>NZ_FOQJ01000024.1:0-9975 GCF_900113725.1 Bradyrhizobium sp. cf659
GTGAAGGTCACCGCGACCGACAACACGACGGATGCCTTTGCGGTCGAGACCACGATCAACGTCGCCGTCACTGACGTGAACGAGCAGCCGGCGTTGACGTCGGGAGGGACGGGGACGGTCGCAGAAAATGCGCCGGTCAGCACGATCATCTACGACGCGTCTGCCAGCGATCCAGACACGACGGCGCCGAACAATGTGCTGACCTATAGCCTTGGCGGTACAGACGCCGGTGCGTTCAACATCGACGGGGCGACCGGCGAGGTGAC
The DNA here is from genome assembly GCF_900113725.1 of Bradyrhizobium sp. cf659. Lineage (NCBI taxonomy): Bacteria > Pseudomonadati > Pseudomonadota > Alphaproteobacteria > Hyphomicrobiales > Nitrobacteraceae > Bradyrhizobium > Bradyrhizobium sp. cf659. Next base: position 267 of record NZ_FOQJ01000024.1, read on the forward strand.
GCTGAAGGCGTCGGCGGACTACGAGGTCAAGAACGCCTACCACGTCAACGTGACGGTGACCGACGGCGGCGGCCTGTTCGATACCAAGGCGGTGACGATCAACGTGACCGACGTCAACGAGGCGCCGACGGCGCCCGTCGATAGTGACAATACAGTCAACTCCGTCAACGCTCACGCGACGAACGGTACGTCCGTTGGGCTGACGGCGCATTCGACCGATCCGGACGCCGGCGACTCCGTGACCTATCAGATCACGGGCGGAACCGGCGCCAGCCTGTTCTCGGTCAACGCCAATGGCATCGTGACCGTCGCTGACGCCGCCAATCTCAACGCTGGCAGCTACACGCTCCTGATCGACGCCGTGGACAGCCACGGTGCCGCCAGCAGCTCGTCTTCTTTCGCGATCAATGCACTGCAGGCCGATCTGGGAGGACCCACAGGCATCAATTTCGTGGTCAGCTCGATGGGCGTTCTCGGCACGGCGGACAACGGCAACTCGCTGAACTCCGGCGCAGATCTCGGCAAGTTCGTCGCAACGGGCGATCCCGATGCCATCGACACCTTTCATTTCGCGCTGACCGGAAGTGACGCAGCGAAATTCTCGATCGACCCCAATACGGGCGAGCTGTTTGTCGGCGGTTCGAATTTGACAGCTCAAACGGCCGCGAACGGCGATGATGTTCCCTATCACCTGACGGTCACTGCGACCGATCAGGCAAACAACACGACCCAGACTAGCGTCGACGTCTGGGTGGGCGTCGCCACCAAGGACACCATGATCGGTGGCAGTGGCGTCGACATCATGTTCGGCATGAACGGCAACGACGCGCTGACCGGAAATGGGGGAAGCGATGCGCTGCTTGGCGGTCCGAACGCCGATACGATCTACGGCGGCGGAGGAGCCGACCAACTGATCGGCGGCGACGGCAAGGATAACTTCCTCTACAAGTTCGCTGCCGAGAGCTCGAACACCACCATCGGGCACGATGCGATCTACAATTTCACGGCGGGCGGATCGAGCCAGGACACGATCGACTTCACGCAGCTCGGTGCGGTCGGTAGCGATATTACGACGTATCAGGCGCCCCTCAGCGGTGCCGGCGTGAACCTCAATGCGCACAGCGTTGCCTGGATTGAATCCGGCGGCAACACGATCGTCTACGCCAACACCAGCAACGCGGCAGAGGATCAGGGGCACGCCGATATGATGATCGTTCTGGCGGGCACAAATCTCGGCCTGACAGCGAGTAATTTCCTGCTGCATCCGTGAGTTCAAGTGCGACTTTATCCCGGCCGGCATGCCCGGCCGGGTACCTGTGTGAAGAACCCGACTGCTAAATCTTCTGCTGCGCTCCGGGGCCTACAACGCTGACCGTGATCTTCTGAATTTCCGTCCGGCCGCCGGCATATTTGACCTCGATCGTCAGAACGTCGTCGCCGATGAAGTCGGGCTGCGACTTGTAGAACGCGACATAGGCCGGCACTTCCAGCGCGAGGCATGACTTGTAGTTCGTGGCTTTCACCTTCGCCGACTTGACCGTCACCTTCCCGGATGCGGGCGCATTGACCAGGCGGATCGTCGGCAGGGGACCCGACGTGCAATCGGGTAGCACGTTGATGAAGACGCCGACCCGCGTGTCCTTATTGGGGGCGGATTTGACCGTTCGTTCGACGGGAGACAATGCGTCCTCGGCCAAGGCTGGTGTGACGAACCCAGACAACAACCCAGACGACATTGCGATGCATGCGGACAATAATACCCTCATTGGTGCTCTCCCGCTTGCCGCGTTTTCCCGGTCAATTCGTTGCAAGATGCTCAATTTAAATGCTTTTTCGGCGCCGTGTGTGCGGATTAGCCAATTTACCACGGTGCGCCAAAAACCCTTCGTTAACTAGTTGATTTCGTTGACCCCCGCCTCGGTTAACAATAGCTTAATAGCGAAATTTTTCGAATTGCTTTCTACAGACTTGATTTGAACTGCACAGTGTTTTGGCAGGGGCAGATAGATTATGAACGCACAATTTCAGGTAGCGCAGGCTACCGGCACAGCTATTCCGACCAACACAACTCCAGTTCGAACTTTCACGCTGGCAAAGCCGCTAACAGATCAGGCGGTGGTCGTACATCTCGGATTTGACCAGAAGGTCAAGCTCGATTTCTCCGCGATAGCCAACGAAAAGATCACGCTCGTCCATGTCGGCGAGAAGCTGATCATTCTGTTCGACAACAAGTCGACGATCACGGTCGATCCGGTCTTCGATTCCCGTCACGACGATCAGCACCTGCTCTCCATCGAGCTGGCGCCCGGGCGCGACGTCAACGTGCAGGAATTCGCGAGCCTCTTCCCGATCACCACCGACCAGTCCGTGCTGCCTGCGGCCGGTGATGGCAACGGCAACGCCCAGGGCAGCGGCGCCAGCTTCTCCAATGCTGCGGTCGATACCTTGAACGCTGGCAATCCGTTGGACCTGCTCGGGCAGGAACAGCTCGGCAATTTCGTCCTCAATCCGGAGACGTTCGCCGGACTGCCCGCAACGACTCCGCCGAGCGCAGCCTTTACGCTCTCGGGGACGATCGTCATCCACGATGAAACCGTCGACGTCCAGATTCTGAACGGCGCTAACGATCTGCCCAATGCTGCTCTGCCCGCAGTCTTCTCCGCCGTCGGACTGATCGGATGGGCCCAAAGCGCCGTTTCGGAGATCGCGTCGTCGAGCGCCGGTTTCGGCAGCGGCGGGACCGGAACGGTGGTCTATGCGCTGACGACCTCGACCGGCGCGGCGTTCGCCGGCGTCGATTCCGGTCTGCAGGCCACGGTCACCGGCAATGAAATCTTCCTGTTCACCGAGGGCAGTCTGGTCGTCGGACGTGAGGGCGCCGGCGGCGTGGCCGATCCGAACGGTGCGGTTGCCTTCCAGCTCTACCTCGATCCAGCGACGCTGAAGCTTGACGTGGCCCAGTATGAAGCCATCAAGCACGGCACCGTGTCCGAGCCCGACACGAGCGAAGGCGCGCAGCTTGGCGATGTCGTTTTCGTGCAGCAGACGGTGACCGACGGTGCCGGCAACACGGCGACTGCGGTGTCGACCGGCTCGCTCGGCGTGTCATTTCTCGACGATGGTCCGACGGTCACGCGCGGCGAGGGCAGCGAACTGCCTTCCATCGGCCTGCTGAATCTCGACGAGACCATTGGTCACGAAGACAGCCCGCTGGTCGATCGTTACAACACCGGCGAGACTGAATCGAACGGCGTCACGCCGAACGGCACTCTGGACGACACCGGAGTGACGACCATCACGGTGTCCACCGCGCCGACGCAGGGCCAGGCGATCGGCGAATTGTCGACGCCTGCGGGCGGACTTGCCAATCTCTTTCCGGCGGCGCTCGTCGACTTCGGGACCGATGGTCCCGGGCCGGAGGGTGGCATCAGCAACGTCCTGAAGCTGGTGCTCTCGAGTGAGACGGTCGGCACGAATCTGACCGCCACGGCGCTTGCCGGCACTTCGCTCGCAGGCCTCGACGCAGCCGCGCGATCGATCGTCCTGGTTCAGGTCAACGACACCACGATCGAGGGCCGGATCGTCGGGGACGGCGTTGCCAATAATGGCGACGAATACGTCGCCTTCCGCATCTCGCTGGTGAACGCCAGCGATCCTGCGACCGCGCATATCACGGTCGACCAGTTCCTTGCGATCGATCACGGCGGCTCGGAAGACCCGTCGGTGTTTGACGAGCAGATCCTCCTCCACCTTACCGGGACCGATACGCTCGGCCTGCAACTCACGACGACAGTCACCGACGGTGATGGCGACCACGCCAGCTCGACGGTCCAGGTCAACCTGATCGGCAGCGAGAATTCGTTCATCGCATTCGACGACGACGGTCCGACGATCACGCGGGAGGAGGGCGAACATCCGACCAACGTTGGCCTGCTCGACCTCGACGAGACTATCGGTCAGGGAGACAGCCAGCTCAGCGATCGCTACAACGGGAGCGAGACCGAATCCGGCTTCGGGCCGTCGAACGGCACCGCTGATGATAAGGCCACAACCGTTACCGTCGCGATCCACCCGACGCAGGGGCAGGCGATCGGCGAGCTGTCGACCACCGCGGGTGCACTGGCGGAGCTGTTTGACACAGCCATTGTCGACTTCGGAACGGACGGTCCTGGCGCCAAGGGCGGCATCAGCAACGTCCTCAAGCTGGTGCTTTCCGGTGAAACCGTCGACACGAACCTGACTGCGACCGCGCTGGTCGGCACGCCGCTCGAGAACCTCACCGCGGCGCAGCGCGCCATCGTGCTGGTTCAGGTCGACGACAATACGCTCGAAGGGCGGATCGTCGGTGACGGTGCTGCCGAGCATGAATACGTTGCCTTCCGCATCACCCTTGACGACGCCACCGATCCCTCCGCGGCGACGATCACGGTCGATCAGTTCCTGCCGATCGACCACGGTGGCTCCGAGAATCCGTCGCAGTTCGACGAGCAGACGATCCTGCATCTCGTTGGAAACGGAACGCTCAACCTCGAGCTCACGACCACTGCCACGGACGGTGATGGCGACCAGACCAGCTCGTCGGCCCAGGTCACCCTGATCGGCAACGAGAGATCGTTCATCGCGTTCGACGACGATGGTCCGACGGTAACGGTATCGGAGACGGAAGGATTTGCTGTCGTCCACGACGAGACCCTGCTGTTGCAGAGCCCGCCGTTCGGCGACGACAATGACATTCTGTTCACGCCCGTTTTCAACGGCGTCATCAATCCCGGACACGACCCGCAGGGTCTCTTCGGTCTTCCCATCGGGTATGCGCAGAGCAACGTCGCCGCGCTCACCATCGACAATGTGGACTACGGTACCGACGGCGCGGCCAAGACGGGCGCCCAGGTCTTCTCGCTGACGCTGACCGACGCGCAGGGCCAGAGCACGACCGGCCCGGTCGATGCGATGCTCACCACGACGGAAGGGAAGGAGATCTTCCTGTTCCTCGAGAACGGGCTGATCGTCGGCCGTTACGACGGGAGCGATCCCGGCAACGACGTGACGGGCACCAACGATCCGGCCGCGTTTGCGATTGCGATCGACCCGGTGAGCGGCAAGGTGTCGGTCGTCCAGTATGTTTCGCTTCACCATGACAGCGCCGACATCGGCGGCGATATCGATGAGGCGGTCTCGCTGGCAAACGCCCTCGGCCAAGTCAAGGCGACCGTGACGGTCACCGACGGCGACGGCGACCACGCGTCGGCGTCCGCCAACATTGGCGGGGACATCCAGTTCGAGGACGACGGCCCGCTGGTGGCGGCGACGGTGTCTCGCAATTTCGGGGTGACTGCGGACGAGACCCCGGGCAACCAGGCGAACGACGTTGCCAGCCCGCTGCAGATCTTTGCGGGCGTGCAGAATCCCGGCGTTGATCCGGATGAGCCCGGATCGCCGCTCGCCTCTGCGACAAGCAGCGGCGCGGCGTTGTCGATCCTGCCGTATTTCGGCGTCGATGGCCCCGATCCGACTGCGGCGATCACCTATTCGCTCGAGCTGAAATCGTCCACGTCCGGGGTGACCTTGACGGACGGAACGGAGATCACCTTGTCGCAGGATCTTGCCGGCCGGGTAATCGGCACGGTGGGCCAGGACAATGTTCATCCCGAACTGAGCGGCAAGACCGCCTTTGCGGTCGCGATCGATCCGGTCACCGGCAAGGTCTCGGTGGTCGAATATCTCTCGCTGCATCACTCCGATACGTCCAATCCGAACGATCAGGCCTCGCTGGCCGCGGGCTCGATCTCGGCCGTCGTGACGATCAAGGATGGCGATGGCGACACCGCGTCCGCGTCGGCGGATATTTCGAGCAGGATCCACTTCAACGACGATGGTCCGGCGCTGACGATCGGCACCGACGTGACCACACCGGAATTTGTCGCGCTCGCACTGAATCTGGACGAGACGATCGGCCATGACGGGTCGTTGCCGGATCAATACAACATCGGCGAGGGCGAGTCGGGCGGCGGAACGCCGAACGGAATCGCCGACGACACCGGCAACGCCACCGTCACGTTCACGACGGACGCGACCTCGACGGCTGAGATCGGCGAGCTGATGACGGGGGCGGGGCTGCTGGCCCCCTTGTTCACGAATGCGGTGATCGACTACGGGGCCGATGGTCCCGCCCTGGTCAATCCCGTTACGTCGGCGCTGAGCCTTGTCCTGACCGGCGCGCCCGAGGTGGGCGGCATCAAGACCAACCTCGTCGCGACCGCGCTGGCTGGTAGCCCGCTCGAAGGCACGTCGGTGGACCATCGGACGGTCTGGCTGACGGTCGAGGGTGGCCAGATCGTCGGCCGCATCGGCCATGATACGCAGCAGACCACCAGCGACGATTTCGTCGTCCTGCGCATCACGTTGAGCTCGACGGATCCGGCCACGGCGCAGCTCGTGGTCGATCAATTCCTGCCGATCGATCACGATGCGTCGGAGCCTGCCGGCTCCCAGTTGCCCGAGAATCCCTCGCTGTTCGACGAGTCGATCTCGTTGCTGACGGCGATTGCCGGCCAGAGCGTCGGCGTGAAGCTGACGGTGACGGTGACCGACGGCGATGGTGACCATGTCACGAAATCGGCCACCGCGACTCTCATCGACAACGGCCATTCCATCGTCTCCATCGACGATTCCGGTCCGACGATCTCCGCTTCGCAGGAATGCGTCGATACGCCGCTCACCTATGTCGGCATCAAGGCGGGGAATGTCGACGAACGCGGTCTCGACGGTCCGAGCGACCAGGACGTGCTGTTGTCCGGAATCGGTCAGGGTAACGGTCCGAACCCGAACACGATCAATACGACGGGTAGCGATATCGGCGTCGGCAACCAGACGCTCGAGGGCCATGAGGTCCACGGAGGCAACGACCAGGCTGCGGAGATTCTGCGGCTCGACTTCGTCAACAATGTCACGTTCCCTGCCAATGCCTTTGCCTATAATGGGCACTATGAGGTCGATGCGGCCTCGTTCACGATCCACCAGATCCAGGGCAGCGGGAGCAATACGGCGACGGTTTTCGTCCAGGTCTTCAACGCCAATGACAACACCAACTTCACCGATGACGGCAATCCGCTGCCGATCACGCTGAACGACGTCACCGTCACCGGGGATGCCAGCTACACCAAGATTCCGGTCTATGACGGCAACACGCTTGTCGGCGTCGTCATCGTCGGCCTGAACGAGGGTGCAACCGTCACGGTCGACACGACCGACGACTTCAATCGTCTCGTCATCTCCAATTACGACAACGTCGCGTTCTCGAGCACGGCGAACGGCGCGCCGACGCTTCCGGCCGACCCGAATGATCCTCAGGAGGACAATGTCGGTCATCCGTTCTCGGTGAGCGGCATCTCGTCCGTGGTGTGCGCTCCCGCCACGCTCAGCGTCACTCACGACGAGAGCGCGGGATTTACCCCGCAATCCGGCCCGAACCCGGAGAACGACGTCGATCCCGCGACGGCCCCGAGCGTGCTGACGGCCGCGATTGCCGGCGCCCAGATCGGTACGGTTCTCGGCTACGCCGAGTCGACCGGCGCCGCCAACACTCTGTTCACGACGCCTGATTTCGGCACGGATGGACCGGGCCCGGCCGGAGGTGTGTCCTATCAACTGACAAATTCCACCGGTGGCGGATTCACCGGCCAGGATTCCGGACTGAACACCACGGTCGGCAACCACGACATCTTCCTGTTCACGGATTCCACCAACCCGAACATCGTCTGGGGCGTCGACAGCAACAACGTCCAGACCGGCGAGAAGGTGTTCGCGCTCTATCTCGACACCGACGGGCATCTGTGGGTCGCACAATTTGCGGCGATCGCGCACAATGTCGATGGCTCGACGCCTGCTGCCTATGACGACGAGGTCTCGATCACGAACGGCCTCGTGTACATCTCGGCCACCGCGACCGACGGTGACGGCGACACCGCCCATGCCGTTTCGCCGGCCGGGCTTCACATCAATTTCCAGGACGACGGTCCGCATGCATTTGCGGAAGGGTCGCAGAACGTTCTCGAAGGGGCCGCACCGGTCACCGGGCAGCTCGATTTCGATCCGGGCGCTGACGGCGCAACCGTCACTGAGATCAACGGGGTGACCCTGTCGTTCGGTGGTGACGGGTATTCCCAGGCGATCTCGATCGCCCATGGCAGTCTCCAGGTCACCGCGGACGGCGCCTACAAGTTCGTTGCGCAGCCCGACGACGTCTACAAGACCGGCGGGCCGGCGAACTTCACGTACACCGTGACCGATGGCGACGGCGATACGTCGGGATCGACGGTATCGTTCGTGGTCACCGACGACAGCGACCCGACCAAGGTGACGTTGAACGACGTGACGGTGAACGAGGGCGTCGGCACGGCGACGATTTCGGCCAGCGTGGACCATGCCCCGCAGGGCAGCAACCTCGTGCTGACCTTGAGCAACGGCGCGACGATCACGATCCTCAATGGCCAGACTACGGGCACCTCGACGCCGTTCGCGGTGCAGGGCGACGACCCCTATGTCGATCACGAGACCTACACCGTCTCGGTCACCGGCGCGGCTGGCGGCAATTATGAGCTCCTGGACACCACCGACACGGCGACGGTGACGGTCAACGACACGATCAACACCAACTTCGTGACGCTGCACGATGTCGTGGTGCTCGAGAACGAGACGATCGTTTACACGGCGCACATGGACTATGCGTCGCTGACGCCGTTCACGGTGACGCTGGACAATGGCGTGAACATCACCTTCGCGCCCGGTCAGTTGCTCGCGTCGTCTGCTCCGCAGCCTGCGCAGGGCGATGACGTCTACCTGGACGGCCAGTCGACCCAGGTCTCGATCACCGGCACCTCCGGCGGCAATTTCGAGGCGGTGAATTACTCAACCTACGGCCACGCCACGGTCACGATCAAGGACACCATCGATCCGACCACGGTGACGTTGAACGACGTGACGGTGAACGAGGGCGTCGGCACGGCGACGATCTCGGCCAGCGTGGATCATGCCCCGCAGGGCAGCAACCTCGTGCTGAGCTTGAGCAACGGCGCGACCATCACGATCCTCGATGGCCAGACCACCGGTGTCTCGACGCCGTTCGCGGTGCAGGGCGACGACCCCTATGTCGATCACGAGAGTTACACGGTCTCGGTCACCGGCGCGGCCGGTGGGAACTATGAGACGCTGAACACGTCCGACACGGCGACGGTGACGGTCAACGACACGATCAACACCAACTTCGTGACGCTGCACGATGTCGTGGTGCTCGAGAACCAGATGATCGTTTACACGGCGCACATGGACTACGCGTCGCTGACGCCGTTCACGGTGACGCTGGACAATGGCGTGAACATCACCTTTGCGCCCGGTCAGTTGCTCGCGTCGTCCGCTCCGCAGCCCGCGCAGGGTGATGACGTCTACCTGGACGGCAACACGACCCAGGTGTCGATCACCGGCACGTCCGGCGGCAATTTCGAGGCGGTGAATTACACGAGCTTCGGCCACGCGACGGTCACGATCAATGACACACTCGACCCGGTGACGGCGACGCTGACGGCGACGCCGTCGACCAGCGAGCAGGGCGGCTCGATCACCTACACGGTGACGCTGGCCAGCGGGCTGAGCCCGTTCACGCCGACCGGCGATCTGGACTTCACACTGGCCAACGGCGAGCACGTCATCGTGC
>NZ_FOQJ01000023.1:0-10038 GCF_900113725.1 Bradyrhizobium sp. cf659
TGTGGTCTTTCAGGAGGTTGTCCATCTGGTCTGAACCGAGGAAGCTGAGGTTGCGAAGCTTCAGTGTTCCAAGGAGAGACCAGATGAACGTCCACAAGAATGCGCCTTTGACGCCCAAAAGGTCGAGAGGCGATGGTGCGAAGCGTGGTCGAGGGCGGGCTGAGCCAGGCCGACGCGGCTTTCCAGTTCAACACGACGCCGAAGACCGTTGCCAAATGGGTCAAGCGGTTCCGCGAGGAAGGCGTAGAAGGGTTGCGCGACCGCTCCTCCAGACCCCACTCATCGCCGAGCCAAACCCCGCCAGCCACGTGCACGGTTGTCGAGGTCTTGCGCCGCCAACGTCATACCGGCAAGCAGATCGCAGCTAAGGCCGCTGTATCACCGGCCACTGTCAGCCGCATTCTGCGCCGCTTGGGACTAAACCGGATCCGAGATCTCGAACCGGTCGAGCCGGAACGCCGCTATGAACGCGAGACCCCAGGCGAGATCATTCACATCGACATCAAGAAGCTCGGGCGTTTCAAGCGTGTTGGCCACCGCATCACTGGCGATCCGAGTGGTCCGAACAAGAGCCGCGGCGCCGGCTGGGATTTCGTCCACGTCTGCATCGACGACCATTCCCGCGTCGCCTTCTCCGAGATCAAGCCCGATGAGACGGCGGACAGCGCTGTTCCCTTTCTCAAGGCCGCTGTGGCTTATTACAAAAACCTCGGCGTCACCGTCACGCGTGTCATGACCGACAATGGGAGTTGCTACCAGTCCTTCGCCTTCCGCGACGCTTGCCGGGACCTCGGCATCAAGCATATCCGCACCAAGCCTTACACGCCGAGAACAAACGGCAAGGCCGAGCGCTTCATTCAGACAGCGCTTCGCGAATGGGCTTATGCCAAAGCCTATCCCACATCAGATCGGCGCGCCCGGGAGCTGCCGATCTGGCTGCACCAATACAACTGGCACCGGCCCCACGGTGGTATAAAATCTCAAACGCCGATCAGCCGGCTCGGTTTGACCGAGGACAACCTCTTGAGGCTCCACACCTAGTGCGCAATTGCGCACGGGGGGCCGGGACCCATACCGCGTGATCTTTCGATTGTAGTAGGTAGAAGTACCAACGGCGGGTCTTCGCCAAACCACTCCCTGGGGGTATGGGTCCCGGCCTTCGCCGGGACGACGTTGGGGAGAGGCCGCGCGCGTCCTCTACACGGTCCCTGCCGGCCTACTTCGCCCGCTTCTGCTCGATCGTGTCCCAGACCTTCGCCGCGACGTCCGGGCCGCCGAGCCGCGCGATGGCGCGGATGCCCGTTGGCGATGTCACGTTGATCTCGGTGAGGTTGCCGTTGATGACGTCGATGCCGACGAACAGCAGGCCGAGCTCGCGCAGCGCCGGGCCGACGGTGGCGCAGATCTCGCGTTCGCGCGGCGTGAGTTCGGTCTCCTGCGCCGCGCCGCCGCGCACCATGTTGGAGCGGAGGTCGTCGGCAGCGGGCACGCGGTTCACCGCGCCGGCGAACTCGCCGTTGACCAGGATGATGCGCTTGTCGCCGTGCTTCACCTCGGGAATGAACTGCTGGATCACCCAGGGCTCCTTGAACGTGACCGAGAACATGTCGAACAGCGAGCCGAAATTCATGTCCTGCGGCATCACGCGGAACACCGCCGCGCCGCCATGGCCGTGCAGCGGCTTCATGACGACCGCGCCGTGCTTGTCCCGGAACGCGTTGATCTCATCCAGGTCGCGCGAGATCAGGGTCGGCGGCATCAGCTGCGGAAAGTTCATCACGAACAGCTTTTCCGGGGCGTTGCGCACCGAGGCCGGATCGTTGACGACCAGCGTCTTCGGATGGATGCGCTCCAGGAAATGCGTCGAGGTGATGTAGGCGAGGTCGAACGGCGGGTCCTGCCGCAGCAGCACCACGTCAAAGCCGTTCAGCGCCTCGCGCTTGGGCTCCCCGAGGGTGAAATGATCGCCCGGCTCGTCGCGCACGGTCAGCAGCTGCACCGGCGCGACCAGCTCCTCGCCGACCATCGAGAGCTTGTCGGGCGTGTAATAGGACAGGCCGTGGCCGCGCTTCTGCGCCTCCAGAAGCAGCGCAAAGGTGGAATCGCCCTTGACGTTGATGCGGGCGATGGGGTCCATCTGGACGGCGACGTTCAGTTTCATGGTCTGCCTTTCAGGTCGAGGCGTCGAATGCTGCCAACACATGGCGCGGAAGTGACCGCGGCGCAATCAGCATGGCGTCGAATCGCAATTCGAATTCGGCATGCTCGGGATGCGCTACGAGCCAGCCTTGCGCGGCGTCGATGATGCGCTGCTGCTGGCGCGGCGTCACGGCGAAGGCGGCATCGTCGAGGCTCGCGCGGGCCTTGACCTCGACGAAGGCGATCAGGTTGCGGCGGCGCGCCACGATGTCGATCTCGCCATGCGGGGTGCGGTAGCGCTTGGCGAGGATGCGATAGCCCTTGGCCATGAGATAGGCGGCGGCGCGGCTCTCGGCGGAGATGCCGGTGCGGAACGCGGCGACGCGCTCGGGCGAGGGGGCTTTCGGTTCCGCTCCGCCCTCAGTCTTCGCCATCGCCGCCCCGCAAATCTCTTGCGAGCTCGAGTGCGCGGGCATAGACCGTGCGCCGCGGCCGGCCGGACAGCTCGACGGCATGGGCCACCGCGTCCTTGACGCTGTGGGTGGCCAGCTGCGCGCGCAGGAGATCGTCGAGCGCATCCGACGTCAGCATCTCGGCGTCCGCCGCAGGCGGTGCGATCACCAGCACGAACTCGCCGCGCGTCTCCAGCGCATCTGCCTCGCGTGCCAGCTCGTTCAGCGTCGCGCGCGAAATCTCCTCGTGCAGCTTCGTCAGCTCGCGGCAGATCGCGGCCTCGCGCGTCCCCATGATCTCGGCGAGCTCGGCGAGCGTGTCCTGCACGCGGTTGCCGGATTCGAACATCACCAGCGTCGCATCGATGCGGGCAAGCTCGGCAAGGCGCGACCTGCGCGCGGCGGATTTTGCCGGCAGAAAGCCCTCGAAGAAGAAGCGGTCGGTCGGCAGCGCCGCGACCGACAGCGCCGCCAGCACCGAGGACGGGCCGGGCAGCGCGTAGACGGCATGGCCGGCGGCGCAGACCTCGCGCACCAGCTTGAAGCCAGGATCGGAGATCAGCGGCGTGCCGGCGTCCGACACCAGCGCGACCGAGCCGCCTTGCGAAAGTCGCTCCAGGATCTTCGGGCGCGCGGCCTCGGCATTGTGCTCGTGATAGGGCTTGAGCGGCGCGGAAATGTCGTAGCGCTCGGTCAGGCGCCTGGTGATGCGGGTGTCCTCGCAGGCGATGACGTCGACGCCGGCGAGCGTCTGAAGCGCGCGCAGGGTGATGTCGCCGAGATTGCCGATCGGGGTGGCGACCAGATAGAGACCTGCGGCGGCTTTCGGCGCCGCAACACGATGGGCATCGATGGAGAAGCCGCGCGGGGCGGCGTCTGTGCCTTCAGGCGTATTTATCGGGGCCGGCTTTGCGCGCATAATGAAACGAACTTAGGCATGATCCACGGGGCTGGGAACCGGTCCTCCGAAAAAGATCATGCCGAGGCAAGAGGGCAAGCGAGGGGTGAGGCAAGAACTGAAGGGGACGGGAATGTGATCCATCCGGGATCACATTCGAGAGGGGATCAAGCACCAGCGCCATATTCGCGGCGGAAACGCCGCCTTGATGCTGGGCGACGAACGGCGAACAGCTAACCGGGAATTGATGTGCGGCCGCGTTAAGCGATCATTATCCTTTTGTTTTGGTTAACTATTTGCCGACAATATGCCTGAATCCGCGGCTTCTGTCGCGGCAAGAGTGTGTGACCGGCTGGCGACGGCAGGTCAAAAGAGAAGCTGCCATGCTGGGCCCGCGTCATCCAAAGTCTTCCGAACCGGGGTCCCAATCGTCGGGTGCGACCCGGCGGAGCGCGCTCGGCCTGTTGCTCGGCGCGCCGCTGCTGTCGGCCTGCGCCGGCGTGCAGCAGAGCCTCAGCCAGTTCTCCAATCCCTTCAGCAGCTCCTCCGCGCCCCCGGCTCAGCCGGCCGGCCCGCCGCAACAGGCCACGACCGCCGGCACCGGCGGGGTGAAGGTTGCCGTGATCCTGCCGCTCTCGGCCGCCGGCAACGCCGGCCTCGCCGCGCAGTCCATGCGGAACGCCGCCGAGATGGCGCTGGCCGAATTCCAGAATCCGAACATCCAGCTCCTGATCAAGGACGACAATGGCAGCCCGCAAGGCGCGCAGGCTGGTGCGCAGCAGGCGGTCGACGAAGGCGCCGAGATCATCCTGGGACCGCTGTTTGCGCAGTCGGTGCCGGCGGTGGCGCAGGTCGCGCGCACGCGCGGCATTTCCGTCATCGCGTTCTCGACCGATTCCAGCATCGCCGGCCGCGGCGTCTATCTGCTGAGCTTCCTGCCGGAGTCCGACGTCAACCGCATCGTCGAATATTCCGCCAGCATCGGAAAGCGCTCGGTCGCCGTGCTCGTGCCCGACAATGCCTATGGCAACGTGGTCGAGGCCGCGGTGAAGGCGGCGGTGCCGCGGCGTGGCGGCCGCATCGTCGCGTTCGAGAGATACGGTGCCGATCGCGCCACGCCGGCGCGCGCCGTGGCGCAGCAGCTCGGCAGCGCCGATGCGCTGTTCATCGCCGATGACGGCGACGCCGTCGTCACGGTGGCGGATGCGATGACCGCGGCGGGCGCGAATTTGCGCAACATCCAGCTGCTCGGCACCGGCCTGTGGGACAATCCGCGCGTCTATGCGAGCTCGGCGCTGCAAGGCGGCCTCTATGCCGCGCCGGATCCGGCCGGCTTCCGCGGTTTCTCCGGCCGCTACCGCACCAAATACGGCGCCGAGCCGATTCGCACCGCAACGCTCGCCTATGACGCGGTCGCCCTCGTCGCCGCGCTCGCGCGCACGCAAGGCACCACGCGCTTCTCGTCCGACGTGCTCACCAACCCCTCGGGCTTTGCCGGCATCGACGGCCTGTTCCGCTTCCGCGCCGACGGCACCAACGAACGTGGCCTCGCGGTGATGAAGGTGACGAACGGCGGCGGCGTCGCGGTCGCGGGCTCGCCGAAGAGTTTTGGGGCGTAGTTGTTTCTCCGCCGTCGTCCTGGCTTTCGCCAGCACGACGATGTGGTGAGAGCTTATGCCGCCAGGTCCGCGACCACGGCATCCAGCACCGGAAATCCGCTGCTTGTCACGCGCAGGCGGCCGCTGGTGTCGACCGTGATCGCACCTTCCTCGCGCAGCAGTGCGATGCGCTTGGGGTCGAGCGGGCGGCCGGAGAGGGCGGTGTAGCGCTCGGGGTCGATGCCTTCGGCGAGACGGAGTCCCATCAGCAGGAATTCGTCGGCGCGCTCCTCGCTGTTGAGGAGATCGTCGGTGACGACGCCGTGGCCGCCGGTCTCGACCCGCATCAGCCAGGCTTCGGGACGTTTCTCGGTGGCGGTGGCGTGCCTGATGCCGTCGATGTCGAGCCGGCCGTGCGCGCCGGGGCCGATGCCGGCATATTCCTCGCCGCGCCAGTAGACCAGATTGTGCCGGCACTCGGCGCCGCGCCGCGCGTGATTGGATATCTCGTAGGCGGGCAGGCCGAGCTTGTCGCAGGTCTCCTGCGTGACGTCGTAGAGCGCGCGCGCGACCGCCTCATTCGGCGTCTTCAGTTTGCCGGCCTGGTGCAGGCCGAAGAACGGCGTGCCTTCCTCGATCGTCAATTGATAGAGCGACAGATGCTCGGCCGCTTCATCGATCGCGAGACGCAGCTCTTGGGCCCACATCGCCGGCGTCTGGTCGGGGCGGGCGTAGATCAGGTCGAACGAATAACGGTCGAACGAGCGGCGCGCGATGGCGACGGCGTCCAGCGCTTCGCGCGCGCTATGCATGCGGCCGAGCGCCTTCAGCGAAGCATCGTCGAGCGCCTGTACGCCGAGCGAGACGCGGTTGACGCCGGCGGCGCGATAGCCGGCAAAGCGCGTGGCCTCGACGCTGGTCGGGTTTGCTTCCAGCGTGACCTCGACGTCCTTCGCCACCGTCCAGTTCTTGCCGATCGCATCGAGCACGGCGCCGACGGTCGCAGGCTGCATCAGGGACGGCGTGCCGCCGCCGAGGAAGATCGAGGTGACCTCGCGGCCGGGCGCGCGCTGCGCGGTCGTTTCGATCTCGCGCGCGAAGGCGGAAGCGAAGCGCGCTTCGTCGATCGCGACGTGGCGGACATGGCTGTTGAAGTCGCAATAGGGGCATTTCGACAGGCAGAACGGCCAGTGCACGTAGACGCCGAAGGCTTCCTTAGCGCGGCTCAAGGCAGATCTCCGCCAGTTTCACGAAGGCGCGGGCGCGGTGCGACAGGCCGAGGCCGAGCGGCGGCAGCCCGTGCTTCTCGATGCTGGTCATCTCGCCGAAGGTGCGGCTGTGACCGTCGGGCAGGAACATCGGATCGTAGCCGAAGCCGGCTGTGCCGCGTGGCGGCCAGACCAGCGTGCCGTCGACGCGCGCCTCGACCTCTTCGAGATGATCGTCGGGCCAGGCGACGCAGAGAGCGGAGACGAAGTGCGCCTTGCGCTTGTCGGGCGTGGTCGCGCCGCGCTCCTGCAACAGGCGCTCGATCCGCGTCATCGCCACGGTGAAATCCTTGGTCGGGCCGGCCCAGCGCGCACTGTAGATGCCAGGCGCGCCGTCGAGCGGGTCGACCACGATGCCGGAATCATCGGCGAAGGACGGAAGCCTGGACGCCTGCGCCGCAGCGACCGCCTTGATCGCGGCGTTGCTGCGGAAATCCTTGCCGGTCTCGTCCGGCTCGTGAAGGCCGAGCTCGCCGGCCGACACCGCCTCGATGCCGTAAGGCGCCAAAAGCTCCTTCATCTCGGCGAGCTTGCCGGGATTGTGGGTGGCGATGACGAGCTTTCCCGTGATTCGGCGGTGCATGGGCCTATTGACTACGCGACAGCCAGTTTCTGCAAGTCCACGAGGCGCGCGACGCCCTTGCGCGCCAGCGCCATCAGCGCCAGGAACTCGGCTTCCGTGAACGGCTCGCGCTCCGCGGTGCCCTGCACCTCGATGATGCGGCCGTCGCCGGTCATGACGAAATTGGCGTCGGTCTCGGCCTCGGAATCCTCGGCATAGTCGAGGTCGAGCACGGGATTGCCGTTGTAGATGCCGCAGGAGATCGCGGCGACGTTGTCGCGCAGCACGTTGGCCTTGACCATGTTGCGCGCCTTCATCCAGTTGACGCAGTCGGCGAGCGCGACCCAGGCGCCGGTGATCGAGGCCGTGCGCGTGCCGCCGTCGGCCTGGAGCACGTCGCAATCGACCGTGATCTGGCGCTCGCCGAGCGCTTCGAGATTGATGATGGTGCGAAGCGAGCGGCCGATCAGGCGCTGGATCTCGACGGTGCGGCCGCTCTGCTTGCCGGCGGAGGCCTCGCGGCGGGTGCGTTCTGAGGTCGCGCGCGGCAGCATGCCGTATTCGGCGGTGACCCAGCCGCGGCCCTGGCCCTTCAGCCACGGCGGCAGGCGGTCCTCCAGCGTGGCGGTGACCAGCACATGGGTATCGCCGAATTTCACCAGGCAGGAGCCTTCCGCATATTTGACCACGCCGCGCTCCAGCGTCACGGGGCGCAATTCGTCGGGCGCACGGCGGCTTGGCCGCATGGGAAATCCTCCAAAACTCACGGGAATAGGCTGTTCGCGGTGCTTGTAGGTGGGGTGAGGGTGAGCGGCAAGGCCTTTTCGGTCCCCAGGCAAGTGCAAAACCACGCTTGTCATGGACCTCCCGGATGGACAAATTATAAGCATCTGAGAGGAGTTGCCGTCTGTGGCCCATCACGATCCGATCCATCTGATCGCGCCGCGCGCAGGCCTCGCCCAGCTGAATGAGCGTTCCCGCGACATCTTTCGTCAAATCGTCGAAAGCTATCTCGCGACCGGCGAGCCGGTGGGGTCGCGGAACATCTCACGCCTGATCGCGATGCCGCTGTCGCCGGCCTCGGTCCGCAATGTCATGGCCGACCTGGAACAGCTCGGCCTGATCTATGCGCCCCACACCTCCGCCGGCCGTTTGCCGACGGAACTCGGCCTGCGCTTCTTCGTCGATGCCTTGATGCAGGTTGGCGACCTCAATGACGCCGAGCGGCAGTCGATCCAGAGCCAGCTCACCTCCGTCGGTCAGGCGCAATCGGTCGAGGCGGCACTGGACCAGGCGCTGACCCGGCTGTCGGGCCTGACCCGCGCCGCCGCGGTGGTGCTGACGCCGAAATCCAATGCGCGGCTGAAACACATCGAATTCGTCCGGCTGGAACCGGAAAAGGCGCTGGTGATCCTGGTCGGCGAGGATGGCCAGGTCGAAAACCGCGTGCTGACGCTGCCGCCCGGAGTTCCCTCTTCGGCGATCACCGAGGCCGGCAATTTCCTCAACGCGCGGATTCGCGGCCGGACCCTGGCCGAGGCGCGGCTCGAGCTCGAGACCGCGCTCGCGGAAGCCCGTGCCGAGCTCGATCAGCTGACGCAGAAGGTGATTTCGGCCGGTATCGCCAGCTGGTCCGGCGGCGAGAACGAGGACCGCCAGCTCATCGTCCGCGGCCACGCCAATCTGCTGGAAGACCTGCACGCGCTGGAGGATCTGGAGCGGGTGCGCCTCTTGTTCGACGATCTCGAGACCAAGCGCGGCGTGATCGACCTGCTCGGCCGCGCAGAAACCGCCGAGGGCGTGCGCATCTTTATCGGTTCGGAGAACAAACTGTTCTCCTTGTCGGGCTCCTCCACCATCATCTCGCCCTATCGGGATGCCGCCGGCCACATCGTCGGCGTTCTGGGCGTGATCGGGCCAACACGGCTGAATTATGCCCGCGTGATCCCGACCGTGGACTACGCCGCCCGCATCGTCAGCCGCCTTCTGGGGGGCTGACCGGCGTTTGAGCCGATCACGGGCGCTTGATTTTCGGCGCCCGAAGCACGATATCCGGGCCAGAAAAATCCCTGAGACAAATTCGAAAAGAGAGCCGATGAGCGATCGAGACCGGCAACCCGAAGACACGACCGCGCCGACCGGCGAGCCCGTGGTGTCAAAACCCTACATCATGCCCGACGATCCCGAGCCGGGCTCGGTCGAACTGTTGCAGAAGGAAGCCGCCGAGGCGCGCGACCGCATGCTGCGGACGCTGGCCGAGATGGAGAATCTGCGCAAGCGCACCACCAAGGAGGTCGCCGACGCGCGTCTCTACGGCATCACCGGCTTTGCCCGCGACGTGCTCGACATCGCCGACAATCTCCAGCGCGCGCTCGACGCGGTTCCGGCCGAGGCCCGTGCCGCGGCCGATCCCGGCCTGACCTCGCTGATCGAGGGCGTCGAGCTCACCGAGCGCTCGCTGCTCAACGCGCTGGAAAAGCACGGCGTGAAGAAATTCGACCCCTCGGGCCAGAAGTTCGACCCGAACTTCCAGCAGGCGATGTTCGAAGTGCCTGATGCGTCGGTGCCCGCTGGTACGGTCGTGCAGGTCATGCAGGCCGGCTACACCATCGGCGAGCGCGTGCTGCGTCCGGCTCTCGTCGGTGTCGCCAAGGGCGGCGCGAAGGCTGCGCCCGCGGCGAACAACAACGAGTCGGCCAACTAGCTCGCAGACCTCATGGTGAGGAGCCGCGCCCTTGCGCGGCGTCTCGAACCATGAAGGCCACGATGTAACAGCTCGGCCTTCATCCTTCGAGACGCGCGCGAAGAAGCGCGCTCCTCAGAGCCTGACTCAAAAAGCGTGGGCGTCTTCAGGGTCTGGCCAAGCGGCGAGTTAGGAGCCTCAGATGGGCGGCGAGCAACCAGGCTAGCTCGGTGGCGGCGGAGCCTTCGAAGTCTTTGGAGAGGCGACGACATCTGCCGAACCATGCAAAGGTACGCTCGACGACCCAGCGCCTGGGCAGGAGCTGGAAGCCTTTGACCCCGAGCGGTCGCTCGACGATCTCGATCGTCCATGGTCCGCAGTCGGAGAGTGCGTTGACGAGCTGTTTGCCGCGATAAATCCGATCGGCAAAGACATGCT
>NZ_FOQJ01000003.1:0-622500 GCF_900113725.1 Bradyrhizobium sp. cf659
CCGTTCCCAGATGATAGTGGTGCTGAGGGTTGGCGTTGAAGCCCGTCACCACGGCACGCAAACTGGCGTGACCGCTCAGTTGCGCATAGATCAGCGCGACCAAATGATCCCAGCTCTTGAACGACTTGTCGTAGGCATCCCCGTCCACACGATCCACAGCAGCCTGAAATTGCCGCCGATTGATCGGTTCAAGGAGCCTTCCAAAAATGCTATCGCTAAACCGCATGCCCGGTCACCTTCTGAGTCTCGACAACCAGAAAGTACCTGCTTCACGCCGGTTAAACCGGGCATGCTCCGCGACACAGTGAATCATTCCCCGGACAGCCCTGCGTTCTTACGGGGAGAGTGCGGGGTGAGGGGCCTCTCTCCGCAGATGAAATCGTCGTGAGACCTGTACCCCCCCTCACCCCGGATCGCACCGGACGATGCTTCGCATCGCCGAGGCGATCCGACCTCTCCCCGCAAGCGGGGAGAGGTAAGAGAAATCACCTTGTCATCCTGTTCCACGCATCGAGGCCGGCGATCTTGTATGCCTCCGCCAGCGTCGGATAGTTGAACGTGTTCTGGATGAAATAGTCGATGCCGCCTTTGAGGTTGAGCACGGCCTGGCCGATATGGATCAGCTCGGTGGCGCCTTCGCCGAGGATGTGCACGCCGAGCAGGCGGCGCGTCTTGGTGGAGAAGATCATCTTCATCATGCCGCTGTTCAGCCCCATGATGTGGCCGCGCGAGGTCTCGCGGAAGCGGGCGATGCCGACCTCGTAGGGGATGCCGCGCGTGCGCACCTCTTCTTCGGTGAGGCCGGCAGTCGAGATCTCCGGCACCGAATAGATCCCGTAGGGAAAGAACTCCGGCGGTGCCAACGGCTCCATGCCGAGCGCGTGGCAGGCCGCGACGCGGCCCTGCTCCATCGAGGTCGAGGCCAGGCTCGGAAAGCCGATCACGTCGCCGGCCGCGTAGATGTGCGGCACGCTGGTCTGCAAGGTGACAGGGTCGACCGTGATGCGGCCACGATGGTCAACCGCGATGCCGGCGGCCTCGAGGTTGAGGCGGTCGGTGGCGCCGACCCGGCCGGCGGCGAACAGCAGCATTTCCGTGGTGACGTGCCGCCCGTCCGACAAATGCGTGACGATGTTGCCCTGCGCATTCTTCTCGATCGAATTGACCTTGGCGCCGAGCCGCAGCGCGACATTGCGGTCGCGAAGTTCATGCATGAACTCGTCGATCAACTCCTTGTCGATGAAGTCGAGGAAGGTCGGCCGCGGCTCGATCAGGGTCACGGGCACGTCGAGCGTGCTGAAGATGGTGGCATATTCGACGCCGATCACGCCGGCGCCGATCACGGCAAGGCTGCGCGGCAGCTTCGGCAGCTCGATGATCTCGTCGCTGTCGAGCACGGTGGTGCCGTCGAACGGCACGTAGTCGGGCCGGAATGGGCGCGTGCCGCAGGCGATCAGGATAAAGGCGGCCGACACCACCTTGACCTCGCCGATCGCGCTCGTGATCTCGACTTGATGCGGCGCGACGAAGCGCGCCTCGCCATTGGCGGTGCGCACCAGGTTGCGGCTGAACTGATGCTCGAGAACCTCGACCTCGTGATCGAGGGTTTTCTGCAGCCGGGTCATCAGGTCGCTGGCCGCGATGTCCTGCTTCACCCGGTAGGAGCGGCCGTAGAAGCCGCGCTCGCGCCAGCCGGACAAATTGAGCACGGTCTCGCGCAGCGTCTTGGAGGGAATGGTGCCGGTGTGGACGGAGACGCCGCCGACCCGCCGGCCCTTCTCCACCACCAGCACGGCCTTGCCGAGCTTGGCGCATTGCACCGCGGCCCGGCGCCCCGACGGGCCCGAGCCGATCACCACCATGTCGTAGTCGTACATCGGAAGACTTCCGAACCCCGCGGGACCAGCGGGAACCGACATGCAGCAATCGGGCCAAAGCGGCAAGAAGGCGGCAAGTCCTACCTCGGAGGTAATCGCGTGGATGACGCCGATCTGAGAGCATTGCGCGAAATAAATTCCGGAAGGGCCGCGCGCCGATGCATCAAACCGTCACAAAGCAGATCGATTCGTCGCGCCGCTGGTGGGCGCTCGCCATCGTCGTCGCCGCCCAGTTCATGTTCGGCGTCGACGCCTTCGTGGTCAACGTCGCCATTCCGACCATCGCCGTCGATCTGCACGCAACGCCGGCGCAGATCGAATCCGTCATCGCGATCTATCTGATCGCCTATGCCACGCTTGTCGTCACCGGCGGCCGCCTCGGCGACATCCACGGCACGAAGAACGTGTTCCTGGCCGGCGTGCTCGGCTTCACCCTGACCTCGCTGTGGTGCGGGCTGGCGCTGTCAGGCGCGGAGTTGATCATCGCGCGGCTGGCGCAGGGCGCCACCGCCGCGCTGATGGTGCCGCAGGTGCTGGCGACGCTGCATCTGTTGTTCACCGACGGCCAGCGCAACCGCGCCTTTGCCGTCTACGGCATCGTGCTGGGGCTTGCGGGCGCCGCGGGCTTCCTGCTCGGCGGGCTTCTCGTTACGCTCAATCTCGCCGGCACCGGTTGGCGTTCGGTGTTCTTCGTCAACGTGCCCTGTGGCCTCGTCATCGCGGTTGCCGCCTGGCGCATCATGCCGTCGGTGCCGCGCCGGGCCGGTACAAAGCTCGACATCAAGGGCAGTGTGGTGCTGTTCGCAGGGCTGTTGTGCCTGATCGGTCCGCTGCTGTTCGGCCACGATGTCGGCTGGGCGCCGTGGCTGTGGGCGGTGATGGCGATCGGCGGTGTGATCCTTGCGGTGTTCCTGAAGCTCGAGCACGCGGTCGGGCGCGCCGGCGGCATGCCGCTGATCGATCTCACGCTGCTGGCGGATGCGGCGTTCCTGCGCGGTCTCGGCGCCGCGTTCTTTTTCTTCCTTGCCAATCTCTCGTTCTATCTGGTCATGACGCTGTTCATGCAGCGCGGCCTGAAGATCCCGCCGCTCGAAGCCGGCATGGCCTTCGTTCCGCTTGCGCTCGCCTTCGTCGTGGCCTCGCGGCACAGCGGCGCGCGGGCACGCCATCGCGGCACCAAGGTGTTGATCGAGGGATGCGCGCTTCAGATCGCCGGCCTCGCCGCGCTCGCGCTTGTCGCGGTCTATGTCGACGCGCCGGCGCCGATCGCGCTTGCGCTCACCATGATCGTCTTCGGCTACGGTCAGGGCCTGGTGATGGCGCCGTTGTCCGGCGCGGTGCTCTCGAGCGTGAAGCCCGTCGCCGCAGGCTCGGCGTCCGGCATGTACGGCACCATCGCGCAGATCGGAAATGCGGCCGGAGTGGCCGCAATCGGCGCGGTATTCTTCGCGATCGAATCATTGCAATCACCGCGCGCAGGATTTCTCGTCTCGCTCGCGCTGTTTGTGACATTAATCATGATCTGCGCCGCATTTCTGGCGTGGATGCGCCGCGCATCTGCACGAAGTTGAGGCATTGCGGTTAATGCGTGCGGATTCTCCGTGAATTTCTGGTAATTGACAGCACACACGCTTTTCATTTTGCAGTGCAGCAACTATCTGGTTTGGGTGGACGTTGAAAGTCGCCTGCCA
This sequence comes from Bradyrhizobium sp. cf659, assembly GCF_900113725.1. Taxonomy (NCBI): domain Bacteria; kingdom Pseudomonadati; phylum Pseudomonadota; class Alphaproteobacteria; order Hyphomicrobiales; family Nitrobacteraceae; genus Bradyrhizobium; species Bradyrhizobium sp. cf659. Next base: position 3,569 of record NZ_FOQJ01000003.1, read on the forward strand.
GGAGTTGCCGTGTCGCTTGCCAGAAATATCGATCTCTTGAGACGCCTGCCAAAGGTGGATGGTCTGCGCTTTGCCGACTTCGGCCGCAGCGCGGATGCGTCCAGTCCGTTGGCGGAAGTCACGGACTTCGGCGACAATCCCGGCAATCTTCGCATGTTCGCATTCGCGCCGGCGCAGATGCAGATGCCGCGCGCGCTCGTCGTGGTGCTGCATGGCTGCGGACAGACCGCAGCGGCTTATGATCTCGGCGCGGGCTGGTCGACGCTCGCACGGCACTACGGCTTCGCGCTGCTGATGCCCGAGCAGCAGCGCGTCAACAACGGCAACACCTGCTTCAACTGGTTCAATCCGGAAGACACTGCGCGCGACAGCGGCGAGGCGCGCTCGATCCGCGAGATGATCGCGCATATGGTCAAGGCGCACCGCATCGATCCCAGGCGCGTCTTCATCACCGGCCTCTCCGCCGGCGGCGGCATGACGTCGGTGATGCTCGCGACCTATCCGGACGTCTTTGCGGCCGGCGCGGTGATCGCAGGCCTGCCCTATGGCATCGCCTCGAATTTGCGCGAGGCGCTGGACGGCATGTTCCATTCGCCGGCGCGTCCCGCGCGCGAGCTCGGCGATCTCGTGCGCAACGCTTCCGATTATCGCGGCCCCTGGCCGAAGATGTCGGTGTGGCACGGCAGCGCCGACCGCACCGTCAATCCCGGCAATGCCAACGAGATCGTCAAGCAGTGGCTCGATCTGCATGACCTGCCCGACGTGCCGATGGCCGAGACCAATGTCGACGGCTATCCGCGCCAGGCCTGGTGGAACAAGGACGGCGAGACGCTGGTCGAGTCCTACGCCATCACCGACATGGCGCATGGCACGCCGCTCGGCCTTGCCGACAACGACCAGCGCTATGGCGTCGAGGGCGCGTTCCTGATCGAGGCCGGGATCTCCTCGTCCTATCACATCGCAAAGTTCTTCGGCCTGACCGGCTGGATTCCGGACGCGGCGAAGAAGGCGGAGACAAAACCTGCAACGCCGAAGCCGGCGCTGACGCCCGCGCCGCATCTGGCCCGCTCGATCCGCGCCGCGGTCGCCGAACCGGCCGAGCCGAAGCGCGAGGAAGCCCGCGGCTTCGACCTCGGCCAGATCATCACGCGCGCGCTGACCGCCGCGGGGTTGATGAAGTAGCTGTCACCCCGGCGCGTCGTCCCGGACAAGCGCGCCTCAAGCGCGCGCCGATCCGGGAACCATAGCCACAGGGCAAAGTTGGGCGCGAGATCGTAGTTACCTGTCTTCGCCAAACTTAATCCTGGGGTTATGGGTCCCGGCCTTCGCCGGGACGACTGCGGAATTTGTGGCGACGCCGTCGCGTCACTCCTGCAAAGGCTACGCCGTCTGATCGATCCATTCGATCGGCGTCACCGTCACCTCGCCGCCGGCGACCTTTCGCGTCATCTCCTGATAGGCCTTGAAGAAGTCGCGCGATTGCAGCGTCTTTTGCGCGGCATCGTCCGCGGCGCTGGCGAGGTGGAAATAGCTGCCGTCGTCGCGGTTCTTGAGGACACGATAGCCGATCCGTCCCTTGAGTTCCGGATCGCCGTCGATCGCCTTGATGAAACGGCTGATCTCCTGGTGCCAGGCCTCCGTGGTGCCGTTCCTGAATTCGTATCGGATCATGAAGTGCTTCATGTGACGCTCCCTGTTCGTCATGTGCGTCATCATCTGCGCCTTGCGCGCGATCCTGCAAGTATGGACAAAATTGATAGTATGGACTTTTTCGCCGTCGCTCCTATCCTCAGCCAGAGCGTTTTCAAGCGAAGTGGATACCGGTTCGCGTAAAGAAAACGCGTCAAAACAAGAATCCTGCGCATGGAGGAGACGACATGGCAAAGGCAATTCCGGCGCGCACCTGCCCGGTCGCGGCCTTTCAGAAGATGATCAGCGGCAAGTACAAGCTGCGCATCGTCTGGGACCTCAAGGACGGTCCGCGCCGCTATGGCGAGATCAGGAGCGGCCTGTTGCGCGGCACGGAAGGCAGCGCGGAGATCACCCCGCGCGTGCTCAGCCGCGAATTGAAGGCGCTGACGCAAAGCGGCCTGATCGACCGCAAGGATTTCGGCGAGGTGCCGCCGAAGGTCGAGTATCGCCTCACCCGCAAGGGCAAGAGTTTCGTGCCTGTGGTCGCCGCGATCCGCGACTGGGGCGAACGTAACTTGAGCGAACCCGCGGCCCTCGCAGACGCCGCGGAATAAGCGCTCACATCTCGCCGGTGATGAACGGATTGGTCATCCGCTCCTGGCCGATGCTCGAGCCGGCGCCATGGCCGCAGATGAAGCCGACGTCGTCGCCGAGCGGCAGCAGCTTGGTCTTGATCGAATTGATCAGCGTCGCGTGACTGCCGCCCGGCAGGTCGGTGCGGCCGACCGAGCCTGCGAACAGCACGTCGCCGACATGGGCAAAACGTAATTCCTTGTTGAAGAACACCACGCTGCCGGGCGAATGGCCGGGGCAGTGCAGAATGTCGAACTGCAAGCCGCCGATCGACACGGTGTCGCCCTCCTCTAACCAGCGGTCCGGCGCGAAATTGCGCACGCCGGTCATGCCGAAGCGCGCGCCGCTCTCCACCACATTGTCGAGCAGGAATTTGTCGGCGGCATGCGGTCCCTCGATCGGCACCTTCAGCGCGTCGCGCAATTCCGCGGCGCCGCCGACATGGTCGATATGGCCGTGGGTCAGCCAGATCTTCTCCACGGTGACGCCGGTCTGCTTGATCGCGTCCAGGATCTTCGGCACGTCGCCGCCGGGATCGATCACCACGGCCTTCTTGCCGGGCTCGTCCCAGATGATGGTGCAGTTCTGCTCGAACAGCGTCACGGGGACGATGATCGCGCCGGCCTTGGCCTGCGAGGACTCTTGCGAGGATTCTTGGGTGTCATTTTGCTCGGTCATGGCGCCACAATGCCGATTTTTGCCATGCCGCCAAGCAAAAGATTCGTGGCCCGGCCCGGGAACAGCCGCCTCGGCCGTCACACGGCCGTCCCAATTCGCCTGCTGGTTTGAACCGGGGGCGTTGCTTCCGCGTTCTCTCGCGCGAGGCAGATTTTCGGGTGGGTTCTCCGACATGACACAGGGCGACGGGAATTGGTGGCGCGACGGCATCTTCTATCAGGTCTATCCGCGCTCGTTTCAGGACAGCGACGGTGACGGCGTCGGCGATCTCGCCGGCATCTTGCGGCGGCTGCCTTATGTGAAGTCGCTCGGCGTCGACGCGATCTGGCTGTCGCCGATCTTCTCTTCGCCGATGGCCGATTTCGGCTACGACATCTCCGACTATACCGGCATCGATCCGCTGTTCGGCACGATGTCGGATTTCGACGCGCTGCTCACTGCCGCGCACGAGAACGGTCTGAAGCTGATCCTCGACCTCGTGCCCAACCACACCTCCGACCAGCATCCCTGGTTTGTCGAGAGCCGGTCCTCGCGCGACAATCCCAGGCGTGACTGGTACGTCTGGCGCGATCCGGCACCCGATGGCGGCGTGCCGAACAACTGGGTGTCCGAGTTCGGCGGCAGCGCGTGGCAGTTCGACGAGACGACAGGTCAATATTACTACCACGCCTTCCTCGCCCAGCAGCCGGACCTCAACTGGCGCAACCCGGACGTCCGCGCCGCGATCTACGACGTGATGCGGTTCTGGCTGGAGAAGGGCGTCGACGGCTTTCGCGTCGACGTGATCTGGCACCTGATCAAGGACGCCGAATTCCGCGACAATCCGCCGAACCCGCATTATGTCGAGGGCCGGCCGGCGCACGAAAGGATCATGACACAATATTCCACCGATCAGCCGGAGGTGCATGGCGTCATCGCCGAGATGCGGCGCGTCACCGATGCGTATCGCGCCCGCGTGCTGATCGGCGAGATCTATCTGCCGCTGCACCGGCTGATGGCCTATTACGGCAACGACCTCACCGGCGCGCAGATGCCGTTCAACTTCGCGCTGCTCTCGACCTTCTGGAGCGCGCGCTCGATCGAGAACATCATCGACGATTACGAGAGGGCGCTGCCGAAAGGCGCCTGGCCGAACTGGGTGCTCGGCAATCACGACCGTCCGCGCGTGGCAAGCCGCGTCGGGCCGGAGCAGGCCCGCGTCGCCGCCATGCTGCTGCTGACATTGCGCGGCACGCCGACGCTCTATTACGGCGACGAGATCGGCATGCATCAGCTCGCGATCGCGCCCGAGGACATCCGCGATCCCTTCGAGAAGAACGTGCCCGGCATCGGCGTCGGCCGCGACGGCTGTCGCACGCCGATGCAGTGGGATTCCTCGAACTTCGCCGGCTTCTCGGACGTCCGGCCGTGGCTGCCGCTGCCCGAGGATCATATCCACGAGAACGTGGTCAATCTCGAAGCCGACACGCGCTCGATCCTCAGCCTGTACAAGCGGCTCATCGTGCTGCGAAAGAGCAGCCCACCCCTGGTGGCGGGCAGCTATCATCCGATCGCTGCGCAGGGCGATCTCTTGATCTACCGCCGTGAGGCCGAGGGCAGGGCGGTGATCGTGGCGCTCAATCTCGGTCCCGACCCGATCGCCGTCACCACCAGCGCGATCCGCTTCGGCAGCGAGATCCTGCTGTCGACGTTTCTGGATCGCGAGGGCGAGCGGCTGGAGGGCGTGCTGGATTTGCGGGGGAATGAAGGGGTGTTGGTGCAGCCGCCCGCCTAACCGTCGTCCCGGCGCAGGCCGGGACCCATACCGCGTGATCTATCGGTGGATCGCGGTATTCGTACCGCGGATTGGCCCACCACAAGTCTTCGTCAAACGTCTCCCTGTGGGTATGGGTCCCGGCCTGCGCCGGGACGACACTGAGAATGGAATCGGCTAAACTCGCCCCATGGACAGCAGCGCCCGCAACATCGCTCTCGTGCCGCCGCCGGATCGCCGCCAGTCGGAGACGGCGCTGGCGATCGCGCGCGGCACGGCGCGGCTGCTGCGCTCGCTTGGTTTCTCCTGCATCAGCGAATTGCCGCTGCCCTCGGGCCGGCGCGCCGATCTGGTGGCGCTGAACGAGCGCGGCGAGATCTGGATCGTCGAGATCAAGTCGTCGGTGGAAGATTTGCGCGCCGATCAGAAATGGCACGAGTACCGCGCCCATTGCGACCGGCTGTTCTTCGCCTTCACGCAGGACCTGCCGTGCGAGATCTTCCCGCAAGACACCGGCCTGATCATCGCCGACGCCTACGGCGCGCACCTGCATTGCGAGGCGCCCGAGCACAAGATCGCGGCCGCCACGCGCAAGCAGATGACGGTGCGCTTTGCGATGGCGGCGGCGCTGCGGATCAACCGTCTGGTCGATCCGCAGGGACACGCGGATTTCTGGGAGTAGCACGAAAGCGGACACTGCCTCTCCGTCATCCTGAGGTGCGAGCCATGCCGCGCAAAGCGCGGGGTGGGGAGCCTCGAAGGATGAACGGCCGGAACGCAGTGGGGCCGTCGCCCTTCGAGGCTCGCCTTGCTTTGCAAGACGAGCACCTCAGGGTGACGGTGAGAGATAGGTGATTGCCGAACTTACCTTGGCGCGCGCTTGGCCAAAATCCGCTGCAACGTGCGGCGGTGCATGTTCAGCCGCCGCGCCGTTTCCGAGACGTTGCGGTTGCACATCTCGTAGATGCGCTGGATGTGTTCCCAGCGGACGCGGTCGGCGGACATCGGGTTGGTCGGCAGCTCGGATTTCTCTGCGCTGGTCGACAGCAGCGCGGCGACGACGTCGTCGGCATCCGCGGGCTTGGAGAGATAATCGATCGCGCCCATCTTCACCGCTGTCACCGCGGTGGCGATGTTGCCATAGCCGGTCAGCACGATCGCGCGTGCATCCGGGCGCTTCTTCTTCAGCGCCGAGACCACGTCGAGGCCGTTGCCGTCGCCGAGTCGCAAGTCGACCACGGCGAAGGCCGGCGCCGCCTTGCCGATCTGCGCAAGACCGTCCGAGACGGTGTCACACGACGTCACCGCAAACCCGCGGGTCTCCATGGCGCGCGACAGCCGCTCCAGAAACGGCTTGTCGTCCTCCACGATGAGAAGCGAGCGGTCGGTCTGATCGTTCAGTTCGGCGATGGCGTTCAAGGTTTGGTCCTCTCTCCTGCGTGTCCACATATGGCCTCGCAATCGGCCGGCGCCAAGGCCGCCAATAGTCGATCGGGCCGTTTGTGCGACGCAAGGTCGCGCCCTATCCTATTGTTTCTTCAAGCGTCTCGATAGCCTCAAAACGCTGTCGCGGCCACGTGATCTGGACCACCGCTCCGTGTTCCGGGAAGATCCGGTTGGTAAACGAGACCTTGGCGCCGGTACGTTCGAGCAGGGTACGCGCGATGAACACGCCCAATCCGAGCCCGCGCCGTTCGCCGCCGGCGTCATCCTGGGTGCGCCGCCGCGACAGATAGGGCTCGCCGATCCGGTTGAGGATATCCGGCGGAATGCCGGGGCCGTCGTCGGAGATCAGGAGTTCGATCGTGTCATTGTTCCACCACGCGTTCACCTCGACGGTGGTACGGGCGAAATCGACCGCGTTCTCGACGATGTTGCCGACGCCGTAGAGGATCGCCGGGTTGCGCGAGCCGACCGGCTCGGCGAAGGCGGCCACCGCGATCCGCACCTTGATGTCGACGCCGAAATCGCGGTGCGGGGCCACCACCTCCTCGATCAGCTCCGACAGCTTCATGCGGTCGAACGGCGCACCGGTGGAGGAGAGCTGGGTGATCTTGCTGAGGATGTCGCGGCAACGCTGGGTCTGTTCGCGCAGGGTCTTCAGATCGGCGGCAAAGCTCGGGTCCTTCACCGTCTTTTCCAGCTCGCGCGAGATCAGGAAGATCGTCGCAAGCGGCGTGCCGAGCTCGTGCGCGGCCGCGGCAGCGAGGCCGTCGAGCTGGGTCAGATGCTGCTCGCGCGTCAGCACCAGCTCGGTCGCGGCCAGCGCATCGGCAAGCTTGCGCGCCTCCTCGGTCACCTGGAACGAGTAGAGGCTGGTGACCCCGATCGCGAGCACGATCGAGAGCCAGACGCCGACGAGATAGATCGGCGGCAGCACCAGCGGATCGTCGGAATCCCAGGGCAGCGGCAGATGAAAGAAGAACAGCACCGAGGCGCAGGCGACGGCCAGCACGCCGAGCCCGAAGGTGTAGCGGGCCGGCAGCGCGGTCGCCGAGATCAGCACCGGCGCGAGGAACAGGAACGAGAACGGGTTCTGGAGCCCGCCGGTGAAGAACAACAGTCCGGCCAGCTCCACGATGTTCAGCGCAAGCAGTCCGGCCGCCTGCATCGGCTCCAGCCGCTGCAGCGGATTGGAGACGGTCTGGAGCGCCAGATTGAGCGCGGCCGACAGGGCGATGATGCTGACGCAGGGGACGATCTCGACATTGAACTCCAGCCCCTGCGCCACGATGAAGATCGCGGCGAGCTGGCCCAGCACCGCGAGCCAGCGCAGCCGCAGGATGGTGTCCAGGCGGATATGCCGCTGCGCGGGACGAAAGTCGGAAGCGGCGATTTCGGTCATGTCGGCCAATGTGGCGGTGCCTTCTGGTCACAAACGCGCGGCGGGTGGAACCGCCCGGATTACAAGCCTTGCGCTGTCAGCTGCAATAGCAGAAGAACGGCCAGCATGACCGGGAACGATAAAGCTTCAAGTCCGCCGACTGTCGCGGAGCGCAGCTCCTCTGCGGCAATTGCGGTCGATCACCTCGTCAAGGTCTACAAGCAGACCCGCGCCGTCGACGACATCTCGTTTTCGCTGCCGCGCGGCAGCATCACCGGGCTGCTCGGCGGCAACGGCGCCGGCAAGACCACGACCATCGCGATGATCATGGGCCTGGTGCTGCCGACCTCCGGTCGCGTGCAGGTGCTCGGTCATCGGATGCCCGAGGAGAGCGCTTCCGTGCTGGGGCGGATGAATTTCGAGAGCCCCTATGTCGACATGCCGATGCGCCTCACGGTGCGTCAGAACCTCACCATCTTTGGCAAGCTCTATGCGGTGAAGAATCTCGCCGACCGCATCGCCAGGCTCGCCGACGATCTCGACCTCACCGATTTCATCGATCGCGCCAACGGCAAGCTCTCCGCCGGCCAGAAGACCCGCGTCGCGCTGGCGAAGGCGCTGATCAACCAGCCCGAGCTGCTGCTCCTGGACGAGCCGACCGCCTCGCTCGACCCTGACACCGCCGATTGGGTGCGAGGCCATCTGGAGCGCTATCGCAAGGAGAACAACGCCACCGTCCTGCTGGCCTCGCACAACATGCTCGAGGTCGAGCGTCTCTGCGACCGCGTCATCATCATGAAGCGCGGCCGCATCGAGGACGACGACACGCCGGAGGCCATCATGGCCCGCTACAACCGCACCACGCTGGAGGAGGTGTTCCTCGACGTCGCCCGCGGCCGGGTGAACGGAGCTCAGGAGGCGGCGCGATGAGCAAGCCCCCATGTTTCGGCCGTAGCCCGGGTGAGCCAACGGGTCGGCGCGAAGCGCCGCCCGATGACAGGCTCCGCGATACCCGGGAACGCCGCCGGCAAAGTCCCGGATGTCGCTGCGCTCATCCGGGCTACGGGTTGCGCCGATGACCGAGCTTTCCCTTCACCGCGGTATCTCCATGCAGCGCATCGGCGCGATGATCCTGCGCTATTGGTACCTGTTGATGTCGTCCTGGCCGCGGCTGCTCGAGCTGCTCTACTGGCCGGCGCTCCAGGTCATCACCTGGGGCTTTCTCCAGCTCTACATCGCGCAAAACGCCAATTTCTTCGCGCGCGCCGGCGGCACGCTGATCGGCGCCGTCATCCTCTGGGACATCCTGTTCCGGGGACAGCTCGGCTTCTCCATCTCCTTCCTGGAGGAGATGTGGGCGCGCAACCTCGGCAACCTCATGATGAGCCCCTTGAGGCCGATCGAGTTTCTGCTGTCGCTGATGATCATGAGCCTGATCCGGCTCGCGATCGGCGTGATCCCGATGACGCTGCTCGCGCTGTTCCTGTTTCACTTCAACGTCTACAGCCTCGGCCTGCCGCTGATCGCGTTCTTCTGCAATCTGATCTTCACCAGCTGGTCGGTCGGCATCTTCGTCTCGGGGCTCGTGCTGCGAAACGGTCTTGGCGCCGAGAGCATCGTCTGGACCCTGATGTTCGCGATCATGCCGCTCGCCTGCATCTACTATCCCGTCAGCGTGCTGCCGGGCTGGCTGCAAGTCGTCGCCTGGACGCTGCCGCCGACCTATGTGTTCGAGGGGATGCGGGCGCTGCTGATCGAGAACACCTTCCGTACCGACCTGATGCTGGAGGCGCTGGCCATCAATGCGGGCCTCCTGGTTGCATCTTTTGGGGCATTCCTTGCCCTTTTGCGCAGCGCCAGAAAGAACGGCTCGCTGCTCTCGGCCGGCGAATAGTTTCACTTTCCCGTGGATTCAGGCTGATTTAACCGCCTCCGCTACGTAGATGTACGGAACCATGCATTGACGCAATATTACGCATTCGGCAGTATGCTGCGATGCGAAGAGGGATATAGCGATGCCTATTGGTGAGTTTGGCGGCGCGCCGCCCCTGGCTGCAGAAGGCAGTCCGGTTCTGACGACGCCGATGTACTGGATGTACGAGATGGCGCACGCCTCTCTCAATCCGGCACGAGCGGTCACCGACGCGACCAAGCTCCTGTTTCAGAATCCCCTCAATCCCTGGGCGCGCACCGAGGTCGGCAAGTCGGTCGCCGCGGCCTGCGAATTGTTCGAGCGCACCACGCGCCGCTACGGCAAGCCGGAATGGGGCCTCAACGACACCGAGGTCAACGGCATCCGCGTCCCCGTCGAGATCCGTTCGGTCTGGGAAAAGCCGTTCTGCCGGCTGCTCTATTTCGATCGCAAGTTCACCCGTCCGCTGCGCAGCCCGCAGCCGCGCGTGCTGATCGTAGCCCCGATGTCCGGCCACTATGCGACGCTGCTGCGCGGTACGGTCGAGGCCTTCCTGCCCGCGCATGAGGTCTACATCACCGACTGGGCCGATGCCCGCATGGTGCCGCTCAGCGACGGCCGCTTCGATCTCGACGACTACATCGACTACGTCATCGAGATGCTGCACGTCCTCGGCGGCAACACCCATGTCATGGCGGTGTGCCAGCCCTCGGTGCCCGTCGTCGCCGCCGTCTCGATCATGGAAGCGCAGCGCGATCCGTTCGTGCCGACCTCGATGACGCTGATGGGCGGCCCGATCGACACCCGCCGCAATCCGACCGGCGTGAACGACCTCGCCCAGCAGCGCGGCATCGACTGGTTCCGCAACCACGTCATCACCAAGGTGCCGTTCCCGCATCCGGGCATGATGCGCGACGTCTATCCGGGATTCTTGCAGCTCAACGGGTTCATCAGCATGAATCTCGACCGGCACATGGATGCCCACAAGCAGCTCTTCGCCCATCTGGTGAAGGGCGACGGCGATCTCGTCGACAAGCATCGTGAGTTCTATGACGAATATCTCGCGGTGATGGACCTCTCCGCCGAGTATTACCTGCAGACGGTCGATACCGTGTTCGTGAAGCACGCGCTGCCGAAGGGCGAGATGACCCATCGTGGAACCCGCGTCGATCCCTCCAAGGTCAAGCGTGTGGCGTTGATGACGGTCGAAGGCGAGAACGACGACATCTCCGGTCTCGGTCAGACCGAAGCAACGCACACATTGTGCAGCTCGATCCCCGATCATCGCCGCGTTCATTACGTCCAGAAGGGCGTCGGACATTACGGCGTGTTCAACGGCTCGCGTTTCAAGTCGGAAATCGTGCCGCGGATTCACGACTTCATGGTCTCCGCAGCGAATCCGAGCTCGTTGCAGGCTCTCGCAGCCGAATAATCGCGTATTTCGGCTTTCCCGTCGAAAATTCGGGTGCTGCCGGAGGTTCCGGCAGGGCCCGTTCCCATCCAGATTCGCGGTATTTAGGTAGCCTTATAGGAGTGAGTCCCCCCTCACCCCTTGGGGGTGCCGCATGCATTCAGCGGGGGCGAAAAAAGCGGGTTCCAACCCCAGTCTGTAGGGTCTCCCGGACGCCAGACCCCTGTATATTGGGCAAATGATTTGTTTTTGCGCCGAGCGCTTTCCCTGGCGGCGGTTATGGCAGAATCCGGGCGAACTCCTGCTCCCCGGACTGACAGACATGGCCACTCGCGCACTCCTTTATCGGCGGCCCCACGAGCCGAAGACCCTCGTCATCACCCATGGGTCGCAATTCTTTGCGATTCGGCTGCGCCGGCACAGGCGCGCGCGCCGCTACACGCTCAGAATTCATCCGAGCGATCGCGAAGCCATCCTCACCATGCCGCCGCGCGGCACGCTCGCCGAAGCAAAAGACTTCGCGCAGCGTCACGGTGCATGGATTGCGGCACGTCTCGGGCGTTTGCCGAAGGCCGCGCCGTTCCAGCCTGGCACAGTGATACCGCTTCGCGGCGCTCCCCATCGCATCGTTCATCGCGCCGGTGCGCGCGGCACGGTGTGGACTGAGGTGCGCGACAGCGGTGAACGCATTCTCTGCGTCGCCGGCGGGGTCGAACATGCCGACCGCCGCGTCCATGACTTCCTCAAGCGCGAAGCGCGCCACGATCTCCAGCGTTCGGCCGAAGCCTATGCCGGCGAGCTCGGTGTCAGGGTCAAGCGGCTGTCGATCCGCGACCAGTCCAGCCGCTGGGGTTCCTGCACCTCGGCGGGCTCGCTGTCGTTCTCCTGGCGCCTGATCCTCGCGCCGCCCTTCGTGCTCGACTATCTCGCCGCGCACGAAGTCGCCCATCTCGTCGAGATGAACCACTCGGCGCGGTTCTGGCGCGTCTGCGGCAAGGTCTGCCCCTCGATGGAGCGCGCCAAGAAGTGGCTCGACACGTACGGGAATGACCTGCACCGGTACGGGGTCGAGGATTAGGCCGCGATGCTCGCTCAGCAAAGGGTGTCATCGCCCGCGAAGGCGGGCGATCCAGTACGCCGCGGCCGCAATTATAAATCTCGATGTCTCGGAGTACTGGATTCCCCGCCTTCGCGGGGAATGACAGCGGAGAATGGGCCGCGTCCTCAATTCATTTCCGCTCACGCACTGATATCCGCGCTCGTGCCCGCCTGGGCGCGTGACGCGAGATACGACGATTGTCGTTGCGCGGTGGCCTTCTGCCCTTCGGCCAGCATCGCCTGGAAGGCCGCGTCGAGCTGCTCGCGGCTGTAGGTCGAAGGGCTGCTGTCGCGCGGCGTCCACGCCGATTGCGTGATCGCGGTGGGAGCCTTTTCGACGGTGCCACCGAGCAGCTCGGCGTAGCTGTCGGCGCGCCATTGCGCCAGATCCCGTCCACTCAGGCCGGGACGACACTGAGGGCAACGCGTTCTCGGTATTCCGCTCGATTCTCGCCACACTTCGCGACGATTGCGCGACTCGTTCGATTTGCCCCGTTGCATCAAGCGCTTCTTCCAATCCACCGCGCATCGCGCCGGCAATCACCGGCTACTGTGCATGGGGTTGTTTTCGCAGTTTTTGTTTTGAGGTCATGGAGACCTCACGACGAACCTATCGGTTCCCGCCAAACAGCCGGTCCATCAGCCAGCCGTCGAGTCCTGCGGCGGCTTCTGGCCGCGCATTGGCGCGCGTGGGAGGCGGGCGATAGCCGCCATTGTTCGCCGGCGCCGGTCCGGGCGCGGCCGCCGTCGGCGGTGACACCTGCGAGGCCGCCTGCGCGAGGTTCGACAGACCCCAGCCACCCGGCGAACTCGGCAGGTTTGCCACCTGCACGCCCTCGTGCGCCGTCTTCATGAAGCGCGACCAGACCTCCACCGGCAGGCCGCCGCCGGTCGCCTTCTTGGTCGGCGAGTTGTCGTCATTGCCGAGCCAGACGCCGGTGACGAGGTTGGCGGTGTAGCCGATGAACCAGGCGTCGCGGTAATCCTGGCTGGTGCCGGTCTTGCCGGCCGCCGGCCAGCCCGGGATCTCCGCCTTCTTGGCGGTGCCTGATATCAGCGTCTCCCGCATCATCGTGTTCATCATGCCGACATAGCGCGGGTCGATCACCTGGTTGCGCTCGTCCGCCTGGCGCATGTAGAGCAGCTTGCCGCCGAGCGTCTTGATCCGCGTGACGACATGCGGCGTCACCGCGAAGCCGCCATTGGCGAACGGGGCATAGGCGCCGACCAGCTCCACGACCGAGACCTCGGAGGTGCCGAGCGCGATCGAGGCGTTGGGCTCGAGCTTGGAGGAGATGCCGAGCCGGTGCGCGGTGCGCACCACGTTCTTCGGCCCGACCTCGAGGCCGAGACGGATCGCGACCGTGTTGAGCGACATCGCCAGCGCCTGGGTCAGCGTCACCGCGCCGAAATATTCATGGGTGTAGTTTTCAGGCTTCCAGCCCTTGACCTCGATCGGCGCGTCCTGGCGCATAGTGTCCGGCGTCAGGCCCTGCTCGAGCGCGGTCAGGTACACGAACGGCTTGAACGAGGAGCCCGGCTGGCGCTTGGCGGTGACCGCGCGGTTGTACTGGCTCTCGGAATAGTTCCGCCCGCCGACCAAGGCGCGCACGGCGCCGTCGGGCGTCATCGCCACCAGCGCGCCCTGGCTGACATTGAACTTCACGCTCTTGGCCGCGAGCTCGTCGATGATGGCGGCTTCCGCCACGCCCTGCAGCTTCGGGTCGATCGTGGTCTCGACCTTGATGCTCTCGTCGATCTGGCCGACGAGGTCGTCCAGCACCTCGCCGATCCAGTCGGCGACGTAATTGACCGTGCCGGCACCGACCGGCTTCACGTTGTAGGAGGGATGGCCGATCGAGGCCTGCGCTTGCGCTTCGGTGATGAACTTTGCATCCGCCATCGCCGTGAGCACGATCTGCGCGCGCGCTTCCGCACCTTCCGGGTTGCGGTTCGGCGCAAGCCGCGACGGCGATTTGACGAGGCCGGCCAGCATCGCGGCTTCTGCGATGGTGACGTTCTTCGCCGACTTGCCGAAATAGCGCTGCGCTGCGGCCTCGACGCCGTAGGCGCCCGAGCCGAAATAGACGCGGTTGAGATAGAGCTCCAGGATCTCGTCCTTGGAATGCTTGCGCTCCAGCCAGATTGCTAGCTCCGCCTCCTGCAGCTTGCGCTGCATGGTGCGCTCCTGGGTCAGGAACAGGTTCTTCGCGAGCTGCTGCGTCAGCGTCGAGCCGCCCTGCGACACGCCGCGATGGAGCACGTTGGTGACGAGGGCGCGCAGGATGCCGACGGGATCGATGCCGAAATGCGAATAGAAGCGGCGGTCCTCGATGGCGATGAAGGCCTTGGGCAGGTATGGCGGCAGATCCTTCAGCGCGACATTGGCGCCGGCCATCTCGCCGCGTTGCGCCAGCATGCTGCCGTCCATGCCGACGATCTGGATCGTCGGCGGACGCTTGGGAATCTCCAGCGACTGGATCGGCGGCAGATGGGCGCCGACCCAGACCACGACGCCGATCACGGCGATCGCGCCCCACAAGCCCAGCACCGCGCCCCAATAGACCAGGCGGCCAATGCCGGCGCCGATGCGCGACTTCGACCGGCGCTTGGCGCCGCTGCGGCCGGCCGATGCCTTCCGCTCGCGCGGCGGCTCGTCGCCGGAATCCTCAGCTTTGCGCTTGGCGGATGATTTCGCAGACTTCTTCGGCTTGTCTTCGCCGCCCGGGACGCGGTCGGCCGGCGTCAGGCGCAGGTCGGCGAGCGCCGCGGGCAAGCCGAACAGCGGCTCCTTCCGCCCACCCTTTTTCTTTCCCCACGCCATACGCAAAACGCCCGGTCAGTCCGCCCCGCCGCACGCTAGCCGTCGCTGTTTAAGGCCCGGTTACCCGGACGTTAACGCGCGATTAGGAGGTGCGGCATTCGCCCGCCGCAGTTCCGCTCATCGGACGGCGAAGCTAGGATCGTCGCCACAGAACAAGAGGGAACACGCATGGGCCACATCGATCCGACCAAGGAGATTTTTGCGCAATTCCGGGACAACGACCGCCCGGGCCCGATCCACATGCTCAATCTGGTGCGCTTGCGCAAGGACGCCGCCTATCCGGACGGCCGCAAGGCGAGCGGCGCGGAGGCCTATGCGGCCTATGGCCGCGAGAGCGGCCCGGTGTTCGAACGCCTCGGCGGCCGCATCGTCTGGCAGGGCAGGTTCGAGCTGATGCTGATCGGCCCGCAGGAGGAGCGCTGGGACCATTGCTTCATCGCCGAATACCCAAGCGTCGCCGCCTTCGTCGAGATGATCCGCGATCCCGTCTATCGCGAGGCGGTGAAGCACCGTCAGGCCGCCGTGGAGGATTCGCGGCTGATCCGGCACGCGGTGCTGCCGGTGGGGAAGAACTTTGGCGAGATACCGACTTGAACGCCGTGGGGCAATTCTCTCTCCATCGTCATGGCCGGGCTTGACCCGGCCATCCACGTCTCCCTTTGTCGCTCCAAGAACGTGGATGCCCGGGACAAGCCCGGGCATGACGTCGTTGAAGCAGTTGTTTCCTATCGCTAGCCCGACGGGCCGTTGTCCTCGATGATCGGTCCGAACAGCTCCCAGCGCTCGCCGTTGAACTTCATCATCTGCATCTGCTTGTTGACGCGGTAGTCGTTCGGCCCGGTGTTGATCTTGATGCCGGGCAGCGCCAGGCTCGGCGTATAGCCCTTGATGCCGGCGACCTGCTTCATCACGTTCTCGCGCGTCAGGTCGTCGCCGGATTGCTTCAAGACCTGCACCAGTAGCTCGGCGACCGAATAGGCATAGGTGTTGACGGTGTTGAGCTTGTCGCCTTCGGGGAAATACTTGTCCATGAAAGCGAAGTAGGCCTTCACGCCCGGATCGTCCTTCCACTGGGGATCGCCGGGGTCCTTGCCGTAATTGGTCGAGATGATGCCCTTGGAGATGTCGAGGCCGGCCGGCTTCAGCGTCGCCGACACCGGGCTCGCATTGATGTCGAGGATGTGCACCGGGCTCCAGCCGAGGTCGGCAAGCTTCTTGATCGCCTGTGCCGCGAACTTTGGCGTCGAGGCGTCATAGAACAGGTCCGCACCCATCGACTTCAGCTTGACCACCTGCGAGTCGACCGTCGGGTCGGTGACCTCGTAGGACACTTCGCCGACGATCATGCCGGCGGCCTTGTCGCCGAGGCCGCTCTTGAGCCCCGCGAGATAGTCGCGGCCCATATCGTCGTTCTGGTAGAGCACGCCGATCTTGGCGTTGGGGTGATTGGCGAGAATGTACTTGGCGTAGATGCGTCCCTCGGACACGTAGTTCGGATTGTAGGCGATGGTCCAGGGATAGTTCTGCGGATCGTTGAAACGCGCCGCACCGGTCGAGGCCAGCAGCTGCGGCACCTTCTTGCCGTTGAGATATTTCTGCACGGCGGCGTTGGCCGCGGTGCCGATGAGCTGGAAGGTGAAGAGCACCTCGTCGCCTTCGACCAGCTTGCGGACCTGCTCGACCGTCTTCGGCGGCGAATAGGCGTCGTCATATTGGATCAGGTTGATCTTGCGGCCGTTGATGCCGCCCTGATCGTTGATCATCTTCATGTAGGCGGCCTGGGTCTTGCCGATATTGGCATAGACGGAATAGGCGCCGGAGAACGGCACGGTCTGGCCGATCTTGATCTCGGTGTCGTTCGCACCGGTGTCATATTTCTTCTGTGCGAGGGCTTGGCTGGCGGAGAACGCGAAGGCGAGTGCCGCCGTGGCAGTTATGAAGGCTCTGCGATTGCTCATATTGGGTTGTTCCTCCTGACGGAATTTCCGGCCGACGGTCTATTTCCGTTGATTGCAACGGTCGCCATCGCTGCCGAGGAGTGTGGAGGAACGTTCGCCGCCGCGCAAGGATCGCGGCGCTGCGCCGTAGCGTCTCAGGCCAAGGATCTTAAGCCAAGGACCTTAAGCGAAGGATCCTGGGCCAAGGATCTCAGGCCAGCAGTTCTAGGCCAGGAACAATGCCACCAGCGCGATTGCCGCCGGCAGCGCCTGCACGATCAGGATGCGCGTGCTGACGGTCGCCGCGCCATAGGCGCCGGCCACGATCACGCAGAGCAGGAAGAACGCCTTGATCTGGAATGCGAAGGCCGGGTTGCCGTGAAGCAAGCCCCAGATCAGGCCGGCGGCGAGGAAGCCGTTATAGAGGCCCTGATTGGCGGCCATCACCTTGGTGATCGCGGCCTTCTCCGGCGTATTGCGGAAAACCTTCAAGCCCTGCGGCTTCTCCCAGAGAAACATCTCCAGGATCAGGAAGTAGGCGTGCAGTGCGGCGACCAGCGCCACCAGGACATTGGCAATCAGATTCAAGTTGAGCTCCCCCAGCGTCAGCTTTCGGGTGGACGCTAGCACGTCCGGCATGGCAAGTGCGATCCCATGTTTTGAAGTGATGGAGTCGCAATGGCCGCTCGATCAACCAACCTGCCGGAACGCTTCGGCCTCGATCGTCTGGCGACGCCGATCGGAACCGCTCTGCTCGTCACCGATGCCGAGGGCGCCCTGCGCGCGCTCGACTGGGACGACTACGAGCACCGCATGCGCGAGCTGCTGCGCCTGCATTACGGCGCGGTCGATCTGAGCGAGCGCTCCGCGCCGGCAGCGATGAAGGCCGCGCTGTCGGATTACTTCGCCGGCGATCTCGGAAGGCTTTCGGCCATCGCATGGCGCATCGCCGGCACACCGTTCCAGCAAAAGGTCTGGACCGCGCTTGCCAGGATCCCCGCCGGCACCACGATGAGCTACGGCGCGCTCGCCGCAAGGATCGACATGCCCAAAGCGATTCGCGCCGTCGGCCATGCCAACGGCTCCAACCCGATCAGCGTCGTGCTGCCCTGTCACCGCCTGATCGGCGCCGACGGCTCGCTGGTGAAGTATGGCGGCGGGCTGGAGCGCAAGCGCTGGCTGCTGCGGCATGAGGGGGTGGAGGTTAAGGCGTAGCGCGCGCCAGCCTCTCCCTCTTCGTCATTCCGGGGCGCCGCGCAGCGGCGAGCCCGGAATCCATCGCGCCACCGACTCCGCGGATGAATGGATTCCGGGTTCGCGCTATGCGCGCCCCGGAATGACGAGGGAGAGGTGTGCGCGACTGCCGTCACGCCGCCGGCTGAACCGCCTTGTCGCCGGCCATCACATGGGTCAGCGCGCTCTTGATCGCGGACTGGCGGGTCGGCGCGTTGATCTGTGCGCCGAGCAGGTCGGTGACGTAGAACACGTCGCGCGCGCGCTCGCCGAAGGTCGCGACGTGGGCGGAGGCGATGTTGAGATTGAGCTTCGAGATCGCGGTGGTGAGCTCGTAGAGCAGGCCGGGCCGGTCGAGGCCGGACACCTCGATCACGGTGTAGCGGTCGGACCACTGGTTGTTGATGGTCACTTCCGGCTCGATCACGAAGGGCCGTGCCTTGCTGCGCACGGTGCGCCGCGCCACCACCTCGGGCAGGCGCAGCTTGCCTTCGAGCACGTCCTCGATCATCTCGCCGATCCGGGTGGCGCGCCGTCCCTCGTCCTCGTCGCGGTCGTATTCCCGGGAGATCGAGATCGTGTCGAGCGCGCGGCCGTCGGTCGTGGTGTAGATCTGGGCGTCGACGATGTTGGCGCCGGCGGAGGCGCAGGCGCCCGCGATGATCGACAGCAGCCAGGGATGGTCGGCGGCGAAGATGGTCAGCTCGGTGACGCCGCGCACCTCGTCGAAGCCGACATTGATCGCGAGCTTGTGGCCGGCCTGCTCGCTGGAGCGGACGAAGCGCGCATGGCGGATCTTGCGCGGCAGCTCGACCTTGAGCCAGTAGGCCGGATAGTGCCGGGCGATATAGGCATCGAGCTCGTCCGCCGGCCATTCGGCGAAGGCCATGCGGAATTCGGCATGTGCGGCCACGAGGCGTTTTCCCCGATCGACCTCCGAGAAGCCGCCGGTCAGCACCGGCTCGGTTTCATAATAAAGCGAGCGCAACAGCTGCGCCTTCCAGCCGTTCCACACGCCGGGACCGACGCCGCGGATGTCGGCGGTGGTGAGGATCGTCAGCAGCTTCATCTGCTCGACCGACTGCACCACGGCCGCGAAATTCTCGATGGTCTTGCGGTCCGACAGGTCGCGCGACTGCGCGACCGTGGACATGGTCAGATGCTCCTCGATCAGCCAGGCCACGAGCTCGGTGTCGGCCGGGCTGAAGCCGAGCCGCGGGCACAGCCGCCGCGCGACCTTGGCGCCGGCGATCGAGTGATCCTCCGGCCGGCCCTTGGCGACGTCGTGCAGCAGCGTGGCGATGTAGATTACGGAGCGGTGCTCGGGCCGGGACTTGCGCATCAGGTCGCTCGCCAGCGCAAACTCCTCGATGCCGCCGCGCTCGATGTCCTGAAGGAATCCGATGCAGCGGATCAAATGCTCGTCGACGGTGTAGTGATGATACATGTTGAACTGCATCATCGAGACGATCTTGCCGAAGGCCCGGATGAAATGGCCGAGCACGCCGGTCTCGTTCATCCGCCGCAGCACGATCTCCGCGTTGTCGGAGGTCAGGATCTCCATGAACAGCCGGTTGGCTTCGGGATTCTCGCGAAGCTGCGCGTTGATCAGGCCGAGCGAGCGCGTCACGTCGCGCATCGCGTCGGGATGGAAGGCGAGGTTGTTCTTCTGCGCCAGGCGGAAGATGCGGATCAGGTTGACCGGATCGTGCTTGAAGACGTCGGGTGCGGCGACGTTGATGCGGTTGTTGTCGACGATGAAGTCGTCACTGTCGGGGACGCGTCGCTTGACCTGGGTCGGGCGCAGCCGCGCCATCATCCGGCTCAAGACCGGCGCGGGCTTGGCCTGCTGGTCCTCGAGCTTGGCGCAGAGAATGGCGGTGAGGTTGCCGACTTCCTTGGCGACCAGGAAGTAGTGCTTCATGAATCGCTCGACGTCCTGCATGCCGGGATGCGAGGTATAGCCGAGCCGGATCGCGATCTCGCGCTGGAGGTCGAAGGAGAGGCGCTCCTCGGCGCGGCCGCTGTAGAAGTGCAGATTGCAGCGCACCGACCAGAGGAAATCGGCGCAGCGGCGGAACGTGCGGTATTCCTGCGCGTCGAACACGCCGCGCTCGACCAATTCGTCGGTGTCGCGGACGCGGTAGACGTATTTGGCGATCCAGAACAGCGTGTGCAGGTCGCGCAAGGCGCCCTTGCCGTCCTTGACGTTGGGCTCGACCAGGTAGCGCGACTGGCCGCCGCGGCGGTGCCGCTCCTCGCGCTCGGCGAGCTTTGCGGTGACGAATTCGGACGCGGTGCCTTGAACCACTTCCTTGTCGAAGCGTTCGACCAGCTCGTCGTAGAGCGGCTGGTCGCCGGTCAGGAAGCGCGTCTCCAGGATCGCGGTGCGGATCGTCATGTCGCCGCGCGCCTGCCGGATCGATTCGTCGACCGAGCGCGTGGCGTGTCCGACCTTCAGCCCCATGTCCCAGAGGCAATAGAGGATCGCCTCGGCGACCTGCTCGCCCCAGGCGGTCTGCTTGTAGGGTAGGATGAAGAGCAGATCGATGTCCGACTCGGGCGCCATCAGGCCGCGGCCATAGCCGCCGGTCGCCACCACCGCCATGCGCTCGGCGCCGCTCGGGATCGGAGAGCGGTAGAGATGGCGGGTCGCCGCCGAATACAGGATGCGGATGATCTCGTCCTGCACATGGCACAGCCGCTCGGCGCAGCGACGGCCGTGGCGGTCCTTCAGCAGGATCGCCTGTGCGGCGGCGCGCGCCGCGATCAGCTCGGCCTTGAGCAATTGCGCCATGGCCGTGCGGAACGCGTCCTCGCGTCCGTGGTGCTTTTCGGCAAGCGCATCGACCGCGGCGGTGATCCGCGCGGTGTCGAAGCGATCGTCCACCTCTTGCTTGTGCTCTGTCGCGACGCTGTCCATGCCTCACCGGATATAAGAGGTGACAGGCGCTGTCACCCGCCATTCGCTGGCAATAGTCGTTCCATGCTTGAAAAGCCCGGCATCGGGCAAACTTGTTCTCGGGCGACCCGCTTTCAAGGGTGGGATTTTCTCGTTGACCTCTAGATATAACTCATTGAAAAACAATGAAGTTTTTGAGGGGGCCGGGCATGACCAAGGTTACACGACGCATTCTGTTGGCGGCAGCAATGGCGCTCGCCATGACCCCCGCCGCGCGGGCGGCCGATCCGCTCAAGGAAATCCGCATCGACTGGGCGACCTACAACCCGGTGTCGCTGGTGCTGAAGCAGAAGGGGCTGCTGGAGAAGGAGTTCGCCAAGGACGGCATCACCATCACCTGGGTGCAGTCGGCCGGCTCCAACAAGGCGCTGGAATTCCTCAATGCCGGCTCGATCGATTTCGGCTCGACCGCGGGCTCGGCGGCGCTGGTGGCGAAGATCAACGGCAACCCGATCAAGTCGATCTACGTCTATTCGCGTCCCGAATGGACCGCGCTGGTGACGGGCAAGGAGTCCAGGATCGCGAGCGTTGCCGATCTCAAGGGCAAGCGCGTCGCGGTGACGCGCGGCACCGATCCGCACATCTTCCTGGTGCGCGCGCTGCTTGGTGCCGGCCTCACCGAGAAGGACATCACGCCGGTGCTGCTCCAGCACGCCGACGGCAAGACCGCGCTGATCCGCGGCGATGTCGATGCCTGGGCCGGGCTCGATCCGATGATGGCGCAGGCCGAGGTGGAGGAGGGCGCCAAGCTGTTCTACCGCAAGGCCGACGCCAACACCTGGGGCATCCTCAATGTGCGCGAGCAGTTCCTGAAGGACTATCCGGACATCGCCCGCCGCGTGCTCGCGGTTTACGAAGAAGCGCGCAAATATTCGCTGGCGAACTATGATGAGCTGAAGAAGACCTTCATCGCCGTGACCAAGCTTCCCGAGGCCGTCGTCGACAAGCAGCTCAAGGAACGCACCGAGCTGACACATAGCCGCATCGGCGCGCCCCAGCGCGAGTCGATCCTCGCCGCGGGCCTCGCATTGCAGCAGGCAGGCGTCGTCGACGCCAAGGTCGACGTGAAGGCGACGTTGGATGCGCTGATCGACGACCAGGTCCCGCTGCCGACGAATTAGTTTGGCGCGAAAGCGGTAACTCCGAGTCCCCGTAACCACGTCTCCCTGTGGTTATGGGTCCCCGCCTTCGCGGCGACGACGCAAGAAAGCGCGGCAATAGTAGTGTTGCATTCCCTCGCCAGACGCGCTTCCTACCGGCCATGATCTCCGACGCGCCTGCCTTGCAGCAATCCTCTGATGCGGCCGAGAGCGCCGCTGCGCCCTCGCGCGTTGCGCGTTACGCGCGGCCGGTGCTGGGGTTGCTGTTGCCGTTCGCGCTCGCGCTCGGCTGGGAGCTCGTGGTGTGGTCTGGCTGGTCCAACGGCCGGCTGGTGCCACCGCCCTCGCGCGTCTTTGTCACCATCGCTGATCTCGCCCGCTCCGGCGAACTTGTCCGCCACATCGCCGCGACGCTGTGGCGCGTCGGCCTCGGCTTCGCGTTCGGCGTCGTCGCGGGCACGCTGCTCGGGGCGATCTCAGGCTATTGGTCGCGGGCGCGCCGGCTGCTCGATCCGACCGTGCAGGCGCTGCGCGTGATACCCTCGCTGGCCTGGGTGCCGCTGTTCATCCTCTGGCTCGGCATCTTCGAGACCTCGAAGATCGCGCTGATCGCGGTCGGGGTGTTCTTCCCGGTCTATCTCGGCGTCATGGGCGCGATCCTCTCGGTCGATCGCAAGATCGTCGAGGTCGGCCGCACCTTCCGCCTGTCCGGGCCGGCGATGATCCGCCGCATCCTGCTGCCCGCGGTGCTGCCGGCCTATGTCGTCTCCTTGCGCGTCGGCCTCGGTCTCGGCTGGATGTTCGTGGTGGCGGCCGAATTGATCGGCGCCTCCGAAGGCCTCGGCTATCTCCTGCTCGACGGCCAGCAACTCGGCAAGCCCGCCCAGATCCTCGCTGCGATCGTGATCTTCGCCATGCTCGGCAAGCTCACGGACTGGCTGATCGAGATCGGGTCCGCGCCCTTCCTGCGCTGGCAGGACGGCTTCGGGCGCGCCAGGGGAGCATAACGCGATGCTGGCGCTCGACCGGGTCGGCAAGACCTATCCCAACGGCGTCCAGGCGCTGGCGCGCTTCTCCGCCGAGATCAGGCAGGGCGAGATCGTCGCCATCATCGGCGGCTCCGGCTGCGGCAAGTCCACGCTGCTGCGCGCCATCGCCGGCCTCGACCGCGCCAGCTCAGGCACGGTGACGCTCGACGACGAGGCGATCAGTTCGCCGCACGCCAAGATCGGCATCATCTTCCAAGAGCCGCGGCTTTTGCCCTGGCTCAGCGTCGCCGACAATATCGGCTTTGGACTTGCCGATCTGCCCGCGGCTGAGCGGCGCGGGAAGGTGGCGCGCGCGCTCGAGCGCGTCGGGCTCGCCGACAAGGCGCAGGCCTGGCCGCGCGAGCTCTCCGGCGGGCAGGCGCAGCGCGTCGCGATCGCCCGCGCGCTGGTGCCGCAGCCCGAGGTGCTGCTGCTCGACGAGCCGTTCTCCGCGCTCGACGCTTTCACCCGCCGGGATCTCCAGGATCATCTGCTCGATCTCTGGGCCGACACGCGCCCGACCTTGATCCTCGTCACACATGACGTCGACGAAGCCGTGGTGCTGGCAGATCGCGTGCTGGTGATGCGGCCGCGGCCGGGCCGCTTGTTCGACCAGATCGAGATCAACCTCGGCCGGCCGCGCGACCGCAATTCGCCGTTGTTCGAGAACTTCAAGCGAAGTGTGCTGACGTCACTCGACCGTTCGCTCGACCGCAGCGTGCCCGACCGTGACGCAACCCAGGGTCCCGGCCAGGCCATGTGGTGGTGACAATCTCTCCCCAAGCCGGTACATCGAGAGGCGATTTTTCCGGGAGAGAACGAAGATGGACGCTGCCCAACTGCGCCAGATGCAGGCTCCGATCAAGGAACGCTACAAGACCGATCCCAAGACCGCGCTGATCACGTTGAAGGCCAAGGGCTCGACCGACAGCGACGGCATCGCCTGCAAGGTCGAGACCGGCCGCGCCATCGCGCATGCCGGCCTGCATCCGGCCACCGGCGGCTCCGGCCTCGAACTCTGCTCCGGCGACATGCTGCTCGAGGCGCTGGTCGCCTGCGCCGGCGTCACGCTGAAATCGGTCGCGACCGCGATCGAGGTGCCGCTCAAGACCGGCAACGTCTATGCCGAGGGCGATCTCGATTTCCGCGGCACGCTCGGCGTCGACAAGGAG
Source organism: Bradyrhizobium sp. cf659 (assembly GCF_900113725.1). NCBI lineage: Bacteria > Pseudomonadati > Pseudomonadota > Alphaproteobacteria > Hyphomicrobiales > Nitrobacteraceae > Bradyrhizobium > Bradyrhizobium sp. cf659. Next base: position 27,766 of record NZ_FOQJ01000003.1, read on the forward strand.
ACGCCGGTCGGCTTCGCCGAGATCCGTCTCCGCTTCGAGGTCGACACGCCGGCGCCGCAGGACAAGCTCGATCTCCTGCTCAAGCTCACCGAGCGCTATTGCGTGGTCTACCAGACCATCAAGAACGGCCCGAAGGTTTCGGTGTCGATGCAGCGGATGTGAGGCGCGAGCCGCAGCCCAACAATCGGTGTCGTCCTGGCGCAAGCCAGGACCCATGACCCCGACGCCGATTGTGTCGCGATACCTGCAACTACGACGTCCAACACAGCGAAGCCTGTGGTTATGGGTCCTGGATCGGCGCTCACTTCGTTCGCTTGTCCAGGACGACGAAGAAGAAAATGTCCCCCGACCTCCACTTCATCCTCTTCCTCCTCCTGCGCATGGCGATCGCGGCGGCGTTCGTCGTGACGGCCTCGATCATCACCGAACGGTCGGGGCCGGTGATCGGCGCACTGATCGCGACCCTGCCGGTTTCGGCCGGTCCGTCCTACGTCTTTCTCGCAATCGACCATGACGCCGGCTTCATCGCGCAGGGCGCGCTGGCGAGCCTGCCGGTGAACGCGGCGACCATCTTCATGTGCCTCACCTATGTCGTGCTGTCGCAGCGGCACAATCTCGCGGTGAGTTGCACAAGCGCCGTCGCGGTGTGGATCGTGCTGGCCTCGATCATCCGCCAGTTCGATTGGTCGCTCACCGCCGGGCTTGCCGCCAATCTGATCGCATTCGGCCTCTGCATTCCGCTGCTCGCAGGCTATCGCCACGCGAAGATGCCGCTGGTGACGCGGCGCTGGTACGACGTCCCCATGCGTGCTGCGCTGGTCGCGACCCTCGTCGCCATCGTGGTTTCGACGTCGGGCTGGGTCGGCCCCCGCATCAGCGGCATCATCGCGCTGTATCCGGTGGTGTTCTCCAGCATCATGCTGATCCTGCATCCGCGTATCGGCGGTCCGCCGACCGCCGCCGTGCTCGCCAACTCCGCCTGGGGCCTGCTCGGATTCGGCATGGCGATCGCCGTCATGCACGTCGCGGTGGTGCAGTTCGGCTCGGCCGTCGGCTTGAGCCTTGCGCTCGGCACCTGCGTCACCTGGAACCTGACGCTGTGGGGGATCGGCCGGCGTGCGATGCACAAGGTGCACAATAAGCGCCGTGAGACTACGGACGCGACGTGACGTCGCGAAAGACTTGTCTGGCGCGAATTCATTCGCGCAATCAGCGCGGCGTCCCGGTCAAGCCGTTGAATGACAAATCTCATTTCAAATCGTGCCGAGACCGCCGCCCAGCGCCGTGTGCACCCGGTGACTTTCCGGAGCTGCTGATTTCCGACAATTCTATTAGAACTTTATTCGAGCTTTTCCCGTACGAATCAAATTGCATGCCCGCTTCCGATGCCGTCCGCGCAGATTTTGGCGGATCTCCATTCAGGGTGATCGGACCCGCGGGAGCCGCTGATTGAAATACGGCATTCCTGCCGCGCGGTCATATCCCCTGGTTCCGACGGGCACGTTCCCGCCGGTTTATTTCGAGATGGAGAGTCTTTAGATGTTTGGTCGTAACTCCCGCAGTGATGCAGACGCACAGCTCGCCGCCATCGGCCGCTCGCAGGCCGTGATCGAGTTTGCGATGGATGGTACGATCCTTACGGCCAACCAGAACTTCCTGAAGGCGCTCGGCTATTCCCTCGACGAGATCAAGGGGAAGAAGCACGCCATGTTCGTGCCGGCCGATCAGCGCGACGGTGCCGGCTACCAGGCGTTCTGGGCGCAGCTCAACCGCGGTGAACCGCAGGCCGCCGAGTTCAAGCGAATTGCCAAGGGCGGCCGCGAGGTCTGGATCGAGGCGTCCTACAATCCGGTTCTCGACAACGCCGGCAAGCCGGTCAAGGTCGTGAAGATCGCGACCGACATCACTGCCAAGAAGGTCCACGCCATGACGGAGACCTCCAAGGTGTCCGCCATCAGCCGCGCCCAGGCCGTGATCGAGTTCAAGCTCGACGGCACCGTCGTCACGGCCAACGAGAATTTCTGCAAGGCGCTCGGCTATTCGCTGGCCGAGATCGAGGGCAAGCACCACAGCCTGTTCGTGGCTCAGTCCGAGCGTGACGGCGGCGGCTATCGCGAATTCTGGGCCGCGCTCAACCGCGGCGAATACCAGGCCGGCGAGTTCAAGCGCATCGGCAAGGGCGGCCGCGAGGTCTGGATCCTCGCCTCCTACAATCCCCTGCTCGACGAGAACGGCAAGCCGTTCGGCGTCGTCAAGTTCGCAACCGACGTCACCGCGGAGAAGCTGAAGAACGCCGATCTCGCCGGTCAGATCGCGGCGATCGACAAGGCCCAGGCGGTGATCGAGTTCAACATGGACGGCACGATCATCACCGCCAACGCCAACTTCCTCGGGGCGCTCGGCTATTCGCTCGCCGAGATCAAGGGCAAGCATCACAGCATGTTCGTCGACCCGTCGGAGCGCGACGGTGCGGCCTATCGCGAGTTCTGGGCCGCGCTCAACCGCGGCCAATACCAGGCGGCGGAATACAAGCGCATCGGCAAGGGCGGCAAGGAGGTCTATATCCAGGCCTCCTACAACCCGATCCTCGATCTCAACGGCAAGCCGTTCAAGGTCGTGAAATATGCCACCGACACCACGCGGCAGGTGCTCGTCCGCATGGGCAACGAGCGCGTCCGCGGCATGATGGAGTCGGTCGCCGCGGGTTCGGAGGAGCTGAACGCCTCGGTGCGGGAGATTTCCGAGGCGATGACCAAATCGCGCGAAACCGCGATGAGCGCGGTGGACCAGGTCGCCGCCGCCGACGCCCAGGCGCAGCGCCTCACCGAGGCCGCGCAGGCGATGAGCGGCATCGTCGAGATGATCAACAGCATCACCGGGCAGATCAACCTGCTCGCGCTCAACGCCACGATCGAATCCGCCCGCGCCGGCGAAGCCGGCCGCGGCTTTGCCGTGGTCGCCTCCGAAGTGAAGAGCCTCGCCAACCAGGCCAAGCAGGCCACCGACAAGATCGGCCAGGAGATCGGCAGCCTCAACGGCATCTCCGGCGACGTCGTCAGCGCGCTCGGCTCGATCAAGCAGGCGATCAACAATGTCAGCGAATACGTGACATCGACCGCCGCCGCCGTCGAGGAGCAGAGCACGGTCACGAACGAGATGTCGACCAGCATGCAGCGCGCCGCGGCGGAAGCGGCGGCGATCGCGGCGCGGGCGTAGGCCGCGGCTACGCGAAGCGCAGTCCGCTGGCGTCCCCCACCACTTCTCTCTCGGTAGAAAAAGTATCGTAGCCCGCATGAGCGCAGCGATATGCGGGATTCGTGGTCCCGGATGTCGCTTCGCTCATCCGGGCTACGGCACCGTCACTGCTTCGGCAGCTTGGCCTTCAACGCATACAGCGCATCGAGGGCCTCGCGCGGGGACATCTCGTCCGGATGCAGCGCCTTCACCGCGTCCATCAGCAGCTCGGCCTCGCTCGGCGGCGCGGCTTCAGCCGCGGCGCGTGAGGGCACGGCGAACAACGGCAGATCGTCGGCGAGGGCGCGGGCGGTCTGGCCACGATCCTGCGCCTCGAGCTTCGCCAGCACCGATTTGGCGCGCGTGATCACGGCCGGCGGCAGGCCGGCGAGTTTCGCCACCTGGATGCCGTAGGAGCGGTCGGCCGAGCCCGGCAGCACCTCGTGCAGGAACACGACGTTGCCCTGCCACTCCTTCACCCGCACGGTGGCGTTGAACATCCGCGGCAGCTTGGCGGAGAGCGCGGTCAGCTCGTGGTAATGCGTCGCGAACAGCGTGCGGCAGCGGTTGCTCTCGTGCAGATGCTCGATCGCGGCCCAGGCGATCGAAAGGCCGTCGAAGGTTGCCGTGCCACGGCCGATCTCGTCGAGGATCACGAGCGCGCGCTCGCCGGCCTGGTTGAGGATCGCCGCGGTCTCGACCATCTCCACCATGAAGGTGGAGCGGCCGCGCGCGAGATCGTCGGCGGCGCCGACGCGCGAGAACAGGCGGTCGATGATGCCGATGCGGGCGCGCGTGGCCGGCACGAAGCTGCCGATCTGCGCGAGCAGGGCGATCAGCGCGTTCTGGCGCAGGAAGGTCGATTTACCGGCCATGTTGGGACCGGTGAGCAGCCAGAGCTGGCCGGACTTTTGCGCAGGTCCCGGCGACAGGTCGCAGGCATTGGCGATGAACGGCTCGCCGTTGCGCTTGAGCGCCTGCTCCACCACGGGATGACGGCCGGCCTCGATGGCGAAGCCGAGCGACGAATCCACTTCGGGGCGCACATAGTTCTCGTCGACAGCGAGCTTCGCCAGCGACGTTGCGACATCGAGCAGCGCAAAACCCTGCGCCGCGGCGCGCAAGTCGTCGCTGATATCGAGCGCCTTGGCGCAGAGCCGCTCGAAAATCTCGAGCTCGAGCCCGAGCGCGCGGTCGCCGGCATTGGCGATCTTGGCCTCGATCTCTCCGAGCTCCGACGTCGTGAAGCGCACCTGGCCCGCCAGCGTCTGGCGATGGATGAAGGTCGCGTTCAGCGGCGCCGACATCAGCTTGTCGCCGTGTTGCGCGGTGACCTCGACGAAATAGCCAAGCACGTTGTTGTGGCGGATCTTGAGGCCCTTGACGCCGGTGTCGTCGGCATAGCGGGCCTGCATCGAGGCCACCACCAGGCGCGAGGCGTCGCGCAGGTTTCGTGCCTCGTCGAGGGCAGGCTCGTAACCCTGGCGAACGAAGCCGCCGTCGCGCTTGATCAGCGGCAGTTGCTCGTCGAGCGCCGTCGCAAACTCGGCCGCGAGCTCGCGCGATGGTCGCGTCAAGGCCGCCATCACCGCCGCGATCTCCTGCGGCGGCTGGTCGAGTTCGCCGAGCCGCGCCAGCACCTGATCGGCGGCGATGATGCCATCGCGCAGGCCGGCGAGGTCGCGCGGTCCGCCGCGGCCGACCGAGAGACGGGCCAGCGCCCGCGACATGTCGGGTGCGCCGCGCAGGATGCTGCGGATGTCTTCGCGCGCGGCGGAATCGGCAACGAAGGCGCCGACCGCATCGAGCCGCCGCGCGATCGCCGGCGCATCCGTCAGCGGCGCGGCCAGACGCTGCGCCAGCAGGCGCGAACCCGCCGAGGTCACGGTGCAGTCGATCGCATCGAGCAGCGAGCCGCGGCGCTCGCCGGCGAGCGTCCGCGTCAGTTCGAGATTGGCGCGCGTGGCGGGATCGATCGCCATGGTCGCGCCCGAGGCTTCGCGCGCGGGCGGCGACAGCGGCGGGTGCTTGCCGACCTGGGTGCGGTCGACATAGGTGACGGCGGCGGCCGCGGCGGTGGCTTCGAGCCGGGTCAGCTGCGCCAGTCCGTCCATGGTCGCGACCGCAAAGTAGTCGCACAGGCGCTTCTCGGCGGTGGCGCCGTCGAAGACGTCGCGGGTCAGCGGCGTCACCGCCGGCAGTTCGCGCAGGGTCTGCCCGAGCTCGTTGTCGTTGTAGAGCGCGTCGGTGACGATCGCCTCGTTCGGATTGATCCGCGCCAGCGTCGCGGCGAGCTCGCCGCCCGAACATTCCGTCACCATGAATTCGGCGGTCGAGATGTCGATCCAGGCGAGGCCAAAACGGTCGCCGCCGGCGGAGGAGCGGGCGCGCGCGATCGCCAGCAGGTAATTGTTGGCTCGCGCATCGAGCAGCGTGTCCTCGGTCAGCGTGCCCGGCGTCACCAGCCGCACCACGCCGCGGCGCACCACGCTCTTGTTGCCGCGCGCTTTCGCGGCGGCGGGATCCTCGGTCTGCTCGCAGACTGCGACCCGGTGGCCGGCCGAGATCAGGCGGTGCAGGTAATCCTCGGAGCGCTCGACCGGCACGCCGCACATCGGGATATCAGCGCCCTGGTGCTTGCCGCGCTTGGTCAGCACGATGCCGAGCGTCTTGGAGGCGATCTCGGCGTCCTCGAAGAACAGCTCGTAGAAATCGCCCATCCGGTAGAACAGCAGCAGGCCCTGATGCGCCGCCTTGATCTCCAGATACTGTTCCATCATCGGCGTGACGCGCGCGGCGGCTTCCGCCTGCGGCGCGGGCGTGGGTTCAGGGTCTGGCGCGGGAATGGGCTGTTGCATCGTCATGGGCGGCGCAACCTACAAAATTTCGTCTCACGCTCCTATCGCTTTGGCCGGGGAAGGGAGGTTTTCCACGTTGTCCGCAGTGGGAGCGAGGTGCTGCCACATTCTCGGCCGTCATTCCGGGATGCGCCGATAGGCGCAGGCCCGGAATCCATCGGGCCACGCGTCACGCGGACAAATGGATTCCGGGCTCGCGCCAAGTGGCGCGCCCCGGAATGACGGTGCCGCCCGCGAAACCGTCAATTGACCTGCCGCGGGCGCCCTCCTAAAACTCCGCCGACATTGAAGAATTTGGGCCGGATCGCGGCATTCAGGGAGAACAACGATGCGTGACGTCTTTATCTGCGATGCCGTGCGGACCCCGATCGGCCGTTTCGGCGGCTCACTCGCCAAGGTGCGCGCCGACGATCTGGCCGCCGCGCCGATCAAGGCGCTGATGGCCAAGCACCCCAATCTCGATTGGGCGCAGGTGGACGAAGTGTTCTTCGGCTGCGCCAACCAGGCCGGTGAGGACAACCGCAACGTCGCGCGCATGGCGCTGCTGCTCGCGGGTCTCCCGGACTCGGTTCCCGGCCAGACCCTGAACCGGCTCTGCGCCTCCGGCCTCGATGCGGTCGGTGCGGCCGGCCGCGCCATCCGCTCCGGCGAGATCGAGCTTGCGATTGCCGGCGGTGTTGAATCCATGACCCGCGCGCCGTTCGTGATGGGCAAGGCGCAGGAAGCCTTCTCTCGCTCGGCCGAGATCTTCGACACCACCATCGGCTGGCGCTTCATCAATCCGCTGCTGAAGGCGCAGTACGGCGTCGATGCGATGCCTGAGACCGGCGAGAACGTCGCCGAGGAATTCCAGGTCTCGCGTGCTGACCAGGACGCCTTCGCCATCCGCTCGCAGCAGCGCGCGGGTGCCGCGATCGCGTCCGGCTATTTCGCCGAAGAAATCACGCCGATCATCATTCCCGGCGGCAAGGCCGGTCCGATCACGGTGGACAAGGACGAGCATCCGCGTCCCGAGACCACGCTGGAAGGCCTCGCCAAGCTGAAGCCGATCGTGCGCAATCCCGGTACGGTGACCGCCGGCAACGCCTCCGGCGTCAATGACGGCGCCGCCGCGATGATCCTGGCGTCCGAAGCCGCCGTGAAGAAGCACGGCCTGACGCCGCGCGCCCGCATCCTCGGCCTCGCCTCGGCCGGCGTGCCGCCGCGCATCATGGGCATCGGTCCCGTGCCGGCGACCCGCAAGCTGATGGAGCGGCTCGGCAAGAAGATCAGCGATTTCGACCTGATCGAGCTCAACGAGGCCTTCGCCTCGCAGGGCATCGCCTGCATGCGCCAGCTCGGCGTTGCCGACGATGCCGATTTCGTCAATCCGCATGGCGGCGCCATCGCGCTCGGCCATCCCCTCGGCATGAGCGGCGCGCGCCTGGCGCTCACCGCCGTGCACGGCATGGAGAAGCGCGGCGGCAAGCTCGCGCTCGCCACCATGTGCGTCGGCGTCGGTCAGGGCGTTGCCGTTGCGATCGAGAAGCTGAACTGACGGTCCACGCAGTGGACCGTCATCCCGGGGCAGCCCGATAGGGCTGAACCCGGGATCTCGAGATTCCGGTTCAGCCCTGCGGGCTGCCCCGGAATGACAGGGAGAAGGGTGGCGCCATGATCATCGAGCGCGAACAGGACGTCACGGCCGCGGCACTGGCGGTGATGGAGCGGACATCCGATCCGCGGCTTCGCCAGATCATGGTCTCCCTGGTCAAGCACCTGCACGGCTTCGTTCGCGATGTTCGATTGACCGAGGCAGAGTTCCGCGACGCCACCGCGATCCTGGCCGAGCTCGGCAAACTGACGACCGACACGCACAATGAAGTCGTGCTGATGGCGGGCTCGCTCGGCGTCTCGCCGCTGGTGTGCCTGCTCAACAATGGCGATCAGGGCAATACGGAAACCGACCAGTCGCTGCTCGGACCGTTCTGGCGGTTGAATTCGCCGCGGGTCGAGAATGGCGGATCGATCGTCCGCTCCGAGACACCGGGGGCGCCGCTGTTCGTCAGCGGCCGCGTCGTGGACAAGGACGACCGTCCGGTCGCGGGCGCGGAGGTCGATGTCTGGCACGCCTCGCCGGTCGGTCTCTACGAGAACCAGGACCCCGAGCAGGCGGACATGAACCTGCGCGGCAAGTTCACGACCGACCAGGACGGACGCTTCGCCTTCCGTTCGGTGATGATGGTGGGCTATCCGATTCCGACCAATGGCGTGGTCGGCCGCCTGCTGAAGGCGCAGAGCCGGCACCCCTATCGTCCCGCGCATCTGCACGCGCTGATCTTCAAGCCCGGATTCAAGGTGCTGATCTCGCAGGTCTACGACCCCGCCGATCCGCATATCGACAGCGATGTGCAGTTCGGGGTGACACAGGCGCTGATCGGCAAGTTCCTGCGCCACGATACGCCGCATCCGGCCGCGCGCGACGTCGCGACGCCCTGGTATTCGCTCGACCACACCTACCGGCTCGAGGCCGGCGAGGCCGTGCTGCCGCGTCCGCCGATCAAGTAGGGCGCGCCTGTGCCATGTGCCGACGCAGAGAGGCTGCTAAACCCGCTTCCCCCAATTAGTTATATCCTATAATGATTGGCGGAAGCGTTGACCGGCCGGACCAAAAATGGCCGGGGAGGAGTTCGCCAATGACATTCATCTATCCCGTCGATAGCAACAAGGCGCATCCGCTGCCGCTGTCGCCCGACTACAAGAGCTCGATCAAGCGCGCGCCGAACAAGCCACTGATCCCGATGCGCCATACGCTGTCGGAATTGACCGGCCCGGTCTACGGCCACGAAACCGTGCGCGAGGGCGACAACGATCTCACCACCCAGCACAGTGGCGAGCCAATCGGCGAGCGCATCATCGTGCACGGCCATGTGCTCGACGAGGACGGTCGCGGCGTGCCCAATTCGCTGGTCGAGATCTGGCAGGCCAATTCCTGCGGTCGCTACGTCCATGTCCGCGACCAGCATCCGGCGCCGCTCGATCCGAACTTCACCGGGGCAGGCCGCACCCAGAGCGATGCCTCCGGCTACTACCGCTTCGTCACCATCAAGCCCGGCGCCTATCCGTGGGGCAATCACCACAACGCCTGGCGTCCCGCGCACATCCATCTCTCGGTGTTCGGCCATTCCTTCGTCACGCGGCTGGTGACGCAGATGTACTTCCCGGCCGATCCGCTGTTCCCGTTCGATCCGATCTTCAATTCGGTGCCGGACGAGAAAGCGCGCGCGCGGATGGTCTCGTCGTTCGATCTCGAGAACACCCAGCCCGAATGGGCGCTGTGCTACCGCTTCAACATCGTGCTGCGCGGCAAGAACGCCACGCCAATGGAGAACCATTAAGTGCAGGACAACGTGAAGGACAACGGGATCACGCCATCGCAGACGGTCGGTCCGTTCTTCAAATACGGGCTGACGCCGACCGGCGACTATGCGTGGAACGACGCGTTCACCAACTCGACGCTGACGCCCGACGTCACGGGCGATCGTGTCCGCATCGAGGGCCGCGTGTTCGACGGCGACGGTGTCGCCGTGCCGGATTGCATGCTGGAGATCTGGCAGGCGGATGCTCAAGGGCGCTTCGCCGACCCGCAGGACAAGCGCGCCCTGCCGAATGCCAGCTTCCGCGGCTTCGCCCGCTGCGGCACCGACAAGGACGGCAATTATGCCTTCGACGCCGTCAAGCCGGGCGTGGTGCCCGATCCCGACGGCAAGCCGCAGGCGCCGCATATCCTTCTTGCAGTGTTCGGCCGCGGCATGCTGCGGCATCTCTACACCCGGATCTATTTCAGCGACGAGGCCGGCAACGCCGCCGATCCCGTGCTGGCGCTGGTGCCCGCCGAGCGCCGCGCCACGCTGATCGCGACCCGCGAGGCCGGCAAGGCGGTCTATCGCCTCGACCTGCGTTTGCAGGGCGACGACGAGACGGTGTTCTTCGACGTGTGAGGCAACGCGTGCCGGGAGGCCTGCTCCGCCGGCACGCGTTTCTCATTCCCTGCATCAAGATGGGCGCTGCGTTGCATCGGGCCTGAAATCACTCTCGTCCACGTTTGTGTGTCAGCCTCGCTGACTCAAAAACCGATGGTTTGATGCCCAACTCCGTAGTTGTGCGGAGCGCGCGCGATACAATTTCGGCGCGAAGCAATCCCGTATTTACCGTATTCGTCTACGGTCGCTGCGGTTTTGACGCATGCCCCGGATTGTTTCATGAAAATTCGTCTGTCGCTTTCCTCCGCGATCATTGCTTTCGGCATCGTCCTGGCCATCGGTTTCACGGCCGTGGTCTCCACCAGCCTTTACGCCTTGAAGGAGCTCAAGGTCGGCGGCCCCCTCTATTCCGAGATCAAGCTCGGCAACGACCTCATCGCGGACATCCTGCCGCCCCCGGAATATGTCATCGAGGCCTATCTCGAGGCGACCCTCGCCATGCGCGAGCCGGACCAGCTGGCGGCCCATGGCGAGCGCCTGGTCCAGCTCCGCAAGGATTACGACGAGCGCAAGGCGTTCTGGGTCGCCTCCAGCCTCTCGGCCGACCTGAAGACGGCGCTGGTGTCGAAGTCCGATGCCGAGGTGCAGAAGTTCTGGAAGCTCCTGTTGGACCAGCTCCTGCCGGCCCTCAAAGCCAAGGACATGGCTGCCGCCGAACGCGCCTACGCTCAGCTCAAGGACGCCTACACCGCGCATCGCGCCGTCATCGACAGCATCGTCGAGAGCGCCAACAAGCAGAATGCCGACATGGAGAAGCTGGCCGCGGAGCGCGACAGCTCGATCCTCTACATCCTCCTCGGCGTGACCGCCGCCGTCCTGGCCTTCATTGCCGCCGGGCTGCTCGGCGTTGCCCTCGGCGTGGTGCGCCCGATCGTGCGCATGACGGATACGATGCAAAAGCTCGCGACCGGCGATATCGCCGCCGACATTCCGTTTGCCCACCGCCAGGACGAGGTCGGCTCGATGGCGGGCGCGCTTCTGGTGTTCAAGCAGGCCGCGGTCGAGAATTCGCGGCTGCGCGAGGAGCAGTTGCAGAAGGAGCAGGAGGCCGCGCTCGCCAAGCGCGGCGCCCTGCACCAGATGGCCGAGACCGTCGAGCGCGAGACCGGGCGCTCGGTCGACACCGCGAGCGCGGCGAGCCAGGGCGTCGAGCGGGCCGTCTCCAGCCTGTCCGAGATCGCGCGATCGCTGTCCTCGGAGTCGCAGGCGGTGGCCGCCGCCTCCACCCAGGCGCTCGGCAGTTCCCAGACCGTTTCGGCCGCGGCCGAAGAACTGAGCGCCTCGATCCGCGAGATCGCGGGCCAGGTCGCGCGGACCAGCACGGTCACCCGATCGGCCGTTGCCGGCCGCGAGCAGGCGCGTTCGACCATTCAGGCGCTGGCGGGATCGGTGAAGAAGATTGCCGAGGTCTCCGACCTCATCGGCGGCATCGCCGGCCAGACCAACCTGCTGGCACTCAACGCCACGATCGAGGCGGCACGTGCCGGCGAGGCCGGCCGCGGCTTCGCGGTGGTCGCCGCCGAAGTGAAATCCCTGTCCGACCAGACCGCCAAGTCCACCGAGGAGATCGGGCGGCTGATCGCCGAGATCCAGGCCTCGACGCAGGCCGCGGTCGATGCCGTCGAGACGATGGGCGGCCACATCGTCGAGATCGACGGTGTGGCGACCTCGGTTGCTGCCGCGATGGAACAGCAGGACGCCGCGACGCGGGAGATCGCGCGGTCGATTTCCGAATCGGCGTCCGCCGCGAAGGAGGTCTCGGCCAAGATCGGCAATGTCAGCCGCGACGCCGCCTCCGTGAACGAGCGCGCCGCGGAGGTCAGGCAGGCGATCGCCGGCATGGCGTCCAATCTCGAACAGCTGCGGTCGGTCGTGGTCCGGACCGTGCGCGACTCGACGGCTGCGGCTTAAAGTCGGGCGCCAGGTCCCCCGCTGGTGCCCGGGGTTGTGATCGTGCAGGATGGCGCGGGGCAGGGGCATCGTGGTTATGACACCTCCACAACTGCCGGCGGTCGTTGAGCCCGCCCAACTGACGGCCGCGCTACGCAGGGGCGGCGTGCTGGATGCTGGCGCAGTCCGCGAGGTGAAGGTGCTGCAGCAGCGTGACACCGTCGTGTCACACATCATCCGCCTTGGCCTGCGTTATGTCGGAGAATCCGCCGGTGCCCCGCAATCGCTGATCCTGAAGACTGCCAATTCCGCATTCGCGCAGACGCTGGCACATGGCGGCCGGCACGAAGTGGCCTTCTACACCCAGCTCGCACCGAAAATGCCGCCGGGACTCGTGCCCCGCTGCTTCGACGGACATTTCGACGAGGACAGCCTCACTTGGCACCTTCTGCTCGAGGATCTCACCGACAGCCACGAAATCGCGACGGCTTGGCCGCTGCCGCCATCGCGCGATCAGGCGGTTGCGATCGTCACGACCCTCGCACGCTGGCATGCGGCGTGGTGGGACCATCCCGGACTTGGCGACACCGCTGGCACCTGGGCGAGCACCGAGGACAGCGCGCAACGCATGGAGACGTTTGCGGGCCATTATGACCGCTTCGCCGACCTGCTCGGGGATCGCCTCAGCGAGGAGCGGCGCATCCTCTATCGTCGTCTCATCGATCAGTCGGACCGGCTGTCCCAGCGCTACCATTCACGCCGGCACCTCAGCATCACCCATGGCGACGCCCATATCTGGAATTTCATGCTGCCGCGCGCCGGCGTCGCCGACACCGTGCGCATCTTCGACTTCGATCTGTGGAGTATCAACGTTCCGACCAACGACCTCGCCTATATGATGGCGATGCAATGGTATCCGGAGCGCCGGCAGGCGCTCGAACGCTCGCTGCTCAATCTCTACCACGACACGCTGATTGAGAGCGGCATCACCGGCTACACGCGCGGTGCGCTTGATCGCGACTACCGCTGGTCGGTGCTCTGGCACATCACCAGGCCGGTCTGGCAGTGGAGCATCAACATCCCGCCGTTGATCTGGTGGAACAATTTGGAGCGGGTGATGATTGCGGTCGAGGATTTGGGCTGCGAGGAATTGTTGGGGTAACTCGCCCCACAAATTCGGTGTCGTCCCGGCGAAGGCCGGGACCCATAACCACAGAGAGTGGTTTGGCGAAGACTAGTCGTTCGGTACTTCCACGTTCCGCAGTCCGAGAGATCACGCGGTATGGGTCCCGGCCCCCGTGCGCAATTGCGCACTAGGCTGGGACGACGGCGGAGATTGATGCTCCGGCTCCCAACGACAGCGTAGCGTGCGCCGCAGAGCCACCTATTCCATCACCGCGTGCTCCGGCCCCGCGGCCTGCTTGCGCAGCGTGGCCTTGGTCGAGCCGATCAACAAAGCGAGCGGGATGGTGCAGAGGATGAAGACCATCACCAGCATATAGTCGTGCGCGAAGGCGATGATCTGCGCCTGCACGCTGACCATCCTGTCGGCCATGGCGCGGCCCGCGTCGGTGGAGAGGTTGATCATGCCGCTGACGCTGGGCATCTGGAGCGCGTGGTTGAACGGGTTGACGTGCTCGGACAGGATCGCATAGGTCCGCCGCGTTCCCTGCGTCAGCTGGGCGATGACGACGGAAATGCCGACCGAACTCGCGACGTTGCGCATCAGGGTCAGCATCGCGGTGCCGTCGGTCCGCAGCTCGTTCGACAGCGTCAGGAACGCAACGGTCGAGAGCGGCACGAAGACGAGGCCGAAGCCAAAGCCCTGGATGACGCTGACCGTCACGATCTCCGGCACCTGGGTGAGGTCGGTCCAGCCGGTCATCTGGAAGAGCGAGCCCGCGGTCAGCGTCAGGCCTGAGATGATCAGGGTGCGCGCCTCGAAATAACGCATCATGCGGCCGACCAGCATCATGGCGAAGAAGGTGCCGAAGCCGCGGCTCGCCAGCAGCAGGCCGGCGGTGATGATGGGGTAGCCGATCACGTTCTGCATGTAGGGCGAGGCCAGCGCCATGGTCGAGAACAGCACCAGCCCCATCACGACCATGAACATGCAGCCGGTGACGAAATTGCGATCCTTGAACAGCGCGAAGCGGATGAACGGCGTCGAGGTCGTGAAGGAGTGCGCGATGAAGAAGTAGAAGGCGACGGCGGAGACGATGAACTCCGCGACGATCTCGTTGGATTCGAGCCAGCCCAATTGCTCGCCGCGGTCGAGCGCGAGCTGAAGCGAGCCGATCGCGACCGCCAGCGCGGCGAAGCCGAACCAGTCGAATTTGAGGCTGATATCCTTCCTGGTCTCGTCCATGAAGATGATCAGCCCGAGCACGGTGATGGCGCCGAACGGCAGATTGACGAAGAACACCCAGTGCCAGGAATAGGTCTCGGTGAGCCAGGCCCCTAGCGAGGGACCCATGATCGGGCCCATCATCACGCCCATGCCCCAGATCGACATCGCCTTGGCGCGTTCCTGGAGCGTGTAATAGTCGAGCATCACCGACTGCGACAGCGGCACCAGCGCCGCGCCGAACACGCCTTGCAGCAGGCGGAACAGCACCATCTGGTTGATATCCTGCGCGAGGCCGCACAGCACCGACGCCATGGTGAAGCCGGCCGAGCAGATGATGAAGATGCGCTTGCGGCCGAAGCGGTTGGCGATCCAGCCCACCGGCGCCGTCATGATCGCGGCGGCGACGATGTAGGAGGTCAAGACCCAGTTGATCTGGTCCTGCGAGGCCGACAGCGTGCCCTGCATGTAGGGCAGGGCGACGTTGGCGATGGTGGTGTCCAGCGCCTGCATGATGGTCGCGGTCATGGCGCAGATCGTCACCATGTTCCGGCGCAGGCCGGGGACCATCAGGCTGGCATTGGGGCCGGACATCGGATCAGTCCTTGTCTTTGGCTTAGTCTTTATCCTGGCCCGCGGTCGCCGACAGGCCGAGGAGGCCGGCGAGCGAGCGCCGATGTCCGGTGTCGATGGTAGCGTAGACGCTCATGCCGGCCTTCAGCTTCCGCACATATTTGTCGGTCTCGTCGAAATAGATGCGGATCGGCACGCGCTGCACCACCTTGACGAAATTGCCGGTGGCGTTCTGCGGCGGCAGGATCGCGAATTGCGCGCCGGTGCCGGGCGAGAGCGAGCCGATCTTGCCCTTGAAGACGTGGTTCGGGAACGCGTCGACCTCGAGCGTGACCGGCTGGCCTTCGGTGACGTAGGTGAGGTCGCTTTCCTTCGGATTGGCGTCGACCCAGGGATGGGCGACGTCGATGATGGAGAACACCGGCGTGCCGGCCGTGACGTAGCGGCCGAGCTGAATCTGCTCGACCTGCGTCGCGACGCCGCCCATCGGCGCGCGCACCACGGCGTGATCGAGATTGCGCTCGGCGTTGTCGAGCTTGGACTTGGCCTGCGCGTAGGGCGGGAATTTCTCCAGCGGCAGGTCGGTATCGCCGAGCAGCTGCGTCTTGGCCGTCGAGATCTGCTGCTTGACGTATTGCGCGATCGAGCCTGATGTGACCAGCGCGTTCGCCGCGTTGTCGAGGTCGAGCTGCGAGCCGTAGCTGTTCTTGACCAGCGCCTGCTTGCGCTCGACGTCGCGCTGCTTGAGGTCGACGCCCTGCTGGGCGAGATTAAGCATGTCGCCGTAGATCTTGATGTTGGCGCGGAGATTATCGTAGGTCGACTGCGCCTGCGCGAGCTGCGCCCTGGCCTCGTCCACCGCGAGGCGGAACGGCACGGGATCGATCTCGAACAGCTCATCGCCCTGCTTGACGAGCTGACCTTCCCTCACGACGACCTTCTCGATCTTGCCGGAGATGTCGGGCGTAACCAGCACCTTCTGCGCGCCGACATAGGCGTCATCGGTGCCGACATAGCGGCCGCCATTCAGATAGAAGGCCAAGCCGGCAACGGCGACGACGATCGGCAGCACGACCAGGAGCAGGAAGCGGCGATAGCGGCGCAGGCCGGCCACCAGCCGGCGGCGCGGATCGGTGCCGGCCTTCTTGGTGGGCTTGCCGCCGTCGCTCTTCTGCTCCGGCTGGAACTTCAGGACCTGATCAGCCATAGCGTTGCTCCTTACGCGCTTGTTCCGCTCCGCTGGTCTGGATCGCGTTACGCACGTTTTCCTTGATGGATTCGAGTTGGGTGAGGAGACGGTGAGCGTCCGCCGGATTGATGCCGTCGAGCGCGTTGGCGGTGATTTCGGACCGCAGCCCGCTCATCCGGCCGAGCAGCGTCCGACCGGCCTTCTTCAGGTAGAGGCGTTTAACGCGGCGGTCCGAGGCGTCATTGCGGCGCTCGAGCCAGTCATTGTCGCAGAGCTTGTCGATCAGGCGCGTCAGCGTGATCGGCTGCACCTCGAGGAGCTCGGCGAGTTCCGACTGCTTCATGCCTTCGCTGCGCTCGACCTTGGCCAGCACCGCCCATTGCGCACGGGTGATGCCGAAGCGCGACGCCTCCTTGTCGGCGTAGACGCGCAGCAGGCGATAGAGTTCGGCGAGCGTAAACAGGAAGTTCTGGTCCACGGGCCCGCGGCTCATGAGCTTGGTCTCCAATAAGCTTGAGATACTATAAGCAAGCTTATGATTATTTCATGGCGGGTTAATGCGACGCTGTCCCGCAGGAAAAGCATGGCTGACAGCCGCGCGTGGCCCGGCCTTTGGGTTCCCCAGCCGAAATGCTAGAAAGCAGGGCAATGACCCTCGCAAAGCCGACATTTCCCGCGCCCGACCACGATCACGGCCGCTGCACTGCGGACGCGCTGGCGCATGCCGAGGAGGTCTGCGAGCAGCGCGCGCAGAAATTCACGCCGATTCGCCGCCAGGTGCTCGGGGCGCTGCTCTCCAGCCACCGCCCGCTCGGGGCCTATGAGGTGATCGACGAACTCGCCAAGTCGATGCCGCGGCCGGCGCCGATCACGGTCTACCGTGCTCTCGATTTCTTGATGGCGAACGGCCTCGTGCACCGCATCGAGAGCCGCAACGCCTATCTCGCCTGCGCCGCCCACGACCACGATGCGACCTCGGCGGTGGCATTCCTGATCTGCGAGCGCTGCGGCCTGGTCGGCGAGATCCCGTCGGCGTCCTTCGCCAAGGATATCAACGCCGCCGCGCGCAGCTCGGGCTTTGCCCCCAAATTGTCTGTGGTGGAGATCACGGGCATCTGCACCCATTGTCAGAGAGCTGCATAAAGCAACAACGGCACCAAGCCGGTTTTCGGGAAGAAATGTCCTCACCTCAAGCCATACCGTCCGCCGGGCGCCCCCTCAGTGCCGGCGCCATCGCCCTGATGCTGATGCTGTGCCTGACCTGGGGCTTCAACCAGATCGCGGTGAAGCTGGTGCTGCCGGACATCCCGCCGATGCTCCAGGCGATGATCCGCTCGATGGGCGCGCTGCCGGTGCTGTTCATCATCGGCACGCTGCGCGGCGTCAGATTCTTCGAGAAGGACGGGACCTGGAAGCCCGGCCTGATCGCCGGGCTGATGTTCGGCATCGAGTTCGTGCTGATCTTCCAGGGCCTGCGCCTCACGCCGGCGTCCCGGGCCGTGGTGTTTCTTTACACCGCACCGTTCTTCGTCGCGCTCGGCTCTTACCAGGTGCTCGGCGAACGGCTCGGCGGCACGCAATGGCTGGGACTCGCGGTGAGCTTTGCCGGCGTCGCGCTCGCCATTGGCGTGCCGCAGCCGGATGTCGATGCCAAGGTGCTGCTCGGCGATCTCATGATCGTCGGCGGTGCCGCGCTGTGGGCGGCAACCACCCTGGTTGCCAAGGGCACGCGGCTGCGCTTCGCCGCGCCGGAGAAGGCGCTGGGCTATCAGGTTGCGACCTCGATCCCGATCCTGGGCCTGGTGGCCTGGCTGTTCGGCGAATCCATCACCCACACGCCGGCGCCGCTGTCCCTCGCCCTGATGGCCTTCCAGGCGATCTGGGTGGTGGGAACCACGTTCACGCTTTGGTTCGCGCTGGTGAAGGCCTATTCGGCCAGCAAATTGTCCGCTTTTACCTTCATCACCCCTTTGTTTGGCGTGGTGGGTAGCTATTTCATCATGCACGACACCTTGAGCCTGACATTCGGGGCCGCCGCGGTCCTTGTAATTGCTGGGCTTTTTCTGGTTAACCGTCCGAGTGCGGCCGTTCAGGAGCTCCCTCTCCCGGTGCCGCAAGCTCGTAAGGGAGCTCCTGAACCGGAGGCCGCACTCGATTCATAAGTTCTTGGTATCCCTTTGAATTCGAAGTTCGCTCAGAGGCGCCGCGAGGGAGGCGAACTTCGAATTCAAAGGGATACCGCCAAACGGCTGCGGCGCCGCGCGATGCATTGCTGAACGTCACCAAAACCTGATATTTGGACCCCATGAACAAGCTCGAAAACACCATCGATTCAGACATCGCGGGCCCGGCGCCCCGGCACCGGACCACCCAGGTCAAGGTCGGAGACGTCGCCGTGGGCGGCGGAGCGCCGATCGTCGTGCAGTCGATGACCAACACCGACACCGCCGATATCGACGGCACCATCGCCCAGGTCGCAGCGCTCGCGCGCGCCGGCTCCGAAATGGTCCGCATCACCGTGGACCGCGAGGAGGCCGCAGCCGCCGTCCCGCACATCCGTGACGGTCTCGCCAAGCGCGGCATCACCACGCCCTTGATCGGCGACTTCCATTATATCGGCCACAAGCTGCTCGCGGCCTATCCAGCCTGCGCCGAGGCGCTCGCCAAGTACCGCATCAATCCCGGCAATGTCGGCTTCAAGGACAAGCGCGACACCCAGTTCGCCGACATCATCGAGATCGCGAACAAGAACAACAAGCCGGTCCGCATCGGCGCCAATTGGGGCTCGCTCGACCAGGAGCTGCTGACCAAGCTGATGGACGAGAACGCCGCGTCCGCCAATCCGCGCGACGTGCGCGCGGTGACGCGCGAGGCCATGGTGCAGTCGGCGTTGCTCTCGGCCGCGCGCGCCGAAGAGCTCGGCATGCCCAAGGACCGCATTATCCTCTCCGCAAAGGTCTCGGCGGTGCAGGATCTCATCGCGGTCTACCAGGATCTCGCGTCGCGCTCCGACTACGCCATCCATCTCGGTCTCACCGAGGCCGGCATGGGCTCGAAGGGCATCGTCGCCTCCTCGGCCGCGCTCGGCATCCTGCTGCAGCAGGGCATCGGCGACACCATCCGCATTTCGCTGACGCCGGAGCCCGGCGGCGACCGCACCCGTGAGGTGCAGGTCGGCCAGGAGCTCCTGCAGACCATGGGCTTCCGCACCTTCGTGCCGCTGGTTGCGGCGTGCCCCGGCTGCGGCCGCACCACCTCGACCACGTTCCAGGAGCTGGCGCGCTCGATCCAGGATTTCATCCGCGACGAGATGCCGGCCTGGAAGACGAAATATCCGGGTGTGGAAGAGCTCAACGTCGCGGTGATGGGCTGCATCGTCAACGGCCCCGGCGAATCCAAGCACGCCAATATCGGCATCTCCTTGCCCGGCACCGGTGAAGCGCCGGCCGCGCCTGTCTTCGTCGACGGCAAGAAGTTCCGCACGCTGCGCGGCCCGACCATCTCCGCCGACTTCAAGGCGCTGGTGATCGACTACATCGACCAGCGCTACGGCCAGGGCGCCAAGGTGCCGGTGACCGCGGCGGAGTAAAGCTGCGGCGGAGTGATTTGCTCCGCTTGCGCTACGTACTCGGCTGTCGTCCCGGCCTAGTGCGCAATTGCGCACGGGGGCCGGGACCCATAACCACAGGCCGTGGTTATGGCGCGAGATCGTAGTTCCGAGTCTTTGCCAAATCTAGTTCGGTGGCTATGGGTCCCGGCCTTCGCCGGGGCGACACCGATGTTTGCAGCGCGCATTGCACATCCCTAACCGCGCGCTACCATGCTTCCAATCAAAACGATCGGGAGACATGCCATGAGCTCACTCGCCGGCAAGCAAGGTCCGCGCTATCGCCACACGGCCGAGGACGGCGCGCCTTACGAAACTATCGCGGTCGAAAAGCTCACACCGATCATCGGCGCTGAAATATCCGGCGTCGACATCGGCAAGCTCGTCGATGGCGATGGCCGTTCCAACCGGCAAATGGACGAGGTTCACCGCGCGCTCGCGGAAAACCTCGTCATCTTCTTCCGCGACCAGCACATCACGCCACAGCAGCATCTCGCCTTCGGCCGCAAGTTCGGCGAGCTGCATTTCCATCCCGCAGCTCCCCACGAGGACGAAGACCCGGCGCTGATGAAGATCTACGCCGACAAGAACTCGCCGCGTGCTAACGGCGAAGGCTGGCACTCCGACGTGTCCTGCGACCTCGAGCCGCCGATGGGCTCGATCCTCTACATCAAGCAGTGCCCGCCGCGCGGCGGCGACACACTGTTCGCCAACATGTATGCGGCCTATGAGGCGCTGTCGGATCGCATGATGGCCTATCTCGACGGCCTGACCGCGCTGCATGACGGCGAGCCGATCTATCGCGGCCTCTATGCCAACTATGGCGTCGCCGACCGTCCGTCCTATCCGCATGCCGAGCACCCCGTGGTGCGCACGCATCCGGTCACGGCTAAGAAAGCGCTCTACGTCAACCGCGGCTTCACCCGCCACATCAACGGCATCCCGCGCGACGAGAGCGACGCGATGCTCGCCTATCTCTACCAGCACGCCGAGAACCCGCTGTTCCAGTGCCGCTTCCGCTGGACCGAGAACGCCATCGCCTTCTGGGACAACCGCTGCACCCAGCACCGCGCGATGTGGGACTACTGGCCGCATACGCGCTCGGGCACGCGGGTGACGGTGAAGGGGGAGCGGCCGGTGTAGGCGCCGCTTCTTGCGTTGACGTCCTCCCGCTCCCGCGCCAATCTTCCCGAAAAACAAATCGGGAGGATCCGCAATGCTCCGCGCCGAGGACAACAAGTTCCTGACCGAGGCCGGCCCGGGAACGGGCATGGGCGAGCTGTTGCGCCGCTTCTGGATTCCCGTCCTGCTGTCCGAAGAACTGCCCGAGCCCGACAGCGAGCCCAAGAAGATCACCGTGCTCGGCGAGGAGCTGCTCGCCTTCCGCGACTCGCGCGGCGTCGTCGGAATCGTCGATCAATACTGCCCGCACCGCGGCGCCAATCTCTGGCTCGGGCGCGTTGAGGAGTGCGGCATTCGCTGCGTCTATCACGGCTGGAAGTTCGATACCGACGGCGCCTGCGTCGACATGCCGACCTCCTATCCCGATCTCAACGCCAAGGATCTCATCCGCATCAAGTCCTATCCGGTGCGCGAATGGGGCGAGATGATCTGGGCCTATATGGGCCCGGTGGACGCCATGCCCGAGCTGCCCGATCTCGAAATGGCGCTGCTGCCGGCCTCGCATCGTTACGTCAGCAAGAAATGGCAGGACTGCAACTGGGTGCAGGCGCTGGAGGGCTCGATCGACACCGCGCATTTCACCTTCGCCCATCTCTCCTTCGACAAGGAAGAGAACGAGATTCTGGACATCAAGAAGCATTTTGTGAATCCGCTTGTCCGCGTCAGCACCGATCACATGCGCTGGATCGCCGAGGATCCGCGCCCCGTGATCAAGGTCAGTCCGCACGAGGCGGGGCTGACGATCGCCGGCGGCCGGCTCACCGGCAGCGACAGCATCTATTGGCGGATCGCGCAGTTCCTGATGCCGTTCCACGCCTATGCGCCGAGCGCGATGCCGGGTGAGAACATCTTCGGCCAGACCTTCGTGCCCGTCACCGACACCAATTGCTGGATCTACACCTATGCCTGGAATCCGGAGCGGCCGTTGACGCAAGCCGAACGCGACGCGTTCGATCGCGGCAACGGCGTGATCGCGGAGGTCGACGACAATTACGTGCCGCTGCGCCACAAGGGCAACGACTACCTGATCGACCGCAAGCTCCAGAAGACGAGGAGCTACACCGGCATCAAGGGCGTCTCCGAGCAGGACGCCGCCGTGCAGGACAGCCAGGGCCCGATCGCCGACCGCACCCGGGAGCATCTCGGCCCGACCGATCTCGGCATCATGCATTTCCGGAAAGTCGTGATGGAGCTGGCGCGCGCGCTTCAGCAGGGCGAACCGCCGCCGCAAGCCGCACACCAGGATCGCTACGCGGTGCGCTCCGGCGCCTGCGTCACCAGCAGGGCCAAGGACCTGCCGGCGGTGATGCTGGAACGTTTTGGCGATGTCGCGGGCTTCGTCGGCCATCCCAGGATCGCAGCAGCGGAGTAGCACTTGGGGCAATTGCGCAGCATCATCGCCGGATTGGTCGCCTCGACCCTGCTGTCGCCGCTAGCCCCTGTTGAGCGTGGCCACGCCGCTGCCGCGCGAACGATGGCGAAGCCCGGGCCCAAGTCCAAGCCGAAGCCGCCGGCGTCATCGGCCAGATGTGAGATGCCGAAATTCCGGATCGTCGTGGATGTCGGGCACACCCCGGACTCCTACGGCGCGCTGAGCGCGCGTAATGATCCGGAGTTCGGCTTCAACTTCCGGCTCGGAAGGCTGATCACGGCGAAACTCAGGGACCAGGGCTTTGCCGCAACCCGCCTGCTCGTCACGGACGGCAAGGCGCGGCCGAGCCTGTTCAAGCGCGTCAGCGCCGCGAATGACGGCCGGGCCGATCTGCTGCTGTCGATCCATCACGACTCGGTGCCGGACAAGCTGCTCGAGACCTGGGAATTCGACGGCGCGATGAGTTATTTCAGCGATCGGTTTTCAGGCCATTCGCTGTTCGTATCCGAACGCAATTCGCACTTTACCACCAGCCTGTTGCTGGCCCGGATGATCGGCCGGCAGTTGAAGGAGCAGGGCCTGCACTATGCCAGCCAATACACATTGCCGGTGATGGGCCGCTACCGGCGCCAATTGCTCGACAAGGATCTCGGTGTCTACCGCTATGACGGGCTCGTCGTGCTGTCGCGAACGAACAGCGCCGCGGTGCTGCTCGAAGCCGGCTCGATCATCAACCGCGACGAGGAGATGGCGATGAACTCCTCGGAGCGACAGGAGCTGATCGCGGGAGCCGTCGCGGCGGCGATGGGGGAGTTTTGCGAGAGGCGGTAGCAGGCCCCGGTGTATCAGCCCGTCATTGCGAGCGCAGCGAAGCAATCCAGAGTCTTTCCGCGGCGGCAGGCTGGATTGCTTCGCTGCGCTCGCAATGACGAAGAAGCTACAGCGGCACGCTCCGATACTCCCGGTTCGCCAGACCCGCCTCTTCCAGATCCAGATCGCGCTCGATCCGGCGCCGCGTCTCGTCGGTGATCTGGCCGTCCCGCAGGAGGTCGTGGATGAATTTGCGTTCGGCGACGATCAGCTCGCGGGTCAGCGCGGTGCCGGCGGCGGAGACGTCGTGGTGCGCGGGATCGAGGGAGTCGGGAAGCTGGTTGGCGCGGATCTCGTGGCGGGCGCGCAGGAGCCGCATCACCTCGTCCGAGACCTCCTTCCCCTCGGCCAGCGCGTCGAGCGACTTCAGCGCGGCGTCGAGCGCCTGGCGCCGCGCCGTGATCTCGGCCTCATGCTCGCTGACATACTCGTGGCGGCCGGCCTCGGCGACGCCGAGCCAGCGCACCACCGGCGGCAGCGTCAGGCCGACGCCGATCAGCGTGACGAAGATGACGCCGAAGGCGACGAACAGGATCAGGTCGCGATACGGAAAGGCCTCGCCGCCCGGCAGCGTGAACGGGAGCGCCAGCGCCGCCGCCAGCGACACCGCGCCGCGCACGCCGGTGAAGGCGAGCACGAACGGCCATTGCCATGGCGGCGACGGGTCGCGCTTGCGCAATGATTTGGAGAAGATCCGCGGCAGATAGGTCGCGGGATAGAGCCAGGCGAAGCGCGCGGTCACAATGATCGTCAGCACGACGGCGGTCGCGATGAGGATGTCGTCGAGCGGGAACGCCTTCGATTTCTCGTAGAGCGCGCGCATCTGGAAGCCGGTGAGCAGGAACAGCAAGCCCTCGATCAGATAGATGATGAGGTCCCAGAAGAAGATGCCTTGCAGGCGCGTCGCCGAGGAGATCAGGAGCGGGCCGTTCCAGCTCACATAGAGCCCGCAGGCGACGGTGGCGATCACGCCGGAGCCGCCGACATGCTCGGGCAGCCAGTAGGAGACGTAAGGCGTGATCAGCGACAGCGTCAGCTCGACCTGCGGATCCCGGGACCATTTGCGGAAGCGGAGGGAGAGCCAGCCGACACCGATGCCGAAGGCGATCTCGCCGGCGACGATGAGGACAAACTCGCCGGCAGCCAGCGGCAGCGATAAATGGCCGACCATGATGGCGGCGAGCGCGAAGCGGTAGAGGATCAGCGCGGTGGCGTCATTCGCGAGCCCTTCGCCTTCGAGTATGACCAGGAGGCGGCGCGGTATGTTGAGCCGTCGCGCGATCGCGAGCGGTGCCACCACGTCGGGCGGCGCGACGATGGCCCCGAGCAGGAAGCCGATGGTCCATGGGAGGCCGATCAAATAGTGTGTGGCGGCCGCCACCATCGCCGCGGTGAAGATCACCGCGCCGACCGCGAGCAGCACGATCGGGCGCAGATTGTTCCGGAACTCGCGCCAGCTCATGGCGACGCTCGCCGAGTAGATCAGCGGCGGCAGCACCATCAGCAGCACCAGCTCCGGCGGCAGTTCCACCGGCGGCATGCCCGGCACGAAGGCGAGGCCGACGCCGGACAGCATCAGCAAGATCGCAGGCGCGATGTTGAAACGGCGGGCGACGAGCGCGGTGCCCGCCAGCACGGCGAGCAGGATCAGGAAGGTCTGGAATTTCGCTGCGATCATGGCCTGTCTTCGCCCGGAAGCGGCCAAGAGGTCAATGCGGTGGCCTTACGCCAGGCGCCCTGCCACCATGCGTCCGATGCGCGCGAACGCGGCCTCGATCTGCGCCGCGCTCGGCCTGCCGCCCTGGGTATAGGCCGCGATCAGGATCGGCGCATCGGACTTAGTGTCGGGCTTAATATCGGACTTGGGCCAGACGACCGCGATATCGCCCGATGCGTCCTTGCCGTTGTTGCCGGTCTTGTCTCCGATGGTCCAGCGCGCCGGCAGACCGCCGCGCAGCCGGTTCGCACCGGTCTTGCAGCCCACCATCCACTCGATGAGCTGGGCACGCGATGCCGGCGACAGCGCCTCGCCGGTCACCAGCCGCCGCAGATTGCCGGCCATCGCCGCCGGCGTCGTGGTGTCATGGGGATCGCCGGGCGGGGAGCGGTTGACCTCAGGCTCGTTGTGGTCGATCCGTGAGGTGGTGTCGCCAAGCGATCGCCAGAACGCGGTGAGGGCGGCCGGCCCGCCGATCCGCGCCAGCAGCAGATTGGCGCAGGTGTTGTCGCTGAGCTCGACGATTGCCTTGCACATCTCGGCGACCGACATCTTGCCGGCCGCGAGATTTTGCTTGGCAGCAGGCGCGTAGCTCAGCAGGTCGGCCTGGCCGTAAGGGATCATGGCCGCGAGTTGCTCCTGGCCGCGATCGACCCGCGCCAGCACGCAGGCCGCAAGCGAGGCCTTGAATGTCGAGCACATGACGAACCGCTCGTCGGCGCGCCAGGCGATCTTCGCGCCGGTTGCAAGGTTCTCCGCATAGAGCCCGATCCGTCCGCCGCTTTCGCGCTCATAGGCTTCGAGCTCAGGCGGCGCGGCGGCGGCAAGCGCGGGAGAAGCGGCCATCCAGCACAGCGAGGCGAGCAGGGAGCGGCGGTCGAGATGCATGGGGGACCTATGGACAAGATGGAATAAGAGGAAGGGGAATGTCGCGCTGGATGTTCCCACGCCGTCATTGCGAGCCAACGGGTCCGCGCAAAGCGCGGCCCGATGACAGGCTCAGCGAAGCAATCCAGCCTGTCTCTGCCGAAAGATTCTGGATTGCTTCGCTGCGCTCGTAATGACGGACGATGGGAAGCGAATGTGCCGATTTCGGGCAGCGGAAGGTTGAGATCTCACTCCCTCAGGTCATACCGGTACGATTTCGACACGATCTGCCAGCCGTCGGCGAGCTTCATCGCCACCAGGTAGTCGGTGAAAAACCGTGGCGGCAGCTGGCACCGGACCTTGATGAAGGCGGTCTTGTCGTCCGAACGGTCGATGGTGACGATGAAATCCTCGCGCGGCTTGCCTTCGGCCTTGCCGGAGGGACGCTTGCGCACGCGGTCGAGCCAATCAAGCACGGTCAGTACCTGAAGCTCGCCCTTCTCGACCCAGCGAAGATCGGCGGAGGGATGGAATATGGCGCCGAGCTTTTCGGCATCGCCCTCGTAGAGCCCGTCAAAATAGGATTGCACGACGGCTTCGACGCTCGAACGATTCTGGCTCATGGGTCATCCCTTTGCATGATGGCTTGGGGGAATTTAGTCGTACGCATCAAAATGCGCTATGGGTGTGTCAGCCATTTGCGCGCAGGCGTTGCCATGACCGGATCAGAAAACTCGAACGCTCGTATCCTCACCGGCGAATGCTACTGCCGCGCCGTGCGCTACGAGGTAGCGGACCAATTCTCTTACGCAATGAACTGCCACTGTTCGAACTGCCGTCGCACCACCGGCTCCGCTTTCAAGCCGTTCGCCGGCATTGCGCAAGAGAAGCTCCGCATCGTCCAAGGCGACGACCAGCGGATCATTTTCGGGGACGACACCACCCATGATGCCCACTGCGCCCGTTGCGGCTCGCTGCTTTATTCCCGGGTGCGCGCCGGAAAATGGGTCCATGTCGCCATGGGAACCCTGGTCGATGCCCCCTCGATCCGGCCGAGCGCCCATATTTTCGTCGGCTCGAAGGCACCCTGGCATGAGATTACGGACAATCTGCCGCAATATCGGGGGCACGTCGGGGATGGATGAGGGAACCCGGCCTGCGCCTCAGCGAACCGCGACGGCGCTGGCGCGACAAATCAAAGGAGGCATCGGGTCTGTCGTCGGCGCCGCCTTCGTGACCTCCATCCCAAGCACCAGCGCTGGAGCCTGCTAGAACGATCCCAAAGGGCGCGAACGGCCCTGAACTTTCGGAAGTCGTGTCATGCGCAATTTGCTCAGACTCTGCCCGCTTCTCCTCGCCCTCGCGCTGCTGTTCGGCGCCGAACCTGCTTTTGCCGGAAAGCGCGTGGCGCTGGTGCTGGCCAATTCGGCCTATCAGCATGCGCCGTCACTCACCAACCCTGTCAATGACGGTTCGGTGATGGCGAAGACGCTGAAGGATGCCGGTTTCGACGCTGTCGATTACCGGCACGATTTGTCGGCCCTGGATACGCGGCGCGCGCTGCGCGACTTCGCGGACGCGACCCGCGATGCCGACATCGCCGTGGTCTACTACGCCGGTCACGGCATCGAGGTCGAAGGCTCCAATTATCTGATCCCCGTTGACGCCAAGCTCGAGCGCGATACCGACGTCTATGACGAAGCACTCTCGCTCGACCGCGTCCTGGTCGCCGTCGAACCCGCCAAGCTGCTCCGCCTGGTGATCCTGGATGCCTGCCGCGACAACCCGTTCGGCAAGACCATGAAGCGCACGGTGGCCTCGCGCGGCATCGGCCGGGGCCTCGCC
Organism: Bradyrhizobium sp. cf659; assembly: GCF_900113725.1. NCBI lineage: Bacteria > Pseudomonadati > Pseudomonadota > Alphaproteobacteria > Hyphomicrobiales > Nitrobacteraceae > Bradyrhizobium > Bradyrhizobium sp. cf659. The sequence continues at coordinate 55,339 of NZ_FOQJ01000003.1, forward strand.
CAGGTCGAGCCGACCAGTCCCAACACGCTGATTGCCTATTCGGCCAAGGCCGGCTTCACGGCCCAGGACGGCGACGGTGCCAACAGCCCGTTTACCGTTGCGTTGTCGAAGCACCTGACGACGCCGGGCCTCGATGTCCGGCGCGCCTTCGGCTTCGTGCGCGACGACGTGCTCAAGTCGACCGGCAACAAGCAGGAGCCGTTCGTCTATGGCTCGCTTGGCGGCGACGACGTCCCGCTGGTGCCTGTCAAGGTGGCGGCTGCAGCGTCGCCCGTGGCGAACCCGCAGGCCGACATCCGCCGCGACTACGAGCTCGCGCTCCAGGTCGGCAACAGGGCGGCATGGGACGCCTTCCTCGCCCAGCATCCCGACGGCTTCTATTCCAGCCTCGCCAAGCTCCAGCTCGAGAAGATCGGCGCCGAGCAGGCCCATGTGGCCGCGATCGAGAAGGCCAAGCAGGCCGAGGCCGAGCGCGATCGTCTTGCCGCCCTCGGTGCGCAGAAGGATGCGCAGGCCAAGGCGGCGGCCGACGCGAAGGCCGCCGAGCAGGCGCAGCTTGCCGCCCAGAAGGCGAAGGAGCAGGCGCAGCAGCAGGCGGCCGCTGCCGAGCAGCAGCGCGTCAACCTTGCCGCCACGGCCCCGGACGCTGCGCCGGCCAGCACGGCGAGCCCGGCCGGCACCAACGTCGCGTCATTGACGCCCGCGACTGCGCCGGCCGATCTCAGCCGCTCGGTGCAGACCGAACTCGGCCGCGTCGGCTGCTTCTCCGGGCAGGCCGACGGCAATTGGAATACGTCCTCGCAGCGGTCGCTGTCGCAGTTCAATCGCTATGCCGGCACCAAGCTCGACGTGAAGGTGGCGAGCACCGATGCGCTCGATGCGGTCAAGTCGAAACCGTCGCGCGTCTGTCCGCTGGTCTGCGAGCACGGCTTCAAGGCCGATGGCGACAAATGCAGCAAGATCGTCTGTCGAGACGGCTATGCGGTCAACGACGACAATGAGTGCGAGAAGCAGCGTGCCGCCAAGCCCGCAACGGCCAAGCCGACGACGGCCAAGCGCGACGACGGCGATGAGCGTCCCGCACGGCAGGGTCGTCAGTCCGGCGGCGCGGCTGCTGGTGCGGCGGGCGGCTATGGTGCCGCTGCGGCGGCCGGCGCGGGTCGCGCCTCGGGCGGCGGCGGTCGGATTTTTTGCAACGATCTCCTCTGCCGGCCGGTCAGGCCCGGCTGCCACCTCGTATATCGCGGTGGCGGCGGCCCTCACGTCGATGCCAATGCCGAGGTCTGCAACTGAGAAGGCTACTGCTTCCCGACATCGTCCTGGCTTAGCCGGGGCAATGTCGGGAGATCACGTCGCAATCGCGCTTGCCGCGATGTTCACCGTCAGCGCCAGCAACGCCGTGTTGTAGATGAAGGACACGATGCCGTGCGCCGTCGCCGTGCGGCGGATGGTCTTGTCGGTGATGCCGACGTCGGAGACCTGCGCGGTCATGCCGATCACGAAGGAGAAATAGACGAAGTCCCAATAGTCGGCGTGGTCTTCCTTGTCGCCGCTCGGAAACTGCAAGCCGCCCGGCGGGTGACGGTAATAGTCGTGGGCGTAATGCAGCGCGAAGGTGGTGTGCACGGCGGCCCATGACAGTGCGATGGTGGTGATCGCGATCGTCAGCTCCGCGGCGCCGCGATGGGCGCCGAGCTCGGCGACGATCGCCGCGATGCTCGCGAACGCGCCGATCGCCGTCACCAGCAGGATCACGAAGCGGCCGTCGTCCTGCATCGCAGCGTTGCGGCGGATCTGCTGGTGGTCGTTGTTCAGCATCATCACGTAGACCAGCACCAGATAGACCGCGATCAGCGCATCCCAGCCGAGCACGAGCCGCGTCGCCAGCCGCAGCGAGCCGGGCAGCAACAGAAAGACCAGAATGCCGAAGCCGAGTGATATGAATGTCCGCGGCCGCGCGTAGATCACGCGCATCGGCCGCGACATTTTTTGGAAGCGCGCGAGGACGGGATCGTCTTTGTCGATGCCCGTCATCGCACTGTCAGTTCTTGCGCTCGGCGACAAACCGCGCGGCGGCTTGCAGCACGGCGGCGCGATCGCCGAAGATCGAGACTGCGCTGTCGGCCCGCGCGAGCAGGTCGCGCACGCGCTGCTTGGCGCCTTCGATGCCGAGCTGAGTGACGAAGGTGGTCTTGCCCATCGCCGCGTCCTGGCCCGAGGGCTTGCCGAGCGCCGCGGCATCGCCTTCGACGTCGAGCAAATCGTCGGCGATCTGGAAGGCCTCGCCGAGCGCGCGGCCGTAATCGTCGAGCGCCTGGTATTCCTTCTGCGTGGCCTGGCCGAGGAGCGCGCCGGCGATGCAGCCGTAACGCAGCAGCGCGCCGGTCTTCATCTGCTGGATGCGTGCGACATCGATCGGCTCGTTGCCGCCAAAGCGGCCTTCGCCGGCGAGATCGAGGATCTGGCCACCGACCATGCCGCCGATGCCGGCGCAGCGCGCCAGCGCGCGCGTCAAGAGCAGCCGCACATTGGCGTCGCGATGGATCTCGTCACGGGTGATGATGTCGAAGGCGAGCGTGAGCAGGCCGTCGCCGGCGAGGATCGCGGTCGCGTCGTCGGTCTTCTTGTGCAGGGTGGGACGGCCCCGGCGCAGGTCCGAATTGTCCATCGCCGGCAGGTCGTCGTGAATGAGCGAGTAGCAATGGATGCATTCGAGCGCCGCACCGGCGAGCAGGGCCGCCTCGCGCGGCACGCCGAACACGGCCGCGCTTTCGACCACCAGGAACGGCCGCAGGCGCTTGCCGCCGTTCAGGCTCGAATAGCGCATTGCGTCCATCAGTCGCTTGGGACGGGCGATTTCATCGGGCAGGATGTCGTCCGCCAGCAGGCGCCCGAGCAGGGCCTCGGTGTCATCAGCGGTCTTGTCCAGACGTTTGGCGAAATCGGACGGGGACGTGCCGGTCATCAAGAAGGGCTCCAGAACTAAAATTCGGCGGGACAATCCTTTATGAGCCCGCCTCAGTCAATCGTTTGGAAGGCCTAAAAAGTGCTGGAAAAGGCCCGAATTATCACAGACTTAATGGCTGAGCCCGTGGCCGCGTTTCATTTTGCGCCGGAAAGGTCGATTTGCGCATCGTTAAAATCCTGCTGCTAGCGCTCGCGGTCGTAGTTCTCGCGCCCTATGTGATCGCGCCGTTCTACCGCGCCGGCCATCCGGTTTCGACGCTGATGGCCTGGCGAAGCTTGCGGGGCGCGCCGATGCAGCGGGAATGGATCGATCTCGCGGCGATGTCGCCTTACCTGCCGCGCTCGGTGGTGGCGGCCGAAGACGCACATTTCTGCAGGCATCACGGCATCGACTGGGGCGCGCTGCGTGAGGCGATCGACGACGCGAAGGAGGACGGTACGCCGTTCCGCGGCGCCTCCACCATCACCCAGCAGGTGGCGAAGAACCTGTTCCTCTGGCAGGGGCGGGACTTCATCCGCAAGGCGCTGGAATTCCCGCTGGCGTTGTGGATCGATTTCGTCCTGCCCAAGCCGCGGATCCTGGAAATTTACCTCAACATCGCCGAGCTCGGTCCGCAGGGGCAGTTTGGGGTGGAGACAGCCAGCGCCTATGCCTTCGGCAAATCGGCCGCCAGCCTCTCCCCCCGGGAGGCGGCACTTCTGGCCTCGATCCTGCCGAATCCGGTCAAACGCAGCGCCAGGATCCCTGGGCCGGGTGTCCGGCGGCTGGCCGGGACCTACGTGGTAAGGGCGCAGGCCTCGACGCTTGCGACCTGCTGGCGGGAAAATCGCTGATTTCGGGCCCTTTTCGGGCGCATTTTCCGGCCCAAGAGCCTAGCTTTGCGGCCAGCCTTCCTCTATAAGCGCGGCCTTGATCGGCATTCAGCTCGCCTCGTATTGCGGGTGCTGAGCCGTCCCTCGCGGACGATGCCCTGATGACACCAATCCCTAGAGGATATTGAAATGGCCGTTCCGAGAAGAAAAACCTCGCCGTCGCGCCGTGGCATGCGCCGCTCGGCAGACGCCATCAAGAAGCCGACCTACGTGGAAGACAAGGACTCTGGCGAGCTCCGTCGTCCGCACCATCTCGACCTCAAGACCGGCATGTACAAGGGCCGGCAGGTCCTGAAGAAGAAAGAGTCCTGAGGTCAGGACTTTTTCTTCAGGCGGGATGATTTGACCTGCCTGATTTCGGCCACCCCATGAGATATGACGGTGACGGCGGCGGAGCGAATGCTTCGCCGCTGCGTTGTTCTGTCCGGATATCTTGATCGAGAAGGCATTTTGCCGATGGTCGGTTTCCCGCTGCTTCTGATTCCGCTCGCGGTCTACAACATCATCGCCTTCCTGATGCCCAGCGTGTCCTTCTCGGACGTGCTGTTCAAGGTGCCGATGATCACGGGCGAGACCTGGCCGGTCACGCTCGCCGATCTCCTGCTCGCGCTTGGTGTGGTGCTGCTGCTGCTCGAAGTGGTCAAGGGCGCGCGGCCCGGCGCGAAATTCCTGATGGATCATTTGCTGTCGCTGATCCTGTTCGGCGCCGCCGCGGCCGAATTCGTCATGTGGCCCAAATTCGGCAACTCCACCTATTTCCTGCTGGTGCTGCTCGCGATGGCCGATTTCCTCGGCGGCATCGCCCAGCGCACGCGCCGCCGCGTCACCTATGTCGCCGAGACGACGGTGCCCGTGCCGCGCAAGGCCAAGCGCCAGGCCGAGGCGCCGGCGGATGACGTTGCGTCCGATCCCAAGTTCGAGCCGGTGTCGGTACCGCAAGCAGCCCCGGTGCCGCCCGCGCCCTCCGCGCAATCGGTCGCCGAATCCGTGCTGATGGACCCTCCGGCGCCGAAGCCGGTGCAAGGCACGACCTCGCCGGAAATCCCCTCGCCGCATTTGCAGCCGGGCAACGGCAACGGCACGCCGTCTTCGCCTGAAACGCCGCGCTGATTGATCTCAAGCCACCTGCCGCGTGCGCGCGCTGACGCTTCCGAGCGGGCGCTTGCAGCCATAGGCCATCCGCGCATCTTCAGAGGAGGCACGGCGGAGCCGGCTGGCCTGGGGCAAATGCTCGGCATTGGCGATGAGTTGCGTGACGAAGCTCGGATCGGGGCGAGGCATCGGCGCCTTGTTAACCCACCGTAACGTCGGCAGCACCGGCACCAGGGCCGAGCCTGTGCCGTAGTCCGCCAAGTCCGGTCGATCGGTACTCAACATCGCAATCACCGTTGATCCGGCGAAGATTGTCGCGTTTCGGGACGCGTGCGCCGGTGCGAGTCATGTACTCGCAAGGTCTATGCCGGCCGGGCCGGTTTGGTTCCGGACCGCCCCGAAACATGGTTTCCAAATTGTTTATCAACTTTGCCTAGGGTTGGGGGCGAATCTGGCTCTATCCTGTGCCGGCACAGGACTCCCCGCTGTCCCGAAACGAGGCGATATTGACCCCCGCATTGCCGCAAGCCTCCGACATCCTGGCCGCGCTCGGCCAGGCCGTGTTCGCCTGGGACATCGCCAGCGACGTCATCGTCTGGGGTGAGCAGCTCAGCGCCGTCTTCCCCGGCATCCCCGCCAAGCGGCTCGCGACCGGTGCCGAATTCGCCAAGCTGATCGAGCCCGCGCCGTCGCTGCGGACCGCCGCGCTGGCGCAGACATCCGCCGTGCACGGCGCCGACGGCACGCCCTACCGGCTCGAATACGGCGTGCGCATGAGCGCCTCCGATCCCGTGGTCTGGGTCGAGGAGACCGGCCGCTGGTTTGCCGGCCCCGACGGCCGCCCGGTCCGCGCGATCGGCTCCGTCCGCATCAACAATGAGCGCCACGCCCGCGACGAGGAATTGACCAGGCTGGCCCGGCTCGATCCGCTGACCGGCGAGCTCAACCGCTCCCATCTGATCGCGGCGCTGGCCGAGGCGATCGAGGAGACGACCCGCTTCCGCTCGACCGCGGCCTTCATGCTGGTCGGCATCGATCATCTCGCCCGCGTCAACGACGCCTTCGGCTTCGACGTTGCGGACGCCGTGATCCTCGACGTCGGCAAACGCATTCGCGCGCGGCTGCGCGGCGGCGACGTGCTCGGGCGCTTCTCCGGCAACAAGTTCGGCCTGATCCTGAAGAACTGCACCATCGACGACATGAACGTCGCGGCCGAGCGTTTCCTCGCCGGCATCCGGGACGAGGTGGTGCCGACGAAATCCGGTCCGGTCTCGGTCACCGCCTCGATCGGCGCGGTCAGCGTGCCGCGCTATGCCCGCAATACGGATGAGGCGGTCAACCGCGCCCATGAGACGCTGGACGCTGCAAAGCGCCGGCGCTCCGGCTCGTTTGCGGCGTGGCGTCCGGATGCCACACGCGACGCGCAGCGCCGCGTCAACATCCGCGTCACCGACGAGATCGTCACCGCACTGAACGAGCGCCGCATCAAGCTCGCCTATGAGCCGGTGGTCTCGGCCGTCTCGCGCGAGCGCGCATTCCACGAATGCCTGGTGCGGATGGACCAGGGCGACGGCCAGGTGCTACTCGCGCCCGACATCGTGCCGGTCGCCGAGCGGCTCGGCCTCATCCGCCTCGTCGATCATCGCGTGCTCGAGCTCGTGGTTGCCGAGCTCGCGGCCGCGCCCGATGTCAGTCTCAGCCTCAACATCTCGCCCGACACCACCATGGATCCGGACTGGTGGGCGGGAATTGAGTCGCTGATGCTGGCTCATCCCGGGGTCGCCGAGCGGCTGATCGTCGAGATCACCGAGACGGTCGCGATCCAGGACATCGACGACGTCCGCGGCTTCGTCACCCGGCTGAAGAATTTCGGCAGCCGCATCGCCATCGACGATTTCGGCGCCGGCTACACCTCGTTCCGCAATCTGCGCAAGCTCGGCGTCGACATCGTCAAGATCGACGGCGCCTTCGTGCAGAACATCACCCGTTCCGCCGACGATCGCGCCTTCGTGCAGACCCTGATCGACCTCGCCCGCCGCCTCGACATCAAGACGGTCGCCGAATGGGTGCAGGACGACGAGGCCGCAAACATGCTGCGCGATTGGGGCTGCGACTACATCCAGGGCCGCCTGATCGGGCTGGCGTCAGCCGAGCGCCCGTGGACTCCGTCGCCTGACAGCGCGCTGCCTGCGGCGGGCTGAGACATCGTCGGTGTCGTAGGGTGGGCGAAGCGGAGCGCGCCCACCATTTCCTTTGCGTTCGGGGCGCGATGGTGGGCACGGCGCAATGCGCCTTTGCCCACCCTACGATTGTTCTCGTGGTCTCGACTCTCTCCTCCGTCATTGCGAGCGCAGCGAAGCAATCCAGGATCTTTCCGCAGCGGCAGTCTGGATTGCTTCGCTGCGCGCGCAATGACGATGTGGCACTACGCCACGCAAATGCCGGGCACCGCGACCTTCTGAAACAGATGCGGGCTCGCGACGGCGGATGCGGGGTAGACCGCAATCTTGGCGCGGAATTCCGGGTGCGTGAACGCGGCGCGGAAATGTGCGTTGGATTCCCAAATTGCGTAATTCAGATAGGTCGGGCTGTCGCCGATTGCGCGGTGAAGCTGGGTCGAGATGAAGCCCGGTTGCCGTTTCATGAAGGCGGCGTCGTCCTGCCACCTCTCGAGGAAGCTCTGCTCATCCACGGCGTCGAGCGTGAACAAGTTCACAAGCACCACGGGGCCGGTTTCGAGCGCGATCTGGCGGTCGATCGGGAAGGCAGGGTCGAGGGGACGCATCTGGGGCATGACACTACTCCTTCAATTTGGTATCATCATGTCAATTCGACATTTCCTGACATAGCCAATTGACATTATAATGTCAATACGGAGTAATGGTACCAAATGAGCAAAACCAAGCGGACCCCGGCGGGCGAAGCCCTGACCGGCCTCATCCTCGACCTGTTCCGTGCCAACAGCCTGCTTCTGACCGCCGGCGATCGGCTGGTGACGTCGCTCGGCCTCACCAGTGCGCGCTGGCAGATCCTGGGGGCGATCGTTGACGCCGAGCGCCCGGAGCCGGTCGCCTGGATCGCCCGCAATCTCGGCGCCAACCGCCAGAACGTGCAGCGCATCGTCAACGACCTCGAGCGCGATGGCCTGGTTGTGTTCGAGGTCAACCCGCATCATCGCCGGGCCCAGCTTGTGGTGCTCACCGAAAAGGGTCGGCAGATCTATGATGCGGCCGGCCGCCTGCAAGTCCCGTGGGTCAACGGCCTGTCGGATGGGCTGTCAGTGAAGGAGGTCGAGATCGCCCACCGGGTGCTCAACGCTCTGCGTGATCGACTCGAAGGAACTGGCGAGGACTGATCACGCCCCTTCATCCAGCGCCACCAGCTCGCGCTTCTTGCGGAGCGCGGGCAGCAGCGGCGCGACCAGCAGCGCCAATGCCAACGCAAGACACGCCGCCGAGATCGGCCGCTGCACGAAGGTCCAGAGATCGCCCTGCGACAGGATCAGCGACTTGCGCAGATTGTTCTCCAGCATTGGTCCGAGCACGAAGGCGAGCACCAGCGGTGCCGGCTCGTAGCCGAGCTTGCGCATGAAATAGCCGATGATCCCGAACGCGATCATCACATAGACGTCGAACACGTTGTTGCTGGAGCAGTACACGCCCAGGATCGTGAACAGGATGATCAGGGGGAAGAGGATGTTGTAGGGCAGCTTCAGGAGCTGCACCCACATGCCGATCATCGGCAGATTGAGGATCAGCAGCATGACGTTGCCGATATACATGCTGGCGACGATGCCCCAGAACAGGCCGGGGTTTTGCGTGATCAGCAGCGGCCCCGGTTGCAGGCCGTGAATGACGAAGGCGCCGAGCAGCAACGCCATCACCACGTTCGGCGGGATGCCCAGCGTCATCAGCGGGATGAACGCGCCGCCAGCCGCCGCGTTGTTGGCGGATTCGGGGCCCGCGACACCTTCGATCGCGCCATGGCCAAACCGCTCCGGCGTTTTCGACAGCCGCTTCTCCAGCGCATAGGACGCAAACGAAGCCACCACCGCGCCGCCGCCCGGCAGGATGCCGAGCAGGAAGCCCAGCAGCGTGCCGCGCGCGACGGGGCCGGCGCTGGCCTGCCAATCGGCCTTGTTCGGCAAGAGCTGCGTGATCCTGGCGTTGATGATGTCGCGCTTGATCGCCTGCTCGGTGTTGAGCAGCACCTCGGCGACGCCGAACAGGCCCATCACCACGGGCACGAGGCCGATGCCGTCGATCAGCTCCATGCGGCCGAAGGTCAGTCGCGGCTGCGCCGTGATGCTGTCGAGCCCGATCAGTCCGAGCACGACGCCGATGCAGGCCATCAGCAGCGCCTTCGGCATCGAGCCCTGCGTCAGGAAGGTGAGCACCACGAGGCCGAGCACCATCAGGCTGAAATATTCGGCCGGACCGAACGCGATCGCGATGCTGGCAAGCTTCGGCGCCACCAGCATCAGCGCCACCAGCGCAAACGTGCCGGCAATGAAGGAGCCGAAAGCGGAGATGCCGAGCGCGGGGCCGGCGCGGCCCTGCTTGGCCATCTGGTGGCCGTCGATGCAGGTCACGACGGAGGCGGCCTCGCCGGGGATGTTGACCAGGATCGATGTGGTCGAGCCGCCATACATCGAGCCGTAATAGATGCCGGCCATCATGATGATGCCGGATTCCGGCGTGCCCGACAGCGTTACGGGCAGCAGCAGCGACATCGCCGAGATCGGCCCGATGCCCGGCAGGACGCCGACCAGCGTGCCGATGAAGACGCCGATGAAGCAATAGAGCAGGTTGATCGGCAGCAGTGCGACGCCGAACCCATGCGCGACGTTGACGAGCGTATCCATGCGATCAACCGATCTCGAACAGGCCGGAGGGCAGCTGGATCAGGAGCAGGCGCTTGAGCACCCACCACATGCCTGATGGCACCAGCACGGCGATCGGGATCGCCAGCGTCCAGTGCACGGGATCGATCAGCCGCAACATCAGCAGCATCAAGGGGATCGACGACAGCAGAAATCCCAGCGGCTCCAGCGCGAAGGAGAACGCGGCGAGGCAGGCGATGACGAGAAGCGGCTTGCTCCAGCGCACATTTTCCCAGCGCGAGGCCAGCGTCGGCCCGCCCTCGGTGACGGCCGAGACGATGATGAAGGTCGCGAACACGCATATCAGGATGCCGGTGTAGAACAGCACGTAGCCGGAACCGGGATCGTTGATGGTGCCGAGCTTCAGCTTCAAGCCCTGCCAGATCACGAAGCCGCCGAGCCCGAGCCCGATCAGCCCGCCCCAGAGTTCGGAGTTGGAGAGGCGGAGTTTGACGTTGGTTGTGTTGCTCATCTGGCGTGCTTTCGGCCGTTCCCCGGACGCTGCGCAGCACGAAGTGATGCGCTGCAGATCCGGGGTCCATAGGGGGCGTGGCAAAGGTGGGTCCCGGCTCTGCGGCGCGGCGCTGGAGAGGCGCTGCACCGCGTCCGGGACACGAAAGCGGCCCGGCCCTACTTCTTTGCAAGCCCGAGCGTGTCGATGACCTTGCGTTCGGACTCCGTGACCTCGACGACGAACTTCCTGTAGTCCTCGGTGTTCTTGTAGTTCGGCACCATGTCGTATTTGGCGAGCGTGGCGATCACCGCGGGATCTTCGACGGCCTTCTTGAAGGCGTCGTGCAGCTTGGCGACGATCTTGGGGTCCATGCCCTTCGGGCCGGCGATGCCGAACGGGGAATCGTAGACCATGGGATAGCCGAGCTCCTTCAGCGTCGGCACGTCGGGATAGTTCGGCGATCGCGCCGCGGTCCACACCATCAGAAGCTTCAGCTTGCCGGCGTCCACCAACGGCCGCCATCCCGTGGAATCGGCCTGAAGCATGGTGTGTTGCCCCAGCACTGCGGCGTTGGTCTCGGCGCCGCCCTTGAACGGCACCTGCGTGAGCTTGATGCCGGACATCGCCGCGATCTGCTCCATGCCGATATGGAGCGAGGTTCCTGTGCCCGGTGTCGCGTAGGTCACCTTGCCCGGATTCGCCTTCGCGAATTCGACCACGTCCTTCCAACTCTTGAACTGCGAGTCGGCGTTGGTGGTGACACCGAAGGTGTAGCCGGTGAGGTGAATGATATAGGTGAAGTCCTTCGCCGGATCCCACGACACCTCCTGCATCAAGGGCAGGCGGAAGACGGTGATCGGGATCTGCGAGATGGTGTAGCCGTCCGGCTTCGCGGCCGCCGCCATGGTCGCAGGGCCCACCGTGCCGCCGCCGCCGGCCTTGTTGTCGATCACGATCGGCTGCCCCAGCACTTTCGAGGCGCTGTCGGCGATCGCGCGCATCGAGATGTCGGTCGAGCCGCCGGCCGGCCATGGCACGATCAGCGTGACCGGCTTGCTCGGATAGTCCTGCGCGCCGGCCGCGGTCGCGAGCAACGCTCCCACGGCAACATGTATGGCGGCAAATACAGCCGTCCTCAGCCCGTACCGCGACATCGGAATACCTCCCTCGCAGCGGCCTCGTTCGGGCCGCCGTCTCCCTTTGTTGTGACGGGATTGTCCCCGAAATCAGGAGAGAAGAAAAGCGCATTGCGCGGACCGTGCGCCGCGGGCGACGCGGCTATCCCGCCGGAAACGGCACGTGCGACAATTGGCCGTTTGGAGGCGTGCCGAGACACGGAATTTGACGTAGGGCGGCGCCTTTACGCCACGCGGCGAACCGCGTTCAGCGTCTCGATGGTGCGCCCGACCTCGGCCGCCGGACACGGTCTGCCGAAGTAATAGCCCTGCACCGCGGTGCAGCCGCATTCGCGCACAAAGTCGAGCTGCTCCTCGGTCTCCACGCCCTCAGCCGTGGTCTCGACGCCGAGCACGGAGCCGAGGCTCGCGATGGTGCGGACGATGGCGACGCTCTCCGGGCTCTCGCCGAGTGTGCCGACGAAGGAGCGATCGATCTTGATGCGGTCGAACGGAAACTTGCGCAGATAGCTCAGCGAGGAATAGCCGACGCCGAAATCATCGAGGCTGACGCGCACGCCGAGTGCGCGAAGCTGGTGCAAAATCTCGATCGTCGCCTCGCTGTCGTCGAGCAGCGCGGTCTCGGTGACCTCGAGCTCGAGCCGCTGCGGCGGCAGACCGGCTTCCGCGAGCGCGCTCGTGACCAGCGCCGCCAGCCCGCGCGAGCGGAACTGCACCGGCGACAGGTTCACCGCGACCGTGACATCGGGCCAGGACGCCGCGGTCGCGCAGGCCGTGCGCAGCACCCATTCGCCGATCGGAACGATCAGCCCGTTCTCTTCGGCGATCGGAATGAACTCGGCCGGCGAGACGAAGCCGCGCGAGGGATGCTTCCAGCGCAGCAGCGCCTCGAAGCCGGTGAGCTCGGAGGAATCGAGCCGCACCTGCGGTTGGAACACCAGGTGGAATTCACGCGCCTCCAGTGCGCCGCGCAGATCGTGCTCCAGCGCGTGCCGGCTGCGGGCCTCTTCCTCCATCTCGGGTTCGAACAGCTGATAGGCGCCGCGCCCCCTGGCCTTGGCCTGGTACAGCGCGAGGTCGGCGCATTTCATCAGCTCGTCGGCATCGAGCCCGTGATCGGGCGCGATCGCGATGCCGACGGAAACGCCGACATGGATCGATTGGCTTTCCAGCGGCGGCGGGTGGCCGATGATCTCGACCAGGCGGCGGGCGAGCCTTTCGGCCGACTGCGGCTGCGGGCCACGCTGGAGAACGGCGAACTCGTCGCCGCCGAGGCGCGCGACGGTGTCGTGCTCGCCGACATTCTCCTTCAGGCGCGCCGCGACCCAGCGCAGCAGGCGATCGCCGGCGGCATGACCGAGCCTGTCGTTGACGGTCTTGAAATTGTCGAGGTCGAAGCACAGCACGGCCATGGCGCCGCCGGCGATCGCGACCTGGTTCAGTCCCTCGCCCATCTTCTCGCGGAACAGCGTGCGGTTGGGCAGGTCGGTGAGTGAATCGTGGCGGGCCATGTGCGCGACGCGGGCCTGTGCCTTGTGTCGCTCGGTGACGTCCTCATAGGTGACGACCCAGCCGCCAAGCTCCATCCGCTTGTGATTGAGCTTGATGATACGGCCGTCGCTCAAATGGCGGTGCAGCGTGTGTTCGCCCTCGCGCAGCCTTTCGACATAGTCGGCGTAGAGCTTGGCGCCGGTCGTGTTCGGATGGATGCCGAGCTCGCAGCTGTGCTCCATGATCTCGCGCATCGAGATGCCCGGCTTCACCACGTCGGGCGAGAGCCCGTACATCTCGATATAGCGGCGATTGCAGACGATCACGCGCAGGCTCGAATCGAGCATGCACAGGCCCTGGCTCATGTTGTTCAGCGCCGCGTCGAAGCGGCGATACTGCTCGCTCAGCTCCTCGATCGCGCGCTCGCGCTCGGTGATGTCCTCATAGGTGGCGACGAAGCCGCCCTCGGCCAGTGCGCAATAGCGCACCGAGATCACGGTGTCGTTCGACATGCGCCGGCGCATCGGCGAGGAATCGTGGTTCGCGATCCTCGCGCTGGCGGCTTCCAGGAGCTGCTGCGGGCTGTATTCCGAGGAGAATGCGCCGTTCGCCATCGATCGTTCGATTAGCTCGCCGAGATGCGTGCCGGGCCGGGTTTCCTCCGGCGACAGCAGGTAGATTTTGCGATAGGTGGTGTTGCAGACGCGCAGGCGCATGTCGCTGTCGTAGAAGGCGAGCCCGTGCGCCATGTTCTCCATCGCCGCGTCGAGGATGAAGTTCTGCTGCCTCAGCGTCTCCTCGTATTGCAGCCGCTCGGTGACGTCTTCGTGCACCGTCACCCAGCCACCGTCGGGCAGGAAGCGGGAGACCGCCTGCACCATCCGCCCGTCGTAGCGCATCACCAGCAGGGTCTTCGCCTTCCTGCGGCGCACGTCCTCCAGCCTGGTGCCGTGGAATTCGTCGGCCGACATGCCCGGCATGTTGCCGCGCGAGAGCCAGTGTTCGATGGCCGTGCTGTGCGTGACGCCCGGCTTCACGATTTCGGGGTCGAGGTTGTAGAGGTTCAGGAAGCGTTCGTTGCAGACGACGAGGCGGCTGTCGGCGTCATACATGATGAGGCCGTGGGACATGTTGGCGAGCGCATGCTGGCTGCGTTCGGTCTGCACGCGCAATTCCGCCTCGAGCCGGGCGAGGCGGCTGACGTCGTCGCAGATCGTCATCCAGCCGCCGCCGGGAAGCGGCTTCAGCTCGAGCGCCATGACGAGGCCGGTCGCCAGCCGCTGCTCGGTACGGAACGGCTTGCCACCTGCGATCTGCGCGATCCGCGCCGAATACAGTGCGTCGAGCTCGCTCGCCGGAAAGTTGCCGCGCGTCGCGCTGTGCGTGAGCACCTCGCGATAGCTCGTGCCCACCCGCACGACATCGGCCGACATGTCGAACAGCGACAAGTAACGCTGGTTGACCAGCACGATCCGGTTGTCGGCATCGTAGACGCAGACGCCCTGCTCCATGTGGTCGAGCGCAAGCTGGCTCAGCGCGACCAGGGCCTCCGGGCCCTGCTCGCGGTGTGCACCAAGCTCGTTGTCGCAGGTCGACGTCATGGGATCGGCGTGATCTCGGCGGGCAATAGACTTACTTAACGCAGCGTAATTCGAGCGCCGAGGGTAACGAAGACCCCGGAAAATTCCCTTAAGCGCAGTAGTTTACGGAGGGTGACTGGCGATGGAGAGACGCGTGTGTTGCGGACGCGCGAATGTGTCCGTGTCTACAAGCCAGAGTTGGCGAAGAGCGTGCAACAAACCCGCTGTCGTCCCGGCGAAGGCCGGGACCCATAGCCACAGGGAGAGGTTTGGCGAGGACTGGTTGTGAAAAGGTCTTCCCGCGGTACAAGCACCTGCGCTTATCGATAGATCACGCGGTATGGGTCCCGGCCTTCGCCGGGACGACATTGAGTGTGAGGACCAGCCTCACGGCCCGTAGAGCACGAGTTCCGTGTCGGTGAGATCGGCGAGCTGCGGCTGGCGTGGGCCCTTGAAATATTTGCGGCCACGCCGCTCAGTATAAATACCGACGAGGCCGGGAATCGGACCGTTGGCGTCGACCGCTACCGAGATCTTGCCGAGCCGCAACAGCAGCCGGCCGATGCGGCCTGCGCAGGCGGCGTACTCGGCGGCGCTGCGGCAGTAGATCAGCTTCATCGCGGGCGGCGCGATGAAGCCGCGGCGGATGCGTACCGGTTGCAGGACGAAGGGGAAGGTTCCCTGTGGAGTGCGGCAGACGAGGCTGAGGCAATTGTAGCGTGCATGCCGCGTCAGCAGTTCGGTCTCGGCCTCGGAAAGTCCCTCGATCGTCTTGGCGTGCTGCGAGATGACCTCGATCTTGCTCCAGCGCGGGGGCCGCGCCAGGGCAGGCACCGAAAAGAATATGCCGCGGCAATAGGCGCGAAAACCCTGCGTCTCGATGATCGGCCAGGTCCAAGGCGCCGGGCTGATGTTGAAATAGGTCACGTCCTTGTGCCGCTGCGCGATCTTGGTCAGCAGCGGAGCGTAGTTGCGATAGGCCGGATCGACATACCAGCTCGACAAATTGCACTGGATGGCGGTCGCTTCGCCGTCCTTCCGTGCCGTGTAGATCAGCAGCAGCACGCCGACCGGCGTGCCGTCATTGTCGAGCATGTAGCCGAAGCGCGGATAGCCCTCCGGCACGGGCCGGAAGGCCTGCCGGCGCAGGCCCTGGATCCAATAATTGCGCGAGCGGCCGACGAAGCCGCGCGTCAGCAGGTCCGCGACCGCATCGACGTCGGCCTCGGTGATCTCGCGGCATCTGACCTTGGTGTGGATCACGCTCGTCTTACCCGTGGAAATGGCAGGCCTCGTTCTCTTAGCGCCAGCCTTCGCCATGGGCGTCGGCCGCAACATGCGGCTGCAGGCCCAGGATGTCCCGCACCTTGGCGGGCCAGGCGGAAAGGTCTGTGCCGTGGGTGTGGAACATGGCGACCGCAAGCCGGTCCATGCCGAAGGCGACGCAGCCGGTGTGGGCCGGTTCGCCATTGGCGTCCTGGATACCCCAGGTCGTGCCGAAATGCTCGCGGTGATAGTTGAAGCTCATGCAGGCGGTCGGCTGCTCTTCCGAGCGCAGCGGGATCAGGAGCTCGAACTTGAGCTGCTGCTGCTTCTGGCTCACCGCCTTCATCTGGCCGACGCGGCCGAAGAAGGGATCGCTGGCATAGTCGACGCGGAAGGTCAGGCCGAGATCGCGGGCGATCGCCTGCGCCCGAACCATCCAGCGCTCGCGGAAATCGGAAACGTCATCGGGCGTGCCGATGCAGACATATTCTCGCATCCGGAACGATTGCAGCCGGTCGAGATGCTTCGACGGCTCGCGGCGGAAGCAGTCCGCGGCGACGTCGAAGCGCAGGCCGCCCTTCGGCAAAGGTCCGCGGCTCGCCGCGATCGGATAGACAGGGTAGCAGGCGGCCGGCGACAGCACGAGGTCGGCCGGCGAGAGCGACGTGGTCCAGTCGCCTCCGGCATCGAAACGGCTGACCGCAGCGTTGATCTCACGCTCGGTGCCGTGCAGGCCGCAGACGCAGCCGAGCAGGTTCGGAAAGCTCTTGAGATAGCCGGACTTCTCGAGCTGGGCGCGGCTCATCACCGGCGGGAAGCGCAGCGCTTCGGTGCCGGCTTCGCGATGGCTGGTGATCAGCGCGGCGAGCCGTTCGACGATGCCTTCATAAAGCGCGGTGCGGGCATAGACGCCGTCCGAGCCCATGTTGTGGAACAGCTTGTCGGCGAGATGATCGAGCGGATCTGAGATTTGCGGCGCGGTGTCAGGCGAGTTGGGGAGAACAGCAATGTTCATTTTCGACTTCCTGCTATCTGAAAATTATTCTTATTGGACGAAGGCACGTCAGTTTCGAAAGCTTGTCAGTCCCGAAGGCTCGCCGGAATGCCGCTCATCAGCGTCGAGGTCGCGGCGTTGGCCAGAATACGGTCGTTGTTGATCATGATCGGCGACGACAGCACGTCGCGCAGGTGACGGCCCATGGTGAACTCGCCGTCGTTGCGGTAGCCGGAAAGGCCCGCGGTGCGCATCGCGTGCATCACGGTCTCGACCGCGAGCTCGGAAGCCTGCACCTTCAGAAGCGTGATCGACGACTGGAAGTCGAGCGAGCCGAGTGCGCGCTCGTCGTGCTCGGCACGGGCGAAGACGTCGATATTGGCAGCGATCAGCGCGCGGAGCTTTGCCAGCGACATCTTCGCGGCCGTGAAATGCGCAGCCGCCGGCGGCATCTGGCCGCCGGAGCTGCGAGCCGCCTTGCGGATGAAGGCCTGCGCGCGCGTCACGGCCGTGGCGGCAATGCCGGCCCAGGCCGAGGACCAGCACAGATGCGCGAACGGCGTCATCGTCTGGGCATGGATCTTGTCGTAGGCTTCCGGGAAGACGCGGTCGGCCGGGCAGTCGACCTTCAGCTCGAAACCGGTGGAGCAGGTGCCGCGCATGCCGAGCGTTTCCCAGCCCAGCGTCCGCTTCAGCGAGTAATCGTCCTTGGCGAGCGCCAGCAGCACCTGGTCGGAGGCGGCGGCGTCGGTGGCGCGGCGGGCGATGGTGACGAGGCCGTCGGCCTCGGCGCCGTAGGAGATCACGGTGGCGTCGCGCAGCAGCGAGACGGTGTCGCCGTCGACGTCGACGGCGGCCGCGCTGGCGCGGATGTTGCCGCCGTTCTGGCCTTCGGTGGTGGAGGAGGCGAGCAGCCACTGGTCGCGGGCGACCCGGCGCATCATGGTTTCCATCCAGGGAATGCCGTGGCCATGCCTGACGACGCAGGCGACCTTGGTCTGGTGCATCGCGTAGATCATCGCGGTCGAGGCACAGGCCCGCCCGAGCGTGTAGCAGATGTCGGTGACGTCGTAGATCGAGGCGCCGAAGCCCCCGAACTCGACCGGGATCATGACGCCGAGCAATTTCTGCTCACGCGCGACGTCGAAAGCCTTGTGCGGGAAGCGGGCGTCGCGATCGACCCCGTCTGCGTCGGCCGCTGCCGCAGCTGCGGTCCGGGCGGCGCGCTCGATCAGGGAGGGACCCTGCTCGAGGAGGCTCGTCTGCGTTTCATCGACAGTGAGGACTGCTTCACGCACGTTCATACTCGTCCGCCTCCGGTTTTGCCGTTCGAGATCGCCGGCATCATTCGCGATGCGCGTAAGCGATCCTCCGACCATCTTTGCTTGTGAGACGAGGCTAGGGATTTAATTCAAATTCGTCGATGAAATACAGGGTAAACAAAGCCAAATTCCGAACGAACAGTTAAGGTCCGGTTGTTGGCATGGTCGGAATTTCCGTGATCGCGTTAGGGATCTGGAAGAAGCGCGGATTCCAGACAATCTGAGTCATCGTTTACTAAGAAAGGCGAAGTAATGGTGCCGACCATTGCGGGTTCGGCCGTCCCTGCCCATCGTAGGCGGCAGTCCGGTCCGACTAGACAAACGGGAATTTGCCGATGCAGGGCTTCAATACCGACGTGCGCAATCGCATCATCAAGCTGGTGAAGGGCATCCTCGAACAGAACGCGCTCGCCGCTGACGTCACGCCGTCGGCAAAGCTCGTCGACGCCGGCCTGACCTCGATGGACATGGTCAATCTGATGCTCGGCGTCGAAGCCGAGTTCGACTTCACCATCCCGCAGTCGGAGATCACGCCGGAGAATTTCCAGTCCGTCGAAACGCTGGAGCGGATGGTGATGACCCAGTTGCAGCCGGCGACCGCGGCGTAGTTACGCGCTCTGCTCCCTCTCCGGGGTCGTCCTGGCGAAAGCCAGGACCCATTACCCCAGGGAGGAGTTTGGCGAAGTTTGGTCGTTCGGGATTGATATCGCGCCCCATCGATGGACCTCGCGGTATGGGTCCTGGCTTTCGCCAGGACGACACCGGACGTGTTACGAGCCCCTCACGCCCCTCACGCGCATCGTCCCCCACCCCCGTTCCAAAACCGCCGCAAAACTGGCATAGCTTAACCATGTCGCATGGAGCAGACAGGGTGGAGCAGGCATGACGCAGGCGGTATTGGGCATCATCGGCGGCTCCGGCATCTACGACCTGCCGGGCCTCGAGGGTGCGCGCGAAGAGGTGATCAAGAGCCCGTGGGGCGAGCCGTCGGCGCCCCTGCGGCGCGGGACCATCGCAGGCCTGCCGATCGTGTTCCTGCCGCGGCACGACAAGGGCCACAGGCTGTCGCCCTCCGACATCAACTATCGCGCCAATATCGACGTCCTGAAGCGGGCCGGTGTCACCGACCTGATCTCGCTGTCGGCCTGTGGCTCGTTCAAGGAAGAGATGCCGCCCGGCACCTTCGTGCTGGTCGATCAATTCGTCGACCGCACCCACAAGCGCGAGAGCTCGTTCTTCGGCCGTGGCTGTGTCGCGCATGTGTCGATGGCCCATCCGGTCTCGCCGCGGCTGCGCATCCATCTCGCCGCGGCTGCCGAGGCCGAGGGTATCGCAATCGCGCGGGGCGGCACCTATGTCTGCATGGAAGGGCCGCAGTTCTCGACCTATGCGGAGAGCATGACCTACAAGACCCTTGGCTATTCCGTGATCGGCATGACCAACATGCCCGAGGCGAAGCTCGCGCGCGAAGCGGAGCTCTGCTACGCCACGGTCGCGATGGTGACGGATTTCGACTGCTGGCATCCCGACCACGACGCCGTTACCGTGCAGGACATCATTCGCATGCTGACCTCGAATGCCGACAAGGCGAAGGCGCTGGTGGCGCGGCTGGCGCAAGACTTTCCGCGTGAGCATGAGCCGTGCCCGATCGGTTCGGACCGCGCGCTCGACACCGCGCTGATCACCGCGCCCGAGGCGCGTGATCCGGAGCTTTTGAAGAAGCTCGATGCGGTGGCGGGGCGCGTGCTGCGCGGGTGAGACGAAAGGCAGAAAGCCATGAAGGTCGACGGCAAGCATTTCCGCAGCATCTGGCGCGAGCGCGACGGCTGGTCGGTCGGCGCGATCGATCAGCGCCGGCTGCCGCATGAGTTCGTTGTCGCAAGGTTGACCTCGTGCGAGGACGCGGCCGTGGCGATTCGCGACATGCTGGTGCGCGGCGCGCCGCTGATCGGTGCCACCGCAGCTTACGGCATGGCGCTTGCCATGCGCGAGGACGCTTCCGATGCGGGTCTGGAGCGCGCCTACGCGACGCTCGTCGTGGCACGCCCGACCGCAATCAATCTGAAATGGGCCCTGGACGAGATGCGTGCGACGCTCGCGCCGATCGATTCCGTTGAACGGGCGGAGGCGGCCTATGCACGCGCCGATGAGATCGTCGAGCAGGACGTCGAGATCAATCGCGGCATCGCCGCCAACGGCCTGACGCTGATCGAGGCGATCACGGCGAAGAAGCCGGGCGAGGTCGTCAACGTGCTGACCCATTGCAATGCCGGCTGGCTTGCGACCGTCGACTGGGGCACGGCGACGGCGCCGATCTATCTGGCGCATGAGCGCGGCATCAAGATCCATGTCTGGGTCGACGAGACGCGGCCGCGCAACCAGGGTGCCTCGCTCACGGCCTGGGAGCTCGGCCACCACGGCGTGCCGCACACGGTGATCCCCGACAATACCGGCGGCCATCTGATGCAGCACGGCATGGTCGATCTCGCCATCGTCGGCACCGACCGCGTCGCCGCCAATGGCGACGTCTGCAACAAGATCGGCACGTATCTGAAAGCGCTCGCCGCGCATGACAACGGCGTGCCGTTCTACGTCGCGCTGCCGTCGCCGACGATCGATTTCGCCGTCCATGACGGCATCCGCGACATCCCGATCGAGCAGCGCAGCGGCGTGGAGGTCACCGATATGACCGGCCGCACCGCGGACGGGAGGCTGGAGACGGTGCGCATCGTGCCCGAGAACTCGCCGGTCGCGAACTATGCCTTCGACGTGACGCCTGCTCGCCTCGTCACCGGTCTCATCACGGAGCGCGGTGTGCTGAAGCCCGACCGCGCCTCGCTCGCAGCCGCGTTTCCGGAGCGGATCGCCGCCGCGGCGGAGTAGGGCGTTTCACGAGGACCGTCGCTCCGATCTCGTCATTGCGAGCGCAGCGAAGCAATCCAGACTGTCTCCGCGGTGGGATTCTGGATTGCTTCGCTGCGCTCGCAATGACGGAGGATGACGCTCTAGCGGAGTTTGAGCCCTGTCGCCTTCTCAAGCTCGGTGATCGCCTGGGCGCCGCTAGCGACCTTGATGGTGGTCATGCCCATCTCACGCGCGGGTTTCAGATTGACGCCGAGATCGTCGAGATAGACGCAATTCCTTGGATCGACCTTCAGCGTCTCGACCATCATCTTGTAAATGCGTGGGTCGGGTTTGCGGAGGCCGATCTTGGCGGATTCGATGACGTGGTCGAACAGCACCATCACCTCGGCGATGTAGAGCGAGCGCCCGGTCATGCTGCCGATGGCGTTGGCGGGCAGATTGTTGGTGATGCAGCCGGTCTTGAGCCCGGACTTGATGCGCTTCAACGCTTCGACCATCTCGGGACGCAGATCGCCCTGAAGCAGCGGCAGCACGTCGCGGCCGCGCACCTCCGCGCCGAGCGCGCGCGACTCCTCCGCGAACAGCTTGTCGAAGGTGTCGATGTCGACCTCGGCGCGCTCGAACCTGGCCCAGGCGTTTTCCAGGTGATTGGCGGCGTTGGTGCGCCGGATGATGTCGATGGGCAGTCCACGCTCGGTCTCGAACCGCGCGAACGCCTCGAACGGCGAGCTCGTCAGCACGCCGCCAAAATCAAAGATCACAGCCTCGATCGCCAATGTCCTGCCCTCGTCAATTCCTTTCCAAGACGGCTAGCATGCGCTATCGGCAAGGGCCAGTCCGAAGCAACCCCACCAAGGCGCCGCCAAGGCGTGTTCCCATGAAGAAGCTTCTCATCATCGCCGCGTTGCTGCTCGCCACGCCCGCTCATGCCATCGTCGGTGGCGGCACGCCGCAGGCCGATGGCGTCGCGCGCGCCGTCGTCACCATCGTCGGCTCACGCGGCAATTTCTGCACCGGCAGCCTGATCGCGCCAAAACTCGTGCTCACCGTCGCCCACTGCGCGCAGCCCGGCGCGGACTACAAGATCGTCGATCGCGGCGCCGGCGGCCAGCCGCAATTGCTGAACGTCCGCACCGTCGCGATCCATCCAAGCTTCAACATGCAGGCGATGCAGGCACATCGCGCCACCGCCGACGTGGCGTTGCTGCAACTGGAAATTCCACTCAAGGGAAAATCGACGGTGCCGGTCGGCATGCCGAATATTCCAATCCAGGTCGGTGGCCGCTTCGTCATCGCCGGCATTGGCGTCACCGTGCGCGGTGACGGCAAGAGCGGCGGCGCGACGCGTGTCGCGGGCCTCGTCGCCACCGGCCAGCCCGGCACGCTTCAGATCCGGCTGGTCGATCCCGTAACCAACGGTGTTCGCGACGGAATTGGCGCCTGCACCGGTGATTCCGGCGGTCCCGTGCTCGAGGAGAAGCCGAACGGCGCCGTGCTCGTCGGCCTGATCAGCTGGTCCACGGGGCCGAACGGCGCCGCCGGCTGCGGCGGGTTGACCGGCGTCACGCCGCTCACGCTCTACCGCGACTGGATCTTGCAGACCGCGCGGAGCTGGGGTGCGGCGCTGTGATTTGACCGCAACTTGATCTGTGCCATGTTGAAGTGGAAGTGCGGCGGGTGATCATGCCTGTCGCGGAGGAAACGCGCCGCTCAATCAAGGGCGGCCAAAAAACAAGCAAGGCATAGAAGCAACAATGAATGTCGCTGTTCGCAGTCACGCCACGGCCAAACAGGTTTCAGAGCATTTCGACGTGCTGATCGTCGGCGCCGGCATCTCCGGCATCGGCAGCGCCTATCACGTCACGAAGCAGCTGCCGGGCACGAGCTACGTCATCCTGGAAACGCAAGCGACGTTCGGCGGCACCTGGATCACGCATCGCTATCCCGGCATCCGCTCCGACAGCGACCTCCACACTTTCGGTTATAGCTTCAAGCCCTGGGTCGGGCCGCCGATCGCGACCGCCGAGGAGATCCTCGCTTACATGAGCGAGGTGATCGAGGACAACGATATCGCCCGCCACATCCGCTACAAGCACAAGATCAATTCCGCGAGCTGGTCGAGCGAGCAGAATCTCTGGACCATCGAAGCGGTCACGACCGATACCGGCGAAGCAAAGACCTTCACCGCAAATTTCCTCTGGATGTGCCAGGGCTATTATCGCCATTCCGAGGGTTACACGCCCGAGTGGAAGGGCATGGATCGCTTCAATGGCCGCATCGTCCATCCGCAGACCTGGCTTGATGACATCGACCTCACGAACAAGAAGGTGGTCGTGATCGGCTCGGGCGCGACGGCGGCGACGCTGGTGCCGAACATCGCCGACAAGTGCGCGCACGTGACCATGCTCCAGCGTTCGCCGACCTATTTCAGGCTTGGCCGCAACGCCATCGAGCTCGCGGAGGAGCTGCGCAGGCTCCAGGTCGACGAGGAATGGATCCACGAGATCGTCCGCCGCAAGATCCTGTTCGAGCAGGATGCGTTCACGAAGCTCTGTGTGTCGAAGCCCGAGCAGGTGAAGAAGGAACTGATCGGCCAGATCAGCGCTGTTCTTGGTCCGGATTACGACGTCGAGAAACACTTCACGCCCAGCTACCGGCCGTGGCGCCAGCGCATCGCCTTCGTGCCCGATGCCGACCTGTTCAAGGGCATCGCCAGCGGCAAGGCCTCCGTCGTCACCGATGAGATCGAATGCTTCGTCGAGAACGGTATCCAGCTCAAATCCGGCAAGCTGCTGGAAGCAGATGTCATCATCACCGCGACCGGCTTCAACCTTGCGGCGCTCGGCGACATCGCCTTCGAGATCGACGGCAAGCCGCTCGCCTTCGGCGACACCGTCACCTATCGCGGCATGATGTTCACGGGCGTGCCGAACATGGTCTGGGTGTTCGGCTATTTCCGTGCCAGCTGGACGCTGCGCGTCGACCTCGTCGCCGATTTCGTCTGCCGTCTACTCGGACACATGAAGGCGAAGGGCAGAAAGAAGGTCGAGGTGAGCTTGCGCCCCGAGGACCACAACATGCCGATCCTGCCCTGGATCGATCCGGAAAACTTCAATCCCGGCTACATGATGCGCAACATAAATCTGTTGCCCAAGCGCGGCGACAAGCCGGAATGGCAGCATAGCCAGGATTACTGGATCGAGAAGGACGAGATCCCGAAGACGGATCTGGACGACAAGGCGTTCGTGTACGGGTGAGGGGTTTGCTTTAAGGGACGGCGGCGACCGCCACACACTCCGCTGTCGTCCCGGGGCGCGAAGCGAACCCGGGACCCATAACCACAGGGAGTGGTTATGGAGCGAGCAGGTAACTCCGAGTCTTCGTCAAACGTCTCCCTGCGATTATGGGTCCCGGATCTGCGCTTCGCTTGTCCGGGACGACACCGCTGGTTGGGTAGACCGCGTGCCAACTCATTCGCAGTGGCGGCTCACGAATTCCTTCGCGTCGCATTCGCCGCAATCGCGGCAGCCGCCGTCCGGTTCTCCACGCCCAGCTTCGAATAGATCTGCTCGAGATGCTTGTCGACCGTGCGCGGGCTCAATCCCAGGATCTGCGCGATGTCGCGGTTGGTCTTGCCCTTGCTGAGCCATGCCAGCACCTCGCCTTCGCGGGTGGTGAGGCCGAGCTCGCTGGTGAATTCGGGGGGCAGCGCCGTGCCGGACTCCTTGGACAGCCGCAGCAGGAACTCGTTGGGTGCGGTTTCGCCCATGTAATAGAACCGGAGCTGCGGATTGTCGGGCAAGGAAGCACCTTGCGACTTCGCGCTGCCCTTGCCCTTGGCCTGCTCCAGCCATTGCAGCAGTGATGGCGGCAGGACGAAGTCGTCGGCCTGCGCGCCGTGGTGATCGGACAGCAGCTTCTGCGCCTGCGGGGTCGCCCAGAGGATGTTGCCCTGGCGGTTGACCGCGAACAGGAAGCGGCCGGAGACGTCGAGCGCAGCGCGCGCGCTCTGGGTCAGGCGGGCATTGCCGAGATGGACACGGATGCGCGCCAGCATCTCCTCGATCACGATCGGCTTGGTCACGTAGTCGACGCCGCCGGCGTCCAGCCCGCGCACGATATGCTCGGTCTCGGCAAGGCCCGTCATGAAGATCACGGGGATGTTGGCAAGGCCCGCATCGCGCTTGAGGCGGCGGCAGGTCTCGAAGCCGTCCATGCCGGGCATTACCGCATCGAGCAGCACGATGTCGGGCGTGATCTGGTCGACGATGCGCATCGCCGCTGCGCCGTCGAGTGCCACCATCACCGTCATGCCGGCGCCGTCGAGCGCGTCGGTGAGCAGCCGCAGCGTTTCGGGAGAGTCATCCACAACGAGCGCGACGTCGCGCTTCTTCGACTCAATGCTCATGCGCATGCAACGTCTTCAATGTGGCCATGTACCGGTCGAGATCGAAGCGGTCGACCAGCGATCGCATCTGGGCGACGAAGTCGGCATGCTCCGGATGCTCGCTGCCGATCTCGTCGAGCTTCAGCTGGATGCCCCTGACGTAGCCGATCTGGCCGAGCCCGATCAGCTCCTCGATGTGTCGCGCCGGCGGCCGTGAGCCGCTCTCGGGCTGCCAGAACGGCACCTCGATCTCGTCCGGGCCGTACTGCCATTCGATCTTGAGCAGCTGGCGGATCGTCTCCAGCAGCCGCGGAATATCGATCGGCTTCATCAGATAGCCGTCGTGGAACGGCTGCGCCAGCGGCGTGCCGTGAGCCTCCAGCGCGCTCGCCGAGACCATCAGGATCCGGGCCTGGTGATGGCCGCTCGCGCGCAGCGTCTCCGCGACCGTCCAGCCGTCCATGCCGGGCATGGAGATGTCGAGCAGGAACAGATCGGGCCGGCAATGCTGCGCGAGCGCGAGGCAGCCCGGGCCATCGGTGGCGCTGAGCAGGATGAAGCCAAGCGGCGTCAGCACTTCGCGCAGGAGGTCGCGATGAACGGGGTCGTCGTCGGTGATCAGGATCGTCTTGCGCGCGCCGTGATAGCCGGAGACCGGCGCCTCCACCGGAGCGATGCGCTGGGGATTGGCGACCTCCGACAGCAGGATCTTGACCTTGAACGTGCTGCCGGTGCCGACCGTGCTCAGGACCTTGATGTCGCCGCCCATGACGCCGGCGAGCAGCCGGCTGATGGTCAGCCCGAGACCCGTTCCGGTCTGCGGCTGCGAGACACCGAGGGCGCCGCGTTCGAACGGCGCGAAGATGCGTTCGAGATCGCCGCCCTGGATGCCGGGACCGGTGTCGATCACCTCGAATTCGGCAACGGGGCTGCGATAGTGCACGACGAACTGCACGCTGCCGGTCTGGGTGAATTTGATCGCGTTGGAAAGCAGGTTGATCAACACCTGGCGCAGCCGCTTCTCGTCGGCATAGACCACGATCGGCAGGTGGGCGGGGCGCCTGAACACGAAGTCGATGCCCTTGGCAGCGGCCTGAAGCCGGAACATGCCGACGAGCTGGTCGAGGAATTCGCTGAGGCGCACCTCGTCGCGCGAGAGATACAGCCGTCCCGCCTCGATCTTGGAGATGTCCAGAATGCCGTCGATCAGGCCGGAGAGATGGTCGGCGCTGCGGCGGACGACGCGGACCTGGTCGCGCGGCTTGGTGCTCAGCGTCGCATCCTGCTCGAGGAGCTGTGCATAGCCGCTGATCGCATTCAGCGGCGAGCGCAGCTCGTGGCTGAGGCCGACGACATAGCGACTCTTGGCGAGGTTGGCGGATTCGGCGACCTCCTTGGCGCGCTGGAGCTCGGCGTCGGTGCGCTTGTGCGCGTCGATCTCCTGGATCAGCAGCGTGGTCTGCCGCCGCGTCTCGGCCTCCGCGGCGCGGCGACTCTGCTGCGCCAGCACGAACAGCCAGGCCACCACGCCGATGATGATGCTGAGCGAGAAGAACACCTTCCACAGCACGTCGGAGACGAGCATGTTCTCGCCATGCACGCTCGCGGAGGTCTGGAGATAGATCAGCCCCAGCACGAGCGCGACGAGGCCGGCCGAGACCACGAACACGCCGATGTAATGGCCGAGCTGCGAATTGATCCGCTGGTAGATCGGCTGCGGCAGGATCTTGCCGAGCGTCTCGGAGAACTGCGTCTGCGCGCGCGCATGCGGCTTGCAGAGGTCGTGGCAGCGGGCGTCGAGCGAACAGCACAGTGAGCAGATCGGCCCGGCGTATGCGGGGCAGGAGGCCATGTCCTCCGGTTCGAACGAGTGCTCGCAGATGCAGCACTGGATCGCCTCGAAGCTCTGCCAGCTCCGCTTGGGTTTGCGCGCGATGTAGTATTTGCCGCCGGTCGCCCATGCGATCAGCGGTGCGGCGAGGAAGGCAACCGCCAGCGCGATGAAGGCCGACAGCGCCTTCGCGGTCGGCCCGAACAGGCCGTAGAAGGCGCTGATGGAGATAATGGTCGCGATCGTCATCGCGCCAACGCCGACCGGATTGATGTCGTAGAGATGCGCGCGCTTGAACTCGATCTGCGGTGGCCGCAAGCCAAGCGGCTTGTTGATGACGAGATCGGCGACCAGGGCGCCGACCCAGGCGATCGCGACGTTGGAATAGAGCGCCAGCGTCTGCTCCAGCGCCTTGTAGACGCCGATCTCCATCAACAGCAGCGCCACGATCACGTTGAAGACCAGCCAGACCACGCGGCCGGGATGGCTGTGGGTCAGGCGTGAGAAGAAGTTCGACCAGGCGATCGAGCCGGCATAGGCGTTGGTGACGTTGATCTTGACCTGCGACAGGATCACGAAGGTGCCGGTCAGCGCCAGCGCGAGGTCGGGCTGCGACAGCACGTATCGAAATGCCTCGAGATACATATGCGCCGGCTCGGCGGCCTCTTCGGGCGGCACGCCGTGGCTGAGTGCGAAGAAGGCGAGGAATGAGCCGGCCAGCAATTTCAGCGCGCCGAGCACGATCCAGCCGGGCCCCGCGCTCATCAGTGCGATCCACCAGGAGGTCCTCGAGGCACGACGGTCGCGCGGCAGGAATCGCAGGAAGTCGACCTGCTCGCCGATCTGCGCCACCAGCGAAAACACGACCGAGGCTGCAACACCGAACAGCAGCAGATCGAAATGTCCGTTGAGGTCGCCGTGCTCGCCCGAGAACTTGCGCCACTCCGTAAACGAGTAGGGGTTGGCCCAGGCGATCGCCGCAAAGGGCAGGATGTGCAGAACGATCCAGAGGGGCTGGGTCCAGAGCTGGAAGCGGCTGATCAGCGTGATGCCGTAGGCCACCAGCGGGATGATGACGACGGCGCTGATCAGATAGCCTACGGGGCGCGGAATCCCGAAGCACATCTCGAGTGCGGACGCCAGGATCACCGCTTCGATCGCGAAGAAGATGAAGGTGAAGGACGCGTAGATCAGCGAGGTGATGGTTGAGCCGATGTAGCCGAAACCGGCGCCGCGCGTCAGCAGGTCAATGTCGATGCCGCATTTGGCGGCATAGTAGGCGATCGGCACGCCGCAGCAGAAGATGATGGTCGAGACCACGAGGATCGCGGCGGTGGCGTTGGTGACGCCGTAGTTCAGGGTGATGGTGCCGCCGATCGCTTCCATCGCCAGGAACGAAATCGCGCCCAGCGCGGTGTTGGCGACGCGGGCGGTGGACCAGCGGCGCGCGCTCTTGGCTGTGAAGCGCAGCGCGTAGTCTTCCAGCGTCTGGTTGGCGACCCATTGGTTGTACTGGCGCCTGACGCGGTCTATTCGCTGCCGCCCTGCCACTTAACCCCACTCCCGATACGACCCGGATCCCTCGCAAATCCCATACCAAAAGCCTACGTCGGCATTTTGCGGTGCAGTATACGCGATCTTGCGTATGCTTGCGCTGCACAAATTCGAGCCATCCTCACGGCACCGATCGCGTGTCCTCGAACAAAAAGTGGGGTGCTCATGTCAGACGAAGCAAACAAGGGCCTGTTGTCGCCGCTCCGGCGCAAATTATTGATGGGAATGGCGGCCGTGCCGGCCATCACGATGCTGCCGCGGGCCTCTTTTGCGCAGACCCCGGCGACCTCGGCGGTCAATACCACGGGTCTCGCGGTCACCGACACCGAGGTGACGGTCGGCATCCTGCATTCGGCGACTGGCACCATGGCGATCTCCGAGACCGGCTCGATCGAAGCCGAAAAGCTCGCCATCGAGCAGATCAACGCCATGGGCGGCGTGCTCGGCCGCAAGATCAAGTTCATCCAGGAAGACGGCGCCAGCGACTGGCCGACCTTCGCCGAAAAGGCCAAGAAGCTGCTCGTCAACGACAAGGTCGCGGCGATCATGGGCTGCTGGACCTCGGCCTCGCGCAAGGCCGTGCTCCCGGTCATGGAGCAGTACAACGGCATGCTCTACTACCCGACCTTCTACGAAGGCCTCGAGCAGTCCAAGAACGTGATCTACACCGGCCAGGAAGCGACCCAGCAGATTCTCGCCGGCCTGAACTGGATCGCGAAGGAGAAGGGCGCGAAGTCGTTCTTCTTCATCGGCTCCGACTACATCTGGCCGCGCACCTCGAACAAGATCGCGCGCAAGCACGTCGAGAACGTGCTGAAGGGCAAGGTCGTCGGCGAGGAGTATTATCCGCTCGGCAACACCCAGTTCAATTCGGTCATCAACAAGATCAAGCTGACCAAGCCCGACGTGATCTTCACCGACGTCGTCGGCGGTTCTAACGTCGCGTTCTACAAGCAGCTCAAGGCTGCCGGCATCGACCTCGCCAAGCAGCCGCTGCTGACGATCTCGGTGACCGAGGATGAGATCGACGGCATCGGCGGTGAGAACATCGCGGGCGCCTATGCCTGCATGAAGTACTTCCAGTCGCTCGACAACCCGAACAACAAGGCATTCGCGGCCGCGTTCAAGAAGATGTGGGGTGAGAAGACCGTGATCGGAGACGTCACCCAGGCTGCCTATCTCGGCCCGTGGCTGTGGAAGTTGACGGTCGAGAAGGCCGGCTCCTTCGACGTCGACAAGATCGCGGCGGCCTCGCCGGGCGTCGAGTTCAAGGGCGCTCCGGAAGGCTATGTGCGCATCCACGAAAACCATCACCTCTGGTCGAAGACCCGGGTGGGGCGCGCCAAGCTCGATGGCCAGTTCGAGCTGATCTACGAGACCGCCGATCTCGTCGAGCCGGATCCGTTCCCGAAGGGCTACCAGTAAGAGGCGCTACCAGTAAGCGCGCAGCCTCTTCCGCGGTCTCCCTCAAGGCAAAACCGCTCCCTGGCGTGGATCGCAAGTCCATGCCCAAGACCCCCGCGTCGCGAACCTGCTCGCGACGCGGGACCCTTTCCCTGACGGAGGACATCGATGTTCGGCGACTACTCGATTGGCGACCTTGGCTCCATCTTCGTCATGCAGGGTTTTGCGGGACTGATCCTGTTCTCGGTCTATGTGCTGATGGCGCTCGGTCTTGCGATCATCTTCGGCCAGATGGGCGTCATCAACATGGCCCATGGCGAGTTCATGATCCTCGGGGCCTACGTCACCTGGATGACCTCCAATCTGTTCCAGACCTACTTGCCGAGCCTGTTCAGCGGCTACTTCTTCCTCGCGATGATCCTGGCCTTTGTCGCGTCCGGCGCGCTGGGCATGCTGGTGGAATGGGTGCTGATACGGCACCTCTACAAGCGCCCGCTCGATACGCTGCTCGCCACCTGGGGTCTCAGCCTGATGCTCCAGCAGGCCTATCGTTCCGTGTTCGGTGCGCGCGAGGTCGGCGTCGAGCTGCCGCAGTGGATGCTCGGCTCGCTCCACGTGACCGACAGCATCGAAGTGCCGATCAACGGCGTCTTCGTGATGTGCCTCACCGTGCTGATCACGCTGGGCGTCGCCTACGTCCTCTATATGTCGCGCTGGGGCCGCCAGGTGCGCGCGGTGGTGCAGAACCGCATCATGGCCGGCGCGGTCGGCATCAACACCGAGAAGGTCGACCGCTACACCTTCGGGCTCGGCTGCGGCATCGCCGGCGTGGCCGGAAGCGCCTTCACCATGATCGGCTCGACCGGGCCGACATCGGGCCAGCTCTACATCGTCGACACCTTCCTCGTCGTCGTGTTCGGCGGCGCCGCCAGCCTGCTCGGCACCATCGCCTCTGCGTTCTCGATCTCGCAGACGCAGTCGACGCTCGAATTCTTCATGTCGGGTTCGATGGCCAAGGTGCTCACGCTGCTCGCCGTCGTCGGCATTCTGATGCTGCGGCCGCAGGGCCTCTTCGCCCTCAAAGTCCGCAAATAGCAGGAAGCAGGCAAGTCATGTTCATCAACTCACGCTTCTTCAATCGATCCGAGCTCATCGGCTTCATTGTGCTGGCCGCCGTGCTGTTCGTGATCCTGCCGCTGTCGCTGGATGTGTTCCGCCTCAATCTGGTCGCGAAATACCTGACCTACGCCTTTGTGGCGATCGGCCTCGTCCTGTGCTGGGGCTATGGCGGCATTCTGAGCCTGGGGCAGGGCGTGTTCTTCGGCCTCGGCGGCTACTGCATGGCGATGTTCCTCAAGCTGGAGGCCTCCAGCGTCGAGAACACGAAAATCCAGTCGACCCCCGGCATTCCGGATTTCATGGACTGGAACCAGATCACGTCACTGCCGCTGTTCTGGCAGCCATTTCACAGTCTCACCTTCACCATCCTCGCCATCATCCTGGTCCCCGGCGTCTTTGCCCTGATCATCGGCACCGCGATGTTCAAGCGCCGGGTCGGCGGCACCTATTTCGCGATCATCACCCAGGCCGTCGCCGCCATCCTGACCATCCTGATCGTCGGGCAGCAGGGCTATACCGGCGGCATCAACGGCATGACCGACCTGCGCACCCTCAAGGGTTGGGACATCCGGCCCGACCACGCCAAGATCATCCTGTACTTCGTCGAGGTGGTGTTGCTGTTCGCCTGCATCGGCATCGCGCAGTTCATCCGCCTGACCAAGCTCGGCCGCATCCTGGTGGCGATGCGCGAACAGGAGGACCGCGTCCGCTTCTCCGGCTACAGCGTCGCCAACTTCAAGATCTTCGCCTTCTGCATGGCCGCGATCTTTGCCGCGATCGGCGGCGCCATGTTCGCGCTCAATGTCGGTTTCATGTCGCCGTCCTTTGTCGGCATCGTGCCGTCGATCGAGATGGTGATCTACACCGCGGTCGGCGGGCGGATGTCGATCTTCGGCGCGGTGTGGGGCTCCATCCTGGTGAATTTCGCCAAGACCAGCCTGTCGGAATCCTTCCCGCAACTCTGGCTGTTCGGCCTCGGCGCGCTGTTCATCGCGGTCGTGCTCGCCTTCCCGAACGGTCTGTCCGGAATCTGGGCCGATTACGTGCAGCCGCGCATCGATCGGTTCATGCGGCCGCGCAAACCGAAGTCGGGCGCCTGGACCGACGATTCCGTCGCCGACGGCGCCCCGGCCGAGTGAGGAGATCATCATGCTTGTCGGTCATCAACCCAAGGAATTCCTGCTCGCGGTGGAAGCGCTCACCGTGTCCTTCGACGGCTTCAAGGCGGTCAACGATCTCTCCTTCTACGTCGAGGAGAACGAGATCCGCGTCATCATCGGCCCGAACGGCGCCGGCAAGACCACGGTGCTCGATCTGATCTGCGGCAAGACCAAGGCCACCTCGGGTTCGATCCAGTTCCGCGGCAAGGAGCTGACGAAGCTGAAGGAGAACGAGATCGTGAAGACCGGCGTCGGCCGCAAGTTCCAGACGCCGTCGGTGTTCGTGGACCTTACCGTGTTCGAGAATCTCGAGATCTCCTATCCGCGCGGCCGCACCGTGTTCGGCTCGCTGACGTTCCAGCGCGACGCGGCGGTGAGGCAGCGGGTGGAGGAGGTCGCCGAGATGATCTTCCTGAAGGATCGTCTCGACACTTATGCGGACCAGTTGAGTCACGGCCAGAAGCAATGGCTCGAGATCGGCATGCTGCTGATCCAGGACCCGGATCTCCTGATGCTGGACGAGCCCGTCGCCGGCATGAGCGTGTCCGAGCGCGCCAAGACCGCCGAGCTGCTCAACCGCATCATCAAGAACCGCTCGGTGCTGGTGATCGAGCACGACATGAAGTTCGTCGAGGACATCGCGCACAAGGTCACCGTGCTCCACCAGGGCCAGATCCTCTCCGAGGGCACCATGGAGAAGGTGAAGAACGATCCCAAGGTCGTCGAAGTCTATCTCGGTCATTAGGAGCGCGATGATGCTGGCAATTTCCGATCTTCACGTTGCCTACGGCCAGAGCGAGGTGCTGCACGGGCTCAACGTCAAGGTCGCGCCGAACGAGATCGTCGCGATCATGGGCCGCAACGGCATGGGCAAGACCACGCTGATGAAATCGCTGATGGGTATCCTGCCCGCCAAGAGTGGCTCGGTGACCATGGACGGCGCCGAGCTCGGGGGTCTGCCGAGCTACGCGCGGGTGGCCAAGGGCCTCGCCTATGTGCCGCAGGGCCGCATGATCTTCTCCACCATGACGGTGAAGGAGAACATCGAGACCGGCCTCGTCGTCTCCGGCGGGACCGAGGTGCCTGAAGACATCTACGAATTATTCCCGGTGCTGCTGGAGATGAAGGGCCGTCGCGGCGGCAATCTCTCCGGCGGCCAGCAGCAGCAGCTCGCGATCGCACGCGCGCTCGCGACCAAGCCGAAGGTGCTGCTGCTGGATGAGCCGACCGAAGGCATCCAGCCCTCGATCATCAAGGACATGGCGCGCACCCTGAAGCGCATTCGCGACGAGAAGGGCCTCTCGATCGTCGTGTCCGAGCAGGTCCTGAGCTTTGCGCTCGATATCGCCGACCGCGTGCTGGTGATCGAGAACGGCGAGATCGTGCGAGATGATCCGCGCGACAGCGTCGATGCCGCGCAGGTCTCCAAATATCTGTCCGTCTAACCAACCGTGTAAAAGGGGAGCATCTCGATGCCAGAGACACTGATCAAGGTCGATCTCACCAAGTCGGCTTACGAAAATGACATGGTGCATAACCGCTGGCACCCCGACATTCCGATCGTGGCCTGGGTCAATCCCGGCGACGATTTCATCATCGAGACCTATGACTGGACCGGCGGCTTCATCAAGAACAACGATTCCGCCGACGACGTCCGCGACATCGATCTCTCGATCGTGCACTTCCTCTCCGGCCCGATCGGCGTCAAGGGCGCCGAGCCCGGCGATCTCCTGGTCGTTGACCTGCTCGACGTCGGCCCGATGAAGGAGAGCCTGTGGGGCTTCAACGGCTTCTTCTCCAAGCAGAACGGCGGCGGCTTCCTCACCGACCATTTCCCGCTGGCGCAGAAGTCGATCTGGGACATCAAGGGCCTCTACACCTCGTCCCGTCACGTTCCCGGCGTCAACTTCGCCGGCCTGATCCATCCCGGCCTGATCGGCTGTCTGCCCGATCCGGAGATGCTGGACATGTGGAATAAGCGCGAGGCCGAGCTGATCTCGACCAATCCGACCCGCGTGCCAGGCCTCGCCAACCCACCGTTCGCGCCGACCGCCCATGGCGGCCGTGCCAAGGGCGATGTCAAGGCCAAGATCGGCGCCGAAGGCGCGCGCACCGTGCCGCCGCGCGAGCACGGCGGCAATTGCGACATCAAGGACCTGTCGCGCGGATCGAAGATCTACTTCCCGGTCTATGTGCCCGGGGCCGGTCTCTCGATGGGCGACCTGCACTTCAGCCAGGGCGACGGCGAGATCACCTTCTGCGGCGCGATCGAGATGGCCGGCTGGCTGCATCTGAAGGTCGAGGTGATCAAGGACGGGATGGCGAAATACGGCATCAAGAATCCGATCTTCAAGCCGTCGCCGATCACGCCGAACTACAAGGACTATCTGATCTTCGAAGGCATCTCGGTGGATGAAGCCGGCAAGCAGCACTATCTCGACGTCCACATCGCCTATCGCCAGGCCTGCCTCAATGCCATCGAATACCTGAAGAAGTTCGGCTACTCCGGCGCGCAGGCCTACTCGATCCTCGGCACTGCGCCGTGCCAGGGCCACATCTCCGGCGTGGTCGACGTGCCCAACGCCTGCGCCACGCTGTGGTTGCCGACGGAGATCTTCGACTTCGACGTGATGCCGTCGGCGGCAGGACCCATCAAGCACATCACGGGCGATATCCAGATGCCGATCTCGCCGGACAAGTGATCCCTGCGCGACGGGATGCGGGACGGCGCGTATTTGCCGCCCCGCATCCGCCGCGAGGTGTGTTCAACAGGCAAGAGCGTGGGGATGATGCGATGCCGGTCTATGAATATCTCTGTGACGACTGCGGTCCGTTCAAGGACCTTCGCCCGATGGCGGAATGCGACGATCCGCAAAGCTGTCCGCATTGCGAGGCGATGGCGCCGCGGGTGATCCTGACGGCACCGAATTTCTTCTGCATGCCGGCGGAAAAGCGCAAGGCGCACGCCGTCAACGAGCGCAGCACGCACGCGCCGCAGACGCTCGCGCAATACAAGGCCTCGCACGGTCCCGGCTGCGGCTGCTGCTCCACGGGGAAGACCGTGAAGGACAAGGGCTCGGCGGATAAGAGCAAGCCCGCCCGGTTGATGACCAGGAGCAAGAGCGGCGCCAAGGGTTTTCCAACAGCGCGCCCCTGGATGATCAGCCACTAACACACGCGACCGCTCGATCGGCGGCAACCCGGAACAACAAGTCAAGTACAGGAGCGGTCAATATGCTTCACGGTGACATTTCCAGCAGCAACGACACCGTCGGCGTCGCAGTGGTCAACTACAAGATGCCCCGCCTTCACACCAAGGCCGAGGTGCTCGACAACGCCCGCAAGATCGCCGACATGGTGGTGGGCATGAAAGTCGGCCTGCCCGGCATGGACCTCGTGATCTTCCCCGAATACTCCACTCAAGGGATCATGTACGATTCCAAGGAGATGTATGAGACCGCTTCGGCGGTGCCCGGTGAAGAGACCGCGATCTTTGCCGAGGCCTGCCGCAAGGCGAAAGTGTGGGGCGTGTTCTCGCTGACCGGCGAGCGCCACGAGGAGCACCCGCACAAGGCGCCCTACAACACCTTGATCCTGATGAACGACAAGGGCGAGATCGTCCAGAAGTACCGCAAGATCATGCCGTGGGTGCCGATCGAGGGCTGGTATCCCGGCAATTGCACCTATGTCTCCGACGGCCCGAAAGGCCTCAAGGTCAGCCTGATCATCTGCGACGACGGCAACTACCCGGAGATCTGGCGTGACTGCGCCATGAAGGGCGCCGAGCTGATCGTGCGTTGCCAGGGCTACATGTATCCGGCCAAGGAGCAGCAGGTCCTGATCTCCAAGGCCATGGCATGGGCCAACAATGTCTATGTCGCGGTCGCCAATGCCGCCGGCTTCGACGGCGTCTATTCCTATTTCGGCCACTCCGCGATCATCGGCTTCGACGGCCGTACACTCGGCGAGTGCGGCGAAGAGGATTACGGCATCCAGTACGCCCAGCTATCGAAACATCTGATCCGCGACGCGCGCCGCAATGGTCAGTCGCAGAACCATCTCTACAAGCTGGTCCACCGCGGCTACACCGGCATGATCAATTCCGGCGAAAGCCCGCGCGGCGTTGCGGCGTGTCCGTATGATTTCTACAAGAACTGGATCGCCGATCCCGAAGGCACGCGCGACATGGTCGAGGCGA
The DNA here is from genome assembly GCF_900113725.1 of Bradyrhizobium sp. cf659. Taxonomy (NCBI): domain Bacteria; kingdom Pseudomonadati; phylum Pseudomonadota; class Alphaproteobacteria; order Hyphomicrobiales; family Nitrobacteraceae; genus Bradyrhizobium; species Bradyrhizobium sp. cf659. The sequence goes on from NZ_FOQJ01000003.1 coordinate 91,914, forward strand.
TGACCCGCTCGACGCCGGGGACCGACGAGTGTCCCATCGACGGCATCCCGAACGAGGCGGCGGCGTCCAACTACTAGCCATTGCCAGCGGCACAGGTTGGGCTTGAGGCCTGGATGATCGGCCATTGATGTGAATGGCGGTCCATATACGCCGACGTTCTGAGAGGTCTGCGCATGCGCGGAATGGGAATAGCGCCCGGCAAACCGTGGCGCGGTTGCAACATGGGCCGTTGAACTGGCTCAAGTTGCGGCCTCGTTGGCGGATTCTCGATGCACCGTGGTTCTATCTGCCATCCTCATGGCCTAAGTTCCACGCGGCGCCGCTGGGAGCGCCGCGGGTGAGGGGAAGAGCGTGGGCGCCTGGTTGCCATCGAGGAGGCACGGTTGCTCGCGCCGGAGTACCACGGCCGTTCGCGCAGCGTTTGGGCTGAGCCTTGCCTTGGGCGCGGCTGTCGCGACCACCCCGGCCGGGGCCCAGCAATTCTTCAATGGATCGCAGACCACACCGAACGGCGCCGTCAACGGCGGAGGCGGCGTCTGGGACGCCACCACAACCAACTGGACGGACTCCTCGGGTTCGACCAGCACCGCTTACGATCCACTGTCAGCCGGCACATTGTTCGGCAGCGGCGGTCCCTCGACGCCGGCCACGGGCGGCACGGTGACGGTCACGCCAGGCGGCGTGCAACTCACCAGTCTCGTGGGCTTCGATCTCACCGGCGATGGTTCGATCTATACCATCCAGGGCGGCGACCTCAGGCTGGCCCCGGGCGGCACCACGTTCTTCACCAACGATGTCACGGGCAGCGGCGCCCCCTCGGCCGCGATTGCTTCCCGCATCACGGGCAGCGGCGGCATCTCCGTGCAGGGGCCCGGCATCCTGGCGCTGCTCGGCGCCAACACCTATTCCGGCGGCACGTTCATCTGCAACTGCGGCTCGTTGCAGCTTGGCGATGCGACCCATACCGCCAGCATCATCGGCGCGGTCACCAACGAGGGCCTGTTCAAGATCGTCAATGCCGACACGTCGGGCATCACGTCGCTGCTCAACGACTTCTCCGGCACGACGATGTTTCTCAACGCGACCTCCGCCAGCGCGATGGTGATCACCAACAGAGGTCAGATGTATTTCGGCGATCTGGCCGGAGGCGGAACCGATACCGCGACAGCTGGCCGGGCGACCATCACGAATGATGGTGGCTTCACCGGCTTCTTTGGCCGGACCAATGCGGGCACGGCCAGCATCACCAACCAGAATGGTGGCGGCACCGCGTTCCTCGAGCAATCCTCGGCCGGCTCGGCGACCATCGTGAACAATGATCTCAGTGGGACTGTGTTTGGTACACTGACTGGATCCGACACCGCGACCGCGGGCAACGCGACGATCATCAATGAGTCCGGCGGCCGGACCAATTTCGGCGCGTTCACCACGGCGGGCAACGCCACCATCATCACCAAGGACGGCGGCAAGACCGAGTTCTACGACAATTCCACCGGCGGCAATGCGCGGTTCATCACCACCGGCACAGGCATCGTCGATTTCGGGGTCAGCATCGGTCCCAACAGCGACGGCCGCATCACGGCCGGCTCGATCGAAGGCAGCGGCTTCTACTATATCGGCGGCGGCAACACCCTCGTCGTCGGTGGCAACAACCGCTCGACCGAGGTCAGCGGCGTCATCGGCGACTACGATCCCTGCGGTTGCGGTCCCGCCGGTCCGGGCTCGCTGGAAAAGGTCGGCAGCGGCACGCTGATCCTCTCCGGCACGAACACATATACCGGCACCACCACGGTCAATGGCGGCATCCTGCGGGTCGATGGCAACATCTCGCAATCGAGCCTGACCACCGTGAACGCGGGCGGCGCGCTGTTCGGCGCAGGAATCGTCGGCAACACCGTTATCGCTAGCGGTGGCATCTATGCGCCTGGTGACGGTGGCCCCGGCTCGAGCATGTTGGTTCAGGGCGACCTCGCCTTCCAGTCCGGTGCGCTGTACCTCGTGCAGGTCGGCAGCGGAACCACCGCGAGCTTTGCAAACGTTGTCGGCAACGTTACCCTGAATGGCACCGTCGGCGTCTCGCTCTATGCCGGCAGCACCATCTTGCCCCAATACAAGATCATGCAGTTTTCCGGCACTGCGACCGACAACTTTGCCGGCGTTGCCGCGCCCGGTGGTCTCATCGGCACGACCAGCGTGGACCCTGGCGGCACCGTCTATCTGAATTTCACGCTCGACTATGGCGCGAAGTACGCCCTCAACATCAATCAGAAGAACGTCGCCACGACGCTTCAGAACTTCTTCAACGCCAATGGTTTCCTGCAAGCCGAATTCGCGGGCCTCGGCCCCAACGGCTTGACGCAGGCCTCCGGCGAGTCGGCGACAGGTTCGCAGCAGACGACATTCAGCGCGATGAATCTGTTCCTCGGCCTGCTGACCGATGTCTACGGTTCGGGACGCAGCGGCACTTCAGGTGCGACGCCATATGCCGATGACGCGAGCGCAAGTGCTTATGCCGCGGCCGGCAAGACCCCGCGTGACAAGAGCGCGCGCGACGCGTTCGCCTCGATCTACCGCAAGGCACCGGCCGCGACCTTCGAGCAGCGCTGGGACGTGTGGGCGGCCGGCTACGGCGGCTCCCAGACGACCGACGGCAATGCCGGCCTCGGCTCGAACAGCACCACCAGCAGCGTTTACGGCACGGCCGTCGGTCTCGACTACCGCTTCTCGCCGTCGACCATCGCCGGCTTCGCGCTGGCCGGCGGTGCTACCGGCTTCGGCGTCACCGGCCTCGGCTGGGGCCGCTCCGATCTGTTCCAGGCCGGCGCTTTCGTGCGTCATACCGCCGGACCGGCCTATGTCACGGCTTCGCTGGCCTATGGCTGGCAGGATGTGACCACCAATCGCGTCGTCACCGCCGCCGGGTTCGACCAGCTGCGCGCCCAGTTCAATACCAATGCGTTTTCGGGCCGTGTCGAGGGTGGCTATCGCCACGCGATGTCATGGATCGGCGTCACGCCCTATGCGGCGCTCCAGGCCACCATGTTCAGCCTTCCGAGCTATTCAGAGTTCGCTGTGGCTGGCAGCAACGTCTTCGCCCTCAACTATACCGCCAAGGACGTGACCAGCACCCGCACCGAGCTCGGCCTGCGCGCGGACAGGACATTTGCCGCTGCAGGCGGCCTGATGATCCTGCGCGGCCGCGTCGCCTGGGCGCATGACTACAATCCGGATCGTACCGTCGGCGCGGTGTTTCAGACGCTGCCTGGATCGGCTTTCGTCGTGAATGGCGCCGCGCAGGCGCGCGATTCCGCGCTGACCACGGCGTCGGTGCAAGTGAACTGGATGAACGGCTGGTCTGCGTCGGTGGCCTTCGAAGGCGAGTTCTCGAACGTCACCCGGTCCTACGCCGGCAAGGGCCTCGTGCGCTACGCGTGGTAGGCGCAGCTTATCCTCCCCTGGAGGGGAGGATAAGGAAGAACATCACTGCTTCTTCTGCGCGGGCTTGCGCGGTGGCCGCGGCGCCACGGGCGTGCCGGCCATCTTGTTGGCGGTCTCGCTGACGTCGAGCAGCGAGCGACGAATGTCCTCGATGTAGCTCGCCGACTTCTTCCTCATGGTGTCGGCGAGCTCGTGCAGTCCCTGCACCTTCTCGAACAGCTCGTCGGCCTTGCCATCGACGAAGCCGGGCACCACGCCCTCGATCTTCGTGACCGCCTTGTCGAATCCCGCGAAGGCGCTGTCGACCTTGGCCATGACGGAATCGATTTCGCCGCCCTTGCTCCTGAGGTCGGCGCTATAGTTCTCGAATGTGCGAAGCCCTTCCTTGATCGCGGGGGCATTGCTCACGATCGTGCGGTCGACACTGTGCAGGGTGTCGACGATGGATTCGGCGTCGCTGAGATCGGCGGTCAGCACGGGAACGCCGTCCACATCCAGCGGCACCGGCGGCGCAGAGGGCGCGCCCCCGATCAGCGAGATCGCGGCGACGCCGGTCAGGCCCTGGAATTCGATGCCCGCGACGGTGTCCTTGCGGATCGGCGCGGTGTTGTCGAGCATCACCAGCGCCACGACCTTGCGAGGATTGTCCAGCTTGATCGACAGGATCTGGCCGGCGGGCACGCCGTCGAAATTGACCGGCCCGCCGCGGCGCAGGCCGCTGGCGGAACCACCTTCGAACACCACGCGCAACTGGCTGCGACTCTGGATGGTGCGCCATTTCTGCACGCCGAGCAGGCCGCCGAACGCCACGGCGATCACCGCCAGCGTCGCCGTTCCGATCACCAGATTGCTCGCGCGTGCCATAAGGCTGAGTCTAGGGCCAAAGCGGGGAAGTTGGAAGGAGCCCGGATGCTGCTCCCGCCGCAATGGTACGTAGGGCGGGTTAGCGAAGCGTAACCCGCCACTGCTCTCCGCATTCGCCGTGCAAAATGGCGGATTACGCTGCGCCAATCCGCCCTACGCGACATCAATGCCCGGCCGCGCGCTTTGCCGCAGCATTGTTCAACACGATCAGGGCATCGACGGCGACACCCGTCCTGGTGTTGATCAGGAACGGGTTGATGTCGATCGAGGCGATCCGGTCGCCGGCATCCGCGATCAGGTTCGACAGGCCGACCAGCGCCTTCACCGCGGAGGCCTCGTGCAAGGCCGGCTTGCCGCGATAGCCGCGCATCTTGATGCCGGCCTTGGTACGACCGATCAGGAGCCGTGCCTCGGCCTCGTCCAGCGGTGCGCCGGCGAGCGCGACGTCCTTCATCAGCTCGATGTCGATGCCGCCGGTGCCGAACAGCACGACCGGGCCCATCTCGGCATCGAGCGAGGCACCGACCACGAGCTCGAGGTCGGCCTTGACCTGCTGCGCGATCAGGATGCCGTCGAGCCTCGGCTTGCCCTTCAGCCTCTTCACCCGCGCGGTGATGTCGACGAACGCCTTCCTCACCTCGGCCGCGTTGCTCAGGTTCAGCACCACGCCGCCGATGTCGGACTTGTGCAGGATCTCGGCGCTGACGACCTTTGCCACGACCGGGAAGCCGATCTGGTTCGCGATCTTCACGGCTTCCGCCGCCGTCTGTGCGATCGCTTCCTTCGAGATCGGGATGCCATACGCCTTCAGGAGCTTCTTCGAGGCGACTTCGTCGAGCGCGGCGCCGTTCGCCGATGTCAGCGCCTTTTCCAGCTCGGCGCGCGCGGCGGGTTTCGAGCTCGAGACGATGTCGGGGACTTCCTTGCGCAGCTTCGCATAGGCGAGCAGCGACTTGATCGCGGTGACCGCGCGATCCATGCCCTGCATGACCGCGAGATGCGGCAGCGATTTGCGCAAGGTCTTGGTGAACTCGGTGAAGCCGATCGACATCGCGCTGATGTAGATCACGGGCTTCGAGGCCCGGCTCGCCATCTCGTCGACGATGCGCAGGTTGCGCTCGCGCAGCTCGTGCGGCGTCTTCGGCAGCTCGGCATCGATGATGACGATGTCGATATCGGGATCGTCGATCATCAGCTTGATCGATCTCATGTAGACGGAGGGATCGACGACCGCGGCAAAGCCGGCGTCGAGCGGATTGCCGACGATTGATCCGGGCCCGAGCATCTTCGCCAGCTCCGAGCTGACATGCGGGCTGAGCGGCGCGAAGTTCAAGCCCTCGGCGTAGAACGCGTCGATCAGCATGCCGCGCTTGCCGCCGGACAGCGTGACCGCGGCGAGCCGGTCGCCTTTGGGAACGGCGGCGTGGACGAAGCATTCTGTGGTCTCGATCAACTCGTCGAGTCCGCCGACCCGGATGACACCTTCACGCGTTGCGATGGCGTCGAACGTCTCGATCGAGCCCGCCAGCGCGCCGGTGTGCGCCATTGCCGCGGCGCGGCCGCCCTCGGATGCGCCGAGCTTGAGCGCGATCACCGGCTTGCTCGCCGCGCGCGCCGCCTTGCAGGCGTCGCGAAAGGCCTTGGTGTTGCGCACGCCCTCGAGGTAGACGACGATCACCTTGATGCTCGGATCCTCCGCGAAATAACGCATCAGGTCCGGCGTCTCGAGCCCGGCCTCGTTGCCGGTCGTCACCATGTAGCCAACGCCGACGCCACGATCCTCCAGCGCCTGGCGGATCGCCATGACGATGGCGCCGGATTGCCCGGCGATCGCCACCGCGCCCTGCTCCATGGTGACGACACGGTCGTCGATGTTGGTGAAGAGCTTTTCGCCCGCGCTCAAATTGCCGAGGCAATTCGGACCGGTGACGGCGAGGCCCGTCTCGCGCACGGCCGCTTGCAGTTCGGCGGCGAGCTTCTGGCTCTCGTCGTCTTGCAACTCGCTGAAACCGGAAGTGACGATGGTGGTCGAGCGCGCGCCGGCCGCCGCGGCATCGCGGATCACCTGCACGGCGAAGCGCGCAGGCACCAGCACCAGGACATGATCGGGCTTTTCCGGAAGGCTCGCAAAGTCCTTGTAGCAGGGCACGCCCCAGATCGTCTCGCGCTTGGCGTTGACCGGATAGAGCCCACCCTCGAAGCCGTATTTGACCAGATTGTTCCAGATGCGCTCGGCATAATTGCCGGGCTTGTCGGTCGCGCCCACCAGCACGATGTTGTGCGGGTGAAGCATGGCATGGATGCCCTTCACGATGTCGCTGGCGTCGGGCGCTGGAGACCATGGGCGAGAAGAGAAGGATGCAGCAGACACCTGGGCTTCCATGGCGCAATCCTCAATTTTTATTGTTGTTGCAGCGCGTCGTTCTGTTCGATGGCGGGTTCTGGCGAGGCAATCACGAAGGGGCGCAATGCCGCCAGACGGAATGGGCGGGGCTTCATCCAGGAAGGCTAGCATCACCGGACTTTTGGCGAAAGTGCGAACGGTTTGCCGACGCGGCAGCCAGCGATCGTCGACATAGCGCTCCAGCAATTGCTGTTCGATCGATGGCGTCGACAGAAAGCATCCCACAGGATGGAGATGGATGAGGGAGCCTATTCGTCGGCGCCGATCAAGATCGCGTGCAAGATGTAGCGTTCGGGACCGGACGTAACGGCGTCAAACGGCCAGCAGGTTGTGAGCACGAGCTCGAAATCCTGCGTCACGGGATCGATGCCCGATGCGTCGAAACGGACCACGGTCGAGGAATCCGCGCGATAGCGAAAGTGTTTGCCGTCGCGGCGGGTGATCTCGATCACGTCACCCATGGCAACATTCCGCAGGAAACGGAAATGCGTGTCGCGATGTGCGGCATATACAGCAACGCCGCGCTCGCCGGCATCGACCGTTTGCTGGATGTGGCCGGGTCCGAAAGCAAGTGCCTGGCCGCTCGCGCTCTCCAGCACGATGGCGCTGGCGCCGATCCGCTTCACCTCGATCCGGGCGACCGGCCAAGTGTCGGCCCATGACCATGGCTTGACCGCCTGGCCCGCCGCAACGCTTCTGTCGAATGCGCGCTCCAGCAGCACCTGCGCGAGCCAGGCCTTGGCATGGATGTAGGCACCGTCACCGAACAGGACGAGGCCGATCAGCGCGAGAACCAGGGGAGAGATGAGGCGGGGCATTGTGTCTTTCGGATGTTGTCGTTCCGGGGCGCCCGAAGGGCGAACCCGGAACCTCGAGATTCCGGGTTCGATGCTTCGCATCGCCCCGGAATGACGGTCGATAAAAAAGGCGCGCGCGGCCGTTGGGTAGGGGACGGGCAGCCGCGCGCGCTAACAGAGGAGTTCGGGGGCGCTCCTCTCTCAAGCGGCGTCAGTGAGCAAGGGCCGACGCCGGTTGAACACGAACAGGATCAGGGCGAGCACGATCAGGACCAGGCCTGCGATCATCTTCAGCTCGGCCGAGGTGGCAGTCTTGGGCAGGCGGATCGCATCGGGTGCGGCGGGTGTCGGCCGCCTCGTTGCCGGCTGGTTGCGCGCATCGGCATGACGTTCGCGCAGTTGCGTCGGCACCTGCTGCGGCCGTTCGCCGAAGATCTTCTCGAAATCCCAGCCGGCCGGCAGGTTGATCGGCAATTCGCTGAGCTTGAGCCGCGCGCCTTCGGGACGGCTCGGCGTCTTGTCGACCGCGACGAGGTTGGTGAGCCGGGTGACGATCTGATGGTCGAGCGCCAGTGCCAGGATCGCCTTGTCGGCCTCTTCCGGCGTCATCTCGCGCATCGTGCGCGCCACTTCGGCATCGCCGATCTTGCGCTTGGCCCAGAGTTTTGACAGGCCCTTGCCCTCGGCGGCATTTTGCAACGGCAACGTCACCGACCACGGGCGGTCGCCGATGCGTCCCTTGATCTCGAGCGAGCCTGCAAGCTTGTCGAGCTTGGTCGCCAGCACCAGGGGCTCGTCGCGATAGACGTCGGGAATGATCGCCGGGGTGACGTCGGCCGTGGCTTCGGAGAACTTTGCGCTGAGGCCGGTCACCGCCGGATTTTCCAGCTTGGCGAACAGGTCGCGCATGCGCTCCTCGACCTGCTCGACAGAGCCGATATGGGTGAAGGCGCCGCGGCCGAGCTCGGAAGCGCGCGTCATCAGATAGGTGTTGGGCGCGGACCCGATGCCGACCATGAACACGCGCGAGCGGCCGCGCATCGCCGTGATCGTCTCGAACAATTGCTGCTCGTTGCCGATCGCGCCGTCGGTCAGGAACACGACCTGGCGAACCATGCTGGTGTCGCTGAGCTTGTCGGTCAGCGCAGCCCGCATCGCCGGCACCATCTCGGTGCCGCCACGTGCCTGCAAGGCGTTGACAAACGAGGTCGCTTCGCCGACATGCGCGGCATCCGCCGGCACGGAGGCCGGAAACAGCACGTCCATGGTATCGTCGAAACGGATGACGTTGAAGCGGTCGGCCGGCTGGAGGCGGCCGAGTGCGTAAAGCAGGCTCGCCTTGGCCTGGACGATCGAGGTGCCGCCCATCGAGCCGGAATTGTCGATCACGAACACGACCTCGCGCGGCAGCGGCTTCTGCGTCGCCTGCTCGGCGCTCGGCGGCGTGACGAAGGCGAGCAGGTAGTCGGCATCGCCGACATGCTCGCGGAACAGGCCGACCGACGGTGCTTTCTGGGCCGCCGGCTTCCACGTCAGTTCGAAATCGCGGTCGGCGGGCACCGCGCCGTCGGCGAGCGTGACGATGCGCGTGGCGTTGTCCGGGCTCTCGGTCTTGACGTTATGATGCTGGCTCTTGACCTCGCCGAGCGCAAAGCCGGCCTTCAGACGCACCGTGATGCTGATCGGGTTAACGGGCGCATTCTTGGCGGGGTCCAGCACCGTCGGGGAAATGCGATCGCGGTCGGGCACGGGATTGGACGTGGCGGTGCCCCAGCCGGAGCCGTCGTTGCGGAAGTCGACACTCTGCACGATCGGCGCCGGATTGTAGCGCGGGGCGACCACCAGCGGCACGCGCAGCGAATATTCGTTGCCGGATTGATGCACCGGCTCCTGATATTCGATCTGCACCAGCACGGTTTCGCCGGGACCGATATTGGCAACCGAGTTGGTGAAGATGTTGGGCCGCTCCTGCTCGGTGAGCGCGGCCTTCTGGCCGGCGCTGCGCGCCTGTTCGTAGATCACGCGCGCCTGCTGCCGCTCCTTGATGTCGCCGACGATGACGCGGTCGCCGACCACCATCTTCATCGTATCGACGGCGCCATTGGTCGCGAGCGGGTAGACATAGGTGGCCTCGACCCAGTCCTTGGTCGGATTGCGGAATGCCTGGGTGACGCGTGTGCGCAGCGTCGGGCCTGATACCGTGATGTCGACATCGATGCCGAGACGGATCGCTTCGGTGTAGGCGCCATCGTCCTTCAGCAGGAGGGTGCCGGACCTGGCATCGCCGGGCTGGAGCAGGCCGGCCTGTTCGGTCGTTGCCGACCAACTCGTCCCGAAGCTCACCAGCAGGGCCACGAAGGCGACCAGCATCACCGCGATGCCCTGCGCGAGAAGGAACAATCCGAGCTTGATCAGCCGGCCCAGCAGGGGGTGTTCGTCGTGGTCGGCTGTGTCGTAGGTGTTCATTTGGCCTGCTCCCGAAGGATGTTTGCTGGCTCTCAGCATCGACCGGGAGAGCCTGATTTCGCGAGCAGATTGATCGGCAATGTTCCGCCGCGTCCGTCCCGGGCGGGCCGCAGCCGGGTGGCCATGTGCGGTTTTGTGCTGGTTTGTCCGCCCTGCTAGAGTGGTGCTCCCAAGGCAGGGTTGACGATGCAGATGCAGGCCGACAAGCAGCTTTCGGACGAGCAGAGCCGCGAGATCGCGGAGACCATTCGCGAGGAACTCGCTAGGCGCCGGATCTCCCGGCAGGCGCTGGCCGAACAGGCCAAGCTCAGCCTGTCGACGCTGGAGAAGGTGCTCGGCGGCCGCCGGCCGTTCACGCTGGCGACGACGGTCCGGCTGGAGCAGGCGCTGGGCGTGTCCTTGCGCAAGAGCGCCATCGTCGTGACGCCTCCGGCCGCAAACGACGTCGCGCCCGACAGCCTCGGCTCCTATGCGCATCGCGCGGTGACCTGGCTCGAGGATGTCTACATCACGTTGCGGCCGTCGTTCGGCGACAAGGACGCGATCTTCGCCTACCGCACCGAGATCGTATGGGAGCCGAAAGTCTCGTCGCTGGTCTTTCGCGAGGGCGATCGGACCGATTCCGCCTATGAGCACACCGGCGAGGTCGCGGTGCCGCATCAGTCCGGCTTCATCTATCTCGTCATCATCAAGCACGGCCAGCATCGCGTGATCACGGTGTCGCGGCCGACGGTCGCCGGCGAGATGTACGGCATCATCTCGACGCTCCGCGCCGGCCCCGGCTCGCAGCTGACGCCGATCGCAGCGCCGATCGCCTACGTGCCGCTCAGGAATGTTCCGAAGCCGTCTTTGGGACGGGTTGCGCCCGACGACGCCAATCATGCCTTGTATCGAAAGCATCTGCGCCGCACGGTCGAGGAGCCGTTCGCGCTCTTCCTGCCGGGATAGTTAGTCGCGCTGAAAAGGAATAGCGGCCCTTCGGCCGCTATTCGGTATCTTCAGACGGGCAGGTTCGGTCGAACTAGCCGCTCGTTTCGGCGCTGATGATGGGGCCGAACAGCTCCCACTGGCCGTTCTTGAACCGCCACATCTTGAGCTGCTCGATCGGCGCGAAATCGGTCGGCGAGGTGTTGATCTTGATTCCCGGGATCAGCGTATCGGGAGCGAAGTCCTTCAGGCTGGCGGCCTGCTTCATCACGTTCTCGCGGGTGAGATTGTCGCCCGCCTGCTTCAGCACCTGCACCATCGTTTGGGCCGCGGCATAGCCGTAGACCAGATTGGCGTCCGAGATGTTTGCGCCGGGCATGTATTTGTCGATGAAGGCCATGAACTTCTTCATGCCCTCGTCGTCTTTCCACTGCGGATCCGACGCGTCCTTCAAATAGCCGGCCGACAGCACGCCCTCGGAGGCTTCGAGGCCGGCGGGCTTCATCACCGCGCCGATGGACACCGAAACGTCCGACATCAGGTGCATCGGCTTCCATTCCAGCTCCGCGATCTTCTTGATGGCTTGCGCCGCGAATTTCGGGGTCGAGATGTTCACGAAGACATCCGCGCCGGTGCCCTTGAGCTTGACGATGTGCGAGTCGATCGATGGCTCCGAGGTCTCGTAGCTCTCTTCGGCCACGATCAGCTTCGATGCCTTGTCGCCGAACACGTCCTTGATGCCGGCGACGTAGTCCTTGCCGAAATCGTCATTGGCATAGAAGATCGCGACCTTCGCGTCCGGCTTCTCCTTCAGGATGTACTTGGCGAAGATCCGCGCCTCGACGCGGTAGCTCGGCTGGAAACCCATGGTCCATGGGAAATTCTGCGGGTCGTTCCACTTGCTGGCGCCGGTGGCAAGGAAGAGCTGCGGGATCTTCTTGGCGTTGTGATATTTCTGCACGGCGGTCTGGGTCGGCGTGCCGAGCGCGTTGAATACGAGGAACACCTCGTCGCTCTCGATCAGCTTGCGGACCTGCTCCACCGTCTTCGGCGGCGAATAGCCGTCGTCATAGGAGATCCAGTTGATCTTGCGGCCGTTGATGCCGCCCTGATCGTTGATCATCTTGAAATACGCCTCTTCGGTCTTGCCGATCACGCCGTAGGCGGAGGCGGGACCGGAATAGGCCTCGACATTGCCGATCCTGATCTCGGTATCGCTGGCGCCAGTGTCGTATTTCTTCTGCGCCTGGGCGCCTTGGACCGAAAGCAACTGGACCGAAAGTAATGTCAGGGCCGCTGCCGCGGCAAGCAGGGCGAGTTTCTTGTTCTTCATGGAAATTCCTTGGGTTTCTTGTGGGGTGGAGCAGGCACTACAAAAGAAAAACGCCCACGAGAGGGGCGCTTTGGTCAGGCGTTGGCGACTTTCTTGTCGGCTTCGGAAACAACCGAGAATTCCTTGCGCAAGGTCGGCTTGTGGATCTTGCCCGTGGCGTTGCGCGGCAGCGCGTCGACGAAGCGAATTTGGCGTGGGCATTTGAAGCGCGCGAGATTGGCTGCGCAATGTGCGACGACATCGGTCTCCGTCAGCCTTTGTCCCGGCTTGACCGCGACGATGGCAAGGCCCACCTCGCCCCATTGCGGATCGGGAATGCCGATCACGGCGGCTTCGGCGATGGCGCCAAGCTGGTGCAGGACGTTCTCGACCTCGGCCGGATAGACGTTCTCGCCGCCGGAAATGTACATGTCCTTCCAGCGGTCGACGATGTAGTAGAAGCCTTCCTCGTCGACGCGCGTCGCATCGCCCGTGTGCAGCCAGCCGTCGGTAAAGGAGGATTTGTTCGCCGCCGGCCTGTTCCAGTAGCCGGGCGTGATGTTCGGTCCCTTGACCCAGAGCTCGCCAAGCTCGCCGACATCGGCGTCGCTGCCGTCGGGCCGCACGATGCGCACTTCCGTGTGCAGCACCGGCTTGCCGGCGGAGCCGGCCTTGCGCGCCGCATCCTCGCGGTCGAGCACCAGCACGGCCGGCGAGGTCTCGGTCATGCCGTAGCCCTGCTGGAGCGCGACGCCGCGCGCCTCCCAGACCTTCAGCAGCGGCACCGGCATCGGCGCGCCGCCGACACCGCCGACGATCAGCCGGGTCAGGTCAGTCGTCGCGAAGGCGGGATGCTGCGCCATGAACTGGTAGATCGCGGGGACGCCAAAGAACACGTTGATGCCCTGCGCGGGATCGTTGATCAGGCCGAGCGCCGTGCCGGGATCGAAGGCCCGCATGATCATCACGGTGCCGCCGGCATGCAGCACCGGATTGGTGTAGCAATTCAGCCCGCCGGTATGGAACAGCGGCAGCACGGTGAGCAGCACCGAGGACGGCCCGATGCAGGCGGGACCGCCGAGATTGACGCAATTCCAGAACGTCATGCCATGGGTGATGGTCGCGCCCTTCGGATGACCTGTGGTGCCGGACGTGTACATGATGGTCGATACGTCATCGAGCGTGACCTCCTCGATCCGGTCGAGCGGCTTTGCGGCGGTGATGCCGGCCTCGTAGGCGCCGCCGGGACCGAGCAGCAGGCTGGTCGCGACATTGCAGAGTTCGGCAACGCTCAGCGCGGTCTCGGCGAGGTCGGCATCATGGATCATCACCTTCGGCGCACAGTCAGCGGTGATGAACTGGAGTTCGGGAACAGTGAGGCGGGTGTTCAGCGGCACGAAGATCGCACCTAACCGCCCGCAGGCGAACTGCACCTCCAGCGTATCGGTGGTGTTCAGCGCCAGCACCGCGACGCGGTCGCCGCGCGAGACCTTCAGCGTGTGGCGCAGGTAGGAGGCGAGACGCGACACTCTCGCATCCAGCTGCGAATAGGTGAAGCGGCGCTCGCTCGCGAGGTCGATGACCGCGACCTTGCCAGGCGTGCGGCGGCCATGATGGGCGATCCAGTCGTAGTAACGAACGGCCAAAAGTCCCTCCTTCGGCGGTCTTGTGCCGCCTGCGCCCTATTGCCGTGCACCATGCCCGGCGTGGCCCTGGGGCCAGCCGGAGTTTGTGCACCACGTCTTTTTTTGACTTGGAGTTGGCGCGCGAGGGGCGAAAATCGTCTTGCGTTGAGTTGCTAGGTGAAGGCCTGCGCTGAGTGGTCTTCCAGCTCAGCCACTCCGCGCAAGTGAGCCGACCAGGTTCCGGCCATGGTGGATGAGACGAATCCGTCCGCGAGGCGAGAGTGCGATGAAGAGCCCGTTCTATACCGCCGAGCACGACGCCTTCCGCGACGCGATGCGACGCTTCGTCGAAAAGGAGATCACGCCCTTCGCCCATGAATGGGACGAGGCCGGCGAATTTCCCCGCGCGCTCTATCGCAAGGCGGCGGAGATCGGGCTGTTGGGGCTGGGATTCCCCGAGGAATATGGCGGGATTGCCGCCGACCAGTTCATGAAGATCGTTGCGAGCCAGGAGCTGGCGCGAGCCGGCGCCGGCGGCGTCAGCGCCAGCCTGATGAGCCACACCATTGGCTCGCCGCCGATTGCGCGTGCGGCGCGGCCGGAGGTGAAGGCGCGCGTGCTGCCGCAGGTGCTGGCAGGCGAGAAGATCTCCGCGCTCGCGATCACCGAGCCGGGCGGTGGTTCGGACGTTGCGGGCCTCTGCACCCGAGCGCGGCGCGACGGCGATCACTACGTCGTGAGCGGCGAGAAGACCTTCATCACCTCGGGCGTGCGCGCGGACTATCTGACCGTTGCGGTGCGCACCGGCGGCGAGGGCGCCGGCGGCGTCAGCCTGCTCCTGATCGAGGGCGACACGCCTGGCCTGTCGCGCACGAAGCTGAAGAAGATGGGCTGGTGGGCCTCCGACACCGCGACGCTGCATTTCGACGACTGCCGCGTGCCGGCCGAAAATCTGATCGGCGAGGAGGGCCAGGGCTTCAAGATCATCATGCAGAATTTCAACAGCGAGCGCATGGGCATGGCGGCGAGCTGCACCGCCTTCGCCCGCGTCTGCCTCGACGAGGCGACTGCCTACGCCAAGGAGCGCAAGACCTTCGGCAAGCCGCTCGCCCAGCACCAGGTCATCAGGCACAAGATCGTCGACATGGCGCAGAAGGTGGCGGCGTCGCAGGCGATGCTGGAGATGCTGGCCTGGCGTCTGGAGCAGGGCGAAAGTCCGGTCGCCGAAATCTGCATGATGAAGAACCAGGCAACGCAGACCATGGCGTTCTGCGCCTCGGAAGCCGTGCAGATCTTTGGCGGCGCCGGCTTCATGCGCGGCATCAAGGCCGAGCGCATCTACCGCGAGGTCAAGGTCAACGCCATCGGCGGCGGCACCGAGGAGATCATGAAGGATCTGGCGTCGCGGCAGATGGGGCTGTGATGCACGTTGTCATTCCGGGGCGCGCGCAAGGCGCGCGAGTCCGGAATCCATCGGGCTCCAGACCCCGCAGAGGAATGGATTCCGGGCTCATCGCTTCGCGATGCCCCGGAATGACGAGAGGACAAAATGCTATTCAGCGCCGACCACGACGACATCCGCCGTTCCCTGCAAAAGTTCATCGCGGGCGAGATCAACCCTCATGTCGATGAATGGGAGAAGGCCGACATCTTCCCCGCGCACGCGCTGTTCAAGAAGATGGGCAGCCTCGGCTTCCTCGGATTGAACAAGCCGGTCGAATTCGGCGGCTCCGGGCTCGACTATTCCTATGCGCTGATGATGGCGGAGGAGCTCGGCGCCATCACCTGTGGCGGCGTGCCGATGGCGATCGGGGTGCAGACGGACATGGCGACGCCCGCGCTGGCGCGGTTCGGCTCGGACGAGGTGCGGCGCGAATTCCTGGCGCCCTCGATCTCCGGCGACTATGTGGCCTGCATCGGCGTTTCCGAGCCCGGTGCAGGTTCGGACGTTGCCTCGATCAAGACCGACGCACGTTCGGACGGCGACGATTACGTCATCAACGGCGGCAAGATGTGGATCACCAACGGCACCCAGGCCGACTGGATCTGCCTGCTCGCCAACACCGGCGACGGGCCCGTTCACCGCAACAAGTCGCTGATCTGCGTGCCCATGAAGGCCAAGGGCGTCACGGTCGCGCGAAAGCTCGACAAGATGGGCATGCGCTCGTCCGACACCGCGCAGATCTTCTTCGACAATGTCCGCGTGCCCAAGCGCAACCGGATTGGCGAGGAAGGCAAGGGCTTTACCTACCAGATGATCCAGTTCCAGGAGGAGCGGCTCTGGGGCGCGGCCGCCTGCCTCAAGGCGCACGAATACATCATCAACGAGACCATCGAATACACCCGCAACCGCAAGGCTTTTGGCCAGAGCATCCTCGACAACCAGGTCGTGCACTTCAAGCTCGCGGAGATGCAGACCGAGGTCGAGCTGCTGCGCGCACTGATCTATCGCGCCGGTGAGGCGCTGGTGGCGGGTGAGGACGTGACCAGGCTCGCGACCATGGCCAAGTTGAAGGCCGGCCGGCTCGGCCGGGAGCTCACCGACGCCTGCTTGCAATATTGGGGCGGAATGGGCTTTACCAACGAGACGCCGGTCAGCCGTGCCTATCGCGACAGCCGTCTGACCTCGATCGGCGGCGGCGCCGACGAGGTCATGCTGATGGTCCTGTGCAAGATGATGGGTACGCTGCCCGGCAGCAAAGGGAATGCATCATGATCACGCTCTATCACTGCGATGCCGCACGCTCGTTCCGTCCGCTCTGGATGCTGGAGGAGATGGGGCTGCCGTACGAGTTGAAGATGCTGCCGTTCCCGCCGCGGGTGTTCGCCAAGGAGTATCTCGCGCTCAACCCGCTCGGCACGATTCCCTTCATGATCGACGGCGAGACGAAGATGACGGAGTCTTCGGGCATCTGCCACTACCTCGGCACCAGATACGCCCCGACGCCGCTGATGGTGGACGTCGAGGATCCCGCCTATGGCGCGTTCCTGAACTGGATGTATTTCAGCGATGCCACGTTAACCTTCCCGCAAACGCTGGTGCTCCGCTACACCCAGCTCGAGCCCGAGGAGCGCCGCAACCCGCAGGTCGCCGGCGACTATGCCAAATGGTTCCTGGGCCGGCTGCGCGCCGTTGAGGCAGCGACCGCGAATGCCGAAACCTTGTGCGCCGGCCGCTTCACAGCCGCCGACATCGTGATCGGCTACGCGCTCCGCCTCGCCGACAATATCGGCCTCGCCAAGGACTTTGGGCCAAATGTCGCAGCCTATTGGGCGCGATTGCAGCAACGCGATGGGTTCAAACGCGCGGTTGCCGCGGAGCAGAAGGCCGGCGTCGAGCAGAATGTCGCGCCAAGGGTGAGGACGTAGCCGCAATGTCGTCCCGGCGAAGGCCGGGACCCATACTCCCAGGGAGATGTTTTGCGAAGATTGGTCGTTCGGGATCAGCACCGCCCGCATCGGTAGACCTCGCGGTATGGGTCCCGGCCTTCGCCGGGACGACGGTGTGGTTGAAGGGTTCCGGAATTGGCTGCTCGCCGTCCCGGAACGACATCCTTTTGCGCGCCGTGATAGCGCTATCCCGTCGTGACAGCGCCCAAATTTGCGCTAAGGTGACCTCCGTCCGCAGCGGCCAGAGAGTCGCGCGAGGAGGACCCCAATGGAAGATAACGGTCGCGAATCCGACCATCTGATGCTGATCACGCCGGAACGGGTGTTTTATGCCGGCCTGCTCGGCCGCCCCCGCAAGCGGACCCCCGGCTGCTGCCATGTCTATGTGGCGGTGAAGGGCAACCTGCACCTGACGATCGACGATGTCCTCGCCACCGGCGAGCTGTTCGTCACCCTGCCGAACCAGCGGCATTCCATTGCCGGCGACTACCGCACTGCAATCAGCGTGACGCTCGAGCCGGAAAGCATGCCGGATGGCGTGATCGAGGCTTTGGCCGAGCGGCTGACCGGACCGGACCGGGCCGTCCATGCCCGCAAGATCCTCGCCGCCTATGCGCTGCTGCGCCAGCGCCGCTACGGCGACATCACCACCGCCGAATTCGACGAGATGTGCTTCGGCGAGGCCCTGCCGCGCCGCGTGCTCGATCCGCGGGTGATGCGCGCGGTCGCGCGCATCGGGCGCTTCTCCGGCGAGCCCGTGACGGCGGATACCTGCGCGGCCGAAGCAGGTCTTTCCGCCTCGCGCTTCCTGCATCTGTTCAAGGAGGAGACCGGCATCTCGTTCCGCTCCTTCCGCGCCTGGAAACGCGCGCGGCATTTGCTGCATTTCGCCAACCAGGACCTCAACCTCGCCCATCTCGCGCAGGACATCGGCTATCCCGACTCGACGCATTTCAGCCACTCGATCCGCCGCTTCTACGGATTGAAGCCGCGCGCGATCTTCGTCGGCTCGCGCGATCTTGCGATCTATCGCAGCACCGAGACGGTGAGGCTCGCGGAAGCATCGTAGGGTGCTCTCGTAGGGTGGGTTAGCCCTGCGATTGCGCGAAGCGCAATCGCTCGGCGTAACCCACCACTTCTCTCTCCGCGGAAACGAAAGAGGTGGGTTACGCCTTCGGCTAACCCACCCTACAACTCGCCCTTTTCCAGCTTCTCCGCGCAAGAAGCCGCATGCCGCGCGTCACATGATCGCAAGCGTTGAATTCTCAACCTGCGAGACATCCAAGCCATGAGCGTCAAGGCATGAGCGACAAGGCCGTCATCACCTGCGCGCTGAACGGCGTGCTCACCGACCCCAGGCAGCACAACGTGCCTGTGACGCCCGAGCAGATGGCACGCGAGGCCAAGGCTGCGTTCGACGCCGGCGCCAGCATCATGCACATCCATCTGCGCCAGCAGGCGCCCAACAAGGGGCATCTGCCGTCCTGGGAGGTCGGCGTCAGCAAGGAGATCCAGCAGGCGATCCGAGAGGCTTGCCCGGGTGTGATCATCAACCACACCTCGGGCGTGTCGGGGCCGAACTACAGCGGCGCGCTCGACTGCATCCGTGAGACGAAGCCGGAGATCGCCGCCTGCAACGCCGGCTCGCTGAATTATCTGAAAGTGAAGGCCGACAATAGCTGGGCCTGGCCGCCGATGATGTTCGACAACGCCGTCGAGAAGGTGAAGGACTATCTCGACGTCATGAACGCGGTCGGCACCATCCCCGAATTCGAGTGCTTCGACGTCGGCATCGTGCGCTGCGTCGGCATGTACACTCAGGTCGGCATGTACAAGGGTCCGCTCGAATATAACTTCGTGATGGGCGTCGCGTCCGGCATGCCGTCGGATCCCGACCTGCTGCCGATCCTGATCAAGCTGAAGCGCCCCGAAGCGCATTGGCAGGTCACGGCGATCGGACGCGAGGAGATCTGGCCGCTGCACCAGCGCTGCGCCGAGCTCGGCGGCCATCTGCGTACCGGTCTCGAAGACACCTTCTATCTCGCCGATGGCACGAAGGTGACGTCGAACGGCCAGCTGATCGAAGCCGTCGCCGCCTGTGCCCGCCGCGCCGGCCGCGAGATCGCAAGCCCCGCCGAGGCGCGGAAGATTTTTGGGACGAATCGCTGATTGTCGTTCCGGGGCGCGCGTAGCGCGAACCCGGAACCTCGAGATTCCGGGTTCGATGCTGCGCATCGCCCCGGAATGACGGAGTAAACTGTGTCCATTCTCGAAAACACCATTTCCCCCGGCGGCGCCGCCTACCACGCCAATCGCGACGGCATGCTGGGTTTGATCGACCGCATGCGCGCGCTGGAAGAGCGCACGCGGGCGGCGTCGGCCGCGGCAAAGGATCGTTTCCACAAGCGTGGCCAACTACTGCCGCGCGAACGCGTGGCGCTGGTGCTCGATCCCGGCGCGCCATTTATCGAGCTGTCGACGCTCGCCGGCTACATGTTCGACGTGCCGGACGCGAACAAGAGCGTACCCGGCGGCGGCGTCATCGCCGGCATCGGCTTCGTCTCGGGCATCCGCTGCATGGTCAGCGCCAGCGATTCCGGCATCGACGCCGGCGCGCTGCAGCCTTTCGGCCTCGACAAGACGCTGCGGGTGCAGGAGCTCGCGCTGGAGAACAAGCTGCCTTACGTGCAGCTGGTCGAAAGCGCCGGCGCCAACCTGTTGCGCTACCGCGTCGAGGATTTCGTCCGCGGCGGCAACATCTTTCGCAATCTCGCACGGCTCTCGGCGGCGGGACTGCCGGTCGTGACCGTCACGCACGGCTCGTCCACCGCGGGCGGTGCCTATCAAACGGGCCTGTCCGACTACATCGTCATGGTGCGCGGCCGCACCCGTGCCTTTCTCGCCGGGCCGCCGCTGCTGAAAGCCGCAACCGGCGAGATCGCGACCGAGGAAGAGCTCGGCGGCGCCGAGATGCACACCCAGATCTCCGGCCTCGGTGATTACCTCGCCGAGGATGATCGCGACGCGCTGCGCATCGCACGCGAGATCATGGCGGCGCTGGAGTGGGAGCGGCCGGGCACGGCGGCTCTTCAATTCAAGCCGCCGCGCTACGACCAGGACGAGCTGCTCGGCATCATGCCGATGGACCACAAGCGCCCCGTGGATATGAAGCAGGTGATCGCGCGTATCATCGATGATTCCGACTTCACCGAGATGGCGCCGAATTACGGCCCGGCCACCGTTTGCGGCCATGCCCGCATCGAGGGGCAGGCGATCGGCATCATCACCAACAACGGCCCGCTCGATCCAGCCGGCGCCAACAAGGCGACGCATTTCATCCAGGCCTGCTGCCAGACCCGCACGCCGCTGCTCTATCTCAACAACACCACCGGCTACATGGTCGGCAAGGCCTATGAAGAAGCCGGCATGATCAAGCACGGCTCGAAGATGATCCAGGCGGTGACGTCGGCGACCGTGCCGCAGATCACCATCTACTGCGGCGCCTCGTTCGGCGCCGGCAATTACGGCATGTGCGGGCGCGGCTTCCATCCGCGCTTCTGCTTCTCCTGGCCCAACGCCAAGACCGCGGTGATGGGCGGCGAGCAGGCCGCCGAGACCATGGCCATCGTGACGGAAGCCGCCGCCGCGCGCCGCGGCAAGCCGATCGAGAAGGACAAGCTGGACGCCATGAAGGCGCAGATCGTCGGCGTGTTCGACGGCCAGATGGACGTGTTCTCGACCAGCGCGCGCGTGCTCGACGACGGCGTGATCGATCCGCGCGACACCCGTGCGGTGCTGTCGGAGGTGCTCGCGATCTGCCGCGAGGGCGACGCACGCACGCCCCAGCGCATGCAGTTTTCGGTGGCCCGGCCATGAGGAACGGATCAGTGCAGCACCGGCCGTTCTTCAAGGTCCTGATCGCCAACCGCGGCGAGATCGCGCTGCGGGTGATGCGCAGCGCGCGAAAGCTCGGCCTCGGCGTCGTGGCAGTCTATTCCGACGCCGATCGCGATGCGCTGCATGTGCGGCAGGCCGATCAGGCCGTGCGCATCGGCGAAGCCTTGCCGGCGCAATCCTATCTCAACATCCCCGCGATCATTGCCGCGGCGAAAGCCGGCGGCGCGGATGCCGTCCACCCCGGCTACGGTTTCCTCGCCGAGAATGAGGACTTCGCGCAGGCCTGCAAGGAGGCGGGTCTCGTCTTCATCGGCCCGTCGCCCCAGGCGATCGAGGCGATGGGCAACAAGGCCGGCGCCAAGGAGATCATGCGGAAGGCCGGTGTGCCCTGCGTGCCCGGCTATCAGGGCCTTGAGCAGAGCGACGAGGTCATGCTCGCGGAAGCCAGGAAGATCGGCTTCCCCGTGATGATCAAGGCGGTCGCCGGCGGCGGCGGCCGCGGCATGCGGCTCGTGACCGATGCGGCGTCGTTCCCGGATGCGCTACGCAGCGCACGGTCGGAGGCGAAGGCTGCGTTCGGCGATCCCACGGTCATCCTCGAACGCGCGATCCAAAATCCCCGGCACATCGAAATCCAGGTGTTCGGCGACAGCCACGGCAACGCCATCCACCTCGGCGAGCGTGACTGCTCGGTGCAGCGCCGGCACCAGAAGCTGATCGAGGAGGCGCCGTCGCCCGCGGTGACACCTGAACTGCGCACGAAAATGGGCGAGGTCGCAGTCGCCGCGGTGAAGGCATTGCGTTACGAGGGCGCCGGCACGCTGGAGTTCCTGCTCGATGCGAGCGGCGAATTCTACTTCATGGAGATGAACACGCGCCTCCAGGTCGAGCACCCCGTGACCGAAGCCATCACCGGGCTTGATCTCGTCGAGTTGCAGCTGCGCGTCGCGCGCGGCGAGCAATTGCCGGTGAAGCAGCAGGATATCCGCTTCACAGGCCATGCCATCGAGGTCCGGCTGTGCTCGGAAGATGCCGCGCAGGATTTCATGCCGCAGTCCGGCCGCATGGCGCGCTGGCAGGTGCCTGACAGCATCCGCGTCGAGCATGCGCTGCAATCGGGCGCGGAGATCCCGCCGTTCTACGATTCGATGATCGCCAAGGTGGTCAGTCATGGTGCCACGCGCGAGGAGGCGAGGGGATGGCTGATCGTCGGCCTGGAGCAGCTCACCGCTTTCGGCGTGACCACCAACCAGGCTTTCCTGATGGCGTGCCTGCGTCACTCCGGCTTTGCCAGGGGCGAGGCGACGACGGCGTTCATCGGCGCGCATCGCGACGAGCTGCTGGCGCAGCCGGCGGACGCGGCGTTCGACACAGTGCTGGCGGGCCTGCTGCTCTACGTCACAAATCCGCGCGCGCCGTCATGGAGAGGGGGGCGGAGCCTGTCGGCAACGTTTCCTCTGCCCGCGAAAATCGAGATCGCCGGTCGGACGCACGAGCTCGAAGTCACCCGCGAGCGCGACGGCGGCTACACCGTCGCCATCGACGGCCGCCAGGACAGGTTCGAGATCGAGCAGCTCGATCCCGACGCCATCCGCTTCCGCCACGATGGCGTGATGGACAGCGCCAAATTCCTGCGCGAGGGTGACCGGCTCTATCTCCAGCACTGCGGCATCCCGCTCGCGGTGACTGATCTCACCCTCGCCGCGCCGAAGGCCGCTGCAGGCAACGGCGGCGACGGCAAGGTTCGCGCCGCCATGAACGGCCGCGTCGTCGCCGTGCTGGTCAAGCCCGGCGACCGCGTCGCAGCCGGCCAGCCGGTGCTGACGCTGGAAGCGATGAAGATGGAGCATATCCACAAGGCTGGCATCGACGGCGTCGTCGCCGCGATCGACGTTGCCGAAGGCGAGCAGGTGACGACGGGACGGATCGTGGCGGAGATTGGGGTGGGGTAGCGCGGCAAGTTCGTCATTGCGAGCGCAGCGAAGCAATCCAGGAATCTCTCCGCGGCGATAGTCTGGATTGCTTCGCGGAGCCTTGTCATCGGGCCGCGCTTTGCGCGGACCCGTTGGCTCGCAATGACGATGTGGAGATAGTGTTGCCTCAAACTCCGCTCGTCGTCCCGGCGAAGGCCGGGACCCATTACCACAGGGAGTGGTTTGGCGGAGACTCGGGGTTACCAGCTCGCGCCGTAACTTCTCCCTCGGGTAATGGGTCCTGGCTTTCGCCAGGACGACGTTATGGGGCTCGCCCCGTCCCCTCATTGAGCAAACACGCCACCTGATGTCCGGCGCCCGCGTCCATCAGCGTCGGCCGCTCAATCTTGCACCGCTCCATCGCAAAGCGGCAGCGGGTGTGGAACGCGCAGCCTGATGGCGGATTGACCGGGCTCGGCACGTCGCCATCGACCAGCGGCGCGAGCTTCTTCGCGAGCGGGTTGGCAACCGGCACGGAGGCGAGCAGGGCCTGCGTGTAGGGATGTCGCGGATTCTTGAACAGCTCGTCCTTGCCGGCGATCTCGACAATGCGGCCGAGATACATCACGGCGACGCGGTGGCTGATATGGGCGACCACGGCGAGGTCGTGCGCGATGAAGAGGTAGGAGAAGCCGTGCTGGCGCTGGAGATCGATCAGCAGATTGATCACCTGCGCCTGGATCGAGACGTCGAGCGCGGAGACCGGCTCGTCGCAGACGATCAGGCGCGGCCCCAGCGCCAGCGCCCGTGCGATGCAGATGCGCTGGCGCTGGCCGCCGGAGAATTGATGCGGGAAATTGCGCATCTGGTCGGGCCGCAGGCCCACCTGCTCGAACAGCTTCGAGACTCGCGTCTCCAGCGCCTTGCCGGTCGCAAGGCCATGCACGGCCAGCGGTTCGCCGACGATGTCGCCCGCGGTCATGCGCGGATTGAGCGAGGCGAACGGGTCCTGGAACACGATCTGCATCGAGCGGCGGTGCGGGCGCAGCGCCGCCTTGGAAAGATGCGTGATGTCCTCGCCCTCGAGACGGATCTGTCCGGAGGTCGGTTCGACCAGCCGCAGCACGCTGCGCGCCACCGTCGACTTGCCGCAGCCGGATTCGCCGACCAGCCCCAGTGTTTCGCCGACACCAACCGTGAACGAGACGCCGTCCACCGCGTGCACGGTGCCGACCTGCCGGCGCAACACGCCGGCGCGCACCGGGTAATGCTTCTTGAGGTCGGTGATCTCGAGCAGCGCTTCGGTCATGCGACCTCCGCGACGTCAGCCGCGCGCCAGCAGGCGGCGAGATGGCCGCCGCCCCAATCCATGAGCGGCGGATATTCGTCCTGGCAGCGCTTCACCGCGAGCTTGCAGCGCGGCGCGAAAGCGCAGCCGGCCGGCAGCCGCACCAGCGATGGGACGGTGCCGGGAATTTCGTTGAGCCGCGCCTGCGTCGCGGCGCCGAACGCCGGCACCGACGGAATCGAGGCCATCAGCCCGCGCGTATAGGGGTGTCTGGGATCGGCGAACAACGCCTCGACGCTGGCTTCCTCGACCTTCCGGCCCGCATACATCACGATCACGCGCTGCGCGGTCTGCGCGACGACGCCGAGATCATGCGTGATGAGCACGAGCCCGGTGCCGAGCTCCTTCTGGAGGTCGAGGATCAGCGCCAGGATCTGCGCCTGGATGGTGACATCCAGCGCGGTGGTCGGCTCGTCCGCGATCAGCAGCGCGGGCCGGCAGGCCAGCGCCATCGCGATCATCGCGCGCTGGCGCATGCCGCCGGACAATTGGTGCGGATATTCCCGCGCGCGCCGTGCCGGTTCCGGAATCCGTACCAGCCGCAGCATCTCGACTGCGATGTTCCAGGCTTCTTTGGCCGACATCACCCGGTGCAGCCGCACGGCTTCGACGATCTGGTCGCCGATCCGCATGACGGGATTGAGCGACGTCATCGGCTCCTGGAAGATCATGGAGATGCGGTTACCCCTGACAGCGCGCATCTGTGCTTCATTCAGCGCCAGCAGGTCGGTGCCTTCGAGCGTGACGGCGCCGCCGACGATGCGGCCGGGAGGATCGGGCACCAGCCGCATCAGCGACAGCGCAGTGACGCTCTTGCCGCAGCCGGACTCGCCGACGATCGCCAGCGTCTCACCGCGCTTTACCGTGAAAGAGACGTCGTCGACGGCCTTGAAGAGACCGGAGTTCGTGAAGAACACCGTCTTCAGGTTCTTCACTTCGAGCACGAGATCGGATTTGTCAGCCATCAACTGCGCTGCCTCGGATCGAGAATGTCGCGCAGCGCGTCGCCGAACAGGTTGGCGCCGAACACGGCGAGGCTGATGGCGATGCCCGGGAAGATCACCAGCCACGGCGCGGTGCGGGCATATTCGGCCGCGGATTCCGACAGCATACGGCCCCAGGACGGATAGGGCTCGGGGATGCCGAGGCCGAGGAAGGAGAGCGAGGCCTCGGTGAGAATGGTCGAGCCGAGCTGCGCGGTGGCAAGCACGATCAGCGGCGCCAGCGTGTTCGGCAGCACATGGCGGAGCGCGATGCGCACCTCGCTCATGCCGATCGACTTGGCGGATTCGATAAAGGGCAGTTCGCGCAGCGCCAGCGTGTTGGCGCGAATGACGCGCGACACGGTCGGGATCAGCGGAATGGCGATGGCGATGATGACGTTCGGCAAGGACGGACCAAGTGCGGCGGTCATGATCAGTGCCAGGACCAGCAATGGAAGCGCCTGGAGGACGTCAGAGACACGCTGGAACACCAGATCGACCCAGCCGGAGAGATAACCGGACGTCAGTCCGACGATGACGCCGATCGTGCCGCCGAGCGCGGTCGAGCCGATGCCGACGGCAAGCGAGATGCGTGCACCATGGATGATGCGGCTGAAGACGTCGCGGCCGAAGGAATCCGTGCCCATCCAGTGCGCCAGGCTCGGGCGGGCCAGCGCACGGGCGGAGTCGATCGTCAGCGGATCATAGCGTGCGATGAAATCGGCGAAGATCGCCGTGAGGACGAACGCCGTCATGATGACGAGGCCCGCAGCGCCCAGCACGTGCCGCTGCGCCAGAAACAGCACGCGCCGCCAGCCCCCGGTCGCATGCACGCCGGCGCGTCTGAGTTCGAGATCATAGTCGACAGTGGCCATGCAAGCTCTATCTTCCCCCTCTCCCCGCCTGCGGGGAGAGGGTTGGGGTGAGGGGGGCTCTCCACGGGGGAGGTGAGAGCTGAGTTCGCGGAAGCTCCCCCTCACCCGAATTTGCGCGTTGCGCAGATTCGACCTCTCCCCGCAAGCGGGGAGAGGTGAAAGGAGGCGCAAACGCGGTGAAAGTTGAACTCATTTCGTCAGTCCGTGTACCGGATACGCGGGTCGAACACCGCATACAGCATGTCGACGATGAAATTCGCGCTCACCACCACGACGGCGATCAGCATCACGAGGTTCTGCACGATCGGATAATCGCGCCAGCGGATCGCCTCGACCAGGAAGCGTGCGACGCCGGGGATGTTGAACACGGTCTCGGTGACGATCAGCCCGCCGATCAGGAACGCCGCCTCGATTCCGATTACGGTGATGACGGGCAGGATCGCGTTCTTCAGCGCATGCTGGTAGTTCACCGCGGCCTCGGATGCGCCCTTGGCGCGCGCGGTGCGGATGTAATCCTGGCGCAGCACCTCCAGCATCGAGGAGCGGGTGATGCGCATGGTCAGTGCCGAACTGCGGAACCCGACCACCATTGCCGGGATGCAATAGGTTGCGACCGCCTCGCCAAAACTCTGGGGGTTCGGATTGAAGAGCGGCATCTGGCCGAACATCGCCACCGACGCCGTGAGGACCAGCAGCCCCAGCCAGAATGACGGCAGCGACAGGCCGGAAAGACTCACGACCCGCAGCGCGTAGTCGAGCCGCGTTCCCTGCTTCACCGCGCTGATGACGCCCAGGGGAATGCCGATGGACGCCGAAAACAGCAGCGCCAGGCCGGCGAGCCGCGCCGTGATCGGGATCCGCGGCAGGATCTCCTGAAGCGCCGGCTTCTCGGAGACATAGGAGTAGCCAAAATCGCCGCGCAGGAAGCCGCTGATCCAGTGCCAATATTGCACCACCAGCGGCTGGTCGATGCCGAGCTCCTTCTCCAGGTTGGCCTTGTCGGCGGGATCGACGTAGCCGGCCGCGGCAAACAGGATGTCGACGATGTTGCCGGGCACGATGCGCAGCAGGAAGAAGATGACGACCGAGATCCCGAACAGGGTCACGAGCATCAGAAACAGGCGCCGCACCAGATAGGCAAACATCCCGCGCCCTCCCGTCGAACCGTTAGCGCGCTACTTGTCCATCCAAACGTCTTCGTACCGGTACCCATTATAGGAGCTGTTCGACATCACGGTCACGCCCTTGACATAGGGCTGCCAGCAGGTGCCCGCGCGCGCGTGGAAGATGATCGGGCGCGCGACGTCCTCCTGCAACTTCTTGTCGATGTCCCACACCAGCTTCTTGCGTTTGGCGATGTCGGTTTCCTGCGACTGCACGTCGAACAGCTTTTCGATGTCCTTGTTGCAATAGTTGGTGTAGTTCCGCTCGGAACCGCAGGAATAGTTCTCGTAGAACGACTGGTCGGGATCGTCGACCGCGTTGCCGGTCAGGTTGAGGCCGAGCATGTAGTCCTTGCGCGCGACTTTCGGGAACCAGTTGGCCGTTTCGACGACGTCGAGCTCGCCGTCGATATAGATGCTCTTGAGCTGGTCGATCAGGATCACCGCGGGATCGCGATATTCGGCAAGGTTGCGGGTCGAGACCTTGACCGCGAGATGCTTGTCCGGACCGTAGCCCGCCTTCTGCATCAGCTTGCGCGCCTCCTCGCGGTTGGCGTTCACGTCGGGGCCATAGCCCGGAATGCTCTCGAGCATCTCCTTCGGCATGCCCCATAGCCCGTTCGGCGGCGGCAGCATGGTGCCGCCGACATCGCCCTGGCCCTCGAACATGATCGAGACGAAGGCCTTGCGGTCGAGCGCCATCGCCATGGCGCGGCGGATGTCGATATTGTCGAACGGCGGCGCGGTCGAATTGACGACGATGTTGGTCGAGACATTGGTAGGCTCGACCTTGCAAACGGCATTAGCTGCCTGGGATTTCACATCCTTCAGCAGCGGGATGGTGATGTGCGTCGGGAATGTCATGTCGAACTTGCCGGCTACGAAAGCGAGAATCGCCGTCGAGCGGTTCGGGATGATGGTGAACTCGATGCCGTCGAGATAGGGCCGGCCCTCGCGCCAATAGTCGGGATTGCGGGTCAGCTTGATCGATTCATTGGCCTTGAACTCGACGAATTTGAACGGGCCGGTTCCGATCGGATGCGTGCGCATGTCACCGGGCGAGACGTGACACGGGTACACGGGCGTATAGCCCGAGGCGAGCAGCGCCAGCAGTGACGGCTGCGGCCGCTTCAGGTTGAACGAGACCTCGAGATCGCCGTTGGTCGAAATGTCGTTGACCTGGTCGTACCAGGATTTTCGGGGATTCTGCCGGAACTTCTGCTGCGACTTGCCCATCAGCATGTCGAAGGTGCACTTCACGTCCGCCGAGGTGAACGGCTTGCCGTCGTGCCATTTGATGCCCTGACGCAGCTTGAAGGTCAGGGTCTTGTTGTCGTTCACCCAGGCCCAGCTCTCCGCGAGCTCCGGCACGATGGTATCCATGCTGTTCTGCGCCACGTCCTGCTTGTAGATGACGAGGTTGCTGAACACGGGCATGAAGGGAACGTTGAGCGAGTAGGTCGCGCCTTCATGGATCGAGGCGTTGCCGGGGCTGTCGCGGTGATACATCCGCAGAATTCCGCCCTGTTTGGGCCCGCCGGCCGATGCGATGGTCGAAAACGCCAGCAAAGATAGCGCCGCCGTCGCGGCGAGCGTCCGCACGCTCCGCATCCTCGTCCTCCCTGGACAACAGCCTTTTGCGGCCTGTTTGAAGCGACGATAGCGACGCCCGCGCAGCGAGGCAACCGGCAAGGGTGGCGGCGCTCTCGACAATTCGGATGACGGAAGGCCGCAGGGGTCCTTGTCTCATAATGTGAGAGATGTTCCTCCCCGGCGTCGTCCTGGACAAGGGAGCGAAGCGAGCGCTGATCCAGGACCCATTACCACAGGATTGGGTTTGGCGATGACTCGCGGTTATCAGGTCGCGCCGCAACTTCTCCCTGGGGTAATGGGTCCTGGCTTTCGCCAGGACGACGCCGAGTTTGGCGGAGCGCGCTCGCGCGAATCTCGGCGCTGCACGCAACGTGAAGCGCCTCACACAATCCGCGACGTCTTGTTCCCCCAGTACCGGTCGCGCAGCAACCGCTTGTACAGCTTGCCCGTCGGCAGGCGCGGCAGTTCCTTCTCGAAATCGACCGAGCGCGGCACCTTCTGCCGCGACAGCGACGCCCCGCAGAAGGCGATCAGCTCCTCGGCAAGCGCCTCGCCCGGCGCCACGCCCGGCATCGGCTGCACCACCGCCTTCACCTCTTCGCCGAGATCGGGATTGGGCACGCCGAACACGGCGGCATCGGCGACCTTCGGATGGGTGATCAGCAGATTTTCGCATTCCTGCGGATAGATGTTCACGCCGCCCGAGATGATCATGAAGGTGGCGCGGTCGGTGAGGTAGAGGAAGCGATCGGCATCGACATAGCCGACGTCGCCGACCGTGCTCATGCTGCCGTCGGCGGAGCGCGCCTCCCTGGTCTTCTCCGGATCGTTGAAATATTCGAAGGGCGAGGCGGTCTTGAACCACACCTGGCCGGGCTGTCGCAGGCGGTGAAGCCGAGGCCCTCGGTCGCGCCGTAATATTCGTGGATGATCGGCCCCCACCATTTGATGACGTCGTCCTTGACGAGGGCCGGGCAGGGCGCCGCAGCATGGATCGCGATTTCGAGCGAGGACAGGTCGTGGCGCTTTCGCACCTCCTCCGGCAGCTTCAGCATGCGCGAGAACATCGTCGGCACCAGCTGGGTGTGCGTGATGCCCCACCGCTCGACGAGCTGGAGATAGCGCTCGGGATCGAACGTCTCCATGATGATGACGGTGCCGCCCATGCGGATCGTGAGGTTCACGGCGGCCTGCGGCGCGGAATGATAGAGCGGCGCCGGCGACAGATAGACCATGCCCTCGCGGTAGTGCCAGAGCTTCGTCAGGAAATCGAACAGCGGCAGATTGTGCTTCGGCGGCTCCTCCGGCAGCGGCCGCAGGATGCCCTTGGGTCGTCCCGTCGTGCCCGACGAGTAGAGCATCGCGGTGCCGAGCCATTCATCCGCGATCGGCGTCTTCGGCAGATCGGCGGTCACCTCGGCAAGGCCGACGATGCGGTCGCTCTCGCCGGGGCCGTCGGCGACGATACAGAGCTTGATATCAGGGCAGGCCTTGATCGCCTCGCGCGCGATGTCGAGCTTCGCCACGGAGGTGATCAGGATCTTGGACTGGCTGTTGACGAGGAGATAGGCGAGCTCGCCCGGCGTCAGGAAGGAGTTGATGCAGGTGTAGTACAGCCCGGACCGCTCGCCGGCGTCGCAGGCCTCGAGATAGCGGGAATTGTTCTCCATGAAGATCGAATAATGGTCGAGCCGCTTCAAGCCGTGCTTGCGGAACAGATGCGCCAGGCGGTTGCTGCGCGCCTCCAACTCGCGATAGGTGACGGTCTCGCCGGTCGCGGCCATGATGAAGGCGGGCTGGAGCGGACGCAGGCGGGCATGGTGACCAGTGTACATCGATCCTCCGGCTTGAGGTTATGCGGCGAGAAGCAGGATTTCGCGCAACTGCGCGGGGCCGTCGATCTTGCGCGGGTTGCGCGGCACCCAGGGCGTGCGCATCGCCTGTTCGGCGATGGCGTCGAAATGCTCCGGCGACACGCGCACCTCCGCAAGGCTGCGCGGCATGCCGAGCGAGCGGATGAAGGCATCGAGCACATCGGCGGCATTGTGGCCGGGAAAGCCCATGGCGGCGGCGACGATCATCTGGCGCTCGGCATTGTCGCGCGCGTTCCAGCGCATCACCGCCGGCAGCATGATGCAGGAAGTGTAGCCGTGCGGCACGTCGAAGGCCGCCCCCAGCACGTAGCCGATGCCGTGGCTCGCACCCATCGGCACGCCGGCCGCAAGCGCGCCCATCGACAGCCAGGTGCCGATCTGCGCATCCATCCGCGCGTCGAGGTCGGCAGGATCGGCCTTCACCCGCGGCAGCGCGTCGGCGAGCATGGCAAGGCCCTTGACCGATTGCGCATCGGCATAAGGGTGCGTCTCGCGCGAGCAGATCGCCTCGACGCAATGGTCCACGGCGCGGATGCCGGTGGACAGGAACAGCCATTCCGGCGTGTGCACGGTGATGGCGGGATCGAGGATGGTCGCGCGCGGCACGGTGAGCGGATGCCGCAGCATCTGCTTCACATGCGTGCTGCGGTCGGTCACGCCCGCGATCGAGCTGAACTCGCCGCCGGCAATGGTCGTCGGCACGCTGATCTGGCGCACGGCCGGCGCGTTCATCTCCGGCGCGACGCCCTTGTGCACGCGGATGCGCTCGATGCCGTCGATATCGTCGATGTCGTTGGCAAGGCAGAGCTGCACCGCCTTGGCGCCGTCGGTGATCGAGCCGCCGCCGACGGTGACGATCAGATCGGCGCCCGCCTCGCGGGCCGCATTGGCGGCGGCAACGACCGCCTCGCGCGGCGTGTGCGCCGGCATGGCGTCGAACAGGCCGGCGCAGCGCGCGCCCAGCGCCTCTGTGATCTTCTCGATTTCGTCGGTCTGTCGGTTCAGCGTGCCGGAGACCATCAGGAAGGCACGGCGCGTCCCCAGCCGATCCATCTGCGCGACGATGGCGCCTGCCGCAGGATGGCCGAATACGACCTCCTCGATCGCGCCGTAAACGACACGTCCCTGGTGCACGCCTGTCCTCCCGGACAATTGGTCTTGTTTTTGTAGAGATAATCCTAGCCGAGAGGCCGGCATCCGTCATGTGCGAAGACGCTAGCTTCTCTTCTCCCTCTCCCCGTTTGCGGGGAGAGGGTTGGGGTGAGGGGGGCTCTCCGCAACGGAGGTGACAGTCGGACTCGCCGAGACTCCCCCTCACCCGGATCGCATCTTGCGATGCGATCCGGCCTCTCCCCGCAAGCGGGGAGAGGGTTGGGGTGAGGGGGCTCTCCCTGTCAACCCGTCATCCGGCTAGAGCATCTTGCCGAGCGTTGTGTGCGCTGCCGTCTTGAAGATTTCATCATTGAAACCCATCTTGTGTCCCCCGCGGGTAGGCGCGCACCCTGCTTTTTCTGCGGCTTTTATGCGAGGACCTGGGATGAGCGGACCGGATGGAAGCGAGCAATTTGTCAAAACGCACGATTTCGTTCGGCCGCGGCCTTACGCCATCGCCGGCCTTCTCGCCGCGGCGTTTGCGCTCACCGGTTGCGGACAGCCGGCCCCGCAAGCCTCTGCCCCGCCGCCTCCGCCGGTGACGGTCGCCCAGCCGGTCAAGCGCACCGTCACCGATTGGGACGAATTCACCGGCCGCTTCGAGGCGGTGGAGGAGGTGCAGGTGCGCCCCCGCGTCGGCGGCTTCGTCAACTCCGTCGAATTCCAGGACGGCGCCATCGTGCACCAGGGCGATCTGCTCTATGTCATCGACCCGCGTCCGTTCGAGGCGGTGGCGGAGCAGGCGGACGGCCAACTCTCCGATGCGCGCGCCAAGGTGGAGCTTGCCAAGCGCGAGCTCGACCGCGGCCTCAACCTGGTGCAGACCAGCGCCGTCTCCGAGCAGGTCGTCGACCAGCGCCGCCAGGCCTTGCAGGCGGCTCACGCGGCGGAAGTGCAGGCCGCGGGCGCGCTCAAGGCTGCCAAGCTCAACATCGAATTCACCCATGTGACCGCGCCCCTCACGGGCCGCGTCAGCCGCCATCTCGTCAGCCCCGGCAATCTCGTGCAGGGCAGCGATACCGGCACCTCGACGCTGCTCACCTCGATCGTCGCGCTCGATCCGATCTACGTCTATTTCGACATGGATGAGACGACGTTCATCAAATACAGCAAGCTGTGGTTCGAGGGCCGGCGCCCGAGCTCGCGCGATACGGCCAACCCGGTGCAGGTGACGCTGGCCGGCGAGACCAAGCCCTCGCATGAGGGCACAATCAACTTCCTCGACAACCGCCTCGATGTCTCCACCGGGACCCTGCGCAGCCGCGCCGTGATCAAGAACACCGATCTGTCGATCCTGCCCGGCCAGTTCGGCCGCGTCCGTCTGATCGGCAGCGCGCCCTATGAGGCGCTGCTGATCCCGGATGTCGCTGTTGCGACCGACCAGTCTCGCAAGATCGTGTTTGTGGTCAAGCCTGATGACACCGTCGAAGCGCGCCCGGTGGTGCTTGGGCCGATCGACGACGGCCTGCGGGTGATCCGCGAAGGGTTGAAGGCGGACGACCGCATCATCGTCAACGGGATCCAGCGGGCCCGCGTCGGCGCCAAGGTGACGCCGTCTGCCGCGCCGGCGCCGGCTGGTGGCAAGCCCGGTGACAAGTCATGAACCTTGGCCGTCTCTCCATCAACCAGCCCATCCTGGCGATGGTGCTGTCGATCGTGCTCCTGATCGTCGGTGCGCTGGCCTACACCACGCTGCCGGTCTCCGAATATCCGCAAGTGGTGCCGCCGACGGTCGTCGTCACCACGCAATATCCCGGCGCCTCCGCGCAGACCGTGTCCGACACGGTCGCAGCTCCCATCGAGCAGCAGATCAACGGCGTCGAGGACATGCTGTATCTCTACAGCCAGGCGACCTCGAACGGACAGCTGACGATCACCGTCACCTTCAAGCTCGGCACTGACCTCGACAAGGCGCAGGTGCTGGTGCAGAACCGCGTCGCGATCGCGCAGCCGCAATTGCCGGACGAGGTGCAGCGCAACGGCGTCGTCACCCGCAAGAACTCGCCCGACATCCTGATGGTCGTGTTCATGCTGTCGCCCGACGACAGCTTCGACCAGCTCTACATCTCCAACTACGCACTGCTCCAGGTCCGTGACCAGCTGCTGCGGATCGACGGCGTCGGCGACATCCAGATCTTCGGCGCACGCGACTATTCGATGCGGCTGTGGCTCGACCCGGACCGGATAGCCAATCTCGGCCTGACCTCGACCGAGGTGCTGGCGGCAATCCGTGCCCAGAACGTGCAGATCGCGGGCGGCCAGATCGCCGAGCCGCCGATCGCCGATCGTGCCTTCCAGCCCAACCTCGTTTTCACCGGGCGCCTGAAGGACCAGAAGCAGTTCGAGGACATCCTGATCAAGGCCGGCTCGGACGGCCGCACGGTGCGCCTGCGCGACGTCGCCCGCATCGAGCTCGGGGCGCTGGCGTATTCCACCAACAGCTTCCTGTTGCGCAAGTCGGCGGTCGCGATGCTGGTGACGCAACGGCCGGGATCGAACGCGCTCGCGACGGCCAAGAACATCTCCGACACGATGACGAAGCTCAAGGAGAGCTTTCCGAAAGGCCTCGACTACAATATCGGCTACAATCCGACCGAATTCATCGCGCAGTCCGTCCATGAGCTGATCAAGACCATCTACGAGGCGATGCTGCTCGTGGTCATCGTGGTGCTGGTGTTCCTGCAGGGGTGGCGACCCGCGATCATTCCGATCATCGCGATCCCGGTGTCGCTGGTCGGCACCTTCGCGGTGATGGCGGCGCTGGGCTTCTCCATCAACAATCTCACGCTGTTCGGCCTCGTGCTCGCCGTCGGCATCGTGGTCGACGACGCCATCGTGGTGGTGGAGAATGTGGAGCGGCATCTCGAGCACGGCCTGAGCCGGCGCGACGCCGCGCTGAAGACCATGGAAGAGGTCGGCGGCGCGCTGGTCTCGATCGCGCTGGTGCTGTGCGCGGTGTTCGTGCCGACCGCATTTCTGGGCGGCATTTCCGGGCAATTCTTCCAGCAATTCGCCGTCACCATTGCGGTTGCGACCGCGATCTCCTGCTTCTGCTCGTTGACCCTTTCGCCGGCACTGGCCTCGCAGATCCTGACGCCGCACGAGGAGAAACGGCCGCCGGCGAGCTGGAACGTCATCGCGCGCGGCTGGAACGCCTTCACCGGCGTCTTCAACCGCACGTTCGATCGTCTTGCGCATGGCTATGCCGGCCTTGCCAATTTCGTGATCCGGCATTCGGTGGTGATGATCCTGGTCTATGTCGTGCTTATCGGCAGCGCCGGCTGGCTGATCGTGACCACGCCGCAGGGCTTCATTCCGGCGCAGGACCGCGGCTACGTCATCATCTCCGTGCAATTGCCGGGGGCGGCCTCGCTGACGCGCACCACGGAGGTCGTGCGCGAGATCGAGCGGATTTCGCTGGACACGCCGGGCGTCGTCCGCGTCGCGGCCTTTGCCGGCTTCTCGGGTGCGACGCGCACGCAGGCCGGCAATGCGGCGGCACTGTTTCCGGTGTTCGACGAGCCCGAGGTGCGCCTGAAGAAAGGGCTCTCGGCGAACGCCATCACCGCCGAGCTGCGCAAGCGGCTGTTGGCGATCCAGGGCGCGTTCATCATCGTGATTCCGCCGCCGGCCGTGCCCGGCATCGGCACCGGCGGCGGCTTCACCATCCGCATCCAGGACCGGCAGGGCCGCGGGCCCGAAATGCTCGCAGCCGCGACCGACGAGCTGGTCGCCGCTGCGCGCAAGGCGCCGACCCTCACTTCGGTTTTCTCGCCGTTCACGGCCAACACGCCGCAGCTGTTCGTCGACATCGATCGCACCAAGGCGCAGAAGCTCGGCGTGCCCATCGCCAACATCAACGACACGATCCAGACCTATTTCGGATCGACCTATGTCAACGACTTCAACCTGTTCGGCCGCACCTATCACGTCACCGCGCAGGCGGACTTCCCGTTCCGCAAGGAACCCACCGATCTCTCGCGGCTGCGCACGCGCAACGCCTCGGGCGACATGGTGATGCTCGGCAGCGTCGTCGAGTTCAAGGACGTCTCCGGCCCCGATCGCGTCGCACGCTACAATCTCTATGCTGCGTCCGAGCTCCAGGGCGAGCCGGCGCCGGGCACCAGCTCGACCACCGCGCTCAACACCATCAAGCACCTCGCGGACAACACTCTGCCGAGCGGCTTCACCTTCGAATGGACTGACCTCTCCTATCAGCAGGTCACCGGCGGCAATGCCGGTCTGCTCGTGTTCCCGATCTGCGTGCTGTTCGTCTATCTCGTGCTCGCCGCGCAATATGGCAGCTGGACCCTGCCGTTCGCGGTGATCCTGATCGTGCCGATGTGCCTGCTCGCCGCCACCATCGGCGTGCGCATCATGGGCCAGGACGTCAACATCCTCACCCAGATCGGCTTCGTCGTGCTGGTGGGACTGGCGGCGAAGAACGCGATCCTGATCGTCGAGTTCGCACGCGACATCGAGAACGAAGGCAAGCCGCGGCTCGAGGCCGTGATCGAAGCCTGCCGCCTGCGCCTGCGGCCGATCCTGATGACGTCCTTCGCCTTCATCCTCGGCGTGCTGCCGCTGGTGATCTCGAGCGGCTCCGGCTCGGAGATGCGCCAGGCCGTCGGCGTCGCCGTGTTCTTCGGCATGATCGGCGTCACCCTGTTCGGACTTCTGTTCACGCCGATCTTCTATGTGGTGGTGCGGAACCTGGCGGAGGGACGGCGCGACAAGAAGTCGGCCACTACGACATGATGTTTCTCCGGTGTCGTCCTGGCGAAAGCCAGGACCCATTACCCCAGGGAGAAGTTGCGGCGCGAGCAGGTTGTGACGACCGGTCTTCGCCAAACTGCTCCCTGGGGTAATGGGTCCTGGATCTGCGCTCCGCTTCGCTGCGCTTGTCCAGGACGACGGCTTTTTATGATGTGCCCGTCATACTAACGATCAACACGCAATGGATGGGCAGGGCCGGGGTTCTTCACTAGTATCCGCGCGATTTCAAAACAGAACACTGCTTGGAGCTAACACATGAAATCAGCCCTTTTGGCCGCCGTCGCAGCCTCGGCCCTGCTGCTGGCGGCGCCGGCGTCCGCGCAAGGCGTCAAGATCGGCATCCTCAACGACCAGTCCGGCGTCTATGCCGACTACGGCGGCAAATGGTCGGTCGAAGCCGCCAGGATGGCGATCGAGGACTTTGGCGGCGAGGTGCTCGGCCAGAAGATCGAGCTCGTCACCGCCGACCACCAGAACAAGCCTGATCTCGCGACTTCGATCGCACGGCGCTGGTACGACGTCGAGAACGTCGACATGATCACGGAGCTGACGACCTCCTCGGTCGCGCTCGCGATCCACGAGCTCTCCAAGGAAAAGAAGAAGATCGACATCGTCGTCGGTGCCGCGACCTCGCGTCTTACCGGCGATGCCTGCCAGCCCTACGGCTTCCACTGGGCCTATGACACCCGCGCGCTCGGCGTCGGCACCGGTGGTGCGCTGACCAAGGCCGGCGGCGACACCTGGTTCTTCCTGACCGCGGACTACGCCTTCGGCTACGCGCTGGAAAAGGACACCAGCGAGATCGTCACCGCCAATGGCGGCAAGGTGGTCGGCCAGGTCCGAGTGCCCCTCAATTCGTCGGACTTCTCCTCCTTCCTGCTTCAGGCGCAAAGCTCGAAGGCGAAGATCGTGGGCCTTGCCAATGCCGGCCTCGACACCACCAACTCGATCAAGCAGGCGTCGGAGTTCGGCATCGTCGCCAGCGGCCAGAAGCTCGCGGGCCTCCTGATGACGCTCGCCGAGGTGAACGGCCTCGGCCTGCAGGCCGCGCAGGGCCTGGTGCTGACCGAGGGCTATTACTGGGATCTCAACGATCGCACCCGCAATCTCGGCGAACGCTTCCTCAAGCGCACCGGGCGGATGCCGAGCATGATCCACGCCGGCACGTACTCCGCTACGCTGAGCTATCTCAAGGCGGTCAAGGCCGCCGGCACCAAGGATCCGGATGCCGTCGCCAAGAAGCTGAAGGAGCTGCCGGTCGACGACGATTTCGCTAAAGGCAAGGTGCTCGAGAACGGCCGCATGGTCCACGACATGTATCTGTTCGAGGTCAAGAAGCCGTCGGAATCGAAGAAGCCCTGGGACTATTACAAGCTGCTCGCCACCGTCCCCGGCGACAAGGCGTTCTTCACCGCCAAGGACAGCGGCTGCCCGCTGACGAAGTGAGGCGAGGGCAGTTCTAAAAGCGCGATGTCGTCCTGGCGAAAGCCAGGACCCATTACCCCGGCTCGCAATTGTTGAAACAAGCTGTGGCCATGATCGTGCCCATAACCACGTCCTGTGGTTATGGGTCCTGGCCTTCGCCAGGACGACACCGAGGGTGTGGCCGCAGTTCGCGGCTCACACCATCCGCAGCACCACCGCCCCGATCGCCCCCGCCCACAGCGCAGCGGCAGCGATGCCCTGGATCGCAAAGCCCGCGCTGCGCTTTGCGGCCGCCTTCGAATAGCCGATGAAGTAGACGATGCGGCCGACGATCCAGACCGCGCCGATCGCCGCTGCGATGGGATCGCTGATGTAGATCGCGAACAGCCACAGCGAGGGCAGGACAATCGGCATCCATTCCAGCGTGTTCATCTGGATGCGGAAGGCGCGCTCGAAATCCGGGTGGCCCGACATCGCCGGGGCCTTCACGCCGGTCTTGTCGCGCGACCGCGCGACGTTGATGCAGGTGGCGAAATAGAATGCAATCGCCAGCAGCGTGACGAGGGCGGTGAGGTGATACATCGCTGGTCCCTTCGAGGATGTCGCGGTTCAATACCCGGTCAGCTCGAGATAGCCAACACCGTCATGCGTGCCGGCAAAGCTGATCGGCCCTTCCCAATAGGAGAAGCCGGTCCCCATCCAGGCCTTTGGATTGAGCGGCTTGCAGGAAATCGAGAACGAGCGTGAGGGGATCGCGATCTGCCACTCCACCGGCAGCTTGCGCCCCGCAACCTCCATTGTTGCCTTCGGCATCATCTGGATGTCGTTGCCCGCGATCATCTGTGTGCTGCCGGTGGCGGTGATCCAGTTGCCGAACGGATAGTCCTTGCCGTCCTTCTGCCGCAGCCGGTACAGCATCAGCTTGTCGCCGGACGCAAGATGCAGCGACAGCCAATCCCAGCCGGTCTGGTCGGCGTCGAGCGGCTGGCTGCTCCACTCGCGGTCCATCCAGGCCTGCCCCGACACATCGACCGGCTTGTCGTCGATGGCGAGCGTGCCGCGCGCGCGGTAGAACGGCTGGCTGTAATAGTAGGAGGCCTGGCCGCGCTCCGACTTGCGGCTGAAGCCGCCATCGCCCTGCAATGCGACCGCACGATCGGCCTCCAATGTGAGCGCATAGCTGAAATCGGTGCCGGACGCCTTCAGCGTCAGCGGCGCCAAAGTGCGATCGTCGGTGCGCTCGAGACCCTTCATCTCCCAATCGTCGATCCACGCCGCGAACGGCTGTGCCGTGACGCCGGCCTGCCCGATCCCGCCGCGCGAAAACAGCTCGTTGAAGCGATGGGTGTCGGCGCGCGTCACCGCGGCATGCGCCATCCAGATTTGCTGATTGGCCCAGCCTTCCCCCTGCGGTCCCGGCTGTGCCGCCTGGCGGAACAGCGTCCATTGCAGGCCGCAAGGTGCGCCCCGGCTGTCGACGAGGTTTGCCGTGAGATACCACCACTCGATGCGAAACTCCGGATGCGGCCCGTGATCGGCGGGGAAGGCGAACATCTTCCCCGGCGTCACCTTGGCAAAACCGTCGGCGGTCTCGCCGAGCCCGGCATAGCCCTGCGCGCCGGCGTGGCGCGCAAGAGCGAGCGCGGCAATGCCGCCGGCAAACGCGCGCCGCGAGATTTTGTCAGCGCTCATTGGCAAACACCTTGACGAGGTTCGCCGGCTGCATCCGGGCCAGCCGCGCGACCGGCAGCGCTGCGGCAAGCAGCGAGGCGACCAGCGCGACCGCGACCAGCTCGACGAGTTGCAGCGGAAACACATGGAACGGCAGCCGCCAGCCGAACGCCTTCACGTTGACGATCGCGATCAGGCACCACGCCACGAGCAGCCCGAGCGGCACGGCCAATAGTGATGTGAACAGCGCCACCGACAGCGTCTTGGTCAATTCGATCGCGGCGAGGCGTGGCCGCGTGATGCCCATCGCCCACAGCGGCGCAAGCTGCGGCAGGCGGGAGTTGGCCAGCGTCAAAAGGCTGGTCAGCAGCGCGATGCCGGCGACACCGAGCGTGAAGGCATTCAGCGCCGATGTCACCGCAAAGGTGCGGTTGAAGATGCGAATCGACTCCGCCTTCACCGTCGCCTGGTCGGCAACGCTGCGGTCGTCGAGCGCAAACTGCTTCTGCAAGGCCGTGATCAGGCCCGGAATCTTGTCTCGTGGGACAATGAGCCCGATCCGCGTCTGCGGCGTCTGCGGAAATTGCCGGATCAGCGCCGCGACGTTCACGGCGAGCTGTCCCTTGGGATTGCCGTAATCGGCATAGATGCCGACGATATCGAGCTCCCAGGTCCCGCCCGGCGCCGGCACCTCGACGACGTCGCCGACGCGAACGTTCAGCCGCCGGCTCAACTGCTCGCTGATGAAGGCGGCATTGCCCGGCACGAGCCGGGTCCAGGCGCGCGGCGCAGTCTCCAGCAGCGGCCAGCGCTCGCGATAGAGCGTGTGATCGGGAAGGCCGAACAGCTCCACCGGCTGGCCCTGAACTTGCGTCTCGGCGCGGCCGCCCGACAGGATCGCCTGGACTTCGCTGCGCTCCTTCAGCCAGTTGCGGATCGCGACACCTTGCGCATTGTCGGAGGCGCTGATGTAGACGTCGGCCACGAGCCGTCCGTTGAGCCAGCCGATGAAGGTACGGCTGAACGTTTCCACCATGGTGGAGACGCCGACATTGACGGCGAGGGCGAGCAGCAGCGCCATCAGCGCGAGCGACAGCCCGGAGAGCTGCTGCCGGCTGTCGGCCCAGAACCACAGCGCGAGCGGCCCTCGCGCGCCGCGCTGGCCCGCGCGCAGGATGATGTCGAGGAAAGCCGGCAGGATCAGCGCCGCGCCCAGCATCAACGCCGCCAGCACGCCGAAGCCTGCGATCAGCGACTCGCCATAGTGAAGCAGCAGCAGCGCCACCGCGAACACCGTGCACGCCGCAACGCTTTGCAGGATCAGCCAGCGGCGCTGCCTCTGCTGCCAGGCGTATGGCTGCGCGGTGGCCAGCACCGGCATCCGGATCGCCTTGATCAGGCTGGTCGCCGCCGCAACGAGCGCGCCGGCAACGCTGATGCCGATGCCGGCGAGCCACCATTCGGGCCGCAGCGT
Organism: Bradyrhizobium sp. cf659; assembly: GCF_900113725.1. Taxonomy (NCBI): domain Bacteria; kingdom Pseudomonadati; phylum Pseudomonadota; class Alphaproteobacteria; order Hyphomicrobiales; family Nitrobacteraceae; genus Bradyrhizobium; species Bradyrhizobium sp. cf659. The sequence continues at coordinate 133,281 of NZ_FOQJ01000003.1, forward strand.
GAGCTGCCCCGGGATCTGCGCGCCATAGAGCCCGCGCAGCGACGCCGCGACGTCGGGCAACAGCGCAGCCGCGATGAAATAGCCGCAGACGAGCCCGATTAGTCCGGCGACCAGCGCCAGCGCCACCAGCTCGATCACCAGCACCGTATTGACCAGCCGCGCCGAGGCGCCGCAGGCCCGCAACGTGCGCAGCATCGGCAGCCGCTGCTCGAAGGCGAGCCCGACGGCCGAGTTGACGATGAACAGGCCGACGAAGAACGACAACAGGCCGAAGGCGGTGAGGTTGAGATGAAAACTGTCGGTGAGGCGCTCCAGCTCCGTCTCCGCATTCGGCTCGATCCGTTGCAGCCGGTCACCGACGACGCTCGCCAGCGGCGCGGGCTTGCCCTTCGGCTTGCCGATCAGGAGGCGAGACACCTGGTCCGGCTTGTTCAGGAGCTTCTGCGCCACGCCGATATCGACCACCAGCACGTCGGGCACGAGCTGCGGCTGCACGTGCAGCGGCGGCAGCTTTGCGCCGCTGCTGATCGGCGGCGCCGCGCCTTCCTGCTCCTGCAAATCGCTCAGCGTCTCCTTCGCCACCAGCGTCCGGCCGGGCGGCGCGACGAAGCTGCTCAGATCCGAGGCACCAAGGCGCGGCGCGTTGCCGACATCCACCGGCAGCGTGACCGGCTCGATGCCGAGCAGCCGCACCGAGCGTCCGTTGATCTGGACGCGGCCTTCCAGCACCGGCGAGACCGGCCAGCCCGCGCGGCGGAGCCTGACGAACAGGTCTTGCGAAAAGGTCGCGGTATCAGGCGCGACCAGCATCGCCGTGCGTACGCCGCCGAACGTCGCGGCGGCGCGGTCATAGGCGTTGCGGGCCTGCTGGTTGATCGCCTGCACGCCGCTCCACAGCGCGGTTGCGGCGATCAGCCCGATCAGAAGCGTCGCGAACTGCATCCTGTGCCGCCGCCAATGGCTCAGGAGCACCGCGAGGACCCACAGCGCGCGCTTCATGTGATCCGCCCCGCATGCAGGGTGAGATGGCGGTCGAGCGTAGCGGCCAGATGCAGGCTGTGCGTCACCATCAGGAAGCCGCAGCCGGTGCGCGTGACGAGGTCGCGCGTCAGCGCCAGCACGTCCTCGGCGGTCGCTTCATCCAGATTGCCGGTCGGCTCGTCCGCGAGCAGCAGCGAGGGTTTTGTCGCCAGCGCCCGGCCGATCGCGACCCGCTGCTGCTGGCCGCCGGACAATTGCTCGGGATAGCGCGTCAGGAGGGTGCCGAGCCCGAGCCGTTCGATCAGCTCCCTGGACCAGGCCGCGTCATGCCGGCCGGCGATCCGCGCCTGGAAAGCGAGATTGTCCGCGACCGACAGGCTCGGGATCAGGTTGTACTGTTGGAACACGAGGCCGATCCGGTCGCGCCGCAAGCTCGCGCGCCCCGCGTCCGACAGCGTGGTGACCTCGATGTCCGCCATCCGGATCGAGCCGCCGTCGGCGGCGTCGAGCCCGGCGATCAGGTGCAGCAGCGTGCTCTTGCCGCTGCCGGATTCGCCGGTCAGCGCGACGCGTTCGCCGGCCTTGAGGTCGAGGTCGACGCCGCGCAGCACGTGGACCGGTTCGGCGGCCGAGGAGAACGTCTTGGAGAGATTTCGGATGCTCAGCACGATGAATGGCGCCGGACGGAATTAACGGAAATGCTGCGTAGCACACCTGCTGCGGAAATGCCGGGGTTGCGTTGCCGTCGAAGCCGTTGTTAGCTCCAACAACGGCCAAATCAAAAAAGTGCCAAAAAGACACGGGGAGAACGATGAGCGCTCAGGGAACGCCCATGGTGGCGGGCAAGACGACGACATCCGGGGAAACGCCAAAGGGCGCCTGGACGGTCACCTTTCTGCTGTTTCTGTTCATGCTGGTCAACTTTGCCGACAAGATCGTCGTCGGCCTCGCCGGCGTGCCGATCATGGCGGACCTCAAGCTCACTCCGGAGCAATTCGGCCTGCTCGGCTCCTCATTCTTCTTCCTGTTCTCGATCTCGGCCATCGTGGTCGGCTTCATCGTCAACAAGGTGCCGACGCGCTGGGTGCTGCTGTCGCTCGCGGTGGTCTGGGCGCTGGCGCAGTTTCCGATGGTCGGCACCGTCTCCTTCACCACGCTGCTGGTCTGCCGCATCGTGCTGGGCGCCGGTGAAGGCCCGGCCTTCTCGGTTGCCGCGCACGCCATCTACAAATGGTTCCCCGACGAGAAGCGCACGCTGCCGACTGCGATCCTGTCGCAGGGCTCGGCCTTCGGCGTCATCCTGGCGGTGCCGGCGCTGAACTGGGTCATCGTCAATCACTCCTGGCACTACGCCTTCGGCGCGCTCGGCGTCGTCGGCCTGATCTGGGTCTGTGCCTGGCTCGCGCTCGGCAAGGAGGGGCCGCTGGAGGACACGCAGACCCTTGCCGTCACCGAGACGAAAATTCCCTATCTTCAGCTTCTCACCTCGCGCACCTTCGTCGGCTGCGTCGCGGCGACCTTCGGGGCTTATTGGGCATTGTCGCTCGGGCTGACCTGGTTCACGCCGTTCATCATCAAGGGCCTCGGCTTCTCGCAGAGCCAGGCCGGCTGGATTTCGACCCTGCCCTGGGTGTTCGGCGCCACCATCGTGATCCTGACGGGCTGGATCTCGCAACTGATGATGGCCCGTGGCTCGACCACGCGCGTCGCTCGCGGCGTGCTCGGCTCGGTCCCGTTGATCGTCGGCGGCCTGATCCTGGCGGCGATGCCGCATGTCCAGGGCGCCGGCCTCCAGCTCGCCTCGCTCGTGGTCGGAACGGGCCTGTGCGGCGCGATCTACGTCGTCTGTCCGCCCATGCTCGGCGAATTCACGCCGTCGTCGCAGCGCGGCGCGATCCTGGCAATCTACGGCGCGCTCTACACGCTCTCGGGCATCATCGCGCCCGCCGTGATGGGCACCGTGATCCAGCGCGCCGGCAGCATGCTCGACGGCTACATGACCGGCTTCACCATCAACGCCGTGATCATGGTCGGCTCCGGCCTGCTCGGCCTGCTCCTGCTCTGGCCGAACACGGAAAAGGCCAGGCTGACGCGCGGTGCCGCCCCGAAGGCAGCGGCGCTGAAGGGTGCAGTGTCGCCGACGTAAGATTTGGCCTAAAAGCAAACCACAAACGCAGCCGTCGTCCCGGCGAAGGCCGGGACCCATACCCCCAGGGAGTTTGACGAAGACTCGGAGTGGGAGTTCTGCGCTCCAACTTCCTTTCGTGGTTATGGGTCCCGGCCCCCGTGCGCAATTGCGCAACTAGGCCGGGACGACAGTGAGAGTGAGGCGCCGGCTTCGCGTCTCACACGCAGTCTGCGCTACTACACCACCCCCTGCGCGCCCCGGATCAGCTTCCCCGGCCGGCGCCCCGTCGCCTCGCCGTGCCGCCGCGTCACCACGCCCGACACGATGGTCGCCTCATAGCCGTCGACGTCCTGCAACAGTCGCCGCCCGCCGACCGGCAGATCGTAATGCACCTTCGGTGGATGCAGATGCAGGCGGTCATAGTCGATCACGTTGATATCAGCTTTATATCCGGGCGCGATCAATCCGCGATCGGTGAGGCCGACCGAGAGCGCGGTCTTGCGCGACTGCGCCGCGACCACGAACGGGATCGTCAGCTTCTCGCCGCGCTTGCGGTCGCGCGTCCAGTGCGTCAGCAGATAGGTCGGGAAGCTCGCATCGCAGATGATGCCGCAATGCGCGCCGCCGTCGGACAGGCCCGGCACCGATTGCGGATCGATCAGCATCTCGCGCGTCGCATCGAGATTGCCGTCGGCATAGTTGAGGAACGGCACGTAGAGCATGCCGCGGCCTTCGTCCGACAGCATCGCGTCGTAGGCGAGCTCCTCGGGCCGCCGTCCCTGCTTGCGCGCCTGCGGGCCGAGCGCGTTCTCCGGCGGCTGCTCGTAATCGGGGGGATCGCCGAGCAGGAACATCTTGTCGTAGTTGGGCCGGAAGAACAGCGGATCGTCGGTCGCGGTCGCCGTCTCGCTCAGGATCGCCTGGCGGACCTCGCTCTGATGCAGCCGCGCCAGCCGCTCCTTCAGCGGCAGATGCGCGATTCGTCCGTAGCTCGGATGGGTCTGGAACGGATTGCGCGACAGCTCGAGGCCGAGCAGCAGGCCGACCGGGCGCGCCGCGATCTGCGCGGTGATGGAGAGGCCGCGCTTGGCCGCGGCATTGATCTCGTCCAGCGTCTGGCGCCAGCGCTGCGGCGCCTTGTCGTTCTGCGTGATCGAGAACGAGATCGGGCACTTCGTGGCATCAGCCACCCGCAGCATCATCGGCAGGTCTTCGTGGATGGTGGAAAGGTCGAGCACGAATTGCAGCACGCTGCGGCCCTCAGCATGCATCGCGCCTGCGATCGCGGTGAGCTCGTCCTCGCCGGCCTTCAGGGTCGGCGTGAAGTCGCCGGTCGAGGTGCGGTGGTTGAGCGTGCGCGAGGTCGAGAAGCCGAGCGCGCCGGAGCGCACCGCCTCGCCCGCGAGCTTGGCCATCGCCGCATTGTCCTCCGCGGTTGAGGGATCGCGGCGCGCGCCGCGCTCGCCCATCACATAGACGCGCAGCGCCGCATGCGGCAATTGCGCGCCGACATCGATGTCGAAATCGCGCCTGGACAGCCAGTTCATGTAGTCGGGAAAGCTCTCCCAGGCCCAGGGAATGCCGGCGCTCAGCACCGGCTCGGGAATGTCCTCGACGCCTTCCATCAGCTGGATCAGGCGGGTGTGGTCGGCAGGCTTGCACGGCGCAAAGCCGACGCCGCAATTGCCCATGATCGCGGTGGTGACGCCGTTCTGGGACGACGGCGTGATGTCCTGGCTCCAGGTGACCTGCCCGTCATAATGGGTGTGGACGTCGACGAAGCCCGGCGTCACCAGCTTGCCGCGCGCGTCGATTTCTTCTTTGCCTGTGCCGGAGACCTTCCCGACCTCGCTGATCCTGCCGCCGGTGATGGCGACATCGGCCTCGAACAGCTCACCGCCGTTGCCATCCGCGACCGTGCCGCCGCGGATCACGAGATCAGGATTGGTCATGAGGTTTCTTCCCGTTTTGTTTTTGTTGCGCGCAGTTCTCTCGGCCGTCGTCCCGGACAAGCGAAGCGCAGATCCGGGACCCATAAACACAGGGAGCAGTTTTGCGAAGACTCGGAGTTACCAACTTCGCGCGTCAACCGCTCCCTGTGGTTATGGGTCCCTGCGTTCGCAGGGACGACGACTGAATTTGTAGCTACGCCTTGGCAGGCTTCCGCTCCGTGAACGGCGACAGCACCACGGTCGCCACCATGAAGATCACGGAGGCGCCGAACACCCAGTGCGGCGCGCTCTGGTCCATGATCCAGCCGAACAGCAGCGGGCTGACGATGCCGCCAAGATTGAAGCCGGTGGAGACGATGCCGAAGGCGCGGCCGGCCGCGCCGGCAGGAGCCGCATTGCGCACCAGCATGTCCCGCGAGGGCGCGATCACGCCGGAGAGAAAGCCCGCCGCCGTCATCGTCGCGGTCAAAGCCCAGCCGGGCAGCGTCACCAGTGCGATCAGGAGCACGATCGCCGCGTTCGCGGCAAAGCAGGCGGCGGCGACATAGCCGTGACGCTCGGTATGGTCGGCGAGGAAGCCGCCTGCGAGCACGCCCGCGGCGCTGGCCGCGAGGAACGCGGTCAGTGCGACGTTGGCGATCGAATAAGAGGCGCCGTAGCCGCTCATCAGCGCCACCACGCCGAAATTGTTGATGCCGGCGACCGACAGGCTGAGCAGCATGAACAGCGCGGTCAGCGTGACCAGCGCCGGCGTGATCACGGCCTGCTTCGGCGCGTTTTCGTTGCCCGGCTTTTTCTTGTGTGCGCCGGCCTCGGGGATGCCCATGGCGACCAGCAGCAGCGCCACCAGAATGGCGATCGCGCCCGACGCGATCAATGCGCCGACGCCACCGGATACGGTCACCAGCGCGGCGACGATCGCCGGCGTCACGGCGCCGCCGAGATAGCCGGCAAAGGTGTGGATCGAGAAGGCGCGGCCCATCCGCGCTTCGTCCATGTGCTCGGCCAGGATCGCGTAGTCGGCGGGGTGATAGACGCTGTTGGCGAGCCCGAGCAGCACGGCGCAGGCGATCAGCGAGGCGTAGCTCAAATGCAGGCCGAGCAGGATCAGCGCGAGGCCGCCGAGCGTGAGTCCGATCAGCAAGATCCTGCGCGCGCCAAAATGGTCGACGAGATAGCCGGTCGGCGCCTGCGTCAGGCCCGATACGACGGCAAGGGTGGTCAGCGCAAAGCCGAGCTCGACATAGCCGACGCCGAGCCGGTCCTTCAGGAACGGGAACAGCATCGGCAGGACCAGCAGATGGAAATGGCTGACCCAATGCGCGATCGAGATTCCCGTCAGCGTGCGCAGCGCACTGTCCGCCTTGCCTTGCTGCGGTGCGGCGAGAACGTCGACCATTGCGGTGGTTTCACTCCCTGGGGGAGCGCAAACTATCGGGGACAGCCGTTATTTGTCCATGAACGCAGGCGCATGGCAGGTAGTGCGGGGTGGTGAGAGGCCTCACGATAAAGGCGGGCGCAGTGCCCCCACATCGTCGTCCTGGCGAAAGCCAGGACCCATTACCCCGGGGAGGGGTTTGGCGGAGGATCGTCGTCCGGTACTGCGACCGGTCACAATCGAGAGATCACGCGGTATGGGTCCTGGCTTTCGCCAGGACGACAGTTGAGAGCGTGGTCAGAGCTGAGCCCCTCACAACGGCTCGTCATCGGGACCGTACCGGTCACGCTTCGGTGTTGCGATGTCGCCGTCTTCGTAATCGTCGTCGTCGGGATCGCGCGGTGGCGGCTTCTTCGCCTTGTCGTCCGCCAGCTTCTCGCTGGCAGTCTTGGGCGGCTCGCTCGGCTTGGCGGTCGTGTTGGCGGTCTTGGCCATGGCTGTTCCCGGATGGTGATGCTGCATCCGATCCTAGTCGCAATATGTAGGTGGCGCCTGACTTATCTCAAGAATGGCGCGCCGGGCCGTCAGTGCACCACCGGTCCGCCCGCCTTCTTCCAGGCATCGATGCCGCCGGCGATATGGGCGGTATTGGCGAGGCCTGCGTCCTTCGCAGCCGCGACGGCCATCGCCGAGCGTTCGCCGAAGGCGCAGAAGAACACGACGCGGCGGCCGGTGGCGGCCGCGACCTCGCGCAGCATGCCGCCGGGCTTCAGGCTCTCCTCGACGGACGGATAGGGCGTGTGCAGCGCGCCTTCGAGCATGCCGTGTTTGGCGCGCTCGTTGGTCTCGCGCAGATCGACCAGCAGGATGTCGGGCCGGCCGAGGACGCGGATCGCCTCGCTGGCGCTCAGCGCGCGGCCCTCCTTCTCCAGCTCCTCCTGATGCAGGCCGACGCGCATGTTGGCGGGCACCGCCACGTCCATCATCTTCGGATTGGGCAGCTTCAGGTTCGCCATCAGCTCGATATACTCGTCGACCGAGCGCACCTGGAGCCGCGGATTGTAGCGCTTCTCCTCGCCGATGGTGGAGACGGTGTCGCCCTTGTAGTCATGCGCCGGGAACACCATCGTCTCGTCCGGCAGCTTGAGCAGGCGGTTGAAGATCGAATCGTACTGCGCGCGCGAGGAGCCGTTCTGGAAATCGGTGCGGCCGGTGCCGCGGATCAGCAGCGTGTCGCCGGTGAAGACGCGGTCGCCCATCAGGTAGGAATAGGAATCGTCGGTGTGGCCGGGCGTGTACATCACGTCGAGCGACAGGCCCTCGATCGTCACCTTGTCGCCGTCGGCGACCCGCATCGCCACCACGTCGGCCTTGGTCTGGTCGCCCATCACGGTCATGCAATGGGTGCGGTCGCGCAGCTCGCCGAGCCCGGTGACGTGGTCGGCATGAAGGTGGGTGTCGACCGCCTTGACCAGCTTGAGGTCGAGCTCGCGCAGCAACTGGCAGTAACGATCGACCTTCTCCAGCACGGGATCGAGGATCAGCGCCTCGCCGCCGGGGCGGCTGGCAAGGACGTAACTGTAGGTGCCCGAAACACTGTCGAAGAGCTGGCGGAAGATCATGGCAAGACCCCGGCGTGGAGCTGATTGCAAATTCTACTACGGTTCGGGTCTAAAAGAGAAGTAATCCACTGTGAGTATGAGAAAATTTAGAAGATTCGTATTGCGGGGTAGTGGGCCTCGGCTGCCCCGCCACATACCCCTGTCATCGCCCGCGAAGGCGGGCGATCCAGTACTCCGAGACGGCGAGGGGTACGGAGAAGCCGCGGCGTACTGGATTCCCCGCCTGCGCGGGGAATGACGGCGAGCGTGCCGCGAACTCAGGTTTCGTTGTCTCGCTTGTCCGGGACAATGGGGAGGGTGTTGCGAGCGCCTTACGGCCGCACCACCGTGTACCCATTCTCCGCCAGGAACAGGATCTGCCCGACCCCGACCTGCACCGGGGTGGCGGCGGGGATGAATTCGGGCCGCTTGCCCGTCTCCCGCTCGATCGTGTCGACGGTGTTGAGGCAGATGTCGAAGCGCACGCCTTGCGCGATCAGGCTCTCGACCTGCTTGCGGCGTTCGCTGCCCGGCAGCAGCAGATCGATGCCGGGGCCGAACGCCACCACCTCGATCGCGACCTTGTCGGGGTCGTAGGCCTTCAGCAGATTGTTGGCGACGCTCAGCACCAGCGCCTGCTTCCTGGCATCGCCGTCGGAGAGCTGGAGCACGATCTTGTGCTCGGCGAACGGCTTGTCCTGGAGCGGCACCTGCTGTGCAGACGCCGGTGGCATCGCGGTCCAGGCGAGCAGCGCCAGCAGCAGCGCGCGAAGCATTTGCAAGCGCGTCATCCCTGTCCTGCAATCCCCGGATTGTCCTCGACGCCCTTCAGCGTGACGCCGGAGCCGAGCCGCTCCTGAAGCATCCGGCCCGAGCGCAGATATCTGGCCACCACGTCCCACACCGGCGCGCCCTGCTGGCCGTTGACCGAGGCCCAGCCCGCGACCTTGTAGCGGTGGCTGGCGCTGATCGCCTTGCCGTCGTTGAGCTTCAGCTCCGAGATGCGGCCGCCGATCGCGCCCGCCGGCGTGCAGGTGTAGCTGAGGCCGCCGGCGCGCACCATGTCGCCGCCCTGCTGGTAGTAGGGATCGGCGTTGAAGAGATTGTCGCAGATGTCTTCGAGCACGTCCTTGATCTGCGCGCCGGTCATCTCCTGCACATAGGTCTCGGGATAGCTGATCGCGGTTTCCGCGAGCACATCCTCCATGGTCAGCGCCTGGCCGGACAGCGCGGTGACGCCCCAGCGGAAGCCCGGCGACAATGCGATCTCGGCATCGAGCTCGGTGCGCAGCGCCGAGCAGATCAGCTCATCGACGGGTCCGGAGAAATTGCCACGGCGATAGAGCAGCCGGTCGGGCGTTGCGATCTTCTCCGACCAGTCGGCGACGTGCGGCGCACGAACCCGGCCGATCAGCTCCGCCATCGCAGGATCGGGCTTCAGCAGCTCGGAATAGACCGGCAGCAGATGATATTTGACGTCGCTGACCTTGCCCTTGTCGAGCGCGAGATCGAGCACGCCCAGGAATTTCCCGTTGGAGCCGGCATTGGTGACGAGCGTCGTGCCGCTGGCGTTCTTCACGGGAATCGGCTGCGGCACGGCGTCGTGGGTGTGGCCGCCGAGGATGACGTCGATGCCGGTGACGCGGCTTGCGAGCTTGAGGTCAACGTCCATGCCGTTGTGCGACAGCAGGATGACGGCATCGACCTTCTCGGCGTTGCGCAAGGCATCGACATGCTTCTGAAGTTCTTCCTCGCGGATGCCAAAGGTCCAGTCCGGCGTGAACCGTTTTGGATGCGCGATCGGCACGTAAGGGAAGGCCTGGCCGACGATCGCGACGCGATAACCGCCGAGCTCCTTGATCACGGAGGGCTTGAAGACGCGCCCTGTTGCCTTGTCGAAGGCGCGGGCATCGTTGAACGCGGCTTCCTCGGTCAGGAATACGTTCTGCGCCAGGAAATCGCCCTTGAAGCGCTCGAGATTGTCGCGCAGCGCCTGCTCGCCATAGGTGAATTCCCAATGCCCGGTCATCGCCTCGATGCCGAGCAGATTGGCGACCTCGACCATGTCGCGGCCCTGCATGACGTTGGCAAGCCCCGTGCCCTGCCAGAGGTCGCCGCCATCGACGAGCAGCGAGTGGCTTTCGCCGACGTCGCCGCGCAAGCGGTCGACGAGCGTCTTCAGATGGGCAAAGCCGCCGAGCTTGCCGAAGCGGCCCGCGGATTTCTCGAACTCGAAGCAGGTGAAGGCATAGGCATCGGCGCTGTCGGGCCGGATGTTGAAGCGCTCCAGGAAGGCCCGCCCGACCAGATGCGGTGGTCGCCCCGCCATCTCCCCGATGCCGATATTGACGCTCGGCTCGCGGAAATACACCGGGTTGAGCTGCGCGTGCGTATCGGTGATGTGCAGGATCCGCGCACGGCCGAAACGCTCGATGTCGTAGATGCTCGCCGCTTCAGTGCCGCGCGCAAGCCGCGGCAGGCTGAGCGATGCTGCGGCAACGCCTGCACTCTTCAGGAAATCACGGCGGCGGATCGCCATCCAGAATCCTTCGCGCCTCATCGGCAGTTCATCTGAGGTCCAGTCTAGCGGATTTCCATCGCCTTCCAGGCGTCTTTTTCGGACGTGGCCTGGAAGATCGACGCCTTCGCCAGCGCCTCGGCCTCCTTGGCCGCGGCCATGGCGCGGTCGAAATCGCCGCCATCGGCCGCCTTCTTCGCCGCCGCCAGCGTCGAGACGGTCACGGTCCACTGATTGCGCATGCCGGCTGCCTCCTTGGAGGCGGCTTCGGCGGCGGCATAGGCCGCCTTGTAATCCGCCTCATTTGCCGCCCGCGCGGCTGGCGCGAGGCTAAGAGCGAGCAGCATGGCGAGAGGAAATGACCGCTTCATGGCCGCGCTCCCGGTCCCGATATCGGCAGGCCATTGGCGACGTAGGAGAGGAAATATTCGACGTCGCGATATTCATCCGCCTGCGGCTCCAGCGGAACCGCCCGGGTCTGGCTGTTGCAGGTGACGAAGCGGCGGCTGGTCGTGCCCATGCCGCTCCATTCGGAGCGGTAGATCGGCATCGCGTTCAAAATGCCGAGCGCCGGCGCCAGGATCTCGGCACGGATGCGTTCGCCCGGGCTCTGCACGTGGCAGCTCGCGCAGGAGAAATTCATCTGGCCGCGCCTGGTGTAGAAATAGCGCTTGCCGTTCTCGAACGCGGCGAGCGCGCGGGGATCGTCGGGGATCTTGATGTCCATCGGCTTGCCGCGCGAGGTGAAGGCCATATAGGCGGTCAGCGAGGCCATCTCGTCCTTGACGTAGGAATAGGGCGCTTCGCCATTGGCCTCGCGGCAGCGGTTGAGCGCGAGCTCCAGCGTGACGACCTTGCCTTCCTTCGTGTCGAAGTAAGGATAGTTCTGGCGAATGCCGATGCCGCCATTCGGAAAGCAGTCGGCATAGGTCTTGCCGTTCTTGAACGGGGTGGCGAACATTTCCTTGCCGGCGTCGAGCGCGAACTCGTAAGGCGGGAATTCCTCCTTCTCCTGCCATTGCCGCTTCATGTCCTCGTTCATGGAATAAGGACCGTTGACGAAATCCTCGTGCTTCACATCGGGAAATTTCTGGAAGAAGAAGTTCTGGAACGCTTTCGCATCGGCAACGGGATCGACCTTGTCGGCCGCGACCACGCGTGGAGAGGTGAGGGCGAACGCGACAAGCGCGGCGCTCAACGAGCCAAGCAGGAGGGCGGAGCGGGTCTTCATCACGCGATCTTCGCGGTGGTCGTATCCGACCCACCCTTGTTGTCGGTCCAGGAGATCTTGAGGTCGTCGCCCTTCTTGGCGCCCTTGAAGCTGAACTTCACATAGGGGTCCTTCGAGACCGCGGTGCCCCAATCGGCGACGAAGACGTCCTTGCCGTTATATTCGAACCTCAGCTGCTGGATGAAGTGCGCCGGGATCAGTTCGCCCTTGGAATCCTTGACCAGGCCGGTGTCCATGGGGTGCTGGATCAGCGCCTGCACCTCGGTGATGTCGCCGTTGGTGGTGGCGCGTACGCGAATGCTGGATGCCATTTCGATTTCTCCTAGCCGCCGCAGCCGCCGACAGTGACTTTCACTTCCTTGGTCGCGCTGTAGAGCTTGCCGTCGGCTTCCACGATCGCAGTCACGTTGGTGGTCTTGGCCATCTTCAGGCGATTGGCGACGCTCGGCAGCGTGCCATCGGGAATCCTGTATGACGCTGCCAGCGCGTTCGGGTTCTCGGCCACGAAGAACGAGATCGACGTGACCTTGTCGAGCGTCGTCGTCACCGAGATCGGCACGACGCCGCCATTCTCGGCGATCTCCGGCGCATCCAGCTTGACCTTGTCGGAAGGCTCGGCGGTCTTGCCGTAGAGCGCCTTGATCGCGTCCGCCTCGTTCTTCAGCTTGAACGCCTCTTCCGGATATTTGTCGTTGGCCGCCGCGACTGCGGACGTGGCGCCGAACGGCAGGTTGCCGAGGCCGAGCAGCGCGACGGAGCCTGCGCCCTGAAGGATCAGGCGCCGCGTCGGATGAGGGCCGGTGGTCGTGGTCATCTAAGCTCTCCTGGCGTGCCGGAAGTCACAGGGTTTGCAGGAAATCAACGATCGCGCTGATCTCCTGGTCGGTCAAAATCCGGTTCCGGCCGAACGGCGGCATCATGGTCTGCGGATTGCGCTTGGTCTCGTCGAAGATGATCGCGACCAGCTCGTTGCGATCGGGGAATCTCGCCTTGAGGTCCTTCAGCTCCGGGCCGATCGTTCCCGGCAGGTCGCCGCCCTTGATGACGTGGCAGGTCAGACAATTGCCCTTGCCGCGGTCGAAGGCGAGCCTCCGGCCCTCTGCCACGGCGGATTGCGCCTGCGCCGGGCTGGCGAGGCCGGCGGCGAAGGCCAGCAGGAAGAACAGGGCAGGCGTCCGGGAAAAGGCGGTCAAGGCGTCATTCCGAGGCGTTATGTCTATGGTTTCGATCGCGGAAACAGAAGCGTTCCAAAGCACAAAGGGCATCGCCTGACAATCAAGACTATGCACGCGGCAAAATGGAGTTAATATCTTCCGCATTGCAACTAATGAGATTATTTGTTCGGCCGATTGGCTCGTGGGTGCGGCCGGCTGGTTCGAGGGCGTTTGGGCGCTCATCCGTTTTCATCGTGTTCTCGTTTTTTCAAGGGGACCTCACTTGGCTGAATATGTCGTCGAATTTGGCAAGGACGGCGGACGGGTCGAGCCCGACGGGCGGCTCGATGCGCCGGCATTCCATCGCAATCACGAGGCGCTCTGGGCGGCCCTGGAAAAGCATCTTGCCGGGTGTTCCGGAAACGTGGTCGAGGTCGGCAGCGGAACCGGCCAGCACGTGGTCCATTTCGCCCGCCATACGCCCGATCTCGTCTGGTGGCCGAGCGACCTCAACCAGCGGCACGTGAAGAGCATCGAGGCCTGGCGCGTCCATTCGGGCCTGCCAAACATCCGCTCGCCGTTGCGGATCGACCTCTCCGATCCCGGCTGGTGTCCGGAGATGCGAAGCGGGCAGGGGCCGACCGACCTCGCGGCCGTGTTCTGCGCCAATGTCATCCACATCGCGCCGTGGACCGTGGCCGAAGGCCTGTTCGCCGGCGCCGGCCGCTATCTGCGCGCGGACGGCAAGCTGTTCCTGTACGGCCCGTTCAAGCGCGACGGCAAGCACACCGCGCTCAGCAACGCGGTGTTCGACACGTCGTTGCGCGAAGGCAATCCCGACTGGGGCGTGCGCGACATCGGCGATGTCGAGACGCTGGCGAAAGGCGCAGGCCTTGGTCTGATCGATACGATCGAGATGCCGGCGAACAATCTCACGCTGGTGTTTGCGCGCTAGAAGGTCGTCATGCCCGGGCTTGTCCCGCCTGCGCGGCCGAAGCCGCTTCGGCGCGGCGAAGGCCCGGGCATCCGCGTTCTTCGTACCGCGGGGCTAGACGTGGATGGCCGGGACATAGGCGAGCGGAAGCGCCGCCGTCCTTCGGACGGCTATGCCCGGCCATGACGATCTTCGGCGCCTCAAACGCGTCACGCCTCGCCGTCCCGCCAGCCGATCTTCTCCTTCAAGAACCGGAAGCCCAGCACCTCGAAGCCGGCGCGCTCCTTGTTGTCCTTGCCGTAGCCGTGGCCGCCCGCCGCCGGCTCGTAGAACCAGGCCTCATAGCCCATCGCCTGGAGCTTCGCCGCCATCTTGCGGGCGTGGCCGGGATGGACGCGGTCGTCGCGCCGCGTGGTGGCGATCAGGATCGGCGGATAAAGCTGGCCGGGTTTTGCGGTGTGATAGGCGGAGTAGGTCTTGAGCCACTCCCACTCCTCGGGCTTGTCGGGATCGCCATATTCCGCGATCCAGCTCGCGCCCGCGAGCAGCTTGGTGTAGCGGCGCATGTCGATCAGCGGGATGGTGCAGAACAGCGCGCCGAAGCGTTCGGGGTATCGCACCAGCATGTTGGTGATGAGGATGCCGCCGTTCGAGCCGCCCTGTGCCGCGATGCGCTTCGCCGTCGTCACGCCGCGGCGGACGAGATCGGCGGCAACCGCGGCGAAATCGTCATGCGACAGCTTCTTGCCGGCGAGCCGGCCGGCATCGTGCCAGCGCGTGCCGAATTCGCCGCCGCCGCGCAAATTCGCCTGCACCGTCGTGCCGCCGCGCTCCAGCCACAGCTTGCCGAGCGACGAATTGTAGTACGGCTTCACCGCATGGGCGAAGCCGCCATAGGCGCTCATATAGACCGGCGCATCGCCGGTCTCTTTGGCGGGACCGGTCTGCACATAGGGAATGCGCTCGCCGTCGATCGAGATCGCCTCGTGCTGGGTCACCACGAGGCCGTCGGCGGTGAACGTCTTCGGCGCCTGCTTCAGCACGGTCGGGCTTGCGACGCCGCGTTCGATCAACAGCAGCGAGGGCGGCGTGAGCGGATCCTGCACGTTGGCGAGCAGGTCGCCATTGCTCTCGGAGGGATGACGGTCGAGCGGCCAGATGTCGACGACGCCGATCTGCGGAAGGCCGCCGAGTGCGGCGCGGCTCCAGCCCGCGGCGGACGGCGTGCAGATCTCGAATTGCGGCTTGAGCTCGTCGAGGATCGACAGCACCAGCTTTCCCGCTGCCCAGAAGAAGCCCTGTACGGCCCGGCGAGGCGCCGGCTCGAACAGCACCGTGAATTCGCGGCGGCCTGCCAGAAAGTCCGAGAGCGAGATGCCGAGCACGGTGTCCGCCTTGTGCATCTGTCCGGCCACGGACCAATCCTCGCGCGGCTTGATCGCGAGCCAGTCGCCATGCGCTTGCAGCTCTATGTTGGTGGGAAGTTCTATCTTCGAGACGGGGCCGGTCCGGTCTCCGATCGAGACGCTGAGGTTGAAGAAATCCAGCAGACGACCGAACCATATTCTTCTTGGGTTTGCCGTCATGTGGTCGACATGGCAGTACACCGCCATATCGTTCGCCGAGGTCTCGAAGAGCACCGCCGCTTGTTCGACCGATTGGCCGCGACGCCAAAGCCGCACCGTCCGCGCATAGCCCGAGCTCGTGGCCATGCCCTCGCCATGGGCGCTCGACAGCAGCAGCGTGTCCTGATCGAGCCAGTCAACGCCGCCCTTGGCTTCCGGCAGCGTGAAGCCGTCCGCCACGAAGCTCTTCGTCTCGAGGTCGAATTCCCGCAAGGTGACGGCGTCGCTGCCGCCGCGCGACAGGCTCAGAATCGCGCGCGAGCTTCCCGGCATCGTGACGATCGAGCTCAGCAGCCAGTCCTCGCCCTCCTTTGCCGCGAGCTGGTCGATATCCAGCATGGTCTCCCACGCCGGGCTCGCTTTTCGAAACTCCGCCAGCGTGGTTCGCCGCCATAGGCCGCGCGGGTTGGTGGCGTCCTTCCAGAGATTGTGCAGGTCGGTGCCGCGCCGGCTGACATAGGGGATGTTGTCCTTCCGGTCGTAGATCGCAGCGAGGATATCGCGATCGCGCGCGAAGACCGCTCCGCCAAACGCGTCGAGCGTCAGGCTGTTCTGCCGCTCCACGAAATCGAGCGCCTGCTGGCCTTCGATCTCCTCCAGCCACAGCCAGGGATCGTCGTCGGGAGCGCTGAGCGTGGGCCTGTCGTCGACGGACATGAGTGAAACTCCTGGAGATCGCGGCGGATAGGATTTGATCGAGCGCAAGCCGTCAAGAGCAGGCTCCGCTATCATCCGTCCGATTGCGTCAGAGGCATGGCCTGCGCCCGTTTGCGCCGGTTGCCCGCCCTCCCGCGCCGCTCCATAGTGCCGGGAATCAACGAGGCTCCTTGAAGGCCCCTTGGGGCGGAAATGCCGATGCTAGACGTGACTTCAGCCAATGAGATCGCCGCCGACGCCCGCGTGCGTGCCAATGTGGTGCGCCTTGCTGCCGCGCAGGCGCTGACCGGCGCCAACTCGGCTGTCATCTTCGCCACCGGCGCGATCGTCGGCGCCACGCTCGCGCCCGACATGTCGTTCGCGACCGTGCCGATCTCGATGTATGTGGTGGGCCTTGCCGCCGGCACGCTGCCGACCGGCGCGATCTCGCGCCGCTTCGGACGCCGCGCCGCCTTCGTCATCGGCACCGGGTTGGGCGCGCTCACCGGCCTGCTCGGCTCGTTCGCCATCCTGCACGGCTCGTTCGCGCTGTTTTGTGTTGCGACCTTCCTCGGCGGTCTCTATGGCGCGGTGGCGCAGTCCTATCGCTTCGCCGCCGCCGATGGTGCCAGCGCGGGCTACCGGCCCAAGGCTGTGTCCTGGGTGATGGCCGGCGGCGTGTTCGCCGGCGTGCTCGGTCCGCAGCTCGTGCAATGGACCATGGACGTCTGGCAGCCCTATCTGTTCGCCTTCAGCTTCCTGGTGCAGGCCGCGGTGGCGCTGATCGCCATGGGCATCGTCGCCGGCGTCGACATGCCGAAGCCCGCGCCGGCCGATCTGCATGGCGGCCGGCCTCTGCTCACGATCGTGACCCAGCCGCGCTTCGTTGCGGCGGCGCTGTGCGGCGTCATCTCCTATCCCATGATGAATCTGGTGATGACCTCGGCGCCGCTCGCCATGAAGCTCTGCGGCCTCAGCGTCAGCGATTCCAATTTCGGCATTCAATGGCACATCGTCGCCATGTATGGCCCGAGCTTCTTCACGGGGGCGCTGATCGCGCGCTTCGGCGCGCCGAAGATCGTAGGCGCCGGCCTGCTGCTCGAGGCCTGCGCGGCCACCATCGGTCTCTCCGGCCTCACCGCGATGCACTTCTGGGCCACGCTGATCGTGCTCGGTGTCGGCTGGAATTTCTCCTTCATCGGCGCGTCCGCTCTGGTGCTGGAGACGCACCGGCCGCAGGAGCGCAACAAGGTGCAGGCCTTCAACGACTTCCTGGTGTTCGGGATGATGGCGATCGGCTCGTTCTCGTCAGGGCAGTTGCTCGCCAATTACGGCTGGTCCGCGGTGAACATGGTGGTGTTCCCGCCGGTCGTGCTGGGGCTTGCCGTGCTCTCGCTGGTCTCCTGGGCGCGCCGCCGCAAGGCGCGGCTGGACGCCGCCATGGGCGAGTTCCCGGATGCGGTCTGATGGCGGGAGGCTGTCAGCAGTCTCGATACTTCGATCACGATCGAAGTGATTTTCGGTGAGGGCTATTTAGATGTCGTCATGGCCGGGCTTGTCCCGGTCATCCACGTCTTGAGTGCGGATCAAAGAACGTGGATGCCCGGGACGAGCCCGGGCATGACGGAGTAAGCGGCAATGCTCGACAACCCTCGACACGCCACGCGCGACGAATCCTCGCTCCGCTATGAAGGTTGGCGCATCGTCGCGGTGTGCTTCCTGCTCGCGACCTTCGGCTGGGGGCTCGGCTTCTACGGCCAGAGCGTTTATGTCGCCGAGCTCCAGCGTGCGCGGGGCTGGCCGGCCTCGCTGATCTCCTCAGGCACGACGTTCTTCTATCTGTTCGGCGCACTGCTCGTCGTCTTCGTCGGTGAGGCCGTCAGGACATACGGCCCGCGCCTCTGCCTGATCGCGGGCACGCTGGCGATGGCCGCCGCGGCGGTCGCGATCGGCGCGGTGCGTGAGCCCTGGCAGCTTTATCTCGCCAACGCCGTGCTTGCCTTCGGCTGGGCCGGCACCAGTCTCGCCATGATCACCAACACGATCAGCCTGTGGTTCGACCACAGGCGCGGCATGGCGATCAGCCTCGCGCTCAACGGTGCCAGCTTCGGCGGCATCGTCGGCGTGCCGCTGCTGGTGACCATGATCAGCCATGTCGGCTTTGCCAGCGCGATGTACGCCACATCAGGCGCCATGCTGGTGCTGCTCGTGCCGGTGATCCTGCTCGCCGTCGGCCGCCCGCCCGACCTCCATGGCTGGCACGCGGCGGCGAAGGCGATGCCGCAATCGTCGGCGCAGATCCGCGCGCACGCGCTGCGCGACGTCGGCTTCCTCACGGTGACGATCGCGTTTGCGCTGGTGTTGTTCGCGCAGGTCGGCTTCATCGTGCACCTGATCTCGTTCCTCGATCCCGTGATCGGCCGCGAGCGCGCCGCCGTGGCGGTTGCGGTGCTGACGGCAATGGCGGTGGTCGGCCGCGTGTTGTTCTCGACGGTGATCGACCGGCTCAACCAGCGCCTTGCCTCGGCGCTGTCGTTCCTGAGCCAGGCGGCGGCGCTTCTCGTCGTCATCAACCTGCACAACGACTATGTGCTGATCGCGGCCTGCGCGGTGTTCGGCTTCTCGGTCGGCAACCTCATCACGCTGCCCTCGCTGATCGTGCAGCAGGAGTTCGATTCCGCCTCGTTCGGCGTGCTGATCAGCCTCAACACCGCGATCAACCAGGTGACCTATGCGTTCGGTCCCGGCGTCGTCGGCTTCCTGCGCGATTTCTCCGGCGGCTACGCGATGCCGTTCTATCTCTGCATCGCGCTGGAGATGGTGGCGGCCGCGCTGATCATGGTGCGCGGGAGGCCCCACGCGAAGACGGCATAGAGGCGCGACGGCGCCTCAACACACTCCGTCATTGCGAGGAGCCCTTGCGACGAAGCAATCCAGACTACCTCCGCGGTGACAGTCTGGATTGCTTCGCTGCGCTCGCAATGACGTGGGGAGAGAGCGGAGCCTACCCCTCCCGCTGCTTCAGCAGCGCCTCCACATCCAGCCGCTTCGTAATCATCGCAAGCTTGCCATCCGGCCCGAACGGCCATTGCTCCCTGGGCCGGTCCCAATACAGCTCGACGCCGTTCTGGTCGGGATCGCGCAGGTAAAGCGCCTCGCTGACGCCGTGGTCGCTGGCCCCATCCAGCGCGATGCCGGCGGAGAGCACCCGGTGCAGCGCATCCGCCAGCGCCGGCCGCGTCGGATAGAGGATCGCGGTGTGAAAGAGCCCGGTCGTGCCGGGCGGAGGCGGCGAGCCGCCCTTGCTTTCCCAGGTGTTGAGCCCGATGTGGTGATGATAGCCGCCGGCCGAGATGAAGGCCGCACCGGGGCCCATGCGCTGCATCAGCTCGAAGCCGAGCACGCCGCAATAGAAGCCGAGCGCGCGATCGAGGTCGGCGACCTTGAGGTGGACGTGGCCGATCCGGGTGCCGGCATCGACGGCTTGGTTCTGCGACATGGGAATGCTCCGTTGGTGATCTCCAAATAAGCCGGGCTTTGGGACAGCGCTACGGGCCTATCCCGAAACCCATCGTTTCCGAATAGGAAACTAAGCCAGCTCCGACACCTCGCCCTCGGGCAGCTCGAACTCGAACGTGTTCAGCGTCATCGACACCAGCGTGTAGTAGCCGCACAGCCCGATCACCTCGACCACGCCGCGCTCGCCGAGCAGCTTCACCGCGTCGTCATAGAGGCCCTTCTCGACGCCATGCCCCTCATGCAGCGACTTCGCGACGTCGTAGATCGCCCTAGCCTTGGGATCGTCGAACTCTGGCGTGCGGCGGTCGCGGATCGCGTCGATGATTTTCGGGTCCATGCCGCCGGCGAGCGCGAGCCGCTTATGCGCGTACCATTCGTAATGCGCGCTCCAGTGCCGCGCCGTCACCAGGATCGCGATCTCCGAAAGCTTGGCGGGGAATATCGTGTCGAAGCGCAGGACCTCGCCGAGCCGCGTGGCGTGACGGGCCATCTCCGGGCTGCTCAGCCAGGCCATCATCGGCGCCGGCGGCTTGCCGCGCTTGCCGGCGATCGACTCGTCATAGGTCTGACGCTGGCTCTCGTTCATTTCGCCAGGCGAAAGGAGTTTCAGGCGCATTCGCTTTTCCTCTTTGTTTTCAAGCACCGCCGTGGCGGCGACTATAGCCGAATGCGCCTGCGGAAGTGGTTGAATTCCACGAGGCGATGGCCCAGAGTCCGTGGCAACAAGTCGATTTTGATTGATGGAAACGACCATGAGCGATTCTGAAACCGCCGATCTCGAAGAATTCCGCAAGCAAACGCGCGCCTGGCTGGAAGCCAATTGTCCGCCGGAGATGCGCAAGCCCGCGGCCTCGGACGCCGACGTGTTCTGGGGCGGCCGCAACGCAAAATTCTCGTCCGAGCCGCAGCGCATCTGGTTCGAGCGCATGCGCGACAAGGGCTGGACCGTGCCGGATTGGCCGAAGGAATATGGCGGCGGCGGATTGACCGCGGCCGAGCACAAAGTGTTGCGCGCGGAGATGGGAAGAATCGGCGCGCGGCCGCCGCTGTCGAGCTTCGGCATCTGGATGCTCGGGCCGGCGCTGCTCAAATACGGCAACGACGCGCAGAAGCAGGAGCATCTGCCGAACATTGCGGCGGGCCTGATCCGCTGGTGCCAGGGCTATTCCGAGCCGAACGCCGGCTCCGACCTTGCTTCGCTCCAGACCCGCGCCGAGAGCGACGGTGACGATTTCGTCATCACCGGCCAGAAGATCTGGACGTCCTACGCCAATTACGCCGACTGGATCTTCTGCCTCGTCCGCACCGATCCCGCGGCGAAGAAGCACGACGGCATCAGCTTCATCCTGTTCGACATGACCTCGAAGGGCGTGACGACCAAGCCGATCCTCCTGATCTCCGGTTATTCGCCGTTCTGCGAGACCTTCTTCGACGGCGTCCGCGTGCCGAAATCGCATGTGGTCGGCACCGTCAACCGCGGCTGGGACGTCGCGAAATATCTGCTCCAGCACGAGCGCGCGATGATCTCGGGCATGGGTGAGCGCGGCGTCGGCCGCCCGCTCGGCCAGATCGCGGCTGACTCGGTCGGCACCGATGCGCAAGGTCGCCTCGACGATGCGATGCTGCGCGGCCGGATCGCCAGCTTCGACGTCGACGAAGCCGCGCTCGCCGCCTGCGCCGAGCGCGCGGTCGATCTCGCCAAGGCGGGGCAGGCGCATCCGGCGTTCTCCTCCGCGATGAAATATTACGGCACCGAGCTCAACAAGCGCCGCTACGAGATCCTGATGTCGGCCGGCGGCGTCGATGCGCTGGAATGGGAGAGCGAGCGCTCCAAGCAGGGCGCCCGTCCGCGCGCCTGGCTGCGCACCAAGGCCAACTCGATCGAAGGCGGCACGACGGAGGTAATGCTCGGCATCGTCGCCAAGCGCATCCTCGATCTGCCGGGGGCGTGAGGCGTCCCTCACCACCCGTCATTCCGGGGCGCGACGAAGTCGCGAACCCGGAATCCATTTCACCGCGTAGATGCGGCCTGATGGATTCCGGGCCTGGCCCTTCGGGCCATCCCGGAATGACGAACCAAGACTGGATTTCGAACCGGAAACAACACCATGCCCCTCGTCCTCACCGAAGAACAATCGATGCTCCGCGACTCTGCGCGCGGGCTGATCAGCGACAAGGCGCCGGTGTCGCATCTGCGTCACTTGCGCGATAGCAAGGATCCCACCGGCTTCTCCAAGGAGTTCTGGCATTCCTTCGCCGAGATGGGCTTTGCCGGCCTGCTGGTGCCGGAAGAGTTCGGCGGCTCTGGTCTTGGCTTCGTCGAGGCCGGGATCGTGATGGAGGAGATCGGCCGCACCTTGATGCCCTCGCCCTTCCTCGCCACCAGCGTGGTCGCGGCCTCGGCGCTGAACCGCGGCGGCAATGCCGCGCAGAAGTCGGAGTTCTTGCCGAAGATTTCGAACGGCTCGCTGCTGGCGACGCTCGCGATCGACGAGGGCGCCAAGCATCGCCCGCTTCAGACCAGCCTCCAGGCCGTGCGCGCCGGCAACGGCTTCAAGCTCTCCGGCGCCAAGGCACTGGTCGTCGACGGCCACGTCGCCGATCTCCTCATCGTCGCCGCGCGCACCGCGGGCTCGGCCGGCGAGCGTGACGGCCTGACGCTGTTCCTGGTCAACCCCAAAGCCAAGGGCGTCGCGATCGAGCGCACCATCATGGTCGATGCGCACAACGCGGCGCGGATCGAGCTTGCCAATGTCGAGGTCAACGCCGACAGCGTGCTCGGCGAGGTCGATCAGGCCGCCGGCCTGCTCGACGGCGTGCTCGATATCGGCCGCGGCGCGGTCGCCTCCGAAATGGTGGGCCTGAGCGACGAGGTGTTCGGCCGCACCGTCGAGTACCTGAAGAGCCGCAAGCAGTTCGGCAAGCTGATCGGCGAATTCCAGGCGCTCCAGCACCGCGCCGCCGAGCTCTATGTCGACATCGAGATCACCCGCGCCGCGGTGATGAAGGCGCTCCAGGCGCTGGATGCGGACGTTGCCAAGGCCGCATCAAGCGTCGCAGTGGCCAAGGCGCGCGCCGGCACCACCGCCACACGCGCGGTACAGGAAGGCGTGCAGATGCATGGCGGCATGGGCATGACCGACCAGTTCGACATCGGCTTCTTCATGAAGCGCGCGCGGGTGTGCGAGGAATTGTTCGGGGATGCGAATTACCACACCGAGCAGCTGGCGCGGGCGCGGGGGTATTGAGGCGCGGCGTCGCGTTACACTCGGTGTCATCGCCCGCGAAGGCGGGCGATCCAGTACGCCGCGGCTCCTCCGCATGCGATTGACGTCTCGGAATACTGGATCGCCCGGTCGAGTGTTTAGTCCGGAGACATGGCTGACACCTGTTCGGACACATCACTGACAGGTTGGCCGCAGGTCAAGTCGATTGATGCGACCTGCCAGCTTGCGAAGAAGATGCCGTAATGGCCATCACGATCCAAAGGTCGGATGGCGAGGCGTTCGCGCGCGAAGGCTTGGGGAACTTTCCAGAAGCGCCCCTTGAAGGAGATGTAGGGTCTTGTCGACGAGACCCTGCGCACGACCTCGCCGCTGTCGTATTCGACGTTCGGGACGCGGGCCGGCATGGCACGGGCGCTCGGCCGGAAGCGCTCGGCGGGAACGTGCATATCGAGGCCCTGGTGAGGCCGCTCGAGATTGTAGACCGGCCGCCAGGCATCGAAGGCATGCTGGACTTCCGCAAGGGTGCGGAAGCGACGCATGGCGAAGACCTCGGCCTTCAGGGTGCGGTGGAAGCGCTCGTTCTTGCCGCGGGCCTGCGGGTGGCATGGCCTGGCGTGCACGACCCTGACGCCAAGCTTGAGCAGCCATACCTTCAGTCCGGTCCAACGAACGCCTGACGTATCGCCCCAAGGTGAGCCGTTATCGGTGTAGAAGGCCTCCGGCAGGCCATAGCAACGGAACGTCGCCGTCAGGTGATCCTGCACGGTCAGACGCTGCTCGTCGGCGCAGGCCTTCAGGCACAGGACATAGCGCGAGTGATCGTCGACGATTGTCAGCGGATGGCACCGCGTCCCGTTGGCAAGCGGCAGGTGGCCCTTGAAGTCCATCTGCCAAAGCAGATTGGGAGCTTCCTTCTCGAAGCGGTGTCCCGGGTTGGGCGGCGCATTCTCGCTCGATGTGACCCGGCCGTTCCGGCACAGGATCCGGTGCACCGTGGATGGTACGGGCACCGTCTGGCCGTCCCGCTTCAGGCAGTGGGCGATCTTGCGAGCTCCCCAGGCCGGATGCTTGTCCCGCACCGCCAGCACCTGCGTCTCGATCGCAGGCTCACTGCGCTTGGGCATCGCATGTGGGCACCGGGAGCGGTCGGCCAGCTCTCGATCGCCAGCCTGCCAGCGCCGCAGCCATTTATAGCCGACGTCAGCACTGATGTTGAACCGCCGGCAGAGCTCGCGCCGATTGGCGCCTTCCTGCAAAGCCAGCCGTACGAACTCGTGGCGCTGATTCATTACTGACACCTCACCCCAGGGCATGGACGGCCTCCCGAATCGGACCAATCCAGCCAATGTTGATGTGTCAGCTATGTCTCCGAACACCCGTCAGTGATCTGTCCGGGCTAAACATCGAGCCGGGCGATGACATTTGAGAGTGTGGACAGCGTCTGCCCCAATCTCGTCATTGCGAGGAGCTCTTGCGACGAAGCAATCCAGCGCGTAGCCCGGATGAGCGAAGCGACATCCGGGAATGCCGCGCGCGCTGACCCGCATGTCGCTTCGCTCATCCGGGCTACGGCAGTGACGCCGTCATGGCCGGGCTTGTCCCGGCCATCCACGTTCTTGACGTGCTCCAAAAACGTGGATGCCCGGGACAAGCCCGGGCATGACGATCGAGAGTGTGGTGCGAGCTTGACCCAAACTCGCAATGACGGCGGAGAACCCGCCGTTACCGCATCGGCGGCGCGTACTGCACCCCGCCGGCATTCCACAGCTGGTTCATGCCGCGCGGGATCTTCAGCTTCGACTTCTCGCCGATATTGCGCTCGTACATCTCGCCGTAATTGCCGACGTTGCGGATGATGCGGACGACCCAGTCCTTGGTGAGGCCGAGCTGCTCGCCGTAATTGCCTTCGGTGCCGACCAGCCGCATCACTTCCGGCTTCTTCGACTTCAGGGCCTCGTCGATGTTCTCCGAGGAGACGCCGAGCTCTTCGGCGTTGATCATCGCGTAGAGCGTCCACTTCACGATCATCATCCAGTCGTCGTCGCGCTGGCGCACCACGGGCGCGAGCGGCTCCTTGGAGATCATGTCCGGCAGGATCATGTGGTCGCCGGGCTTGCCGAGGTTCAGCCTGAGTGCATAGAGCTGGGAGACGTCGGCGGAGAGCGTGTCGCACTTGCCGGTGTCGTAGGCCTTCACCACGTCGTCCAGCTTGTCGAACTTCACCTCTTCGTACTTCATGTTGTTGGCACGGAAGTAGTCGGAGACGTTGAGCGCCGTGGTGGTTCCCGACTGCACGCAGACCTTGCTGCCGGTCAGGTCCAGCGACGTCTCCTTGTTGCGGGCGCGCGGCAGCATGAAGCCCGCGCCGTCGTAGTAGGCGACCGCCGGGAAATAGAGGTCGTAGTCGAGCTCACGCGCCATGCTCCAGGTCGAGTTGCGCGAGAGGATGTCGACCTTCCGGCTCTGCAATTCCTTGAAGCGCTCGCTGGCGTCGAGCGGAACGAACTTGGCCTTGGCCGGATCGTTGAAGATCGCCGCCGCCACCGCGCGGCAGAAATCCACGTCGAAGCCGGTCCAGTTGCCCTTGTCGTCGGGGATCGAGAAGCCCGGCAGGCCCTTGTTGACGCCGCACAGCACCTCGCCGCGGCGAACCGTGCGCTTCAGGGTGCGGGTGTCGTAGAACTCGTAGATGACGGCGAGCACGCCGACCAGCACGGCGACCGCGAGTCCGATCAGCAGGCCGCCTCGAAAAGTGCGCATGATGTCTCTCTCTCGAAATAATCGGGGAAAGGAATTTAGGCGAGGAAGGAGAGAATGATCCGGACCCGGAGGGCCGCGTTAGCGCAAAATGCGAAGCGGTTTTCCGGAAAGATCATGCCCAAACGATAAGCCTAGAGTTCGGGCTTCTGCCGGATGACCACCTTGGTGCCGACAGGGACGCGATCGTAGAGATCGGCGACGTCATTGTTGACGAGACGGAAGCAGCCCGAGGACACCTTGGTGCCGATCGTGTCAGGACGGTTGGTGCCATGGATGCGGTAGACGGTGGTGCCGAGATACATGGCGCGGGCGCCGAGCGGATTGCCGGGGCCGCCGGCCATGAAGCGCGGCAGATAGGGCTGGCGCTGGATCATCTCCGGCGGCGGCGTCCAGTCCGGCCACTCCTTCTTGTTGGTGATGTTCACCAGCCCCTGCCACTGGAAGCCGTCGCGGCCGACACCGATGCCGTAGCGGATCGCGCGCCCGCCCGGCTGCACCAGGTAAAGGTGACGCTCGGCGGTCGAGATGATGATGGTGCCCGGCGATTCGGTGGTGCGGAAATAGACCACCTGCTTCTGCCATTCCGGATCGAGCTGGTAGCCGTCGTCGGCGATCAGGCCCGGCTCGTCACCGCGATCGGGCTGCTGGGCGAAGGCCTGGGGCATGGACAGGGCGAGGCCGATCGCAGCCGCAAATATCCCGGTCAGGCGACGAAAATCCGTCATTTCAAGCTCTCCCCGCTGCCACAGCGCAAATCATTCAAAGCCATCAAATCTCAGGGGCATGTTCATGGCAAGTTGATGGCGCGCCCGGCTGGTATGTCACGAGAATGCTTTGCTTTTTTGACGGACCCACGGCAATGCCACAAACAGGGGATGGCGCGAAAAGCAGTGACAGCGGCATCCCTTGCCGGGTGGGGCCTGTCGAATCCAAGTATTCACAAATGGCCGTCATGCCCGGGCATAGCCGTCTGAAGGACGGCGTCGCTTCCGCTCGCCTATGCCCGGGCATCCACGTTCTTGGTGCAGCGGGCGAGGCGTGGATGGCCGGGACAAGTCCGGCCATGACGATGTGGACGTAGCGTGCTCTAAATCTTGTTGTTCTCCCGCGCGATCCCGAGCCGCCGCACGATCTCGGCTCCCACGGCGCGCGCCTCGAGCCGCGAGCCGATGCGGGGGCTGCGAAACCTCCGTCCGGAGTGCAGCCGGATCACCACGATGCAATGCTCGTCCTCGGACCGGCCGCGACGCTCGACGGTGATCGCCTTCACGTCGCGCCCCTCGATATGGTCGGCGCGCAAGCTGCCGTCGCCCCACAGGCGCTCGACGCGGATATCCGCTTGCCGGACGACCCAGAAGGCACCGGTCACGAGGTTGGCGTATCGGTAGACGGCGAACGCGGCGATCGCGCCGATCGGCAGCAGCAGGATATCGACGTGGCTGGGCGACAGCGCGCGCCAGAGCTTGTAGGCGTAGGGAACGGCAGACAGTGCAACGGCGATCAGTGCAACGATCCGGATGTCCCTTGCCGAAAACGGCTCGAGGGGCTCGCCGAGGCGCATCTCGGGATTGCTGGCATCGAGCGGATTGCTTGGCGCCTCGACGTCGGGAACGTCGAATTGTGTGGCGATCCGGGCCACGGTGTCGCGAACATGCGTGACATCGGAGATCGGTGGCGACGTCAGGCGTTCCCCCGAGGCCAGCGTGAACGCGAGCTGGAAGCGGGCTTTGGCAGCCTTGTTGCCCAGAACCTGCAATCCCGTGATGTCGTCTTTCGCGACGATCCGCGTGCGGAGTTTTCCGAAGGGGCGCTGTTGCCCGATCAGGATCTCGTCCGGCGTGATGATCCACACCACCGCCGGCGCCAGCATGACGCCGCCGATGAACGCCGCTCCCAGCAGCAGCGCGATCACGGAGATGATCACTTCCAGGGTGTCGTGCGTGAACAGGCCGGGCGTGAAGCAGAGCGCAACGGCCGCCGCAGAGCCGGCCACGACCAGCCGCTGCGCGATCGAGGAGCCTTCACGAAGGCGAATGTCGCTATTGGTGGTCGCGTCGTCCATTGCGGGCGGCTGATTGCGTCGGTTGCGAACCTCCACGGACGGGTCCGTGGAGTCAAGCAACAAGGCCGTCAGGCGAAACCAGCCGCGCGATATCCGTGCCGCATCAGCTGCTGGCGTTGAGCAATCGGCCGACGGTGCGGTCGATCTCGTCGTAGCGGCCTTCGCCTGCGTGCTGGAACACGATCTTGCCGGTCTGGTCGATGATGTACTGCGCCGGCCAATACTGGTTGCTGTAGGCGTTCCAGGTCTTCGAATCGTTGTCCTGCGCCACCGGATAGGTGATGCCGTGACGCTTCAGGGCGGCCTGCACATTGGTGGCCGAGCGCTCGAACGGGAATTCCGGCGTGTGCACGCCGACCACGACCAGGCCCTTGTCCTTGTATTTTGCATAGAGGTCGGTGACGTGCGGCAGCGTGTTGACGCAGTTGACGCAGCCATAGGTCCAGAAGTCGACCAGCACGACCTTGCCGCGGAGATCGGCGATGCTGAGCGGCTTCGAGTTGAACCAGTTGGTGATGCCGGTGAAGTCGGGCGCGGTCTGCTGGCTTGCGGCGGCGGTGACGACAGGCGTGGCGCGCGCGGCCTCGTCGCAGATGCCTGGGATGACGGCGCCTGATACGGCCATGCCGATCAGGGCGGCGGATACGGCAAGCAGTTTCAAGGTCATGGAAGCGTCCTCCGTTGAGATGCGAAGCGATCACAGGCCGATCTGGCCGGTGGGATAGAATCCGGTGAGCCACGCCACGATCAGCGTGTCGTATTGGAAATAGGCGGCGAGCGCGAAGCCGATCACGACGACGCCAAAACCCTGCTGCAGGCGCGGCGAGATGCGCGCGAGGCTGCGCACGCGCGTGGTCGCGGCCTGTCCGCCATAGGCGATCGCGAGCATCGGGATCGCCGCGCCGATCGCGTAGGCGACCAGCAGCGTGCCGGCCCACGCAAGATTCTTCGACGTCGCCACCAGCGTCAGGATCGAGCCGAGCACAGGCCCTGCGCAGGGCGTCCAGACCAGGCCCAGCGTGGTGCCGAGAATGAGCCCGCCGAGCGCGCCCTCGCGTTGCACGGCGCTGGAAGCGCCGAGATCGAGCCAGCCATTGAGCCGGATCGATAGCCATTCGAACGGCGCCGGCCACAACATCAAGAGGCCGAAGCCGAGCAGCAGGATGGACGCCGCCTCGCGCAGCACGTTCGGATCGAAATCGAACAGGCGCGTGATCGCGCCGAGCAGCAGCGCGGTCGCGGAGAACGACATGACGAAGCCGAGCGCGATCATCGCAGGACGCAAATGTCCTGCGCGCCCGATCGAGGCGCCGAGCAGGATCGGCAGCATCGGCAGCGTGCACGGCGCGGCGATGGTGAGGATGCCGGCAAGGACGGCGAAGATCAGGTCGAACATGGGGCACTCGTGAAGGGGGTCACGAGAGCTGTTCGGGATGAATGCGTCCGTCGTTACGTGGCGTCACGCCTTCGTGACGGGCAACGCTGCCGGCCCCGATGTCGGTGTGCTCCCTCCCCCCCTTTGCGGGGGAGGGCCGGGGAGGGGGGTAGCCCAGCAAACGGTCTATCCGCCTCCGAGCGTGCCGCACGCACGAATCGAAGGAGTCCCCGTGTGGCACCCCCCTCCCTGCCCCTCCCCCGCAAGGGGGAGGGAATGAGGGAGTGATGCCTGCCTCACTCAGGTGCAGCCACAGAAATGGGTGCCGTGGCGCTCCCAAGCCCAAATACAAAACGACCCGGAGGGGGGCATCCCGTCCGGGTCGTTGGAGGTCTTGGGAGGTTTAAGCAAAATCGTATGAGAGCTTTATAGGAGGGAAGTTTTTCCGCCTGATGTTGTGCTTTGTTTCAATTGTTTCGTCCGCGGTAACACTTCCGTGTCCGGGGATAGGGCCGATAAACCGGTCCTATCCCTTTGAAATCATGAACTTTCAGGCGGCGAAGCGGTCGACGCCGCAGCCCTTAAGCAAATCGGCCAGTTGCTTGCGGGCGTAGAACATCCGCGTCTTCACCGTGCTCTGGGGGATGCCGATGATCTGACCGACCTCCTCCACCGACTTCTCATGGTAGTAGACGAGGGTGATGATCTCGCGATGCGCGGGCGACAGTTTCTGCACGCAGGCGCGCAGGATGGCGCTGGTGTCGCTGCGGTCGAGCGAGGTCTCCGGCGTATCGCAATCGTCGGGAATCTGGCGCACGTCTTCCTGGTCGATGTCCTCGAAGCGGCGCTGGCGCATCGCGGTCAGCGCCTTGAAGCGGGCTATCGACAGCAGCCAGGTCGAGACCTGCGAGCGGCCCTGGAACTGACCGGCGGTCCGCCACACGTCCAGGAACACCTGGCTGACCAGATCTTCCGCCGTGGTGGCATCACGCACGATACGCAGGATGAAACGGTAGACCCGCACATTGTGCCGGCAATAGAGGATGTGCATCGACGTCCGGTTGCCGTCGGCAATGCTCTCCAGAAGCATATCGTCCGAAGTCGCCTGAGCGGCGATGATGCTCTGGCTGGCCTGGGCGTTGATGGCGATGACGTTCCGCATAGACTTGGCTCCCCGTAGCGCCGCAACCGAGCGGCGTTTCCTTGGACCAAAGTGTTAATGAGCCAACGTTTCGGGACGTCTGCACGAAAAGCGGAAAATGGTTTCGTGCGCCGTCAAATTGTTTCGTCGGACAGGGCGCGATGAAACATTCGGGGCAAAAAAGCGTGTAATTTCAATGTACGGGAAATACGGGGGTGGAGAGTTGGAGACGGACGGGGGCGCCGGGAACGTATTTCCGGCTGTTGCGTTCGATGCCGCCGCAAACCACGCATGTCGTCCTGGACCAGCGAGCAAAGCGAGCGCCGATCCAGGACCCATTACCCCAGGCAGATGTTAGGCGAAAACTCGGGGTTACCAGCCTCGTGCCGCAACCAGCGCTTGGGGTAATGGGTCCTGGCTTTCGCCAGGAGGACAGCTGAAAGCTACGCCTTCTCGCCAGCCGGCGAGAACAGATAGCCGCCGCCGCGGATGGTGCGGATCACGGCGGGTTTTGTCGGGTCGGGCTCGATCTTGCGGCGGATGCGCATGATGCGGAGATCAACTGCGCGGTCGAACGCCTCGGCGTCGCGCGCATTGGCGAGTTCGAGCAGACGCTCGCGCGACAGCACGCGCTTCGGATTGGCTGCGAACACCTTGAGCAGCCCGAACTCGGATGCGGTCAGCGGATGCTCGTTGCCCTCGTCGTCGCGCAAGGCCTGGGCTTCGAGGTCGAGCCATTTGGTGCCGAAGCGGACGAGCTGGTCCTTGTCCGATTTCGCCGCCGCAGCTTCCGGCGCCGCGGCCTTGGCCGGCGCGCTTCGGCGCAGCACCGAGCGGATGCGCGCCATCAATTCTCTGAGCTCGCAGGGCTTGGCGACATAGTCGTCGGCGCCGAGCTCGAGGCCGACGACGCGGTCGATCGGGCTCGCGGTCGCCGTCAGCATGATCACGGGCACGTTGATGCGGCTCTTGAGGTCGCGGATGATCGACAGCCCGTCTTCCTCGGGCATGTTGAGGTCGAGCACGACGAGATCGGGCATGCCGCCGTCGATCGCGGCGCGCAACGACTTGCCGCCGTCGCACAGCGTCACGGTGAAGCCGTGCATCTTGAGGTAATCGCCGACCATCTCCCGGGCCGGGGCCTCGTCGTCGACGATCATGATGTGCTGGCTTTGGGTCATGGTCTTGAGATCACGGCAGTTCGGTCGCAGGAAGGGTGATGGTGAAGGTCGAGCCCTTGCCGGGGCCCTCGCTGTCGGCGGTCACCTCGCCGCCATGCATGTCGATAATACGCTTGACGATGGAAAGCCCAAGCCCCGTCGAGCTCTCGCCGGCGGTCGGTTTTGCCGACAGCCGCTGGAACCGGCCGAACAGGCGGCCGAGATCCTCCGGCGACAGGCCGGCGCCCTCGTCGCTGACGCGGACGATGGTGTCGCTGCCCTCGTGGATGACGGCCACGCTGATCTTGCCGCCGATCGGTGAGTATTTGATGGCGTTGCTGATGAGATTGTCGATTGCCTCGCGGATGCGGTCGGTGTCGCACATGGTGACGATGTTGGACGGCGCGGCGAGGCTGATCGCCTGCTGCTTGTTGACGGCGAGCGGCTGGTTGGCGTCGGCGACCTCCTTGACCAGGGCCGCGACGTCGACCGGCTCGCGGCGGATGGTGATGTCGAAGGCATCGGCCATCGCGTCCGAGATCAGATGGTCGACCATCGTGGTCAGGCGCTTGGTGGCGTCGCGGATGTGATCGACTTGGGCGACCACGCCGCTGGACGAAGCGCCGGTCGAGATCAGCTCCTTCAGCATCTCGGTGCGGCCGAGGATGACGCCGAGCGGATTCTTCAGATCGTGCGCGACGGTGCCCAGAATCTCGTTCTTGAAGCCGTTGGCGCGCTGCAGCCGCAGCCATTGCGCCGAGAGGCGGCGGTTGGCCTGCATCAGGGCGCGGGTACGCTGGGCGACGCGGTCTTCCAGCTGCGTGTTGGCGTCCTGGAGTTGCTGATAGAGGATGACGTTGTCGAAGGCGATCGAGAGCCGGCTGGAGAAGATCTCGACCAGCGAGCGGTCGGTCTCGGACAGCTCGCGCTCGGCCTGGAGCAGCACCACCACCTCGCGGCCGCTTCCGGTGCGCAAATAGATCACGCTGCGGTGGTCGGCGAATTCGTTCTTGCGGCGCTGGAAGGCGGCCTCGACCATCGCGCGCAGATCGGGGTCGAGCGCCTTCGACGTCGTGGTGCCGATGAAGCGGCTGTAGCAGCCGCTGCCGGCGAGCACCGAGAGCTCGGGGTCGACGCCGCCATTGTCGCGCAGGACCAGTATACCGGCGCAATCGACATTGAGCAGCGAGGCGAGCTGGGTCAGTACGCCCTCGGCGAGGCGCTGCATCGACTTGAAGTCGTACAGCGTCGAGGCCGCGTCGATGATGATCTCGAGCCCGCGGCGCGTCTGCACCATGCGCTCGAGCTGCTGATAGGAGCGCAGCGCCGCGGTCAGCGAGGTGAACAGCTTGTCGGCGGTGAGCTCGGTCTTGGCCTTGTAGTCGTTGATGTCGTACTGCACGATCACGCGCCGCTCGGGCGCCTGGCCGGGCTGGCCGGTGCGCAGGATGATGCGCACGGTCTCGTTCTTGATCTCGTTGCGGATGAACTCGACCAGCTCGAGGCCGGCGACGTCGGTCTCCATGATGACGTCGAGCAGCACCGCGGCGATGTCGCTGTGCGCGGCCATCAGCTTGCGACCTTCGGCCGCGGAATAGGCGGAGAGGATCTCCAGGCCCTGGCCGTTGAGGCTGTAATCGGACAGCGCGAAGCGGGTGCCGTCATGCACGGCCGGATCGTCGTCGATGACGGCGATCTTCCATTTCCGGGCGTCCGTATCCTCCGACGCGGTACCGGTGTCATCGATCAGGTGGAGGACATCGTCCTGTTCGGCCATTGAGAAGTCCCGTCAGTCTCTGTGCTTTGCGCGCCGCCCTTGGCGACCCGGGGCATGATAATGCGAAAAGTGGTGCCTTGTCCCAGCTTGGATTCCAGCATCATCCGCCCGCCGAGCTGCTGGGTGACGAGGTTATAGACGATATGGAGGCCAAGTCCCGTACCACCTTCATTGCGCCGGGTGGTAAAGAATGGGTCAAAGGCCTGGCGCTGCACGTCCGGGGTCATGCCGGCCCCGTCATCGGTGAAGATGATCTCGATGTCGTCGGCCCCACGCGGCCGCGCCGAGATCGTGATCGTGCCGGCGCGCCCGTCGGCGAAGGCGTGGTTGGCGGCGTTGAGGAAGAGATTGGTCAGGATCTGGCCGTAGGAGCCGGGATAGCCGTCGAGCAGCAGCCCCTCGGGCACGTCGACCTGGAGCGTGATCGGCGAGCGCTTCAGCACCGGGCGCAGGCTGGCGATGATCTGGTCGGTGGCTTCGCTGAGTGAGAATTGCCGCCGCTCGGCATGGGAGCGGTCCACCGCGACCTGCTTGAACGACTGGATCAGCTCGCCGGCGCGCTGGAGATTGGCGACGAGCTGCTGGGAGGCATCGCGCGAGGCCTGCACGAACTCCTCCAGCTGCGAGCGGCGCAGGCCGCCCTCGCCCTTGAGCTGGGCCTCGAAGATATCGCTGCGCCGGGCAAAGCTGGATGCGACGGTGAGGCTGATGCCGATCGGGTTGTTGACCTCGTGCGCGACGCCGGCGACGAGGCCGCCCAGCGCTGCGAGCCGCTCGGCGTCGATCAGATTCTGCTGCGCGGTGTTGAGCTCGAGCAGCGCGCTCTCGGCCTTTTCCTTGGAGGCACGCAGCTCGTCCTCGGTCTCGCGCTTGGCGATCGCGTTCTCGCGAAACACCTCGACCGCGCGCGCCATGGCTCCGACCTCGTCTCGCGCGCGCGTGCCCTGCACCTCGCGGCCGAGGTCGCCGAGCGTGATTGCGCGCATCGCCGTCATGATCTGCTGGAGCGGCAGGCGGATCGACAATGCGATCAGCACGCCGACGGTGAGGATGATGCCGAGGAAGATCACCGCGATCGACAGCACGCGCCGTGAAATATCCGCCAGCGTACGGTCGAAGGTCTCCTGCGCCTTCTGCTCGCGCTGGCGCATCTTGGTGGAGAGGTCGTCGATGGCGCCGATCGCCTCGGCCTGGCTGGCGTCGATGGTGTTGCGCAGCAGCTCGGTGCGGCTCGTGAGCTGCTCGGAGAGTTTTGCAAAACCCTCGCGCAGCGCCATGGTGCGGGCCGCAAGCTTTTGCAGCGCCATGCGCTGGAGGTCGTTGTCGGCGAGGTCGATCATCACGGGGATGGTCTTCTCGATCGTCTCGGTGTTGCGGCGCGCGTCGTCGGCCGCGCCTGACGACAGCGACAGATAGTAGGAATTGGCCGCGACCAGCATCGCGGTGAAGGCCTCGCGCGACTTGCCGAGCGAGGGCCAGATCAGCGCGTCGCGATGGCCGGTGGCGCCTTCGATGATGGAGTAAAGGCCCGCCATGTCCCTGGCCGGGCCCTGCACCTGGTCCTCGTAGGTCTTGGCGATGGTGGCCTGGACGCTGCGCAGCTCGCCGAAGCCGTTGAGGAAGCGGTCGGTGGTGCGCTCCAGCTCCTCGACCGAGCCTGACAGCATCGGGTCCTTGGCGGCGCGGTTGGTCAGGGTGCCCAGCACCGCCTCGCGCAGCAGCAGGATCTCGGCGAACAGGTCCGGGCTCGGCTGGTTGATGTAGCGGTGGATCAGATTGTGCAGGCGCCCGGTCTCGCTTTCGAGCAGCGCCAGGATCCGGTCGGATTCGCGCACCTGGCGGACGTCGTCCCAGGCCGAGCCCAGCACCTGCGATCCGTTCCAGATCAGCACCACCAGCACCACCACCACGGCGGAGTTCAGCGCCGCGATCGACAGGATGCGCCAGCGGATCGGCACCGCGCGGAGCACGC
This sequence comes from Bradyrhizobium sp. cf659, assembly GCF_900113725.1. Classification (NCBI taxonomy): domain Bacteria; kingdom Pseudomonadati; phylum Pseudomonadota; class Alphaproteobacteria; order Hyphomicrobiales; family Nitrobacteraceae; genus Bradyrhizobium; species Bradyrhizobium sp. cf659. The sequence goes on from NZ_FOQJ01000003.1 coordinate 168,412, forward strand.
CGACCAGGCGCGTGCGCAGCCGCCCGAGCGGGCCGGGCGGCCTGTCTGCGTGCTCGCTGTGTCCAAGCGCGGCCAAGAGGGCTCACTCCACCTTGCGAATGCGTTCGATCAGGGCGGCCGCGGCGGGATCGCGCCCGGCCTTGGCGTAGATCGCCGCCATCGCGTCCTCGAACGGCTTGCGGTCGATATCCCTGACGATACGGACGCCCGCTTCTTCGGCCTTGCGCTGCGACTGCTCCTCGAGGTCGCGCCACTTCTCGCGCATGAAGCGGCTGGAGCGCTGCGCGGCCTCCCTGAAGATGGTCTGGTCGTCCGCCGAGAGGCTGCGCCAGGCCTTGAGCGAGATCACCAGCACTTCGGGGCTCATCGTGTGCTCGGTAAGTGCGAGGTAGCCGGCATGTCTGTAATGGTCCGTCGTCACGAAAGATGGCCAGTTGTTTTCGGCGCCGTCGATCAGATGATTGGCAAGCCCGGCGAGCACCTGCCCATAGGGCATCTCGACCGGCTCGGCGCCGAGTGAGCGAATCATCTCGCTCATCAACTCCGACTGCTGCACCCGGATCCGCAGGCCCCGGAGGTCGGCGATGTTCGTCACCGGGCGGGCGCCGTTGTAGATCGACCGCGCCCCGGAATCGTAGAAGGCGAGCCCGACGAAACCGTAGGGCTCGAAGCTGCCAAGGATCTCGCTGCCGATCGGCCCGTCCAGCACCTTCTGCATGTGCTCGATGGACCGGAACAGGAACGGCATGGCGAGCACGTTCATCGCCGGAACGAAATTGCCGATCAGCGCCACGTTGGTCCGGTTGAGGTCGATCGCGCCGGCACGGGTCTGCTCGATGGTCTCCTTTTCCTCACCGAGCTGGCGGGAGTGGAACACCTTGATCTCGTGCCGGCCGCCGGTGCGCTCGGCGATCAGCGCGCCCATGTAGCGCAACGCCTGGACGGTCGGGTAATTCTCGGTCTGGGTGTCGGCGGCGCGAAATTCGCGCGCGCCGGCGCTCGTCGCGCAGATGGCGATCAAAAGCGCGACAAAACCCACCCCGGTCCGTGAGAGTTCGGCACGGTTCAACACTGGCACACTCAACCCCTCAGTGGTGGAGTCTATGGCAAGACCAAAAGGTTCAATGCAATCTAGCAGATGGTTAAGGGAAGGCCATCCCGCCCGGCCCCGCGGGGTGATTGTGCGGCGCGGCCGGCCCTCATTCCCGGTTGAAACTGGAAATGCCGCGCCGTAAGCAAGGTATGGTCGCCTTTTGCCGCGCGACATGGAAAGGGCCATCGTGATTTCAGCATTGCGCTGTTTGCAGGTCGTTGTCGCCGCCGCGGCCTTCACGTTCACCGCGCAGGCAAACGCCGCCACCGACATCGCGTGGTGGCACGCCATGTCGGGCGAGCTCGGCCGGCAATTGGAAAAGCTCGCCGCCGACTTCAACGCCTCGCAGTCCGATTACCGGATCGTGCCGGCTTACAAGGGCAACTACACCGAGACGGTGACGGCCGCGATCTTCGCCTTCCGCTCGCGCAGCCAGCCTGCGATCGTCCAGGTCAACGAGGTCGCCACCGCGACCATGACCGCGGCCAAGGGCGCGATCTATCCGGTGTTCAGCCTGATGCGGGACCAGGGCGAGCCGTTCTCGCTCAACGACTACCTTCCCGCCGTCTCCGGCTACTACACCGATGCGGCCGGCAATCTGCTGTCGTTCCCGTTCAATTCGTCGACGCCGATCCTCTACTACAACAAGACCATGTTCCGTGACGCGGGCCTCGATCCGGAGACGCCGCCGAGGACGTGGCCGGAGCTTGGCGCGATCGCAAAGCGCCTGCGCGACCGCGGCGCTTCGTGCGGCTTCACCACGTCCTGGCCGTCCTGGATCCACATCGAGAATTTCTCGGCCTTCCACAATCTGCCGCTCGCGACCCGCACCAACGGTTTTGCCGGGCTCGATGCCGAGCTGACCATCAACAATCCGCTCGTCGTCAAGCACGTCGCCCAGCTGGCTGAATGGCAGAAGTCGAAGCTGTTCGACTATGGCGGCCGCGGCCAGTCGGCCGAGCCGCGCTTCCAGAACGGCGAATGCGGCATCTTCATCGGCTCCTCGGCGACGCGCGCCGACATCAAGGCGAATTCCAAATTCGAGATCGGCTACGGCATGATGCCGTACTGGCCCGAGGTGAAGGACGCGCCGCAGAACTCGATCATCGGCGGCGCCACGCTGTGGGTGCTGCGCGACCGGCCGCGCGCGGAATACAAGGGCGTGGCGCGGTTCTTCGCCTATCTGTCGCAGCCCGGCGTGCAGGCCGCCTGGCACCAGAACACCGGCTATCTGCCGATCACCCGCGCCGCCTTCGAGTTGACGCGCGCGCAAGGCTTCTACGAGCGCAATCCGGGCTCGGCGATCTCGTTCGAGGAGATCACGCTGCATCCGCCGACGGAGAATTCGAAGGGCATCCGGCTCGGCTCCTTCGTGCTGATCCGCGGCGCGATCGAGGACGAGCTGGAGCAGGCCTTTGCCGGCCAGAAGAGCGCGCAGGGAGCGCTCGATTCCGCGGTCGAGCGCGGCAACAAGCTGCTTCGCCAGTTCGAGCGCGCCAGCCCGGAGCGATAGCAGCGGCGCTGGTCGCCGCGCCGCGCGCGCACTTCGCTTCGCCCGCAAACGCGACCGGACATCACACAATTTGAAGCGGAGCGCGGACCCCCCGGCGCAACGGGCCGCAGGTCCACGTTCTCGAAACAGTGACGCCCGTGTGAGCCACATCACTTGTGCCGCGGGCGCGCAGCGATAATCTTGAGGTTGTTTTACCTATCATTTTTTCGGAAAAGTTGTGATGGAGATCATCGATGCCTTGCTCATGTTGCATCATCCCGAACGACGTTCTGACCAAGCTTTCCCAGGACAAGAAGCTGTCCGCCGTGCTTCGCAAGCAGCTCGTCGACACCGTCCAGGTCAGTCATGAACTGCGCGAATTGCGGACACAGACGGCGAAATTGACCAACGTCGTCGCGGCGCGCGCCGCAGGTCTGGTCACGCTGGCGGCGGCGCCGTCCGTCACGGTCTACGACTGCAAGCACACGCAGACGCTGCCGGGGACGCCCGTGCCGAAGCCGAAGACGTCCTCGGACGGCTCCGTCAAGCGCACCTTCAACCAGACCACCAAGGTGGCCAAGTTCTACCAGCAGGTCTTCAACCGGAATTCGATCGACGATCACGGCATGACCATGATGTCGTCGGTTCATTTCGGCGAGAAGTACAACAACGCGATGTGGAACGGGTCGCAGATGATCTATGGCGACGGCGACGGCAGCATCTTCGTCGACTTCACCCGGGGCAACGACGTCATCGGCCACGAGCTGACCCATGGCGTCACCCAGCACAGCCTCCAGCTCGCCTATAGCGGCGATGCCGGCGGCCTGAACGAGAGCATCTCGGACTGTTTCGGCTCGATGTTCCGGCAGTGGGAGGCCAAGCAGGATGTCAAGAAGGCCGACTGGCTGATCGGGCGCGACATCATGGGGCCGGGGGCCAAGAAAAAGGGGTTCACCTGCCTGCGCGACATGGCCGATCCCGCCGCCAAGCACTGCCTGGCGCCGCAGCCGACCAAATATTCGCAAGTGACGCCCGGCATGGACCCGCATTACGCGAGCGGGCCGCCGAACCTGGCCTTCTACACGGCCTGCGCGACGCTTGGCGGATACAGTTGGGCCAAGATCGGGCAGGTGTGGTACCATTCGCTCACCGGTTTCGGGCCGATGCCGAACATGACGATGAAGGCCTTCGCGGCGCGGACCCGGCAGGGTGCCCACACGTTGTATCCTGGCGATGCCGCAGTCTTCGGCGCCGTCGATAGCGGATGGAAGAAGGTTGGGCTGTAGGCCGGGTACAGCGCGTCACGAAAAGCGCGTTACGAAAGGAAGAAAGCGTGGATCGCCTGAAGATCGAGCGCGTCGGAGGGTTCGCCGGCTTCGGCGGCCCTCACCTCAAGAGTCGCGGTGAAGTGGCGTTGTCGGATCTGTCGCCCGCCGATCAGAAGACGGTGGAGCAGCTGTTCGCCGATCCGAAGAAGATCGCTCCCGCGCATCCGGGCCAGGCCGACGCGTTCAGTTACCGGATCACGCGCGGTGCGCAGACCATCGAAGTCCCCGAGCATGCGGTCCCCTCGACCATCAAGAACAGCGTCAAGGATGTCTTGGAATAGGGCCCGGTTGGCACTGTGATGGAAGAGACGCTGCCGCCGGATTCCGCGGGCACCTGGGGCATGTCCGCGTCGACGAGCCTCGAGGCTTACCGCGCCTTGCGCGCCGACCGGCCGCGATGGCTGCCGATCGCGCTCGACATCGCGCGCAGCCACGGTCTCGACGTCAGTTCGCCGCAGGTGTTTGTAACCGGCACCAATCTCGTGGTCGGCCTCGGTGCGCGCCTGATCCTGAAGATTTTTCCGCCGCTGCTGCGTGCGCAATTCATCTCCGAGCGCGATTCGCTGACGCAGCTCGCAGGCCGGCTTCAGGTGCCGATTCCCGAGATCGTCGCAGAAGGCGCGCGCGACGGCTGGCCCTATCTCGTCATCACGCGCCTTGCCGGCACGCTCGGCTCGGAGGTGTGGCCGTCGCTGCCGGAAGACCAGAAGGAGCGCCTGCTGCGCCGGATCGGCGAGACCATCGCGTCCGTGCAGCGCGCGCCTCTTGGTCCTCTCGCAGCAATCGAGCCGCGCTGGGACGAGTTCATGCGCGCCCAGATGCAGGGGTGCCGCGCCAGGCACCAGCGTCTCGGCCTTGCGCCCAAATTCCTTGGAGGCCTCGACGATCTCCTGCGCGATGCGGCCCGCCTCATTCCGATGGACGCGCCGCCGGTGATCCTGACCGGCGAATACATTCCGGAGAACTTTCTGCTCGCCTGCGATGACGGGCAATGGTCGCTCGCCGGCCTGTTCGATTTCGGCGACGTGCGGGCGGGATGGCGCGACTACGACCTGCTCGGCCCCAGCGCCTTCATGGCGGCGGGCCGGCCCGGCCGCGTGCGCAGCCTGCTCGAAGGCTTCGGCTATGCGAAGCCGGACCATGCGCTCAAGCGGCGCCTGATGGCCCTGATGCTGCTGCACCAGGCCAGCGATCTCAACAGCCACATCTGCATCGAGGGCTGGCAGGACAAGGCGAACGATCTCGTCGAGCTGCAGGAGCTGATCTGGGCGGAGTGAGGGCTCCCGCTCCACCCTCCCTCGTCGTCCTGGACAAGCGCAGCGAAGCGGAGCGCTGATCCAGGACCCATTACCCCAGGGAGCAGTTGCTGTGCTGGCTGGTAACCCCGAGTCTTCGCCAAACCACCCTTTGGGGTAATGGGTCCTGGCTTTCGCCAGGACGACGGCGGAGAGCACGCGCTCACCAAATAAGCCGGCGTCAATGACAGTCTATTTTGTGTGCAAATAACTATCTTTGTATGCAATTTCAGTGCGTGGACGCGAAGGTCTCATCCGTTCAAGATGCCTATTTCCGAAATTATGTCAGCTGCTTAGCGCGATCGTAAGCTCCCGTTAAGCTCTGGCACGAACCTTGCGAATCCAGTTCCAACCAGAAACTTTTGTGTTGGAGCGATTTCATGAAGCGCCGCGATTTCCTCAAGTCCGTTTCCGGATTGGCCGCTGGCGCGGCGCTTCCGGCCATGCCGTCGGTGATCTCCTCGGCCAAGGCCGATGCGCGTTCGGAGACGCTGCTGATCGTCTCCGAAGGCGGCCCCAACAATCTCGACATCCACGGCGTCGGCACCAACGTGCCCGGCTATGAGGTATCCTGGAATTGCTACGACCGGCTGATCAGCCACGAGATGAAGAGCGGTCCCGGCGGCGTGCCCTATTACGACCGCGACAAGTTCAAGGGCGAGCTCGCCGAGGACATGAAGATCGACGACATGTCGGTCACCTTCAAGCTGAAGAAGAACGCCAAATTCCACGACGGCGCGCCCGTCACCGCCAAGGACGTGAAGTGGTCGCTCGACCGCGCCGTCAGCGTTGGCGGCTTCCCGACCTTCCAGATGAGCGCGGGCTCGCTCACAAAACCCGAGCAGTTCGTGGTGGTCGACGACACCACGGTGCGGGTCGACTTCGCCAAGAAGGACAAGCTGACGATTCCCGACCTCGCCGTCATCGTGCCCTGCATCGTCAACTCCGAGCTGGTGAAGAAGAACGCCAGCGAGAAGGACCCCTGGGGTCTCGAATTCACCAAGCAGCAGACCGCGGGCTCCGGCGCCTACAAGGTGACGAAGTGGACCGCCGGCACCGAAGTCATCATGGAGCGCAACGAGGAATGGGTCGGCGGCCCGCTGCCGAAGATCAAGCGCGTGATCTGGCGCATGGTGCCGCAGGCCGGCAACCGCCGTGCGCTGCTGGAACGCGGCGACGCCGACATCTCCTACGAGCTGCCGTTCAAGGATTTCCAGGAGATGAAGGCGAGCGGCAAGCTCAACGTGGTGTCGCTGCCGTTCTCCAACGGCATCCAGTATATCGGCATGAACGTGACCAAGCCGCCGTTCGACAACGTCAAGGTGCGGCAGGCTATCGCCTATGCGCTGCCCTACCAGAAGATCATGGACGCGGTGCTGTTCGGCCTCGGCAATCCGATGTTCGGCGCCGCCAAGGACAAGCCGACCGAAGTCGCTTGGCCGCAGCAGCACAAATACAACACCGACATGGAGAAGGCGAAGGCGCTTCTCGCCGAAGCCGGCTACGCCAACGGCTTCGAGACCACGATCTCGTTCGACCTCAACTTCGCCGGCGTCAACGAGCCGCTCTGCGTGCTGGTGCAGGAATCACTCGCGCAGCTCGGCATCAAGACCACCATCAACAAGGTGCCCGGCGCCAATTGGCGCACCGAATTGAACAAGAAGGAGATGCCGCTCTTCACCAACGTGTTCTCGGGCTGGCTCGATTACCCCGAATACTTCTTCTACTGGTGCTATCACGGCAACAATTCCGTCTTCAACACCATGAGCTACAAGTCGGCGGCGATGGACAAGCTGATCGACGGCGCGCGCGTTGCGGCCGCAAGCGGCGACACCGCGACCTACGACACCGACGTGAAGGGCTTTGTCGACCTCGCCTACGCCGACGTCCCGCGTATCCCGCTGTACCAGCCCTTCGTCAACGTCGCGATGCAGAAGAACATCAGCGGTTACCAATACTGGTTCCACCGCCGCCTCGATTATCGCGCGATGGCGAAGGGGTGATGCGTCATGGTCGGCGCGAGCAACACGTCCGCGTCCCTCTGGGTGACTCGCTTACGTGAGGTGGGCACGTATCTCTCATTCCCTCTCCCCTTGTGGGAGAGGGGCAGGGTGAGGGGTAGCCCCGAACTCCGACCTCTCCCGGAGCCACCCCCCTCCCTGACTCGAAAGGGGGGAGGGAACGCAGCGGCGCAAGCCGTGCGAGTCTGCTCCCAATTGCAAGGCAGAAGGAGAGCGCTTCCATGCTGACCATGATCGGCAAGCGCCTGATGTTCGCGATCCCCTCGCTCATCGGCGTCGTCATCGTCACCTTCCTGCTGACGCGCGCGCTGCCGGGCGATCCCGCCGCGTATTTCGCCGGTCCGGCCGCGACGAAGGAGGCCGTCGAGCAGATCCGCAAGAAGCTCGGCCTCGACCGGCCGCTGATCGAGCAGTTCTTCCGCTACACCAACGACCTTGCCCATGGCGATTTCGGCAACTCGCTCACTACAGGCCAGCCGGTCGCGGCCGAGATCCGCAATCGCCTGCCGGCGTCGGCCGAACTGACGCTGCTCGGCCTCATCGTCTCGGTCGTCATCGCCATTCCGCTCGGCGTGCTGGCGGCAACGCGGCCGGGATCATGGGTCGATCACCTCTGTCGGGTCACGACCACGGCAGGCGTCTCGCTGCCGGTGTTCTTCACCGGCCTCGTTCTCGTCTACGTCTTCTATTTCCGGCTCGGCTGGTCGCCGGCGCCGCTCGGCCGCCTCGACGTGTTCTACAGCGCGCCGCCGACGGTGACCGGCTTCTATCTGATCGACACGCTGATCGCGCGCGACTTCGAGGCGTTCCGCTCGGCGCTGAGTCAGCTCATCTTGCCGGCGACGACGCTCGCAATCTTCTCGCTGGCGCCGATCGCGCGCATGACCCGCGCCTCGATGCTCGCGGTGCTCGCCTCCGAATTCGTCCGCACCGCACGCGCCAGCGGCCTGTCGCCGGCCACCGTGATCGTCACCTACGCCTTCCGCAACGCGATGCTGCCTGTGATCACCACGCTCAGCATGGTGTTCTCGTTCCTGCTGGGCGCGAACGTGCTGGTGGAAAAAGTGTTCGCCTGGCCCGGCATCGGCTCCTACGCGGTGGAAGCGCTGATCTCGTCGGACTTCGCGCCGGTGCAGGGTTTCGTGCTGACCATGGCAGTCATGTACGTGCTGCTCAATCTCGTGATCGACATTCTCTACGGGGTAATCGATCCGCGCGTCAGGTTGGAGGGCTAAACCATGAGCACCGTTGCGCCTGCTGTTGAACCTGTCGGTCCCGCGCGCACCTCGGGACTCGTCGCGATCCTCGAACAGACCCGCTACGTTCTCGGCGAGAACAAGGTCACGGGCTTTGCCTTCGCGCTGCTGATCTTGATCCTCGCCGCCGCGATCTTCGGTCCCTATGTGGTGCCGTATGATCCGCTCGCCTCCGATACTGCCGCGTCGCTGAAGCCGCCCTCGGCCGCGCACTGGTTCGGGACCGATCAGCTCGGCCGCGACATCTTCAGCCGCGTCGTCGTGGCGACGCGGCTCGATACCTTCATCGCGATCGCCTCGGTCGTGCTGGTGTTTCTGATGGGCGGCCTCGCCGGCATTGCGGCGGGCTATTTCGGCGGCTGGACCGATCGCATCGTCGGCCGCATCGCCGACACCATCATGGCCTTCCCGCTGTTCGTGCTCGCGATGGGCATCGTCGCAGCGCTCGGCAACACCGTGCAGAACATCATCCTGGCCACCGCCATCGTGAACTTCCCGCTTTATGCGCGCGTTGCGCGTGCGGAGGCGAACGTCCGCCGTAACGCCGGCTTCGTGCAGGCCGCGCGCCTGTCCGGCAACGGCGAATTCCGCATCCTCTTGGTGCACATTTTGCCAAATATCATGCCGATCATGATCGTGCAGATGTCGCTGACCATGGGCTACGCCATCCTCAACGCCGCCGGCCTGTCCTTCATCGGCCTCGGCGTCCGCCCACCGACCGCCGAATGGGGCATCATGGTCGCGGAAGGCGCCGGCTTCATGGTGTCAGGCGAATGGTGGATCGCGCTGTTTCCGGGCCTTGCTCTGATGATCGCGGTGTTCTGCTTCAACCTCCTCGGCGACGGCCTGCGCGACATCGTCGACCCGCAGCGGAGGACGTGATGGTTGATCTCAGACCGAGCCCCGCGGTTCTTCGCCTCTCCCCGCGTGCGGGGAGAGGCCGGGCCGCGTCAGCGGACCGGGTGAGGGGGGGCCTCCGCGAACTCCTCTATCAACTGTTCGCGCGGATAGAGGCCCCTCACCCCAACCCTCTCCCCGTAAGAACGGGGAGAGGGGGTGAGAGAGGTTTGCCCGCCTCACGCACAAATTCACGTCGAAAATTCCCCAATGATTCCAAACCCCTTCTACTGTGCATGGGGTTGTTTTCGCCATTTTTGATCGGGAGGCCCTCATGACCGCCCAGCCCCTGCTCGACGTCCAGGACCTCACGGTCGAATTCACCACCCGCCGCGGCATCGTGAAAGCGGTGCAGCACGTCAACATCTCCGTCGCCAAGGGCGAGACGCTCGCCATCGTCGGCGAGTCCGGCTCCGGCAAGTCGGTGACCTCCTACGCGGTGATGCGCATCCTCGACCGCGCCGGCAAGATCGCCGAGGGCTCGGTGATGTTCTCGGGTATCGACGTCAAGGCGGCATCGGAAGACCAGATGCGCGATCTGCGCGGCCGCGAAGTCTCGATGATCTTCCAGAACCCGCGCGCGGCACTGAACCCGATCCGCAAGGTCGGCGACCAGATCGAGGACGTGCTGCGCACCCATGTGCAGCAGGCCCAGGTTGCCGATCACGGCGAGAAGGCGATCGAGGCGCTGGAGCAGGTCAAGATCGCCCGTCCGCGTGAGCGCTACCACGCCTATCCGTTCGAATTGTCCGGCGGCATGTGCCAGCGCGTCGTGATCGCGCTTGCGCTGGCCTGCAATCCGCAACTGCTGATCGCGGACGAGCCCACCACCGGTCTCGACGTCACCACGCAGAAGGCGGTGATGGATCTGATCGTCGAGCTGACCAAGCGCCGCGCGATGTCGACCATCCTGATCACCCACGATCTCGGTCTCGCGGCGGCCTATTGCGACCGCGTCGTGGTGATGGAGAAGGGCCGGGTGGTCGAGACCGCGAACGCCGCCGACATCTTCGCCAATCCGCAGCATCCCTACACCAAGAAGCTGATGCGCGCGACGCCGCGGCTCGGCGTGTCGTTGCGGGATCTGCTGCCGGAGGAGGAGGGGGCATCCTTCGCCTCTCCCCGCGTGCGGGGAGAGGCCGACGCGCAAAGCGCGGCGGGTGAGGGGGACTCTCCCAGCACCGTGCTCGCGGAGAGCCCCCCTCACCCCGACCCTCTCCCCGCAAGCGGGGCGGGGGAGAAGAGCGAGCGGCCCCTTCTCCTCATCGATAAGCTGGTCAAGGAGTATCCCCGCCAGGGCGCGACCGCCGTGCTCGGAAAACTGTTCGGCCGCAAGCCGGCGCCGGAGCCCGATGTGTTCCGCGCCGTCGACGGCATCAGCTTCTCGATCGGCCATGGCGAGAGCGTCGGCCTCGTCGGCGAATCCGGCTGCGGCAAATCGACCACCTCGATGATGGTGATGCGCCTCCTGGACCAGACCTCCGGCCTGATCCAGTTCGACGGCGAGGACATCGGCGGCATCGCGCCCGCCTCGTTTGCCCGGCTGCCCCAGCGCAGCCGCATCCAGATGGTGTTCCAGGACCCGACCGATAGCCTGAACCCGCGCTTCACCGCCGCGCGCGCCATCGCCGACCCGATCATGCAGCTCGGCGACGTCAGGGGCCGTGACGCGCTCCGCGCCCGCTGCGAGGAGCTGGCGACCATGGTCGGCCTGCCGCACAACCTGCTCGACCGCTTCCCGCACCAATTGTCCGGGGGCCAGAAGGCCCGCGTCGGCATCGCCCGTGCCATTGCCCTGCATCCTAAACTCGTCATTCTCGACGAGCCGACCGCGGCGCTCGACGTCTCGGTCCAGGCCGTGGTCCTCAACCTGCTCCAGGACCTCAAGGCGCGGCTAGGTATGAGCTATCTGTTCGTCTCGCATGATTTGAACGTAGTGCGCTTGTTGTGCGATCGTGTCATTGTGATGCGGACGGGTCGAATCGTCGAGGAAGGCTCTTCCGAGCAGGTTTTGAGCGATCCGCAGGACGACTACACCAAGGAGCTGCTGACGGCGATCCCGCATCCGCCGTTGCCGGTGCACTGATTGTTTGGGAGCGTAATGGCCGAGCCGCTGGACGACTATATCGACGCCGTATCGAAAGCGCTGGCGCTGCCGGTCGAGGACGCCTGGAGGCCGGCGGTTCGCGCCAATCTCGAGGTCTCGCTGCGGCTCGGCCGACTAGTTGACGAATTCGCGCTGCCGGACGAGACCGAGCCGGCGCCGATCTTCACCGTCTGACGTCGCCATGACCACCAAGCCAGAGACGAGTGCTGCCGATATCGCGAAAGCGGTGGCGGGCGGCAAGATGTCCGCCCTCGCTGCCACAGAAGCCGCGCTCGCGCGCATCAAGCAGCACGACACCATCCTCAACTCCTTCACCGACGTCACTGCCGAGCGCGCCCGCGCCAAGGCGCGTGCAATCGATGCCGACATTGCCGCCGGCAAGGAGGTCGGCCCGCTCGCCGGCGTGCCCTTCGCGGTGAAGAACCTGTTCGACGTCGCGGGCCTCTCCACGCGCGCGGGCTCGAAGATCAACCGCGACCTCGCACCCGCCAAGCGCGACGCCACCTTGATCGAGCGCTTGGAAGCAGCCGGCGCGGTTCTGGTCGGCGCGCTCAACATGGGCGAATACGCCTACGACTTCACCGGCGAGAACGTCCATGACGGTCCCTCGCGCAATCCGCACGACACGACGCGGATGAGCGGCGGCTCGTCCGGTGGTTCGGGGAGCGCCGTCGGCGGCGCGCTGGTGCCGATCGCGCTGGGCTCGGACACCAACGGCTCCATCCGCGTGCCGTCCTCGTTCTGCGGCATTTTTGGCTTGAAGCCGACCTATGGCCGGCTGTCGCGCGCGCGGTCGTTTCCGTTCGTCGCGAGCTTCGATCATCTCGGTCCGTTCGCGCGCTCCGTCACCGATCTCGCGCTCGCTTACGACGCGATGCAGGGGCCCGATGCCGACGATGCCGCCTGCACCACACGCGGTCTGGAGCCGACGGTGCCGCTGCTCGCCAATCCGGTTTCGGACCTGCGCATCGCGATCGCCGGCGGTTACTTCCAGAAGAACGTGTTTCCGGAAGCTGTCGAAGCCGTGAGCCGCGTCGCCAGGGCGCTGGGCACGACGCAAATCGTCGATGTGCCCGAAGCCGCGCGTGCGCGGGCGGCGGCTTACGTCATCTCCACCACCGAAGGCGCCTCGCTGCATCTCGATCGCCTGCGCAAGCGTCCGAACGATTTCGATCCAGCCGTGCGCGACCGGCTGATCGCGGGCGCCATGGTGCCGGCGCCGCTGGTGGACCGCACGCAGAAATTCCGCCGCTGGTATCGCGCGCAGTTTTCCGAGATCTTCAAGTCGGTCGACGTGCTGCTCGCACCGGCAACGCCCTGTACCGCGCCGAAGCTGGGGCAGGTGAATTTCAATCTCGACGGCGTCGAGCTGCCGGTGCGCGCCAATATCGGCATCCACACCCAGCCGATCTCCTTCATCGGGCTACCCGTCGTTGCCGTGCCGGTTCCGCTCGAGCCGCTGCCGATCGGCGTGCAGATCATCGCCGCGCCCTGGCGCGAGGACATCGCGCTGCGCGTCGCATACGCATTGGAACGGATGGGCGTCGTATCCGCGCCTGCCCCGAGAGGATTCTGAGATGGAGATCGACCTCCCCGACGTGATCGCGGAAGTGAAAGCCGCGTTCGATCGCTATGAGCAGGCCCTCGTCACCAACGATGTCGCCGTGCTCGGCGAGCTGTTCCGCAACGATCCCCGCACGCTGCGCTACGGCATCGGCGAGAACCTCTATGGCTATGAGGCGATCTCCGGCTTCCGCGCCGGCCGCTCGCCGGTCGGCCTCAACCGTCGCACCGCGAAAACCGTCATCAGCAGCTATGGCCGCGACGCGGCCGTCGCCTCTACCCTGTTCTATCGCGACACGGCGCCCGGCAAGGTCGGCCGGCAGATGCAGACCTGGATTCGCTTCCCGGAGGGCTGGCGCGTCGTCGCCGCTCATGTCAGCATCATCGACGAGTCGAAAGAGACCTGATCGTATGACGCTTGACGACTTTCCGCAGGGAACACTGCCGGCCGAGCCGGTGGTGCCGCGCGTCGACCGGGCACTGCCGTCGGTGCAGAAGGTCACCCGCGCCGAGGAGCTGCGTCTTCAGCTTGCCGACGAGATCGTGCGCGGAGCACTGGCTCCCGGCGCGCCGCTGGACGAGACCGACATCGCGCGGCGTTTCAACGTCTCGCGCACGCCGGTGCGCGAGGCGCTGCGCCAGCTGGTGGCGAGCGGCCTCGTCGAGGCACGCCCTCATCGCGGTGCGGTGGTGGCGCAGCCGTCGATCGAACGGCTGAAGAGCATGTTCGAGGCGATGGCGGAGCTCGAGGCGCTGTGCGCCGGCCTTGCCGCCGAGCGCATGTCCGCCGCCGAGCGCCACGGCCTGGAGGCCATCCACGAAGAGCTGCGTGTCCTCAGCTACACCGGCAATCCCGATCGTTTTCACGAGGTCAACGAGCGCTTCCACAACGCGATCTATGCGGGCTCGCAGAACGGCTACATCGCCGAGATCACGCTGGCGACGCGCGTGCGCGTGCAGCCGTTCCGCCGTGCCCAGTTCCGCAACCTCGGCCGTCTCGCCAAATCGCAGGCCGAGCACGACCGCGTCGTCGTCGCCATCATGCGCGGCGACAAGCAGGGCGCCGCCGCCGCCATGCGCGCGCATATCGAGCTGGTGCGCGGGGAGTACGAGATCTACGCGGTGTCGGTGTAGTTGTTTCTGCCGCTACACACTCGCTGTCGTCCCCGCGAAGGCGGGGACCCATAACCACAGGGAGTAGTGTGAGGCAAAGTGCCCACTCCGAGTCATCGCATAACGACTTCCTGTGGGTATGGGTCCCGGATCGGCGCTCCGCTTCGCTGCGCTTGTCCGGGACGACGACGGTGTAGAATTCACGCCGTCGCGGCCTCCGCCATAAACTTCCGCCAGCCGCCATAGGCCGTGATGTCGCGCGCCTCGCCCAGCACCTCCGGCTCGACGAGAAACCCCTTCACGCTGCGGCCATCCGCCAAGCGAACAGTGCCGATCGCCATCGGCGCCGGAATCGCGTTGACGAACTTGCCGAATGCGGACGACGACAGCGACCAGATCTCGAGTTCAATCGCAGAACCCTTGCCTGCTTCCACGCGCAGCATGCCCGGCTTCGGCGGCGTGGTCTGAAGCGCATAGAGTTTGTAGTCCGCCGCTGTCCTGGTCGCCTCGATCAGCTTTCCGTTCAGCGCCTTCAACTCGCCGTTCAGCGCCATGCCGGACAGATGCGCGCCGACGACGGCGATCGGAATCTCGTCGATGCCGCCTGCAGCAGGCGGGGTGAGCGCAGGTTGCGCCACGCCCTTGGCACCAACGGTCAGCTTGGTATCCGCATGGAACACGCGGCCGATGCTCGCAAGCAGCGCATCGCGTCCTGCGGGCGCCAGCAGCGTGATGCCGAACGGGATGCCGTCGGCGCGCATCGATGCCGGCACGGCGAGGCCGCAGAGGTCGAGGAGATTGACGAAATTGGTGTAGGTGCCGAGCCGGCTGTTGAGCTCGATCGGGTTGGCGAGCACCTGCGCGGTCGTATACGCCGTCGGCGCCGTCGGCAGCACCAGCGCGTCGATATTGGCAAAGGTGCGCTCGGCGATCCTGCGCAGGCCCTGCAGGCGATAGAGCGCGGAGAAGGTGTCTGCCGCCGTCAGCCGCGCGCCGGCGGCGGTGATCTCGCGCGTCACCGGATGGATCGTATCGGGTGCGGAGGCGAGCAGATTCTTGATCACGAGATAGCGCTCGGCGACCCAGGGACCTTCATAGAGCAGCCGCGCCGTCTCGTAGAACGGCTCGAGGTCGAATTCGACCAGCGTTGCGCCGAGCGCGGTCCAGCGCTTCAGCGCCTCGCCGTAAGCTGCTTCCGCCTTCCTGTCGCCGAAGAAGATCAGCTGCCCGTTGCGCGGCACGCCGAGGCGCAAGGTTGCCGGAAACGGCGTGATCGCCCCAAGCGGCCGGTCGCGCGAGAACGGATCGGCCTGGTCCGGTCCCGCCATCACCGACAGCGCGAGCGCGGCATCGTCCACCGTCAAGGCGAAGACCGAGATGCAGTCGAGCGTGCGGCAGGCCGGCACGAGTCCCGCCGTCGAGATCATGCCGAGGCTCGGCTTCAGCCCGACGATGTTGTTCAGCATCGCCGGCACGCGCCCGCTGCCGGCCGTGTCGGTGCCGAGCGTGAGCGGCACCAGCCCGGCCCCGACGGCGGTGGCCGATCCCGAGCTCGACCCGCCGGGAATCAGATCCTCGCGAATCGAATTCTTGGGAATGCCGTAGGGCGAGCGCACGCCGACGAGGCCGGTTGCGAACTGGTCGAGATTGGTCTTGCCGATGATGATGGCACCGGCGGCGCGCAGCCGCTCCACCGCGGTCGAGTCGTGCGGCGGGGTGTAGGAGAAGGCCGGGCAGGCCGCCGTGGTCGGAAATCCCAGCGCGTCGATATTGTCCTTCACTGCGACCGGGACGCCGTAGAGCGGCAGGCTGGCGGCATCCGCGCGCGCGGCAAGCTTTTCAGCCTCCGCGATCGCGTCCTTCTCGTCGCGCAGGCTGATGAAGACGGCGGGATCGTTGTGGTCGCGGATGCGCTGGTAGCTGCGCGCGATCGTCTGTGCCGGCGTGAGCGTGCCCGCGCGATGCGCGGCCACAATCGCGGCGATCGTTTCAGGCTGCTCAGCCCCCATTTTCAGCCCTCATGGCGACAAAACTCCGGCAACAGGTCCTCACCCGGATTGAAGCAAGCGATGTGCCATTGTGTACAGAATCCGGGCAGCGCGGATGCTTTGGATACTATCGGGAGATCAGTAGCTTGGGGGATATTTCGGCGGCCGGGCGGCCCGTCGCGCCAGCGCCTTGTTCCGGGCGCTTGCGCAAATTTTGGGCAGGCTGGATCAGGTGAAGCCGGCGAGGATCTGGAGCAGCCGCTCCCGGTTCTCCTTGCCGATCTTCGCCTCGACATGCCGCTCGTGCTCGGCAGCGAGCCGCTTGAACTTCGCCAGCGCGGTCTCGCCCTGCGCGGTGAGATGCAGGGCGTGCGAGCGCCGGTCCGCCTTCGACTTGATCCGTTTCACGTATTTGCGCTGTTCGAGGCTGTCGAGCAGATGCACCAGCCGAGCGCGCTCGATGCCGAGGCGATTGGCCACTGCCATCTGCGACAGGCCCGGATTGGCGCCGATCACCGTCAGTACCGAATATTGCGTCGGCCGGATGTCGACCCCGCCGAGCGTCTTGATGAAGTCCTGAAAGATCCAGATCTGGAAGCGCCGCACCGCATAGCCGGCGTGTCCGACCAGCGCGTCGAGCCCGATCTGGTCGGCGTCGTTCCGCCGCGCCGCGCCGTTGCCGGCGCGTTTGCGTGGCAGGCTGCCTGTCTCTCGATGGATTGCTCTATCCACGCATCGTCTCCGTAAACATCGCCGCATCCCTTTCGCCTCTCCCCGCTTGCGGGGAGAGGCCGGATCGCATCGCAAGATGCGATCCGGGTGAGGGGGGCTCTCCGCGAGTCCAACTGTTACCGTCCTCGCAGAGACTCCCCCTCACCCCGACCCTCTCCCCGCAAGCGGGGAGAGGGAGAAGGGAGCCTAGCGTCTCGATGGCTCGAGCGAAAGATTGTTGTTGACGACAACAATTGTCGTGCCCAACATTATGGCCAAAGCAGTCCGGAACGAGGCTGCGACCGATCCCGATCCGGGCGGAGGAGGAAACACATGACAGCCGCCTTACGCGGTGACGCGTCAAGTCTGTTCGCAGCGCCGAAGACGATCGCCGAGCATCGCGCCGACGGCAGCATCGTGCTGCGCTCGCCCGAACCGTTGCGCGACAGCGCGCGCTGCATCGGCGACTGGCTGGAGCAATGGGCGCTGCAGACGCCCGATGCGATCTTCCTTGCCGAGCGCGGCAATGTCGAAGCGCCATGGACCACCGTCACCTATGCGCAGGCATTGCGCCAGGTGCGTGGCGCGGCGTCCTGGATCCTGGCGCAAGGCCTCGGCGCCGAACGCCCGCTCGTGATCCTCTCCGACAACAGCATCGACCATGCGCTGCTCGCGCTGGCCGCGCAGCATGTCGGCGTGCCCTCCGCCGCGATCTCGCCGGCCTATTCGCTGATGTCCAGGGATTTCGACAAGCTCAAGAGCATGATCGCGCTGCTCGAGCCGGGCGCGATCTACGTCGCCGCGACGAAGCCGTTCGCGGCGGCGCTGGCCGCGATCAAGCCGCTGCACCGCGCGCAGATCATCAGCGGCAACGGCGATGACGCCGACGCACTCGCCTTCAGCACCGTTGCGGCAACGCCCGAAATTGCCGACGTCACGAAAGCCTTTGCCGCGGTGACGCCGGACACGATCGCAAAATTCCTCTTCACCTCCGGCTCGACCGGCACGCCGAAAGCCGTCATCAACACCCAGCGCATGCTGACCTCCAGCCAGCAGGCCAAGGCGCAGACCTGGACCTTCCTCGAACAGGCTGACAGCGATCTCGTCATTCTCGACTGGCTGCCCTGGAGCCACACCTTCGGCGCCAACCACAATTTCAACCTCGTGCTGCGCAACGGCGGCTCGCTCTATATCGACGGCGGCAAGCCTGCGCCCGGTCTCTTTGCGACGTCACTCGCGAACTTGAAGAGCGTGATGCCGACGGTCTATTTCAATGTGCCGCGTGGCTTCGACATGCTGATCGCAGCACTGCGCGGCGACGAAGCGTTGCGCCGCCGCTTCTTCAGCGAGGTGAAGTTCGCCTTCTATGCCGGCGCCGCGTTGCCGCAGAATCTCTGGGACGCGCTCGAACAACTGTCCATCCAGACGGTCGGCCGCCCGCTGCCGATGGTCTCGGCCTGGGGCTCGACGGAAACCTCGCCGTTGGCGACCGACTGCCATTTCCTCGCCGAACGATCCGGCAATATCGGCGTGCCGATACCCGGCACCGAGCTGAAGCTCGTCACCTCCGGCGACAAGCTGGAGGTGCGCGTGCGCGGCCCCAACGTCACGCCGGGTTACTGGAAGGCGCCCGAGCTGACCAGGCAGGCGTTCGACGAGGAGGGCTTCTATCTCATCGGGGACGCGGTGAAGCTTGCTGATAGCGAGCGGCCGGAACGCGGCCTGTTCTTCGACGGCCGCGTCGCGGAAGACTTCAAGCTCAATTCCGGCACCTGGGTCAGCGTCGGCACGCTGCGCCTCGCCGGCATCGCCGCGCTGGCGCCGTTCGCGCAGGATATCGTCGTCGCCGGTCACGGCGGCGACGAGGTGCGCTTCCTGGTGTTCCCGAACATCGCGGCGTGCCGCACACATGCCGGTCTGCCGGAGACGGCTGATGTGAATGATGTGCTGGCAGATGACAAGGTCAGGGCCGCGATCGCACAGGGCCTCGCGAAGCTGAAGCAGCAGGGTGCCAATTCCTCCGGCCACGCCACGCGTGCGCTGCTGCTCGCTGAGCCGCCATCGGTGGACGGCGGCGAGATCACCGACAAGGGCTACATCAACCAGCGCGCCGTGCTGACGCGCCGTGCCGAGGCGGTGGCGCGGTTGAATGATGATGCGGCGGTCGAGTGGGTCGGGTGCGTCGGGTGAGTTGACCCCGATGCGGCGTCTCATCGAGACGATGACGCAGCAGCATAATAGGGCAGGGCAGCTCGTCTCGCGGTCATTCCGGGGCGCGCCTCTTGGCGCGAACCCGGAATCTATTTCACCGCAGGGGCTGTTGCACGATGGATTCCGGGTTCGCGCTACGCGCGCCCCGGAATGACGAACTGGGTGTGAGACAGCTCGCCCAATAGGCCAGCCAGCCTGCCGCAATATCCTTCCTGATTCTTTTGTTGCCTAAGCAACTAATTTATGCGAACCGTTCCAGACAAGGATGACGGTGGAGGAACCGCCGCGTCCGATCTCGGAGGAAACAATGCTCGGCAGGACTGGTGCCGCGGGCAAATGCCCGCGCATGCCTGAAAGCGGCGATACGGCGCGCTTCACGCGCGGTGCGTCAGGTGGTGCTGCTGTCCGTCACCGCGCCGAGATTCTCGTGCAGCCGGCGGAGCAGATCGATCAGCACCTCGCGCTCGTCCTTGCTGAGGCAGGACAGCAGGCGCCGTTCGCGCTCGAACGCCGCGACGATGACCTTGTCATGGGTGGCGCGGCCTCTCGCCGTGAGCGCGATCGAATGGGTGCGGCCGTCATTCGGGTCGGTGCGGATCGACACCAGCCCGCGCTTCTCGAGGCCGGCCAGCGTCCGGCTCACCGGGCCCTTGTCAAAACCGATGACGTGGCAGATCCGCGAGGCGGGAATGCCGGGCTCGATCGCCAGCAGCGACATGATCCGCCATTCCGTGACGTTGACGCCGAACTCTCGCTGGTAGAACGCGGTCGCGCTGTTCGAGAGCTTGTTGGCGATGAAGGTGATGAAGGCCGGGACGTAACGGTCGAGATCGAGCGTCGGCCCGGTCTCGGCGGGCGCGGGCTTTTGGCGGGCTCTGGTCGAAGACGGCGGCATATCGGGTTTTTGACTCGCGAGGTGCCCGAAGACCTAAGGGCAAGCGCGGCCCTTTCACAAGATCAAAATGAGGGAGGACTTCAATGAGCGCATCTGGCTCCCCTGTCACCGGCGTCCCGCATCTCGACGTCGATCCCTTCGACATGAATTTTTTTGCCGACCCCTATCCCACGCACGAGCTGCTGCGGGAGGCGGGCCCGGTGGTCTATCTCGACAAGTGGAACGTCTATGGCGTGGCGCGCTATGCCGAGGTCCATGCCGTGCTGAACGATCCCACGACGTTCTGCTCCAGCCGTGGCGTCGGCCTCTCTGATTTCAAGAAGGAGACGCCGTGGCGGCCGCCGAGCCTGATCCTCGAGGCCGATCCGCCGGCGCATACCCGCACCCGCGCCGTGCTGTCGAAGGTGCTGTCGCCGACCGTGATGAAGCAGGTGCGCGACCGCTTTGCCGCGGCGGCGGAGGAACGGGTGGACGCGCTGATCGAAAGGCGCAGCTTCGATGCGATCACCGACCTCGCCGAGGCCTATCCGCTGTCGATCTTCCCGGATGCGCTCGGGCTGAAATCCGAAGGACGCGAGCATCTGATTCCCTATGCGAGCGTCGTATTCAACGCGTTCGGGCCGCCCAACCAGCTGCGCCAGGAGGCGATCGCGCGGTCGACGCCCCACCAGGCCTATGTCGCCGAGCAATGCCAGCGCGAGAACCTCGCGCCCGGCGGGTTCGGCGCCTGCATTCATGCCCAGGTCGACGAGGGCGCGATCACCGCCACCGAAGCGCCGCTGCTGGTGCGCTCGCTGCTCTCGGCCGGCCTCGACACCACCGTCAACGGCATCGGCGCGGCCGTCTATTGCCTCGCGCGCTTTCCGGATCAATGGCAGCGCCTGCGCGGCGACCTCACGCTCGCGCGCAGCGCCTTCGAGGAAGCGGTTCGTTTCGAAAGCCCGGTGCAGACCTTTTTCCGCACCACCACGCGTGAGGTCGAACTGTCAGGTGCGAGCATCGGCGAAGGTGAGAAGGTGCTGATGTTCCTCGCTGCCGCCAATCGCGATCCGCGCCGCTGGGACAAGCCCGACAGCTACGACATCACCCGCCGCTCCTCCGGCCATGTCGGCTTCGGCTCCGGCATCCACATGTGCGTCGGCCAGCTCGTCGCGCGCCTCGAGGGCGAGGTGATGCTGACGGCGCTGGCGCGGCGCATCGCGAAGATCGAGATCACGGGCGAGCCGAAACGCCGCTTCAACAACACGCTGCGCGGGCTCGACAGCCTGCCCGTCACCATCACCCCGGCCTGACGAGGAGCCTCGATGCCCGCCATTACCTTCATCCATGCCGACGGCAAGTCCGACCGCGTCGAGACCTCAGGCGGCGAAAGCGCCATGCAGGCCGCGACCCGCCATGGTCTCGACGGCATCCTGGCCGAGTGCGGCGGCAATGCCATGTGCGCGACCTGTCACGTCTATGTCGACGAAGCCTGGCTCGCGCGCCTGCCCGCGATCGCTGATGACGAAGACGCGCTGCTCGACGGCACCGCCGCCGAGCGGCTGCCGAACAGCCGGCTGTCCTGCCAGATCATGATCACGCCCGCGCTCGACGGACTGGTGCTGAGACTGCCGGAACGACAGGTCTGAATTCCAGAACGTGCCGGCGACGACCGGCGCGACACGCAAAGGGGAGGGAATAATGAAACACCTGAAATGGACGCTCGCGCTGGCCGCAAGCCTCGTGAGCAGCGTGGCAAGCGCCGAAATCTCCGACAACGTCGTGCGTATCGGCGTGCTCAATGACATCTCCGGCATCTTCCAGGACACCAACGGCATGGGCTCGGTCGAGGCCGCGCGCATGGCGGCCGAGGATTTCAACGGCGGCGGCAAAGGCATCAAGGTCGAGATCGTCTATGCCGACCACCAGAACAAGGCCGATGTCGGCAACGCCATCGCGCGCAAATGGCTCGATGTCGAAGGCGTCGACGCCGTCGTCGACGTGCCGAATTCTGCGGTCGGCCTCTCCATCAACACGCTGCTCCGCGACAGCCGCATGACCTTCCTGGCGTCGTCCACGGCGAGCTCGGATCTCACCGGCAAGGCCTGCTCGCCCAACACCATCCAGTGGGTCAACGACACCTGGGCGACCGGCAACACCACGGCGGCCGCGATGGTGTCGCGCGGCGGCAAGGACTGGTACTTCCTCACGGTCGATTTCGCGCTCGGCAAGGGCATCGAGGCCGAAGCGCAGAAATATATCGAGGCGCATGGCGGCAAGGTGATCGGCTCCTCGAAGCACCCGCTCGGCACGTCGGACTTTGCCTCCTTCCTGTTGCAGGCGCAGAACTCGAAGGCGCAGGTGATCGGCCTTGCCAATGCCGGCGGCGACACCATCAACGCGGTGAAACAGGCCGCGGAGTTCGGCATCCAGCAAAGCGGGCAGAAGCTCGTCGCCTTCCTGCTCTTCATCAACGACGTCCACGGCATGGGCATCAAGGTCGCGCAGGGCTTGCAGCTCATGGAGGCCTTCTACTGGGACATGAACGACGATACCCGCGCGTTTGCCAAGCGCTTCGGTGCGCGGCCGGGGATGAACGGCAAGATGCCGAGCGGCAACCAGGCCGGCGTCTATGCCTCCACGCTCGCCTATCTCAACGCCGTCGCGGCGACCGGCAGTGACAACGCCAAGGACGCGGTGCCCGAGATGAAGAAGTTCAGGGGCAAGGACAAGCTGTTCGGCGACACCGTCATCCGCCAGGACGGCCGCGTCGTGCATCCCATGTACCTGTTCGAGGTGAAGAAGCCGGAGGAGTCGAAGTACCCGTACGATTATTACAAGCTGGTCTCGACGATCCCGGCGGAGCAGGCGTTTCGGCCGTTGGCGGAAGGCGGGTGCGAGCTGGTGAGGTAGCTGCCGCGAGCGCTGCACCCTCTCCCCCTGTGGGAGAGGGTGGCTTCGCGAAGCGAAGCCGGGTGAGGGGTCTCTCTCCTCACGAATGGTATAGCGAGTGGAGAGAACCCCTCATCCGGCGCTTCGCGCCACCTTCTCCCACAAGGGGAGAAGGAAGCGAGCCGTCACCCCACCACCTTGCTGCTGCCCTGCGTGATCAGCCGCGCGGCGCGCTGGTCGCGCGCGTAGATCCAGAGCCAGCTGAGGGCGACGCTGAGGCGGTGGCGGAGGCCGATGAGGAAGTAGATGTGGGCGATGCCCCAGATCCACCACGCGATCGTGCCGCGCAGCTTGATGCGGCCGAAGTCGATCACGGCAAGGCGTTTGCCGATCTGCGCGAGGCTGCCGGCGTGCTTGTAGCGGAATGGGCCCGTCGCAGCGCCGCGTAGCCGCGCCTTGATGGTCTCGGCGACATGCTTTCCCTGCTGCTTGGCGGCCGGGGCGATGCCGGGGACCGGCTTGCCCTCCCAGGCGTTGATGCTGACGGTATCACCGATCGCAAAGATTTCGGGATGACCTGGAATCGTCAGGTCGTCTTCGACCTGTACGCGTCCGGCGCGATCGGCCGGCGCGCCGAGCCATTCGGCGGCTGGCGAAGCGCGCACGCCCGCGGCCCAGATTCTTGTCTTTGCCTCGAGCAGCTTGCCGCCGAACACCACGCCCTCACGATTGATCTCGGTGACGGGCTGTCCCAGCACGACCTCGACGCCGATCTTCTCCAGCGAGGCCTGCGCGTAAGCCGAGAGGTCGTCGGCGAAGCCGGCGAGCACGCGCGGCCCGGCCTCGATCAGCACGACGCGCGCCTTGGTCGTATCGATGTTGCGAAAGTCGCCCGGCAGGGTGTGGTGCGCCATCTCCGCGATGGTGCCGGCGAGCTCGACGCCGGTCGGGCCGGCGCCGACGATGACGAAGGTGAGCCGCGCTGCGCGCCGCGCCGGATCGGTCTCGCGTTCGGCGCGCTCGAATGCCACCAGGATGTGACGGCGCAGCGTGGTCCCGTCCTCCAGCGTCTTCAGGCCCGGCGCGAACTGCTCCCACTCGTCATGGCCGAAATAGGCGTGACGCGCGCCGGTTGCGAGCACCAGCGTGTCGTAGGGCACCTCGCTGCCGTCGTCGATCAACACGCAGCGCCTTGTCGCATCGACGCCGCTTACGGTCGCGAACAACGTCGTCACCTCGCGCCGGTCGCGCATGAGATGCCGCACCGGCCAGGCGATCTCGCTGGTGGCAAGCGAGGCGGTGGCGACCTGGTAGAGCAGCGGCTGGAACAGATGATGGTTGCGGCGGTCGATCAGCGTGATGTCGACCGGGGCGCCCGCGAGCCGGTAGGTCGCCTCCAGCCCGCCGAAGCCGGCGCCGACGATGACGACGCGATGGGGTGTGGTGGTCATGATGCGCCCTCGACTCTCGCTGCTTCTCTGCTTCATTTAAGTGCGGAAAGTGGCCCGCGGTCCAATAGCCGTCATCAATTGGGGAATAGGCGGCGTATATCGAGGTCCGCGAAAAAGTGCCGCAGCCTTGGACCAGGCCGTGGCCGAAGTGAGTAGAATTATATTTCTTGCCATCGCCGATGAGCGCGAAATATGGTGCAGGGACGGGCGCTGAGCCATTGGCGGCTCGACAGATTTTGCGTTCAATAGAGACAGGCCCGGGGCGGCAATCACCCCGTTTCCGGGATCAATAATAAGGAGGGGAGTGGTTATGAGGACGGCATTCTGGCTGGCGGGCGCAGCAGCGCTGGTGCTGGCAAGCCCGGCATTCGCCGGCGACACCATCAAGATCGGTTTCGTCTCGACCTTCAGCGGCCCGACCGCCGTGATCGGCAACGACATGCGCAACTCGTTCGAGCTGGCGCTGGATCATCTCGGCCGCAAGATGGACGGCAAGCCGGTCGAGGTGATCTACGAGGACGACGGGCAGAAGCCCGACGTGGGCAAGCAGAAGACCGAGAAGCTGGTGCAGTCCGACAAGGTCGATTTCATCGTCGGTTACATCTGGTCGAACGTGCTGCTGGCTTCGCTGAAGACCGCGGTCGACTCGCAGACCTTCCTGATCTCGGCCAATGCCGGCCCGTCGCAGCTCGCCGGCGAGCTCTGCTCGCCTTACGTGTTCTCGACCTCCTGGCAGAACGACCAGACGCCGCAGGCGATGGGCCTCTACATGAACCAGAAGGGCATCAAGAGCGTCTTCCTGATCGGGCCGAACTATGCGGCGGGCAAGGACATGCTGGCCGGCGTGAAGAGCACGTTCAAGGGCCAGGTGATCGGCGAGGAGTATACGGTGTGGCCGAGCCAGCTCGACTTCTCCGCCGAGCTCTCCAAGGCGCGTAACTCCAAGGCGGACGCCATCTTCGTGTTCTATCCGGGTGCGGCGGGCGTGCAGTTCCTCAACCAGTATACCCAGGCCGGCCTGAAGCAGCAGATCCCGCTCTACACCGCCTTCACCATCGACGAATTGTCGCTGCCGCTCCAGAAGGACAACGCGCTCGGCGTTCCCGGCGCGCAGCAATGGGTGAACGACCTGCCGAACGAGGAAAACAAGCGCTACGTCGCTGATTACCGCAAGAAGTATACCGGCCTGCGGCCGAGCTTCTACGGCGCGCAATCCTATGACGCCGCCCAGCTCATCAACAGCGCGGTGGTCGCGGTGAAGGGCGACACCAGCAAGAAGGACGCGATGAAGGCCGAGATGGAGAAGGCCAACTTCAAGTCGCTGCGCGGTGCGTTCAAATACGGCAACAACCACATCCCCGTGCAGAGCTTCTATCTCCAGGACGTGGTCAAGGATGCCGACGGCCAGCTCGCGCTGAAGACGGTCGCGACCATCGTCGAGAACGACCAGGATCGCTTCCATCAGAAGTGCCAGATGAAGTGAGGTCTGCCTTCCCCCTCTCCCCGCTTGCGGGGAGAGGGTTGGGGTGAGGGGCTCTCGCCACGGACGATCCCGTTACCGTATTCCCGCGCACTCTCCTCGTCATTGCGAGCGCAGCGAAGCATCCAGAGTCTTTCCGCGGAAGGATTCTGGTTTGCTTCGCTGCGCTCGCAATGACGTGTTGAGCGGCCGTTGCTCCTGATTGTCATGAGACTCGCGGAGACTCCCCCTCACCCGGAATTCAAGCTGTGCTTGAATTCCGGCCTCTCCCCGCAGGCGGGGAGAGGCGAAGGCCTACACCCGCGGCATGCTCGCGGGCCGCACTTCGCGCGATTGCGCCGCAAGCCTGATCCCGGCATTGGCCGCGCCAAACCCCTGATAGTTCCTTCGCTCGACGATCTCGAAGAAGAAGCGCTCGTCGAAGATGTGGGTGTAGACCTGGAAGAACTCGCCGTCGCCCTCGCGGTCGTAGAGGATGTGGTTGGCACGCAGCTGCGCCATCAGGTCGGGCGCGAGGTCGTATTTGGCTTCGATGTCGTCGTAATAATTGTCGGGAATATCCAGAAAGTCCGCGCCTCGGGCGCGCATCGCGGCGACCGCTGCAAAGATGTCCCGGCACGCAAACGCGACGTGCTGCACGCCCGAGCCGAAGAACTCCGAGATGAAGCGGGCCGGCAGGGTGCGGTTGGCGGAGGAGCCGTTGAGCACGAAACGCAGGCTCTGGTCGCCGTTGATGATGGCCTGGCTCTGCACGAGGCCTCTGGGATCGGCGATCTCCATCTGCGGCAGCCGCCTGAGGTCGAGGATGCCGGTGTAGAACAGCAGCCAGGACAGCATCTCGTCATAGGGCATCGACTGCGCGATGTGGTCGACGGCGAGCAGCGCGTCCGCACGCGCCTCGCTCGCAACCGGTTCGAAATCGGTGTCCCAGTTCTTGCCGGCCTGATCGAGGAAATAAAGAAGGCTGCCGCCGACGCCGTGGATCGCGGGGATCTCGAGCTCGCCCGGCCCGACCGGCTGGTAGAAGGTGCGCGCCTTCAGCGTCTCGGCGCGCTGCATGGCAAGGCCGGCATTGTCGACATCGAGCGCGATGGCGCAGACGCCGGGGCCGTGCGTGACGTAGTGCGAATGCGCAAAGCCGTCGGTCTCGCAATTGATCACGAGCTCGACCTTGCCCTGCGACCAGCGCTCCACCGCCTTGCTGCGATGCTTGCCGGTCTTGCGGAAGCCGAGCTGTCCGAACAGGCGCGCGAGGTCGCTCGCCTTGGTCTCGTTGACGGCGAATTCGATGAAGCCGGTGCCGTGGCTCCTGGCTTTCGGTGCCAGCGGCTCGCTGACGAGCTTCGGCCAATCCGGTGCAAGCTGGTCCTCGAGCAGGATCAGCGAACGGAGGCCGTCGATGGCGGTCTGCGCGGCCGAGCCGGCGCGGAACTGGTCGTTGAAGATCTCCAGCGACAGCGGCCCGGCATATCCGGTCGCCGCGATCGCCGCCATGAATTCGCCGACCGGCAGGTCGCCCTGGCCGGGGAACGAGCGGAAGTGCCGGCTCCACGACAAAATGTCGAGCTCGAGCTTCGGCGCATCGGCAAGCTGCACCAGAAAAATCTTGTCGCCGGGGATCGAGGCCATCGCGCGGACTGGAAAGCCCGGGGCGAGCGCATGAAAACTGTCGAGGATGACGCCGATCGCGGCGTGATCGGCGCGCCGCACGATCTCCCAGGCGTCGCGGTAGTCGTTGACGTGCCGGCCCCACGCCAGCGCCTCGTAGCCGACGCGCAAGCCCCGCTTGGCCGCGCGATCGCCGAGCTCGCGAAAATCATCCGCGGCGCGGTCGATGCCGCCGAGCGAGCTGGGGGAGACGTTGGAGCAGATCAGCAGCAGGTCGGTGCCGAGCTCCTGCATCAAATCGAACTTGCGTTCGGCGCGGGCAAAGTTGCGCGCGCGCTGCGGCTCCGGCATGCCCTCGAAATCGCGGAACGGCTGGAACGCGCAGATTTCCAGATCGAGGTCGCGGCAGAGCTTTGCGATGTCGCGCGGGCCTGCGCCGAACGACAGCAGGTCGTTCTCGAAAATCTCGACCGCGTCGAAGCCGGCGGCTGCGATGGCGCGGAGCTTTTCGTCGAGGGCGCCTGAGAGAGAGACGGTGGCGATCGAGCGCTTGTTCATGCTGCCTGCTCCATGATCCGCCCCGGTGAGATTGTCTGGCCCGTGCGCGCGGCCTCGCTGACGGCTTCGACGACGGCGAGCGTTCCCATCGCGTCTTCGGCTGAGATCAGCGGCTGTTCGCGGCCTGCAATGACCGCGCAGAAATGCCGGAGCTGCTCGACCAGCGGATCGAAGGCGGCCGGTGCAACGGTCTCGCGCGACAGCGGCGCGTACCAGCCGGGCTGCTGCGCATAGGACCACAGCTCCATGTTTGGTACCGACAGTGATCCCGCGGTGCCGGAGAAGATGTAGCAGGGCTGGTCCTGTTTGGGATAAGCGGCGTTCTCGCCCGATGTCAGTTCCCAGCTCCATGGCGCCGGCGTCGCATCCGACACGGTCACCGTCCCCAGCGCGCCACCCGCGAAGCGCAGCAGCAACGCCGCGGTGTCCTCGACGGCGAAGCCGCGGGCCCTGTTCGAGGTCAGCGCCTGCACCTCGGCGATCTCGCCGCAGATGAAGCGGAGGTTGTCGATGTCATGGATGAGGTTGATGAGCAGCGGCCCGCCGCCCTGCTCTCGCCGCCAGGCCACCTCGAAATAATCGTCGGGCTTCCTGAGCAGCCACAGCCCGACCACGGCGGTGAGCTGGCCGAGCCGGCCGGTTGCGACGGCCTCGCGCGCGGCCTTGATGATCGGATTGTGCCGGCGATGGTGGCCGACCAGCATCGGAACGCCGGTTCGCTTGGCGGCGGCGCAGAGACGCTGCGCGGTGGCAACCGTGTCCGTCACCGGCTTCTCGATCAGCGCAGGCACGCCCGCCGCCGCGCAATCCAGCGCCATCGGCAGGTGCAGCGTGTTGGGTGAGGCGATGATGAGGCCGTCGGGCTTTTCCTGCTCCAGCAATGCGCGGTGGTCGGCATACCAGGGCGTATTGCGCGCTTGCGCATATTCCTTCGCGGCAGGCGAGGGGTCGGCGATGCCTGAGAGCTCGCAGTCCGGCGATGCCGCGATCAATTCGACATGACGGCGGCCGATCAGGCCGGCGCCGGCAACGGCGATGCGCATTCGCGCGCTCATGCTGCGGTCTCCTCCATGGCGCCGCCGAGGAAAAGCTGGCCGATGCGCGGATCGTTCAGGATGCGCTTCGCGCCGTCGACCATGCGGGTCTGGCCGAGTTCGAGCACGATGCCGATATCGGAGATCTCCAGCGCCGAGCGCGCGTTCTGCTCGATCATCAGGATGGTGACGCCGCGGTCGCGCAGGCTCTTGAGGATGTCGAAGGTCTGCTGCACCATCAGCGGCGACAGGCCGATCGAGGGCTCGTCGATCAGCACCAGCTTTGGCTCGAGCAGCAGCGAGCGGGCGATCTCGAGCTGCTTCTGCTCGCCGCCGGAGAGCGTGGAGGCCTGCTGTGCCGACTTGCGGCGCAGCGCCGGAAACAGGTCGAGGGCCGCCTCGATCCGCCTGGGCAGGTCGAGACCCTTGCCGGCGGCGACGCCGCCGAGTTCGATGTTGTGGCGCACCGACAGCTCGGGGAAGATGTTGCGGCCCTGCGGCACGTAGCAGATGCCGGCATTGAGCAGCGCGCGCTGGCTCAAGTTCGTGATGTCGCGACCAGCAAAACTGATCTTGCCCTCGCGCAGCTTGAGCAGGCCGAAGATCGCCTTGAACACGGTCGATTTGCCGGCGCCGTTGGGGCCGATGATGGTGGTGATGGTGGCCTGCGGAACGGAAAACGTCGTGCCGTTCAAGATCGTCATCTTGCCGTAGCCGCCGACGAGATTGTGAACCGAGAGGATCGGGTCGCTCATGGCTCGTGCCCTCAATGTCCCAGATAAGCTTCGATCACGGCCGGGTTCTTGCGGACCTCGTCCGGCCGTCCCATCGCCAGCACCTTGCCTTCCGCCATCACCATCACGCGCGAGCACAGCGACATCACGAACTCCATGTTGTGCTCGATCACGACGAAGGTGGCGTTCTTCTCGCGGTTGATCGCCACCAGCCGGTCCTTCAGGTCCGCCAGCATCGACGGGTTGACGCCGCCGGCGGGCTCGTCGAGCAGCACCAGGCGCGGGCCGCCCATGAAGGCCATGGCGGCATCGAGCAGCTTCTGCTGGCCGTAGGACAGGCCGCCGGCAGGTTCAGCCGCGAGATGATCGAGCTTGAAGAAGCCGATCATCTGGTTGGCGGTCTCCGTCAGCCCGGCATCGGAGCGGCCGACCAGGCGCGAGGCCATGTTGCCCTGGTGCTCCTGGCCGGCGAGGATCAGGTTCTCGCGCACCGACAGTTTTGGAAACACCTGCAACAGCTGGAAGGTGCGGCTGACCCCGAGCTTGTTGAGTTCGGAGGGACGCAGGCCCGTGACCACCTTGCCGTCGAGCTTGACCTCGCCGCCGGTCGGCGTGAGCTGGCCGAGGATGCAGTTGAACAGGGTGGACTTGCCGCAGCCGTTCGGCCCGATCAGGCCGAGGATCTCGCCCTCGCGGACGTCGAAGCTGACGTCGGCGACGGCGCTGATGCCGCCAAAATTCTTCTTGATGTTGGTGACTTCGAGGACCGCACTCATTGCACCGTCTCCAGCCGGGATTTCGCGACGGCGCGCAGCGCGGAGGCGGCCTTGGTGCGGCGCTCGGCGAGATAGCGGTCGAGGATTCCCAGAATGCCGGTCGGCGACCAGATCAGCAGCAGCATCACCGCGATCGCATAGAGCATCAGGTAATACCCTTCCGTGAAGCGCAGCCATTCCGGCAGCAGCACGGCGATCATCGCCCCCAGGAAGGGACCGAAATAGAAGCCGGCGCCGCCGACGATCACCATCATCAGGAGATCGAGCGAGAGCGACAGGTTGAACGGCACGGGATCGATATATTGCGTCAGCGGCGCATAGAGCGCGCCGGCGACGCCGCCGAGCGCCGAGCCGATCGCGAATGCCATCAGCGTGTAGCGCCGCGTGTCGATGCCGAGCGATTGCGCGCGCAGCGGGTTTTCGCGCAGTGCCATGAAGGCGCGGCCCCAGGGCGAGCGGATCAGCCACCACACCGCAATCGAGACGATCGCGAGCGAGCCGAGGCAGACATAGTAGAAAGGCAGCGGCTTGTTGGTCGCGATGCCAAAGATGTGCGGGCGCGGGATGTTGGAGATGCCGTAGATGCCCCCCGTCAGCCAGCTCTCGTTGCGGAACACGAGGAAGGCGAGGGTGGAGAAGGCGAGCGTGACGAAGGCGAGGTAATGGTGCTGCACGCGCAGCGCGGGATAGCCGAGCACCCAGCCGACGCCGAAGCTCAAGAGAACCGCGACCACGATCGCGGCCGGCAGCGGCCAGCCATGCGTGGTCATGATCGCCGCCGCATAGGCGCCGATGCCGACGAAGGCGCCCTGGGCCAACGACACCTGGCCGGCATAGCCGAGCGTGAGGTTGAGGCCCATCGCGGCGATGGTCATCACCGCCCACTGGCTCAGGATGAACAGGCCGTAGCGGTTGAAGTTCATGGGGACGATGATCAGGCCGGCGATGACGATGAGGCCGAGCGCGATCTTCAGGGGTTTGCCAAATCCGATCATACCGTGCGCTCCTCGGCGCGGCCGAGCAGTCCTTGCGGCCGGAACAGGATGACGACGATCAGGAAGATCAGCGGCACCGCCGCGCGATATTGCGTCGAGACGTAGCTGGCCGCGAGATTGTCGAGCACGCCGATCAGGAGGCCGCCGGCGATCGCGCCGCGCACCTGGTTGAAGCCGCCGACGATCGCCGCGATGAAGGCGGCCTGGCCCAGCACCTCGCCGGAGGAGAATTTTGCCAGATAGATCGGCGTGATCAGCAGCGAGGCCAGCGCGACCAGGAACGCGTTGATCAGGAAGGTCAGCAGGATCATGCGCTCCACCGGCACGCCGATGATGCGCGCCACGGTCGGGTTCTGCGCCGCCGCCTGCATCTGGTGGCCGAGCGAGGTGCGGTTGAGGAGCGAGGTCAGGCCGAAGACCGCAACAATGGCGACGACGAGGACGCCGATGCTTTGCAGCGAGACGGCGTGGCCGAGGATGGAGATATCGCCGGTCGGCACGATCGAGGGGAAGGGCGAGGCCTCCGCGCTGAAGAACTGCTTCACCGATTCCTTGATGCCGATCGCCAGCGCCATGGTCGCGATCGCCAGCGGCAGCACGCCATGGCGCATCATCGGGTCGACCAGCAGCATCTTGAAGGCGAGGCCGAGCAGGATCATCGAGAGCAAAATGCCGAGGATGATCGCGAGCCAGAACGGCGCGCCGGCATGCATCGCTGCCAGCATCAGGAACGCCGGCAGCATCACGAACTCGCCTTGCGCGAAATTGATGGTCTGCGACGTCTGCCACAGCAGCGTGAAGCCGACCGCGACCAGTGCATAGATGGCGCCGGTGGCAAGTCCCGCGACCAGAAGATCGAACAGATTGGACATTTTCCCCTCTCGTGTCCCTCGCTCCGCTCTGCCGTCTCCCTCTCCCCGCGAAGAGCGGGGAGAGGGAGAAGAGAGATTTCTCCCCGCATCCGCCGTCGCTAAAGCTGCGGCGGGACAGGCGCGGGGAGAGGCGAAGACGGCTCACTTCACCTTCGGCAGCACCTGCTTCACGACCTGCTTGCCTTCGACCACTTCGACCAGAAAGCTCTGGCGATCGATGTCGCCGGTCTCGCTGAAGGTGACGTCCATCAGGATACCCGGCTCGTCCGCGGCCTTGATGGTGAGGCCGTGCAGCGTGTCGGCAAACTTCTTCGGGTCGACCTTGCCCATCTTTTCGGTGGTGGCCTTCACCATGTAGACGGCGAGGTAGCCCTTCAGGCCGTTGTGGTCGGGCACGTAATTGTACTTCTTGGAAAACTTCTCGCGGAACGCCTTGATCAAATCGACCGGCGCATCCGTGGTGAGGCCGACATGGCCGCGCGCGCCGTTGGCGGCGTCGCCGGCAAGCTCGATCACCTTCTGGCCGATCAGCGTGGTCTCGCCCATCAGCGGCGCGGTGACGCCCTGGCGCTTCAGCTCTTTCAGGATGCGCGCGCTCTCTTCCTCGTTGAGATAGACGAACACGGCATCGGGATTGGCGGACTTGATCTTGCCGACGTCGGCGGCGAAGTCGGCCTGGCCCGCCTCGGTCGAGAGGTCGGCGACGACCTTGGAGCCGAGCCGGTCGAGCTCCTTCACGACGACGTCGCGTCCGCCGCGGCCGAAGTCGTTGTTGACCCAGACCACCGCGACCGACTTCGCCTTCATCTCGTCGTGGATGTATTTTGCGACCTTCGGCATCGAGGATTGCTGGCCGAACGAGGTGCGGAACAGGAACTTGTTTCCGGCTTGCGTCAGCTCGGCGGCTTCGCCGCCCATGATCTGTGCGATGCCGGCTTCGGCCGCGAGCGGCGCGGTGACCTTCACCGAGCCGGAATAGCCGGGTCCGAGCAGCACATAGGGCTCGGCGTCGAGCGCCTTCTGCACCTGTGCGCGGGCAACGCCCGGGTTGGACTGCGAGTCGGCATGGGTGACCTCGAGCTTGCGGCCGAGCACGCCGCCCTTGGCGTTGATCTCCTCGATCGCGAGGTCGATACCGTTCTTCCAGTTGGTGCCGACGGTGGCGCCGCCGCCTGACAGCTCGGCGACGTCGGCGAGCTTGATCGCCTGTGCGTGGACGCTGGTTGCAGTCGCGAAGGCAAGCAGGGCGCCTGCCAGAATAGCCGATTTCATGGTCTCTCCTCCCGTTTCCTCTGATGTTGTCCGCGGCCTTGTGTCCGGCCGCTTCGTTTACGCTGCGTGATAGGCTGAGCTTCGTGCCGCCATCACCTCGTCGAATGCCTCTCCCATGACTTCGGTCGATGGGGCAAGGCCGGTAAATAGTTCGAACGCATCGGCCGCCTGGTAGATCGCTAGCTCCCGCCCGGTCATGATCCGCGCGCCCTTGGCCTGGGCCGCGGCCAGCAGCGGCGTGATCAGCGGCGAATAGACGGCGTCAGCGACCCACAGGTTTTCGCGCAGCAGCGAGGCGGGGACCGGGGTGTCCCGGTTCGGCAGCATGCCCACCGGCGTGCCGTTGACGAGGCCGGTTGCGCCACGAAGCGCGTCTTCGACGCTCGTGGCCACCCGCGCCCCACCATGCTTGGCCAGCAGCGCGGCGAGCTTTTCGGCGCGCGCCGGCTCGCTGTCGAAGATTCGGAGGTCAGTCACCTTCAGGCTCGCCAGCGCAAAGGCGATTGCCTTGCCGACGCCGCCGGTGCCGATCACGGCCACCGCATTTCCGGAGGGCGCCAGCAGCGGTGCGACCGCGCGCGCAAAGCCCGTCGTGTCGGTGTTGTGGCCGATCAGCCGGCCGTCCTTGACGACGACGGTGTTGACCGCTGCCATGCTCGCCGCAGCCGGCGCCAGCGCGTCGAGCAGCGGGACAACGGCCTCCTTGTAGGGAAAGGTGACGTTGACGCCGGCAAAGCCGAGCCGCCGCACGCCTTCGAGCATCAGGCTGAGCCCGGTCGCGTCGGCGCCGGCCACTTCGATGAGCTGGTAATGACCGCGCAGGCCGAGCGCCTCGGCGGCGCGTTCATGCATGGCAGGGGAAGCGGAATGCGCGATCGGCGCGCCGATCAGGCCGGTGAGGAGCTTTTTGCTGGCGGCGTATCCGCGCTTCGACATGGTTCGCTATCGTCTCGCTGGGAGCGTTCGGTCCCGGCCATTAGCGGGGAAACCTGCGCAATTCCAAGTGCGACGTTAGCCTTTCCCCCGCCTAACACAATTACCCATTTATCCGGCAAACCTAACATAATGTTATTTCTTCCGTCCGCGCCCCGTGGCGGCCTTGCCGTTGCCGCGGGACGGCTCGACCGCGCGCATCTCGGCGCGCAGGGATTCGATGAAGTACTCGACATGGAGCGACAGCGGCGCGCCGCGCTTCACCGCGATGTAGGTGTCGAACCGCGTCGGCTCGGTGATCTTCAAGAGCTCGATGCCGGGATAGCCGCCATGGGCCACCGTGAACTGGTCGATGATGGCGATCCCGAGCCCCGCCTTCACCAGCGCGCAGACCGTGGTGCCGAAGCGCGCGCGGATGGTGATGTTGTAGTCGAGCCGGTGGCGCGCAAAGATCTCGGCCATGATCCGGCCGTAGGGATCGTTCGGATCGATGCCGATCAGCGGGTAGCGGGTGATCTCGGCGGCCGAGACCTGCTTGCGGCCCGCCAGCTCGTGGCCGGGCGGCACGATGCAATAAAGCTCGCCCGAGGCGAGCGGCATGAAGTCGAGCCCGGAATGTTCGAGCCGGTAGCTCATCGCCACGCACTCGCCGCGGCCGAGCATGAGGTAGTCGATCGCTTCCTCGAGCTTGAGGATGTTGATGTCGATGCCGAGATCAGGATAGCGCCGGCGCACACGCTCGATCGCGCGCGGCACCATCACCTGCGAGATGCTCGGCACCGAGCCGATGCGCAGTTCCGACAGGCCGCCGCGGCCGATCTTGGAGATGATCTCGGAGAGGTCGTCGACCTTCTTGTAGACGCTGTTGATCTGCTCAAAGATGGTCTCGGCCTCCGGCGTCGGGAAATAGCGTCCGTTCTGGCGCTGGAAGAAGCGGATGCCGAGCGAGCGCTCGGTGTATTTGACGAGGCGGCTGATCCCCGGCGCCGAGACGTTGAGCAGCTTCGCCGCACCGCCAATGGTGCCCGTCACCATCACGGCACGGATCACTTCAACCTGGCGCAGCGTCATCATGTCCCGGGCTTCCGAAAGAGGATCGTGCGGCAATCATCTCACGAGAGCCGAGATGTCATCCAGCGGCAAATGGCGGACCATGGCAGCGCAGCCAGCGGTGCTTCACCCTCCCCCTCCAAGGGAGGGCGAGAGCGCAGCTCATTCGTTGACGATGATGGAGGACTAATTTCGCGGTGAGAGTGTTTCGACTAAAATCTGCGCGTTCAAATGGAAAGATGTCGCATCCGCGCGAGCAGCTCTCGCGTCTGCCGCAACTTGCGTTCTAGCTCGCCGGCCCTTCGGGCGAGACGCGGTCCGCGAACTCGGCGCGCTCGCTTTGCAGCACCTCGCGCGCGAACTCGATGATCTTCTGCTTGTTCGCCGTTTCACGGACGGCGAAAAACACGCGGTTCAATTCCAGGCCGAGCACGCTGTTGAGGGCGATGTTCTCGTCGTCCATCGTGGGTTTCCCGCTTTGTACGCCACAGGTGTAACTTGACGTCACTTCTTCCACAAGTAGATTAAAGCTTCGGAGCAGGTGGATACCGGAGAACTACGGAAGCAGCGAATTGAGGCAGCCCCCAAATACGTGCTATAGCGGACGGTGAGGGTCAGGAAACGCATCGATGTCCGCCGTCGATTATGGCCGGGAAGCGCTCGACTTCATCGAAGGCCTGGATACCTATCGCAAGGTACCGGACGCCATGAACGCGCTTGAAGCGGCCTTCGGCCGTTTCGGCTTCGAAACCATCATCGTGACGGGATTGCCGAATCCCGATCAGCGATTTGCGCAGATGGTGCTCGCCAAGCGCTGGCCGGCGGGATGGTTCAATCTCTACACCCAGAACAATTACGACCGCTTCGATCCCGTGGTGCGGCTGTGCCGGCAATCGGTCAATCCGTTCGAGTGGTCGGAGGCGCCCTATGATGCCGAGCTCGAGCCGAACGCGGCCGAGGTGATGAACCGCGCCGGCGATTTTCGCATGTCGCGCGGCTTCATCGTGCCGATCCACGGGCTCACCGGCTATGAAGCCGCGGTGTCGCTCGGCGGCGTCCATCTGGACCTCAACCCCCGCAGCAAGCCGGCCCTGCACCTGATGGCGATGTATGGCTTCGACCACATCCGCCGTCTGCTCGAGCCGACGCCGTATCCGTCGACGCGTCTCACTCCGCGCGAGCGCGAGGTGATCTCCTGGGCCTCGCAGGGCAAGTCGGCCTGGGAAATCGGCGAGATCCTGCACATCACGCAGCGCACCGCCGAAGAGCATCTTGCAACCGCTGCGCGCAAGCTCGGTGCTGTCAACCGTACGCATGCGGTTGCGCTGGCGATTCGCCACAAGATCATCAATCCCTGAGCGACGTACTGGGAAATTTCCCAATATCGAACCTGCGTCTTTTCGCAGAGGGTGCCCCCTATTGAGGCTGAATGGGGGTTTTCATGATTCACGCAATTTCTGCGGTCAATCGCCACTTATACGAAGACGTAATCGAGCAGCACTTCCGGCTGCGCCATGAGATCTTTGTCGAGGAGCGCCATTGGGAGGCGCTGCGCAGGCCGGATGGCCGCGAGATCGATTCCTATGACGACCAGGATACCGTCTATCTGCTTGCGCTGGAGGGCCGGCGCATCGTCGGCGGTCACCGGCTCTACCCCACGACCAAGCCCTCGATGATGAGCGAGGTCTTCCCGCACCTGGCGGCGGTGCGCGGCTGCCCCTCGGATCCGCTGATCTGGGAATGGTCGCGCTACTTCGTCGTCCGCGATCGCCGCGACGGCGCTCTCAACCTGCAACTGATGGCGGCGGTGCAGGAGTTCTGCCTCGGCCAGGGAATCGCGCAGGTCAGCGCGATCATGGAAACCTGGTGGTTGCCGCGCTTCCACGAGGCCGGCTTCGTCGTGACGCCGCTCGGCCTGCCGGCTCTGGTCGAGAACGCCTGGACCATGGCGGCCACCATCGACATTCGTCGCCAGACGCTCGATGCCCTGCATGATCGCATCGGCATGGCTTCGATCGTGCAACAGGACGGCCCGCGTCTGGACGCCGTCGCCCGTGCCAACCTCTGCGGCCTCGCTGCCGCGCAACGAAAGAGCGCCTGAAATGTCGAACATGATGCGGGACAGCCAGATCATGGCGCAAATCAAGGACGAGAATCTCGGCTACATGTCCGACATGGCGCTCGAACTGGCGCAGATGGCGGACGACTCCGGACTGACGACGCTGGCCTATCTGTTCCGGATGGCAGCACTGGAGGCCTCGACGGCAAACAGCGTGCTCGAACCGGACGATCTTCCCCACCAGATGACGTCGCACTAGACGCCTCCTTCTTCACTTCCTTCATTCCGACGACGTCCTCACCCTCTCCCCGGCCTACCTGGGGGAGGGTGATTACTTTTGAGGTTTGCAAGAGGTCGTCATGCCCGGGCTTGTCCCGCCTGCGCGGCCGAAGCCGCTTCGGCGAGGCGAAGGCCCGGGCATCCACGTTCTTCGTGCGGCTCGGCAAGACGTGGATGGCCGGGACAAGCCCGGCCATGACGCCGTGGATGCGTTAGTGCTCAAGCTCTCAGGTCAGATGCGATTGCCTTGCCGCGGGGAGGGTGATCGTTTGGGTGCGGCAGGTTGCCCCATGCTGCGCGGCAGCCTTCTTGCATCGCGGGACAGGTTTCGGCCGTAGGTGCCGGGATGCAACAAAGTGCATGTTTGGTGTCAAATCGCTCTTGCCTCGGCACGATACTGCCATTACCCATTTTTCGGCCTTGAAGAGGCAGGGGGAGCTCTTTCACTGATGGCGACTGTGTTCGAACATCGGCGCGACGCTGCGTGCGCCTGAAAGAGTTTTGATGCTGCTCGTCGTCGAACAGTTTTTGAACGGATTGCAGTTCGGCCTGCTGCTGTTCCTGCTCGCCGCCGGCCTGACGCTGGTGTTCGGGATCATGGATCTCGTCAACCTCGCGCACGGCTCGCTCTACATGATGGGCGCCTATTTCGCCGCGACCTTCGCGGCCTGGACCGGCAGCTTCCTGCTCGGTGCGCTGATGGCGCTCGGTGCAACGCTCGTGCTCGGTATCGTGCTC
The DNA here is from genome assembly GCF_900113725.1 of Bradyrhizobium sp. cf659. Lineage (NCBI taxonomy): Bacteria > Pseudomonadati > Pseudomonadota > Alphaproteobacteria > Hyphomicrobiales > Nitrobacteraceae > Bradyrhizobium > Bradyrhizobium sp. cf659. The sequence goes on from NZ_FOQJ01000003.1 coordinate 207,092, forward strand.
GAGATGACGGCGCTGCGGCATCTCTACGGCCGCGACCATCTCGACCACGTGCTCGCGACGTTCGGCCTGATCCTGTTCTTCAATGAAGCCGTGCGGCTGATCTGGGGCCCGGCGGGCCTCGCGCTGCCGCTGCCGGCCTGGCTCACCGTTCCGGTGCCGATCCTGCCCGGCATTCACTATCCCGCCTATCGCCTCGCCATCATCGTGGTGGCGCTGCTGGTCGCGCTGCTGCTCTATCTCGGCGTGATGCGCACCCGCATCGGCATGCTGATCCGGGCCGGTGCCTCCAACCGCGAGATGATCGGCGCGCTCGGCATCAACATCAAGCTGCTCTACACGCTGGTGTTCGGGCTCGGTGCGGCGCTCGCCGGCCTTGCCGGCCTGATGCAGGCGCCGATCCTCACCGTGCAGATCGGCATGGGCGAGAACATCCTGATCCTCGCCTTCGTCATCATCGTGATCGGCGGCATCGGCTCGATCCGCGGCGCGTTCCTGGCCGCGATCTTCGTCGGCATGATCGACACGCTCGGCCGCGCCTTCCTGCCCAACCTGCTGCGGCAGGTGCTGAGCGGCGCCGCTGCCTCCACCGCCGCGCCCGCGCTGTCCTCCATGCTGATCTACCTGGTGATGGCGATCGTGCTGGTGGTGCGGCCGGAGGGGCTGTTTCCGGCCAATCGTCGATGAAGGCTTTCACTGTGAGCAAGGCCGTCACGGCCCTGATGCTGGCGGGCCTCGTGCTGCTGCCGCTCTATTCGCAACTCTCCGGCAACGTCTTCATCCTGACGCTGTTCACCCGCATCGTCATCCTGGCGCTGGCCGCCGCGAGCCTCAACCTCATCATGGGGTTTGGCGGCATGATGAGCTTTGGCCACGCCGCCTATCTCGGCATCGGCGGCTACGCCGTCGGCATGCTCGCGCAGGAAGGCGTCGGCTCCGGCTTCATCCAGTTTCCGGTCGCGCTTGCGGCCTCCGCGACTTACGCGCTGGTGATCGGCGCGCTCAGCTTGCGCACCCGCGGCGTCTATTTCATCATGATCACGCTGGCCTTTGCGCAGATGGCCTATTACGTCGCCTCGGGGCTGGCGCGGTACGGCGGCGATGACGGCCTCACCGTCTACAAGCGCAGCGACTTCTCCGGCCTGGTCAATCTCGGCAACCGCACGCAGTTCTACTATCTCTGCCTCGCCTGCCTGTTCGCCGTGCTCATCCTGATCTGGCGCATCGTCAATTCGCGCTTCGGCCTCGTGGTGCAGGGCCTGCGCTCCAACGAGCAGCGCATGCAGGCGATCGGCTTTCCTGCCAAGCGCTATCAGCTGGTCTGCTTCGTCATCTCAGGCATGATGTGCGGACTTGCCGGCGCGTTGCTCGCCAACAACACTGACTTCATCAGCCCGGCCGTGATGTACTGGACGCGGTCCGGCGATCTCATGGTGATGGTGATCCTGGGCGGCATGGGCACGCTGTTCGGCCCGGTGATGGGCGCGGTGGTGTATCTGCTGCTGGAAGAGTTCCTGTCGCAGATCACCGAATATTGGGCGCTGATCATGGGACCGCTGCTGCTGCTGATCGTGCTGTTCGGGCGCGGCGGCATCATGGGCGTGCTCGGGAGGGCTGGCCGTGGCTGAACCCTTGCTCCGCGTCGAGAAGCTGGTGCGCCGCTTCGGCGGCATCATCGCGACGGACAACGTCTCGCTCGACGTCGCGGCCGGTGAGCTGCACGCCATCATCGGCCCGAACGGCGCCGGCAAGACCACGCTGATCAGCCAGCTCACCGGGCATCTCGAGCCGCATTCCGGCAGCGTCTCGCTCGGCGGTCGCGACATTACGTACCTGCCGGCCTATCGCCGCTGCGCGCTGGGGCTGGCGCGGTCGTTCCAGATCACCTCGCTGCTGCTCGACTTCACCGCCGCCGACAATGTCGCGCTGGCGGCGCAGGCCCATGCCGGCACCTCGTTCCGCTTCTTTGCCGATGCGCGCAAGGAAAAGGGCCTCCGCGATGCCGCCCATGCCGCGCTCGACCGCGTCGGCCTCTTGCACCGCGCCGACGTCGTGGTGTCGAGGCTCAGCCATGGCGAGCGCCGCGAGCTGGAGCTTGCGGTCGCGCTGGCCAGCAAGCCGAAATTGCTCCTGCTCGACGAGCCCATGGCCGGCCTCGGCGTCACCGAATCCCAGCGCATGGTCAAGTTGCTCCAGGAGTTGCGGAAAGAAGTCTCGATCGTACTGGTCGAGCACGACATGCCGGCGGTGTTCGCGCTGGCCGACCGCATCTCGGTGCTGGTCTATGGCCGCGTCATCGCCTCGGGCGAACCGGCCGCGATCCGCCAGAACGAGGACGTCAAGCGCGCCTATCTCGGCGACCAGCATGTGGTGACGCACCATGGCTGACACGCTGCTCGACGTCGACGGCATCGAGACCTGCTACGGCCTCAGCCAAGTGCTGTTCGGCCTGTCGCTGTCGATCAAGCCGGGCGAGATGGTCTCGCTGATGGGCCGCAACGGCATGGGCAAGACCACCACCATCCGCTCCATCATGGGCCTGACGCCGGCGCGCGCCGGCGCGATCCGTTTCGCAGGTGCTGAAGTCAGGCAGCTGCCGTCGTACAGAATTGCAAAACTCGGCGTCGGCCTGGTGCCCGAGGGGCGCCAGATCTTCCCGAACCTCACCGTGCGCGAAAATCTCGTCGCGGCCGCCGCCGACCGCTTCAGCAGCAGCAATCCCTGGACGCTGGCTTCGATCTACGTGATGTTCCCGCGCCTTGCCGAACGCGCCTCCAACATGGGCAACCAGCTCTCCGGCGGCGAGCAGCAGATGCTGGCGATCGGCCGCGCGCTGATGACCAACCCGAAACTCCTCATTCTGGACGAAGCGACCGAGGGCCTCGCGCCATTGATCCGCGAAGAAATCTGGAACTGCCTGTCGCTGCTCAAGAGCCGGGGACAGTCGATCCTGGTCGTCGACAAGAACGTCGACCACCTCGCCCGCATCTGCGACCGCCACTTCATCATCGAGCGCGGCAAGACGGTGTGGAGCGGCACGTCGCACGAACTGATGGCCGAGCCGGATCTGCAGCACAAGTATCTGGGGATTTAGCGGGCTCGGCGAGGTGAGGGGCGGAGCGCTCCCGCCGATCTCTCGATGTCGTCCTGGCGAAGGCCAGGACCCATACCGCGAGGTCCATCTATTTCATGCGGTATCAGTTCCGAACCGCCAGTCTTCGCCAAACCCCTCCTTGGGGTAATGGGTCCTAACTTTCGCCAGGACGACGCCTGAGTGCGAACCAATCACCAATAAATCCCATGCCGGTGCAGCTCGCGGATCACGCGGGCCTCGGTGGACGGTTGGCGGCGCTTTGGCTTCGCTGTTTCGGTCGTGGCGACCACCGGTGCGGCAGTGGACCGGGCGGGTGTTGTGGCAACCGGGGCGGTCGCGACCGGCACGGCTGCCGTCGGCGGCGTCGTAGCAGCGGTTGCGGCTGGCGGCGTTGACGTCGGGGCAGTCGTCACCGTCTGCATATTCGGTGCCTGCGCTGCCGCCGGGCCCGGCGTCGTCTGCGGCGCGGCAGTCGCGGCCGGCTGCTCTGTCGCCTGCTGGTTCGAATTGGTTGCCGCCAGGCTCAGGCTCCGCGGACCGCCGGCATAAGCCTCGGTTGCGAGCAGCGACAGTGCCGCGATCAGGATCAGCTTGCGCATGGAAACCCCCGTAATCTGGTCAACCCGTCTTACCCAATTCGCGCTCGCAAGCGACTAATGCGACAGGTGGTGCGTGCCGATTTCGATCAGGGTCGCCCGGCAGGACCAGCGATAGATCAGACTGAACAATTGACCCCACATGACCGAACTCCATTGTTGATCATTGAGGAGAACTCTAGACCCCGTGTCTTTCCGGCGGTTTTCGAGGGGGAGGAAAATGGCTTCGTCGGATGGGGGTGAGATGTCGTCGGAACAGGCGGGACGAAGTCGCCTCACGGGGGCGTGAGGCGTGAGCTATGGCGCTCCGCAAGCCCGCCCGTCGGGGGGTCAGAACATCTCGAAATATTCCCGATGCTCCCAGTCGGTCACTTCGGACAGGAAGCGATCGATCTCGGCGTTCTTGATGTGGGTGTAGTAGTCGACGAACTCGGCGCCCAGCTTCTCGCGGAAGAACGGATCGTCCTTCAGCGCCGCGACCGCATCGCGCAGTGACTTCGGCAGCAGCGGCGCCTTGGTCTCGTAGGGCGTGTCGGCCGACGGGCCCGGATCGAGCTTGCGGTCGACGCCGTCGAGGCCCGAAAGAATCTGCGAGGCCATGTAGAGATAGGGATTGGCGGCGGGCTCGCCGATGCGGTTCTCAAGGCGCGTGGCGGCATCGCCGGCAGCCCCGAGCACGCGGATCATCACGCCGCGATTGTCGCGGCCCCAGATCGCGCGGTCAGGGGCCAGCGAATAGGAACGGTAGCGCTTGTAGCCGTTGATGGTCGGGGTGGTGAACACGGTGGACGCGCGGGCGTGGTCGAGCAGGCCGGCAAGGTAGGCGCGGCCGAACGCACTGAGCGGCTCGCCGCCTGTCGTGACCGTTTCCTTGGCCATGAACTGGTTCTCGCCGCTCGTGCGCGAGACGATCGACTGGTGCAGATGCCAGCCGCTCGCGAACAGGTTCGGCAGTTTCGGTCGGCACATGAAGGTGGCGTGATAGCCGTGGCGGCGGGCGATCTGCTTCACCGCGGAGCGGAACAGCACCATGTTGTCGGCGGGCTCCAGCCCCGTCCTCGGCGCGAAGGTGAATTCGCACTGGCTTGGCCCGAACTCGACCTCGACTGAGCGCAAGGGCAGCCCGAGCGCGACGACGTCGCGGCGCAGGATCTCCAGCACCGGCTCCATCTGATCGAAGCGCTGCTCGGTGAGATACTGGTAGCCGTGGCTGAGCAGGCTCACCGATGGCGGCGTCCCGGGCTGGCCGGCGTCCTCCGCACGCATATGCGGATCGTCGAGCTTGAAGATGTGGAATTCGACCTCGAGCCCGGCGACGAAATCGTGGCCACGGCCAGCGAGATCATCGAGCACCTTGCGATACAGCCCGCGCGTGGCGAACGGCACCGGGCGGCCGTCATTGAAATAGAGGTCGCACAGCACCCAGCCGGTCGTCGGCGCCCATGGCAGCACGCGGAACGTGGTGGGATCGGCGACCATCAGCACGTCGGCCGCACCCTCCATCTCCTTCATGCCGAAGCCGCCGCCAGCGGTGAACACCGGAAACACCGTGCGGTGCGAGGTGTCTTTCGCCAGCATGGTGGTGGTGATGGAGCAGCCGCTCTCCAGCGAGGCGATCGCCTCGGCGGCGATGATGGTCTTGCCGCGCAGGATGCCGTGCTGGTCGGGGAAGGCGAGGCGGATGACTTCGAGGTTTCTCTCCTCGACGATGCGCCGCATGCGCGTCGCCGCGTCCCTCTGCTCATCCGACCACAGCGCATGACGCGCGACGAAGGTCACTGCTATCTCTCCTTGATACTCGGTACGAGCATAGTCCACGCTGTCATCGTCCGCGAAGGCGGACGATCCAGTATTCCAGAGACGGGAACGTATCCACGAGGGGCCGCGGCGTACTGGATGCCCCGCCTTCGCGGGGCATGACAGCTGCCGGTGGCGAAAGGCATCATCACTCCGCCGCCGTCAGCCGATGCACGTTATCCGCGATCTCCTTCGGCACCGGCGCGGTCCAGGGCGCGCCGCGGCGGCGCTTGACGTCGACCTCCATCCAGTAGGTCTCCCAGCCCCGCGTCGGCCCGATGCCGTCCATGGTCGCCGGTCCCTGGATGCTGCGCGCGTTGGCCTCGTCCAAAAACAACATCGGCCTCTCGCCGCCGCCGACCTTCTCGATCTCCTGCCGCAGCAGGCGGCGGTATTGCACGATCGCCTTGTCGCTCTGGCCGAGATGCTCCTTGGTGCGGTCCTGGATCGCGCCCATCGACTCCACCGCCCACTGGTCGTGGACGTTGATGTCGTTGCCCATGCCGGTATAGGTCGCCGTCTGCTGCTCGTGCGGATCGAAACCGTAATCGTTGCTGCTGTTCTTGCGCGATTTGTAGTCGGGCAGCTCATAGAGCTCGAGCCGCTGGTCGCGCATCTTCGTCTTGTCGACAGGATTCGTATAGCTGGTGAAGATCGCGTACCAGTAGCAGTTCTCGTCGTCGACCGGCACGTGCCACTGCGTGATCGTCATCTCCGTGCTCATGGGGATGACGAAGCCGTGCGGGAAGAGCTGGTTGGTGACGCGCACATGGGTGCGCTCCTCGTCGATCTCGCGCAGCGCGATCAGCCGCAGGCCGTATTCGGTGTGCTCGACATTGATGATCGGACGGTCGTATTCGCGCAGGATCTTCGTCATCGGCAGGTCGCTGCCGGCGGATGCGCCGCGGAACTGCTTGCCGTAGGCGGTGGAGGTGTCCTCGTCCTCGAAGAAGCGGTGCAGGTAGGACGCGTGCGCGGGATCGATGCCGACCTCGAGCGCCTGCAGCCAGTTGCAGGCCATGTGGCCCTTGAACGCAAACGTATGCGTGCCGGGCGCGATGAAGCAGTCGATCTCCGGAAATGCCGGCGGCTCACCCTCGCCGAGCCAGGCCCAGAGGATGCCGCTCTTCTCCACCACGGGATAAGAGCGCTGGCGGATGTTCTGGCAGAGCTTCGAATCCTTCGGCTCGGCCGGGGTCTCGATGCACTGGCCGGCGGCGTCGAACAGCCAGCCATGGAAGGCGCAGCGCAGGCCGCCATGCTCCAGCCGTCCGAAGGCGAGGTCGGCGCCGCGATGCGCGCAGTGACGATCGATCAGGCCGTAGCGCCCTCGCTCGTCGCGGAACAGCACGAGGTTTTCGCCGAGCAGTTTGACCGGGCGGATCGGCCGCGCACCTTCCAGCTCGTCGACCAGTGCCGCCGGCTGCCAGTAGCTCCGCATCAGCTTCCCGCAGGGGTCCTTCGGCCCGGTGCGGGTGATCAGGTCGTTCTGCCCCTGGCTCATCATGGCGGTCGCGTCCTTCTTGATGAGGATCGTTGTCGATCAGCGGAGCACGTTTCCCTTCGCCTCTCCCCGCGAGCGGGGCGAGGGAGCGAGAGATCGAGGCTACCTAACCGAAACTATCCAAAGCGTGTGTTCGCCTATTGAACGAATGGGCGAATTATGACATGCCTTGGATCGGCAGCAAGCACTATTTTGCAGGAAAGTCCCGGCGCCATGCCCAAGCTGAAGCGGAGCGAGAGCGACGAGCGCGCGACGGATTTCGTCGAAAGCCTCGATCGCGGCCTGCGCCTGCTTCAGTGCTTCGGAACGACGGTAGGCCCCATGACCTTGAGCGATCTCGCCCGCGCCGCCGATCTTCCGCGAGCCACCGCCCGGCGCATGCTGTTCACGCTCCAGCGTGGCGGCTTCGTTGCCGGTGACGGCAAGCTGTTCTCGCTGACGCCGCACGTGCTGACGCTGGCGGCGTCTTATCTGCGTTCCAATCAGCTCGTCACGGTCCTGCAACCGGTGCTCGATCGCGTCGCGACGGCGGCAAACGAAATTTCCTCGCTCGCGGTGCTCGACGGCGACGACGTCGTGTTCGTCGCGCGCAGCAGTCCGGCGCGGATGTTTTCGGGCGGATTAGAAATCGGCTACCGCCTGCCGGCCTTCTGCACCTCGGTCGGCCGTGCCATGCTCGGCCAGCGCGACGATGCCGAACTTGCCAGGCGCCTGAAGGCGATGAAGCGTGAGGCGCTGACGCCGCAGACGGTGACCGATCCCAGGGCGCTGCTCACGCGCATCGCAGCCGACCGCGCGCAGGGCTACTCGCTGGTCGACCGCGAGGCCGAGCCGCATTTCCGCTCGATCTCCGTCCCCGTCCGCCGCTATGACGACGTGATCGTCGCAGCCATCAACATGGGCGCCCATGTCGACCGCGTGCCGGCGCAGGAGCTGATCGACCGCTTCCTGCCGCTGCTGCGCGAGGGGGCCGAAGCGGTGCGTTCGCGGTTGCTGTAGCGCGTAGCCCGGGTGAGCCAACGGGTCGGCGCGAAGCGCCGCCCGATGACAGGCTCCGCGATACCCGGGAAAGTGTCGCAGACCCCGGATGTCGCTTCGCTCATCCGGGCTACGCGACTATAATGCGCTCCACCCAAGACGAGGGAGGATGCCATGCAACATACCATGGTTCCCAGTGATCGCGTGGAGCACGTCGCCGTCTACGGGCGCGACGGCACGAAGCTCGGCACGATCGAGCGACTGATGCTCGACAAGGTCAGCGGAATGGTCACCTATGCCGTGATCAAGACCGGCGGGCTGCTCGGTACTCATCACCATTATCCGGTGCAGTGGAGCGCGCTGAAATACGATCGCGGCCGTCAGGCCTTCCAGGTCGAACTGTCGTCGGAGCAATTGAGCAGCGGCCCCTGCGAAATCGATGGCGACGAGTTCGACTGGGGCGACCGCTCGCGGCCCTACCCGCATCCGAACTATTGGTCGGTCTAAAGAGCAGGACGGGTTCGCAGCCGTATCGCGTTTGCGGGCTCGGTCGAGCTTGTCGCGCCCGCCGAGCGGCATCTGAAGCAACCGTCTGACCTATCCCGGCAGCGGATTTTCGCCCACCTTGGGCCAGTAGGTTCCAAAGCTCCGGAGGCCGCCCTCGGGATCGCGCGCCGCGAAATCGCGGCTGCCATAATCGGTGTTGTAGGGTTCCATTTCGATCGTCGCATCGGACGCCTTCACCCTCGCATAGAGTGCGTCGGGATCGTCGACAGCCAGATAAATGGCATCCGTCCGGCGGCCGTCGATGTCGCCGACCCGCTTTGCGTACGCATCATCGCGATGCGCACCGAGCATGAGGATCGACGATCCAAATGCCAATTCGGCGTGAACGACCGTACCGTCTTTGCGATAGACCACGCGTTCGGCGAAACCGAGGACGTTTTTCAGCCAAGCGATCATCGCCTCCGCGTCCTTGCAGCGCATGGTGTGGTACAGGCGCGGCGCTTCATAGCCATTCTGCTGGTTCATGAAACTCTCCAGGTCTTTGGATTCTTCAGGTCTTTTGCAATGCCAAGCCTAGTTCGGATCGCGCCAGCCGGGCTTGAACAAATGGGACCAGGCGCTATCCGCCGCCGTCCCGCATCAGGCGTGGATCCGCAAAATCGAGCCGCGCGGCCCATCCGGTCGGCGTCTCGCCGCTGAATATTCGGAAGTCGCGGGCAAGATGCGCCTGGTCGGCATAGCCGGCGTCAGCCGCGACGGCCGCCCAGCCGCCTGTCCCGTCCGTGCGGGCCAGCGAGCAGGCCCGATGAAAGCGCAGCATCTGGGCCATTGTCTTCGGCGGCACGCCGATCTCGTTGTGGAAGCGGCGCGTGAGATGCTTGCGGCTCCAGCCAATGTCGGAGGCAAGCTGGGTGATCCGGACTGCGCCGGCCCGTCGCCAGAGCGTATCGAGGGCGAAGGCGATCGCCGGCGAGGGCTCATGCACAGCGCGACGAAGCACGAAGTCTTCCACGATCTCAAATCGTCGCTGCCATCCGACCGCCTCGGCAACCCTGGCGCGGAGATTCTCGCCATCCCGTCCCAGAATGTCGTCCAGGCCCACCATGCGCGCGGTCAGATCCGGCACCGCTCCTCCGAAGAAGCGATACGCTCCGAGCGGGGTGAAATCGACCTGAACGCATTCGGCGCAGCCATCGGATTCGATGAGGACCGGTCCGGGAAAGAGACCAGCCGCGAAACTCGGCCGAGCGTCGGCAACATCCGGTCCACGCCCAAGTGCAATGCGGAAGGGCGTCCCCAAATTCACGAGAAGAGGCAGCGCAAGCGGCGCCGCGTGCCGGAAGCCGGCCAACCCGACGCCGCGCTCGCGATAGAACGAGATGCCGGAGACCAGCCGCGCAAGGCGTGGTGAGGCGGGCCGACGGATGACATCGGGGTTTGCGGCAGCGTCCATCGCGCGCAGCATAGCGCCGCAATGGCGCCCCTCCAAGTGCATGGCGCGCCCCGCCTTGCCCGTCGGTGCCTAGCGGTTGCGCATCCAGTCGGCGAGACCGGACAGCGCCTTGTCGAGGTCCTGCCGCGCGGCAGCGTCCGCGATTGTCTCCTCCAGCGCGCCGCGCATGCAGGTGAGCCACGCATCGCGTTCGGCGTCGCCGATGGCAAAGCCGATATGCCGCTGGCGCAACCGCGGATGGCCTTTCTCGACCGAATAAAGTCTTGGTCCGCCGGTCCATTCGGTGAGATAGCGCTTCAGCACGTCCTTGATCAGGCCGAGATCGGCTGCGTGCATCACGCGAATGGTGCGCGCCTCCGGCAGCGTATCCATCCGCTCATAGAAGCGCTCGACCAGCCGGTCGATCGTGGCACTGCCGCCGATCCGCTCGAACATGGAAATTGCGACGTCGCTATCGGTCATGTCTTGTCCAGAGATTCACTGTGGAGCGTTGATATAGTGTTGTCGGAAGTCGCGCAAAATCCTCGCTGTCGTCCCGGACAAGCGCGCCTCAAGCGCGCGCAGATCCGGGACCTATAACCACAGGGAGGGGTTTGGCGAAGACTCGCCGTTCGGTACTTCTATCGATCGCGACTGATAGATCACGCGGTATGGGTCCCGGCCTTCGCCGGGACGACGGCGGGGGTTACAGCGCCACGCTGCGCAGCCCGAAGCTGCGCGCTTCGTTCTGCAGCACCGGGCGCACCGCGTCGATCAGGCGCGCGGCGGCGGTATCCACGCTGAGTCCGGCGGTATCCACCACCGCCGTCGCACGCGCATACAATGGCTCGCGGCTGCGCAAAATGTTGCGCAACTCCGTCATGGCGGAACGATCATCCGCCATCGGACGCAGGTCGCCCTGGCGGCGGACGCGGGCCATGTGCTCCTCGGGCTCGGCCTTCAGCCAGATCGTGTAGAACGACGACAGGATCTGGTCGAAGGTCAGGGGCTCCGAGACGATGCCGCCGCCGGTCGCCAGCACCATCAGCTCGTTGCGTGCGAGCAGCTGTTGCAGCGCCGCCTGCTCCATGCGGCGAAAGCCTTCCTGGCCGTACAGCGCGATGATCTCGGCGACCGAGAGGCCGTTCTGCTGCTCGACCTCCTTGTTGAGCTCGACAAAGCTCCAGCCGATCTTCTTCGCCAGGATCTTGCCGAGCGTGGACTTGCCGGCGCCGCGCAGGCCGATCAGCGCGATGCCGCAGAACGGCGCGCGGCGCGGCGCCGATGCGCTGCCGCCGGCGAGCAAATCCTTGGCCTGCGCGATCTGCGCAGGCGTCGCCTTGCGCAGGAGATCGCGAAACATCTGCCAGTCCGGCGTCGGATCGGCGCTGGGCAGCAGATCTTCGAGATGCGCGCCCATCGCGTCGGAGACGCGGCGCAGCAGAACAATCGAGACATTGCCCTTGCCGCTTTCGAGCTGGGCGATGTAGCGCTCCGAGATTCCTGATACCTTGGCGAGCACTTTGCGCGACATGCCGCGCAGTGCGCGCATGGTGCGCACGCGTTGGCCGAGCTGTTCGAGAAATCGGGATTCGGCGTCGGGACTGTCGGTCATGAGCCTTCTTTAGCGGATGTCCTGCGGCGCATTTTAATGAAACATAATGCCTGCTAGCATTGACAGCAAGCCGCCGCGGTGTCTTTCTATGAATTATAATTCTAAATTCGGGGGAGAAGTCCGTGAGCGAGGGATCCTATAACGCGGTGACCTGGCTGCTCGACCGTAACGTCGAGGAGGGGCGTGGCAACAAGCTCGCCTTCGACGACACCGTCTCGCGGCTCACCTATGGCGAGCTCCAGCGCGAAAGCCGCCGCGCCGCCAACATGCTGCGCCGTCTCGGCGTCCGCCGCGAGGAGCGCGTGGCGATGATCATGCTCGATACGGTCGATTTCCCGATCGTGTTCCTGGGCGCGATCCGCGCCGGCATCGTGCCGGTGCCGCTCAACACGCTGCTGACCGCGGATCAATACGCCTACATCCTCGCCGACTGCCGTGCCCGCGTGCTGTTCGTCTCCGAAGCGCTCTATCCCGTCATCAAGGACGTCGTCGGCCGCATGCCCGATCTCGAGCATGTCGTGGTCTCCGGTGCCAAGCAGAACGGCCACAAGCAACTCGCCGAGGAGCTCGCGGGCGAGAGCGATCAGTTCACCACCGCCGCGACGCATCCGGACGAGCCCGCATTCTGGCTCTATTCGTCGGGCTCGACCGGCATGCCCAAGGGCGTGCGCCATCTGCATTCGAACTTGCAGGCCACCGCCGACACCTACGCAAAGCAGGTGCTCGGCATTCGCGAGAGCGACGTCTGCCTCTCCGCGGCAAAGCTGTTCTTCGCCTATGGTCTCGGCAATGCGCTGACCTTCCCGATGTCGGTCGGCGCCACCGTCGTGCTGAACAGCGAGCGTCCGACGCCGGCACGTATGTTCGACCTGATGAACCGCTACAACCCGTCGATCTTCTACGGCGTGCCGACCTTGTTCGCGGCCATGCTCAACGACGAGACGATGAAGAGCGCGCGTGGCGGAAAATCGCTGCGCATCTGCACCTCGGCCGGCGAGGCGCTGCCGGAATCCGTCGGCAACAGCTGGAAGGCGCGCTTCGGCGTCGACATTCTCGATGGCGTCGGCTCGACCGAGCTGCTGCACATCTTCCTGTCGAACGCGCCCGGCGACATCAAATACGGCTCCTCCGGCAAGCCGGTGCCGGGCTACGCGGTGCGGCTGGTCAACGAGGCCGGGCAGGAGGTGGCTGACGGCGAGGTCGGCGAGCTCCTGGTCGACGCGCCCTCCGCCGGCGAAGGCTACTGGAACCAGCGTCACAAGAGCCGCCGCACCTTCGAGGGCCCGTGGACCCGCACCGGCGACAAATATGTCCGGGATGCCGAGGGCCGCTACACCTTCTGCGGCCGTGCCGACGACATGTTCAAGGTCTCCGGCATCTGGGTCTCGCCGTTCGAGGTCGAGAGCGCGCTGATCACGCATCCGGCGGTGCTGGAAGCCGCCGTCGTGCCCGAGGCCGATCCGGAAGGCCTTCTGAAGCCGAAGGCCTTCGTCGTGCTGCGTCCGGGCGTGAAGACGACGGACTTGCAGGAGATGTTGAAGGAGCACGTCAAGCAGAAGATCGGCCCGTGGAAATATCCGCGCTGGATCGACGTGGTGGACTCGCTGCCGAAGACCGCGACGGGCAAGATCCAGCGGTTCAAGCTGCGCGACGGCGCGAATTGATTGGCTTCGTCATTCCGGGGCGCGCGAAGCGCGAACCCGGAATCTCGATCCGCGGACTGCAATCTCGGGATTCCGGATCAACTCGCTTTGCGAGTTGTCCGGAATGACGGAATGAATGGAACCGACAGCATGACCAACCTCACCCCCACCGGCTTCCTCCGCATCGGCAACGCCAGCCTCGAATACAAATGGCTGGCGCCGCAATCAGCGGACGCACCGACCATCGTCATGCTGCACGAGGGCCTCGGCTCGGTCGGCCTCTGGGGCGACTTTCCGGAAAAGCTACGAGAGGCGACCGGTGCCGGCATCTTCGTCTATTCGCGTGCGGGCTACGGGCAGTCGAGCCCGGTCGCGCTGCCGCGGCCGCTCGATTACATGCAGCGCGAGGCGCTGGATGTGCTGCCGAAACTGCTCGATGCGATCGGCTTCAAGCGTGGCCTCCTGCTCGGCCATTCCGACGGCGCCTCGATCGCGACGATCTATGCCGGCGCGCATCAGGATCATCGCCTGAACGGCCTCGTGCTGATCGCGCCGCATTTCATCGTCGAGGACATCTCGGTCAAATCCATCGCCGCGATCAAGACCGCCTTCGAGACCACCGATCTCAAGACCAAGCTCGCGCGCTGGCACAAGGACGTCGACAACGCCTTCTACGGCTGGAACGGCGCCTGGCTCGATCCGAAGTTCCGCGACTGGGACATCTCGGAATATCTCGCCTATGTCCGCGTGCCTGTCATGGTCCTGCAAGGTGTGGACGATCAATATGGGACTCTGCGCCAGGTCGAGATCGCGCAGGAAGAGTGTTATTGTCCGGTAGATCTAAAAATTATTTCAGACGCGGGCCATTCCCCGCATCGTGAAGCGCCGGGAGCGACGCTTGACGCGATTGAGCCATTTGCAAAGGCGACCCTGCGCGAGGATCAGGGACTTCAGGGACGCGCCGCATGATGTTGCGGAGGCGCACCTGTCATGAGTGCGCCGCCGAATGCGAGCGGCCAATTGCCGTGGCCGCGATGGGCCTATGTGCCGGGCGAGGCCGCCGGGCTGGATGCCGACTACGAAACGCTCGACATGGCCAAGGCGCTGGTGCCCTCGGCCTTTCGCGGCCATGTGCCGGCGCGCCATCCGGCGCTGCGCTACGGGCTCGCGCTCAACGACCGCGGCTATTTCTGGGAAGCGCAGGAGGTGCTGGAGGCGGTGTGGGCCGCGGCGCCCCAGGGCGGCCGCGAGCGCATTCTGCTGCGCGCCTGCATCCACATCGCCAATGCGAATTTGCGGCTGCGTATGCAAAGGTCGCATTCGGCGGCACGGCTGTTCGGCGAGGCGTTGGCGGAGCTGCGCGCGCTGAACGCGCGCAAGACGGCTGCGGCCGGCGACGGCTTTGTCGAGAGCTTCTCCATTGCGGCGCTGACGGCCTTGCTCCAGGCCAAGATCGGCCGTCCCCAGCTCTCCAAGGCCGACTGGATCGCACTCGGCGCCATTGTGCGGTCCTAGGCGTCGGCATGAAACAAAGTGCATGTCTTGGCCGTTATGGGCTAGACTCACTCCAGAATGTGCACTATTGTGCATCTAACGGTTAAACCAAGACGAACTCAAGGGTGGCCCATGGCCGGGGAAGATCGGCGCCTCGCAGGCGGCGCGACATTCATCGATTTCCAGACCGAACCGTCCCGCTACAAGCACTGGAAGCTTGCGGTCGATGGCGATGTCGCCACGCTGACCATGGACGTCGACGAGAATGGCGGCCTGTTCGAGGGCTATCTGCTCAAGCTCAATTCCTACGACCTCGGCGTCGACATCGAGCTTGCCGATGCGATCCAGCGGCTGCGCTTCGAGCATCCCGAGGTGAAGGTGGTGGTGATGCGCTCGGCGAAGAACCGCGTGTTCTGCGCCGGCGCCAACATCCGCATGCTCGCGGGCTCGACCCACGCCCACAAGGTCAACTTCTGCAAGTTCACCAACGAGACCCGCAACGGCATGGAGGATTCGTCCGAGAATTCCGGCCAGCGCTTCATCACCGTGGTGAACGGCTCGGCCGCCGGCGGCGGCTATGAGCTGGCGCTTGCGACCGACCACATCATCCTCGCCGACGACGGTGCTTCTTCGGTGGCGCTGCCCGAAGTGCCGCTGCTCGCGGTGCTGCCGGGCACCGGCGGCCTCACCCGCGTCGTCGACAAGCGCAAGGTGCGCCGCGACCATGCCGACTTCTTCTGCACCATCGAGGAAGGCGTGAAAGGCAAGCGCGCCGTGCAGTGGCGTCTCGTCGACGAGATCGCGCCGAACTCCAAGCTGGAAGGCAAGATTGCCGAGCGCGTCAAGGAATTCGCAGCTTCCTCCAGGCGCGGCGGCAGCGGCAAGGGCATTGCGCTGACGCCGCTCAGGCGCATCGTCGACGAGACCAGCCTGCGCTACGGCTTCGTCACCGTCGACATCGATCGTGCCGCCCGCATCGCCACCATCTCGATCAAGGCGCCGGAGGCCGCGCCGCCAGCCGACATCGACGGCATGATGGCGCAGGGCGCTTCGTTCTGGCCGCTCCAGGTCGCGCGCGAGCTCGACGATGCGATCCTGCATCTGCGCATCAACGAGCTCGAGATCGCCATGCTGGTGTTCAAGAGCCATGGCGACCGCGCCCATGTGCTCGCAGCCGACGCCTTCCTCGAAGCCAACAAGGCGCACTGGCTGGTCAACGAGATCAGGCATTACTGGAAGCGCGTGCTCAAGCGTATCGACGTCACCTCGCGCACGCTGGTGACGCTGGTCGAGCCCGGCTCCTGCTTTGCCGGCACGCTCGCCGAGCTCGTCTTCGCCGCCGACCGCTCCTACATGCTGATCGGCACGCGTCAGGGCGACAACCGGCCGCCGCCGTCGATCGAACTGTCCGCGATGAACTTTGGCCCGTATCCGATGAGCCATGGCCTGACGCGGCTTCAG
Source organism: Bradyrhizobium sp. cf659 (assembly GCF_900113725.1). Taxonomy (NCBI): domain Bacteria; kingdom Pseudomonadati; phylum Pseudomonadota; class Alphaproteobacteria; order Hyphomicrobiales; family Nitrobacteraceae; genus Bradyrhizobium; species Bradyrhizobium sp. cf659. Next base: position 223,210 of record NZ_FOQJ01000003.1, read on the forward strand.
TCGCGCTTCCAGGCCGACCCGTCCGATCTGGAGCGCGCGGAAGCCACCGTCGGCACCAGCCTGGACGCCGAGGAGGCGGAGGAGCTCGGCCTCGTAACCTTCGCGCTCGACGACATCGACTGGGATGACGAGGTCCGCGTGTTTCTGGAGGAGCGCGCCAGCTTCTCGCCCGACAGCCTCACCGGCATGGAAGCCAGCCTGCGCTTCGTCGGCCCCGAGACGATGGAATCAAAGATCTTCGCGCGCCTCACCGCCTGGCAGAACTGGATCTTCCAGCGCCCGAACGCGGTCGGCGAGGAAGGCGCGCTGCGCCGCTACGGCAGCGGGCAGAAGCCGAAATTCGATATGACGCGGGTGTAACGACTTTCGTGTCCCGGGCGCGGCGCAGCACGAAGTGATGCGATGCTGAACCGGGATCCAGACGGACCAGACAATAGGTCCCGGCTCTGCAGCGCACCGCTTTGCGCTGCGCAGCGGCCGGGACACGGAACAGACCAAGGAGCACGGCCATGAACATGAACATCATGAACGTCGACTACTCGACCAAGATTCCCAACAACGTCAATCTCGCCGAAGACCGCCAGGTGCTGAAGGCGCTGGAAGGCTGGCATCCCGGTTATATGGACTGGTGGAGCGACATGGGGCCGGAAGGTTTCCAGGAGTCGCTGGTGTATTTGCGCACCGCTTACTCCGTCGATCCGCGCGGCTGGGCCAAGTTCGACTATGTCCGCATGCCCGAATATCGCTGGGGCATCCTGCTCGCGCCGCAGGAAGAGAACCGCGTCGTTCCCTTCGGCGAGCACTATGGCGAGCCGGCCTGGCAGGAAGTGCCGGGCGAGCATCGCGCCATGCTGCGCCGCCTGATCGTGATCCAGGGCGACACCGAGCCGGCCTCGGTGGAGCAGCAGCGCCATCTCGGCAAGACTGCGCCCTCGCTCTACGACATGCGCAACCTGTTCCAGGTCAATGTCGAGGAAGGCCGCCACCTCTGGGCGATGGTCTACCTGCTGCAAAAATATTTCGGCCGCGACGGCCGCGAGGAAGCCGACGATCTGCTGCGCCGCCGCTCCGGCGATGCGGACGCGCCGCGCATGCTCGGCGCCTTCAACGAGGCGACGCCGGACTGGCTGTCCTTCTTCATGTTCACCTACTTCACCGACCGTGACGGCAAGATGCAGCTGCACAGCCTCGCGCAGTCGGGCTTCGATCCCTTGTCGCGCACCTGCCGCTTCATGCTCACGGAAGAAGCGCACCACATGTTCGTCGGCGAGACCGGCATCACCCGTGTCGTGCAGCGCACCTGCGATGCCATGCGCGAAGCCGGCATCACCGATCCCACCGACATCGCCAAGGTCCGCGCGCTCGGTGTGATCGACCTGCCGACCATCCAGAAGAAGCTGAACCTGCACTATACGCTGTCGCTCGACCTGTTCGGCTCGGAGGTCTCGACCAATGCGGCCAACGCCTTCAACGCCGGCATCAAGGGCCGCTATCACGAGACCCAGATCGAGGACGATCACCAGCTCAAGAACGCCACCTATCCGGTACTCAAGTTCATCAACGGCGAGATCAAGCTGGTCGACGAGCCGGCGCTGACCGCGCTCAACATGCGCCTGCGCGACGATTACAGCCAGGATTGCGTCAAGGGCATGCTGCGCTGGAACAAGGTGATTTCGACCGCGGGCTACGACTTCAAGCTGGCCCTGCCCAACGTCGCCTTCCATCGCCACATCGGCGAGTTCAAGGACGTCCATGCGACGCCCGACGGCATTTTGATCGACGATGCCACCTGGGCGAAGCGCAAGGACGAATGGCTGCCTTCGACGGCCGACGGCGATTTCATCACCTCGCTGATGCAGCCCGTCACCGAGACCGGCAAATTCGCCTCCTGGATCTCGCCGCCGAAGGTCGGCATCGACAACAAGCCCGGCGATTTCGAATACGTGAAGATCGAGTCGTAGCGGCTGCTCGCGAGACGCGACGGCCGCGCCACAACTCCGGTGTCGTCCCGGCGAAGGCCGGGACCCATAACCACAGGGAGTAGTTTGACGAAGGCTCGTCGTCCGGTACTCATACCAACCGCAATCGATAGATTCCGCGGTATGGGTCCCGGCCTTCGCCGGGACGACGCCGGAATGTGACTGGTGCGCGCCGCCGAAGCGCGCCTACCCCGCGATCTCCAGCCCGGCATTGGCATAGACCACGCCGCCATCGACGGCGATGGTGTTGCCGACCACGTAATCACCCGCACGCGAGGCGAGATAGATCGCGACTCCTGCCATGTCCTCGTCGGTTCCGATCCGCCGCGCCGGAATGCGCTTGGCAACGTCGTCCGCGTGGTCGCGCGCGGCCCGGTTCATGTCGGACTTGAACGCGCCGGGCGCGATCGCGGTGACGTTGATGCTGTCCTTGATCAGCTTCGTCGCCATGCGCCGCGTCAGATGGATCACGGCGGCCTTGCTGGCGGCGTAGGAATAGGTCTCGCTCGGATTGACGAAGATGCCGTCGACCGAAGCGATGTTGATGACCTTGGCCGGACGTTCTGCGCTTGCAGCCGCGCGCAGCGGTTTCGCCAGCGCCTTGGTCAGGAAGAACAGCGACTTGACGTTGAGGTCCATCACCTTGTCCCAGCCGCTTTCGGGGAATTCGTCGAACTCCGCGCCCCAGGCCGCACCGGCATTGTTGACGAGGATGTCGAGCTTCGGCTCCAGCTTGATGATTTCGCCGGCGAGCTTGTCGCAGCCTTCGACGGTCGAGATGTCGATCGGCAGCGCGATGCACTCGCCGTCATATTGGCCTGACAGCTCCTTCGCCGTCGCCTCGCACGGCCCGGCCTTGCGCGCGGTGATGTAGACCTTCGCCGCGCCTTGCGCGAGGAAGCCCGCCGCGATCATCTTGCCGATGCCGCGCGAGCCGCCGGTCACGAGTGCGATGCGGCCTTTGAGCGAGAACAGATCGTTGAACATGGTGCCTCCCTTGGTTTGTGACGTTTTGGGCGGGGAGGAGAGGGGAGTCAAGAAACGGTGGGAGTGTGGTGCGTCAGCCGTTCAACCAACTCGGTGTCGTCCCGGCGGAGGCCGGGACCCATAACCACAGGGAGACGTTTGGCGAAGGCTGGTCGTTCGGGATTGATACCGATCGCAATCGAAAAATCACGCGGTATGGGTCCCGGCCTTCGCCGGGACGACACCAAGCGGGGAGCTACGCCGCCGCAATCCGGCGGAAGCCGTTCCACATCGCGGTCGCGGCGCCCGAGGTCAGCACCGGCAGGATCCGCGTGTCCTGGTAGTTGCCGTTGAGCGAGACGCGCGGCAGCGCGGTCATGTGGCCGGCGTTCTCGGCGAACAGCATGCCCGGCCGCGTCGTCACCGCGGTCTTGAAGCCGGCCGATGCGGCCAGTGCGAATTCGCGCTCGCCGGCCGCCTCGCGGTCGCCATAGGGATAGGCGAAGTGCAGCACGGGACGCTCCAGGGCCTGCTCGATCCGCGTGCGGCTCACCGCCATCTCCTGCGCGGCGATCTCCTCGCTCTGCCTGGCGAGATTGCAATGGCTGATGGAGTGCGCACCGATCGTGACCAGCGGATCCGCGGCCAGCTGCTTCACCCCGTCCCAGGACAGGCAGAGGGTGCGGCACAGCGCTTCCATGTCGACGCCATGTCTGGTGCAGAGCGCCGCGATCTCGCGCGAAAGATCATGCTCGCCCGGCAGCGCGCGCAGCCAGTCGTGCAGGCGGTCGAACGCCGCCTGTTTCGCGGCAGGCGTCGTCGCGTCGAGCCGGAGCGCGGAATTGCCGATTCTTACGTCGATCTGCTCGGTCCCGGCGATCACGGCTTCCAGCGCCGTCCACCACAGCCGCCCCGTGCCCTCGGCGAAATCGCTGGCGACATAGACCGCCAAAGGCGCGTCAAATTCGCGCAGCACCGGCAGCGCATGGTCCAGATTATCGCGATAGCCGTCGTCGAGGGTGAAGGCGGCGAAGCGGCGGGTGAACCGGCCCTGCACCAGCCGCTCATGCAGCTCGTCCATGCTGACGATATCGATCTCGCGCGAGCGCAGATGGCACAGCGTCGCGCGCAGGAAATCCGGGGTGACCTCCAGATGCCGGTTCGGCTGGAACGCGGCCTCGCGAGCCGGCCGCACGTGGTGCAGCATGAAAATGGCGCCAACGCCCGACAGGAGCGGGCGCAACAGGTGGTGCGCTCCGCTGAAATAGAGTGCTCCCAGCCCGGCGCGGATGACGTTGTTACGAAGTTGTTTCATGACCCGCTGGCGGACTCTGGCCTTCCACTTTCAACTTACGGAAGAACCCTTGAAGAAAAAGTTATTCCAATTGTCCACGCAAAGGCCTTGCGAGGGCCGCCATTTCCGGTTTGACAGCCTGCCAAGGGTTTGTTTTGTCTCCGGTTCCAGAGTTCGGGTCGTCGAATGCAGAAGCTTTTCAGGTGGGCCAGCAAATGGTGGCCAGGGCTGATCCCCCTGGCCGTCATGTGGGGATTTGCGGCCTGGAATAACACCTTACCGGTCGAGGCGGACCTGTCCGCCCGCAGCTCGGCGGCGCTCAAGGATACCGTTCTGGACAAGACCCGGATCGCGGTGGACGGCCGCGACGTCAGCCTGGCCGCGGACGCCTTTTCCGAGGAAGGGCGCCGCGACGCCGTGATGGCGGTGGAGATCGTCCCGGGCGTGCGCCTGGTCGATGACCGGACCCGCCTCGTTGCCGAGGCAAAGCCCTTCGTCTGGAACGCCGAACGCGACGTGGTGCGGGTGACGCTGTCGGGCTCCGCGCCCTTGCCGTCGATGAAGGCCCGGCTGACGGAGGCGGCGCGCAAGGAGGTCGGCGGCGTCGAGGTGGCCGATCAGATGGGGCTGGCGCGTGGCGCGCCACCGCGTTTCGAGGCCGCCGCGATGCTTTTGCTCGACCAGATCGGCAAGCTCAAGGACGGCAAGATCACGATCTCCGACACCCAGGTCAATCTGTCCGGAATGGCGCGCGAGCTCGGCGGACGCGAGGCGATCGCGGCTGCGCTGAAGAATTTGCCGGAAGGGTTCTCGATCGCCGCCAACGACATCAAGGCGCCGCCCTACATCTTCCAGGCCTACAAGGACCCGGTTGCCGCGACCGTGACGCTGACCGGCTATGTTCCCGACAACAATGTCCATGCGGCGATCGCAACCAGCGCGTCGCGAAAGTTCTTCAACGAGAAGGTCGTCGACAATCTCAAGGCCAGCCTCGGCGCGCCCGGCGCCTTCAACCCCGCCGTGGTCGCAGCGCTCGGAGCGCTGTCGCGGCTGTCGACCGGCACGCTCGTGGTGTCCGATCGCGAGGTGAAGCTGTCGGGCGATGCGCTCTATGAAGGCGCCGCCAACGACATCCGCGCCGGCCTCGGCAAGGACTTCCCGAAAAACTGGCAGTACAAGCCGGAAATCACGGTGAAGCCTGCGCCGGGCCCGGTCGACGGCACCGTCTGCCAGCAATTGTTCTCCGAGCTTCTGACCAAGGGCAAGATCCGCTTTGCAACGAAGCGCGCCGACATCGATCCGGATTCCGCCGGCATTCTCGATCATCTCATCGAGACCGGGCTGCGCTGCCCCACCACCAATATCGAGGTCGCCGGGCACACTGATGCCGACGGTGAGGACGCGTTCAACCAGGCCCTCTCGGAGAAGCGCGCGCAGGCGGTGATCGACTATCTGGTCAAGGCCGGCCTTCCCGCCAGCCGCTTCACCGCGGTTGGCCACGGCAGCACGCAGCCGGTCGCCGGCAACGACACCGACGACGGCAAGGCGCAGAACCGCCGCATCGAATTTCTGGTGAGGTGACGATGCCCTATCTCCTCTCGTTCCATCTGGGCTGGCTGATCGGATCGCTGGTGCTGGGTTTCTGCATGGGCTGGATCTCGGTGGTCCAGCGCGGCAACGGCACCTCGAAGGTCACCGCGCGCTGGCTCGCCGCGCTCGCCGTCGCGCTGGTCGCGGCCTCGCTTGCGCATGTAGTCCCCGGCCGCTTCGGCTACTGGCTCGACCTCGGCCTCATCATGTTCGCCTGCTACCTGGTCGGCTGCACCATCGGCGCCTGGCTGCGCGACCGGGTGGTCTCGCGGAGCCAGCCGGCGGCTTGAGTCTCGGGGTCCGCCCTCATCTGACATTGCGATAACAGCTTGATCGGCAAGCAAATTACCCAATGCAGAAAGCATGCTTGATTTTAATACGTACGTACGTATTATTCGGCCATGCCAAAGCCCTCACTCAAAGACGCGATCCTCGACGCCGGCCTCAAGGTCATGTTCCGGACCGGCTATCATGGCACCAGCGTGCGCGACGTCACCGCTGCGGCGGGCGCGCCGCAGGGGTCCTTCACCAACCATTTCCGCTCCAAGGAAGCGTTCGCTTCGGAGGTGCTCGACCGCTACTTCGACGTCACCAGGGGGCTGGTCGCAGAAGCGCTTGAGGACACCTCGCTGACACCGCGCGCGCGCCTCAAGCGTTATCTCGACATCATCACCGGCCGGCTCGAGGCCGACGGTTACGGTCGTGGCTGTCTGATCGGCGATCTCAGCCTGGAGGCGACCGGCAGCAGCGAAATGCTGCGCACGCGCCTGACCGAGATTTTTGCCGAATGGCGCGTGCCGTTCGCGGCCTGCATCGCCGACGCTCAGGCGCGCGGCGAGATCGCATCCGATTTCGAGCCCGAGGAGCTTGCCGATTTCCTGCTCGCGTCCTGGCAGGGTGCGATCCTGCGGATGAAGGTCGATCGCAATCCGAAAGCGCTCGAACGTTTCAAGACCATCGCATTTCAAACCGTGTTCAGGGAGCTGACATGAGCAAGCCAATCGAGATCGAGATTCGCAACGCGCCCGTGCTGGGAAGCAGCATGGCCTATCGCGAGACGGGTGCGCAGGATGCGCCGGTCGCGCTGTTTCTGCACGGCAACCCAACCTCGTCGCACATCTGGCGCAACATCCTGCCGTTGGTGTCACCGGTCGCGAATTGCATTGCGCCCGATCTCATAGGCCTCGGCCAATCCGGTAAGCCCGACATCGCCTACCGCTTCTTCGACCATGTCCGCTATCTCGATGCGTTCATCGAACAGCGCGGCATCACATCGGCCTATCTCGTCGCGCAGGACTGGGGCACCGCGCTCGCATTTCATCTCGCCGCGCGCCGGCCGGATTTCGTACGCGGATTAGCCTTCATGGAATTCATCCGCCCGATGCCGACCTGGCAGGATTTCCACCATACCGAGGTCGCGGAGGAGCAAGACCATGCCGAGGCGGCGAGAGCGGTCTTTCGCAAGTTCAGGACGCCGGGCGAGGGTGAGGCCATGATCCTCGAGGCGAATGCGTTCGTCGAGCGCATTCTGCCCGGCGGAATCGTCCGCAAGCTCAGCGACGAAGAGATGGCGCCCTATCGTACGCCGTTCCCGACGCCTGAGAGCCGTCGCCCCGTTCTTGCGTTTCCCCGCGAGCTGCCGATCGCGGGCGAGCCTGCCGATGTTTATGAGGCGCTCCAATCCGCCCATGCGGCGCTGGCCGCATCTTCCTATCCGAAACTCCTGTTCACCGGCGAACCGGGCGCGCTCGTCTCGCCGGAATTTGCCGAGCGGTTTGCGGCCTCGCTGACGCGTTGCGCGTTGATCCGGCTTGGCGCGGGATTGCATTATCTGCAGGAGGACCACGCTGACGCAATCGGCCGATCGGTGGCCGGCTGGATCGCCGGCATCGAAGCGGTGCGTCCGCAGCTCGCCGCGTGAGGAGGGATGAGATGTCGGATGTGACGATCATCTATTGCCGTCCCTGCGGCTACGAGAAGCGTGCGAAGGAAGTTGCTGCGGCGCTGCGCCGGCAACTGGCGCTGGAGGCGGATCTCGTGGCCGGCAAGGGCGGCATCTTTCAGGTCAAGCTCAGCGACAAGGTTGTCGCCAGCCGCAGCAAGGGCCATTTTCCCGGCACCGACGAGATCGTCGCGGCCGTTACCGCGGCGCGGCATTGATCCGGGGAGGCACGCCGATGTCGGTTGTCTGGAACGAAGGTCTGGCGGCAATCGACTGGAACGAGCTTTCCGCGCTCTACCGCATCGCTCCGCTCGGCAACAAGACACCAGCCGATCTCGCGCTGGTGTTCGGCAACAGCATGTTCTGTGCCTTCGCTTATGACCAAGGCCGGCTGGTTGGCGCCGGCCGAGCGCTGGCGGACGGCCGCGACTGCGCCTATCTCTGTGATGTCGCGGTGCACCCGGACTGTCAGGGGCAAGGCCTCGGCCGCGAGATCATCGCGCGGCTGCTGGCGCGATGCCGCGGACATCGCAAAATCATCCTCTACGCGGTGCCTGGCAAAGAGGGCTTTTATGAGCGTCTCGGCTTCCGCCGGATGACGACGGCCATGGCGATTTTCGACGACCAGGCCAGCGCCTATCAGCGCGGCTATCTGACCGCCCCTTAAGCTGCCGCTGCGCTGCACCCGTTCGGTGCATCGGAAAATCCGTCCAGAACGACCCCCTCGCCCTCTTTCAACAGGCGGGCGCGGCCCATAGATTGACGTCGGCTTAAGGCGTGACGGAACATTGTGCGGCCGAAATCATCAAAACTTCATGGCGCCTGCGCAGGATTGCCATGGAGATTCGCGTCAGCCTTGCCGCCGAAAGCGCCAAACCGTGCATCAGGAGCCCGCAACCTGCCTAAAACATTGAAGGCACGAGTTTTTGTTCGAATTGCTGAATTCCACTCCGCCCCAAAACGCGCTAGTGGAGGGGCAGGGGGCATGCGCGATGCCGGAGCCGGCGGCGAGGGTTCGTTGAGTGCCTGTGCGTCGTCCGCCTGTTCGCCGGCCGTCCTGGCCGCTGAAGTGTTGTTCGAGGTCTAGATGCTGGAAGCCATACGCAGGGCGATGACGTTGCTGCGCCAGAAGCAAATCCTGCATAAGCTTGGAGTTGTGATCAGCGTCGCGGTCATCGGCATCGCTTGCTATGTGCTCTACCACATGCTGCGCGGCATCGACTTCAACGAGGTGATCGAGGCGATCAAGAGCACCGAGCCGAGCCAGATTGCGATGGCGGCGCTGTTCGTCGCCGCGGGCTATTTCACCCTGACCTTCTACGACCTGTTCGCCGTGCGCGCGATCGGCCACACCCATGTGCCTTACCGCATCAATGCGCTCGCCGCCTTCACCAGCTATTCGATCGGCCACAATGTCGGCGCCAGCGTCTTCACCGGCGGCGCGGTGCGCTACCGCATCTATTCGGCCTATGGGCTGAACGCGATCGACGTCGCAAAGATCTGCTTCCTCGCCGGCCTGACCTTCTGGCTCGGCAACGCCGCCGTGCTGGGCCTCGGCATCTCCTACCATCCGGAGGCGGCGGCCTCGATCGACCAGCTTCCGCCCTGGCTGAACCGGACGCTGGCGCTGATGATCATCGTGGGACTGGTCGGCTATGTGGTCTGGGTCTGGACCCAGCCGCGTGTGGTCGGTCGCGGGCCCTGGACCGTGGTGCTGCCGGGCGGACCGCTGACGCTGCTCCAGATCGCGATCGGCATCATCGATCTCGGCTTCTGCGCGCTCGCGATGTACGTGCTGGTCCCGGACGAGCCCAATCTCGGCTTCGTCGTGGTCGCGGTGATCTTCGTCTCGGCGACCCTGCTCGGTTTTGCCAGCCACTCGCCCGGGGGCCTCGGGGTGTTCGACGCCGCCATGCTGGTCGGCCTTTGGCAGATGGACCGGGAGGAACTCCTCGGCGGCATGCTGCTGTTCCGCGTCCTCTATTATCTGTCCCCCTTCGTCATATCTGTAATCTTGCTGACGTTTCGCGAAGTTATAATCGGCGCCCGATCGAAGCGTTTGCAGCAGGCGGCGCTCAAGCTCGACCCCGGCCCGGCACGTGAAGCCGCCTATGTGAGAGAGCGCAGCGACAGCGGCGCCTGATCGGCCAAGCCGTCAGGACAAGGCCGTCAGGACAAGCCCTTAGGAGAAGCCCGCCCGATGGCGATCGACGCCCCCTCTTCTCCCACCGCGCAGCCCTGGTCCGACCGGCTGCGGCACTCGACGATCATCCTGATCGCCGCGGCGCTGGCGTTGTCGGTCGTGGTCTCGCTCGGCGAAATGTCGGCGTTGCACGCCATTGCCGTGTTCCTCTGCATCGCCGCGGCGGCGCTGATCCCCTGGCGATTGCACGACACCGCCGCCTCGCGCGACGATGTCAGGCGCACCAACCCGGTCGAGAGCGCTGCGGTGGCCGCGGTCGTCGCCGGCATGCCGGACCCGGCGGTGCTGCTCGACCGTGCCGGCCGCGTCATCCATCTCAACGCGGCCGCGGCCCAGCTCGCGCCGGCGCTGCGCAGGAACGAGCTCGCCCAGTTCGCGCTGCGCTCGCCGGAGATCATCACGGCGCTGCGCGAGTCGATCGCGACCACCGAGCCGCGGCGCGCGACCTATCTCGACCATGTCCCGGTCGATCGCTGGATGGAGCTGATCATCACGCCGGTGCCGGTGCCGACCAGCTTCGGCGGCGCCGACAAATGCATGCTGATGACCTTCCACGACCAGACGCCGCTGCGCCGGGTCGAGGAGATGCGCGCCGACTTCGTCGCCAATGCCAGCCACGAGCTGCGCACGCCGCTCGCCGCGCTGTCCGGCTTCATCGACACGCTCCAGGGCCAGGCCAAGGACGACCCCAAGGCGCGCGAGCGCTTCCTCGGCATCATGCACAACCAGGCCACCCGCATGGCGCGCCTGATCGACGATCTGCTCTCGCTGTCGCGGGTCGAGCTGTCGGCCCATGTGCGGCCCGACACCCTGGTCGACCTGCTGCCGATCATCCGCCAGGTCGCCGACGGGCTCGAGCCGCTGGCGCACGAGCGCCAGGTCGAGGTCGAGATCCATCTGCCGGAGCCGCCGGTGATGATCGCGGGCGACCGCGAGGAGCTGCTCCGCCTGTTCGAGAACCTGATCGAGAACGCGCTCAAATACGGCGCCTCGGGCGGACGCGTCATCGTGTCGCTGACCTCGGGCGCCGCCACTGATGGAACTCAGGAAATCCGGGTCATGGTCCGGGATTTCGGCCCCGGCATCGCGCCCGAGCACCTGCCGCGGCTGACCGAGCGGTTCTACCGGGTCGACGTCGGCGACAGCCGCTTGCAGGGCGGGACCGGGCTCGGATTATCGCTGGTGAAACATATTCTTAACCGGCATCGCGGCCGGCTTTTGATCGAAAGCGTGCCCAAACAGGGCGCCACTTTCACCGCCTGTTTTCCCCAGGCCAGGCCCCCGGCGGCAACCTGAAACTCAAGCGATTTCAATTGCTTGAGGTTGTCATCCGACTGTCACGAAACCTTCGTAAAAGCACAGCCGACCGCTCCTAAAGGGGCGGCACGGGGAGCGCGATCGGGCGCGGATGGCGCTTCGCTCCCCTGTATGGAGACCAGCATGAATTTCCTCAAAACGATCGTCGCTGCCGGCTTGGTCGCCGCATCGACGACGGCAGCCTTTGCTGCCGACATCACCGGCGCAGGCGCGACGTTCCCGTTCCCGATCTATTCCAAGTGGGCTGACGCCTACAAGAAGGAGACCGGCAATGGCCTGAACTACCAGTCGATCGGTTCCGGCGGCGGCATCAAGCAGATCCAGGCCAAGACTGTGACCTTCGGCGCCAGCGACGCGCCGCTCAAGGCCGAGCAGCTCGAGAAGGACGGCCTCGTCCAGTGGCCGATGGTGATGGGTGCCATCGTTCCGGTCGTCAACATCGAGGGCGTGAAGCCGGGCGAGATGGTGTTCGACGGCGAGACTCTCGCCAGCATCTATCTCGGCAAGATCACCAAGTGGGACGATGCCGCGATCAAGAAGCTCAATCCGAACCTGAAGCTGCCGTCGGAGGCGATCACCGTGGTCCGCCGCTCGGACGGTTCGGGCACCACCTTCAACTTCACCAACTACCTCTCCAAGGCCAGCGCGGACTGGAAGAGCAAGGTCGGCGAGGGCACCGCCGTCGAGTGGCCGGTCGGCGTCGGCGCCAAGGGCAACGAGGGTGTGTCCGGCAACATCGGCCAGACCAAGAACTCGATCGGCTACGTCGAATACGCCTATGCCAAGCAGAACAAGCTGACCTACGCCGGTCTCGTCAACAAGGCCGGCAAGCCGGTGCAGCCGACCGTCGAAGCCTTCCAGGCGGCCGCCTCCAACGCCGACTGGGCCAAGGCGCCCGGCTACTACGTCATCCTGACCGACCAGCCCGGCGACAAGTCCTGGCCGATCACGGCGGCGACCTTCATCCTCATGCACAAGGATGCCACCGACAAGGCGGCCTCGCAGGAAGCCATCAAGTTCTTCCGCTGGGCCTTCAAGAGCGGCGGCAAGGCGGCTGAAGAGCTCGACTACATCCCGATGCCCGAGGGTGTCGTGACCCTGATCGAGAAGACCTGGGCTGCCGAGATCAAGAGCTAAGCGCTGCTGTCCCGGACAGCGCGCCGGGATCTCAAAAGACCTCCGCTCCGGATCGGCACTGCGCCGCATCCGGAGCGCAAGACCAACAACAAGACCGACAGCAAGCGTTATATAACGGGCACAGGGGATCGGCGTGGCAGAGATGGCCGTTCAGAGCGATGTAATCGACGACGCCGGACCGTATGATCGCGCCAAGGCCTTGAGCGCGTTCAAGCTCGGCGACGTCACCTTCTACTGGATCACGCGGCTCTCCGCGATCTCGGTGCTGCTGATCCTCGGCGGCATCATCGTTTCGCTCATCGTCGGCGCTTTCCCGGCGATGAAGGAGTACGGCGTCTCCTTCCTGTGGACGCAGCGCTGGGCGCCGTCGGCGGATCCGCCCGTGCTCGGCGCGCTCGGGCCGATGTACGGCACGCTCGTCACCTCCTTCATCGCGATGCTGATCGCCATTCCCGTCGGGCTCGGCATTGCGATCTTCCTCACCGAGCTCTGTCCGCAATGGCTGCGCCGTCCGATCGGCATGGCGGTCGAGCTACTCGCCGGCATTCCCTCGATCATCTACGGCATGTGGGGCTTCTTCGTGCTGGGCCCGTTCCTGGCCAACACCTTCCAGCCGTTCATGATCAAGATCTTCGACGGCGTTCCCGTGCTGGGCGCGATCTTCGCCGGTCCCCCGTCCTATCTCAGCCTGTTCAACGCCGCGCTGATCCTCGCCATCATGGTGCTGCCCTTCATCACCTCGATCTCGGTCGACGTGTTCAAGACGGTGCCGCCGGTGCTGAAGGAGGCCGCCTACGGCGTCGGCTGCACCACCTGGGAAGTCGTGCGCAGCGTGGTGATCCCCTATACCCGTGTCGGCATCATCGGCGGCGTCATGCTGGCGCTGGGCCGCGCGCTCGGCGAAACCATGGCGGTGACGTTCATCATCGGCAACTCGTTCCGCATCTCCTCCTCGATCTTCGCCCCGGGCACCACGATCTCGGCGGCGATCGCCTCCGAGTTCGCCGAGAGCGACGGCCTGCATCAGTCCGGCCTGATCCTGCTCGGCCTCCTGCTGTTCGTGCTGACGTTCTTCGTGCTCGCCGCCGCCCGGATGATGCTGATGCGGCTGGAAAAGAAGGCGGGGAACTAAGGCCATGAACCCGATCTATTCACGCCGCCGCCGCAAGGACTTCGTCATCCGCGGCCTCTGCATCGCCGCCGCCGCCTTCGGCGTCACCTGGCTCGCGCTGATCCTGATCACGCTGCTCTACAACGGCGTGGCCGGGCTCAATCTCCAGCTCTTCACCGAGAACACGCCGCCGCCCGGCTCGACCGAGGGCGGCCTGCTCAACGCCATCGTCGGCTCGCTGATCATGACCGTGATCGGCGTCGGCATCGGTGCGCCGCTCGGCCTGTTCGCCGGCACCTATCTCGCCGAATACGGCCGCAACGACAAGCTGACGTCGGTGATCCGCTTCATCAACGACATCCTGCTCTCGGCGCCCTCGATCATCATCGGCCTGTTCATCTACGGCGCGGTGGTGGTGCCGATGCGCGGCTTCTCGGCGATCGCAGGCAGCCTCGCGCTCGCCGTCATCGTCATCCCGGTGGTGCTGCGCACGACCGAGGACATGCTGCTGCTGGTGCCGAACGCGCTGCGTGAGGCGGCGTCCGCCCTCGGCCTGCCGCGCTCGCTGGTGATCAAGCGGATCGCCTATCGCGCCGCCCGCTCCGGCCTCATCACCGGCGTGCTGCTCGCAACCGCCCGCGTCGCCGGCGAGACTGCGCCGCTGCTCTTCACCGCGCTGTCGAACCAGTTCTTCAGCCTGAGCCTGAACAAGACGATGGCCAACCTGCCGGTGACCATCAACAACTTCGTGCAGAGCCCCTACGCCTACTGGAAGCAGCTGGCCTGGAGCGGAGCGCTGCTCATCACCCTGACCGTTCTTGCCCTGAATATTGGCGCGCGCATCCTTGGCGCCGAGAGGACCGCAAAATGAGTGATCTTTCCGTATCGATGAGCGCATCCGGCGGACTGCCCCAGGCGCCGCTGCTGCCGGAAGCGCCGGCCAAGGTGACGGTGCGCAACCTCAACTTCTATTACGGCGAGCACCACGCGCTGAAGAACATCAACCTGACGCTCGGCACCAACCGCGTCACCGCGTTCATCGGCCCGTCCGGCTGCGGCAAGTCGACCCTGCTGCGCATCTTCAACCGGATGTACGACCTCTATCCGGGCCAGCGCGCCACCGGCCAGCTCATGCTCGACCAGACCAACATCCTCGACCCCAGGCTCGACCTCAATCTGCTGCGCGCCCGCGTCGGCATGGTGTTCCAGAAGCCGACGCCGTTCCCGATGACGATCTACGAGAACATCGCCTTCGGCATCCGCCTCTACGAGAAGATCTCGAAGTCCGAGATGGACGGCCGCGTCGAGAAGGCGCTGCGCGGCGGCGCGCTGTGGAACGAGGTCAAGGACAAGCTCAACGCCTCCGGCCTGTCGCTCTCCGGCGGCCAGCAGCAGCGCCTCTGCATCGCCCGCACCGTCGCGGTGCGGCCCGAGGTGATCCTGTTCGACGAGCCCTGCTCGGCGCTCGACCCGATCTCGACCGCCAAGGTCGAGGAGCTGATCCAGGAACTGTCCGAGAACTACACGATCGCGATCGTCACCCACAACATGCAGCAGGCGGCGCGCGTCTCCGACAAGACCGCCTTTATGTATCTCGGCGAGCTGATCGAGTTCGACGACACCAGCAAGATCTTCACGTCGCCGAGCGACCGGCGCACGCAGGATTACATCACCGGCCGGTTCGGCTGAGGAGACGGAACATGGGTTCTGAACATACCGCAAAGGCCTTCGACACCGACCTCCAGGAGCTCACCCGGCTCGTCGCCGAGATGGGCGGGATCGCCGAGCGCATGATCGTCGATTCCGTCGATGCGCTGATCCGCCGCGACGTCGCGCTCGGCCAGCGCGTGGTCGCCACCGACACCGAGCTCGACGCGCTCCAGAAGCGCATCGAGGAGCGCGCCGTGCTCACCATCGCCCGCCGCCAGCCGATGGCGGTCGATCTGCGCGAGATCGTCGGCGCCATGCGCGTTGCGACCGATCTCGAGCGCATCGGCGACCTCGCCAAGAACATGGGCAAGCGTGTCGCCGCGCTGGAGACGGATTTCCATCCGCTCAAGCTGTTCCGCGGCCTCGAGCACATGACCGACCTCGTGCAGCAGCAGGTCAAGTCGGTGCTGGACGCCTATGCCGCGCACGATCTGCCGGCGGCGATGGCGGTGTGGAAGGGCGACGAGGAAGTCGACGCCATCTGCACCTCGCTGTTCCGCGAGCTCCTCACCTACATGATGGAGGATCCGCGCAACATCTCGTTCTGCATCCACCTGATGTTCTGCGCCAAGAACATCGAGCGGATCGGCGACCACGCCACCAACATCGCCGAGACCGTGTTCTACATGATCGAGGGCCAGGCGATCACCGACAAGCGGCCGAAGGGCGACATGACGACCTTCGCCACGACGGTCCCGAATACCTGAAGACGCAAGGAGCGACGACACCATGGGCGCACGCATTATGGTGGTTGAGGACGAGGAAGCTCTCACCGAGCTTCTCCGCTACAACCTCGAAGGCGACGGCTATGACGTCGAGACGGTGATGCGCGGCGACGACGCCGACACCCGCCTCAAGGAACACATCCCCGATCTGATCGTGCTCGACTGGATGCTGCCGGGACTGTCGGGCATCGAGCTGTGCCGGCGGCTGCGGACCCGGCCCGAGACCAAGCAGCTGCCGATCATCATGCTCACCGCGCGCGGCGAGGAGAGCGAGCGGGTGCGGGGCCTTGCGACCGGCGCGGACGACTACATCGTCAAGCCGTTCTCGGTGCCGGAGCTGCTGGCGCGCGTGAAGGGCCTCTTGCGGCGCGCCAGCCCCGAGCGGCTCGCCACCGTGCTCGCCTATGGCGACATCGAGCTCGATCGCGACAAGCGCCGCGTGGCGCGCTCGGGCCGGCCGATCGACCTCGGCCCGACCGAATATCGCCTGCTGGAGTTCTTCCTGGAGCATCCCGGCCGCGTGTTCTCGCGGGAGCAGCTGCTCGACAGCGTCTGGGGCCGCGACATCTACATCGACGAGCGCACCGTCGACGTCCATATCGGCCGCCTGCGCAAGCTGCTCAATCTCGGCCGCGAGCAGGATCCCATCCGCACCGTCCGCGGCGCCGGCTACGCGCTGGATGATCGTTTTGCGAAGGCGGAGCAGACGTAAGTCAGGGCGAGTTGGTCTGGCGAGCTGTCGCCACGATATCGGTGTCGTCCCGGCGAAGGTCGGGACCCATAACCCCAAGGCGCAATTGTTTGTGCGAGAAGGGTAACTCCGAGCCCCTGTAACCACACCTGCTGGTGGTTATGGGTCCCGGCCCCCCGTGCGCAATTGCGCACTCGGCCGGGACGACATCGGAGTATGTCGAGCCGTCATCGCGTGACGGCGCCGTCTTTGCAATCAGCTAGATCCGCGAACTCACCGCGAGGGCTTGGCCGGAGCGCGCCGGCGATCCGCGGCCGGCTGATACGCCACGCGCGAGTGCTGGGCGCAGTAGGGCAGGCCCGACAGCGCCCTGCCGCCGCAGAAGAAGAAATCCGGGCTCGAGGGATCGCCGACCGGCCAGTGGCAGGTCGCCTCGTTCAGCTCCAGCAGCGACAGCCGCTGGCTCATCGGCACCACGTTGTCGTAGGTGACCGGCTCGGCCTCCACCTCGACCTCGAAGGCCTGCGCCAGCGCGGTGTTGCCGCGCGCAATGGGGCGGCTGACCCGCATCATGTGCTGCGCGGGGCGCGCCTTGCGCGGCCGCGGAGCCGCCGATGAGGGGCTCTTGGCGCGGCCGGACAGGCCGAGCCTGTGCACCTTGCCGATCACGGCATTGCGGGTCACGTTCCCGAGCTCGGCTGCGATCTGGCTGGCCGACAATCCGGCCTCCCAGAGCTTTTTCAACTGCTCGACGCGATCGTCGGACCAGGTCAAAACCGTCATTGCACCCTTTCCCTCGCCGTGCGGCTGCCATCCTGGCGCCTCGCGGCGAATGCCTAAGCCTCGAAAAAACCCGTGCCGTCAGAATCCCTTAAGGCTCGCCGGGCGCACCAGATGCGCCCGAACGTTTACGCCGGTACATGAGGACTTAGAGGATCAGAACTGCTGCACGAGATGTCGTATCTGACAAGCCAAACGCTACAATATGGCGTGACTCACGCGCAAGAGTCCGCCGACTCGCTTCCACATGTTCCGTGGCCAAAATCCCGCAAATTCGGCACCGCAAGACTACGGATTCAGCGTTTCGCGAGGCTTTCGGGCGGCATTGACACCCGGTTCACCAGGCCTAAGATAGTGGCGCGTGCCGCCCTTAAAAGGCGGCACGTTTCGTTTTCCGGGCCGGTCAATGGTGCGTTGCGCAATGCACGCTCACACCGTCCGCAACATCAAGTGACCGTCATGACTAACAGCGCAGCACCGCATTTGCTCCCCGTTTTCGCCAGGGCCGACCTCGGTTTCGAGCGCGGAGAGGGCTGCTGGCTGATCGCGACCAATGGCGATCGCTATCTCGATTTTACTTCCGGCGTCGCGGTGAACGCGCTCGGCCACGCCCATCCCGCGCTGGTCAAGGCGTTGCAGGAGCAGGCGACAAAACTCTGGCACATGTCGAACCTGTTCCAGAGCCCGGACGGCGAGAAGCTCGCCGTGCGCCTGTGCAATGAGAGCTTCGCGGACTTCGTGTTCTTCTGCAATTCCGGCGCCGAAGCGCTGGAGGGGGTGATCAAGCTGGTCCGCCATCACCACTTCTCCAAGGGGCATCCGGAACGCTACCGCATCATCACCTTCGAAGGCGCCTTCCACGGCCGCACGCTGGCGACGCTGGCCGCAACGGGATCTGCAAAATATCTCGAAGGTTTTGGTCCGCCG
The DNA here is from genome assembly GCF_900113725.1 of Bradyrhizobium sp. cf659. NCBI lineage: Bacteria > Pseudomonadati > Pseudomonadota > Alphaproteobacteria > Hyphomicrobiales > Nitrobacteraceae > Bradyrhizobium > Bradyrhizobium sp. cf659. The sequence continues at coordinate 241,582 of NZ_FOQJ01000003.1, forward strand.
ATGGATGGCTTCGATCAGGTGCCGCATGGCGACATCGAGGCCGTCAAGAAGGCAATCGGTCCGCAGACCGCCGGCATCCTGATCGAGCCGATCCAGGGCGAGGGCGGTGTGCGATCGGCGACGTCAGGTTTTCTCAAGGCGCTGCGCCAGCTCTGCGATGAGAAGGGCTTGCTGCTCGCCTTCGACGAGGTGCAGACCGGCATGGGCCGCAGCGGCGATCTCTTCGCGCACAGGCGCACCGGCGTCACGCCTGACGTGATGTCGCTGGCCAAGGCGCTCGGCGGCGGCTTTCCGATCGGCGCGGTGCTGGCGACCGCGGAGGCGGCGGCCGGCATGGGGCCCGGCTCGCACGGCTCGACCTTCGGCGGCAATCCGCTGGCGATCTCGGCTGCGAACGCCGTGCTCGACGTCATGCTCAAGCCCGGCTTCTTCGACCACGTGCAGAAGATGTCGCTGCTGCTCAAGCAGAAGCTTGCTTCCGTGATCGACCGTCATCCCGACATCGTCAGCGAGGTGCGCGGCGAGGGACTCCTGATCGGCATCAAGGCCGTGGTGCCATCAGGCGATCTCGTCGCGGCGCTGCGCGACCAGAAGCTGCTCACGGTCGGCGCCGGCGACAATGTCGTGCGTTTCCTGCCGCCCCTGATCGTCACCGAAGCCGAGATCGAGGACAGCGTCGGGCGGCTCGAACGCGCCTGCGCCGCGATCTCGTCCAGTCAGACCAAGCGGGCGGCAAGCTGATGAGCAAGTCGCCGAAGCACTTCCTCGACATCAACGAGCTCCCGCTGTCGGAGCTCAAGAGCATGCTCGACGCCTCCTCCGCCATGAAGGCGAAGCAGAAGGCGCATCAGCCGGTGAGGCCGCTCGAAGGCAAAACACTGGCGATGATCTTCGAACGTCCCTCCACGCGTACGCGCGTCTCGTTCGACGTCGCCATGCGCCAGCTCGGCGGCGAGCCCATCATGCTCACCGGCGCCGAGATGCAGCTCGGCCGCGGCGAGACCATCGCCGACACCGCGCGGGTGCTGTCGCGCTATGTCGACGCCATCATGATCCGCATCCTCAACCACGACGCGCTGCTGGAGCTTGCGGCCAACGCGACCGTGCCCGTCATCAACGGTCTGACCCGGCGCTCGCATCCCTGCCAGGTGATGGCCGACCTCCTGACCTACCAGGAGCACCGTGGCCCGATCGAGGGCCGGACGGTGGCCTGGACCGGCGACGACAACAACGTGCTGGCGTCCTGGGCGCATGCCGCCGAGCGCTTCAAGTTTCAGCTCAACGTCGCAACGCCTCCGGAGCTGGCGCCGAAGAAGGCGATGCGCGACTGGATCAAGACGTCAGGCGCGCCGATCATGCTCGGCACCGATCCGGAAGCCGCCGTGCGCGGCGCCGATTGCGTCGTCACCGACACCTGGGTGTCGATGGGCGACAAGGAAGGCGAGCACCGCCACAACGTGCTCAAGCCGTACCAGGTCAATGCCAAGCTGATGTCGCTGGCCAAGCCCGACGCGCTGTTCATGCACTGCCTGCCCGCCCATCGCGGCGAGGAAGTCACCGACGAGGTGATCGACGGCCCGCAATCGGTCGTGTTCGACGAGGCCGAAAACCGCCTGCACGCGCAGAAGGGCATTCTGGCCTGGTGCTTCGACGCGGTGAAGTGAGGCGGCGCTGCCCGGCGGGCGCCTCACATGCAACTGTCGTCCTGGCGAAAGCCAGGACCCATTACCACCGGCTTTTGTTTGGCGAAGATCGGCAATTGTCATCTCGCGCGACAATTCCTGCTTGGGGTTATGGGTCCTGGCTTTCGCCAGGACGACACTGAGTTTGCCGTGCCTGCATACGTCCATTCTGCATGCCGGATGCAGCCGCAGCCCCCCTTCCATTTCCCACCCACGGACCCCAGATAGACGGCCATGGTTTCCCAATCCCCTGACATGAAAACCGGGCCTGAAGGCCCGGTTCGCGCACCATCGGCAGTTCCGATCGACGACGCCGTGCTGCCGTACGAGGTCGACGCGCTCGACGTGCGCGGCCGGCTGGTGCGGCTCGGTCCGGCGCTCGACGATGTCCTGACCAAGCACGATTATCCCGCTGCCGTGGGCAAGCTGCTCGGCGAGGCCATCGTGCTGACCACGCTGCTCGGAACGGCGCTGAAATTCGAGGGCCGCTTCATCCTCCAGGCCCAGACCGATGGTCCGGTGTCGTTCCTGGTCGTCGACTACATGGCGCCGGATCGCCTGCGCGCCTATGCCCGCTTCGACGCCGCGCGCCTCGGTGAGATCAGGGATTCCGGCACGCTGCTCGGCCGCGGCCATCTCGCCATGACCATCGACCAGGGCCCCGACATGAGCCGCTACCAGGGGCTGGTCGCGCTCGACGGCGGCAGCCTCGAAGACGCCGCCCACGAATATTTCCTGCGCTCCGAGCAGATCCCGACGCGCGTGCGTCTTGCGGTCGGCGAGGAGTGGCGCTCGAACGACGGCGGCAAGCATCGCTGGCGTGCCGGCGGCATGCTGATGCAGTTCCTGCCGAAGGCGCCGGAGCGCGCGCGGCAGGCGGACCTGCATCCCGGCGATGCGCCCGAAGGCGCCGAAATGCACAGCGTCGCTGAAGACGACGCCTGGGTCGAGGCACGCTCGCTGATCGAGACCGTCGAGGACGTCGAGCTGATCGATCCGGAGCTGTCCGGCGAGCGGCTGCTCTACCGCCTCTTCCACGAACGTGGCGTGCGCGTGTTCAATCCGCTGGTCCTGAAGGCGCAATGCTCCTGCTCGCGCGACGCGGTCGCCTCGATGCTGAAGAGCTTTTCGCCGGACGATCGCGCCGCGATGGTCAAGGACGACAAGGTCGTCGTCACCTGCGAGTTCTGCTCGTCGGTGTACGATTTCACGCCGGATGAGGCGGGCGTGGAGGACGCGTAGACTCCTACCTATCCTCTCTCATTGCGAGCGCAGCGAAGCAATCCAGAACTGTATCCGCAGAAAGACTCTGGATTGCTTCGCTGCGCTCGCAATGACGATGTGGAAGCAACGCGCACCGCTCCGTCACCGTCACCCTGAGGCGCTCGCCTCTTCGGCGAGCCTCGAAGGGCGACGGCCCGGCTGCATCGGGGCCGTTCATCCTCCGAGGCTCCCCATGGGACGCGTTGCGTCCCTGTCTCGCACCTCCAGCGACAACGGCTTCGCCGTTGCGCGGGGATGACGGAACTGGCGAGGGCGTGCCTGTGTCGTCCGCTGTCAATCGGCCTGCGCGAAAATATTCCGCTTTACCGAAATTCGGATTTGTCGTATGTATCGCCGATCCCGGCTCATCCTTGAGGGGCGATCTTGTGTCGTCACTGTCGCGAGCCGGGCTTGCGGTGGACGCGGCAGCGTCGGACGCGAGAGTTGCGGGCAGGGCGGATTGCTCTCCGTGAGCCCAAGACCTCGTGCCAGACGAGCGGCGCTGTCAGGTTCGTCTCGCCAGCAGGTTTCCGGCTCCGTCGACAGGGCTAGAAAAACCGCAGCGAAATGGCGAGCCGTGCGTACGGCAAAACCGTGTGGTCCTGGCCGTCGTTGCTACGGTCAAGCTCTTGCGGAGGCGGCAGTCGCGTCAACCGGCGCGGTGCCGGTGAATTCCGCGAAGGCGAGGGAGGCCAGAAGGAACTCGGCTCCCGGGAGAGCACGGCATAAGCCGTCCAACCACTGCGCAGGGTGTGCGGTTTCTTCTGCGCACCACCTCGCGCAGCAGACCGCGGGTGCCAGCCGGCACCCGGCCTTCCCTGCGCCCTCTTGGCTTCAGAGGGTGGAGCGACGAAGCAAAACTCGGGCGAAATCCGCCGCGAGGCTGCGAAGGCGTGTCTGCGACTACACACTCGCTGTCATCGCCCGCGAAGGCGGGCGATCCAGTATTCCAGAGGCGGTTGTGATGGAGCCGAGAGGCTGCGGCGTACTGGATTCCCCGCCTTCGCGGGGAATGACAGTGCCATCTGGAGAACCAGCCCACACCTCATACTCCGTCATTGCGAGCGTAGCGAAGCAATCCAGACTGCCACCGCGGAAAGATTCTGGATTGCTTCGCTGCGCTCGCAATGACGGGATTGGGGGAAGCTGCGCGCCAGGAACTCGGACATCGTAGGGTGGGTTAGCCCTGCAGATGCGCGAAGCGCATCTGCCCGGCGTAACCCACCTCTTTGGTTTCCGTGTGCAGAGAGAAGTGGTGGGTTACGCCTGCGGCTAACCCACCCTACGGCACCGCCCCTAATTCAACACCCGCTTGTTGTCCGGGCTATCCAGCGAAAACGTCGGCACGTCGATCTCGAAGCGTTCGCCGCTCTCGCTGACCATGAGGTAGCGGCCGGTCATGAAGCCAGAGGCGGTCGAGAGCGGCACGCCGGAGGTGTATTCGAAGCGCTCGCCGGGGGCCAGGGTCGGCTGCTCCCCGACCACGCCCTCGCCCTTCACCTCCTGCTGCCGGCCGGTGGCGTCGGTGATGATCCAGTGCCGCGTCTTGAGCTGCACGGTCTCCTCGCCGGAATTGGTGATGACGATGGTGTAGGACCAGAAATAGCGGGAGCGGTCGGCCGACGACTGTTCCGGAACAAAGTTCGGCTCGACGGTCACTTCGATCTGGCGGGTCACGGCGCGGTACATGGCTGCCATCATAGCGAAAACCCGGCCGGGAACCAAACGCCGCAGGCGGCTTTCGCGACATCGAACCGCCAGAATTCGCGGAGAAGTACACCCCCAGGGAAGACACCCTTATGTGATCTGGCCGCTTTGCGAGACGACGGCCGGACCGGTACACTCCTTTTTTAACGTCGCGATTTGCGCGAGGGTTTTTTGGCCCCGATGACCATTGCCGACCAAGTGACGGGATCGACGATCGCGGGAGCAAAGCCTGTGGACGCAAAGCCGCGTGCGGCCGCGCCGGCCATCTCGCTGCCCGCCATCGGCGAGCGCGAGCTCCGGCTCGACCTGTTCCGCGGCCTCGCGCTGTGGCTGATCTTCATCGACCATCTGCCGACGAGCCTGCTGACCTGGTTCACGATCCGCAATTACGGCTTCAGCGACGCCACCGAGATCTTCATCTTCATCTCCGGCTACACCGCCGCCTTCGTCTACGGCCGCGCGATGCTGGAGAGCGGCGTCGTCATCGCCACCGCGCGCATCCTGCGCCGGGTCTGGCAGATCTATGTCGCCCACGTCTTCCTGTTCACGATCTTCCTCGCCGAGATCTCCTACGTCGCGACCAGCTTCGAGAACCCGCTCTACACCGAAGAGATGGGCATCATGGACTTTCTCAAGCAGCCCGACGTCACCATCGTGCAGGCGCTGCTGCTGCGCTTCCGTCCCGTCAACATGGACGTGCTGCCGCTCTACATCGTGCTGATGCTGGCGCTGCCCTTGATCCTGTGGTCGATGAAGTGGAAGCCCGATGTCACGCTCGGCCTCTCGGTCGTGCTCTACGCGGTCACCTGGGAATACGACCTCTACTTCTCCGCCTATCCGAACGGCTTCTGGGCGTTCAATCCGCTGGCCTGGCAATTGCTTTTCGTCTTCGGTGCATGGTGTGCGCTCGGAGGTGCGCGGCGCATGTCGCGTATTCTGGCTTCACCGGTGACGATGTGGATCGCGATCGCCTATCTCGCGGCGGCGTTCTACGTGACGCTGACCTGGTACCTGCCGCAGCTCTCGCATCTGATGCCGAAGCGGCTCGAGCAGTGGATGTATCCGATCGACAAGACCGATCTCGACGTGTTGCGCTTCACGCATTTCCTGGCGCTGGCCGCGCTCACCGTGCGCTTCCTGCCGCGGGACTGGCCGGGGCTGAAATCGCCCTGGCTGCGGCCGCTGATCCTGTGCGGCCAGCATTCCCTGGAGATCTTCTGCCTCGGCGTCTTCCTGGCCTTCGCCGGTCATTTCATCCTGGCCGAGGTCTCCGGCGGCGCCGTCATGCATGCGGTGATTAGTCTCTCCGGAATCCTGATCATGTGGGGCGTCGCCTGGGTGATTTCGTGGTACAAGCGCGTAGCTGACAAGAGCGGTGCGAAAACCAAAAACGCCGTCGGCAACGCCGATATGGCGGGAGGGGGCTGATGAAGGCGAAGGTTCTCCTGAGCCTGATCCTGCTATGTGGTGGCCTCGCCGCGCCTTCGGCGCGCGCGGACGATGCTACGTCGGCCGCTCCGGCCGCACCCGCAGCCTGCGAATTGCCGTCCTATCTGCTCACCAGCGAAAGCCAGCTTCCCAAGGTCGCCGATGCCATCAAGGCCGGCAAACCGCTCGAAATACTGGTCATCGGCAGCCGCTCGACCACGATTCCGGCCTCCGAGGACGCTTCCTATCCGGCGCGCATGCAGGCCATTTTGAAGGACAAGCTGCCGCCGTCGGAACCTGTGCACGTCTCCGTAGAAATACAGAGCAAGAAGACGGCAGAGGAGGCGGCCGCCAGCTTCGTTAAGCTGATGGAAGCAAAAAGGCCTACTTTGGTCATCTGGCAGACCGGGACCGTGGATGCTATCCGAGCAATCGATCCCGACGATTTTCGCGGCGCGGTGACCGAAGGGGTTTCCGCATTGCAAAATGCAGGGGCTGACGTCGTGTTGATGAACTTGCAATACAGCCCGCGTACCGAAACCATGATCTCGGTGCCGCCCTATCTCGACAACATGCGAGTGGTGGCACAGGAGCACGACATCCCGCTGTTCGACCGTTTCGCGATCATGCGGCAGTGGAACGATCAGGGTCAGTTCGACCTGTTCAGTCCGTCCCGCGGGCCTGAGCTGGCGAAACAGGTCCATGATTGCCTTGGCCGGGCGTTGGCACAGTTCGTGATCGAAGCTGCTCATCTGGGGCCGACCCAGCAGCAAAATTGAGGTCTAGCGTTAATGAGTTCTCTCCGCCCTTTTCGCCTGACAGCATGGCTGGCTGCGCCCGCGGCGGCGCTTCTGGTGCTGACGCCCGTTTCGCAGTCGCGCGCGCAGGCGCAGGCCGCGCAGGCGACGCCCGCGCAGTCGAATAATCCTGCTTCCGCTTCGCCCTCCCAGACCACCGTCGCCGCGACGTCCCCCGAACAGCGCGGCCTCACCGCGCGCGCCATCGACAAGGTGAAGCAGGTCGCCAAATCTGCCGGCGACGTCTTCAACCGCGTCCCCTGCCTGCCGCCGAAGGGCGGCTCGAAGGCGATGGGTTCGCTGCCACATGTCGCGAACAAGCTCGTCGCCGGCAAGCCTGTCGTGATCGTCGCATTCGGCTCGTCGTCGACCGCCGGCTATGGCGCGAGCTCGCCCGATTTCAACTATCCGAACCGTCTCGCCGCGCAGCTGCGCCGGCAATATCCGACCGCCGACATCACCGTCATCAATGCCGGCGTCGGCGGCGAGGACGCGCCCGAGATGATGAAGCGCCTCCAGAAGGAGGTGATCGACGTGCATCCGGATATGGTGATCTGGCAGGTCGGCACCAACGCCGTGCTGCGCAATCTCGATCCCGGCGACACCGCCAAGATGGTCGAGGACGGCATCTCCCGCATCCAGGCCGCCGGCGGCGCCGATATCGTGCTGGTCGATCCGCAATATTCGCCGGCCGTCAACCAGCGCAAGGAGAGCGCCGGCAAGATGGTGAAGCTGCTCGGCAAGGTCGCCGAGCTCCGTCACGTCGGCATCTTCCCGCGCTTCGAGGTGATGCGCGACTGGCACGAGAACCAATCGATCCCGGTCGAGAGCTTCGTCATCGCCGACGGCCTGCACATGAACGATTGGGGCTACGCCTGCTTCGCCCAGCTCCTCGGCGACGACATCATCCGCTCCGTCGGCCAGATCAGGCTCGGAGTCAACGTGCCCGGGGATGTGCGGGCGTACCGGCCGATGTAGGCTCGGTGCCGTAGGGTGGGTTAGGCGAAGCCGTAACCCACCATGCATCAACGATTGCGGAACGAAGTTGGTGGGTTACGCCGAGCAGATGCGCTTCGCGCATCTGCAGGGCTAACCCACCCTACGAGTGCGAGTGCATGGCTCCTCTCACGCCTTCTCCAGCGCCGCCGTCAGATCCTCGATCAGATCGTCCGCATGCTCGAGCCCCGCGGAGAAGCGGATGAAGCCCTCGCTGATGCCGAGCGCGGCGCGGTCTTCCGGCTTCAGGCGCTGATGCGTCGTGGTGGCCGGATGCGTGACCAGGCTCTTGGCGTCGCCGAGATTGTTCGAGATCTTCGCAAGCTTGAGCTCGTTGAGCACGCGGAACGCGGCCGCCTTGCCGCCCTTGACCTCGAAGCCGACCAGCGTCGAGCCGCCGCGCATCTGCTTCTTCACCAGCGCTGCCTGCGGATGATCGGCGCGGCCGGGATAGATCAGCCGCGAGATCTTGGGATGGCTCGCCAGCACCTCGGCGATGCGGGCCGCGGTGTCGGTCTGCGCGCGCACGCGCACGGCCAGCGTCTCCAGGCCCTTGAGCAGAACCCAGGCGTTGAACGGCGAGATCGACGGCCCGGTCTGGCGCATGAAATTGTGGAGGTGCTCGGCGATGAAGGCTTCCGAGGACAGGATGATGCCGCCGAGGCAGCGGCCCTGGCCGTCGATGTGCTTGGTCGCGGAATAGACCACGACGTCGGCCCCTAACGCGAGCGGGCTCTGCCAGATCGGGGTCGCGAACACGTTGTCGACGACGAGCCGCGCCCCGCCCTTGTGCGCGATCTCGGCGATCCCGGGGATGTCGAGCACGTCGAGCGTCGGATTGGTCGGGCTCTCCAGGAAGAACGTCTTGGTGTTCGGTCGCAACGCCCGCTGCCACTGGTCGAGATCGAGGCCGTCGACCAGCGTGGTCTCGATGCCGTAGCGCGGCAACAGGTCCTGGATGACGTAGAGGCACGAGCCGAACAGCGCGCGGGAGGCAACCACGTGGTCGCCGGCCTTCAGCGGCGCCAGGATCGCGGTCGTCACCGCGGCCATGCCGGTCGCGGCCGAACGCGCCGCCTCGGCGCCCTCGAGCTCGATCATGCGGCGCTCGAACATCGCGATGGTCGGGTTCGAATAACGCGAATAGATGAAGCCGGGATCCTCGCCCTTGAACCGCGCCTCGCACTCCTCGGCGCTGTTGTAGACGTAGCCCTGGGTCAGAAACAGCGCCTCCGACGTCTCGCCAAATTGCGAGCGCAGGGTGCCGGAATGGACCAGGCGGGTTTCGGGACGGTAAGCAGCAGGCGACTTCGACATAGGTACCTCCGACATGACCGTCTCGTCGAAAACGGTCACAAAAAAACCGGCCTGGATATATCCACGGGCCGGGATCACAGAGGTCCCCGGCCTGTTTAGCGACTTATTTAACGTGGCTGCAAGCCGGCCGGCTCAAATCACCACGGGATAAGTGATGCTCATATTCCGCAATGGCCTTTCCGTCAAGGCGTCCATCGGATAGCCGTAAAAGGCTAGTATTTCCCACATGTCCGGCTGCGTTTGACCCCTGACGAGGACCCCCGGTTGAGTTTCACGATTGCCGCCGACGCCAATGGCATCCTGCCCGACCGCATGATCGCGGCGATGGCGGAGGGCGGCCTCATCCTGCCCGCCTACGATTTCGTCGAAAGCCAGATCCAGCCGGCGAGCCTCGATTTGCGCCTCGGCGACATCGCCTATCGCGTCCGTGCCAGCTTCCTGCCCGGTCCCGGCGCCACGGTGGCCGAGCGTATCGACGAGTTGAAGCTGCACGAGTTCAGCCTCGCCGACGGCGCGGTGCTGGAGACCAACTGCGTCTACATCGTGCCGCTGCTGGAAAGTCTCGCGCTGCCGCCGGAGATCGTCGCGGCCGCGAACCCGAAGAGCTCGACGGGCCGGCTCGACGTCTTCACCCGCGTGATCGCCGACGGCACCCGCCGCTTCGACATGATCGGCGCCGGCTATCACGGTCCGCTCTATGCCGAGATCAGCCCGAAGACGTTTCCGGTGCTGGTGCGCGAGGGCTCGCGCCTGTCGCAGGTGCGCTTCCGCACCGGTGACGCCATCCTCAATGCCGACGAGCTCGATGCGCTGCATGCGTCCGAGCGCCTCGTCGATATCGACGATGCCGATCTGTCCGGCGGCGTTGCCGTCTCCGTCGATCTCTCCGGCGAGAAGGGAAGCGGCTTCGTCGGCTACCGCGCCAAGCGCCACACCGGCGTGGTCGATGTCGATCGCCGCTCCGGTTACGCGGTCGAAGACTTCTGGGAGCCGATCTCGGCCCGTCCCGACGGCAGCCTGATCCTCGATCCCGGCGAGTTCTACATCCTCGCCTCGAAAGAGGCCGTGCAGGTGCCGCCCGACTTTGCCGCTGAGATGGTGCCGTTCGATCCCCTGGTCGGCGAATTCCGCGTGCACTATGCCGGCTTCTTCGATCCCGGCTTCGGCTATGCCGGCGCCGGCGGGCTGGGATCGCGCGCCGTGTTAGAGGTGCGCTCGCGCGAGGTGCCGTTCATCCTCGAGCACGGCCAGATCGTCGGCCGTCTCGTCTACGAGAAGATGCTGGCCCGCCCCGACGCGATGTACGGCCAGCGCATCGGCTCGAATTACCAGGCGCAGGGCTTGAAGCTCTCGAAACATTTTCGGGTGTAGCCACATCCCCCGCCGTCAATACTGGATCGCCTGCCTTCGCGGGCGATGACGCCGAGCTTGTGGCGTGTTGCGCCGCCCCATCCGCGATGACACACTCCCGCAAAACAACAAGCCGGGAGTGAACATGACCGCCGCAGCCGACTCCGCGCAGGAAGCCCAATGGAAGCGCTGGCGCGCGGTCGCCGATCTGTATCACGCCTACTTCACCGGCCTCATCCTGACCGTGGTCACGCGGCGCGGCACGGCGGATGCCGCGGAGTTCGTCTTCCGCGTGTTCCGTCGCCAGCAGCAGGAGCGCTTCCTGCCGGGGCTTGAGAAGCTCGGCCTCAGCCATCTGCCGCCGGCGGTCGCGGCTGCTCAATATCACTATCTCTCCAACTGGATCGGCGGCGTACATGTCGAATACATGTATGAGAGCGACGTTAAGGCCTGGATCCGCTATCCGCCGCCGCGCTGGATCTGGAAGGGCACCGCGATCTGCGGCGTGCCGGGCGAGGTCTCTCGCGCGATGCTGCGCGGCTGGCACGCCAACAATGGCGTCGCGCTCGGGGATCTGCGCCTCGGCTTCGTCTGCACCAAGCAGAGCGTCGACGGCCAGGATGGGCTCGAAGGCTATTACCATCAATACGACCATCCGCTCGAGCTCGACCAGCGACTGGTGTTCGCGCGGCACCTCGAAGCGCCGCTGTTCGACGCGAAGACCGCGCCGGCGCTGCCGGTCGCGAGCTGGCCGAAACCGCGGCTGGAAAAAGCCTACCGCAACTACGCGATGGAATATGTCCGCACCGCCGCGCCCGTGATGGTGCAGCTGTTCGGCCCGGAGGACGCCGGCTATCTGCTGCATCTCACCGGCAGGCTGATCGGGATGCAGTATTTCGACGAAGTCGCGGCGGCGCTCGCGATGAGCCGCGGCGGCGCGAGGGAATTCGCATCGTTCCTGGACGCGTTGTTCGCCGCGCAGGATGATGCCGCCGAGACGGCGCAGTCGGAAGGCACCTTCGAAATCCGACAGCAGAGCTGGAAGCTGATGGACGACGTCGCTGATTATCACGGCGCCTGCGCCAAGGTGCTGGAGGGATTGTTCGAAGGGCTGGCTGCGGGGTGCGGGCGGCACATCGGCGTGCATATACGGCCGGCGGCAGGCGGGCGGCCGCCGCTGGTCTGGACAATCGAATAGTCGACGGTGTCGCCGCACGCTTCGCCTCTCCCCGCGTGCGGGGAGAGGGAGAAGAGCCGCAATTCCACCCACTGAAATGCGCTGCCGCAGGGCACGCCTGCATCAGGCGCAGGAGGAATCGCTACGCGCCGTGCTAACAAGCCTCTCGCCGCGCCTTATGCGCGAAGAAATTTATTGGCACACCTAGTCATTGCCGCGCCGCAAATGGCGCTCGTGCCCGGGAGAGGACATGTCCGACATCGCCGAAATCCCGGTCGATGAACAAGAACGCCCGCTGCCGCCGCCCCCGCGTCCCGTGAAGAGCGCGCTGGTGGACGGGCCGATCCTGCGCACGCTGCTCTCCCTCGCCTGGCCGAACGTGATCGCGCTGTCGGCCGGCACCTGTACGGTGATCGCTGAGACCTCCTATATCGGCCGGCTCGGCGTCGAGGCGCTGGCCGCGATGGCGCTGGTGTTTCCGACAGTGATCCTGACCATGACGATGTCGGGCGGCGCCATGGGCGGCGCGGTGGCCTCCGCCATTGCTCGGGCGCTTGGCGCCGGCGATCGCGAGCGCGCCGGCACGCTCGCAGCGCATGCGCTGCTGATCGGCATCAGCTTCGGTCTCGTTTTCATGCTGGGCATGCTGATCTTCGGACCCAGGGTGCTCGAAATGCTCGGCGGCCGCGGCGATGTGCTCACGCATGCGATCGCCTACACGCAGGTGTTTTTCGGCGGCGCCGTGCTGCCCTGGCTGCTCAACACCATGGCTGGCGTCTTGCGCGGCACCGGCAACATGAAGCTGCCCTCGTTCCTGATCCTCAACTCCGCGGCCTGGCAGATCCTGCTCGGCGGCACGCTCGGCCTCGGGCTCGGGCCGGTGCCGCAGTTCGGCATGCGCGGCGTCGCGGCCGGCGCGTTGATCGCCTATTCCTTCAACATCTGCATCATGGGCTGGTACCTGTTCTCAGGACGCGCGCGGATCGCACCGAAGCTGCGCGGCTTGCGCATCCAGTGGGCGATGTTTTTCGACATCCTGAAGGTCGGCGCCATCGCCTGCTTCTCGCCGCTGCAATCGGTGCTGACGATCTCGATCTTCACCCACATGCTGGCGAAGTTCGGCACCGCGATCCTCGCCGGCTACGGCATCGGTGCGCGGCTCGAATTCCTGCTGACCTCGATCGCTTTCTCGTTCGGCATCGCCTCGGTGCCGATGGTCGGCATGGCGGTCGGCGCCGGCCGCATCGCGCGTGCCCGGCGCATTGCCTGGATCGCGGGTGCGAGCGCGTTCGTCGCCGTCGGTGCGCCGGCATGTCTCGTCGCGCTGTTCCCCGATCTCTGGGTGAACATCTTCACCGACAGCGCGACCGTGCGCGCGACCAGCCACCAATATCTGTCGACGGTGGCGCCGTTCTACGCCTTCATCGGGCTCGCCTCGACGATGTATTTCTCCTCGCAAGGCGCGGCCAAGGTGATCGGCCCGGTGCTGGCGCAGACCGCGCGGCTGACCTACATCTCGGCGACCGGCTGGTGGCTGTCGACGCATGAGGCCACCGCGCAGAGCTTCTTCTGGCTGGCCGCGAGCTCGATGGTCGTGCTGGGCCTGCTGTCGTGCTCCAGCGTGGTGGTGACCCGCTGGGGCCCGCGCGTGAGCAAGTCCGCAATCAAGCCGGCTCTTTCGGCCGCGGCCGATTAAGGCGCGCGCCGGATTTTTGTTTCTGAATGTTTCCATCGGTTACCTGGCAATGCCGGGTAACCGAAGCTGCGCCATGCCGAAGGCTCCGCGCCAGCTCCTGGCGACAACTTCGCCGCGAGTCCATCAGCACGGAAAGCCACCATGACCTCGATTTCGGCGCTCTCCTCCCACCATCACCGGCCATCGCCGTTGCAGCGGCTGCAGGATGAACTGCAAGCGGAAGTCAGTTCCGGCGCGATCAGTTCGTCCGATCAGTCGGCGCTGTCGTCCGCGCTCAGCGACATCGATTCCGCCTTGCAATCGGGTAGTGCGAGCGATCAGTCCAGCGGCAGCGGATCGTCGCCTGACGCTATCAAGTCCAAGATCGACGATCTCATCCAGAAGGAAGTTTCGGACGGCAAGCTGACCGACCAGCAGGCCACCGAGCTGCAGGGTATTTTCAAGGCGGCGTTCTCCCAGGGACCGGGCGGGGCAGGTGGACCGGAAGGACCAGGCGGACCGGCGCCCGGCGGGCCTCCTCCCGCCAACGCCACGGACAGTTCGTCAAGCGGCAACTCGGTTGTGGACATGCTTCAGCAATTCCTGGATTCTCTGAAGAGCCTGCTCACGGATTCGACCTCGTCCAGCACGACGGGATCGAGCGGCACGACGGATGCGAGCGAATCTTCCTCGACCACCGCCACGGACAGTTCGTCGAGCGGCAAGTCGGCGACGGACCTGCTTGAACAATTTCTTCAGTCACTGAAGAACTCGCTCACGGATCCGACCTACAGCGCGGCGCAATCGAGGGATCAGACGAATGCAAGCGACCCGTCGATTTCCGGCGTCCTCATCGACGATCGGATCTGATATCGGCGACGCATCATAGGGCTTGCCTCGGCGCAACCGTCCTTCGAGCCCCCCGAAGGGTGGTTGCTTCGTTGCTGCTATTGCCAGCAACGACGCTGCGCGATCTAGCGATGCCGGTGGCGGCGATGGCCGCCACCGCCGCCGGCATTGGCGAGCCGCATCAATTGCGGGATCATCGCCATCATCTCGCCGCCGCCGGAACCGCCGAGCATGCCCATGATGTCGCCGCCGCCCATGCCGCCGAGCCCCGTCGGCATATAGCCGCCACCGCCCATCGGCGTGTAGCCGCCATAATTGGGCGCACCAAAGCCGCCGCCGAGATTGCCGCCGCCGAGGCCACCGAAGCCGCCGCCGCCGTTCTCCATCATGCGGCTCATCATCGGACCCATGGTCTGCATCAGCATGGCGAAGCGGCGCTTGCCCATCTTCGCCTTCATCATCTCCAGCATCGGCGCCATCTGGGTCATCATGTCCTCGCCGCCGGCACCTCCGCCGCCACCGAAGCCCGCGAGCTGCGCCTTCGCCGGCGAGCTCGCGACCGAAAACAGCAGCAGCACGGCGGCTGCCTGACAGATCACCTTGTCCGCACCTCTCATGGCATGCTCCTCGCGTGCGTGGCTTCACCGGGAGAGTGGAGCCGACCGGACGCACGCGGCCATGGTTACGGTCGAGGAGAGGAGGGCTCTGTGAGAAAAATCACAGAGCTGCGGGGCCTGGGCCGCCGTTAAGCTGCAGCGGGCGGAAACGCCTTGTGCAAGGCGATCACGGCCTCCCTGGTTTGCTCCTGGACGTAAGCCGCAAGCTCGTTCGGCAGCATGTCGATGGTCCAGAGCAAACGGCTCTTGCCGTCGCCGTCGGCGATCACCTGCACCGAGGCGCTGTAGTGCTTCAGCCGCTCGTTGGCGATCGCATAGACGAGACGCTGTCGCGCATCATTGCAATCGACCAGCACCTCGCGCGCAACGGAGCCGTTGGCGAAGGTGACGATACGCGCATCGCCATCGAGCGTGCAGGCCGTGACGAAGCCCGGCACCAGCCGCCGGTGCAGCGCGCCGAAATCGCGCACCGCGTCCCAGACGTCGCGGGCGGGGGCATTGAGGGGGACGTCGTTGTGGATGGAGGCCATGAAGGTGTCCTTGGTTTCGATAGGTCGTTGCCATAAGCACCGTCATTGCGAGCGCAGCGAAGCAATCCAGAAATCTTTCCGCGGAAGCAGTCTGGATTGCTTCGTCGCAAGAGCTCCTCGCAATGACGGAGCGAGTGGTTAAAGCTCACGTACAAACCGCCTCGACATTGTTGCCGTCCGGATCGATCAGAAACGCCGCGTAATAGGTCGGGCTGTAATCCTTGCGCGGGCCGGCGCCGCCATTGTCGCGGCCGCCGCTCTTCAGGCCCTCGCTGTGGAACGCCTTGACCGCGTCATGATTTCCGGCGCGAAACGCGATATGCGCGCCGTCGGCCTTCCGCCCCTTGTTCAGGTGCAGCCACAGCGCCGGCTCGCCCTTCGGCCCGAAGCCGGCATAGCCGTCGCCGCTCGAGCACAGGACGTAACCGAGCGGCGCCAGCACCGCCGTGTAGAAGCGCGTGGCGGCATCGAGATCGGCTACGCGAAGTCCGATGTGGTCGTACATGTTCGTCTCCATTGCAAAGCGCGCCGCGAGTGGCGCACGCCGGAGACGAACCTAGTCAATTGAGGGCAGGCCGCTCTTGGAGAATCTTGCGCATCCGCCCCGGCTAGTTCGCCGGTGCCTCTTCCTGCCACCGGATCACCCGTCTCAGATGATAGACCTGAACCCACATGTTCGCTCCAATCACGCTGATCGTTGCGACGATCAGGGCTGTGAGCTTTTGCGGGGCATGAAGGGCGAGGACGAGCAGGAACGCGGAAAGGGCCGCCGTGACGCCGAAGCTGAACCAGAGCCCAATGAGGCGTGGTGCAAACCAGGCCGGCCGACCGTCGCTGTCCCACTGCATCGGAATCCTGCGCAAGCTGATCTGGCGGCCGTAATAGACGGCACAACCCGCGATGAAGGCGAGGCCGACGGCAAGCGCGATCAGCGTGGCCGCAATCACGTCACTCGAGGCACTGTTCATCTGCCGGTTCGCCGCGTTGAAGGGGCGCCGAATCGCCCTTTGGTTGTAATACCGCGCGATGTGCCGCAAGCGCCAGCGCGTCGCGCCTGTCTGGTCAACAGACTGTTACCTGCGATGCGGCCGACGTGTCTCAGTTGAGGACGAGGCGTTCCCCGAAGATCCTGCGCTCGCCCTTCGACGCCTGCCGGAACTTCGTCGGCGACACGCCGGCGGCGCGATGGAAGGTGCGGACGAAATTGGAGAGATCGCCGAAGCCGACGTCATAGGCGACGTCGGTGACTGCGATGTCGTCGTCAGTGAGCAGGCGCGCGGCGTGTCGCAGCCGCGAGCGCACCAGATATTGATGCGGGGTGACGCCGAGCACGGCCGAGAACAGCCGCAGGAAATGGAACGGGCTGAGTCCCGCCTGCCGCGCGGCCTGTTCGAGGTCGACCTCGGCATGCGAGTTGGCGTCGATCCACAGCGCGGCTTCGACTGCGCGGCGGCGGTCGCGTGCGGTGGGCGTGGCCAGCTTGCGCGCCTTGCCCGAGACGACGTCAATGAAGCGGCCGGCGAGGATCTGGCCGATCTCGTCGAGGCCCAAATCGCTGTTGCCATCTGCCGCCGTCTGGGCGAGCTCGCCCAGCACCATCAGCTCTGGCAGCGGCGGTGTCGCGCCGACCTTCCAGATCTCGCGCCGTCCCCCGAGGGCATCGACCAGGTCCTCGCTCAGGAAGAAGCCCAGGCAGACGTCGCCGCTGACATGCTCATGCGTGCACGTGTATTCCTCGCCGGGCGCGCCGACCAGCATCGAGCCTGCCACCAGCTCGAAGAAGCCGGCGCGGCAATGGCAGCCGAAACTGCCGGAGCGCACATAGGCGATGGAATGGCCGGTGCGGCACTCCGGGAACGGCTTGTCGTCCGGTCCTGCATCGCAGCGGAACTCGGAGACCGTCATCGAGCGCGTCGTCAAAAGCGTGGTTGCATCCATGCCACCTATCTAGGTGGAGGGCCTCGGTGGGGCAACGGGCAGCAGCACCTCGAACAGCGTCTTGCTGGCGACCGGATGGGCGCCCTCGAGCGCCAGCAATCGCCGCTTGGAGATCACCCCGCCATAGGGCGAGAGCCGGTCGGTGTAATTGCCGGCCTCCAGCACACGGTGGCAGGGCACGATCAGCATGTAGGGATTTTTCGCGACCGCCTGCGCCACCGAATGCGCCGCGCCGGAGGCCCCCAGCGCCTTGGCGATCTCGTGATAAGTGCGCGTCTCCCCGCGCGGGATCGTGCAGGTGTACTCGTAGACCCGCCGGTTGAAGCCGGGCACGCCGCCGGCATCCAGGCTGACATCGGAAAAGTCGGGATCGTTGCCCTGCAGCAGGCTCACGATGCCCTCGATCGCAAGCTCGGCATTCAATGGAGGCTGCTGCTCGCGCGCCTCGGGATGGACCGCGAAGATCCGGCGGCGGGTGTCGATCTCCCGCGCCTCCGGCAATTGCACGGCCACGACGCCGGTGCTGCTCCAGATGATGCCGCAGCGCCCGATTGCCGTGTCGAATATCGCGTAGCCACGCCCCACCATGCACACGCCCCACTCAGTGCACGCTTCTCCCCAGACACGAGATCATAACACCGCCACAATCCGGCGCACCTGGAATCTTGCCAGGACGTTAACAACCGTCCGGCTAGGTGCGCCAAACCGCTTGGCGAGACGCGCCGTCTCGGCTAATCAGGACGGGCGCGGAGCGCATCCGCGGGCGTAGTTCAATGGTAGAACGGCAGCTTCCCAAGCTGCATACGAGGGTTCGATTCCCTTCGCCCGCTCCAAAGCCCTTTGAAACAAGGGGTTTCTCGCACTCGCAAGTCACTGAATTGCGCTGCACTTCTAGGCTTATGTGGATACCGCGATCATTGATTTGACTGTGGTTTCTCGGTCAAGCGAGGCCGATTCTGGAGCCAAAACGAGCCAAAAATTCTGTCCCCATCGAGACGTTGCGCACATCAAATCACGTGAGAGAATGAATGCATATTAGCTAGTCCGTTCGCGTGTGGCCCTACTGACTAGCGGGGCCACGTTCGAGCGCAAACTTATGAAGAAGACAGAAATTGGTAAGACGAAATTGGAGGCCCGTGCGCTGGAGCAGAAGAAATTGTTTCAGTCAGTTATCAAGATGATCGCGATCGATAAGGCAGTCGCCGCATTTGGCGAAAAATCGGTCAAGTGGGCGATAAATAAATATCTTACATCGGTTCGCGAGAAAGATCGCCTTATCCGCGAAAGATCTACCGCGGAACAGCGGATTGCAGAATTGAATAGGAAGCTAGGTGTATGAGACTCGCAACAAAAACGTCGACTAGGAGGTCATAAGAGCGAGGTGTAATCGTGGAATGATCTGCTCCGCCAGACCACGAAACCGGTAGGCATCTTCATCAGTAAACGATGTAGTTGTGCTCGGGTGCGCAGCGGCGTTACCGATCACACGCAAGTCATCGACTAATGCAAACGTATTGGAATCAATTGCATCGGCGTTCTTAAGTTCGCGGATCATAGTCCACATGCCGCGGTATGGCTTTCCCGGCCATCGCGCATCCGCGAGTGCGCGGATTGATTCTTCAATGGAACTACGCAGGTCTAAAATTGCAGCGCGCGGTGAAATAGCCACAAGCTGCTCAAATTTATTCAACTCTTCCGCGGATGCTTTCTTTGGCTCTGCCCCTGGGGGAGGTGGCGGCAGTTGAGCAGCCTCTTTCTCAGCCTGGTCTAGCTTAAATGATATTTCGACATCCTTGTACTTGGCGCGTAGCTGCGGAAGCAATTCCGTCAGCTTCTCGCGAAACAACCAAACCGCAGCAACAAACGCCACCGGCCACGCCAAAGAAACGATCGATTGCACAATCGATGAAATAAACTGAAGCCAATCCATTCACGCCCCCATGAATGGACCGCACCATAGTGCCTCATGGCTCCCCGTGCAAAACCGCAAAAAGGCGGAGCCAAAAAAGAGCCAAAACCCCGGTAACGCATTGACTTGACAGGGAGCCATAAATGTTTCCCAAGCTGCATACGAGGGTTCGATTCCCTTCGCCCGCTCCAGGCTTCAGTTCGGCAGGCTTCGTAGAAACTCGACGATCGCCGCGTTCACCTCCGCCGGCCGCTCCTGCTGCGTCCAGTGTCCACAGCCCGGCAGCATCCTGATCTCGCGCAGTTGCGGCACAAACTGCTTCATGTTGGCGAGGAGCTCGGCGGTGCCGGGGAAGGCGAGGACCATGTCGTGGTCGCCGGCAATGAAGAGTGAAGGCACCGTCACCTTCACACCCTCGAAGGCCGCCATCAGCTCCCAGTTGCGATCGATGTTGCGGTAGTAGTTGAGCGGTCCGCGAAATCCGCTGCGGGCAAACTCGGCGCCGTAATAGTCGAGGTCGGCAGAGCTCAGCCATGATGGCAGCGGCACCTGCACTTTCGGCAACATGCCGTCCTTGCGCGAGACCATGCCGACGCCGACGGTCCTGCCGGCGCGCTCGGCATTGGCGCGGATCGCCGCCGCCCCTTCGCCGGAGCCGCCATAGAGCATGGCGCCGAGCGTTGCGCGCGGATCCCGTTCGAACTCCGCTTCGGCGACCCCCGGCTCCTGGAAGTACAGCTGATAGAACTGCGCATCCGCGGTCTGCGGCATGACGCTCGTCGGCCGCACCGGAGCGCGCGGCCGATAGGGCACGCTGAGGATGGCGGCGGCGCGGAAGCGATCGGGCCGCAGGCGCGCCGTGTGCCAGGCGATCGTCGCGCCCCAGTCATGCCCGACGATGACGGCGTCCTTCGCCTCGAAGGCGTCGAGCACGCCGACGAGATCGCCGACCATGTGGAGGATCGTGTACTGGTCGATCGCGTCGGGCCGGTCGCTCTTGCCGTAGCCACGCATGTCGGGCGCCACCGCGTGGTAGCCGGCCGCCGCCAACGCCTCGAGCTGGTGGCGCCAGGAGTACCAGCCTTCCGGAAAGCCGTGGCAAAGCAGCACCATTGGCCCCTTGCCCTGCTCGGCGATGTTGAGGCTGATACCGTTGGCCTTGATCGTCCGCTGCGTCGGCTCGCCCATCTCGCCGCCTCCCGATCATTTGTGGTTGGGGCGCATCCTAATCGGCCCTGCGAGCTCTGCAAAGATTCTAATATATTAGACTGCCGCTCGCGGCGTTCGCCTCCGTCCGCGCTAAGCTCCCTCTCGCCCTGATGGGTGCGGTCCTCGTGTCGGGCAATGTTCGGATGAAGACCATGGACCAGCAGAAACTCGATCGCGCGATCGGTCGTCGCTTGAAGACCCTGAGGACGCAGGCGGGCATGACGTTGAACGAACTGGCGGCGCGCTCCGGCGTCAGCCGGGCCATGATCGGGCGGGTGGAGCGGGCGCAGAGCAGTGCGACGGCTTCGCTGCTCGGCAAGCTCTGCGCCGCGCTCGACGTGTCGCTCAGCGACGTGGTCGCGCTGGCCGAAAAGCCGCCGGAGCGCCTGGTGCGCCTTGCCGACCAGCCGCACTGGCGCGATCCCGAGAGCGGCTATCGAAGGCGGCACGCCTCGCCGACGGACGCGGCGAGCGGCATCGAGATCATCGTCGTCGACCTGCCGGCCGGCGCGCGGGTGCCGTACAGCCCCTGGGGCCGCAACGCCTTCACCCAGCAGCTCCTGATGCTGGAGGGCACGATCGCCGTGCACATCGACGCCAAGACGGTGCGCCTGCGCGAGGGTGATTGTCTCGATTTCGACGTGATGCGTGCGGTGACCTTCGAGAACGAAGCCAGACAGGACGCGCGCTACGTCATCATCACGCGGCGCGGCACCTCTTACGGGAAAATGTGATGCCGCTGATCGTGCGGGACGCAACGCTGGAGGATGCCGCGGATATCCTCGCCATCTACAACCATGCCGCAATCAACACCACGGCGGTCTGGACCGACGGCCCGGTTGATCTCGATTCGCGGCGGGAGTGGATCCGCGCGCGACAGGAAGCCGGCTATCCCGTTCTGGTCGCCATGAAGGGCAGGGACGTGGTCGGCTTCGCGTCGTTCGGCGATTTCCGCCCCTGGCCCGGCTATCGCCACACGGTCGAGAATTCCGTCTATGTCGACGAGCGGCATCATCGCGCGGGCATCGGCCGCGGCCTGATGGTGGCGCTGATCGAGCGTGCGACAGTGCTGAACAAGCACACGATGGTCGCCGCGATCGAGGCCTCGAATTCCGCCTCGATCGCGCTGCACGCGTCGTTCGGCTTTGCCGAGGTTGGCCGCATGCCGGAGGTCGGCTGCAAGTTCGGCCGCTGGCTCGATATGGTCCTCATGCAGATGCGGCTTTCAAGCGGAGTGAGGCCGTGACGATGCAGATTCGGACCGGCGACACTTTCGATCCCCGCGTGATTGCGCTGCTCGATCATCATGTCACGGCTGCGCGGGCGCAGACCGCGCCGGGCAGCGCCCATGCGCTCGATCTGGCGGGCCTTCGCGCGAGCGACGTCGCGTTCTGGACCGGATGGGACGGCGAGACGCTGGTCGCCACCGGCGCGCTGAAGGCGCTTTCGGCCTCCCATGGCGAAGTGAAGTCGATGCACACGCTTCAGACCACGCGGCGGCGCGGCTTTGGCGGCCAGATGCTCCGCCACATCATCACTGAAGCCCGCGCGCGCGGCGTGACGCGGCTGAGCCTCGAGACCGGCTCGTGGGACTATTTCAAGCCGGCCCACGCGCTGTACCGGGCGCACGGCTTCGTCCTCTGCGGCCCGTTCGAGGGCTATGTCGAGGATCCCAACAGCCTGTTCCTGACGCTGGACCTGAGCGGCCGCTGAGGCCCGCCGGCCAGGTGGGCCCCAGTGCAACCGGGGCTCGAAAATCCCGACACGTCCCTCAAAATGAGTTGCGTACCTCAAAACACATCTGCTAGCCTTCAGCCATGGCCCAAGAGAGCTACTCAGACACGCTCACCGCCACCGCGCTGACCCTGAAGGACATCGCGCGCGAGGCGGGCGTGAGCCTGGCGACCGTGGACCGGGTCCTGCACAATCGCCCGGGTGTGCGGCCGGACACGGTCCGGCGCGTCAAAGAGGCCATCGAGCGCAACTCCTTCCAGCCGCATGTGGCCGCCGCAGAGCTCGCCCGCGGCCGCGCCCGCCGCTTTGCCTTCGTGATGCCGTCCGGGCCGAACCCGTTCATGCAGCAGATCGAGGCCTATCTCGGCGAGATGTCGGCCTGGCTTTCGGCGCGTCGCCTGGCTGTCGAGATGGTCGCAACCGACGTGTTCGATCCTTCCGTGCTCGCGGCTTCGCTGGAGACGCTCTCGGGCGATTACGACGGCGTCGCCGTGGTGGCGCTGGATCATCCCGGCGTCCGCGCCGCCATCAACGATCTCGTCGATGCCGGCACCAAGGTGGTCACGCTGGTGTCGGACGTGCCGTCGTCGCGGCGCCACCATTATGTCGGCATCGACAACATCGCCGCGGGGCGCACCGCCGGTGCGCTGGTCGGTCGGCTGGTCGGTCAGCGGTCCGGCAAGGTCGCCATCGTCGCCGGCTCGCAAGGCCTGCGCGATCATGCCGAGCGCATTTTCGGCTTCAACCAGGTGATGGCGTCGGAATTCCCTGGTCTCACCGTGCTGCCGGTGCTGGAAGGGCGCGACGAGGACGAGCGTTCGGAGCAGCTGCTGGCCCGGCTGTTAGGCAGGCATGCTGACATTGTCGGCCTTTATAACGTCGGCGCCGGCACACAAGGCGTCGCCAAAGCGTTGAGCGACGCCGGCCGCGACAAGCAGGTGGCGTTCGTCGGGCACGACGTCACGGCGTTGACGCGCCGGCTGCTGTTGCAGGGCGTGATGGATGCCGCGATCTCGCAGAACCCCGGACATGAGGCGCGCGCCGCCGTGCGCGTGCTGCTCGCGCTCGCCCGCGGCGAGCCGATCTTGCGCGAACAGGAGAAGATCAGGATCGACATCGTGATGCGGGACAATCTGCCCTAGCGGCAGGCGATTTTCGAAACGGCCCTTTGCGGGGAAGGCGACGCAAGATCGCACACCGCGACAGGTGAATGGGAGGGATGGCGTGTATCTCGGAATGGACATCGGTACGTCCGGTGTGAAGGCGGTGCTCGTGAGCGAAGCCGGCGCGATTTTCGCGACGGCGGCGCGCGAGCTTGCGCTGTCGCATCCCGCGCCGCTGTGGTCCGAGCAGGATCCCGACGCCTGGGTCGATGCGGCGACCGGCGCGGTCGATGATCTCGCATCCCGCCATCCGCGTGAGGTCGCGCGGGTAGCCGGTATCGGACTATCCGGCCAGATGCACGGTGCGACGCTGCTGGGCGAGAACGGCCGCCCCTTGCGCCCGGCGATCCTCTGGAATGACGGCCGCTCGCAGGCCGAATGCGGCGAGCTGGAGCGGCGCTGTCCGTCACTGCACGCCATCGCCGGCAATCTCGCGATGCCCGGCTTCACCGCGCCAAAGCTGCTCTGGGTCGCGCGGCATGAACCGGACATCTTCGAGCGCCTTGCAAAAGTGCTGCTGCCGAAGGCCTATGTGCGCTATCGCCTCACCGGCGAGATGGTCGAGGACATGTCGGATGCCGCCGGCACGCTGTGGCTCGACGTCGGCCAGCGCCGCTGGTCGGAGGCTCTGCTGCAGGCCACCGGGCTCGATCTGCGCCACATGCCGCGCCTCGTCGAAGGCAGCGAAGTCAGTGCTGTGCTCGCGCCGGACCTGGCGCAGCGCTGGGGCATGGCGAAAGGCGTCGTGGTCGCCGGCGGCGCCGGCGACTGCGCGGCGAGCGCGATCGGGCTCGGCGCCATCGCACCGGGAGATGCGTTTCTGTCGCTGGGAACCTCAGGTGTGGTGTTCCGCGTCACCGATCGCTTTGCGCCGGCGCCGGCTTCAGCCGTGCATGCCTTCTGTCACGCGCTGCCCGGGCTCTGGCACCAGATGGGCGTGATGCTGTCGGCGGCGGCCTCGCTCGCCTGGCTCTCGGGCGTGATGGAGACGCCGGCCGCCGCGCTGCTGGCGCCGCTCGGCGAGCGTGTCGATGGGCCGAGCCCGATCAAATTCCTGCCCTATCTCGACGGCGAGCGCACGCCCCACAACGATGCCGCCGCCAGCGGCGCCCTCGTCGGTTTGCGCGGCGCGACCGGGCGCGGCCAGATCGTGCAGGCCGTGCTCGAAGGCGTCGCCTTCGCCGCGCGCGACAATCTGGCGGCACTGAGCGCGGCGAGCGGGCCGATCGTGGAAGTCGATCTCGTCGGCGGCGGCTCGCGCTCGCCGCTCTGGGCCCAGATCTGCGCCGACGTGCTCGGCATTTCCGTCCATCGCGTCGAGGAAGGCGAGGTGGGGGCCGCGCTCGGTGCCGCGCGGCTCGGGCGCCTTGCCGCCACCGGTGAAGATCCCGCCGAAGTTTGCACGCGCCCGCGCCGACTAGCGAGTTTCGCGCCCCGCGCATCCGTGACCGCCGCCTATGACGATGCCTATCGCCGCTGGCGCGCGCTTTATCCCGCGTTGAAGGAGTCTGCCTAAGTGAACGCGTCAGCCAAATTCTTCGAGGCAAGCACGCCTGTCGCCTTCGCCGGCCAAGATGCTGGACAAGCGCCCGCCTTCCGCTGGTACGACAAGGACCGCCTCGTCCATGGCCGCCGGCTCGAGGATCACCTGCGCTTTGCGGTCTGCTACTGGCACTCCTTCTGCTGGCCGGGCGGCGATCCCTTCGGCGGCGAGACGTTCCTGCGGCCCTGGCATCGCGGCACCGACGCGATGGCGCAGGCACGGGCCAAGGCCGATGTCGCCTTCGAGCTGTTCCGCCTGCTCGACGTGCCCTTCTTCACCTTCCACGACGTCGATGCGGCGCCGGAAGGTGCCTCGCTCGCGGAGTCCGTCGCCAACCTCAACGCGATCGCCGATCTGTTCGAAGCGAAGATGGCCTCGGCAAAAGTCCGGCTGCTCTGGGGCACCGCCAATCTGTTCACGCATCGCCGCTACATGGCGGGCGCCGCGACCAATCCGGACCCTGACATCTTCACCTATGCCGCCGGCCAGGTCCGCGCCGCGCTGGAGGTGACGCACCGGCTCGGCGGCCAGAACTATGTGCTGTGGGGCGGGCGCGAGGGCTACGAGACGCTGCTCAACACCGATCTCAAGCGCGAGCTCGACCAGCTCGGCCGCTTCGTCTCGCTCGTCGTCGAGCACAAGCACAAGATCGGCTTCAAGGGCCCGATCCTGATCGAGCCGAAGCCGAAGGAGCCGACCAAGCATCAATATGATTTCGACGTCGCCACCTGTTACGGCTTCCTCGCGCGCTACGATCTCCTCAAGGACGTCAAGCTCAACATCGAGCAGAACCACGCCATCCTCGCCGGCCATTCCTTCCATCACGAGGTCGCGCTCGCCGAGGCGCTCGGTGTGTTCGGCTCGCTCGACGTCAACCGCGGCGACGATCTGCTCGGCTGGGACACCGACCAGTTCGCGATGAACGTGGGCGAACTGGCGCTGGTGTTCCACGAGATCCTGAACCGCGGCGGCTTCACCTTCGGCGGGCTCAATTTCGACGCCAAGATCCGGCGTCAGTCGATCGACCCCGACGATCTGATCCACGCCCATGTCGGCTCGATGGATGCCTGCGCGCGCGCCTTCCTCGCCGCCGCCGACATGCTCGATGCCGGCGTCCTCAGCGCGCCGCTCGAAAAGCGCTACGAAGGATGGGCGGGCCCCGAGGGCCGCGCCATTCTCGGCGGCCAGCGCTCGCTCGCCGATCTCGCCGATCGTGCGCTCGGTCCCGGCTTCGACCCGCAGCCGCGCTCGGGACGGCAGGAATATCTGGAATCCCTGGTCAACCGCTATGTCTGAGGAAGGCCCGCTGATGACAAGTGCTGAAGCAACGCCGGTGCTCCAACTCTCCGGCATCGGCAAGGAGTTCGGCGCGATTCGCGCGCTTCATGACGTCGACATGCAGGTCTTCCCTGGCGAGGTGGTCGGCCTGATGGGCGACAACGGTGCGGGCAAGTCGACGCTGGTCAAGATCATCGCCGGCAATTTCCGCCCCACCCATGGTGAGATCCGCTTTGCCGGCAGCGCGGTCCATTTCAATCGGCCGATCGATGCCCGCACGGTCGGCATCGAGGTGGTCTATCAGGACCTTGCACTGGCCGACAATCTGACCGCGGCCGCCAACGTGTTTCTCGGCCGCGAGCTGAAGCGCAAGTTTGGCCCGCTCGCCTTGCTCGACCACAAGGCGATGGCGGCGCGCGCGCTGGAATTGTTCGGCGAATTGCGCTCGGAGACGCGCCCCGACGACCTCGTCAAGCAGATGTCGGGCGGCCAGCGCCAGGCGGTCGCGATCGCGCGGACGCGGCTCTCCAATGCGCGGCTGGTGATGATGGACGAGCCGACCGCCGCGATCTCGGTGCGCCAGGTCGAGCAGGTGCTGAGCCTGATTCACCGGCTGAAGGAGCAGGGCGTCGCGGTCATGCTGATCTCGCACCGCATGCCCGACGTGTTCGCGGTGTGCGACCGCGTGATCGTCATGCGTCGCGGCGAGAAGCGGGCCGACAAGGCGATTCAGGCGACGTCCCCCGAGGAAGTCACTGCCCTCATCACCGGCGCGAAGGAGGCGGCGTGATGGCCATGCCCCTGGAATCCCCGGTCAGCTTCTCGAATGTCGGCAAGATCAAATGGTGGCGGCGTGGCATCTTCGCCTCCCAGACCGGATACGTCCTGCTAGCGCTCCTGGTGCTGATGGTCGTGATGCATTTTGCCAGCCCCTATTTCTTCACCCAGGGCAATATGCAGAACGTGGCGAAGAACTTTTCCTTTATCGCCATTGCCACCCTGGGCGTCACCTTCGTCATCATTACCGGCGGTATCGATCTCTCGGTCGGCTCGCTGATGTGCTTCTCCGCCATGATCACATCGATGGTCATGTCGGGCCTTTCGACGCCAGGCATGCCCGGCGCGTCGCTGTTCGTGCACCTCGCGGCCGACGGCAAGACCGTGGTAGCGAACCTGCCGGGCCTGATCCTGGTCGTCTCGATCGTCGCGGGCCTCGCGGTGGCGTTTCTCGTCGGGCTCGTCAACGGCTTCTGCATCGCGGTGCTCGGGCTGTCGCCCTTCGTCACCACGCTCGGCATGCTCTCGATTGTGCGCGGCCTCGGTTATGTCGTCTCCAACGGCCGCGGCAGCTTTCCGGGCGGGCCGGACGCCGATTACTTCTATGCGCTCACCTCGGGTGACGTGCTTGGCGTGCCTGCGCCCTTCATCTATCTCGTGATCCTCGCTCTCGTCATGGCCGTGGTCCTGCACCACAGCGCCTTCGGCCGTCATGTCTTCGCGCTCGGCGGCAACGAGAAGGCGGCGGAACTCACCGGCATCCCTGTCGTGCGGGTCAAGATCGAGGTCTATGTGATCTGCGCGCTCGCCGCAGGCCTCCAGGGCATCATCATCTCCGGCTGGCTCGGATCGGCGCCGGCCAACATGGCCACCTCCTACGAGCTCAACGTGATCGCGGCCGCCGTCATCGGCGGCGCCAATCTGGCCGGCGGCATCGGCGGTCCGCTCGGTGCCATCGTCGGCTGTGTGTTGCTCGAGGTGATCCGTAACGGCCTCGTGCTCGCGCAGGTCAGCTCCTATTGGCAGCAGACGCTGGTGGGCGTGATCATCATCCTTGCCGTGCTGGTCGACCGTATCCGCTCGCGCATGACTTAACGAGTTAATCCGGAAGGACAATGAAAGATCGTCTATCCGCCTGCCGGACCATCACATCACAAATGGATAGGCACCAAAGTGTGGAGGGAAAGTAATGAAGAAGCTTCTGTTGGCCGGCGTGACCATCGCGATGATGGCGACCCCGGCATTTGCCCAGACCTACAAGTTCGCCATCGTGCCCAAGGCGATGAACAATCCGTTCTTCGACGTGGCGCGCGACGGCTGCCTGAAGCGAGCCAAGGAACTCGGCAACGTTGAGTGCATCTACAAGGGACCGGTCGAACACGAGCCGGCGACGCAGGCGCAGATCATCCAGGACTTCGTCACGCAGAAGGTGGATGGGCTCGCGATCTCGGTTGCCGACGTCGCGGCCATGACCAAGTCGATCGAGGCAGCAACGGCGGCCGGCATTCCCGTCATCACCTTCGATGCGGACGCGCCGGGCTCCAAGCGCATCGCCTATATCGGCACCAACAACAAGGACTTCGGTCTGGCGCTCGGCAAGCAATTGGCCCAGCTCAAGCCCGAAGGCGGCAAGTATGCGATCATATCCGGCGGTCCCGGCGCGAAGAACCTTGCCGAGCGTGTCGACGGCGTCCGTGAGTCGCTCAAGGGAACGAAGTGGGTCGAGGTCCAGGGCTCTCCGACCTTCTGTAACGACGATCCCGCGCTCGCGATCCAGCAGATGGCCGATTTGCGCACGGCGACGCCGGATCTCGGCGCCATCGTGCCGATCGGCGGCTGGCCGATGTTTGCACCCGAAGGTTACAAGGCCTTCGTCAACAAGAACAGGAAGGACAT
The DNA here is from genome assembly GCF_900113725.1 of Bradyrhizobium sp. cf659. Lineage (NCBI taxonomy): Bacteria > Pseudomonadati > Pseudomonadota > Alphaproteobacteria > Hyphomicrobiales > Nitrobacteraceae > Bradyrhizobium > Bradyrhizobium sp. cf659. Next base: position 270,417 of record NZ_FOQJ01000003.1, read on the forward strand.
CGACGCCGGCAAGTTCACGCTCGTCGTCGCCGATACGCTGAAGATGCAGCTTGAGCTGCTGCGCGACGGCTACTCCAACGCGCTCACCGGCCAGCGCCCGTTCGAAATGGGCGAGAAGTCGATGGACACCCTGCTCGCGATCAAGAAGGGCGAGAAGGTGCCGGAGATCATCTATACCGGCCTCGATCTCGTCACCAAGGACAACGTTGCGCAGCTGCTGAAGTAGGAGCGCCACCAGCCCCGCGCTCCTGCGTGCCTCTCCCGCTTGCGGTTTTCGCAAGCGGGAGAGATGATTTGGACTGCCGGAAGGAAATCTGGAATGAAACGGTCGCGGCTCGGCCCCCTTGATGTCACCTCAATCGGCCTCGGCTCCGCCCCGCTCGGCGGATTGTTCACCCCCGTCAGCGATACCGATGCGCAAGCGACGCTCGAACGGGGTTGGTCGGCCGGCATCCGCTTCTACGACACCGCGCCGCTCTACGGCTTTGGCCTCGCCGAACGGCGGCTCGGCGCATTCCTGCGGCAACAGCCGCGCGACTCCTACGTCATCTCGACCAAGGTCGGCCGCCTGCTGCGCGCACCCGATGGCGCCGCCGCCGAGGACGATCATTACAAGAGCGGTCAGCGCGAGCGGCCGGTGTTCGACTTCTCTCATGACGGGGTGATGCGCTCGGTCGAGGAGAGCCTGCTGCGCCTCGGGCTCGACCGCGTCGATGTCCTGCTCGTGCATGATCCCGACGATCACTATGACGACGCCATCGCCGGCGCCTTCCGCGCGCTCCAGCGCCTGCGCGCGGAGGGCACGGTCAAGGCGATCGGCGCCGGCATGAACCAGTCGGAGATGCTGGTCCGTTTTGCCGAAACCGTGCCGGTGGACTGCTTCCTGCTCGCCGGCCGCTACACGCTGCTCGACCAGGGCGCGCTGGATGCGCTGTTTCCTGTCTGTCAGGCCAGGAACATCGGCATCCTGCTCGGCGGCATCTACAACAGCGGCATTCTGGCCAACCCCGGCACCGGCGCGAAGTTCAACTATGAGGATGCCGACGCGGCGCTGGTCGCGCGGGCGCTCGAGCTCGACGAGCTTTGCCGCAAGCACGGCACCGAGCTGAAGGCTGCCGCGCTCCAGTTCTGCATGGCCCATCCGGCCGTGACCGTCGCCGTGCTGGGCGCGCGCAATGCCGGCGAGGTCGCCGACAACATCGCGATGTCGCAGGCGCCGGTGCCGCCGGCCTTCTGGCAGGAGCTGCGTGCGCGGAAACTCGTCGACGCGCGGTCGCCGCTGCCGGGTGGAGCGTGAGTCATGATCATCGACGCCCACCAGCATTTCTGGGATCCGGCGCGTGCCGACTATCCCTGGATGGACGCGCCAGAACTCGCGCCGATCCGCCGCGCCTTCGGCCCCGCCGATCTCGCGCCGCTGTTGAAAGCGAATGGCATCGACGCGAGCATCGTGGTGCAGTGCCGCTCCGCGCTGGAGGAGACCGAGGAATTTCTGCGCATCGCGCATGCAACGCCGTCTGTCGTCGGCGTGGTCGGCTGGGTCGATCTGACCGATGGCGCGCCTGGTGACACGCTTGACCGGCTGCGCGCCGCGCCGGGCGGCGACAAGCTGGTCGGAATCCGCCACCAAGTCCACGACGAGGCCGATCCCGATTGGCTGCTCCGCGAGGACGTCCAGCGCGGGCTCACCGCATTGTTCGCCCGCGATCTCACTTACGATTTCCTCGTCCGCACCCGCGAATTGCCGGCGGCGATCGCAACCGCGCAGGCCTTTCCCAACGCGCGCTTCGTGCTCGACCATGCCGCCAAGCCGCCGATCGCTTCTGGCGGAAGCGCCGAATGGGCTGATCGCATCAAAGCGCTCGCCGCCTGCGGCAATGTCTGGTGCAAGATCTCCGGGCTCGCGACGGAAGCGAAGTGGAATGATTGGGATGCGGAGCGGCTGCTTCCGTTCGTCCAGCACGCCGCAAATTGCTTCGGTGAGGATCGCCTGATCTTCGGCTCCGACTGGCCGGTGTGCCTGCTTGCGGGCAGCTATGGCGAGGTCAAGGGCGCGCTGGAGGCGTGCCTGGCGAAGCTGGGTGCGCAGGTGCGCGAGAAGGCGTTCGGGGTGAATGCGAAGGCTGCGTACCGGTTGGCGATTGCGTAAGTCGCGAACTCGCTGCACCTTCTCCCCTTGTGGGAGAAGGTGGCGCGAAGCGCCGGATGAGGGGTTCTCTACGCGAACTCAACTCGCAAGATTCACGCGCGGAGAGAGACCCCTCACCTCAGTGAGCCCGTGTCTACGAGCGGAGATGCCCTCTCCCACAAGGGGAGAGGGCACAGCCACGAGCAACGCACCTCACGCCCCCGCGGGCACCTGGTCCAAGAATCCCGTGATGCTCCTGATGCGGCCATCCTTCAGCACGGCGAAATCGGTGCCTTTGATCGGGCTGTCGACGCCTTCAGGGCCAAGGCCCCAGCTGAAGCGTAGATGATCGCCGTAGCCGGTGGGCTCGCCGATTAGCTTGAACTTGAAATCGGGGAAGCGCTGTTGCACGCCCGCGATCAGCGCGTCGATGGCGTCCTGGCCGTCGCCCTTCATCAGCGAATCGACATAGCTCGCATCCGCCGCCCAGTTCTCGCTGAGCAGTTCGCGCCGGCGGCTTGTCGTGCGCTCGTTCCAGAGCTCGATGTAGCGGCGGGCAATGGTGACGTGGTCGGTCATGGGGTGCTCCTTCGGTGACGCCGTATTCGGCTGCTCGTCACTATCGAAGGTTTGCGCGCGCTGATCGATTACCTCCGAGGTCATCGGCGTGCGCAAAAAAGAATGAAGCGCGATGATGGTCTCATCGCGCTTCAGCCGCATGCGACTGGTTCGCGAAGACTACTTCGCGGCCGTGACCATGATCTCGACGGTGTATTGCGGCGCCGCCAGCTTGGCTTCGACGGTGGCGCGTGCCGGGGTGTTGCCGGGGGAGACCCAGGCGTCCCACACCGCATTCATCTCGCCAAACGTCTTCATGTCGGTGATGTAGATCGTGGCCGAGAGCAGCTTCGACTTGTCGGTGCCGGCCTTGGCGAGATGGCCGTCGATCGTCGCCAGGATGTCCTGGGTCTGCTTCGTCACGCTTTCGCCGGCGGCCTTGTTGGCGACGACACCGGCGAGATAGACGGTGTTGCCGTGCACGACGACCTGGCTCATGCGCGGGCCGGTTTCAAAACGCTGAATGCTCATTTGGGATCTCCTGGTGGAATGGCGGCCCTGTCTAGCGCAGCACCCCGCGCTCAGCCACCCCCGGCACGCATGCGTTGCCGGGTATGCATGCGTTGCCAGGCACGCATGCGTCGCCGGCGTTGCACGCATTCCCTAGGGAAACTGACTGAAGAACGCCCAGATCGTCTCGGCGCCGTCGATGTCGCCGTTCTGTGGCCCGAGCAGGCTGGTTGCGACCTTGGGGAAGCGGGCATCCGGAGCGAAGCCGGGCATGCGATGGCCGCCATGGTTGACGCGATAGAGCACGACGTCGTGCCCCCTGGGGCAGCGCGAGGAGATCCGCGTGACCGTGGACTGGTCTGCGGGGGCCCTGTCGGGCATTTCAGTTACGTTGGCGTCACCGGTCTCACAGCCGTTGAGCTTGCGCCAGAATTCGAGCGTCTCGTCGGTCGACCAGAATCCGTCTGCGGCAAAATAGCTCGATCCGCGTCCGCCCTCGTAGGGCACCAGCGGGTCGGCCGTGCCGTTCATGATCAGCATCGGCAGCGGTCGCGACGGATGGCACGTGACCGCGGCCTCGTCGGTGAGGTTCATGATCACGCTCGCACCTGCCGTAAACAGATCGGCGCGGGCGCAAGCAAGCGTCATCGCCATGGCGCCGCCATTGGAGATGCCGGCGACATAGACGCGGCCGGGGTCGGCCGTGCCGTTCGCCACCAGTTTCTCGACGAGCTTCGCGATGAAGGCGACGTCGTCGGTGCCCTCGGGCGGGCCACGGAGCGCGGGCCCCGCCTTCGTCCTCGCATCGGCCCAGGCATGGTTGAGCCCGTCGGGAAAGACCACCGCAAAACCTTCGCGCTTTGCGACCTGGGGCCACGCCGTCCGCGCGACCATGTCGGCGCCGCGCTGGGTCTTGCCATGCAGCACGACCACCAGCGGTACGAGTCGCTTGGCCGGCAGTTGCATGGTGTAGGACCGCATCACGCCGTTGACGTCGATGGTGTCGGCGGACGCCGCCTGGACGGCGGCGAGGCCCGCGAGAAACGCTCCGATATGCATCCACCTCCGCACGATCTAGCCCACCGCCTTCGCCGCCGCGCGGCCCGCATTGCGGCCCGAGAACAGGCAGCCGCCGAGGAAAGTGCCTTCGAGGGAGCGATAGCCGTGCACGCCGCCGCCGCCGAAGCCCGCGGCTTCGCCGACCGCATAGAGGCCGGGAATGACGCTGCTCTCGCTACCGAACACGCGCGAGTCGAGATCGGTCTCGAAGCCGCCGAGCGTCTTGCGGGTGAGGATGTTGAGCTTGACCGCGATCAGTGGTCCGTGTGCGGGATCGAGGATGCGGTGCGGGGAGGCGGTGCGGATCAGCTTGTCGCCGATATAGCGACGCGCATTGTGGATGTTCATCACCTGCGCATCCTTGACGTAGGGATTGGCGATCTCGCGGTCGCGCGCCTCGATCTGCATCTTGATGTGCTCGAGCCTGAGGAGGTCGCTGCCGGCGAGCTTGTTCATGGCCGCGACGAGATCGTCGATCTTGTCGCGCACGATGAAGTCGACACCATGGCTTTTGAATGCTTCCACCGGCGCCGGCGCACCCTTGTTGGTGGCGCGGCGCAGCGTCATGCGCCAGCTCTTGCCGGTGAGGTCAGGGTTCTGCTCCGAGCCCGACAGCGCGAACTCCTTCTTGATGATGCTCTGGGTCAGGATGAACCAGGAATAATCGTAGCCCGTCGACATGATGTATTTGAGCTGGCCGAGCGTATCGGAGCCGGGGAACAGCGGCGCCGGCAGCCGCGTGCCGGTGGCGTCGAACCACATGGACGAGGGCCCCGGCAGGATGCGGATGCCGTGGCGCGGCCAGATCGGTGACCAGTTCTGGATGCCCTCGACATAATGCCACATGCGGTCGCGGTTGATCAGCCGCGCGCCTGATTTCTCCGTGATGCCGATCATGCGGCCGTCGACATGTTCGGGCACGCCGGAGATCATGAATTTTGGCGGCCCGCCGAGCCGCTCGGGCCAGTTCTGCCGCACCAGCTCGTGGTTGCCGCCGATGCCGCCGGAGGCGACGATCACGGCCTGCGCCTTCAGTGCAAACTCCCCGATGACATTGCGCGAGGAACTCTTGCCGCGCTCGACATCGTCAGGCGCGAGAACGGCGCCGCTGACGCCATCCACCGTGCCATTGGTGATGGACAGTGCGTCGACGCGGTGGCGGAATTTGAAGGTCAAGCGGCCGCTCTTCATCGCCTCGCGCGCGCGGCGCTCGAACGGCTCGACGATGCCGGGCCCGGTTCCCCAGGTGACGTGGAAGCGCGGCACCGAATTGCCGTGGCCCATCGCGTCATAGCCGCCGCGCTCGGCCCAGCCGACCACGGGGAAGATGCGATGCCCCATCGCGCGCAGCCAGTCGCGCTTCTCGCCGGCCGCGAACGCCACATAGGCCTCGGCCCATCTGCGCGGCCAGTGATCCTCGTCGCGGTCGAAACCGGCGGTTCCGAGCCAGTCCTGCATCGCAAGCTCGAAGGAATCTTTGATGCCGAGCCGGCGCTGCTCCGGCGAATCGACCAGGAACAGCCCGCCGAACGACCAGAACGCCTGGCCACCGAGCGATTGTTCGCCTTCCTGGTCGACCACGATCACGCGTTTGCCGGCATCGGCGATCTCGGTTGCGGCCACGAGGCCCGATAGTCCGGCGCCGACAACGATGACGTCTGTCTGTTCAGCCATAAGTTCCCCCCTGTAGTTGCCCGGATTGAAGCCAGCGGTTGTAACTGAGATCAAGGGTGTGGCGCGTAAGACATCATTAACTTGTTCCGCTTTGGGATAGAGCCCGGCCAAGTGCAGCGCGGACGCAACACTGGATTTGAATTTGTTTTGAGCGAGCCGGCCTGCCTAGACAAAACCTTGGTTACGACGGACGCTAGCCGTGCATCACCACCTGACACGCAGATTCGAATTCGACCGGGGCGGGGGACAATGAAGTTTCTGACGGGGTTGCTGGCGGCAGTTGTGCTGATCGCTTGCATGGGGGCTTCTCACGCGGTGGTTCGGATCGCGGATGACCGCGGCGGCCGGATCGGAACCTACGTCGACAAATACCAGGACCTGCGGCAATCCGGCGAAACCGTCATCATCGACGGCCTTTGCGCCTCCGCCTGCACCATCGTCCTTGGCGCCATCCCGCACGACCGCATCTGCGTGACCTCGAGCGCGACGCTGGGCTTCCACGCCGCCTGGGATTTCGGCGCCAATGGCCGCGCCGTCACCAATTCCGAAGCAACCCAGATGCTCTATGCGATGTACCCCTCGCAGGTGAGGCGCTGGATCAACCAGCGCGGCGGCCTGACCCCGCACATGCTTTTCCTGAGGGGCAAGCAGCTTCAGGCCATGTATAAGCCCTGCTACATGGACGCACAGGCCTCGGCGATCAAGCCGACGCGCCGGTCTCTCCCGCAATCGGAGCAGATCGAGTCCGCTCGGGGCCAGCTCCTGCACTGACATCCTCGGCACGACGGGTTTGCTTTAGCCCGCCTGCGGCGCCTTGCCCGCAGGCGGGCTAAAGCTTATCTGAAGCCCGGGAACCGGGGCCTTCGCCCCGATCATTGTCATGGCTCAACCAGTGCACCCGGCCCATCCGTTACAGGACAATTCGCCCACTGCCGGCCAGACGCCGTCTGTGCTGCTGTTGGCTGGCACCGGTGTCGGCGGTCTGGTCGTGATCGGTGCGCTGGCGCTGTGGTTCCACTACGGCACCCAGGTGTTCTTCGAAATGATCAGGACCGGCTTCATTGCCTGCTTCTGACCTCCGACAGGAAGTCTTCCGCCATGAGCTCCGCCGCCCGCCCGCTGGTGATCGCGACCGCCTTCGCCGCAAGCCTTGTCGTCGGGCTGCTGATCATGTTCTGGGCCATGGGCGGGGTCGGCAAGGTGGCGCAGCCGGCTGCGATCGGCGGCCCGTTCCAGCTCACCGACCAGAACGGCAAGGCCGTCACCGATAAGAGCCTGAAGGGCAAGCCGACCCTGATCTTCTTCGGCTACACCCATTGCCCCGACGTCTGCCCGACCTCGCTGTTCGAGATCTCGGAAGTGCTGCGCGCGATGGGCAAGGACGCCGACAAGGTCAACGCCATCTTCATCTCGGTCGACCCTGAGCGGGACACGCCGGCGGCGATGAAGGACTATCTGTCGAGCTTTGATCCGCATCTCCAGGGCCTCGGCGGCGATCCCGCCGAGACCGCCAAGGTGATCACCTCCTACCGGGTCTACGCCAAGAAGGTCCCGACCAAGGACGGCGACTACACGATGGACCACACCGCGCTGATCTATCTGATGGACCGCGACGGCCGCTTCGTCTCGCCGTTCAACCTGAAACGGACGCCGGAAGAGGCCGCGGTCGAGCTGAAGCGGTATCTCTGAAGGCCGTTTTCGGGGCGCAGCTGTTTCCACATCGTCATGGCGGGGCTCGACCCGGCCATCCAAGTTCTCAGGGCAGGCGCGAAAGTGCGTGGATGCCCGGGACCCGGGCTCCGCCAAGGCTTCGCCGGGCTACCGGTGTTGGGCCGGCGAAGCTTCAGCGAAGACGGCAAGTCCGGGCATGACGACCGCCTGACCTTCACCGCGACTGCAATCGGCGCTCGCGTTCCCGGGCGGATGGTCTATAAGGCCCTCCGATCCCAACGAAATTCGTTCATTTCCGGCCGATGGCTCCATCGCAACAGGCGAAATCGTCCAAATCTGCCCGTGGCTTGCTGACAGGGCTGGCCGTCGGCGCCTGTCTGTTTGCAGCCCTGCCCGGCGCGAAGGCGCAGGCCCCGGCCAAGCAGCCTCCGGCGGCGCCTCAGGCCACCCCGCAGGTCGCGCCCCAGGCGGCCCCCCAGGCCGTGCCCGGCTTCTGGGACCCGCGGCGGCGGCCGGAGCGGCCGGACCTGTCGCGCCTGACCGTGATCCGCTTCCTGACCGAGACCGACTATCCGCCGTTCAACTACACCGGCGCCGATGGCAACCCGGCCGGCTTCAACGTCGATCTCGCCCGCGCGCTCTGCGAGGAAATCAAGGTCACCTGCACGGTGCAGATGCGCCGTTTCGAGACGCTGGTCGACGCGCTCACCTCGAACCGGGGCGATGCCATCATCGCCTCGATGGCGGTGAGCCCGCAGCTCCGTGCCCGCGTTGACTTCTCCGATCCCTATTACCGCGTGCCGGCGCGCTTCGCCTCGCGCAAGGATGCGGTGATGCCGGAGATCCGCCCGGAATATCTCGAGGGCAAGAAGGTCGGCGTGGTCGGCGGCTCCGCGCATGAAGCCTATCTCAAGGCGATGTTCACCGACGCCGAGCTGCACCCCTATCCCAACGACGACGCGCTGCGCGCCGCACTTCGCAAGGGCGAGGTCGACTTCATCTTCGGCGACGCCATCTCGCTCGCCTTCTGGATCAACGGCACGGATTCCGGCGAGTGCTGCGCCTTCTCCGGCGGCCCCTTCGTCGAGAGCCGCTTCTTCGGCGAGGGCATCGGCATCGCCGTGCGCAAGGGCAACGACGTGCTGCGCCAGGCCCTGAACTGGGCCCTGTTCCGCGTCTGGGAAAAAGGCCGCTACACCGATCTGTGGCTGCGGTATTTTTCGGTGAGCCCGTTTTAGCTGCGTCGCTGCTCCCTCCGCCGTCATTGCGAGGAGCCCTTGCGACGAAGCAATCCAGACTGTTTCCGCAGTGACAGTCTGGATTGCTTCGCTTCGCTCGCAATGACGGTGCCAGAGGCAATACCGCCCACAAAATTGCATTCTGCCGGGAAATCGCTATTTTCCGCGGCCCGGAGGCCCCTGATGTCCGTTATCGATCTTGCCGCGAACCCGAGCGACCTGCGTGCGCTCGCCGAACAATCCAACGCCTGGCCGTTCGAGCAGGCGAAGGCCATTGTCGCGCGGCTGAAGAAAAGCCCGAAGGACGAGGTGCTGTTCGAGACCGGCTATGGCCCCTCGGGCCTGCCGCATATCGGCACGTTCGGCGAGGTCGCGCGCACCTCGATGGTGCGCCATGCCTTCCGCGTGCTCACCGAGGACAAGATCAAGACGCGCCTGCTCGCCTTCTCCGACGACATGGACGGGTTTCGGAAAGTGCCCGACAACGTCCCCAACAAGGAGATGCTGGCTGCGCATCTCGGCAAGCCGCTGACGCGCGTGCCGGATCCGTTCTCCAACGAGTACCCGTCGTTCGGGCACCACAACAACGCGCGCCTGCGCGCCTTTCTCGATCATTTCAGCTTCGACTACGAGTTCGCGAGCTCGACCGACTATTATACGTCCGGCCGTTTCGACGCGACGCTGCTGAAGATGCTTGCCGCCTACGACAAGGTGATGGCGATCATCCTGCCGACGCTGGGGCCGGACCGCCGCGCGACCTATTCGCCGTTCCTGCCCATCAGCAAGACCTCCGGAATCGTGCTCCAGGTGCCGATGATCCGCCGCGACGTCGCGGCCGGCACCGTGACCTATGTCGATCCCGACAGCGGCGAAGAGGTCGAGACGCCCGTCACCGGCGGCAACGTCAAGTGCCAGTGGAAGGCCGACTGGGCGATGCGCTGGGTCGCGCTCGGCGTCGACTATGAGATGGCGGGCAAGGACCTGATCGATTCCGTGAAGCTGTCCGGCGCGATCGCCAGGGCGCTCGGCGCCACGCCGCCCGAGGGCTTCAACTACGAGCTCTTCCTCGACGAGAAGGGCCAGAAGATCTCGAAGTCGAAGGGCAACGGCCTCACCATCGACGAATGGCTGCGCTACGCCTCGCCGGAATCGCTGTCGCTGTTCATGTATCGCGAGCCGAAGGCGGCCAAGCGGCTGTATTTCGACGTCATCCCGCGCAATGTCGACGACTATCAGCAGTTCATCGACGGCTTCGCCAAGCAGGATGACAAGCAGCAGCTCGGCAATCCGGTCTGGCACATCCACAACGGCAATCCGCCGAAGGGCGACATGCCCGTCACCTTCCAGCTCCTCTTGACGCTGGTGTCGTCGTCGAACGCGGAGAATGCCGAGACGCTGTGGGGCTTCATCGGCCGCTATCGCCCCGGCGTGAGCCCGCAGACGCATCCCAAGCTCGATGCGATGGTCGGCTACGCCATCAACTATTACCGCGACTTCGTGGCCCCGACGAAGCAGTTCCGCGACCCCACCGACGGCGAGCGCGCCGCACTCCAGGATCTGCGCGATGCGCTGTCGCAGTTGCCGCAGGATGCGTCGGCCGAGGACATCCAGAACGTCGTCTACGAGATCGGCCGCCGCGATCCGTTCCTCGACCAGGTCAAGAAGGGCAAGGACGGCCGTCCGGGCGTGACGCTCGACTGGTTCAACATGCTCTACCAGGTGCTGCTCGGCCAGGAGAAGGGCCCGCGCTTCGGCTCCTTCGTCGCGGTGTATGGCGTGCAGAACGCAGTCAACATGATCGACGGCGCGCTGGCGCGGAGCGCGTGAGGCAGGTGTAGCGGCGCAGCCCTAAAGCGGCTCGCCCGCCTTGGTCGTGAATTTGTAGACGCCATCCGGCCCGAGCACGGCGTGCATGTCGACGTCGGGATAGCTGATCACGTCGTCCGGCGTGCGGTCGCCGATCACGAGCAGCCTGACGTCGCGCGTGGTGCGATTGACGAAGCGGTGCGCATCGCCGCTGCCCGCGGGGAAGCCGGCGCACATTCCGGTCGTCAGCACCTGCGCGCCGGAATTGGTCTCGAGCACCACTTCGCCCTCGATCACGAAGACGAACTCGTCCTGGCGCGAATGCGCGTGACGGTACGAGGATTGCCCGCCCGGAATGATCCGGGTCAGGTTGACGCCGAAATTCTTCAGCCCCGCATGCTCGCCGAGCCGGCGGTTGTAGCGCATCTGGTTGGCGGCCCGGTGCAGCTGCGGATAGCTGGTGAAATTGCTCTCGCCGACGTCCTCCGGATCGAAAGCGGGGAGTCTTGGTTTCGCCGGTGTGGTCATTTCGTTGTCTCGGTCAGGCCAGGAATCGGCACGGCGCCCGCCGCGCAGAACCTCTGGAGTATCGCAGTAAGGCGCATGTTCCCCGGCAGTATTGGCTGAAATTGCGGCGTCAGCCCGCCCGCGCGGCCTGCGCAAACTGCAAGGGCGTGATGCCGTAGCAGCGCCTGAAATGCTTGTTGAGGGCGGCCTGGTCGCAGAATCCCGCCGCTAGCGCGCTGTCGGCCAGCGAATGGCCACGCCTCAGGAAACGGCAGGCCGCGTTGAGCCGGATGTGAACCAGATAGGCGTGCGGGGTGAGGCCAACCGTGCGCTTGAACAGCCCGATCAGCTGGAAACTGGTGAGGCCTGCGAGGCCCGCAAGCTGGTCCAGGCTCAGATGTTCGGCATGGTGCTCCCGCATCAGGGCGATCAACCGCGTCACGACGGCGTCGCGGCCGGCAGGGATCTTGGCGCGGCGTCCGTCGCCGTAGCGCTCGAACAGACGGCCGAAGGCATCGGCGACGAGCTCATCGGCCAAAAGGTCGTCCTGTTCGGTTTCCAGCACCCGGTGCAACCGCTCGAAGCGCCCGATCAGATCGCCGTCGTCGAGCATGCTCTCCTGGAGATGGGGCAGGGTGTCCGTGCCGAAGCGCCGCGCGAGGTCGCCGATTGCAGGTCGCGCGAGATAGAAGGCGCGATAACGCCATCGTCCGCTATCGCCCATCCGTGCCGACTGCCGCTCGTCCGGATTGGAGACGAACAGCGTGGCGGCGCCGACTTTTCGCACGACATTGCGGTTGCGGATTTCGGCGCCGCCGGACTCCGTCACCGCGATCACATAGGCATCATGGGTGTGCGAACCGTAGTCGTGGTGACGGAAATCGGCGCGCAGCAGGCTCATGCCGGGAATCCGCCGGCTGTGCCAATAGCTCGTGTGGTTGCCAGTGTGCCGGCGCGCCATCGTCGGTCCGTGTGCTCCGTCTCTCGCACATCATGACGCGACGGGCGGTCCTGGACGAGAGGCAAAATCGGGATGGGAGCGTTGCCGCAATTTCGGCCAATACGACGCCGGGGGTGTTCCCCGAGACTCGACCTTGCAAGTTTCGGAGAGAAAGATGATCGCTCGCATCTGGCGTGCGGCGGCCACGCGTGACAAGGCCGCCCTTTATCAGCATCACTTTGCAACCCGGGTGGTGCCGCACCTCCAGGCCATCGACGGCTTCGCCGGCGCCTCGCTGCTTCGCCGCGACGTCGAGGGCGGCGCCGAAGTGCTGGCGCTGACGCTGTGGCAGGATCTCGACAGCATCCGCGCCTTCACGGGGCCAGATCCGGGCAAAGCCATCGTCGATCCCGACGCGCAGGCCATGCTGACGAGCTTCGATGCCACGGCCGCCAACTACGAGGTCGTCGTGGAGGCCAGGCCGGACATCGGAAGCGCAGCGCCTCAGATCGAGCGCAGCACGTAGCGCCGGTTGTCCTTCTGCACCGGGCGCGCGTTCATCGGATAGAGCTTTGCGAAGGCGGCGACGTCGGCGGCCGCGACCTGGATCGGGGTGGTCAGCAGCAGCCATTCGACCACTTCCGAGCAGGGCGGCGTCGTCAGCGAGCCGGGATAGCGGAAGTAGCTGAGCTTCAGCGGCAGCATGGCGTGGGGATCGATGCTCGCATCCGCCTTCACCGCGGGGCCTTCCGCCGCCGGCATGGTCTTGACGATCTTGCCGAAGGCCGCGTTCGGCTTGCCCTCGGCCATCAGCACGCCGACCACGGCGAGCCCGCCGGCATCGTTGCGATGGACGAAATGCGCCTCCATCGGAAAATTCTTGCCGCCGATCATGTGCTCGCTCGGCCGGTGGAAGTGCACCTGGAGCAGCTTGTATTTGACGTCGCCGAGCATCAAGGTGCTGCCTTCGGCGAAGTTGAGCTGGATCGTGTGCCCGTTGTTGACGATGGTGTCGGCGCTCTTGCCCCAGTTCAGCTTCAACATCGGCAATTGCGACTTGATCGTCGCCTCGATGTCGATCGGCGATTGTTGCAGGCCGACCGCGCAGGCCTTGTTGGCCGCGTCGAGATCGCCCCATTTGGCAGGAGCACCCGCGCCTTCATAGCTCCAATGCACGCCTTCGGCGGCGAAGGCCGGCTTGCAGACCGGACAAAGCGCAAGACCCGCCAGGGCCTTCAATGCGTGACGGCGATTCATCATATTTCCCCCAAGATGAATTTGATCGGCGATGCGCGCGCAACCTAGGCGAGAGGCGCGGTGAGTCGCAATGGCCGTCGCGCGTTGAATTCATTGGCTCGCCCACACGATCCTTGCGACCCACGCGACCTCACCCGCCGCCATCGTGCGCTCGGCCTGCGAGGCATCGAGCGGCAGCAATTCCAGCGCCTTTGCCGTGCGGCGCTTCAAGGTTGCGACCGTCATCTCGCCCGCCTTGGTCTTCACCACCACGCGATCGCCCTTGCGGATCGGCGCGCCCGGCGAGACCAGGATGATGTCGCCGTCGCGATAGGTCGGGGCGAGCGCATCGCCGGCAATCTCCAGCGCAAATGTCTGCCTGTCCTCGGCGGTGGGAAGCGCGACCTCGGTCCATCCCTTGCCGGACGGAAGACCGGCCTCGTCGAAAGCGCCGCTCGCGCCGGCCTGTGCGAAGCCGAGCAGCGGCACCGAGCGGCTGTCGCCTGCGTCGTCGTCGATCAGCCTCGCAAAGATATCGATCGAGGCGCCGGTCGCTGTCAGCGCTTTCGCGATCGATTCGGTCGAGGGCCAGCGCTCGCGGCCGTCCGAGGTGATGCGCTTGGACCTGTTGAAAGTGGTGGGGTCGAGCCCGGCCCGCTTGGCGAGGCCGGACGGAGACAGCCCGGCGCGCGCCGCCAGCCGATCCAGCGCGACCCAGATCTGGTCGTGAGTCAGTATCCTCTGCGCTTTGGCCTGCCTGACCATGGAAGGTCCAGCCCGTCGCAACTCAGGAAAACTGTCCTCAAATCAACCGGTTTTCCGATTTTCGCGCAAGAGGCGGCGGGGGAAGCGTTTTCAAGCGAAGGTGGATGCCCCTTCGCGTCAAGAAAGCGCGTCAAAACAAGAATTTAGACCCCGTTCCGATTTCATCGCAACGGAATAGGCTCTAAGTCTTGAGTTCGGAAGGGGCCGCCTTTACGGTCGCGCCGGGTTTTGAGACCCGCAAGAGACGAAAAACCCCAAGAGACTCAAAGAGCTGACTCAAAGGGCAAACAGGGCTCCACATCAGGTGGTCAAGATCTACAAAATCTGTCCGGCCTCGGCCTGGCGCGAGGCGGAACGGCAGGGCGTGTACCGCGGCAGCGCGGACGACGCGCGCGACGGTTTCATCCATTTTTCGACGGCCGCCCAGGTTCCCGAGACCTTGCGCAAGCATTATTTCGGGCAGCGCGCGCTGTTCCTGGTCGAGGTCGACGGCGATGCGCTCGGCAGCGAATTGCGCTGGGAGCGCTCGCGCAATGACGATCTGTTTCCGCATCTCTATGGCGAGCTCGATTTCGGCGCGGTCATCTCGGTGGCGAGCCTCAACATGCGCTCGGACGGCGGCCACGACGTGCCGGAGCTTGCCCCGTGATCCGCGCCTTCGATGCTCTTTCGCTGCCGGTGCTGCGCTGGCTCGATCCGGAGGATGCGCATCGCCTGGCGATCCAGGGCCTGCGCTTCCTGCCGCCGGGCAAGCCGCGCGCTGACGATCCCAAGCTCGCGGTGCGCGCCTTCGGGCTCAACTTTCCCAATCCGATTGGCATGGCCGCGGGCTTCGACAAGAGCGCGGAGGTGCCGGATGCGCTGCTGCGCCTCGGCTTCGGCTTCGTCGAGATCGGCTCGGTGACGCCGAAGCCGCAAAGCGGCAATCCGCGGCCGCGGCTGTTCCGGCTCGAGCGCGACGAGGCCGTCATCAACCGCATGGGCTTCAACAATGACGGCGCGGATGTCGCGCTGCGCCGGCTCGCCGCGCGCGCGCAGCACGGCGGCATCGTCGGCGTCAATGTCGGTGCCAACAAGGATTCGCCGGACCGCGTTGCGGATTACGTCAAGCTGATCGAGGCCTTTGCGCCGGTCGCGAGCTATTTCACGATCAACGTCTCCTCGCCGAACACGCCGGGCCTGCGCAATCTGCAGGAAGGGGCGCTGCTCGACGACCTCCTCGCAAGGGTGATCGAGGCGCGCGAGCGGGTGCGCCAGAAGGCCGGTGATACGCCGGTGCTGCTGAAGATCGCGCCGGATTTGAGCCTTGCCCAGCTCGATGACGTCGTGCAGGTGGCGCGCTCGCGCCGGGTCGACGGCATGATCGTGTCGAACACGACGATCGCGCGGCCGAGCACGCTGCGCGAGCAGATGCGGGCGAAGGAGCAGGGCGGCCTGTCGGGCCGGCCGCTGTTCCGCCTGTCGACGCGCATGGTCGCGGAGACCTATGTGCGCGTCGAGGGCGCGTTCCCGCTGGTCGGCGTCGGCGGCGTCGATTCGGGCGGCGCCGCGCTGACGAAGATCCGCGCCGGCGCGAGCCTGATCCAGCTCTATTCGTCGCTGGTCTACAAGGGCCTCGGCCTTGTCGAGGAGATCAAGCGCGACCTCACCTCGACCTTGCTGCGCACGGGCCGGGATTCGCTCTCCGACATCGTCGGCGCGGATGCCGCGACGCTGACGGCGGAAGACTGGCCGGGGATGTAAAGGGACTGCCCTTCGCCTCTCCCCGCTTGCGGGGAGAGGCCGGAATGCGCGCTGAAAGCGCGGATTCCGGGTGAGGGGGACTCTCCGCGAGTCCAATTCTCACCGTCCCTGCCGAGACTCCCCCTCATCCCGACCTTCTCAGAGCGAGCTCTGCTCGTCTCGACCCCGCAAGCGGGGGAGAAGGAGAAGAGAAAGTCGCCCCATACAGCGCCGGATAACGTGCGCCCTGCAATCCGCCGCGGGCGACATAGAACGCGATCAGCGCGCACCATAGCCCGGTATTGCCGAGGGATTGCAGCGCCCACCAGGTGATGAGGAAGATCGCCAGCGAGGCCAGCATGAGATTGCGCATCTCGCGCGCCCAGGTCGCGCCGACATAGATGCCGTCGAAGCCGAACGCGAACACCCCGGGCACCGGCGCCAGCACGATGAACGGCAGGAAGTCGCGCGCGGCCCGCCGGACGTCTTCGCTCGCGGTCATGACATTGATCAACGACGTTCCGAACAATGCGAACAGCACCGCGACCACCAGCGCGAAGCCGAGCCCCCACGCGAGCACCAGCCGGGTCGAATCCGAAAAACCTCTTGCATCGCGCGCGCCAAAGGCGCGGCCGCAGAGCTGCTGGGCCGCGTTGGCAAGGCCGTCGAGGAAGAAGGCGCTGACCAGCAGGAAATTGTTGAGCACGGAGTTCGCGGCCAGCGTGACGTCGCCGGCGCGCGCACCCTTGGCGGTGAAGAACAGGAACACGGCGATCAGCGCCGCGGTGCGGATCATGATGTCGGAGTTCACCGCCAGCATCCGCATCAGCTTGGCCCGGTCGAACAAGGTGGCGCGGGGAATGGCAAAGCCGCCGTCCGCATGGCGGCGGCAGACGATGACGCCGAGCACGAATCCGACCGTCTCCGAGAGCAGCGCGGCGATCGCAGCGCCGGCAATGCCGGTGTCGTAGACCAGCACGAGCAGGATCGTCGCCACCATGTTGATGAGGTTGATGACGATCTGAAGCAGCAGCGCCGGGTTGGCGCGGGCCTGTCCCACCAGCCAGCCGAGGATGACGTAGTTGGCGAAGGCCAGCGGCGACGACCAGATCCTGATCATGAAATAGGTCTTGGCGGCGCGCGTGACGCCCTCGCTGCCGCCCATCAGGTCGAACAGCCCGGCCGCCAGCGGCAGTTGCAGCACGATCAGCGCCGCCCCGATCAGCCCCGCGACGATGAAGCCGCGCATCAGGATAGCGGTCAGCTCGCGCGTCTCGCCGGCGCCCAGCGCCTGCGCGGTGAAGGCGAGCGTGCTCATGCGCAGGAAGCCGAACAGCCAGAACAGGCAGTCGAAGATGACGGAGGCCATCGCCACGCCGCCGAGCAGCGTGGCGTCGTCCAGCCGCCCGATCGCCGTGGTCGAGACCACGCCGATCAGCGGCGTGGTGAGGTTCGCGACCATCGCCGGCCCCGCGATGGCGAAGACCTGGCGGGATCCGATCTTGAGGGGAACGGGCGCGTGCATGTCAGAACACGAGCACCATGCCGTCTTCGGCGGCGAGATGCTCGATATCGACGAGGCGCGACAGCATGTCGTCGCTCATGTGGGTGAGGACGAGGCGTTTTGCGCCAATTGCCGGCAAATGCTGTTCCAAGGTCTTCAGGCTGAGATGGTTCTTGACCACCTTCTCGTACATATAGGCTTCCGCGATGAAAAGGTCCGCGCCATGCGCCAGCGGAATGAGCGTCTCCGTCCATTCGGTGTCGGCGCTGTAGGCGAGCGTGCGGCCCTCGGCCTCGACGCGGTAGGCCAGGAACGGGCCACCGGATTCGCCGTGCACGACAGGGTAGGGCGTCACCGTCACCGCGCCGAACTTGCGCCCTTGCTCGGGCGCGAGTTCGATGACGGCGAGCTCGAAGCGCTGCCTGGTCTTCGAGGAATGCTCGAACAAAACCTCCATCACCTCACGCAGTCGCGTCTCGATACCTTGCGGGCCCGCGATCGTCAGCGGTCGCGTCCGCCGCGAGAACTGGGCGTCGAGCAGGAAGAACGGCAGGCCTGCAAAATGGTCGCCGTGGAAATGCGTGATCAGGATCAGATCGATGTCGTTCCGGTCGATCTCGAGTCGCTTCAGCGCCGGCAGAGCCGACGCGCCGCAATCGATCAGGAAGTTGGCTTCGCGCCCCGCCACGTGGAAGCAGGTGTTGAGCCTGCCGCCCGAGCCGAAGGCGTCGCCGCAGCCGACAAAGCGGAGTTGCATCGGCTGCGGGCCCCCTGAGCTTGACCCGGACCTAGCGGCGCGGCGCGCCGAAGACGCGCGACAGCAGCCAGATCGGGATCACGATGACCGCGCCGAGCAGGAAGTAGCGCCACAGCCAGTTGATGGTGTCGAAGCCGAGATCCCACAGCCGCTGGAACAGGAGGCGAATGCTGTGGATGATGTTCCAGGGATCGAAGCCGATCGCCGCCAGCACGACGCCTACCAGGATCGAGAGCAGGACGAGACGAAACGCGACCGCCAGCGGCGAGCCGCCGAGAAAGCGGTTCAGCCCGTCGCTGCGGCCGGCCGGCAAATCTCTGACGTCTTGGACCATCTGGAAACTCCTCGGGGATTCGACCCCCATTATACGGCACCGCGAGGCACATGGGGAACCCGCAACGGGGCGTCAATCGGCTTACGGGATTTTAATTCGGACAAGCCCAAGCTGCGGGCTGGCCGGGTTCAGGCCTCCACTTCGGCTGCTTCCGCCTTCAACATCTTTTCCAGCGTTTCCAGCCGGTCGGCCTCCCGCGGCGGCTTGTCCCAGCGTAGGCGGCTGATGCGGGGAAAGCGCATGGCGACGCCGGATTTGTGTCGCGGCGAGCGCTGCAGGCCCTCGAACGCGACCTCCAGCACCAGCCCCTTGTCACCCTCGTGCACGACATGGCGCACGGGGCCGAACTTTTCGGTGGTGTTGCGGCGGACGAAGCGGTCGATCTGCAAGAGCTCCTCGTCGGTGAAGCCGAAATAGGCCTTGCCGACCGGCACCAGCTCGTCGCCGGTCTCCCCTTCGGTCCAGACGCCAAACGTGTAGTCGGAATAATAGGACGAGCGCTTGCCGTGGCCGCGCTGCGCATACATCAGCACGGCATCGATGATGTGCGGGTCGCGCTTCCACTTCCACCATTGTCCCTTCGGCCGTCCCGGCAAATAAGGCGCATCGCGCCGCTTCAGCATCACGCCCTCGACGGCGTCGGCATCCTCGCCGGCGCCGGCACTTGCGGGGGCGGCGCGCGCGGCGGTCAGCGCCTCCCAGCTTGCGAAGGGCACGGTGGGCGACAGATCGATGTGGGGATCGCCAAGTTTCCTGATGAAGGTCTCAAGTCGCTCGCGCCGCTCCGCGAACGGCAGTTCACGCAAGTCGTTCTCATCGTCGCCGAGCAAATCGTAGGCGCGCAGATGGATCGGAAATTCCTTGATCAGCTTTGGCGAGACGACCTTCCGGTTGAGCCTCTGCTGGAGAACGTTGAAGCTCTGTACGCGGCCCTCGCGCAGGATCAGAAGCTCGCCGTCGATTGCGCCCGGCAGGCGCAACGACGGCACGAGATCCGGAAAGCTTCCCGTGATGTCCTCGCCGGTGCGCGAATAGAGTCGCGCCATGATGTGGCCGCGGTCGTCGCGGCCTGCCACCGCCTGCACGCGGATGCCGTCCCATTTCCATTCGGCGATGTAGTCGGCGGGGTCGAGTGCGGCGAAATCGCTGTCCTCGATCGCATGCGCGAGCATCACCGGGCGGAACGGCGCGGGATCGCGATTGACCGGCTTCTCGCTGCGGCCTTCCAGCCAGGCGAACAGGTCGAGATAGGGTGGCGCGAGCCCCGGCCAGATCAGCTCGACCTCATGCGGGTCCTTGTCGCCGAGCGCCGCCGCGGCGGTCTTCGCCAGCCGCGCGGAAATGCCGATACGAAGCGCGCCAGTGACGAGCTTGAGCAGCGCCCAGCGGCCGGTCTCGTCGAGCTCGTCGAGCCAGCGTTCGAGCTGCTTCGGCAGCTCGGTCTTGCCGAGCGTGCGCAGCGTGGTGACGACTTCGGTGAGGGTCGGCGGCGGCGGGTTGTTGTGCGCGGCCATTGCCGCTTTCGGCCACATCAACGCCACCGTCTCGGAGAGATCGCCGACATAGTCGTACGACAGTCCAAACAGCACCGGATCGGTGCGCGACGCGATAAGGTCGCGGATCAGCGCCGGCTTGGCGTGCTTGAAGCTGAGCGCGCCGGTGAGCGCGGCCAGCGCATAGCCGCGATCGGGATCGCCGACCTCGCGGAAATAGCCGGTGATCAGCCGCAGCTTGTTGTTGCGGCCGGGCTCGTAGGCGAGACGGTCCAGAAGTTCGGCGAAGCGGTTCATGCTTCGGCCTCGTCGGCAAGCGGCGTCTCGCTCTCCTCCTCGTCGCCATAGCCGACCAGGTCGAGCGGCTGCGCCCGCAGGCCCCGCGACTTGCACCAATGCACCAGCGCGTCTTCCTGGCCGTGTGTGACCCAGATCTCGCCGGCGCCGGTCGCCGCGATCGTGGCGGTGAGGCCGTCCCAGTCGGCGTGATCGGAAATCACCAGCGGCAATTCGACGCCGCGCTGCCGCGCGCGAGCGCGCACGCGCATCCATCCTGACGCAAAGGCGGTGACGGGATCGGGAAAACGGCGCGTCCAGAGATCGGATGTCGCCGACGGCGGCGCCAGCGTGATGGTGCCGGCAAGCGCCGCCTTCTTCACGCCCATCACCGGCCTGAGCTCGCCGAGCGCGATCCCGCGGCTCTGGTAGTAATGCGTGATCTTCTCCATGGCGCCATGCAGATAGATCGGTGCGTCATAGCCGGCCTGCCGCAGCAGCGCGATCACGCGCTGCGCCTTGCCGAGCGAATAGGCGCCGACGAGATGCGCGCGCTCGGGAAACAACGCGACCGAGGCGAGCAGCTTCTTCACCTCATCGGCCGCATCGCCATGGCGAAACACCGGCAGGCCGAACGTCGCCTCGGTGATGAAGACGTCGCAGGGGACCAGCTCGAACGGCGTGCAGGTCGGATCGCGCGCGTCCTTGTAGTCGCCGGAGGCGACGATGCAGGTGTCTTTGCATGTCACCGCGATCTGCGCCGAGCCCAGCACGTGGCCGGCCGGGTGGAATTTGACGCGGACATCGCCGAGCCGGATCTCCTCGCCATAGCGGATCGCTTGCGTCGAGCCGGCAAAATTCTCGCCATAGCGCAGCCGCATCATGTCGAGCGTTTCCTGCGTCGCCAGCACCGCGCCATGGCCGGCGCGGGCATGGTCGGAATGGCCGTGGGTGATCACGGCCCGCTCGACCGGGCGCACGGGATCGATGTGGAAGCCGCCGGGCTTGCAGCACAGGCCGGCAGCAGCTGGCAACAGGATGTCTTGCGGGCGCATGGTGGGCATATAGGCGGCAGAAGCTCCGAATTCACCGGTCATGCGCGGGCTTGACCCGCGCATCCATCTCCCTAAAGAGTTCCATTTTGATGGATTGCCGAGTCAAGCCCGGCAATGACGAGCCGAGTCCAATGCCCCTGCGCCTCTACCACTCTTCCGGCGATCTCATGGCCGACCGCCGTTTCGAGTTCGCGCGCGATCTCCAGCTCAAGGGCGATCTGCCTGCGGCCGCCGACCTCCTGGAGCAGGCGATCGAGCTCGCACCGAATTTCGCCTCGGCCTGGTTCACGCTCGGCGAGATCCGTCAGCAACTCGGCGAGCGCGACAAGGCCATCGCGGCCTTTCGTAAATCGCGGGAGTTCGATCCGGAGGATCAGCATGGTGCCGGCCTGCACCTGATACGGCTCGGCGATGCGAAGATGACGGAGATGCCCAAGGCCTATGTGCAGGCCCTGTTCGACCAGTACGCGCCGCGGTTCGAGCACGTGCTGATCAACGATCTCGGCTATCGCGCCCCGGCGCTGATCTTCAAGGCGGTGCTGGCCGCGCGCGTCACCGCGAAGAAGCCGGCTTTCTTCAAGTGCACCATCGATCTCGGTTGCGGCACCGGGCTTGCGGCCGCCGCCCTCGCCAAGCAGGTCGATCATTTCATCGGCATCGACCTGTCGCCCGGCATGATCAAGGAGGCGCGCGCGACTGGTCTCTACGCCGAGCTCGAGGTCGCCGACATGATCGAGGGCCTGCGCGGCAAGGGTGATGCCAGCGCGAACCTCGTCGTGGCCGCGGATGCGTTCGTCTACCTCTCCGATCTCGCGCCGGTGCTGACCGAAGCCTGGCGCGTGCTTGCATCGGGCGGCGTGCTCGCCTTCACGCTGGAGACGCATGACGGCAGCGGCATCGTTCTCGGCGAAGGCCTGCGCTATGCCCATTCGGCGGAATATGTGCGCGGCGTCCTTGCGCAAGCCGGACTGAAGCTCCTCACACTGGAGCCGGCCTCTCCGCGCAACGAGAACAACGAGCCGGTGCGCGGCCTCGTCGTCGTCGCCGAGAAAACTTGAGTCTAGGCGCTAGCGCCCTGCGATTTGAGCGTCATTGCGTCGCAAAGCTGCGACTTCCCACTTGCGAGCCGCTGGCCGAAGCCAGCACAATGCGCGCATCAGGGAGAAACAAATAATGACGAAGAATCCATCGCGGCGCGATTTCAGCGCCGCCGCGCTCGCCACCATCGCCGCATCCACCTTGCCCGCGCCGTATGTCTGGGCCGCGGAGAAGAAATACGATGCGGGCGCCAGCGATACCGAAATCAAGATCGGGCAGACCGTGCCGCATTCCGGCCCCGGCTCGCTCTACGGCGTGCTCGGACGCGTCGGCGAAGCCTATTTCCAGATGCTGAACGAGAAGGGCGGCATCAACGGACGCAAGATCAAGTTCCTCACCATGGACGACGCCTACAGCGCGCCGAAATGCGTCGAGGCGACGCGGCGCCTGGTCGAGCAGGAAGAGGTGCTGGCGCTCTACGGTTCGCTCGGCACCGCGCCGCAGACCGCCGTGCACAAATACCTGAACTCCAAGGGCGTGCCGCAGCTGCTGCTCAACACCGGCGCGTCGAAGTGGAACAATCCGAAAGAGTTCAAATGGACGATGGCGGGCCTGCCGCTCTATCCGACCGAGGCGCGCATCCTGGCGCGGCATGTCGTCAGCGTGAAGCCGAACGCCAGGATCGGCATCCTCTACCAGAACGACGATTTCGGCCGCGACTTCCTCGGTCCGTTCAAGAAGGTGCTGGCCGATGCCGGCGGCACCGCGCAGGTGATCATGGAGCAGACCTACGATCTCACCGAGCCGACCGTCGATTCCCAGCTCATCAACCTCTCCAAGTCGGGCGCCGACGTCTTCTACAACATCTCCACGGGCAAGGCGTCGTCGCAGTCGATCCGGAAAGTGGCCGAGCTCGGCTGGAAGCCGCTGCACTTGCTCTCAGCCGGCTCGACCGGCCGCTCGATCCTCAATGCCGCGGGCCTCGAGAACGCCGCCGGCATCGTCGCGATCCGCTACAACAAGGAAGTCGGCCTGCCGAAATGGGAGAAGGACCCCGACGTGATGGCGTTCGAGGAGCTGCGCAAGAAGTACGTGCCGGCCATCGACCCCGACAACACCATCGCCTTCGCCGGCTACGGCCAGGCCGTCACCATGGGCGAGATCCTGCGCCGCTGCGGTGACGAGCTCACCCGCGCCAACGTGCTGAAGCAGGCGTCCACGCTCGCGGGCTTCCACTCGCCCTATTTCCTCGACGGCGTCACCTACAGCTACACGCCCGAGGACTACACGCCGATGAAGACGCTCTTCATCTCGACCTTCACCGGCAAGGATTGGGACATCTCCGACAAGCCGATGTCGGAGTGATTTTCTTCCCTTCTCCCCTTGTGGGAGAAGGTGGCGCGAAGCGCCGGATGAGGGGTTCTATCCACGCGCAAGACTGTTCGCGAGGATGGAGACCCCTCACCCGTCTCGCCGCTGCGCGGCGATCCACCCTCTCCCACAAGGGGAGAGGGGAAGGCGGTGCCCCACTCTTGAAGGTCTCCCACCCCCTCGACGAACCCGCCCCCACGGCTTACCTGTGATGCCGTGCCGCCCCGCATCCTCAAAATCCCGGCCGAGCCGGCCGCGCTGCTGCCCGACCGCTTCCAGGCATGGTTCGCGGGGCGCGGCTGGTCGCCGCGCGCGCATCAATTGGCGCTGCTGGAGAAGGCGCGCGAGGACGCTAGCGCGCTGCTGATCGCGCCGACCGGCGCGGGCAAGACGCTGGCGGGATTTCTGCCGACGCTGGTGGAGCTTTCGACGCAGGCGGTTGAACGAGACGCCACCGCCAGGCAAAGCCTCGTCTCCACCGGCCGCACCGTGCAGCGTCCCGGCGGCCTCCACACCCTCTACATCTCGCCGCTCAAGGCGCTTGCCGTCGACATCGCGCGCAATCTCGAACGTCCCCTCGCCGAGATGGGTCTGCCGATCAAGGTCGAGACCCGCACCGGCGACACGCCGGTGTCGCGGCGTCAGCGGCAGCGGCGCTATCCGCCGGATATCTTGCTGACGACGCCCGAGCAGCTTGCGTTATTGCTCTCCTCCGACGACGCGCCGTTCCTGTTCTCCTCCCTGAAGCGCATCGTGCTGGACGAGCTGCACGCGCTGGTGACATCCAAGCGCGGCGATCTGCTGTCACTCGGGCTGGCGCGGCTGTGGCGGCTCGCGCCGCAGATGCGCGCGATCGGATTATCGGCGACCGTGGCCGAGCCTGATCAGCTCGCGCGCTTCCTGGTGCCGCAGCCGGATGGCAAGGAAGTGGCCGCCGACATCGTCATCGCCGGCGGCGCCGCGCCGCCGCTGGTCGAGATGCTCGATACGAGAGAGCGGCTGCCCTGGGCCGGCCACGGCGCGCGTCACGCACTCGCCGAGGTCTACGAGCTGATCAAGCAGAACAAGACCACGCTGGTCTTCGTCAACACCCGCAGCCAGGCCGAGATGTTGTTCCAGGATCTCTGGCGCATGAACGATGACGGGCTCGCGATCGCGCTGCATCACGGCTCGCTCGACGTCGCCCAGCGCCGCAAGGTCGAGGACGCCATGTCGGCGGGACGCTTGCGCGGCGTGGTCTGCACCTCCTCGCTCGACCTCGGCGTCGACTGGGGCGATGTCGATCTCGTGGTCAATATCGGCGCGCCCAAGGGCTCCTCGCGCCTGATGCAGCGCATCGGCCGCGCCAACCATCGCCTCGACGAAGCCTCGCGCGCGGTGCTGGTGCCGGCCAACCGCTTCGAGGTGCTGGAGTGCCGCGCCGCCATCGACGCCATCGCCGAGAACGCGCAGGACACTCCGCCGTTGCGCACCGGAGCGCTCGACGTGCTGGCCCAGCACGTGCTCGGCCGTGCCTGCGGCGAGCCATTCTTCAACGATGACCTCTATGACGAGGTACGCACCGCCGCGCCCTATGCGGGCCTCGCGCGCGGCGATTTCGACGACGTCGTCGATTTCGTCGCGACCGGCGGCTATGCGCTGAAGACCTATGAGCGCTTCGCCCGCATCAAGCAGGACAAGCAGGGGCGCTGGCGTGTCGCCAATCCAAAGGTGCGGCAGAGCTATCGTCTCAATGTCGGCACCATCGTCGAGGAGCCGATGCTCAAGGTGCGGCTGGTGCGCTCCCGCTCCACCGGCAGCGGTTCGACCGGCGCGATCGCGCGCGGCGGCCGCGTGCTCGGCGAGATCGAGGAATATTTCATCGAGGGGCTGACCGCCGGCGACACCTTCGTGTTCGGCGGCGAGGTCGTGCGCTACGAGGCGCTGGCCGAAGATCAGGTCTACGTCTCTCGCGCCAACGACAAGGATCCGAAGGTGCCGTCCTATATGGGCGGCAAGTTTCCGCTTTCGACCTATCTTGCCGAACGTGTGCGCCGCCTGCTCGACGACAGGCGCGCGTGGAACGGTCTTCCGGAGCAGGTGCGCGACTGGCTGTCGCTCCAGAAGGAGGTCTCGCGCGTGCCGGGTGTCCGCGAACTCCTGGTCGAGACCTTTCCGCGCGGCAACAAGCACTACCTCATCTGCTATCCCTTCGAGGGGCGGCTGGCGCATCAGACGCTCGGCATGCTGCTGACGCGGCGGCTGGAACGCGGCCGCGCCCGGCCGCTCGGCTTCGTCGCCAATGAATATGCGGTGGCGATCTGGGGGCTGGGCGATGCCTCCTTCATGATCCGCAACGGTGAGCTCGATCTCGACGCGCTGTTCAACCCCGACATGCTGGGGGACGATCTCGAAGCGTGGCTGGCCGAATCCGCGCTGATGAAGCGCACCTTCCGCAACTGCGCGCTGATCTCCGGCCTGATCGAGCGCCGCTTCACCAGCGAGGACAAGAGCCGCCGCCAGGTGCTGTTCTCGACCGATCTCGTCTACGACGTCTTGCGAAAACACCAGGCCGACCACGTCCTGCTGCGCGCCGCCCGCGCCGATGCCGCCACCGGCCTGCTCGACCTGCGCCGTCTCGGCGGCATGCTGGCCCGCATCCAAGGCCGCATCACCTACCGGGAACTCGATCACGTCTCCCCGCTCGCCGTCCCCGTGATGCTGGAAATCGGCCGCGAGTCAGTTTATGGCGAAGCTGCAGACGAGTTGTTGGCGGAAGCGGCCGACGAGCTCGTCAAAGAGGCGATGTCGTAGACTGCTGCAATAATGATCTTTGGACGTCACCAGCGCCGTCATCCCGGGGCGATGCGAAGCATCGAACCCGGGATCTCGAGATTCCGGGTTCGCGCTTGCGCGCGCCCCGGAATGACGGAAAAATCGGAACATGGATGGCCGGGCATAGGCGAGCGGAAGCGACGCCGTTCTTCGAACGGCGACGCTCGGCCATGACGGAGCAAGTGGCGCTATCGATTTCGTCAACGCGCACGCTGGATGTCGCCGGCATCGCGCTCCACGCCGATCTCTCCGGCGCCCTGTTCTGGAAAGAGCAGCGCCTGCTCGTCGTCTCCGACCTGCATCTCGAAAAGGGCTCCAGCTTCGCGACCCGCGGCGTGCTGCTGCCGCCTTACGATACCATCGCGACGCTCGGCCGGCTTGCTGCTGTCATCTCCCGCCATGATCCGCACACCGTCATCGCGCTCGGCGACAGTTTTCACGATCGCACCGCGCATGAGCGCCTCTCCGCGGAGGATCGTGATGCCGTCGCCGCACTCCAATCTGGCCGCGACTGGATCTGGATCTCCGGCAATCACGATCCGATGCTGCCGCGCGATCTCGGCGGCACCATCGCCGACGAGGTCGCGATCGGCCCGATCACCTTCCGCCACGAGCCGACCGGCGCGCATGGCGAGATCGCCGGCCATCTCCATCCCAAGGCCCGCGTCTCCGCGCGCGGCCGTTCGATGGAGCGTCGCTGCTTTGCCAGCGACGGGATGCGCGCCGTGATGCCCGCCTTCGGCGCCTATGCCGGCGGCCTCAGCATCCGCGATGCGGCGTTTGCAAAGATCTTCCCGGAGAACGGCTTTGTCGCCCATCTCCTCGGCGACCGCCGCGTCCACGCCATCGCCGCGTCGCGGTGTTATTGAGGACACGGTTCGTAGGGTGGGTTAGCCTCGCGGATTGTGCGAAGCGCAAACCGCTTGGCGTAACCCACCTCTTCTGTTTCAGCGGAGATAGACAATGGTGGGTTACGCTGCGCTAACCCACCCTACGCACCTTCACCGTTGCGATACCTAGGCCGCCTTCGCCTGCACGTTATCGCAGAACTCCGCGAGCCGATCGGCGAGCCGCAGCGTCGCCGGGCTCGCATCCGGCGACGCCATCAGCGCCACCTCGGTCTTGTTGATCGGCGCAAAGCCGTCCTTTGCGGTCAGCACGCGATGATCGGCCTGGATCGACATTTCGGACAAGATGCTCAGCCCCATGCCGGCCGCGACCGCGGCCTGGATGCCGGCGAGGCTCGATGACGTGTAGGCCATGTGCCAGGTGCGGCCGGCGCTCTCCAGCGCGTGGATGGCGCCGGCGCGATAGAGACAGCCCAGCGGAAAGCCGATCAGCGGCACCGACGGCGCGCCCGCATCGATCGGATGGCTCTTGCTGGTGACCCAGTGCACCCGCTCCGGCCACACTGCGATCGCGCCCTTCTCGCCGGCCTCGCGCTTGTAAAGCGCCAGATCAAGCTCGCCGCGTTCGAGATCGCGGGCGAGGTTCTTGCTCTGGTCGGCGCGGACGTCGAGCCGCAGGCCGGGATGTGAGCGCGAGAACGTCGCCAGCAATTTCGCCAGGCGATAGGCCGCAAAATCCTCGGGAATGCCGAGCCGGATCGCGCCTTCGCTGTCGGGCTGGCTCAGCACGTCGCGCGCCTCCTCCGCAAGCGAGAGCAGCCGCCGCGCATAGGACAGCAGCCGCTCGCCGGCCTCGGTCGGGCGCACGTCCTTGCCGTCGCGGTGCAGGAGCACCTGGCCGACGTCCTCCTCCAGCCGCTTGATCTGCTGGCTGACGGTCGACTGCGTGCGATGGACGCGCTCGCCGGCGCGGGTGAAGCCGCCGGCCTCGACGACCGAGACGAAGCTGCGCAGAAGCTCGAGATCGAGCATGGGCGCCTCCATTCATAAATCCACTGATCCATAGTTAATCATTTAATTTCCAAATGACAAGCGGTCTCCCTAGATCGAGGGCTCAGGAGAATGCCCTCATGTCGCTCGCCCCCTCGATTCCCGTCCCCCGCAGCCGCTTCAACACGCTGCCGCTCGCTATCGGACTGTTCTGCCTGCTCTGGAGCTATGCCTTCGTCGCCGGCAAGATCGGCGTCACCCATTGCCCGCCGCTGATCCTGCTCGCCGCGCGCTTCTCGCTCGCCGGCATCTTGATCCTCGGTGCGACACTGATCCGCGGCGACGACTGGTCATTGTCCTGGCGTGATGCGGCCATCTTCGCCGTGCTCGGCATCGCCAACAACGCACTCTATCTCGGGCTCGGCTACACCGGCCTGCAATCGGTCTCCGCCGGGCTCGGCGGCCTGATCGTGTCGGCCAATCCGGTGTTCACCGCGGCGCTCGCCGCATTGCTCCTTGGCGAAGGCATGACCTGGCGCAAGGCGAGCGGTCTCTTGCTCGGCGTTATCGGCGTGATGGCGATCGTCTGGCACCGCCTGTCGGTCGGCACCGATTCGCTGCACGGCATCGTCTTCACGCTGGCCTCGCTCGCCTCCATCGTCGCCGGCACGATCCTCTTCAAGCTGCTCGCGCCGAAGGGAAGCCTGTGGATCGGCAACGGCGTGCAGAACCTCGCCGCCGGCATCGTGCTGACGC
The DNA here is from genome assembly GCF_900113725.1 of Bradyrhizobium sp. cf659. Classification (NCBI taxonomy): domain Bacteria; kingdom Pseudomonadati; phylum Pseudomonadota; class Alphaproteobacteria; order Hyphomicrobiales; family Nitrobacteraceae; genus Bradyrhizobium; species Bradyrhizobium sp. cf659. Next base: position 299,467 of record NZ_FOQJ01000003.1, read on the forward strand.
CGGTTGCGCTTACCTTCGCCGATATTCACGCGATCGATTTCACCCCAAGCCTGATCGGCGCCTTCGCCTTCCTCGTGCTCGGCGGCTCCATCCTCGCCTACTGGCTCTGGTTTCATCTCCTGAAAGTGTGCGGTGCGACTGCTGCCAGCGCCTATCATTTCCTGATGCCGCCGCTCGGCATGCTGTTCGCCTTCCTCGTGCTCGGCGAGCATGTCGAGGCCCGCGACCTGCTCGGCATCATCCCGGTCGCACTCGGCATCTATCTGGTGACGCGGCCGGCGAAGGCGGCGTCGTAGCGTGCGAAAATACCTCAACGTCGTCCTGGCGAAAGCCAGGACCCATTACCCCGATTGGTCATTGTTGCGACAGGCTGTGGCCAGAGCGTTCTCCAACAACAACGCCCTGTGGTTATGGGTCCTGGCTTTCGCCAGGACGACTCGGAGAGAAGGGCTCCGCCTCAATCCTTTCTGAAAACGATCGACGCCATCCATCCCGTCATCAGCGCCATGGCCGCGGTGGCGAGGCCGTAGATCAGGCCGTTCTGTCGCGCGGTCGTCGCGACGAACTGTTCGAAGCCGACCTTGACGATCTCGAAGGCGGTCTCGGTCTTGCCGATGAATGCGCCGTTCGCAAACAGCTTGATCTCGACCTCGTAGGTGCCGATCGGCACCTCCGCCGGCAGCGGAATGCCGGTGCGGAACAGCGTCGGTGTCAGGAATGTCACGGCGCTCGCATCCTCGCGATAGAGGCCGCGCTGGGTGCGCAGGCGGATGAAGGCGGAGCGGAATGCGTCGTTCGGCACCACGTCGGCATAGTCGCCGCTGACTCGTTGGGTCAGCAGCACGTTGTTCAGCCCGATCTGCTGCCGCCGTGCGATGTCGGGCGAGGTGATGACGTCGAACGGGCGGTTGGCGAACAGCGCCAGATAGCTCGGCACCTGCAGGAACTGCCGGTAGTCGGTGTTGATCCAGATGCCGAAAGTGCGCTCCTTGCGCCGTGTCACCATGTCGGCGCGCGGGCCCATCACGGTGACCACGAGATCGTAAGCCGTGCGGTCCGCGGGCGTCGTGGCGTCCTTCTCGACCGAGCCGAACAGCACCAGCTCCTCGCCGGAATAATTCGGCGTCACCGTGACGCGGTGGTTGGAGACCGACACGATCAGCCGCTCGGCCCGCGCGGCGCTGCCGAGCGACAGGACGAGAACGACTGCGAGAAGCGCGCGCATCATCCGCTCACCCCCAGCTCACGGATGGTGAAGAGATCCTCCGGCCGGATCACCAGCTCGATCGCAAAGCGCACGCCGACCGAGAGGATCAACAGGCCCAGCAGCAGCCGCAGCTGCTCGCCGCGGATCTTCTGGCCGGCACGCGCGCCGAACTGCGCGCCGGTGACGCCGCCGACCATCAGGATCAGCGCCAGCACGGCATCGACGAGGTGATTGGTCACCGCATGCAGCATGGTCGCGAGCAGCATGGTGACCACGGTCAGGACCATCGAGGTCCCGATCACCGTCGAGGTCGGCACCCGCAGCAGGTAGATCATGATCGGCACCAGGATGAAGCCGCCGCCGATGCCCATGATGGCGCCGATGAAGCCGATCATGATGCCGACGATCACCACGGGGATCACCGAGAGATAGATCTTCGAGCGCTTGAACCGCATCTTCAGCGGCAGGCCATGGATCCAGTTGTGCGTGCGCCGCGGCGGCACCGCGCCGCGCCGGGTCCGCATCAGGGCGCGCAGGCCTTCCGAGAACATCAGGCTGCCGACGGTGGTGAGCAGCACGACGTAGGACAGCGCGATCATCAGGTCGAGCTGGCCGAGCGCGCGAAGCTGCGTGAAGGTCCATACCCCCAGCGCGGTGCCGGTTACGCCGCCGCAGAGCAACACGCTCGCCAGCGCCGGATCGATCGCGCGCCGCCGCCAGTAAGAGATCGCGCCGGAAAAGGAGGAGGCGGCGATGTGGCTCGCGACCGAGGCGACCGCGACCGCCGGCGTGATGCCGATGAAGATCAGGAGCGGCGTCATCAGGAAGCCGCCGCCGATCCCGAACATGCCGGAGACGAAGCCGACCGCAGCGCCCATCGCCAGCACCAGGAAGACGTTGACCGGAAGATCGGCGATCGGAAGGTAGAGCTGCATTGAACCACGCACCGGCGAGACGGATCGACTAGCGCGGAATGCTCGCGGAAAGATCGGAACGATTGCCGCGTCCCTCAATAGCCGAATTCGCCGGCGGAGGGATCAGGAATCTTGGGCGCGGCGAATGGGCATGAGGAGGGTGATCGAGGCGCCGTGGCTCTCCAAGTCGTCCTGGCGAAAGCCAGGACCCATGACCACAAGCAGTCGTTGTCGAAGGACGCTGTGGCCACAGCGTGCCGCGATGACAATCAGTCGGGATAATGGGTCCTGGCTTTCGCCAGGACGACATGGGGAGATTTGTCGTCAGAGACGACTGAGTGACCGCTCTCAGTGCGCGGCGGACGCCGAGCGCTTGGTCGCGACCGGCTTCGGCGCGGGCTTGGCGTTCGCCTGCGGTGCGCTGTCCCAGCCGCCGTTCGGGGCTGGGACATTGGCGGCGTCGTCAGGCTGCGGTTCGGCGCTGAAGGTCTGGATCGCGAGCTTGGCGGCGGCGAGCGATTGCGGGTCGAGGCGCTTGGCGACGTCGTCGCGCTTGCCCGTCGCGTCTGCATCGCCCTGGGCGGCCGCCAGGCTGAACCATTTGTAGGATTCGGCGAGGTTCTGCTCGACGCCGATGCCGCGGGCATAGAGGATGCCGAGATTGAACTGGCTGTCGGCGACGCCGCGGTCGGCCGCTTTCCGGAACCACTGCGCCGCGCTCTTGTAATTGGCACCGCGTCCGCCGCCGTCGGCGTCGAGCACCGCGAGATTGTGCATCGCCTTGGCGTTGCCGCGCTCGGCGGCCTGCGTGTAGTAGCGGCGGGCGATATCGGCGTCCTTCTTCACCCCGAGGCCCTTTTCGTAGAGCGTGCCGAGGCGGAAGGTTGCGGGCACCACGCCGGCCTGCGCCGCGCGGTCGTACCATTTCGCAGCTTCGTCGTAGTTTGAAGCGACGCCCTTGCCTTCGGCAAAGCGCACGCCGATCTCGTAGGCGGCGGTCGCATCGCCCTTCATCGCGGCGGTGCGCAAGGCCGGGCCGCCGATACCATCAGGAAGCTTTTCGCTCGGCGGCACCTGGACGAGGCCGAGCCGCGCGCGGCTGGCGCCCGACAGCGCGCCGGTGACGTCGCTCGACGCCACAGGCGGGGTTGGCGCAGCGGCCGGGGTTTGGGGGATTTCGACCGAGGCGGTGCCGCTCGGGCTTGTCACCGACACCGGCGCGGCATTGTTCTGCGACTGCTTTCCGATCGGCGTCGGCGAGGTCATCGACGGCGTGACCTGTTCCGGCGCAGCCGGCTTGTTCTCAACGGGCGGCGGGGCTCGCGGCGCGGGCTCGCTCACCGAATTCTCCATCGCCTGCGGCGCCGGCGGCGCGCTGCCGCCATCGAGCAGGTTCATCGCCATCTTGAAGGTGCCGAGCACGATCACGACCACGCTCGCGCCGACCAGCAGCGAGCGGATCTTCGAGGTGATGGTCGAGGCGCCTTCCTGACCCTTGTCCTTGGCGCGGGCGATTGCGGCCTTGGCGCCACGGGCCGGCTTCTCGGGCGGTTGCGCGGCGGCGGCCTGGGCGGCGCGGCGCGCGGCCGCGATGAAGCTCGACGACGACACTGGCTCCTTCGGAGCAGTGGGAATTCCGCTGATCGCGCTTTCGGAAGCGGCAATGCGCTCCGACGGTGTGGCGACGCGCCCACCCGGCCGTGTGCCCGGCTCGAGCGGATGATCCGGCGGCAATTCCGGCGCGAGCGCACCGCGCGCGGGCGCGGTATGCGGCTCCAGGATTTCGCTGATCGCGCGCGGCGGAACGGGCGGTGCCGTCGGCGCCATCGGGACCGGCGGCGGAGCGGCAGGTGCCGCGGCGGCGTGGAATTCGCGCGGCGCGGCCACGAAGGCAGAATGCGCCGGTTGTTGCATGGCGGCCGGATTCGGCAGCTCAGGCTTCGGATCGTATTTCGGCTGCTGTTGCTGCGGCCGAGATTCGCGCGCCATCGGCGCGGGCTCCATGGGCGCAGCCATCGGCATCGGCTGCGGTGCAGGGGCCGGCGGCGCAGTGCGCACCGCGCGCAGATCGCCCTCGATCATCGAGAGGCGATCGACGACGTGGCCGAGCGCGCTGTGGACGGCTTCGAGCGAGTCCTGGGTGCTGCGGTTGGTTTCGGCCTGGCTGAAGCGGATGTCGGAGAGCTCGCGCTTGACGAGATCGACCACACCGGAATCGGCAGGCGGCGCGGAGTTGCGGCTCTCGGCGAGCGCGGAATAGGTCGCCTGCTGGCGCTCCAGGTGGCGCAGGATGTCGTGCAGCCCGTCCTCGACGCGGCTCAAGTTGCCGTTGCGCGGATCGGAGGCGGCTTCGATCCGCTCCAGCAGATAGGAGACGCGCTGTTCGAGATGCGCAAAGGTCGAGGCCGAATCGTTGCCGACCTGCATGCGGTCGAAACGATCCGACAGCGCGCGGATCGCGGCTTCCAAATGTTCGGTGCTCTCGGCAGGCTGAGGCCGCTCGCGCGTCTCCAGCGCGGCGGTGAGTGCCGCGATGCGCTGCTCGAGCACGGCGAAGCTGTCGCCGGGGCCGGACGAGCGGGTGATCTGGTCGACCTTGGACGACAGCAGCTGCACGTCCTCGGAAAGCCGTGCCAGCGCTTCGTTGGAGGCGACGTTGGAGACGATGCCGCGCAGCGCCGAGATCGCGCCTTCGAGCTGGCGCACCGTGGACGGATCGTCATTGGCGCGCAGGATCAGATCGAGCTTGGCGCCGAGATTGCGGATCGCCTCGTCATAGCCGGTGAGCTGCTCGGCCGGCGTCAGCGTGCGCAGCACCTGCTTGATGTCGGACAGCGCGTGCTCGATGCCTGACAGGACCTGGCCGTCGGTGCCGGACGAGCGGGTCTCGTCGATGCGACGGTGCAGCGAGCGGATTTCGTTTTCGATCGACTCGATCGCGCGGCGCGGCATCGCCTCGGTGATGGCGTGGCGGATCTCCGCAAGCTCGCTGCGGAAGGCGTTGATCGCCTGCTCGGTATTGTCAGGGCGCTGGAGCGATTCGATCTGGCTGGTGATCTTGAGCAGATGGCGCTCGAGCGACGAGAAATCCGGCCCCGGCTGCGGTGGCGGCGGAGCGTAGGCAGGCGCGGGCGGCGCCATCGGCGCGATGGGAGGCGCGTAAGGGGCGGCTGCTGGTGCAATCGACGGCGCGGCGCGCGGCGGCATCTGCCTGGGCGTAAAGCCGTCGAGCTCGCTCTGCCGCGCCGTGATCTCGGCGACAGCCACGTCGAACGAGGCGGGGCTCAGAGGCGGCGAGCTGCGATAGACCTGTGCGGCCGCGCGCTCGACCGCATCGGCCTGGCGCTGGCGCGTCTCGGCGGGTGCGGGCCGCGGCGCCTGAGGCGCTTGCGGTTGAAGCTGCTGCGGCTTCGAGATTTGCGACAGGCGCGCATCGAGCCGCGAGATCGCATCGTTGAGCTGGCGTGCGACGCCCTGCTCGCGCGAGACCTCTTGTCGTGAAGAGTCCTGGCGCGGGGTCGGCTTTGAAATCCGTTCGATCTGCTGGGTGATCGCGTCGAGCCGCTGGTGGATGTCGGCGACTTCGCGGCTCTCCGGACTCGGCACGTGGTTCGGCATGTGTTGCGGACGCTGCTCGTAAGGTCCGCGAAAGTTTGGCGGGGCAGTTTCGCCGAGCGTGGAGTTCAGCCAATCGTTGAGTGACATGCCGGCTCTGCGCGCAGCAGCTTCGGCCCGCTCCCGGACGGAGGGATCGATGCCGTCAACACTCCACGATACGCGCGAATTCATGACTCTGTCCGGTTCCGACTCCGGCGCCCCACCCGGCGCCTCCAGTCTCCCCACGCGTCCCGGTTGCAAGACAATCGAATTCGGCGCGGGTCGTCTGCCTCGAAAACCGACTTTTTCCTGTTACGGTAAATAACGGGTTAAGGAATGCGTTGCCGATGTCTTAAAGTTGGGCGGGGGGAACCGGGGGGAGTCGTTGTGGCGCTCATCCGGTCGCCAAATAACCGGTGTCATGCCCCGCGAAGGCGGGGCATCCAGTATTCCGAGGCAGCGCGGCTGGAAGAGAGACGCCGCGGCGTACTGGATCGCCCGCCTCCGCGGGCGATGACGCCGGAGGAGACGGCGAAAGTTCGAGTCGGGCCAGTCCTCAGCCCTTCCCCTCGCGCTTGCCGTCTTCCAGCGGCACCACCGTGCTCTTGCCGCTCATCGTCGACAGCGCCGCGAGTGCCTCTTCGCAGAAATCGGCCACCATCTGCTCGTGGCGGGCGCCGAGGCGAAGCAGGAGCAGGTTGCCGAGATCGAGCCGGCCCTCCGCCGTGCCGTCCGGAAAACGCTTCTTCAGAATCCGCTCATAGTTGGCGTGGCGGTCGCGGTGGTGCTCCAGCCGGGCCATCAGATCGGTCCGCAGCGGCTCGATGTCGATGCTGTCGAGCGCATGCAGCCGGACCAGCAGATCGTCCTTGGTCGAGGCTGGCGTGCTTGGGCGCGCGGCCCAGTGCCGCAGCGCTGTTCTACCCTCGGGCGTGAGCGTATAAACCAGCTTGTTGGGTTTGCCGGATTGCACGACTTCGCGGCCCTGGATGTAGCCGCGGTCGCGCAGCTTGGAGAGCTCGCGATAGATCTGCTGGTGGTCGGCCTTCCAGAAGAAGCCAATCGAGGAATCGAACGTCTTGGCGAGCTCGTAACCCGTCATCGGACGTTCCGTCAGGCATGCGAGGATTGCGTCGCCCAGTGCCATGACTGGCCTCCTTCGTCTTCGATCTTGACCAACCAGCTTGACTTTATGCGCACCTACGCATATGCGTCAATGTGCATATGGGACGGCTTCGGAGCGGGCCACAAGACCCGCCCCCGAAGATCCAGCAAAATCAACCTCTTCGCTACTGTGCATGGGGTTGTTTTCGCGTTTTTTTGCCCAGGCCTATAGGGAGGCAACTGAGAATGACCGGCCTCGACTCCTGGTACGGCTACATGAAGTCCCATGACCGCAAAGCGCTCTGGGACCTGCTCCATCCCGATGCGGTCTTCGAAAGCCCTGTGGTGCATTCGCCCCAGCGCGGCCGCGACATCACCTTCAAATATCTGTCGAGCGCCGAAAAGGTGCTCGGCGGTCCCGGCTTCACTTATGTCGGCGAGTGGCGAAGCGAGAGCGGCGCCGTGCTCGAATTCAGGAATGTCATCGACGGCATCGAGATCAACGGCGTCGACATCATCAGCTTCGATCCCGAGGGACGCATCACCCATTTCAAGGTGATGGTGCGTCCGCTCAAGGCGATCAACATGCTGCACCGCCTGATGGCGGAGCAGCTTGCCGCCCAATCATAGCGAATTCCACCACTTCAACGCCCATGCCGGGAGACCACCATGCCGATCTATAAAGCCCCCGTCGAAGACGTGAATTTCCTGCTCAACGACGTCTTCCAGATCGATCGTTACGACAATCTGCCCGGCTTCTCCGATGCGTCCAGCGACGTGCGCGAGGCGATCCTGGGCGAAGCCGCCAAGCTCGCCGAAGAGGTGCTCCAGCCGCTCAACCGCGTCGGTGATCTCGAAGGCTGCAAGCGCGCCGATGACGGCAGCGTCACCACGCCGAAGGGTTTCAAGGACGCGTTCAAGCAGGTCGCCGAGGGTGGCTGGCTTGGTCTGTCGGCGCCGACCGAGTTCGGCGGGCAGGGCCTGCCGGTGACGCTCTCCCAGGCCGTCAACGAATTCCAGATCTCCGCCAACATGGCGTTCTCGATGTATGGCGGCCTCACCATGGGAGCGACCGCAGCCCTGATCGTGCACGGCAGCCCCGAGCAGAAGAAGACCTATGTGCCGAAGATGGTGGCGGGCGAATGGACCGGCACCATGAACCTGACCGAGCCGCATTGCGGCACCGATCTCGGCATGCTCCGCACCAAGGCGGTGCGGCAGGCCGACGGCAGCTTCAAGATCACGGGCACGAAGATCTTCATCTCCGCTGGTGAGCACGATCTCGCCGACAACATCATCCACCTCGTCCTCGCCCGCATCGAGGGCGCTCCGGCCGGCATCAAGGGCGTTTCGCTGTTCGTGGTGCCGAAATTCCTGGTGAACGCCGACGGTTCGGTTGGGGCACGCAACGGCGTGGTCTGCGGCTCGATCGAGCACAAGATGGGCATCCACGGCAATTCCACCTGCGTGATGAACTACGACAGCGCCACCGGCTGGCTGATCGGCGAAGAGAACAAGGGCATGCAGGGCATGTTCGTGATGATGAACGAGGCCCGCCTCGGCGTCGCCGTGCAGGGTCTCGCGCAGTCCGAGGTCGCCTATCAGAACGCGGTCGCCTATGCCCGCGAGCGCATCCAGGGCCGTTCCCTGACCGGCACCAAGGCGCCGGACAAGCCGGCCGATCCGATCATCGTGCATCCCGACGTGCGCCGCACGCTGCTCTCGATCCGCGCCTTCAACGAGGCCGCGCGCGCCTTCGTGATGTGGACCGCGCTGAAGAGCGACGTCGCCCACCGCTCGGAGGATGCCAAGGACCGCCAGGCCGCCGACGACCACATGGGCCTGATGACGCCGGTGCTGAAGGGCTTCCTCACCGATTACGGCTTCGCCAACGCGGTGCAGGCGCAGCAGATGTATGGCGGTCACGGCTACATCGCCGAGCAGGGCATGGAGCAGTTCGTGCGCGATGCCCGCATCGCCATGATCTATGAGGGCGCCAACGGCATCCAGGCGCTCGACCTCGTCGGTCGCAAGCTGCCGCGCGACGGCGGCCGCGCCATCATGGCCTTCTTCGGCGAGGTCATGGCCTTCGCCAAGGAGAACGGCGGCGACGAGGCGCTAAAGCCCTTCATCACCCCGCTCTCGGCTTCGCTCGGCCATCTCCAGCAGGCCACCACCTGGCTGATGCAGAACGCGATGATGAAGCCGGACAATGCGGGTGCTGCCGCAACCGATTACCTGCATCTCTTCGGCTTCGTCGCGCTCGGCTACATGTGGGCGAAGATGGCCAAGGTGACGAATGCCAAGATTGCCGAGAGCGGGGCGACGCCCTATCTCTCGACCAAGCTCGTCACCGGCCGCTTCTTCATGGAGCGGATGTTGCCGGAGACCGCGGCCAATCTCGCGCGCATCCAGTCGGGCTGCGCCACCATCATGGAACTGCCGGCAGAAGCGTTCTGAGCGTTTTCGCTTCACCCATAATCCCGGCCGCGTCGCGGTCGTAACCAATAGCTGCAATCAGGAGGCTCCCATGGCAGATGCCTATATCTACGACCACGTCCGAACCCCGCGCGGTCGCGGCAAGGCGGACGGCGCGCTGCACGAAGTCACCGCGCTCGCGCTCGCCTCGGTGCCGTTGAAGGCGCTGAAGGACCGCAACAACCTGCCGGAAGATTGCGTCGACGACGTCGTGCTCGGCGTGGTCGATCCCGTCGGCGAGGCCGGCTCCGACATCGCGCGTTTCGCCGCGCTGAAGGCGGGACTCGGCGAAGCCGTCCCTGGCGTGCAGATCAGCCGCTTCTGCGCCTCCGGCCTCGATGCCGTGAACTTTGCCGCTGCCCAGGTGATGAGCGGCCAGCATGAGCTCGTCATCGGCGGCGGTGCCGAATCGATGAGCCGCGTCGGCATCGGCGCCTCCGGCGGCGCCTGGCCGATGGATCCGTCGATGGCGGTGCCCGCCTATTTCATGCCGCAGGGCGTCTCGGCCGATCTGATCGCGACGAAGTACGGCTTCTCGCGCGACGACGTCGACGCTTACGCCGTGCAGAGCCAGCAGCGTGCCGGCAAGGCCTGGGACGAGGGCCGCTTCAACAAGTCGGTCGTGCCGGTGAAGGACATCAACGGCCTCACCATCCTCGCCAAGGACGAGCACATGCGTCCCTCGACGACGATGCAGTCGCTGGCGCAGCTCCAGCCGTCGTTCACGATGATGGCGCAGATGGGCGGCTTCGACGGCGTCGCGCTGCAGTCGCATCCGGAGATCGAGCGCGTCAATTACGTGCACCACGCCGGCAACTCGTCGGGCATCGTCGACGGCGCCGGCGCCGTGCTGCTCGGCAGCAAGGAGGCGAGCAGCAAATACGGCCTGAAGCCGCGCGCAAAAATCCGCGCATTCGCGAACATCGGCTCCGAGCCCGCGATGATGCTGACCGGTCCGGTCGACGTCACCGAAAAGCTGTTCGCGCGCTCCGGCATGAAGAAGTCGGACATCGACCTGTTCGAGCTCAACGAGGCCTTCGCCTCCGTCGTGCTGCGCTACATTCAGGCGTTCGACATCGACAATGCCAAGATCAACGTCAACGGCGGCGCCATTGCGCTCGGCCATCCGCTCGGGGCGACCGGCGCGATGATCCTCGGCACCGTGCTCGACGAACTCGAGCGCACCAACAAGTCCACCGCGCTGGTGACGCTGTGCATCGGCGGCGGCATGGGCACCGCGACGATTATTGAGCGGGTGTAACGACGTAGCTGCGTAGGGTGGGCAAAGCGAAGCGTGCCCACCACTGACGTCTCAGCAAATGATGGTGCGCACGGCGCAAGAGCGCCTATGCCCACCCTACGAGATCACACTTCAACCGCTGCGCCGAAAGACTGGCTGCGGCATCGAGGAGCACCAACATGGCTTACAAGAATTTCAAGGTTGAAACCGACGCCGACGGCATCGCGCTCGTCACCTGGGACATCCCGGGCCGTTCGATGAACGTGCTCGACGAGACCTCGACCAATGAGCTCGACGCGATCGTCAAGGCGACCACGGCTGACGCCGCGGTGAAGGGCGTCGTCATCACCTCGGCCAAGGAGGCGTTCTGCGCCGGCGCCGATCTGTCGATGCTGGAAGGCATGAACCAGGCCTATGCCAAGGTCTTCAAGGAACAGGGCGAGACCGCCGCGAACCAGATGCTGTTCGACCAGAGCCGGCGCTTCTCGCTGGTGCTGCGCTCGATCGAAACCTCCGGCAAGCCGTGGGCGGCCGCGATCAACGGCCTCGCGCTCGGTGGCGGCTTCGAGATCACGCTGTGCTGTCACTATCGCGTGGCGGCCGAGAATCCCAAGACGCGCCTCGGCCTGCCCGAGGTCAAGGTCGGCCTGTTCCCCGGCGCCGGCGGCACGCAGCGCGTGCCGCGCCTGGTCCCGCCGCAGGACGCGATGACCATTCTGCTCAAGGGCGATCCGGTCACGATCGAGAAGGCCAAGGCGCTGAATCTGATCCACGCCATCGTTCCGGCCGCCGATCTCATCAAGGCCGCGAAAGACTGGATCAAGGGCGGCGGCAAGGCCGTCGCGCCCTGGGACGAGAAGGGCTTCAAGCTGCCCGGCGGTCCGGTGTTCTCCAAGGCCGGCATGATGATGTTCCCAGCCGGCAACGCGATCTACCGCCGCGAGACCTACGACAATTACCCGGCCGCGCGCGCGATCATGAGCTGCGTCTATGAAGGCCTCCAGTTGCCGATCGACGCCGCGCTGCGCGTGGAGTCGCGTTACTTCACCTCGGTGCTTCGCTCGAAGGAAGCGGCGGCGATGATCCGCAGCCTGTTCCTGTCGATGCAGGAGCTCAACAAGGGCGCGCGCCGTCCGAAGGACGTGCCCGCAACCAAGGTGAAGAAGATCGCCGTGATCGGCGCCGGCTTCATGGGCGCGAGCGTCGGCTACGTCTCGGCCCGCGCCGGCCTCGACGTGATCCTGATCGACCGCGACCAGGAGAGCGCCGACAAGGGCAAGGCGCATGCGCAGAAGGTGATCGAGGAGCAGATCAAGAAGGGCCGCGCCAAGCCCACGGATGCCGAAGCGCTGCTCGCGCGCATCACGCCGACCGCAGACTATGCGGCGCTGAAGGACGTCGACCTCGTCATCGAGGCCGTGTTCGAGGACCGCAAGGTCAAGGCGGAGACCTTCGCCAAGGCGCAGGAATATCTGAAGCCGGACGTGATCTTCGCCTCGAACACCTCGACGCTGCCGATCACCTCGCTGGCCGAGGGCTTCAAGGACCAGGGCAAGTTCGTCGGCATCCACTTCTTCTCGCCGGTCGAGAAGATGATGCTGGTCGAGATCATCAAGGGCAAGAACACCGGCGACGTCGCGCTCGCGACCGCGCTCGACTACGTCCGGCAGATCGGCAAGACGCCGATCGTGGTCAACGACAGCCGCGGCTTCTTCGCCAACCGCTGCGTCGGCCGCTACGTCGCCGAAGGCAACGAGATGTTCCTGGAAGGCGTGCCGCCGGCGATGATCGAGAACTGCGCCAAGATGGCCGGCATGCCGGTCGGCCCGCTCTCGCTGTCGGACGAAGTCGCGCTCGACCTCGGCCTCAAAATCATGAAGGCGACGGAAGCCGATCTCGGCCCGAACGCCATCAACCCCGATCAGAAGAAGCTGATGGTGGAGATGGTCGAGAAGCAGGGCCGTCTCGGCCGCAAGAACAGCAAGGGCTTCTACGACTATCCCGAGAAGGGCAAGGGTCAGAAGAGCCTGTGGCCGGGCCTCTCGGCCTTGCAGCCGAAGCAGCTCGACCCCGACACGCTCGACGTCGAGGAGCTGAAGCAGCGCTTCCTGGTGGTGCAGGCGGTCGAAGCCGCGCGCACGGTGGAGGATCACGTCATCACCGATCCGCGCGAGGCGGATGTCGGCTCGATCCTCGGCTTCGGCTTCGCGCCGTTCACCGGCGGCACGCTGTCCTACATCGACTTCATGGGCACGAAGAAGTTCGTCGAGCTCTGCCACAAGCTGGAAGCGAAATACGGCTCGCGCTTCACGCCGCCGAAGCTGCTCGAGGAGATGGCGGCGAAGGGCGAGACCTTCTACGGCCGCTTCGCGCCGAAGAAGGCGGCGGCCTGATCACCCAAGGTCATTTGAGAAGAAAAGGCCGGATCATCGATCCGGCCTTTTTGTTTGGGGCGACGTCATCACGGTTGCGTCAGGAGGTTCCCGATCTGTGGAACCGGTCACAGAATTCGCGTAGGAACCGTGCCAGAGTCCCGCTGCCGCGGTGTCGCGCAATTGTCATAGGCGCGTCAAAGCGGCGCCGTTCTTTTGCTCGGCCCTGGCACTAGTCTTGCTCCGGGTCAGGGTCATGAACCCGGTTGGGACGCTTGCCGATCCATCGGCAAGTTGAAGACGAAATAAGAAAGTGTCCTTGATGAACTCTTTGGTGCTGCGGAAGACCGCGCTTGGCCGCGATCTCACCGCGAAATACGCTGTTGCGTCCCCGAATGGCCGTCTCTGGCCGCAACAGAAGCCGGCGCGCCTGCGCCGCAAGGGCCCGGTGCTTTGGGCAGCTCTGGCGTTACTTGTGCTGGCGGCGGATCTTCTGCTCGGGTGTCTCGCCTGGCTCGCCGTCGATTTCGTCATGCGATGAGACGTTGCGCGCGTGCAGCACATAGGCTGCCGCAAGATAGGCGAGCTGGCAGACGGCAAGACAGATGGCAATGACGATCACGCCCGCCATCATCCCGAATTCGTAAGCGCGCAGAATTATCGCCGAGAAAACTGCGATGAGCGGCGAGATCACGACCAGCGCCCAGATCTTGAACACGTAACCTGTCGCTATTCCCACCAGCGCACTTGCGACGATCAGGACGAAGACAATCGTCAAGTTCAACTCCGATGAGAGTCCAAATAATCTTCAACAATTCCGCCAAGCTCGCCCGCTTTGCGAGTGCTGACAAGACAGCACTACTTACATTTGGCGAACAGTAGTTCATAAGTCTAACTAAGGTATGATGATCCGGCGAAATGGGTTCGCTCCCGCGCCCGCCGGGCAGCAAATAAAGAAAGGCCGGATCGTCGGTCCGGCCTTTCGCTTTTGCGTCTTGCGAGCGCTTACTTCGTCTGCGCAAGCCCTTCCTTCCTCAGCGCCTCCTGCACCTGCGGCCGCGCCGCGACGCGGGTCTTGTAGGCGGTGAGGTTGGGCATCGCGGAAAGGTCGAACTTCATCCGGTCGGCCCAGGTCAGCATCGTGAAGAGATAGCCGTCGGCAACCGTGAACTGCTTGCCCATCAGGTAGTCGCGGCCGGCGAGCTGGCTGTCGATGTATTTCAGCTTGCCCATGACGCGGTCCTTGAAGAAGGCCTTGGCCTCGTCGTTCAGCGCCGGCGCGAACATCGGACCGAAGCTCTTGTGCACCTCCGAGGTGAGGAAGTTCAGCCATTCGAGCAGCTTGTAGCGCTCGGCACTGCCGTGGGCCGGCGCCAGCGCCTTGGCAGAAGCCTGATCGGCGATCATCTGGACAATCACCGGCCCTTCGGTCACGATCTCACCGCTGTCGAGCCCCAGCGCAGGGACCTGCCCCTTGGGGTTCAGCTTCAGATAATCCTCACCGTTTTCGAGCTTTTTGGCCCGGATATCGACCTTGACCAGCTCGTAGGGCAGGCCGGCTTCGAGGAGTGCGATGTGGGGGGACAGGGAGCAGGCGCCGGGCGAGTAATAGAGTTTCATGGAATTTCCTCCTCTTGTTGCTTGGCTTGGGCGAATGAACGCCTACATGCAGGTGCATGCAATAGTCAAGATTGATGCAGGTGCATCGAGTGGGGTAAGAGACGGGCGACGAGTTTGAGCGGGACCATGAAACGCAAACCATCGACCGAGGCAACCGCCGCCTGGATCCGCCTGATGCGGGTGCAGAGCCGCGTGCTCGACTGCGTCGAGCAGGATCTGAAGAAGGCGGGGTTCCCGCCGCTGGCCTGGTATGACGCGCTGCTCGAACTGTCCCGCGCGCCCTCCGGCGAGTTGCGGCCGGTCGAGCTCGAACGACAGATGCTGATCCCGCAATACTCCACCTCGCGCCTGATCGACCGTCTGGTCGATGAGGGGCTCGCCTCGCGGCGCGAATGCAAGATCGACAAGCGCGGACAGTTCGTCGAGATCACGGAAGCCGGCCGCGAGTTGCAGAAGCGGATGTGGAGTGCCTATTCCGCTGCGATCGAGAAGTATGTCGGCTCGAAACTGTCCGATGCCGATGCCGTCAAGCTCAGCGGCCTGCTTGACCGGCTGGGCTGCTCGTGCGGCGAGATGAAGCTGCCGCCCGCCGCCAACGTCAACGAAAGCACGCCGCCGCGATGATCGCGCGGCAAACCAGCACGTCTGCGCGCCCGGTGGGGTTCGCGGACCATCCCGTCACCCCGCGCATTCCGTCGAAGCGCTTTTGATTAGAGTTTGATATGGCGCGAGACCAGATCGATATGACGCCGTTGCAGTCGCGCGACGAGCTCGTTGCGTGGTTCGAGGAAGGCTGCAAGGACCCGTCCGAATTCCGCATGGGCACCGAGCACGAGAAGACGCCGTTCACGCTCGAAGGGCACCGCCCGGTGCCTTACGAAGGCGCACGCGGCATCGGCGCGCTGCTCGAGGGCATGAAGCTCCTGCTCGGCTGGGAGCCGATCATGGAGAAGGGCAACATCATCGGCCTCTACGACGTCACCGGCGGCGGCGCGATCTCGCTCGAACCGGGCGGACAGTTCGAGCTTTCCGGTGCGCCGGTCGAGAACGTGCACCAGACCCAGAGCGAGCTGATGGCGCATCTGGCGCAGGTGCGCGAGATCGCAACGCCGCTCGGCATCGGCTTCCTCGGGCTCGGCATGACGCCGTCCTGGTCGCGCGCCGACATCCCGGTGATGCCCAAGGGCCGCTACAAGATCATGACCAACTACATGCCGAAGGTCGGCCAGTACGGCCTCGACATGATGTACCGGACCTGCACGGTGCAGACCAATCTCGACTTCTCCTCCGAAGCCGACATGGTCAAGAAGCTGCGCGTGTCGCTCGCGCTCCAGCCGGTCGCGACCGCCTTGTTCGCGAACTCGCCGTTCACCGAAGGCAAGCCGAACGGCTTCCTTTCCTTCCGCTCCGAGATCTGGCGCGACACGGACAATGCGCGCTCGGGCATGATGCCCTGGGCGTTCGAGGACGGCATGGGCTTCGAGCGCTA
The DNA here is from genome assembly GCF_900113725.1 of Bradyrhizobium sp. cf659. Taxonomy (NCBI): domain Bacteria; kingdom Pseudomonadati; phylum Pseudomonadota; class Alphaproteobacteria; order Hyphomicrobiales; family Nitrobacteraceae; genus Bradyrhizobium; species Bradyrhizobium sp. cf659. The sequence continues at coordinate 315,488 of NZ_FOQJ01000003.1, forward strand.
TGTCGACTACGCGCTCGACGTGCCCATGTATTTCGTCAAGCGCGGCGAAGATTACATCGACGTTTCGGGCTCCTCGTTCCGCGCCTTCTTCGACGGCCGCAACAACAATCTTCCCGGCGAGCGGCCGACATTGTCGGACTGGGCCAACCATCTCTCGACGATCTTCCCGGAAGTGCGGCTGAAGCGCTATCTCGAGATGCGCGGCTCCGACGGCGGACCGTGGGGCCGTCTGCCGGCGCTGCCGGCATTCTGGGTCGGGCTGCTCTATGACGATGTGTCGCTCGACGCCGCCTGGGACATGGTGAAGCACTGGACCGCGCATGAGCGCCAGGCCCTGCGCGACGACGTGCCGCGCTTCGGCTTCAAGGCGCGGATCAAGGACCGCTATCTGTTCGAGATCGCCAAGGAATGCCTCGTTCTGGCACATGCCGGCCTGCGCCGGCGCGGCCGGATCGACCAGCTCGGCCGCGACGAGACGCGGCATTTGGAGCCGCTCGACCGCATTATCGATTCCGGCCGCACGCCGGCCGAGGAAATGCTGGAGAAGTTCAACGGCCCCTGGAAGGGCTCCGTGGAACCGGCCTACGCGGAATACGCGTTCTAGCTGCGCGGAGTACGCGTTCTAGACCAACAGGCCGACGACCAGGACTTGAGCCGTTCATCGCCCATACAGGTTTGCGGCGATCAAATGACCGGCTGAAAAAACCTGAGCGTCGTCAATAACTCGAAAGCTGTTCCGATGGGGAAGGGCCGCCTGTCCGTCATGGCAAGGGTCTCGGCAAGCGTCGTGGCATGCGCCGCGCTGCTTTCGCTCGTGTTTGCGAGCTGGCCTGCGCGCGCCCAGACGGCCTTCGACCGGCCCGGCGGCGACTATTTCAGCACGCCGGTCACATCGGGCGACCCCGAGGATTGCGCGCTGCTGTGCGAGCGTGACCGCCGTTGCCGCTCCTGGAGCTTCTCCTATCCCGACGTCGATGGCGCCGCAGCGGTGTGCTGGCTCAAGAATACGGTGCCGGCGCGCGTGCCGGGCAGTTGCTGCATCTCCGGCGTCCGCGGCGCCGGCGTGATCGAGCCGCGCGTCGAAGGCGTGGAGACCTCGATCGACCGCCCCGGTGGCGATTTGCGCAATTTCGAGCTCAAGGACGGCGAAGGCGAGGAGGCCTGCAAGGCTGCTTGCACCGCCGACAACAAGTGCCGCGCCTTCACCTATGCCCGCCCCGGTTACACCGGCCGCGAGGCGCGCTGCTTCCTGAAAAAGGAAATCAAGCCGCCGCGCCGCAAGGCGGGGTTCACGTCGGGCGTGGTGCGGTAGGATTTAGCTATCGTTGCACACATGGTCGTCATGCCCGGGCTTGTCCCGGGCATCCACGTCGCTCCTCAATTGCGGCTGCGCGTGGACGGCCGGGTCAAGCCCGGCCATGACGTGGAGAGACATCTCACTCCGCCGCGATCACCGTGAGCTCCGGCCACAGCGCCTTCCATCGCGCGGCCTTCACCGCGTAACTTGCCGCGGAAAAATTCGGGCCCGGATTGGGCCGCGCAATCAACCCTGCGACATCGTCGAAGCCATGTGGTGCGTAGACCTCGTAGCCGTTGCCCGCGCGCCTGACGCCGACTTGCGTGTTCTGCGTGAGGAAGCGGTCGATGCCATCCGTCGAGCACGTCAGGGGCGGGTAGGGCAGGCCGTGCTTGCCCGGATACCACAGATGCACGCGCGCCTGGTTGCGCGTCTCGACCTTGACGCCGAGATGACCGAGCCGCGCATGCACGTCCCGGATCATCGCATCCTCCGCCTCCCATGAGGTATCGGCATCGAAATAGAACACGTCGTAATCGGAAATGCCGTGATCGAGCGGGCGGCCGGTGAGCGCGTTCCATGCCGTCTGCACCAAGCATCCCGACACCAGCCATGCGTCGGGCAACGCAAGCCTGGCGAGTGCGTCGATGATCGTAACGTTGACCGGATTTCTCAGCGCGAGCGCAAGGAATTCATCACGGTTCATCGTGAGGTGAGGAGACCTCCGCTCAATGCACCGCGGTGAAGAACCGCGCCAGGCGGAAACCGGACAGCCAGGTCCACACCGGCTGGCCGCGCATGCCGAGATCCCAGGAGCCGAGCACGGCATCCGCACGTCCGACCAGATTGTCGATCGGCAGCATGCCGACGCCGCCGGAGCGCAGCGGCACGCGGCTGTCGGCGGAGTTGTCGCGGTTATCGCCGAGCACGAAGAGATGCCCACGCGGCACCGTCACCTCAGGCGTGTTGTCGAGCGGGCCGTTGTCGCGCATCTTGAAGATCAGGTGCGAGACGCCGTTCGGCAGCGTCTCGACATAGCGGTAGGCGGGCTCGCTGCCGCCATTGTCGTCCTCCGCGGCGCCGACGCCGTCGGGCTTGAGCTCGGCGGGCCGGTCGTTGATGAAGAGCTGGCCCTGCCGCATCTGGATGCGGTCACCGGGCAGACCCACGACGCGCTTGACCCAGGCCTGCGAGCGATCGCCGGGCCAGCGGAACACCACGACGTCGCCCTGCTTCGGCGTCTCCGCGAACACGCGGCCGCTTTCGGGCAGGTTGATCTGGATCGGCAGCGACGAGGTGCCGTAGCCATAGGGGAATTTCGAGGCGAGCAGGGCGTCGCCGATCAACAGCGTCGGCTCCATCGAGCCCGACGGCACGTAGAACGGCTCGGCGAGCGCGCCCTTGGCGATGAACACGGCGACGACGATGCCGGCGAGTTGCACCAGCTGCCCGCCCCAGCCGCTGCTCTTCCGCTTGGTGGTCGTCGCAGTCACCTTCTCAACACTCATGCGCCCGTTCCACCCACCGTAATGCGTTCCATCAAAAGCGACGGCTGGCCGACGCCAACCGGCACGCCCTGGCCGTTCTTGCCGCAGGTGCCGATGCCGGTATCGAGCGCGAGATCGTTGCCGATCATGCGGATGCGATGCAGGTCGGTCGGCCCGTTGCCGATCAGCATGGCGCCCTTCAGCGGGGCGCCGATCTTGCCATTCTCGATCTTGTAGGCCTCGGTGCACTGGAACACGTATTTGCCCGAGGTGATGTCGACCTGGCCGCCGCCGAAATTCGCGGCGAAGACGCCGTTCTTCACCGATGCCAGGATCTCGGCCGGATCGCGGTCGCCCGCGAGCATGTAGGTGTTGGTCATGCGCGGCATCGGCACATGGGCATAGCCCTGGCGGCGACCGTTGCCGGTCGGCTTCATGTTCATCAGCCGCGCGTTCTGACGGTCCTGCATGTAGCCGACCAGGATGCCGTCCTCGATCAGCACGGTGCGGTTGGTCGGCGTGCCCTCGTCGTCGATCGACAGCGAGCCGCGGCGCGAGGCAATGGTGCCGTCGTCGACCACGGTGACGCCCTTGGCCGCGACCTGCTGGCCCATCAGCCCGGCGAACGCCGAGGTCTTCTTGCGATTGAAGTCGCCTTCGAGGCCGTGGCCGACCGCTTCATGCAGCATCACGCCGGGCCAGCCTGCGCCGAGCACGACGTCCATCTCGCCGGCAGGGGCGGGAACGGACTCCAGGTTGACCAGCGCCTCGCGCAGCGCGCCGTCGGCGGCGTCGCGCCAGTTCTTGCTCTCGATGAATTCGGCGTAACCGGCGCGGCCGCCATAGCCCTTGCTGCCGCTCTCCTGGCGGTCGCCCTGGCCGGCGACGACGGAGATGTTGACGCGCACCAGCGGGCGGATGTCGCGATAGCTCTCGCCGTCGGGCCGCAGGATTTCGACGACCTGCCAGGTCGCACCCAGGCTGACGCTGACCTGCCGCACCCGCGGATCCTTGTCGCGCAGATAGGCGTCGATCTCGGCGAGCAGCTTGACCTTGGTCTCGAAGCCCGGGGCATCGAGCGGGTTGTCGTCACTATAAAGCCGCACGTTGGTATGCGCCGGCGGGGCGGCGAAGCTGCCCGAATAGCCGCCACGCACGGCGGCAACCGCGTCGGCGGCGCGAATCAGCGCCGGCAGCGAGACGTCGGAGGAGTGGGCGTAGCCGACGGCGTCGTCCTTGACCGCGCGCAGGCCAAAACCCTGCGAGGTGTCGTAGGTCGCCTGCTTCAGCCGCCCATTGTCGAACATCAGCGCTTCGGTCTGGCTGTACTCCAGGAACAGCTCGCCGTCGTCGGCGCCGGCAAGCCCGCGCGCGACCTCGTGGCGAACCTGGTCGCGGTCGAGATTGGCGCGGTCGAGCAGGGAGGTTGTGGCGGGATTGGTCATCGATCACCCATTGTCGGAAAGATGTCAGGCAAGATAATGGCTTCGCGGCCGTTCGGCGAGAGGGCGGGGCGTCACATTACTGAAACGACATGATTGAAATCATTGCCATATCCGAAACGCATATCGAAAGCTTCCATCGCGCGGTTGATACGGTTGCGCGGGAACGGCGCTATCTGGCCTTCCTCGAGGCGCCTCCGCTGGAGGCGACGCGCAGCTTCGTCCTCGACATGATCGCCCAGGGGAATCCGCAATTCGTTGCGCTTTCCGGCGGGGAAGTCGCCGGCTGGTGCGACGTCAGGCGGCATCCGCGCCCGATCTACGCTCATGCAGGCATCCTCGGGATGGGGCTGTTGCGGCCGTTTCGCGGCCAGGGCCTCGGAACGCGGTTGATCCGGACGACGCTCGATGCCGCGCGGGCTGCAGGCATGACGCGTGTCGAGCTCTCCGTTCGCGAAAACAATCTGAATGCGATTGCGCTCTACAAAAGGGTGGGCTTTGCCGTCGAGGGATTGTCGCGCAACGCCGTCAAGATCGACGACGTGTATGAGAACGTGATCCAGATGGCGCTGCTGTTCTAGGGCGATCAGGGCGGCTGCGGAGTGCGGTGTGCTAGCCATGAGCTCGATCCATCACCGTCACCCTGAGGTGGCCGCTTCTTCAGCGCCCCTCGAAGGGCGACGGCCCGGCTGGCGCTCGGCCGTTCATCCCTCGAGGCTCGCACGGCAGCGCGGTCGCGCTGCCAAACTCGCGCCTTAGGATGACGGGAATGACGACAGGTTGTTCGAGAAAGCCCTACGGCAGCTTGTCATAGCCGTCGCCGAGCCCGTTCAGGCTGAGCGGGAAGCCGATGCCTTCTTCCGGCGTCTCGAAGATGATGAAGGTGGCGGTCTTGGCGGTGCGGAGCTGGCCGAGCAGCTTGTCGTCCATGACGACCTCGGCGACGCAGCCATTGGGCAGGCAGCGGACGAAGCCGGCGCGGCCAACGTCCTGGTTGTCGAGCTTCAGCCCGAGGCCGGAGGGCAGCAGCACGCCCAGGGGGGCGACCACGCGCATCAGGCGGCTCTTCTGGTCGGCGGTCTTGAGCACGATCACGGTCAGGCCGGCATTGGAGCGGTCTTCGGCCACCACGCTCTGGATCAGGGCGCATTGCTCGGTCTGGGCGCCCGGCGGGGTGTCGCAGCGGATCTGCCAGTCGCCATGGACGGAGCGCACCGCGCCCTGCGCATGGGCGAGGCTGGGTAAAGCAAGCAGAAGGGCGGCGGCCAGAAGGCCGATCAGCGCGTTGAGGCTGTTATCCGGCCTTGCTATGCATCTCGAAAGCCCCATCGGGGTCGGTCCCTCTGCTCGCTTGGGTCGCTTGCGCGGGTGGACTGATACGGAAATGACGGCGTCTTGAAGGCAATTCCCAAGCAAATTCCGCGCCGCCGAGGCCGCCGTCGCCGGCACGAATCAGGTTCCTGTGCGGCCGTTCGCCAGTGCCTACAACGGGCAATTCCGCTGTCAAGCCACAGCATCCCGGGAAACGGTATTTTTGTCTGATGTTACTAGGAAATATCTTGCGGGTGATCGCTGACAGATGGGGCTCAAGACTGCATTGCGATAGATCAAGAATTATGGTTTGAGAAGCTTGATTTCGGCGTTCTAGCGATCTGGCCCCAATTCCTCTTAGAGGTATTCTTGAGTGGCGGTTTGTCAGACGGACGGATCGAATAAGCGTTTCCCGAAAATAGGGGAACGCACTTGGGGTGATTTCGTAAGGGGAGCGCGAACGGCATGAGGATGTCGATGGGCCGAGTAGGCCGGCATTTGCTGGGATTGGCCGTAGCTGGTCTGACATTGGCGACGGGCGGCGCGGCATTTGCCGAGCTTGGGCAGCCGGCACCGTGGGAGTGGACGCTCCAGCAGTCCGGCTCGCCGGTGATGGACAATATCGTCTGGTTCCACAACTTCCTGTTCGTGCTCATCACGCTGATTACGCTGTTCGTTCTGGCGCTGCTGGTGGTCGTGGTCATCAAGTTCAACGCGAAGGCCAATCCGGTGCCGTCGCGGACCACCCACAACACGCTGATCGAGGTGGCCTGGACGCTGATTCCGGTGCTGATCCTGGTCGGCATCTCGGTGCCGTCGTTCCGCCTGCTGTTCCTGGAGCTCGACGTGCCGAAGGCGGACCTGACCATCAAGGCGACCGGCAAGCAGTGGTACTGGTCCTACGCCTATCCTGACAACGGCAAGTTCGAGTTCGACTCGCTGATGGCCCAGGACAAGCAGCCCCGCCTGCTCGGCGTCGACAACGAGATGGTGGTGCCCGTCAACAAGGTGATTCGTGTCCAGGTGACCGGCGCAGACGTCATCCACGCCTTCGCGCTGCCGGCTTTCGGCGTCAAGATCGACGCCATTCCGGGGCGGCTGAACGAGACCTGGTTCAAGGCCACCAAGACCGGCATGTTCTATGGCCAGTGCTCGGAGCTCTGCGGCAAGGATCACGCCTTCATGCCGATCGCGATTCGCGTCGTGGAAGACAAGGAGTTCGCCTCCTGGGTCGACGCGGCGAAGAAGAAGTATGCGAGCGGCGGCACGAGCACCTACGCCTCCGCGGCCGGCCCGACGCAGTAAGCGCCGGGTGAAGGCTCGAGGGGACTGAAAGCGACATAAAGGGCGGGACCGCATAAGGTCCGCATGGGACGCAAGGCAGGATTTGAAAATGGCAACGAGCGCAGCGGCACACGGCGATCACGCGCAAGACCACGGACATGACGAGCACGCCCATCCGACCGGATGGCGGCGCTACGTCTATTCGACCAACCACAAGGACATCGGCACGATGTACCTGATCTTCGCGGTCGTCGCCGGCGTGATCGGTGCCGCGATGTCGATCGCGATCCGTGCCGAGCTGATGTATCCGGGCGTGCAGATCTTCCACGAGACGCACACCTACAACGTCTTCGTGACCTCCCATGGCCTGATCATGATCTTCTTCATGGTCATGCCGGCGATGATCGGCGGCTTCGGCAACTGGTTCGTGCCGCTGATGATCGGCGCGCCCGACATGGCGTTCCCACGCATGAACAACATCTCGTTCTGGCTGCTGCCGGCCTCCTTCGGGCTGCTGCTGATGTCGACCTTCGTCGAGGGCGAGCCGGGCGCCAACGGTGTCGGCGCCGGCTGGACCATGTATGTGCCGCTGTCGAGCTCCGGCCATCCGGGCCCGGCCGTCGACTTCGCGATCCTGTCGCTCCATCTGGCGGGCGCCTCGTCGATCCTCGGCGCCATCAACTTCATCACCACGATCTTCAACATGCGCGCGCCGGGCATGACCCTGCACAAGATGCCGCTGTTCGTGTGGTCGATCCTGGTGACGGTGTTCCTGCTGCTGCTGTCGCTCCCGGTGCTCGCCGGTGCAATCACCATGCTGCTCACCGACCGCAATTTCGGCACGACTTTCTTCGCGCCCGACGGCGGCGGCGACCCCGTGCTGTTCCAGCATCTGTTCTGGTTCTTCGGTCACCCGGAAGTGTATATCCTGATCCTGCCCGCCTTCGGCATGATCAGCCAGATCGTCTCCACCTTCTCGCGCAAGCCCGTGTTCGGCTATCTCGGCATGGCCTACGCCATGGTCGCGATCGGCGGCATCGGCTTCGTGGTGTGGGCGCATCACATGTACACGGTCGGCATGTCCTCGGCGACGCAGGCCTATTTCGTCGCGGCGACGATGGTGATCGCGGTTCCCACCGGCGTGAAGATCTTCTCGTGGATCGCCACGATGTGGGGCGGCTCGATCGAATTCCGCGCCCCGATGATCTGGGCGGTCGGCTTCATCTTCCTGTTCACGGTCGGTGGCGTCACCGGCGTCGTGCTGGCGAATGCCGGCGTCGATCGCGTGCTCCAGGAGACCTACTACGTCGTCGCCCACTTCCACTACGTGCTGTCGCTCGGTGCGGTGTTCGGGATCTTTGCTGGCTGGTACTACTGGTTCCCGAAGATGACGGGCTACATGTACAACGAGACGCTGGCCAAGGCGCACTTCTGGGTCACCTTCATCGGCGTCAACCTGGTGTTCTTCCCGCAGCACTTCCTCGGCCTGTCGGGCATGCCGCGCCGCTACGTCGACTATCCAGATGCGTTCGCGGGCTGGAATCTGGTCTCGTCGGTCGGCTCCTACATCTCCGGCTTCGGCGTGCTGATCTTCCTCTACTGCGTGATCGACGCCTTCGCGAAAAAGGTGCCGGCTGGCGACAATCCGTGGGGTGCGGGTGCGACCACGCTGGAGTGGACGCTGCCTTCGCCGCCGCCCTTCCATCAGTTCGAAGTGCTGCCCCGCGTGCAGTAAGCGATCGCCCGCGGCGCCCGTGTCGGGCGCCGCGGCTCCATAACGAAGCGAGTTGATTTAGTGTCCGTCCTCGACCACAACGCCGTCGACCTCAATCCCCGCATCTCCGAAGCGGAGGTGGGCGACTACATTGCGCTGCTCAAGCCGCGGGTGATGTCGCTGGTGATCTTCACCGCGCTGGTCGGAATGGCGATGGCGCCCGGGCATTTCCACCCGGTGCTGGCGATCACCTCGCTGCTCTGCATCGCCGTCGGCGCCGGCGCCTCCGGGGCGCTCAACATGGCGCTCGAAGGCGACATCGACGCCAAGATGTCGCGCACGGCGAACCGGCCGATTCCACGTGGCCGCATCACCCGTCCCGAGGCGATGACATTCGGCATGACGCTCGCCTTCTTCTCGGTGATGACGCTCGGCATCCTCGTCAACTGGATCGCGGGTGCGCTGCTCGCCTTCACCATCTTCTTCTACGTCGTGATCTACACGATGTGGCTGAAGCGCTGGACCGCGCAGAACATCGTGATCGGCGGCGCCGCCGGCGCGTTGCCACCGGTGGTGGCCTGGGCCGCGGTCACAGGCACGGTCGACGTCGAGCCGCTGCTTCTCTTCGCCATCATCTTCTTCTGGACCCCGCCGCATTTCTGGGCGCTGGCGCTGTTCCGCTCGGACGATTACGCCCGCGCCGGCATTCCGATGCTGCCCAACGTCGCCGGTCCCGATGCGACGCGCCTCCAGATCCTGCTCTACACCGTCGTGCTGATCGCGGTGGCCGCCGCGCCCTGGGCGCTCGGCTATTTCGACGCCGTCTACGGCGTCGTCTCGCTGATCCTCGGCGCCGGCATGCTGGTGCTCGCGATCAACGTCTATATGCGCCGCGAGCGCAGCCAGTCGCTGCGTGCCACGCGAAAACTGTTTGCCTTCTCCATCCTTTATCTGTTCGCGCTGTTCGCGACCCTGCTGGCAGAGGTCGTGTTCCGGGCGCTTGCTCCGATGGCAGGGGGCGCATGATCGCGGGAATGGCGGACAAACCTGAGCCAGATGGAATCGTCCTCACCGCGGCGCAGAAGAAGAGCCGTCGTCAGCGCTCGATCGCGATCGCGCTCGCGCTCGGCGTGCTCGTGGTGCTGTTCTTCGCCGTCACCATGGTCAAGGGACCGGCAGTTCTAGTCCGGCCGATGTAGGGAATATGGATCACGAGCCGACCATATCGCGGGAGCAGAGCCGGGCGGCCAGGAAAGGCCTCGGTCGTGACGTGCTGGTCGCCTCGATCTGCGGCGGCGTGGTGGCGCTGATGGTCGGCGCCTCCTACGCGGCGGTGCCGTTCTACAACTGGTTCTGCCGCGCCACCGGCTTCAACGGCACGACCCAGGTCGCGACCTCCGCGCCGGCCACGGGCCCGATCGCGCGGAAGATCGCGGTGCGCTTCGATTCCAACGTCGCGCCCGGCCTGCCCTGGAAGTTCGAGCCGGAGCAGAGTGAGATCGAGGTCAATATCGGCCAGGTCACGACCGTCTTCTACACCGTGACCAACCAGGCCGCGCGCACCACCGCCGGCCAGGCCGCCTACAACGTCGCGCCGCTGACGGTCGGGTCCTACTTCCAGAAGATCAACTGCTTCTGCTTCACCGAGCAGACCATGGCGCCCGGCGAGAAGCGCGAGATGCCGGTCGTGTTCTACGTCGATCCGTCGATCGCCGACGACCACGAGAACGACGGGCTGAACACGATCACGCTGTCCTACACGTTCTACCCGGTGAAGGATCCGGTGGTGAAGCCGCTCGCATCCGGCGAGAGCGACAAACGCAAGGGAAATCTCTGACCGCCGGGCTTCGGGCTCGGGAGGTTGGAAACAAGGGGATAAGTGCCGGACAGGCACGGGATTGAGGAGAGAGACCGCAAATGGCAACGGCGCACACCAAGCATCACGACTATCACTTGGTCGATCCCTCTCCCTGGCCGGCCGTCGGTTCGCTCTCGGCCTTCATCATGGCGGTCGGCGCGATCGCCTGGATGCATCACATGTTCTCCGCCGCGCCGATCGTGTTCGGCGTCGGCACCGTCGGCGTGCTCTACACCATGGCGAGCTGGTGGGGCGACGTGATCAAGGAAGCCCAGTACAAGGGCGACCACACCCGCGTCGTGCAGCTCCATCACCGCTACGGCATGATCCTGTTCATCGCCTCCGAGGTGATGTTCTTCGTTGCCTGGTTCTGGGCCTATTTCAACGCGGCGCTGTTCCCGGCCGACGCTGTCCACGCCACCCGCGATGCGGTGTTCGGCTGCGGCCTCGGCACCCAGGCCGGCGCCTGCGCAGTCCCCGGCACCTGGCCGCCCCACGGCATCGAGACCTTCGATCCCTGGCACCTGCCGCTCCTGAACACGCTGATCCTGCTCACGTCGGGCACCACGGTGACCTGGGCGCACCATGCGCTGCTCGAGAACGATCGCCAGGGCCTGAAATACGGCCTGATCCTCACCGTCGTGCTCGGCGCGCTCTTCACCTGCGTGCAGGCCTATGAGTACAGCCACGCGGCGTTCTCCTTCGCCGGCAACGTCTATGGCGCGACCTTCTTCATGGCGACCGGTTTCCACGGCTTCCACGTGCTGGTCGGCACCATCTTCCTGCTGGTCTGCCTGATCCGCGCCTATGCCGGCCACTTCACGCCGAAGCAGCATCTCGGCTTCGAGTTCGCCGCCTGGTACTGGCATTTCGTCGACGTGGTCTGGCTGTTCCTGTTCCTCTGCATCTATGTCTGGGGACACGGCGCCGAGACCATGGCCCACGGCGCGCACTGAGCAGCTTTGGATCGATCAGAAAGGGCGGCCGTACGGCCGCCCTTTCGCTTTTGGGCCGCCGGAGGTTTCGGCGGAAACTGTGATAGGGTCCGCCATCATGAACGACACCACCGGTCCATCCGAGCCCGCAACCACCGTCCTGCAAAGCGCGATGCGCGGCTTGGCCTGCAAATGTCCGCGCTGCGGCAAGGGCAAGCTCTATGCGGGCTTCCTGACGCTCGCACCTAGCTGCGACCGCTGCGGCCTCGACTACGCTTTCATCGACGCCGGCGATGGTCCGGCGATCTTCATCATCATGCTGGCCGGAGGGATCGTCGTCGCGTGCGCGCTGATCGTCGAGGTCAAATACCAGCCGCCATACTGGCTGCATGCGGTGCTGTGGCTGCCGCTGATCCTCGCCACCACGCTGCTGCCGCTGCGCGCGATGAAGTCGCTGCTGATCGCGCTGCAATTCCACCACAAGGCAGCTCCGGGCCGGCTGGTCGACCGCGCGAAATGAACGAGACTGCGCGCAAGCCCCGCGTGGCCGGCTTTGCGCTGTTCACGCTTCTCCTGACGGCCGCCTTCGTCGCTCTCGGCGTCTGGCAATTGCAGCGCCGGACCGCCAAGCACGAGCTGATCGCAGCACTCACCGAGCGTCTGGCGGCGGCACCCGTTGCGCTGCCGCCGCCCGCGCAATGGGCTGCGCTGAATCCCGCGCGCGACGAATTCCGCCGTGTCAGCTTCACCGCAGCCTACGCCGCCTCGCCCGATGCGATGGTCTATTCGTCCGGCTCGGCCGTGCGCAAGGACGCCTCCGGTCCCGGCACCTGGGCCTTCCTGCCGGCGCGGCTTCCGACTGGCGAAATGGTCGTGATCGATGCCGGCTTCGTCGAGAACACGATGCAGGATCGCAGCGTCGAGGATCGCGCGGTGAAGAAGCTCGTGACCGGGCAGCCGGTCGCGCTCACCGGCTATCTGCGCTTTCCCGAACCGCCGGGCTGGCTGACGCCGGCGGAGAACCGCGACAAGCGGCTCTGGTTCGTGCGCGATCATGCGGCGATCGCGCGCGCGCTCGGCTGGGGCGCGGTTGCGCCGTTCTACATCGATCTGGAACAGCCAGCGCCCGAGAATGGCATCCCGCGTCCGGGTCCGCTCGACGTGCATCTGAAGGACGATCACCTGCAATACGCCATCACCTGGTTCGCGCTCGCGGGCGCGGTGCTGATCGCATTCGGCGTCTGGGTGAGGGGACGCCGGCCGGGCTGAATTTTCCGTAGGTTCCCCGAAGGAACCCGGTATCACCCGGGGTTTACCATTCAGCGCACATTCACGAGTGTGGTCCTAAGCCGCATGCAAATTTTCGCGGCAGACAGGATTGCGGCGTGAGCGATTTCGATCAGATGGGAATTGTCGTCGATTGGGTGGATGCCTGCCGGAAGGGCGACCTCGCGACGCTGCTCGACCTCTATGCCGACGACGCCCAGGTCGAATGCACGTGCAACGGCACGCAGCGTTATCGCGGCCGAGGCGAGCTCGAAACCTACTGGGGGCCGCGGCTCAGCGCATTCTCGTCGGCCGGCTTCGGTCTCGAGGAGATCCATCCCGTGCCTGATGGCGTCGATCTCGAATATTCCATCGCAGGCTCGCTGCGCATTCACGCCTCGTTTCGCTTCAGTGCGCAAGGCAAGATCTACAGCACGCTGTGCGCGCCGGCGCGACAGAACGCGCATCACGGCTGCGCGTGCTAGAGCCATTTCCGTTCCGGCTGAATCGGAACGGGGCTGTGGATTCTCGTTTGACGCGTCTTCCCGACGCGAACCGGTATCCACGTCGCTCGAAAACGCGCTAGCTTTGTGCCGGCTCGTCTCGCGTCGTCTTCACGGGCAGACGGCAACGCACATAGGTTCTTTCATCCGCGCGCAGCAATGACAGCGATCCGCTGAGCGCGCGCACGCGCTCATGCATGCCGGTCAAGCCCCGGCCGAAGACGTTGCCTTCGGGAAATCCCCCGCCGTCGTCGGAGATCTCGATGGCGAGCGTCTCACCGGCGAGGATCGCCTGCACATGGGCATTGCGTGCTGCGGCATGGCGCAGCACGTTGGTCAGCGCCTCCTGGATTACGCGATAGACGGTCTGGGCCAGCGGCCCGTCGATCCCGTTGAGATCAGGATCGACCGTGTCGGTCAGGCCGATATGCGGGGCCTGCTTGCGAAAGTTCCGGAGCAGCGTCTGCACGCTGGCCTCCAGCCCCAATTCCTCGATATAGAGCGGCCGCAGCCGGTCGAGGATGCGGCGGTTGGTCTGCTGAAGCGCCTCGACCGATTGCAGCACCTCCTGCGCCGAATTGCCAAGATGTCCCACCGGCGGCGAAGCCTCGATCAGTGCGATCGTGCCGGCGCGGATGCTGAACAGCAGCGGGCCGAGCTCGTCATGCAGTTCGCGGGCGAGATCGCGCCGCTCGTCGTCCTGTAGCGAGACCAGGCGGTGCAACAGGTCGCGATTGTCCTGGCTCAATTGCGCGAGCGTTGCAGCCAGCGCATTGGCCTCCTCGCAGCTTTGCCGGATTTCCGGCGGTCCGCCGACCGGGATCGGCACGGTGTAGTCGCCGCGCCGCATCCGCGTGAGCCCTTCGCCGAGATATTGCAGCGGGCGCAGGGCCGATCCCGCGAAGACATAGGCGATGGTGCCGGTGATCGCCATCAGCACGACGACCAGGCTGGTCAACGCGAGGAAGCCGATCCATTTCTCGAACAGATCGGCCGACAGGTCCGGCAGGAAGACGAGATCGCCGACATGCTTGCCGTCGATCGTCACCGGAGATGTCGTGTCCATGTCCGGGACGGCGAGCAGATCGACGAACCATTGCGGCACGCCATGCGGCTTGCGCAGGCCGTCCATCGGGGAGGATGCGGGACCCGCTTGTACCGCACGGAATTGGATATCGGAGGAGGTGTCCAAAGAATGGACAAAGGCGTCGAGCGTCTGCCGCGGATTGTCCGAGGCGCGCAGGGTGTTGTTGAGCGCGACGGCAATCGCCCGGATCGAGCGCCGCCCCGGCTCGTTCTCATCGGCCAGTTGGCCCGCCGCGAAGGTCTGGAGCAGCACGCCGCCCATGATCAGCGCAGTGAGCAAGCTCACGCCGAGCGGAAGAAACAGTTGCGTTCTGAAGGAGAGCCGTTGCCACATTAGGTCAATTCTAACGTGTCCCGGCGGATTTCTCTCTTTCCATTTGTTCCCGCGGGTCTATGAGTCGAAAAACAAGAGAGCGCGTTATGCAAGATAATGCCAAGCCGGCGACCAGGGTTCTGATCGTCGACGACCATCCTGTGGTGCTGTCGGGTTGCCGCACCCTTTTCGCATCCGACCATTCGATCCGCATTGACGAGGCGACGGACGCCAAATCCGGCCATCGCGCCTATATCAGCAAGCGGCCCGACGTCACCGTGATCGACATCAGCCTGCCCGATGTCTCCGGCTTCGAGTTGATGCGGCGGATCCGCAAGGACGATCCCGACGCCAAGATCATCATGTTCAGCATGAACGACGATCCGGCCTTCGTGGTACGGGCGGTCGAACTGGGGGCGCAGGGCTATGTCTCCAAGGGCGATGATCCCAGGATCCTGCTGAAAGCCGTGCGCAAGGTGGTCGCGGGCGACAATTTCATCTCGCCGCAGCTCGCGGAGGCCGTGACGTTTTCCGGCGCCGCGATCAAGGCCAATCCGGCCTCGCAGATGACGCCGCGGGAGCTCGAGATTCTCCGCCTGCTCGGGCGCGGCGACAAGATCGTCGAGGTCGCCGAGGCGCTTGGGATCTCTTACAAGACGGTCGCCAACACCACCTCCCTGCTCAAGCAGAAATTGGGGGCCAAGAACCATTCCGACCTGATCCGGATCGCGGTGGAAATCGGCATGAACTGACGTCCCGCCAGCGACCGAACCGGCTGCTCCAGGATGCAGCGGTTCGGTCAACGGATCGGCGCCACCGCCGGCCGGGCAATGCGTGGCCGACGGCAGACGCTGTCCGCCGACACAATGGACTGCGCCTGCCTTCGTTCCTGTCGCAATCAAGAGATCAGGAAAAAAACGGCAACAGCCGATCCCGACGCCAGCTTGCGGACAGCATGCAGCGCTCATACGCGTCGGGAAAAATAGGAACATCCTTCCCGGGTTCGTCGTTTTCGCCCTTGACGATGCCGTGACAGGCAACGAAAGCTTGCGCGACCAGTTTCAGCGGGCAGGCGTCCCGGACGAGCCAGATCGGTCTGCACATATCAACGACAGACCTTCCAAGAGAGGGCTGCGGCATCGCCGCAGCCCTTTTCGTTGGAAGGGGTGCGGGCGGGAAGCGGTTTCCCGATGCCGCAAAACACTTTATGGTGGCCCAAAGCCTCTGGCTGTTAACCAGGAACATCGTGAAATCAAAGGCTTACGGATCGAGCTCCGGCTCGGCCGGCCTTTGGAGGGCAGTTTGACTCGTTATATCTCGACCCGGGGCGAGGCCCCCGAACTCGGCTTCTGTGACGTGATGCTGACCGGGCTTGCCCGCGACGGCGGCCTGTACGTGCCGGCCATCTGGCCGCAGCTCTCGGCTGACACGATCGCCGGCTTCTTCGGCCGTCCCTATTGGGAGGTCGCGGTCGACGTGATCCGTCCCTTCGCCGGCGGCGAGATCACGGACGCCGAGCTCGGTCGCATGGCCAACGAGGCCTACGCCACCTTCCGCCATCCCGCGGTGGTGCCGCTGCGCCAGATGTCGCCGCACCAGTTCGTGCTGGAGCTGTTCCACGGTCCGACGCTCGCCTTCAAGGACGTGGCGATGCAGCTGATCTCGCGGCTGATGGACCATGTGCTCGCCAAGCGCGGCCAGCGCACCACCATCGTGGTTGCGACCTCCGGCGACACCGGCGGCGCTGCGGTCGAAGCCTTCGCGGGGCTCGAGAACGTCGATCTCATCGTGCTGTTCCCGCACGGCCGCATCTCCGAGGTACAGCGGCGGATGATGACGACGACGGGCGCGGCCAACGTGCATGCGCTCGCCATCGAAGGCAATTTCGACGACTGTCAGGCGCTCGTGAAGGCGATGTTCAACAACCATCGCTTCCGCGATGCGACCTCGCTGTCCGGCGTCAACTCCATCAACTGGGCGCGTATCATCGCGCAGGTGGTCTATTACTTCACCTCCGCCGTCGCCGTCGGCGCGCCGGCGCGCGCGGTGGACTTCGTCGTGCCGACCGGCAATTTCGGCGACATCTTTGCCGGCTACGTCGCCAAGCGCATGGGCCTGCCGGTGCGCACCCTGCGCATCGCCGCCAACGTCAACGACATCCTCGCCCGTACGCTGAAGACCGGCATCTACGAGGTGCGCGAGGTGCACGCCACGGCGTCGCCGTCGATGGACATCCAGATCTCCTCGAATTTCGAGCGGCTGCTGTTCGAAGCCGGCCGGCGCGATGCGGCCGGTGTGCGCCGTTTCATGGAGTCGCTGAAGCAGTCGGGGCGCTTCGTGCTGCCCGATGCGACGCTGGCCGCGATCCGCGAGGAGTTCGACGCCGGGCGCGCCGACGAGACCGAAACCGCGGCCGCGATCCGCGCCGCCTGGCGCGAGGCGGGCGAGCTGGTCGATCCCCATACTGCGGTCGCGCTCGCAGTCGCCGACCGCGATACCACCGACACCACGGTGCCCAGCATCGTGCTCTCCACCGCGCATCCGGCCAAATTCCCCGACGCGGTCGAGGCGGCCTGCGGCCAGCGGCCGCAATTGCCGGCCTGGCTCGACGGCCTCATGACCAAATCCGAACACATGAAGGTGATGAAGAACGATCAGGGCGAGGTCGAGCGGTTCGTGCTGTCGGTCAGCCGCGCCGCAAAACAGGGAGTTGCCGGATGAGCGTCGAGATTTCCAAGCTTGCGTCCGGCCTCACCGTCGTCACCGACAAGATGCCCCATCTCGAGACTGCGGCGCTCGGGGTCTGGGCCGGCGTCGGCGGACGCGACGAGAAGCCCAACGAGCACGGCATCTCGCATCTGCTGGAGCACATGGCGTTCAAGGGCACGACGAAGCGCTCCTCGCGCGAGATCGTCGAGGAGATCGAGGCGGTCGGCGGCGACCTCAATGCCGGCACCTCGACCGAGACCACGTCGTATTATGCGCGGGTGCTGAAGGCCGACGTGCCGCTGGCGCTCGACGTGCTCGCCGACATCCTGGCCAATCCCGCCTTCGAGCCCGACGAGCTGGAGCGCGAGAAGAACGTCATCGTGCAGGAGATCGGTGCCGCGCAGGACACGCCCGACGACGTCGTGTTCGAGCATCTCAACGAGCTCTGCTATCCCGATCAGCCGATGGGCCGCTCGCTGCTCGGCACCGCCAAGACGCTGCGCGCCTTCAACCGCGACATGCTGCGCGGCTATCTGTCGACCCATTATCGCGGGCCCGACATGGTGGTGGCCGCCGCCGGCGCGGTCGATCACAAGCAGGTGGTCGCCGAGGCCGAGAAACGCTTTGCGAGTTTCGAGGGCACGCCGGGTCCGAAGCCGCAGACCGCCCAGTTCGGCAAGGGCGGCGCCAAGGTCGTGCATCGCGAGCTCGAGCAGGCGCATCTGACGCTGGCGCTGGAGGGCGTGCCGCAGAACGATCTGTCGCTGTTCTCGCTCCAGGTCTTCACCAACATCCTCGGCGGCGGAATGTCGTCGCGGCTGTTCCAGGAGGTGCGCGAGAAGCGCGGCCTCTGCTACTCGATCTACAGTTTCCACGCGCCCTATACTGATACCGGCTTCTTCGGCCTGTACACCGGTACCGATCCGGCCGACGCGCCGGAGATGATGGAGGTCGTGGTCGACATCATGAATGATTCGGTGGAGACCCTGACCGAGGCCGAGATTGCGCGGGCCAAGGCGCAGATGAAGGCGGGCCTCCTGATGGCGCTGGAGAGCTGCTCGTCCCGTGCCGAGCAGCTCGCCCGCCACGTGCTGGCCTATGGCCGGCCGCAGACGGTGCAGGAGCTGGTGGCCCGGATCGACGCCGTCAGCGTCGAATCGACCCGGGATGCGGCGCGTGCACTGCTTTCGCGCAGCCGGCCTGCGGTTGTCGCATTAGGCAGTGGCAGGGGTCTGGACACGGCGGTATCTTTTGCGGAAGGATTGACCCGGGCACGTGCCAAGGCGCGGCTGCATTAGGAGCCGCGCACGGGCTGACCCGCCCCGGGAAGCATCACCATGGCCCTCTTTCGCCTGCCATCCAGTGGACCCGCCGCCCTCGCGCCGCGCGGCAACGGGCTTTTGCTGCGCTCACCGCAGATGTCGGATTTCCTGCAGTGGGCTCACTTGCGCGAGTCCAGCCGCGACTATCTCACGCCCTGGGAGCCGATCTGGCCGTCGGACGACCTGACGCGCTCCGGCTTTCGCCGCCGCCTGCGTCGCTATTCCGAGGATATCGCCGCGGACCGCTCCTACCCCTTTTTGATCTTCCGTGAACTCGACGGCGCCATGGTCGGCGGCATCACGCTCGCCAATGTCCGGCGCGGCATCGTCCAGGCCGGCACCATCGGCTATTGGGTCGGCCAGCCCCATGCCCATCGCGGCTACATGACGGCTGCGCTGCGGGTGCTGCTGCCGACGCTGTTCGGCGAGCTCAACCTGCACCGGGTCGAGGCCGCCTGCATCCCCACCAATGCACCGTCGATCCGGGTGCTGGAGAAGTGCGGCTTCTCCCGGGAGGGTTTGGCGCGCCGCTATCTCTGCATCAACGGGGTCTGGCAGGACCATTTGCTGTTCGGCCTGCTGCACGAGGATTTCCGCGGCTGAGCCAGTCGGTTCGTACAGCCAAAGTCTCCGGTGTCCTGCCTTATTTGCTTGCCTTGGGTTCGCCGATTTTGGCGATATAACGCGGCGGGGAAGGCTGGCGATCGGCCGGGTTGTTGTCATGGAGTATGGGCGTTGATGGTGCACGAGCTTCGGTCAGCGCGAAATGCGTTGCGGCGGGGGACAGCGATCGCGCTGGCGTTGTCGGTTGCGTTCGCGTCCGCCTCGCCGGTGGCGGCCCAGTCGTTCAGCGACCGCTTCAAGAGCCTGTTCGGCGGCAAGTCCGACGAGGATCCGGCCCAGCCCAAGCCGGCGCCTGCGCCAGGCCAGCCTGCGGCCGACGACGATCTCGATTGCCCGCAGGTCACGGTGCGTGCCGGAGCCTCGACCTATGCGGTCGGTGCCACCGGCAAGCCGGCCGTCGGCAATGAGGTCCGCTTCCAGGCCACCATCACCAAGATGGCGCGTGAATGCGTCCGCAACGGCGGCGACATCACGGCCCGGATCGGCATCCAGGGCCGCGTCATCGCCGGTCCCGCCGGTGCGCCTGCCTCGGTCGATGTGCCCTTGCGCATCGCCGTGGTGCAGGGCGGCGTCGGCGAGAAGGTGATCGCCTCGAAGGCCTACCGGACCACGGTCGGGATGTCGGAAGGCGGCAGCGTGCCCTTCACCTTCGTCGCCGAGGATCTGTCCTATCCGGTCCCGTCAACGGCGACCGCCGATTCCTACATCTTCTATGTCGGCTTCGACCCGCAGGCGCTCTCGCCCGAGCCGAAGGCGCGCGGGAAGAAGAAGTAGGTGGCCGCCAACTTAGCTGTCATGCCCCGCCAACGGGTCTCGCCTTCGGCGAGCCCGATGACAGGCTCCGGCGGGGCATCCAGTACGGCGCGGCTTCTCCGTACCCCATTGCTGTCTCTGGAATACTGGATCACCCGCCTTCGCGGGTGATGACATCCAATTTGCGGGTACAGCGCCCGACAAACAAAAAAGCCGGCGCTCATCGCGCCGGCTTTTTGATTGATGAGAGCAAAGCCCTCAGTTCAGCTTCTGCCGAACCTCGCTGATGCTCTTGGCGAGCAGGTCGTCGGCGACCTGGCCCTTGACCGACTGCGACAGGATCGTGGAGGCGGCCTGGACGGCGGCTTCCGCGGCTGCGGCGCGGACATCGGCCAGCGCCTGGGCCTCGGCGAGCGCGATCTTGCTCTCCGCGGTCTTGGTCCTGCGGGCGACGAAGTCTTCCACCTTTGCCTTGGCCTCGGTCGCGATGCGCTCGGCTTCGACCTTGGCGTTGGCGATGATGTCGGCGGCCTCGCGCTCGGCCGAGGCGGTGCGCGCCTTGTAGTCGGCCAGCACCTTGGCGGCTTCCTGCTTGAGACGCGTCGCGTCGTCGAGCTCGGCCTTGATGCGGTCGGCGCGATGATCGAGCGCAACCATCGCCTTCTTGAAGACCCCGAGATAGCCGAACACGACCATCAGGATCACGAAGGCGATGGCGACCCAGGTTTCAGGATCGAAGAACATATCGACTAACCCTTCAAGGACGCATCAACGGCAGCGTTGACCGACGCCGCATCCGGAACCACGCCGGTGAGCTGCTGTACGATCTGGCCTGCCGCGTCGGCCGCGATGCCGCGGACGTTGCTCATGGCGCTCGCACGCGTCGAGGCGATGGTCTTTTCCGCCTCGGCGAGCTTGGCCGCCAGTTGCTCTTCCAGCGCCTTGCGCTCGGCGTCCGCCTGCGCATTTGCCTTGTCGCGGGATTCGTTGCCGATCGCCTGCGCTCGCGTGCGCGCCGAAGCGAGCTCGCTTTCATAGGCCTTCAGCGCCGCGTCGGACTGGTCCTTCAGCTTCTGCGCTTCGGCGAGATCGCCTTCGATCTTGTTCTGACGGGCCTCGATCGCACCGCCGACGCGCGGCAAAGCGAGCTTGGACACGATCACGTAAAGCACGACGAAGAAGATCGCGAGCGACACCAGCTGCGAAGCATAAGTGCTGCTCTCGAACGGCGGAAAGCCGCCACCGTGACCACCTTCGGCCCCGGTGTGGGCGCCCGCCGCCGGACTTTTCGCCCCGCCATGACTCTCAGCCATGGAGTTCTCCTGTTGCTGTCATGCGCGCCGCTTCGGTTGAAGCGGCGCGAAACGTCGTCCTCAGAGCGGAACGAACAGCAGCAGCAGTGCGATCAGCAGCGAGAAAATGCCGAGCGCTTCGGTCACGGCAAAGCCGAAGATCAGGTTGCCGAACTGGCCCTGAGCGGCCGACGGGTTGCGAACGGCCGCGGCGAGGTAGTTGCCGAAGATCACGCCGACGCCGACGCCCGCACCGCCCATGCCGATGCACGCGATGCCCGCGCCGATAAGTTTTGCTGCTGCCGGATCCATTTTAGACTCCTTGGAAGAAAGATTGGGTTTTGGGTGGAAATTCCCCGGACCGTTCAGTGTCCCGGATGAATGGCGTCGTTGAGGTAGATGCAGGTCAGGATCGCGAACACGTAGGCCTGGAGGAACGCGACCAGAATCTCGAGAGCGTACAGCGCAACCGTGAGCGCCAGCGGCAGCACGCCGCCGACCCAGCCGAGGGCGCCGAGCGAGAAGCCGAGCATGGCGACGAAGCCCGCGAACACCTTCAGCGCGATGTGGCCGGCCAGCATGTTTGCGAACAGACGGACGCTGTGGGAGACCGGCCGCAGGAAGAACGACAGGATCTCGATGAACATCACCAGCGGCAGGATGTAGCCGGGGACACCGTGGGGCACGAAGATCGAGAAGAATTTCAGGCCGTTCTTGGCAACGCCGTAGATCAGGACGGTGAAGAAGACCAGGAGCGCCAGGGCTGCCGTCACGATCAGATGGCTCGACACCGTGAAGGTGTAGGGAATGATGCCGATCAGGTTCGAGACGCAGATGAACATGAACAGCGAGAAGATCAGCGGGAAGAACTTCATGCCTTCCGAGCCGGCCGTCGAACGGATGGTCGAGGCGACGAACTCGTAGGAGATTTCGGCGACCGACTGGAGGCGCCCGGGAACCAGCTGCGTGCCGCTGGCAAGCATCAGGAGCGAGATGATCGCCACTGCCACCAGCATGTAGAGCGACGAATTGGTGAAGGCGATCGTGTGATTGCCGATATGGCCGATCGTGAAGAGAGGCTCGATGTTGAACTGGTGGATCGGATCGATTTTCATCAGCGCGGCATCTCTTGGTCTGCCGGGCAATGCCGGCGGGTCTCGGTCTGCCGGCCGGGCCGGCCCGTACCGGCGAGGCCGGTACGATCATTCCTCTCCTGTGCGGATCGCTTAAGAACCACCGCGCCTGTTCTGACCCGCGCCTGCCGTTCTCACCACATTCACCACGCCGGCCACGAAGCCGAGCAGCAGGAACACGATAAATCCGAAAGGCGACGTCGACAGCAAGCGGTCGAACCCCCAGCCAATCCCCGCTCCGACAACGACACCGGCGACCAACTCGGAGGATAGCCGGAAACCAAGCGCCATCGCCGAAGCTCTGGCCGCTCTGTCTTCGCCGTCACCTGCGGGTTGCTCGGTCTTGACGTGGCGGTCGCGAAACTCGGACAACCGCTGATCAAGATTTCCGAGCCGTTCGGAAAGCGCAGCTTCCTCGGGCGATCTATCGCGATCTCCATTCTCCCCGTGTCCCGTGCCCTGTGTCATGCAACGAAGACCCGAAACACCGCGGCTGAATGGAAATTACGCCCGCCACCCTCAAAAGCCGCGCGGACCATACTGATGGCCCATAATCAAGTCAAGCCAAGTCACGATTGCGTCGCTTTCCGTTATGTATCTGATTTATTTGATGATATCGGCCCGCACGGCAGCGCTGCACACAGCGTGACGCCGCACCGCAGCAGCTCTCCTCATGATCGGTGGATGCGGCCGCCATTTCGCCGTGCCGCCGGGATCAAACGGGCCGCCGGGATCGTTGATTCAGGGCGCGTGTTTTTGGCGGCGGATGGCCTCGCCGGGGTGTAGAATTGCGGATGTGCCACCCGCGCGTCGTGGCGGAGAGTGCGATGAGACCAGCGACGTCGTCCACAACATCATGGTTTGCTGCAGCGGCGCTGGCCGCGGTGATGGCCACCAGCGGCGGTCTCGTTGCCGCGCAATCGGCGCCCGACAGCGAAAACGGCCGCTACAGCATGACGCCGATCCCCGAGGGTGTGCTGCGGCTCGACACCCGCACCGGCACGGTGTCGACCTGCACCAAGAACGGCGCCGGCTGGGCCTGCTACGCGGTGCCCGACGAACGTACCGCGCTCGACGTCGAGATCGGCAGGCTCCAGGCCGAAGTCGAGAAGCTGAAGGGACAGATCGCGGCGGGACCGACCGTGTCGGGCAAGATCGACGAGGCGCTGCCGAAATCCGACCCGCTCAAGAAAGCGGATCCGAAGGTCGCCGAGGGCGAGCGCAAGATCGAGATCCCGCTGCCGAGCGACCAGGACCTGGATCGTGTGATGTCGTTTCTGGAAAAGGCCTGGCGTCGGCTGATCGACATGGCCAACCGCGTGCAGAAGGACGTGTCGGGGAAGATTTGAGAGGGGACCTCTTGGTGTCGTCCTGGCGAAGGCCAGGACCCATACGCCGAGGCCTCTCTGTTTTTCTCGATGCGCGTCGCCACCTTTCGCCATCATGAGCATTTGGGGTAATGGGTCCTGGCTTTCGCCAGGACGACACATCGAGAGCTTTGATGACATCCGCCAGATCGCTGACGCGCTCAGCACCATCGACCGTGCAGGCCACCGTCGTCGTATCGTCGCTGCTGACCGTGCAGACGCAGGGGCGCGGCTTCACGGACCTTACCCGCGAAGCAGCGGCGTTCATCGCCGAGGCCCGCGCGCGCGACGGCGCGCTGACGCTGTTCATCCGTCACACTTCGGCTTCCCTGACGATCCAGGAAAACGCCGATCCCTCCGTGCTTGTCGATCTCACCACCGCGCTATCCAGGCTCGCGCCGGAGAATGCCGGCTGGACCCACGACACCGAGGGGCCCGACGACATGCCCGGGCATATCAAGACGATGCTGACGCAGACCTCGCTTCAGGTCCCGGTCCTGAACGGCAGGCTCGCGCTTGGCACCTGGCAGGCGATCTATCTGATCGAGCATCGCGCCCGCCCGCACCGGCGCGAGGTGGTGCTGCAATTCATCGGCAGCAATCAATAGAGCGTTTTCGAGCGAAGTGGATACCGGTTCGCGCAAAAGAAGACGCGTCAAAACAAGAATCGAGAGCTTCGGTTCTGTTTCCAATCAGAACTGAAGCTCTCGCCCCAAAACAAAACCGGCCGCGGAGACCGCGGCCGGTTGGTGTTGGTTGATCGTTTCTTGCGATCAGTTCGACTTGATGTCGACGTCCTTGGTCTCGGGCAGGAACAGGAAACCGACCACGGCGGTGATCACCGCGAACCCGATCGGATACCAGAGACCCGCATAGATATCGCCCGTCGAGGCCACGATCGCGAATGCGGTCGCCGGCAACAGTCCGCCGAACCAGCCGTTGCCGATGTGGTAGGGCAGCGACATCGAGGTGTAGCGGATCTTGGTCGGGAACAGTTCGACCAGCATCGCCGCGATCGGCCCGTAGACCATGGTGACGAAGATCACCAGGATGAACAGGAGGCCAATGATTGCCGCGACCTGCGGGCGGAAGATGTCGAACGGATTCGACATCTTCACGATGCCGGCGTCACCCGCCTTCGGATAGCCGGCCGCCTGCACCGCAGCGAGCACCGCCGCGTTGCTGTCCTTGGCGTTGGCGTAGGCTACGTCCTTGCCGTTGACGACGACCTTGACGCCGGAGCCGGCGGGGCCGCTGGTCGTCGAGTACTTGACCGACGACTGTGACAGGAAGGCGCGGGCGGTGTCGCACGGCGCCGTGAAGACGCGGGTGCCGACCGGGTTGAACAGGTCGCCGCAGCCCGCGGGATCGGCCACCACCTCGACCTTGGCCTGCTCGATCGCCTTCTCCAGCGCCGGGTTGGCGTTGCTGGTGATCATCTTGAAGATCGGGAAGAAGGTCAGTGCCGCGATCAGGCAGCCGCCGAGGATGATCGGCTTGCGGCCAATCTTGTCGGAGAGCACGCCGAACACGATGAAGAAGCCGGTGCCGAGCAGCAGCGACCAGGCGATCAAGAGGTTGGCGGTATAGCCGTCGACCTTGAGGATCGATTGCAGGAAGAACAGCGCGTAGAATTGGCCCGTGTACCAGACCACGCCCTGGCCCATCGTGCCGCCGAGCAGCGCGAGCAGCACGAGCTTGCCATTCTGCCAGTTGGCGAAGGCCTCCGTCAGCGGCGCCTTCGAGCTCTTGCCCTCGTCCTTCATCTTCTGGAAGATCGGCGATTCGTTGAGGCGAAGCCGGATCCAGACCGAGACGCCGAGCAGCAGCACCGAGACCAGGAACGGGATGCGCCAGCCCCAGGCCGCGAAATCGGCTTCGCCGGTCGCGGTGCGGGTGAACAGGATCACCAGCAGCGACAGGAACAGGCCGAGCGTAGCCGTGGTCTGGATGAAGGAGGTGTAGTAGCCGCGCCTGCCGTTGGGGGCATGCTCCGCGACATAGGTCGCTGCACCGCCATACTCACCGCCGAGCGCGAGGCCCTGGGCGAGGCGCAGCGCGATCAGGATGATCGGGGCCGCGATGCCGATCGTTGCCGCATTCGGCAGCAGGCCGACGATGAAGGTCGACAGACCCATGATCAGGATGGTGACGAGGAAGGTGTACTTCCGGCCGACGATGTCGCCGATGCGGCCGAACACGATTGCGCCGAACGGGCGCACCAGGAAGCCCGCGGCGAACGCCAGCAGCGCGAAGATATCGCGGGTTGCCGGCGGGTAGGCCGAGAAGAACTGCGCGCCGATGATGCTGGCCAGCGAGCCGTAAAGGTAAAAATCGTACCACTCGAACACGGTACCCAGCGAGGAGGCGAGAATGACGAACCGTTCGTCCTTCGTCATACCTCCCGCACCAGATTGAGACACGGCCATTGTCGACATGTTGAGTCGCTCCCCGAAAAAATGCGTTTCCTCACGCCCCGGATGCCCGGTCATGCCGGACCAACCCAGGTCTTGGATCCAAGGTAACATCGGCGTGAAACCCGCCCCAATACGACTTTCGGCCTTGCACACTGACGCGCGCCTGACGGTGCGGTATCGGGCGCCGGTGCGCAGCCGCGACGGCTCTGGGATTAACCCCTTTGCAGCAAAGGGATAATGCGCACTTGCATGCCACGGCCGGGCAGGGAAGAATTGACCAGCCGCGGCATCGACTCGCCGGCCCGGCGCGAACGACAGCAAGAGAACGATGAACGCTCCCTCGACCCATCTCGTCATTGCCGATGATCATCCCCTGTTCCGCGATGCTCTGCGGCAGGCGGTGGCGAGCGTCCTGACCTCGGCCAGGATCGACGAGGCCGGATCGTTCGAGGATCTGACCAAGCTGCTGGAACAGACCTCCGACGTCGACCTGATCCTGCTCGACCTCTCGATGCCCGGGATCTCCGGCTTTTCCGGCCTGATCTATCTGCGCGCGCAATATCCGGCGATCCCGGTGGTGATCGTCTCGGCCTCCGACGACAGCGCCACGATCCGCCGCTCGCTCGATTTCGGCGCCTCCGGTTTCATCCCGAAGCGTTTCGGCGTCGAGACGCTGCGCGATGCCATCCTCAAGGTGATGGAGGGCGACGTCTGGGTTCCCGCCGACACCGACCTGTCGGCCGCCACGGACCCCGACATGACGCGCCTGCGCGACCGCCTGGTGACGCTGACGCCGCAGCAGGTCCGGGTCCTGATGATGCTGTCGGAGGGGCTGCTCAACAAGCAGATCGCCTACGAACTCGGCGTCTCCGAGGCCACCATCAAGGCGCATGTCTCGGCGATCCTGCAAAAGCTCGGCGTCGAGAGCCGAACGCAGGCGGTGATTGCCGCTGCGAAGATCGCCGGTGGCCAGTGGCGGCAGGGCACGCCGACGGGGTGAGAGCCGTTACAACGTCTTCAGGCGCGCGCTGGCAGCCCTGATATCAGCCGTTTCCGAGCCTTCGGCGAAGCCGTCGAGCGCTGATTGCAGCAACAGCTTTGCCTCCTTGCGGCGGTGCTGGTCGGCAAGAAGCTCCGCGAGATCGATCGCCGCTCGCAACACCCAGGCCTTCGCGCCCTTGCGACGGCTCAGCTCCAGCGATTGCTTGAGACACGCCTCTGCTTCCCCGATCTTCGGCTGCGGCAAGGACAGCAATACCCTTGCCTTCATCCGTAGCAGTTCCGGCATGTAGAGATGATCGCCGCTCCGCTCAACGAGGCGGATCGCCTCGTCGATCAGGTGGGCGCTCTGCTCGACCTGCCCCAGTGCCAACAAGCCTTGCACCAGCGCAATGTTGAACGTCGTGGTGAGAAGCTCATAGCCGGAATCATGGAGCTCGCGCAGGCAGGCCCTTATCGTCTCGACGCCGCCTGCGGCGTCGCCGCGCCGGATGGCCAGTTCGCCTTTGACGCCTCGGCCGACGGAGAGATATGGGCCCATCGAACGCGACCCGGCATGCGCGATGAAGCGGTCGATGCTCTCTTCCGCATCGTCGAGCTCCCCGCTCCAGAGGTCGATCGAGACCTGCCATATCAGCGCGATGCAGAGCGTGATCGGATGATCCATCTGCGCGGCCTCGGCGACCGTCTGTCGCGCCAGCTGCCGCGCATCCCCGGGCCGGCCCTGCAGCCAAAGCTCTCGCCCGAGCGAGATGCCGGCCCGGTTGCGGTGATCGAAACCATGCACCGTGCTGATCCGTTCCGTACCCGGACCCTGCCAGGCAGCCTCCAGCATGTTCAGCGCGTCGCGATGCTCGCCGGCCAGATGCAGCGAGACACCCAGGAGCGAATGGGCGAGTCCGATGGACGCGGCATCGCCCAGCGTTTCGGCGACTGTGAGGCTCTGCCGCGCGTAGCCAAGCGCGGCACCGAACTGTCCCATTCGCTCGTGGAAGATATGCATGCGGCCGAGCAGCTGGAGCTGGTTCGGCGCGTCGCCGCGCGCCTCCGCGATCGCAAGGCTTCTGCTCAAGGCGCGGCGCGCCGCTTCGCTGCCGCCGCGCGTGAACATCAGGGTCAGTCCGAGGGCGGCCTGGATGTGCATCTCCTCGGCGCCGCCGTGTGTGGAAGGATCGATCGCAAGCAGCGCCCGTTCCGACCAGCGCCGGCATTCGATCAGCAGTGACATCGCGAGAAAGATGGGAGCGGCCGCAGCGGCGAGCGCAATGCCGATGCCTGCATCGCCGTTCGCGCCAAAGCACCAGTCCAGCGCGGCGCGCACGTTGTGAAGCGCGGAGAAGTGGATCGCGCGTTCGTCGGCGCTCGGCACCGTCGCCCATGTCGTACCGGCCTGTTCCAGCCATCGCCGGTAGTAGCTCGCGTGACGGGCCGCGAGCGCCGCGTCATCGGGCTCGATCTCGAGCAGATAGGCGCGCGTCGTGTCGAGCAGCCGGTAGCGCATCATCGCGCCGATCGGGCGCGGCGCGACCATCGACTTGGCGACGAGGCTGTCGATGGCGTCGAACAGGCGGGCGCGGTCGACACGGTCGTCCGGCACGAGCTCGAGCGCGGCGTCGATGGTGAAATGGCCGGCGAAGATCGCGAGCCTGCGCAGCACGAGGCGCTCGATGTCGGACAGGAGCCCGTAGCTCCAGTCCAGCGTCGCCTGCAATGTCTTCTGCCGCGGCGGCGCGGTGCGCTGCCCCTGCCACAGCAGATTGAGGCGTTCGTCGAGCAGGGCCGCCGTCTGCTCCAGGCCGTAGGCTTCGACCCGGCCGGCGGCGAGCTCGATCGCGAGGGCCATGCCGTCGAGCCTGCGGCAGATGCCGGCGACGATCGCAGTATTGCCGTCGTCGAGCGCGATCTGCGCGCCGCCGGCGGCCGCTCGCTCGAGGAACAGCTGAAGCGCGGGATAGGTCTGTGCGACGGCCGCCGTCAGTCCGGCACCGTCAGGCGGAACGGCAAGCGGTGCCAGTCGATAGACCTGCTCGCCCTCGACGCGCAGGGCTTCGCGGCTCGTGGCCAGGATATGGACATGCGGCGCGGCGTGGAAGATCTCCGCCGCCAGCGGCGCTGCGGCGGCGATGACGTGCTCGCAATTGTCGAGGATGAGCAGCATCCTCTTGTCCCGGAGATGCGTGAGCAGCGCGGGCATCGGGTCGTCAGTCTGGGCTGGCAGACCCAGCATCAGCAGGATCGAGGTGATCATGAGATCGGGATCGCTCAGAGCGGCAAGGTCAACAAAGTGTGCGGCGTCGGCGAAGGTCGCGAGCAGATCGTGAGCGACCGCCACCGCAACGGCGGTCTTGCCGACGCCGCCCGGGCCGACGATCGTGACGAAACGCGAGCTGATGAGCCTGTCCGAGATGGCCGCGACCACTTCGTCGCGTCCGACCATCCGCTGCAGCCGGTTCGGCAGCTTCACGGGCGGCAGTTCCATGCGCGGTGCGGGGCGCCGCTCTGCCGGAATATCCGGTTGCGAGATCGGCGCCACGAAGCAATAGCCGCGGCCGGAGAGCGTGGTGATGTAGCGGGCGCCGTCCTTGCCGTCGCCGAGGACTTTACGCAGCGCTGCGACATGAAAGCGCAGATTGGCCTCTTCGACGGTCATGCCGGGCCACACCAGCGCCATCAGATCCCACTTGCTGACGACCTCGTTCGGCCGCGACATCAGCGCGATCAGCGTGTCGAAGGCTTTCGTGCCGAGCGGCAGCGCGACGCCGTCGCGCGTCACGAGCCTTTCGCGCGGCGTCACGGTGAATGGCCCGAACGACAGGGGTCCTGCCGTAGGTGCAGCCGGCTCGGTCATGGCGAGATCTTGGTCCTTGTGAACGGACCGGATAGCCAGATGATCGCGATCCGGCAAGGCCGCTCCTGCATCGGCGTCAGGCCGCGCATGCAGGCCTCATGAGGCGCGCAGGCGGGGATCTCACAACTTCTCACAAGTCCAAACGGGTGTCCTGCGACAGCCGCTGCTAGTCAGTTGCGCGACGGCGAGGAGACCTTCATGACGCAAGCGGCAAAACTGCTCTACACGGCCCGAATCCACACCGGCGGCGGGCGGCAGGACGGCATGTCCCGCAGTTCGGACGGCCGTCTCGATGTGCGGCTCTCTCCGCCGGGCGGCGCCGGCATCGGCACCAATCCCGAACAGTTGTTCGCGGCCGGCTGGTCGGCCTGCTTCGAAGGGGCCATGGAGATCGCGGCGCGCAAGCGGAAGATCACGCTTCCCAGGAAATGCGCGATCGACGCGGAGATCGACCTTCTTCTCGATGAGGGCGCTTACTCTCTCCGGGCCCGCCTCAACGTCAGCCTGCCGGGCCTCGATCGCGAGGTCGCGCGCGACATCGTCGATGAGGCGCACCAGACCTGTCCCTATTCCAGGGCCGTCCACGGCAACATCGACGTCGCGGTCGCGCTGATCTGACCAACATCTCCGACCATCAACAAGGTAGCACCATCATGAAGCAGCTCATCGACCAGCATCGCCGCAAGTTTCTTGGCATCGCCGCCGGAACCGTCGCCGTCGGTCTTGGCGTGGTGGACCTCGCCCGCGCCGAATCGGAAGCGCCGCGATCCTCCGCAACGCATGCGTCCTTCGGCACGATCAAGCAGATCGATGCCGGCGTCCTCAATGTCGGCTATGCCGAGGCTGGCCCGTCGAACGGTCCCGTCGCGATCCTGCTGCACGGCTGGCCCTACGACATTCACGCCTTCGTCGATGTCGCGCCGATCCTGGCAAGGGCCGGCTATCGCGTCATCATCCCCTATCTGCGTGGCTACGGCACGACGCACTTTCTCTCCAGCGAGACGCCGCGCAATGGCGAGCCTGCTGCAATGGCCGCCGACATCATTGCGCTGATGGACAAGCTCGACATCAAGAAGGCGGTCGTCGCCGGCTTCGACTGGGGCGCGCGTACCGCCGACATCATCGCCGCGCTGTGGCCGGATCGCTGCCGCGCGCTGGTCTCCGTCAGCGGTTATCTCATCTCCAGCCAGGCCGCCGGCAACGCGCCGCTGCCGCCGTCGGCCGAGCTGCAATGGTGGTACCAGTTCTATTTC
Source organism: Bradyrhizobium sp. cf659 (assembly GCF_900113725.1). Lineage (NCBI taxonomy): Bacteria > Pseudomonadati > Pseudomonadota > Alphaproteobacteria > Hyphomicrobiales > Nitrobacteraceae > Bradyrhizobium > Bradyrhizobium sp. cf659. Next base: position 346,701 of record NZ_FOQJ01000003.1, read on the forward strand.
GCGACCGAGCGCGGCCGTGCCGGATACGAGAAGTACACGCACGATTTCGCAAAACTGATCTGGAAGCTCGCCTCGCCGCAGTGGAAGTTCGACGACGCCACCTTCGACCGCAGCGCAGCGGCGCTCGACAACAAGGATCATGTCGCGATCACGATCCACAATTATCGCTGGCGGCTCGGGCTCGCCAAGGGCGAAGCGAAATACGAGGAGCTCGAAAAGAAGCTCGCGGCGGCTCCGCTGATCAGCGTGCCGACGATCACGATGGAAGGCGACGCTAACGGTGCGCCGCACCCCGACCCCAGCGTCTATGCCAAGAAATTCTCCGGCCGGTACGACTATCGCCTGATCACCGGCGGCATCGGCCACAATCTGCCGCAGGAGGCACCGCAGGCCTTTGCCAAGGCCGTCGTCGACGCCGACGGCGCCTGAGGATCCGTCAGCACCTCGGTCCGGCCGGGCTGGACCGAGGTTCATCCGTTGATCCCAGCTTGATGAAACGTCATGACGCCAACTGAACCTGCAAAGAAAAGATTCTCCTTCACCTCGGTGATCGTGCTTGCCGCGCTCCTTCTGGTCGTTCTCCTGACCTGCGTGCCGTACCTGGTCTCGATCGCGCTGGCGGAGGGTCCCGCGACAGCCGATGCCTCGCCGATCTTCGGCGTCACGATTCCCGCGGGCTACAAGCAGTGGGAGCTGGTCGCGCCGGCCGAAGAGGCCGCGCCGCTCGACGAGCTTCGCGCGGTCGTCGGCAACCAGGTGGCAATCGACGCCTATCAGGCCGGAAAGCTTCCGTTCCCGGACGGCACCATTCTGGTCAAGCGCGCCTGGAAGCGGAAGCCGTCACCGGAATTCGCGTCCGCCACGATTCCCGGCGCTGCCACCACGGTCCAGGTGATGGTCAAGGATTCCAGGAAATATGCCGCCACCGGCGGCTGGGGTTTTGGCCGCTTCGTCAACGGCAAGCCGGTCGACGAAGCCCAGCACCGCACCTGCTTCGCCTGCCACGAGGCTCGGGCCAAAGGGCACGACTACGTCTTCACGCGGCTCGCGCCTTGAGTTGCGAAGGCGTACCGGGGCGGTCGTCAGCAGGTCTGTCTCACTCAGCCGCCACCATCTGCTGCGTGCGCCACTGCCCGAGCAGGGCGCGCAGCGAGGCCGGCTTCACCGGCTTGTTCAGCACGGCGATCTTCTCGTCGCGCGCGGCCAACTGCACGGCGGGGCTGCGGTCGGCGGTGATCAGGATCGCAGGAATGGCGTCGCCGAAGCGGCGGCGGATGTCGCGGATCGCGGCGATGCCGTTGCCGCGATCGAGGTGATAGTCGACGAGCAGCCCGGTGACGCGCTTGCCCGCAGCTTCGATCGCGGCGATCGCGCCTTCGGGATCGGCGACCGCGATCACCTCGGCGTTCCAGGCCTTCAACAGTGTCCGCATGCCGTCGAGGATCGCCGCATCGTTCTCGATGCAGACGATCAGCGCGCCCGCGATCGGCGTGCGCGCCAGCGGCGTCGCGCTGGTCACGGCGGCGGTGAGGGTGATCGCCTTCGCCGTCGGCACCGTCACCGAGAATACCGAGCCGCCGCTCACATTGGCGTCGATGGCGATGCCGTGGTTGAGCACGCGCGCCAGCCGTTCGACGATCGACAGGCCGAGGCCGAGACCGCGCGCGATCCGCGCACCCTGCTCGAGGCGGTGGAATTCCTTGAAGATCTCGCCGCGCTTGACCGTGGGGATGCCGACGCCGGTGTCGTAGACGCAGATCTTGAGCGAGGCGCCGCGGCGGCGGCAGCCGACCAGCACGCGGCCGCGCGGGGTGTATTTGATCGCGTTGGAGATCAGGTTCTGGAGCAGGCGCCGCAGCAGGAGGCGGTCCGACTCCACCGGCAGCGAGCAGGCCACGAAGGTGAGATCGAGGCCCTTGGCGCGCGCGATCGGAGCGAACTCGATCTCCAGCGAGCGCATCAGATCGGCCATCTTGAAGCTCGAGATCGAGGTCGCCATCGCGCCGGCGTCCAGCCGGGAGATGTCGAGCAGCGCGCCGAGGATTTCCTCGATGGCCTGGAGCGATTCGTCGATGTTCTCGACCAGCCGCGTCTCCTCGCCGCTGTGCTGGCGTTCGACCAGGCTGGTGACATAGAGCCGCGCCGCGTTCAGCGGCTGGAGGATGTCGTGACTGGCGGCGGCGAGGAACCGCGTCTTGGAGATGCTGGCGTCTTCCGCCGTGCTCTTGGCCAGCGCCAGCTCGGAGTTCAGCCGCGTCAGCTCCTCGGTGCGGTCGCGCACCCGTTTTTCCAGCGTCGCATTGGCGCGCTCCAGCGCTTCCGCGGCCTCGAAGGTGGGCGTGACGTCGGTGAAGGTGATGACGAAGCCGCTGCCGGGCATGCGGTTGGTGAGCACCTCGATCACCATGTGGCGGTCCGGCAGGCGCTCGAGATAGGGCTCGCTGTCGGTGGTATAGGCGGCAAGCCGCCGCTCCAGCATGGCCTCGCGCTCGATCGGATCGGCCGGATTGCTCACGTCCATGAATTCCAGGATTTCGCGAAGCGGCGTGCCGAACTGGATGAAATGCGGTGGCACGTTGAGGAGATCGCCGAATTGCCGGTTGGAGCAGATCAGTTGCAGGTCGGCGTCGAACACCGCGATGCCCTGGCGCACATGGTTGAGCGCGGTCTGGAGGATCTCGCGGTTGAAATGCAGCGCCGCATGGGAATCGTCGAGCAGTTTCAGCGCGGCTTTGGCGGAGACCGTCCGCTTGCGCAGTAGCAGCGACATCACGAGGCGCGAGGACGCAGCTCCAATCGAGGAGGCGATCAGGTGCTCGGCGTGCTGCAGCAGCTCGAAATCGGCGGGCGCTGCCGGCTCGAGCCGCACATTGCGCCGTGCCGAGAAGGCCTCGAACGAATGCCGGGCGCGGTCGGGCCCGAGATATTGCGCCACCGTGGTCTGGATGTCCTGCACGGTGACGGTGGTGCGCCAGCGGCGGAAATTCGGGGAGATCGGCGCGAGCGTGTCGGGCACGAACAGATCGGCCTGCACCAGCTCGATGGACGAGGGCCGCCGTGCCAGCGACAGCAGCACATAGGTGAGGATGTTGAGCGACAGCGACCAGATGACGCCGTGCATCAGCGGCGGCAGGTCGGCGCCGAACAGCGCCTGCGGCCGCAGCGCCTCGATCCCGAACGGGCCGTGCAGGAGCAGCAGGATGCCTGCGGTCGAGGAATCCATGAAGCTCGGAATGAACAGCGTGTAGAGCCACACTACGAAGCCGACCAGCATGCCGCCGATCGCGCCGCGCGCGGTCGCCCGCCGCCACAACAGCCCGCCGAAGAAGCTCGGCGCGAGCTGGGCGATGGCGGCAAAGGACAAGAGGCCGATCGCGACGAGTTGGGTGTTGCCGAGCGCGCGGTAGTAGAAATAGGCCATCACCATGATGGCGAAGATCGCGAGCCGGCGCGAGCGCAGCAGGAAGTCGCTGAAATCGGCGCCGCCGGTGCGTCCCTCCGGCCGCCGTTGCAGCACCAGGGGCACCACGAGGTCGTTCGAGACCATGATGGAGAGCGCGACGCATTCGACGATAACCATCGCGGTTGCCGCCGACAGGCCGCCGACGAAGATGGCGACGCTGAGCAGATCCGCGCCGCCCTCTATCGGCAGCGCCAGCACGTACATGTCGGGGTCGGCCGTGCCGAAGGGAAAGCTGACGAGGCCGGCGATCGCGATCGGGATCACGAACAGGTTGATGGCGACGAGATAGAGCGGAAACAGCCAGCGCGCGCGGCCGACCTCGGCATCGGAGGAATTCTCCACCACGCTGACATGGAACTGGCGCGGCAGCAGCATGATCGCGCACAGCGACAGCAGCGTCATGGTCAGGAAGTTGCCGATCGACGGCGAATAATTGATGGCGCGCACCGCCTCCGGCGTCTTCATCGCGCGCTCGATCAATTCATGCGGCGAGAACATCCAGAAGGTGACGAAGATGCCGGCGGCGAGGAAGGCGACCAGCTTGACGATGGATTCGGTCGCGACCGCCAGCATCAGGCCGTGCTGATGCTCGGTGGCGTCGGTTTGTCGCGTGCCGAACAGCACGGCGAAGGCCGCCATCGCCAGCGTCACCATCAGCGCCATGTCGCCGAGGATCGGGATGTGGGAGAAAGCCTGATCCTCGCTCAGGATCGTCCCCAGCGAGGAGGCGACCGCCTTGAGCTGGAGCGCGATGTAGGGCACCGAGCCGATGATCGCGATCAGCGCCACGGTCGCCGCCACCGCCTGGCTCTTGCCGTAGCGGGCGCCGATGAAGTCGGCGATCGAGGTGATGTTGTGGGCCTTGGCGAGCTGGATCACGCGGCGCAGTACGCCGGCGCCGAGCCCGATCATCAGGATCGGGCCGACATAGATGGCGAGGAAGTCGGTGGATGTGCGGGTGGCAAAACCGACCGAGCCGAAGAAGGTCCAGGAGGTGCAGTAGATCGCCAGCGACAGCGGATAGATCAGCCCGGAGGCACGTCCGCGCCCGGCCGGCGAGCGGCGGTCGCCATGGCTCGCCACCAGGAACAGGAAGCCGATATAGCCAAAGGCGGCGGCAATCACGCCCCAGTCGTGCAGCATGGCGAGCGTGCTTCTCCCTGGGCGCGACGGCGCCCGATCTCATTTTCCCTGCAAATCTAGCGCGTTGGATGGACGCAAGCGACAGCGAAATGCCGTGCCGGGACGGGAACTGGGGTTGTCGTTAAGGTGCCAACCCCGACGTCGTCCTGGCCTAGTGCGCAATTGCGCACGGGAGCCAGGACCCATAACCACAGGACGTGGTTATAGGCGCGCAGGTTGCTCCAGCGAGCTGCAACAATTCGGAGTCGGGGGAACGGGTCCTGGCTTTCGCCAGGACGACCGGAGCCTACTCCGCCGCCAGCGACTTTTCGCGCAGCGGCAGGCCGAGGCGGTCCCATACTTGCAGCAGCGCTTCGGCGAGCTGATCGATCAGGCCGTCGTCGTGATAGGGCGAGGGCGTGATGCGCAGGCGCTCGCTGCCCTTGGCGACGGTCGGATAGTTGATCGGCTGGATGTAGATGCCGTGCTCTTCCAGCAGGAGGTCGGAGGCCTGCTTGCACTTCTCGGCATTGCCGATGAACAACGGCACGATGTGGGTGTCGCTCGACATCACCGGGAGGCCGGCAGCATTGAGGATCGCCTTGACGCGGGCGGCGCGGTCCTGGTGGCGCTCGCGCTCCCAGCTCGAGGTCTTCAGATGCTTGATCGCGGCGGTCGCGGCGGAGCAGATCGCCGGCGGCAGCGCGGTGGTGAAGATGAAGCCCGGCGCATAGGAGCGCACGGCGTCGATGATCTGGCCGTTGGCGGCGATGTAGCCGCCGAGGCAGCCGAACGCTTTCGCGAGCGTGCCTTCCAGAATGTCGATGCGGTGCATGACGCCGTCACGCTCGGCGATGCCGCCGCCGCGCGGGCCGTACATGCCGACCGCGTGGACCTCGTCGACATAGGTCATCGCATTATATTTCTCGGCGAGATCGCAGATCTTGGCGAGCGGGGCGACGTCGCCGTCCATGGAATAGAGGCTCTCGCAGGCGATCAGTTTCGGCCGGTTCGGACCCGCGGCCTTCAACAGCGCTTCGAGATCGGCGAGGTCGTTGTGGCGGAACACGACGCGCTCGCAGCCGGACTGGCGGATGCCCTCGATCATCGAATTGTGGTTGAGCTCGTCCGACAGGATCAGGCAGTTCGGAATGAGCTTTGCGATGGTCGCGATGCCGGTCTGGTTCGAGACGTAGCCAGAGGTGAACAGCAGCGCGGCTTCCTTGCCGTGGAGGTCGGCAAGCTCGGCCTCGAGCTGCACCAGCGGATGATGCGTGCCGGCGATGTTGCGGGTGCCGCCTGCGCCGGTGCCGACGCGCGTCGCGGTCTCGACCATGGCGCCGACCACCTTCGGGTGCTGGCCCATGCCGAGATAGTCGTTGGAGCACCAGATCACGACGTCGCGCTTGCCCTTGGGCGAGTGCCAGATCGCGTGCGGGAACCGGCCCGCCATCCGTTCCAGATCGGCGAACACGCGGTAGCGCCGTTCAGTGTGGAGACGGTCGAGGGCAGAATTGAAGAACTGGCTGTAATCCATCGGCAAAACCTGCAACGGAACCTGACCAAGGGGGCGCATCTTCTTAGAGCTTTTCCAGCTCCAATGTCTATGCGCTATCCCACATTTGGCCCTGGAGGGCATTTGGGCAAAATGCCCTATCGGCCAAGGAACGACTTGATCCCGATCAAAGAACTCACGGGCTCGTGTAATGCTGCTTTGCGGTAGGCGTCGCGAGGGGCCGATACGGCAGCCTCGGCCTGCCTTGGGCCCGGCAACGCAATTCAGCAGATCTTCATTCGAAAGGACTTTCCCATGAAGCGCGTGATGATCCTCAACGGTCCCAACCTCAACATGCTCGGCATCCGCGAGCCGCACATCTATGGCACCACGACTCTCGCAGAGGTCAACGCGAGCTGCGAGGAAGCCGCCGCGAAGCTCGGGCTCAAGCTCGCTTTCCACCAGTCCAACCATGAGGGCGTGCTGGTCGATCTGATCCAGTCGGCGCGGCAGGACGCCGATGCCATCGTCATCAACCCGGCCGGCCTCTCCTTCACCTCGGTCTCGATCATGGACGCGATCAAGACGTTCGAAGGCCCGGTGCTGGAAGTCCACATCTCCAACATCCACGCCCGCGACGAATATCACCGGCACTCCAAGATCTCGTTCGTGGCCTCAGGCGTGATCTGCGGGCTGGGCCCGTTCGGCTACATCGCGGCCCTGCACGCGATCGCGAATATGAAGTGATGCCAGCCGCGGCGGAGGTCCGCTCCCTCGCCCCGTCCTTACGGGGAGAGGGTTGGGGTGAGGGGCTGTTTCGGCAATCACGGTGATAGTGGGATTCGCGGAGACTCCCCCTCACCCGCCACGCTTCGCGTGTCGGCCTCTCCTCGCAGGCGGGGAGAGGCGAAAGACTCACGTCGTCCGAAACTGCAGCACACCGTTCTTGGTCTCCGCCGTCAGCCGGCCCTCGACGATCATGTAGTTGACGTGGGCGACCAGCTCGCCGGCGGCGAAGCCCATCTGGTGTTCGTCCAGCACGTGCTTGTTGAACACCACGGGCACCAAGGCGCGCGAGGTCTGCGGCACCTCGCGGCAGGCTTCCGCGATCAGGCGACAGCGCTCCTCGTGGTGGTCGGCGAGCTGCTTGATGCGGGTCTTGAGCCCGTAGAACGGCACGCCGTGGCCGGGCAGCACCAGCACGTCATAGGGTAGCGTCGTGGTGAGGCTGGCGAGCGAGGCGAGATATTCGCCGAGCGAGTTCTGGTCGGGCTCGACCGCCCACACGCTGACATTGGGCGAGATCTTGCTCAGCACCTGGTCGGCGGAAAGGAACAGCTTGTCGTCGGCGCAATACAGCATCACCTGGTCGAGCGCGTGGCCGCCGCCGGTGATCACCTTGAAGCGGCGCGTGCCGATCACGACGTCGTCGCCATGCGAGATGCGGCGGTAGGACGGCGGCAGCACCGAAACGCGCTTGAGATAGTCCTGGCCGCGCCCGAGCAGCTTTTCGGTGAGTGACTCGTCCATGCCGTGGCGGCGGAAGAACAGCCGCTGCGCCTCCTGCCGCTCCTCGGTGCCGCGGTTCTGGTGATAGACCGATTGCAGATATTCGACCTGCGACATCACCAGCGGGCAGTTGAACCGCTCGATGATCCACCCGGCGAGGCCAACATGATCGGGGTGCGAATGAGTGACGATCAGGCGGGTGATGTTGACGCCCTTCAGCGGCCCGTCGAACAGTTTCGTCCAGGCCTCGATCGTCTCCTCGTTGCCGAAGCCGGCATCCACCATGGCATAGCCGTCGCCGTCGGCGAGCAGATAGATGTTCACATGGTTGAGGCGGAACGGCAGCTTCAGCCGCGCCCACAACACGCCGGGCTTCACCTCCACGACCTCGTCGGGGCCGGGATGCTGGTCCCAGGGGTAGCGCAGGGCCTCGCCGGAGGACTGCACGGTGTCGGTCTTTGCGTTCATGCTACCGACTTAAACCCGGCGGGCGCGCCGCGCCAGCCGAAAAAGGACGCGAGTTCGGCTCGCATAGCGGTCATTCCGGGCCGGATTTTTCCGTGACCCGGATGGAGCGCAGCCCAAAAATGCCGGTCATTCCGGGGCGCGCGTGAGCGCGAACCCGGAATCTGGAGGTCGTCGCGCGAGATTCCGGGTTCGGCGCTAAGCGCCGCCCCGGAATGACAATCAGGCCGCCCGCATGTTGTTGAGGAACGCGTCGATCTCTCCGCGCAGCAGGTCGGCCTCGCGGCGCAGCGAGTCCGAGGCGCCCAGCACTTCGCTCGCCGCAGCGCCGGCTTCGGCAGAGGCGGTGGAGACGCCGACGATGTTGCTGGAGACCTCGCTGGTGCCGCCGGCGGCATGCTGAATGTTGCGCGCGATCTCGCGGGTGGCCGCGCCCTGTTCCTCGACGGCAGCCGCGATCGTCGTGGTGACGTCGTTGATCTCGCCGATGATCCGGCCGATGCCCTGGATGGCGCCGACCGCCGAGGTCGTCACGTCCTGCATGCTGGCGATCTGGGTGCGGATCTCCTCGGTCGCCTTCGCGGTCTGGCTCGCGAGGCTCTTCACCTCGGAGGCGACCACCGCGAAGCCACGGCCGGCCTCGCCCGCGCGAGCCGCCTCGATGGTGGCGTTGAGCGCGAGCAGATTGGTCTGCGAGGCGATGGTCTGGATCAAATCGACCACGACGCTGATGCGGCTCGCGCTGTCGGCGAGGCTCTGCACCGTGGCGTCGGTCGCGCCGGCTTCGTCCACCGCCTTCTTGGCGATCCCGGCCGAGGTGACCACCTGACGGCTGATTTCGGCGATCGAGGAGGACAGCTGCTCGGTGCCGGCCGACACGGTCTGCACGTTGACCGAGGTCTCCTCCGCGGCGGAGGCGACTGCGTTGACCAATGCGTTGGACTGGTCAGCGGTGTTCGACATGCTCTGCGCGGTCGATTGCATCGAATTGGCCGATTGCGCCAGATTGTCCAGCGCGGTGCGCACCGTGCTTTCGAATTCGGCGATCCTCGCCTCGATGCGTGCGGCACGCTCGGCCTTGGCGAGGCGATCCTTGTCCTGCTCGCCGGCGAGCGCACGGGCCTCGACCATGCTATCGCGGAACACGGTCAGCGTGTCGGTCATCGCGCCGATCTCGTCACTATGCTTCGAGCGCGCGATCTCGGTGTCGAGATCGCCGGCGGAGAGTGACTGCATGGCGCGCTGGAGGCCGGTGATCCGGCGCAGGATGTTGCGGCCGACATAGAGCCAGACGAACAGGGCCGAGCCGACCAGCGTCAGCGCGCCCAGCGCCAGCATTGCGGTCGTCGCCAGCGAGATCTCCTGCCGCGCCTGGAAGGTCGATGCGTTAGTCTCCTTCTGCACGCCGTCGACGAGCTGCTGCACGCTGATGCCGAGGCCGACATTGAGCTTGCGCGTCTCGTCCAGGATGGTCTGACCGTAGTCGACGGAGTCGAGCTCCTTCTCGCGCAGATTGAACACGCCGGTCTTGCCGGTGCCGAGCGCCAGCAGCTTTTCCGCGGTCTCGCGCAGCATCTTGTTGCCCTGATTGTCCGGCAACAGGTCGAGGTTGGACCGCAGGCGTCCTTGCGCCGTCTTGAATTCCTTCTGGATGTCGTCGAGCTTGTCGCTCGTGTTCGCCGACAGCGCCGCGCTCATGTCGGCGGCTGCGAGATTGCCGCTGGCGACGACGTTGCCGAGCTGGCCGACGGTCTGCGCAGCTTCGTTGGCATCTTCGGCGGACATATTGGCCGAGCCGAGAATGGCGTTGACCCGGGTCTGCGCGTCCAGCATCGCCGGACTGGCCGCGCCGACGAACGCGCCCTGCGCGTTGCGCAGCGCGTCATACTGCTTGTCATGGAGGGCCGCGATGTCCAGCCGTTCGCGGGCGGCCTTGGCCAGGCTTTGGGCCGCCTCGTTGATGCTCTTCATCGTCTCGCTGAGTCCGGAGACGACGGCCTTGTCGCCGCCGAGCTCGATGATCTCGTTGAGCTTCTGCTGCGTCTGCTCCTGAAATTCCCTGAGCTTCTTGGTGCGCTCGTTCAGGGCGTCCTCGCTTTGAGCCGCAAGCAGGGCAGGTCCCTGTGCCGCAAGGCTCGCGCTCAGTGCCGACAATTGCAGGCTGGCGGCGAGGCGCGGAATGTCCCGCCCGCTCAGTTCAGTCATGCGTCCGCCGAGATTCTGCAGCACCAGGCCGGCGCCGGCCGAGATCACGAGGCCCATGCCCGCGATCACCGCGAAGGCCGCGAACAAGCTGCCGCGCACGCCCCATGTCGGCATCTTGAAACGAGGCCTCAATCGGCCAAGGAAACTGCCAGGAAAACGGCCCAGCCCCAGACGGATCGCCATCGAACTTCCCCCACGCTCTTGCTTCTGTTTTGTGGCGGGCAGTATCGGTCGGGCCGGTTAAAAAAATCGCAATTGGTGCAATTGCTTGTGCTGGTTCCGCAGAGCGAAAAAAGAAGGGCCGGCAAGATGCCGGCCCTTCGTCAGGATAAGGTTTTGCTAACCGCTCAGTAGCGCGCGACCGTCGAGTTGGCCCAGTTGAAGCGATAATTGACGCCAGCCTTGATAGTGTGGTCGTCGGTGGTGAAGTTGCCGGTGCCCGCGAGCGGGCCCGCGGTGAAGTGCGCGTCGCCGAAATTGTAGTACTGGTACTCGGCCTTGGCCGACCAGTTCGGCGCGAACATGTATTCGAGGCCGGCGCCGACGGTGTAGCCGTTGCGATGATCGCCATCGATGATGAAGCCGGTCGGAACGCCGCCGACCGTGACCTTCTCGTTGTTGTCCGAATAGGCGTAGCCGCCCTTCACGTAGAGGAGGCCCGGACCCCAGGTGTAGCCGACGCGGCCGGTGATCGAGCCGAGGCCGCGCTGGTCGTTGGTGTAGGCGACGCCGCCCGGGAACACCGCACCGACGCTGCCGGAGAGCCAGGAATACTGGCCCTCGACGCCGACCACGAAGTTCGGGTTGAACTGCCAGTCCGCACCGACCTGCACGCCGCCGAGGAAACGGCCGTTGCCGTTGTTGCCGGTGGAGAGGCCGCTGAAATTGTTGTCGCTGGAGAACGCGCCGCCGACATGGGCGCCGAGATAGAATCCCGTCCAGTTGTAGATCGGCGCGGCATAGGCCGGCGCGGGCGCCTTGTAGTAGTTGCGGTTGCCGAGATCGGCGCCGACGGCCGGCGCAGCGGCGCCCACCACGAGCAGCGCGACGGTCGCAAACAGAATCTTCTTCATAGTCCAAACTCCAACACTTAGGTCCCCGGCAGGCGCGCTTTCCGCGCCGTCGTTGGTTTTGCAGATAGCTCGCTTTTGACGAAAATGCTGTCACATCCGTGGCACAACGACAGCCAACCTAACTTATTGGGCTGTAAATGATTTTCGTGCTTAATGGCGACTTAAGAAATGCTGAAGGAAGGCTTAACGTCGCGTCTTCCCGGTAACTTGCGTGCGGCTCTTGTTAACCAAGACGCCGCCGCGCCTCATCGCGCATCTGCTCGCGGAACGCCGCTCGCTTTGCCGGCCGGTCTTCCTCGCGCACGTCGTGACGATCGAAGATGTCGAACTTCTCCAGGATCGGATAGCGCTCGCTCGCCATCGCGAGCACGCGCAGCACCTTCGTCGCCGACGGCGTCGGGCCGCTGACCTCCCAGCGCCGGATGGTGTCGGCGCCGCCCTTCTCCGGCAATCCGCACAGCCTGGCCATGTCGGCCGCGGTGAGCTTGCGCTCGAGGGCATCGGAGAGGTCGGCGCGGAGTTGCTTCAGTTCGGGGCCAGTCATGTCAATCGCGTTCGGGGGAGCTGCTGAGGGCAATGCACTACCGCTGATTCGGGTCCATCCGAAGGCAGCGAGGGCACGCCCCGGCGCTCCGGCACCTTCGGGTGCGCACGGAGTTATGAACGGAGTGCTATGGAAATCTTCCGACGAATGAACAGATGGCACAACGGGCCCGCTATCGAAGGGATCAGCCATGACAACCGTCAAACTCGCCATTGCCGCGCTCATCACGACCGGACTGCTTGCCGCGCCCTTCGCGGCTGAGGCGAAGAAGCACCGGTCGAGCAGACATTACAGCACCGGTGTGGTGGCCCCGGCCTATGGCGGCGCCGGATTGCCGGCGGCGCAGGGCAGGCCCGCTTACGGGTCGTCCGGACAGACGGTCGGAACGGTCACGGCGCCGTCGATTGGAACGTACAACTGGCCGTCGGTCGGCGTGACCAACTCGGTCCCGACCTGGAGCAACACCACGCGATAGCGGCGCGCGCCGATGCCGGTCAGCGCGTGCCGGCCGCAAGGCCCGAGAGCAGGGTGAGCGCGACCAGCAAGGTCGCGACCGACAGCATCGTCGTGACCGAGACGGTGGCCGCAACCAGTTTCTCCTCGACCTTGTGCTCGTGGGCGAGAACGTACACGGTTTTCGCGGTCGGCACGGCTGCGCACACGACGGCGGCGGCGGTGTAAAGCGGATCGAGGCCGGTGATCACGCAAAGTCCGTAGACGATCAGCGGCATCACCACCAGCTTCACGGCCGAGAGCGCGAACGATGCCTTCAGATTCGATCGCAAGCCTTCGGCCGACAGGCCGAGCCCGATGGCAAACAGCGCGCAGGGCGTGAGCGCGGCCGCGATCATGTTGAGGTAGGCGGCAACGGGCGGCGGAATCGGCAGACCCGTGATCGCCCATGCGAGCCCAACGAGCGTCGACAGCACCATCGGATTGAGCAGAATCTGTTTCGCGAGGCCAGCGGAGTGCGCAGGCCCGCGCGCGTCCCTTTCCAGCAGGATGACCGTGATCGGAAACATCACAGCGGCGACGAACACGGTCGCCACCGCGGCGGGCAGGACGGCGGGCTGGCCGTAGATCGCGTGCAGGATCGGAAGCGCCACGAAGCCGGTGTTGGTCATGGCCGCGGCCATGCCATGGATGGTGCTGCTGGCGAGATCATGCTTCCCGCCGGCGCGGACCGCCACGAAGACGAGCGCGAAGCAGAGCAGCGAGCCGCCGCCAAACGCGAGCAGGAAGCGCCATTCCAGCAGATTGCGCGCCGGCTCCCGCGCGATCGTGACGACCAGCAGCGCCGGCATCGCCACGTTGTAGGCGAAATGCACCAGCGCATCGGCGAGCGTGCGCGAGAGATAGCCGAGCGCGCCGGCCAGCCAGCCGGTGACGATGATCGCGAACACGGGAAGAACGAGGCTCGCGACTTCCATCCGGCTTCCCCCTCACTGCCAAACAGCGAGGTGGTAGGCTACTCCGGCGATGGACGGTCGTCACCGTGCGATTTGCTCGAGCCATCCCAGGCTCGGCTGGTGCTCGTCAGTCACCGCAGCCGTCCCGAATGGGCATTCACATCGAAGGGATTACCAGGGGAAAGTGATCTTTCTTGCTAAATTCCCCTGCCGTCGTGTTTGCCAATCACGCAGCGCCATCCCGCCAGGCGCTCGGCCGGATGCTGGTTCATCCATTCGGCGAGCTGTGGCGCGCCCATCAGACAGGACTGCACCGAGACATTGGCGAAGTCCGAGCTGGTGACAGTCTGCTCGTGGCAATTTGTCGGAGAGGAGAGACTGCAGAGCACGGCGATGATCTTGATCACGACAGATGGCCCGCGTCGCTGCGATGTGAAGCGGCGCCGCTGGCCGCGCGACCGATCGTTGCGTCTTGCTGGCCGCTGACGGGATCAGCCGGCGGGAAGATGCTGTCATATATCGCGCGTGCCTCTCGAATGAGGCGCGCTCGCTCGCGCTCGGATCGCGAGACGAACTGAATAACTTCACCCATGTCCGCTCCATATATTACTTGGCAAGTCCGCCATGAGATGATGGAAATCATCCCTTCCCGATGTAGGAGACCGCCCGCAGCTTTGAAGCTGTGCAGGCGGTCACGAAGAATAAAAAGCGCGTGACCGCGTCGGTGCGCTCAGTCCGATTCGGTCCCATATCGGCTCACGGTCAAAAGCGCTCGTTGCAAGGCCTGCGCCTCCAACAAATGAGAGTCGCGGACGATACCGGCTGGCCTGCGCTTAAACGCAGGTTCCCGCTCCTCCCTTCAGCGTCACGGGAATAGTGAGATAGCGTACTCCGTTGGCTTCGGCCGGGGGGAATTTGCCGGCGCGGATGTTGACCTGGATGGAGGGTAGCAGCAACCGCGGCGCCGAGAGCTTGGCGTCGCGCGCCTGGCGCGTGGCCACAAACTCATCCTCCGTGACGCCTTCCTTGACATGGACGTTCTTCTCGCGCTCCTCGTGCACGGTCGTTTCCCAGGCGTAGGTGTCGCGGCCGGGAGCCCTATAGTCGTGACACAGGAACAGTCGCGTCTCGGGCGGCAGCGCCAGGAGCCGCTGTATCGACCGGTAGAGCTTGTGCGCGTCGCCGCCGGGGAAGTCGGCGCGAGCCGTGCCGTAGTCCGGCATGAACAGGGTGTCGCCGACGAACACGGCTTCGTCGATCTTGTAAGAGACGTCGGCGGGCGTGTGCCCCGGCGTGTAGATCACATCTACGTCGAGTTCGCCGATCTTGAACCGCTCGCCGTCCCGGAAGAGTCGGTCGAAGTCGCTGCCGTCGGTCTTCAAGTCGGTGGCGTTGAATATTGGCCGGAAGATGCGCTGTACATCCTTGATGTGCTCGCCGATGCCGATTTTTGCGCCGGTCTTCGCCTTGATGAAAGGGGCGCCAGAGAGGTGGTCGGCGTGGGCATGCGTCTCGAGCACCCATTCGATCATGTAGCCCGCATCTTCCGCGGCCTTCAACATCGCCTCGACCGAACGCGTGTCCACCTCACCCGAGCTGTGATCATAGTCAAGCACCGGATCGATGATAGCGGCCCTCGTCGTCGCCGGATCGGCAACCAGATAGCTGACGGTGTTGGTGGGCTCGTCAAAGAACGCTCGGATGATGGGTTGTCCCGACATGGCTTGTTTCTCCTGATGCTCCCGGCTCGGTTGGTCTTGACATATATATTAGGTATAGCTAAATTAGCAATAGCTAAAATAAGGAGCGGCCAATGGCCTTCCAAGCCTTCGATCTAGAGACCTTCGAAAAGCAGGCGGTTGAGGTTGCCGGCATTCTGCGCGCGCTCGCCAACGAGCGTCGGTTGATGATCCTGTGCAACCTCGTCGAATGCGGCGAGAGCAACGTGAATGCCCTCGCGGAAGCCGTGGGTCTGTCGCAATCGGCGCTCTCGCAGCACCTCGCCAGGATGCGTGAGGAGGGCCTCGTCACCTTTCGGCGCGAAAGCCAGACGCTCTGGTACCGCATCGCCGATCCGCGCATCGAGCAGCTCTTTGCCACGCTGCACAGGCTCTTTTGCAAACCCGTCAAGACGAAGAACTAGTTCAAGACCGTAGAGGAACCAATCATGTCATTGCCCACAATCAAGCCAGCCGAGGCGCGCCGGCTTATCGAGCGCGGCGCTCTCCTGATCGACATCCGCGAAGTCGATGAGCACGTCCGCGAGAAAATCCCCGGCGCACGGCACCTGCCCCTGTCGAAGCTCGACGAGGTCGACCTTGCCGTACATCAGGGCAAGCCGGTCATCTTTCACTGCAAAAGCGGCGCCCGCACTCAGGCCAACGCATCGCGGCTCGCGGCGAAGCTCGGCGAAACCGGCGAAGCCTTTGTCATCGACGGCGGGCTCGATGCGTGGCGCAAGGCCGGCATGCCGGTCGTGACTGACGGGCGTCAACCGCTGGAGCTTCAGCGCCAGGTGCAGATCGGCGCCGGCAGTCTTGCTGTCGTGGGCACGCTGCTTGGCCTCTTCGTGTCGCCATGGTTCTTCGCCGTGCCGGCCTTCGTCGGCGCCGGGCTGATCACGGCCGGCCTCACCGGCTTTTGCGGCATGGCCCGCATTCTCATGCGCGCGCCCTGGAACCGCGGCGTCTACGGCTCGCCCGCACGAGCCGGGCGATAGCGGTTTGAAATGAGGAGCTGTCCGCTATGCTGTCGTTGACTCAAGGCGCACTCGGCCTCGCCTCCGGCTCGCTGGTCGGCTTTTCGCTAGGGCTGGTCGGAGGTGGCGGCTCGATTTTGGCCGTGCCGCTCCTCGTCTATCTGGTCGGCGTGTCAGATCCGCACGTGGCGATAGGTAGCAGCGCGATCGCCGTCGCGGCGAACGCTGCCGCTAACCTCGTCAACCACGCCCGTGCTGGCAACGTGAAGTGGCGCTGCGCCTCCGTATTCGCACTCGCAGGCGTGGCCGGCGCCTTCCTCGGCTCCACCCTCGGCAAGATCGTCGAGGGCCAGAAGCTGCTGGCGTTGTTCGCCATTGTCATGATGGTCGTGGGAGCGCTGATGCTGAAAGGGCGCTCCGGCGCGGGCGAGCCATCGGTCCGGCTCAACCGGGAGAACCTGCCGAAGCTCCTCGCCCTTGGGCTTGTCACGGGAGCTTTGTCCGGCTTCTTCGGGATCGGCGGCGGCTTCCTGATCGTGCCGGCGCTCATCGCTGCCACCGGCATGCCGATCCTCTATGCGGTCGGCTCCTCTCTTGTGGCGGTGACCGTCTTTGGGCTGACGACGGCGGCCAACTACGCCCTGTCGGGCCTCGTGGATTGGTATCTTGCCGCGTTGTTTGTCTCCGGCGGAGTTCTCGGCGGGCTCTTCGGCGCCCGCTCGGCCAGCTCGCTCGCCGAGCGTAAAGGAGCACTGAACACCGTATTCGCGGCGCTCATATTCGCGGTGGCGATCTACATGCTGGTCCGCAATCTCGGTTTCACGTGATCGAGATCTCCGAAGCCGCGCGCTCCTTCCGCCCCGGCACCGCCGCGAGTAGCTCGCGCGTATAGGCGTGCTCGGGCGCGGCGAACAGCTGCGCTGTCGGCTTCAGCTCGACGATGGCGCCGCGCTGCATCACCGCGATGCGGTCGCAGATCTGGGCGGCGACGCGCAGATCGTGGGTGATGAACAGCATCGAGAGGCCGAGGCGCGCCTTGAGGTCTTCGAGCAGCCGCAAGACTTGCGCCTGCACCGAGACGTCGAGCGCGGAGACGGCCTCGTCGGCAACGATGATCTCGGGCTCGAGCGCGAGCGCGCGAGCGATGCCGATGCGCTGGCGCTGGCCGCCGGAGAATTCATGCGGATAGCGTTCGAGCGACCCGGCGTCCAGGCCCACCATCTTCAGGAGATCGCGGGCGCGGTCGAAGGCCACTTTCGGATCGACACCGGCTGCGATCGGGCCGTCGGCGATGATGTGGCCGATCTTGCGGCGCGGATTGAGCGAGGCGAACGGATCCTGGAAAATCATCTGGATGCGATGGCGCTCGGTGCGCAGCGCCTTGCCCGAAAGCTGCGTGAGATCGGTCTCGCCGATCCGCACCGTGCCGCGGTCGGCTTCGATCAGCCGCATCACGAGGCGCGCCACCGACGACTTGCCGGAACCGGATTCGCCGACGAGGCCGAGCGTCTCGCCCTTGAGGATGTTGAAGTTGACCTCGCGCGCGGCATCGACGCGGCGGTCCTCGCGAAACCAGCCGCCCGAGGTGACGTAGGTCTTGTCCAGCCCGATCACCTCGACGGCCCTGGCTTGGTCGTCGAGCGGCTCGCGCGCCGGCGGATCCATCGACGGCACGGCCGCGAGCAGCGCCTTGGTGTAGTCGTGCTGGGGCTCGTCGAAGACGTTGGCGGCGGGGCCTTCCTCGACCACCTTGCCGTGCCGGAGCACCACGACCTGGTCGGCGATATCGGCGACCACGCCGAAATCATGGGTGATGAACATCACCGCCATGTTGCGGTTGCGCTGGAGGTTGCGGATCAGTTTCAGGATCTGCGCCTGCGTGGTGACGTCGAGCGCGGTGGTCGGCTCGTCCGCCACCAGCACCGCGGGCTCGAGCGCGAGCGCCATCGCGATCATGGCGCGCTGGCGCTGGCCGCCGGAGAGCTGGTGCGGATAGGCGCGGACGATGCGCTCGGGGTCGGGCAGGCCGACCTCGCGTGCCAGCGCCAGCGCTCTTGCGCGCCGCTCCCTGGGCGTGAGCAGGCCGTGGGCCTCGAACATCTCCGCCATCTGGTCGCCGATCCGCATCAAGGGATTGAGCGCGGTCATCGGCTCCTGGAAGATCATTGCCAGCCGGCGGCCGCGCAGATCGCGCCAGCCGTCGTCATCCAGCTTGAGCAGGTCGCGGCCCTCGAACAGGATCTCGCCGGAGGTGACGTTGACCGTATCCGGCAACAGGCCCATCAGCGCATGCGCGCACATCGACTTGCCGGAGCCGGATTCGCCGACGACGCAGACGATCTTGCCGGGCCGAAGGTCCAGCGAAACGCCATCGACGGCGAAGGCACGCTCGGCGCCCTTGGGCAATGCGATCTGCAGGTTCTTGATGGAGACGGCGGGAGGGGCGGTCATCATCAGCGCCCCTCCCGCGACAGCCGCGGATTGAGCGCGTCGTTGAGGCCTTCGCCGATCAGGTTCAAGCCGAGCACCGAGATCAGGATGGCGACGCCGGGAAACACCGTGATCCACCAGGCCTGCCGGATCACGGTTCGGCCGGCGCCGACCATATAGCCCCAGGAGATCAGATTGGGATCGCCGAGGCCGAGGAAGGCCAGCGAGGATTCCAGCAGGATCGCGGTCGCCACCATCAGCGAGGCCAGCACGATCACCGGCGACAGCGCATTGGGCAGGATCTCGCGCAGGATGATCCAGGTGTTGCTCTGGCCGGTGACCACGGCGGCCTGGACGTATTCGCGCGTGCGCAGCGACAGCACCTCGCCGCGCACGAGGCGGGCGACCGGCGGCCAGCTCACCACCGCGATCGAGGCCACGATCGAATAGATCGAGGGCTGCAGGATCGCGACCAGCACGATCGCCAGCGCGAAGCTCGGAATGGTCTGGAAGAATTCGGTGAAGCGCATCAGGGCGTCGTCGACCTTGCCGCCGAAATAGCCGGCCATGGCGCCGATCGGCACGCCGACGACCAGCGCCACCAGCGTCGAGACGAGGCCAACGAGCAGCGAGACGCGTGCGCCAAAGATCATGCCGGCGAACACGTCGCGGCCGAGCGCGTCGGTGCCGAGCGGCACGGTCGAGAGCGTGAACGGCGGCAGGAACGGCCGCTGCACCATGCGCCAGGGCGAGTTCGGGAACAGCATCGGTCCGAACACCGCGATGCCGATCGCAAGCAACAGGATGATGAGCCCGATGACGCCGCTCGGGCTGCGCAACATCGATTTCCAGAACTGTTTCATGAGGCGAATTCGATGCGCGGATCGACCAGTCGATAGACGAGGTCGGTGATGAGGTTGAAGATCAGGACCATGGCGGAGCAGATCACGAACACGCCGAGCAGGAGGTTGTAGTCCCGCTGCAGCAGCGCGTCGTACATCAGGCGCCCGATGCCGGGCCAGGCGAACACGGTCTCGGTGATGACGGCGCCGCCGATCAGCGTGCCGGAATGCACGCCGGCGAGCGTCACGACGGGCAGCAGCGCGTTGCGCAGCACGTGGCGGCGCTGGATCACGGCGTCGGAGAGGCCCTTGGCGCGCGCGGTCTTGACGAAGTCGAGGCGCTTCACCTCCAGCATCGAGGCGCGCGTCATCCGGGTATAGGTCGCCATGAAGAACAGGCCGAGCGTCATCGCCGGCATGATCAGGTGTCTTGCGACGTCGACCGCGTGGGCAAGGCCGGTGAGATTGGCGCCGACCGTCTCGTAGCCGAAGCTCGGCAGCCAATCGAAGGTGACCGAGAACAGGAGGATGCCCATCAGCGCCACCCAGAAGATCGGCATGGCGTAGAAGATCAGGGCGAACACGGTGATGCCGGTGTCGAGAAAGGTTCCGGCGAAGCGTGCCGCGAAGCTGCCGAACAGGACGCCGAGCATCAGCGAGATCGCGAAGGCGGTCAGCGTCAGCAGCAGGGTCGCCGGCAGCCGTTCGAGGATCAGCTTCGACACCGGCGCCTGCTGGCGGAAGGAGAAGCCGAGGTCGAGGGTGACGACGCCCTTGACGTAGATGAAGAGCTGCTCCGGCAGCGGCTTGTCGAGGCCGAACTTTTCCCGGAGCTGCTTGACGAAGATCTGGTCGCTGGCGCCGGCCTCGCCCGCCATCACGACCGCGGGGTCGCCGGGCGCAAGCCGGATCAGGAAGAAATTGAGGACGACGATCGCGAGCAGGACGATCACGCCCTTCACGACACGCTGAGCGACGAAGGAGAGCATATTATGGGTGGTTCATATTGGGTGACGTGACCTTTGGCCACTGGGGTAGTGCGCTCCCTCGCCCCGCTCTTGCGGGGCCGAGACGAGCTTCGCTCGCTCTGGGAGGGGTGGGGTGAGGGGCCTCTCTCCACGCGTGAGAATGCTGACGGACCTGTACCCCCTCACCCGCCGCGCTCCGCGAGCGCGTCGACCTCTCCCCGCAAGCGGGGAGAGGTGAAGTCGGAAGCACCATCACTTGTCGAGCCATGCGTCCTTGAAGCCGTCATTGACGCCGATGCCGGTCGTGATCAGGTTCTTGACCTTGCAGCGCATGATGGTCGGGAATTGCAGCTCGAGCATCCAGGCCACCGGCACGTCCTCGACCAGGATCTTCTGCGCCTTCTCGTAGATCTCCTTGCGCTTGGAATCCGGGGTCGCGACGGCGCCGTCGGCGAACAGCTTGTCGATCTCCGGGTTGGAGTAGCCCTCGACATTGTTGAACACCTGGCCCTTGGCGATGGCGCTGGAGACGTAGTTGCGCCCGACGCCGAGGGCCGGATCGCCGTACTGGTAGAGATAGGTGAAGGCGATGTCGTAGTCCCAGTCGCCGATCTTCTGGTTGCCGCCGGCAACGTCGGTGGCGATCGTCTCGATGTTCATGCCGACGTCCTGGAGGTTCTGCTTCACGGCTTCACCCCAGCGCTGCCAGGTCTCGCCATAGGCGAGCGGCAACAGGCGGATCTTCTCGCCCTTGTAGCCGGCTTCCTTCAACAGCGCCTTGGCCTTGGCCGGATCGTACGGATATTTCGGCACGTCGGCGGTGTAGTACTTGATGGTCGAGGCGGACGGGCCGGTCGCGACCTTGCCGAGCCCGTTCCAGATCACGTCCTTAGCGAAATCGCGGTCGATCGCATACATGATCGCCTGCCGCACCCGCTTGTCCGCGAGCGGTCCCTGGCGGTTGTTCAGCCACAGCCAGGCCAGCGGCGAGAAGAACTCCCAGCCGGCGCCGGTGACGCAGGTATCCTTCAGCTTGGACAGCCGCGGCACGTCGAAATTCTCGACCGAGCCGCCGGGCAGCACGTCGACCTTGCCGGTCTCGTACGCCACCGAGCGCGCGGCGGCGTCGGGGATGATCTGCCAATAGACCTCGTCGAGATAGGGCTTGCCCTTCTCGTGGTAGTTCGGGTTCTTGACCATGCGGATGAACGAGCCCTTCTGCCATTCCTTGAACATGAAGGGGCCGGTGCCGACAGGCGCATTGTTGTAGGGGTTGGTCTTCCAGTCGGTGCCTTCATAGAGATGCTTCGGCACCATCGGCATCGAGCCGACCTCGAAGATGCCGAGGAACGGTCCGAACGGCTGCTTCAGCGTGAACACCACCGTGTAATCGTCGGGCGCCTCGACCTTGTCGACCTGCACGAGGTTGGCGCGGGCGCGCGCATGGGTCTGCTTCAGCATCTCGATCGAGAACAAGACGTCGGCTGACGTGAAGGGCTTGCCGTCATGCCAGGTCACGCCCTTCTTGAGCTTGAAGGTGTAGGTCTTGGCGTCCTCGCTGACGGTCCAGCTCTCGGCGAGCTCCGGCTGCGGCTCGAGCTTGGGGCTGTAGCGCAGCAGGCCCTCGAAGATGTTGCCCGACACCATCTGGACCGGGCCGTTCTGGACCATCGCAAGCATCAGGCCGGGCGGCTCGGGCTGGATCACGGCATTGATCACGCCCCCCGTTTTCGGCTCTTGCGCCAGCGCCGAGGCCGTGAGGCCGCAAGCCAGGAGGACACCAAGCAACACTCGTTTTGGCATGTCGTATCTTTCTCAAGCGAGACCAGCCGCAAACGCTTCGCACGTCATGGCGCGCAAAGCTACGGCCGGCCCATCCCAGTCCCCATCCGGTATCGAGGCTCACATAGTCTCATTCGGCGCCGCAAGATGAAAGTCTCGACAGTGTTCGCACAAAAAATGTACAGCGCGTCCTGTTTTCACTTGATTCATTGTCCTGTCACGGAGACAAGTCGGCCATGGACAATGCCACACGCTCCGAACGATCCCGCAACGCCGCGCTCGAGGCGGCGATCAGGATCATTGCGCGCGACGGGCCCGGCCGGCTGACACTCGATGCCATCGCGCGCGAGAGCGGCCTCAGCAAGGGCGGCGTGATGCATCAGTTCCGCACCAAGGAAGCCGTGCTCAAGGCGCTGCTGGAGCGGCAGATGGAGCATTTCGAGGAATTCTCAACCCGTTATATGGCGAAGGTGAGTGAGACCTCGGCGAATCCCAATCTGGCCACGCAGCTTGCGACCGTGCGCGAAGCGGCCACGTCGCCGAATTCCGCCGCGCTGGCGCTGGTCGCGGCCATGGTCGAGAATCCCGGCCTGATGTCGCTGCCGCGCGA
This sequence comes from Bradyrhizobium sp. cf659, assembly GCF_900113725.1. NCBI lineage: Bacteria > Pseudomonadati > Pseudomonadota > Alphaproteobacteria > Hyphomicrobiales > Nitrobacteraceae > Bradyrhizobium > Bradyrhizobium sp. cf659. Next base: position 369,316 of record NZ_FOQJ01000003.1, read on the forward strand.
CCGCGAGATGAAGAGGGTGGAGGCCATCAAGGCGGAGGCCGCTGATCCCGAGCTCGCGCTGTTGCGCTGGGCAGCGGCGCGGGGACTATTGTTGAGCTCGCTGTTCGGCATGTCGCCGCTTGGCAAGGACGAGCACCAGCGGCTGTTCGCGCGTCTGCTCGATGACGATCAATGGCGTCCGCTCGAAAAGCCGGCCAAGGCCCGCGCCGCAAAAGCCGGCGGGGCATCCGCGGCGAAGGCTGGCGCGGCGCGCAAGCGCGCCTGATTCATCGTTAACGAACCCCAACCGGACGCTGCCCAAAACCGCGCCTGCGGCCAAATGTGCCAGGTCCTCATTTCCGTACTTTACAAACCAACTGGTCGGTTTTATAAATGGAAACACTGAGACGGCCCAAGGCGTCTGAAATGGCCCCGGACGATGCCTTGGGCCGGCAATGGTGAGCGCCGCAGCCGCGTCTGGTCCCAAAACGCGGCTGCGGTCCCCATCGCCTTTGCTGAAAGCCGCTAGAGGAGTCTGGAATGGATCGCTCGATCGCCCTGCGCGGTCTGGGAACGCTGGTGCTTTGCGCGGCCGCGGCCGGCTGCGCCTCGGTCGCGCCCGTGCCCTATTCGGAGATGGCGTCCTCGGCCTACATGGCCCCGGACAGGTCGGACGCCTCCGGCCGCGTGCCCTACCGCTACTCCACGCCGGTCGACTGGCGCGCATATAATAAAGTGATCCTCGATCCCGTCGTGCTTTACCGCGGCAAGGATCATCAGTTCGGCGACATGTCCGACAGGGACAAGGCGACGCTCGCCGCCTACATGCAGAATTCCTTTGCCGAGCGGCTGCGCGGCCGCTTCGCGCTGGTGCGCGAGCGCGGACCGAACACGCTGCGGATCAGGCTGACGCTCACCGGCGCCGTCACCAACACGCCGGTGCTCGGCACGCTCTCGCGCTTCGACCTCGCCGGTGCCGTCTACAACGGCGTGCAGGCCGCGCGCGACGGCGAGGGGACGATGACCGGCTCGGTCGTCTATGGCGTCGAGATCTTCGATGCCGCCACCGCGCGTCTGCTCTCTGCCTACGTCACCAAGCAATATCCGGGCGCCTACGACATCAAGGCCAGCGTCGGCGCGCTCGCAGCCGCCACCGCCGGCCTCGACAAGGGCGCCGACGCGCTGATGGCGCAACTGAACTGACGCGGCAACCCGCGCAACGAAAGGCATCGCAGATGAACATTTTTCTCCGCTTCGTGCTGCGCGTCGCGATCACCGTCGTGATGATGATCATCGGCGGCCGCGCCGGCGCTGCCGCGCCCACCGATCCCAGCGGCACCTGGCTGGTCGAGGACGGCCGCGCCCGCATCCGGCTCGAACGCTGCGGTCCGTCGCGCGAGCGCATCTGCGGCTTCATCGTCTGGATGAAGGAGCCGGCCGACAAGCGCGGCCAGCCCTATCGCGACAAGGAAAATCCTGATGCGGACAAGCGCGCCCGCGCGCTGCTCGGCCACCAGCTCATCATGGGCTTGCAGGCGACGGCGGAGGGACGGTTTGCCGGCGACATCTACAATGCGGAGGACGGCAAGTCCTATTCGGTCTCGCTGTGGCGCGAATCTCCTGACCGCCTCAAGCTCAAGGGCTGCCTGATCAGGTTCCTGTGCCAGACCCAGACCTGGCAGCAGACCCTCGATGTGCTGCCCGGCCAGCTCGTCGGCCTGACCGGCGATCTCAACGGCCCGCGCGCCGACAAGGAATGGGCGGCCGTGCCGGCCCCGAAGCCGATACAGGCGAAGGCGAAGTAGCCTTCAGGGCGTTCGCAGCGCCCGCCGCAATTCGTCGAGCGCGTCTGCGAGCTGCTCGCGATGCGCGATGTCGTCCTTGGGGAGAGCGGCGACGCTGCTTGCGAGCTCACGCAGGATGCCGGCGAGCAGGCCGAAATTGATGTGCAGATGCACCGATTTGCGTTCGTCGGCCGCCCCCGGATGTTGCAGCACCAGCGCGACGCCGCTGCCGTCGAGACGTGCCTCGAACCGCGATGAATGCTCGAAGGTGCCGACATAGAACTTGTCGGGATATTCGAGCGCGACCTCTGCCTTGTCGGGAACCGGCCTGGACATCTGAACCTCGTCGATACCCCCGCATTCTGACCGGGAATAAACCGGGCCGCCTTGCGATAGGTCAGAGGCGACCGCTTCCGGATTTGATCCGGATCAAAGCCAGGCCGCCGCTTCTGCGATCGAATGGCAACTGGCCGGACGCCGCGTTGCGTGCCTTGGTCCTTTCAGCCGTGAGACGATCGATGGACATGCAGGCCACGAATATCCCCGCGGGCGACGACGCCGGAACGGACGTCGTCGGACCGGAGCCGGATGAGGGCGTGCAGCGCTGTCTGCGATTGCTTGTTGATGCGGGCCTCCGGCCGACGCGCCAGCGCCTGGCGCTCGGCCAGTTGCTGTTCCTGCGCGGCCATCGCCACGTGACCGCCGAGGGGCTCTATGAAGAGGCGCTGGCGGCAAATGCATACCTGTCGCTCGCGACCGTCTACAATACGCTGAACCAGTTCACCGAAGCCGGCCTGTTGCGCCGGATCGCCGCCGACGGCATCAAGTCGTTCTTCGATACCGACACATCCGTGCATCCGCACTTCTACCTCGAAGGCGAGGATGTGCTGGTCGACGTCGCCGATGGCCTCGCCTTCACCAGGATTCCCGAGGCGCTTCCCGGCCACGAGATCGCGCGGCTCGACGTCATCGTCCATCTGCGCCGCAAGCGCGTGGCGTAAAGCCGGGCCTGACGATTTCCTACCGCAACCCCGCCCGCCGGAATCCTTCCAGATAGTGCTCGCGATCGGCGTCGCTGGCCCATGGCAGTTGCGTCGCGATCCAGTGCAGCGAGATGCCCGGCTGGGTGCGGCGGAGCTCGCCCAGCGCCATCTCCGCAAGCGTCCCGTCGCCGGTCATGCCGGCGGACACGGCGAGCACGCGATAGGCGCCGGTGAGGTCGCCGCGATGGCGGATCGCCTCGCGCGCGAGCGCGATGGCCTCGTCATAGCGCCGCTCGGTGAAGCGCGCATAGCCGGCGATGCCGTGATAGATCGCCAGCGACGGGTCGCGCGGTGAGAGCCGGATCGCCCTCTGCGCCGCCTCGAACGACTCCCTCGACCGCCCGGCATAGGACAGCGCCAGCGCGTAATAGCCCTGCGCCAGCGAGAAGTTCGGATTGAGCGCGAGCGCCTGCTCGAACTCGGACAGCGCGTCCGTAAGCCTGCGCGTCGAGAAGTAGACGCTGCCGAGCCCGGCATGCGCCCAGGCATCCTCATGATCGCAGCGCACCGCGGCCAGCGCGGCGGCTTCCGCTATCGGCGCCACCCTGGCCAGCTCGGTCCAGCCGAGATGCGCGCCGAACATGTGGTTCGCCGCGAGCAACGACAGCGCCTGGCCGTAATTCGGATCGATCCCGATCGCGCGCTCGAGCAGCGCCTTTGCGGCCTCGTGATCCTGCCGCGTCACGCGCCAGTAATGCGACAGCGCGCGCATCAACAGATCCCAGGCGTCGAGGCTCGCGGGCGGCTTGCGACGGCTACGAAAATCCTCCGCCGCGTGGATCTGCGGCTCGATCGCTGCGGCGATCGCATTGGTGATCTCGTCCTGCACGGCGAAGACGTCGACGAGCTCGCGGTCATAGCGCTCCGCCCAGAGGTGGCTGCCCGATGTCGCGTCGTTGAGCTGTGCGGTGATGCGCACCCGGTTGTTCGCCTTGCGCACGCTGCCTTCGACGATGTAGCGGACGCCGAGCTCCTCGGCGATCTGCCTGATGTGGACCGCGCGTCCCTTGTAGGTGAAGGACGAGTTGCGGGCGATCACCATGAACCAGCGCTGCTTCGACAGCGCGGTGAGGATGTCCTCGCTGATCCCGTCGCCGAAATAGTCCTGTGCGGGATCGCCGCTCATGTTCTCGAAGGCGAGCACCGCGATCGCCGGGCGGTCCGCCACGGCGCGCGGCCGGGCAGGGACGGGCTCGGCGGGCGCAGGCACCGCTGCCGCTTCTTCCCGGACGTCGCCGATGAAACGAAAGCCCTTGCGCGGGATCGTCTTGATCAGCCGCTGTGCCGCGCCGTCGTCGCCGAGCGCCTTGCGCGCGGCGTTGATCCGGCTGTTCAGGGCGGAATCCGAGACGATGCGGTCGCTCCAGATCTGGCTGATCAGGTCATCCTTGCTGACCACTCGCGCCCGTTGCGCGACGAGGTAAAGCAACAGATCGAACACCTGGGGCTGCAACGGCACGGCCACCCCGGCGCAGGTCAGTTCGCGCAGGTCGCCGTCGAGCACGTTGTTTTCAAAGCAAAATCGCACGTTTCTGTCGTCTCAAGCAAAAATCAAAGTCGTCTCAGGCGAAAATCAACCGTCCGCGAAAGTCTTGGACGCACCGATGCGGCATGGTGCAGCCACCAATGAAGTGCCGGCGTTTTGGCACAACGGAGCTTTCCATGTCCCAAATTGATCAACAGATTCATTCAATCGGCCCGGAGGTTGCGGGCTCACGCATTTTCAAGTTCATCGCCTTTCTGTACGGAATTGCGGCGTATCTCGTGTTTTTCGTCACCATTCTCTACGCTATCGGCTTCGTGATGGGGCTGGCAGTGCCGAAGACCATCGACACCGGAGCCGAAGCGCCCGTCGTTCGCGCGGTCATCATCAATCTGCTGCTGATGTCGCTGTTCGCGGTTCAACACAGCGTGATGGCGCGCCAGCAATTCAAGGCGTGGTGGACGCAGTTCGTCCCCAAGCCGGTCGAGCGATCGACTTACGTGCTGTTCGCGAGCCTGTCATTGCTCCTCCTGTTCTGGCAGTGGCGTCCGCTGCCTGCGGTCATATGGGAGGTCGAGGATCCCGATCTTGCCGTGACGTTGGTCACGCTGTCCTTCGCGGGTTGGATATTGGTGTTCACCTCGACCTTCATCATCAATCATTTCGAATTGTTCGGCTTGCATCAGGTGACCAACCATCTCGTCGGCAAGGAAGCGACGCCGCCGCGTTTCAGGACGCCGCTGCTCTACAAGTTCGTCCGTCATCCGATCTATCTCGGCTTCATCATCGCGTTCTGGGCGGCACCGGTCATGACCGCGGGCCATCTGCTGTTCGCGGCCGTGACCACGCTCTACATCTTCGTCGGCATCGCGCTGGAGGAGCGCGACCTCGTCGATCTCTTCGGCGACGAATACCGGCAGTACAAACAACGCGTGTCGATGCTTATTCCCTGGCGCCGGTCAGTTTAGTGGTCGCCTCTTTCCGTCGCGTCCGCCGAATGGAGGATGCGCGACGGAACTGAGACGCGTATCTCGCCGGACACCAGCCTTCAACGACCCTCGGGGTGATTCCCCCTCACTCCGATGCCACCAGCGCGAGCGAAGCTCGTCGCGGCCCCGCATCCGCCTTCGCCGAGATCTCGGTGAAGCGGAGCGGGGAGACGATTTCCAACCTTCATCAACGGAGACGACCAAATGAAACATGTCGGACACTGCTTCTGCGGCGCGGTTACGGTCGAGGTCACGGGTGCACCGGAGGCGATGGGCTATTGCCATTGCGGCTCCTGCCGGTCCTGGTCCGGCGGACCGGTGAACGCCTTCAGCCTGTGGAAGCCCGACGCCGTGCGCATCACCGAAGGCGCGCAGCACGTCGAGACCTTCGCCAAGACGCCGCTCAGCCAGCGCAAATATTGCAGGAAGTGCGGCGGCCATCTCATGACCAATCACCCGCCGCTCGGCCTGACCGACGTCTTCACCGCCACCCTCCCCACCCTGGCATTCACGCCCGGCGTCCACGTCAACTACGCCGAGACGGTGCTGCCGATGCGCGACGGCCTGCCCAAGCTGAAGGATTTCCCCGCCGAGTTCGGCGGCAGCGGGGAGATGATGCAGGAGTAGGAGGCTCGGCTCTTCTTTCCCCCTGTTGTGGGAAAGAGGAAGAGAGCTGCATCTCAGCCGTTCTCGACCAGAAACTCCACCCGCTCGGCGGCGAAGCGCGAATGCTTCGTCACCAGCGGCTTGCCATCGAGATCGTGGTCGGTGGCATCGACCACGAGGATCGGCCGTCCCAGCGGCAGATCGAGCCGCGCAGCGTCGGTCGCATCGACGATGCCGGCGGTGATCCGGGTCGCGCCGCGGCGATAGTCGCGGACGCCGAAGTGCTCGAGCAGTTTCGTCATCGAGCGCGTTGCCGCAAACACGCTGCCCGCACCCGGAAACAACTCCGCCGACAGCCATGTCGTGGAGACGCAGATCGGCGTGCGGTCGGCGAGGCGTATCGCCTCGATCCGCACCAGCGGCGCGCCGGCCTTCAAGCCCAGCTCGCGCGCCAGCTCCCGCGTCGCGACGTCGTCGGCCGCCTCGATCAGCTGCCCGCGCGGCTCACGGCCGCCGGCGCCGACGATCTCGGAGAAGCGCGTGCGCGAGCGCAGCGGATAGGCGATGCGCTGCGCCTCGACATAGGTGCCGCTGCCGCGTTCGGCGCGCACCAGGCCGCGCTCGGCAAGGGCTGCCAGCGCCCGCCGCACGGTGTGGCGGTTGACGCGATAGGTCTCGGCGATCTCCATCTCGCCCGGCAGCTTGTCGCCGGCGGCAAAGCGGCCGTCGGCGATGCCGCGCTCGATGCCGTCGGCAACGAGGCGCCATAGCGCGACGCCCGTGGAGGCGGTGTCCTGCATGCTCATATCGCCGGTCAGCCTAGCCCGAAAATCACACGCTTGTCACGAAACAGTCATGGCGCTTCCGTATGAAGTTGTCTACTATCATAGACAACTTGAATTCGGCAAGTTCGGTGGCAAGTTCGGTGGATCGGGTGACGCAGCACAACAATCAGCAAGCCCAGCGCAAGGCCGCGATGGCCGTGCTGGCGCACGCGGAGGCGGGCGAGATCGCCGCTCGCCTCCGCGCTTTCGCCCTCCCGGCCCATCAGGACCTGCGCGCGCCGGAAAACGGCCTCGTCATGCTGCGCGGCCGGGTCGGCGGCGACGGCGCCCCATTCAACCTCGGCGAGGCCACGGTGTCGCGCGCTGCGGTCCGGCTTGCGAGCGGCGAGGTCGGCTTCGGCTACACGCTCGGACGCAACGGTGAGAAGGCGCGCCTGATCGCGCTGTGCGATGCGCTGGTGCAGTCGCGGGATTTTTCCGCATCGGTCGAGCGGGACGTTATCGCGCCGTTGCGTGAGCAGCTTACGATCCGGCGCAAGCAGGCGGCGGCCGAGACCGCCGCGACGAAGGTTGATTTCTACACCATGGTGCGCGGTGAGGGGTGAGATCATGACCACGATTGCGGAACTGCCGCCGGGGTTCGCCGACAAGGTGCTGTCGGCGCAATCGACCTTTCGTTCGGTGATGGACGCGATGGCGCGGCCGGGCTCGGTCCAGCGCATCGTACCGATGGCGGGAACCCCCGGGCCGATGATGCGCGGCGCCGCCGCGATCGCGCTGACGCTGTTCGATCACGATACGCCGCTCTGGCTCGATGCGCGGATGGCGGAGAGTTCCGACGTCGTGAAATGGCTCAAGTTCCATACCGGCGCGCCGGTCATCCAGGATTCCTCGATCGCAAGCTTTGCCCTGATCAGCGACGGCGCCCTGCTTCCGGCGCTCGAGCGCTTCGCGCTCGGCACCAGCGAATACCCGGATCGGTCGACCACATTGATCCTCCAGGTCGATCGCCTTGACGCAGGGCAGGGCTTCGAGCTGCGCGGCCCCGGCATCGATGGCGTCGCGACGCTCCGGGCGTCGATCAGGCCCGCCGACCTGTTCGAGCGGCTGCGTGTCAACGAGACGCTGTTTCCGCGCGGCATCGACGTGGTGCTGGTCGCCGATGACGCCGTGGTTGCGATCCCGCGCACAACGCGTGTCGTGAGCAAAGGAAGCTAGGCATATGTATGTCGCAGTCAAAGGTGGCGAGCGCGCCATCGAGAACGCTCATCGCCTGCTCGCCAATGCGCGGCGCGGCGATCAAAGCATTCCGGAAGTCACGCTCGACCAGATCTCGGAGCAGCTTGGTCTGGCCGTGGACCGCGTCATGAGCGAGGGCTCGCTTTATGACCGCGAGTTGGCGGCGCTCGCGATCAAGCAGGCGCGCGGTGATCTGATCGAGGCGATCTTCCTGGTCCGCGCCTTCCGCGCCACGCTGCCGCGCTTCGGCGCCAGCGAGCCGGTCGACACCGGCGCCATGCGGGTGCAGCGGCGGGTGTCCTCGACCTTCAAGGACATTCCCGGCGGTCAGATCCTCGGGCCGACCTTCGACTATACGCATCGCCTGCTCGATCCCTCGCTCGCCGATGGCTTTGCGCCGGAGGCGCCGGCGACGGCCGAAGCCTCGACCGCCCCGACGCCGCGCGTGACCGATATCCTGGGCCGCGACGGGCTGATCGAATCCTCGCCGCAGGCTGAGGACGGCGCCAGCGTCGGCGATCTCACCCGCGAGCCGCTCAACTTCCCGGCGGACCGCGACCTGCGCCTGCAAAATCTCGCGCGCGGCGACGAAGGCTTCCTGCTGGCGATGGGCTATTCCACCCAGCGCGGCTATGGTCGCAACCATCCCTTCGCCGGCGAGATCCGCTTCGGCGAGGTCGAGGTCGGATTCTCCGCCGAGGACGTCGGCTTCGCCGTGCCGCTCGGCTCGATCGAGCTCACCGAGTGCCAGATGGTCAACCAGTTCAAGGGGTCTGCGACGGAAGCGCCGTGCTTCACCCGCGGCTATGGCCTCGCCTTCGGCCAGAGCGAGCGCAAGACCATGTCGATGGCGCTGGTCGACCGCGCGCTGCGTGCCCGCGAGCTGGGTGAGGAGGCCCTCGCACCGGCGCAAGATGAAGAATTCGTGATGTCGCATTCGGACAACGTCCAGGCGACCGGCTTCGTCGAGCATCTGAAGCTGCCGCACTATGTCGACTTCCAGTCCGAGCTCGGCCTGCTGCGCAAGCTGCGTCAGGAGTTCGCCGAGGCCAATGCGCCTGATGTCATGAAAGAGGCCGCGGAATGAACGCGCCCGCCTACAATTTCGCCTATCTCGACGAACAGACCAAGCGGATGATCCGTCGCGCCATCCTGAAGGCGATCGCGATCCCCGGCTATCAGGTGCCGTTCGCCAGCCGCGAAATGCCGATGCCCTATGGCTGGGGCACCGGTGGCGTGCAGGTGACGGCGGCGATCCTCGGTCCTGAGGACGTGCTGAAGGTCATCGACCAGGGCTCCGACGACACCACCAACGCGATCTCGATCCGTAAATTCTTCGCCAAGACCGCCGGCGTCGCCACCACGACGGCGACGGACGATGCGACCGTGATCCAGACCCGTCACCGCATCCCCGAGGCGGCGCTGCACGAGAACCAGGTGCTGGTCTATCAGGTGCCGATCCCGGAGCCGCTGCGTTTCCTCGAGCCGCGCGAGACCGAGACGCGGCGCATGCATGCGCTCGCCGAATACGGCCTGATGCATGTGAAGCTCTATGAGGACATCGCGCGCTTCGGCCACATCGCGACCGCCTACGCCTATCCGGTGAAGGTGAACGCGCGCTACGTGATGGACCCGTCGCCGACGCCGAAATTCGACAATCCCAAGATGGACAATTGCCCGGCGCTGCAATTGTTCGGCGCCGGCCGCGAGAAGCGCATCTATGCGATCCCGCCCTATACGAAAGTGGTGTCGCTCGATTTCGAGGATCACCCCTTCGAGCCCTACCGCTTCAATGCGCCTTGCGCGCTGTGCGCGGCCGAAAACTCCTATCTCGACGAGATCGTCACCGACGACAAGGGCGGACGCATGTTCGTCTGCTCCGACACCGATTATTGCGAGGGCCGTCAGGCCGCCGGCCATCACGGCAGCCTGAGCGCTGCGCCGTACAAGGAGAAGGCGCAGGAGACATCAAATGGCTGATCACGACGTGATGGAAAACGACGAGCCGCTGCTGGTCGCGGAGTCGCTCAGCAAGTCCTACGGCCGCATCGCCGCGTGCCGCGACGTGTCGTTCTCGCTCTATTCCGGCGAGGTGCTGGCGATCGTCGGCGAATCCGGTTCGGGCAAGTCGACGTTGCTCCAGCTGCTGTCCGGCCAGCTCGCAGCCAGCGGCGGGCGCGTCTCCTACCGGATGCGCGATGGCGTCAGCCGCGATCTCGCCACGCTCGGCGAGGCCGAACGGCGCTTCCTGTTCCGCACCGACTGGGGCTTCGTGCACCAGGATCCCGCGCAGGGGCTGCGCATGGCGGTCTCGGCAGGCGCCAATGTCGGCGAGCGGCTGATGGCGGTGGGATGGAATCACTACGGCCGCATCCGTGACACCGCGTCCGACTGGCTCACGCGCGTCGAAATCGACGTCGCGCGCATCGACGATGCGCCGCGCACCTATTCCGGCGGCATGCGCCAGCGTCTCCAGATCGCCCGCAACCTCGTCACCGAGCCGCGGCTGGTGTTCATGGACGAGCCCACCGGCGGTCTCGACGTGTCCGTGCAGGCGCGCCTGCTCGACCTGTTGCGCAGCCTCGTCGCCGAGCTGCATCTCGCCGTCATCATCGTCACCCACGATCTTGCGGTCGCGCGGCTGTTGTCGCATCGCGTGATGGTGATGAAGGGCGGCCGCGTCATCGAGACCGGTCTCACCGACCAGGTGCTCGACGATCCCCGCGAGCCTTATACCCAACTCCTCGTCTCCTCGATCCTGCCGCCATGAGCCCCCTGATGACCGCCATGATCGACGTCACCGATGCCAAGAAGACCTTTACGATGCACCTGCAGGGCGGCATCGAGCTGCCTGTTGTCAGCGGCGTGACCTTCCAGGTGAACCCCGGCGAATGCGTCGTGCTGTCGGGCCCGTCCGGCGCAGGCAAGTCGTCGATCCTGAAAATGATCTTCGGCAATTACCGCTGCGATTCCGGCCGCATCGGCATTCGCCATCGCGGCGCGCTGATCGATCTGGCTGCCGCCGAGCCGCGGCAGGTCCTCAACGTGCGCCGCGCGACCATCGGCTATGTCAGCCAGTTCCTGCGCGCGGTGCCGCGGGTTGCCACGATCGACGTCGTCGCCGAGCCGCTGATCGTGAACGGCATGGCCCGAGCCGAGGCGCAGCAGCGTGCCGCCAACCTGCTGCACCGTCTCAACATTCCCGAGCGGCTCTGGCAGCTTCCGCCCGCGACCTTTTCCGGTGGCGAGCAGCAGCGCGTCAACATCGCGCGCGGTTTCATCTCGGATCTGCCGATCCTGCTGCTGGACGAGCCGACCGCTTCGCTCGATGCCGCCAACCGCGCCGTCGTGGTCGAGCTGATCGCCGAGAAGAAGCACCGGGGTGTCGCCATGGTTGCCATTGTCCATGACGACGAAATCCGGCATCTGATTGCCGACCGCATCGTCGATGTCACCAGCTTTGCCGCCGCGGCCTGAAGGAAATGGAAATGAACGCCAAGCCGAAGGACACCGTGATCGCCAACGCCAGGATCGTGCTGGCCGACCGGGTGATCGAGCAGGGCTGGCTTGCTCTTGCGGATGGACGCATCGCCGAGATCGGCGAGGGCAGGGCGCCCGCGGGCGCCGAGGATGCCGGCGGCGATCTGATCATGCCCGGCCTGATCGAGCTGCACACCGATCATCTCGAAGCGCATTACGTGCCGCGGCCGAAGGTGTTCTGGAATCCGGTCGCCGCCGTCGTCTCCTATGACGGCCAGCTCGCCACGTCAGGCATCACCACCGTGTTCGACTCGCTCCGGGTCTGGCGCGAGGACGGCGCCGAGGAAGTCGACGGCCGTGCCGGCACGCTTGCCGCCGCGATCACCACCGCGCGCGACGCCGACCTGCTGCGCGCCGACCACTTCCTGCATCTGCGCTGCGAAATCCCGATGCCGAGCGTGGTCGAGGAGGCCAAGGAGCTGATCGACCGCCCCGACGTCCGCTTGATGTCGCTGATGGATCACACCCCCGGCCAGCGCCAGTTCCGCGACGAGGGCAAGCTGCGCGACTATTATCGCGGCAAGGGCGGCGGCAAGACCGACGCCGAGCTCGACGAGCTGTTCGCAAAACGCTTCGAGTATCAGAAGGCTTATGCCGCGACCAACATGCGCGAGATCGTGGCGCTGGCGCATCGGTACAAGATCCCGCTCGCCAGCCACGACGACACCACCGAGGAGAATGTCGCGGACGCCGTGCGCGATCGCATTTCGGTGGCGGAATTCCCGACGACGCTGGAGGCCGCGCGCGGCCTGCATCAGGCCGGCATCGACATCCTGATGGGCGCGCCCAACGTCGTGCGCGGCGGCTCGCATTCCGGCAATATCGCTGCGGTCGATCTCGCCCGCGAGGGCCTGCTCGACATTCTCTCGTCGGACTACATTCCATCGAGCCTTCTGATGGCTGCGCTGCAATTGCCGGAACATGTGCCCGCGATCAGCCTTCCGGCGGCTGTTCGCACCGTGACGAAAGCGCCGGCCGAGGCGGTCGGTCTCTCCGACCGCGGTGAGATCGCGGTCGGCAGGCGCGCCGACCTCATCCGCGTGCACATCGCGGGCAGCGTGCCCGTTGTCCGCAGCGTCTGGCGCGAAGGAGGCCGGGTCGCATGAGCGAGACCGCGACCATGGCGCAGGGCGAGGCGGGTGCGATCGGCCCTGGCCGGCTCGTGCTCGTGGTCGGTCCCAGCGGCGCCGGCAAGGACACCTTGCTGCGGCTGGCGCAGGCGGCCTGCACCGACGATCAGAACGTCGTCTTTCCGCGTCGCGTCGTGACGCGGGAGTCCTCCGCGGCTGAAGACAACATTGCCATGAGCCCGGACGAATTCCGACGCGGGATCGATCACGGCGATTTCGCCGTGCATTGGGACGCGCATGGGCATTCCTACGCGCTGCCGCTCGAAATCAACGACGACATCCGCGCCGGCCGCGCCGTCGTCGTCAACGTCTCGCGTACCGTGATCGCCGCGCTGCGCCAGGCCTATGCCAATGTCGTCGTGGTCGCCATCACGGCGCCGCCGGATGTGCTGGCGCAGCGGCTTGCCGCTCGCGCCCGGCACAGCGACGGCAATATCGCGGACCGGCTGTCCCGCAGCGTCGACGACGCAGCATCGCAGGCCGATGTCACCATCCTCAACGCCGGCAACGCGGATTATCACAGCCGCCAGCTCGTGCGCGTGATCAGGAACGAAGGCTGGCGCGAGTAACCGCCGGCGCAAAGGAGAGTGGAAGAATGTCGGTGATCGAAACGGTCGAGCAGCTAGAGGCCATCTACGGCGCCACCAACGACGCCTCGACCGTGAAAGTCGCCGACCACGTCACGCCGCTCTATCGCATCTTCATCGAGAAGGCGCCGTTCGCGGCGCTCGCCACCATCGGGCCCGAGGGCATCGACTGCTCGCCGCGCGGCGATCTGCCCGGCTTCGTCCGCATTCACGACCCCAAGACGCTGATGCTGCCGGATCGCCGCGGCAACAACCGGGTCGATTCCCTGCGCAACATCGTGCGCGACCCGCGCGTGTCCCTGATGTTCCTGGTCCCCGGCTCCGGCAATGCGGTCCGCGCCAACGGCCGCGCGCATCTGTCGATTGATCCGGAGCTGCTGGCGTCCTTCAAGGTCGAAGGCAAGGCGCCGCGCAGCGTGATGGTGATGAATGTGGACGAGATCTACTTCCAGTGCGCCCGCGCCATCGTCCGCTCCGATCTCTGGAACCCGGACAAGCGGATTGATCCGAAGACCTTGCCGACGCCCGGCCAGATCCTCGCCGAGATGAGCCAGAACAAGGTCGGCGGCGAGGAGTACGATCGCAGCTGGGCGGCGCGTGCCGCGGCGACGATGTGGTAGCTGCTCTTACCCTCTCCCCTTGTGGGAGAGGGTGGCTCGCCGCGATAGCGGCGAGACGGGTGAGGGGTCTCTCTCCGCGAGTCCAGAATCGTAGGGTGGGCAAAGGCGCACTTGCGCCGTGCCCACCGCATGTCCAACACCGCGATAGAAATGGTGGGCACGCTCCGCTTTGCCCACCCTACGGCTGCGACGATGTGGTAGTGCACTTACCCTCTCCCCCTGTGGGAGAGGGTGGCTCGCCGCGAAGCGGCGAGACGGGTGAGGGGTCTCTATCAGCGAGTCCAAATCTCATTCGAATACGCCGATGGATACCCCTCATCCGGCGCTACGCGCCACCTTCTCCCACAAGGGGAGAAGGGAACAGCCTTGATCACCTCGTTTCAATTAAACGCCATCCCGCCGCTCAGCGCGATGGTCTGGCCGGTCATGTAGGCATTGTCGACCAGCAGCATCACCGCCTTCGCCACCTCATCCGCGGTGCCGAAGCGGCCGAGCGGGATGCGACTGACGAGTTGGGGCTGGCCGCTCATCATGTCGGTCTCGATCAGCGACGGCGCCACTGCGTTGACGGTGATGCCGTCTTTCACCAGCCGCGCAGCATAGCCGCGCGTCAGCCCCTCCATGCCGGCCTTGGACGCATTGTAGTGCGGGCCGATCGAGCCGGCGCCGCGGGCCGCGCCGGAGGAGATGTTGACGATGCGCCCCCATGTCTTCGCGCGCATCGCCGGCAGCACCGCCTGCGTGCACAGGAAGGCGGATTTCAGATTGACCAGGATGGTGCGGTCGAAATCGTCCTCGGTGAGGTCGTCGACGCCGCGCGTGATGGCGATGCCGGCATTGTTGACGAGAATGTCGATGGGGCCAAGCTCGGCCGTGACGCGTGCGACCATCGCAGCGACGGCCTCGCGCTGCGACACGTCGGCGGCAACGGCGATGGCGCGGCCGCTGCGCTTGTTGATCTCGCCCGCCAGTTGCTCGGCCTGCCCGATCCGCTCGCGGCAGTTGATCGCCACCGCCGCGCCGGCCTCGGCCAGCCGGCGGCAGACCGCGGCGCCGATCCCGCGTGAGCCGCCGGTGACGAGCGCTGTGCGTCCCTTCAGATCATTTGCCATGCCGGGATCTCCCAATCTTCTGTTTTGCGCCCGACGGAGCCTATCATGCTGGCCACTCGCCGGTGTTGAACTCATCGCGAGATGAATCTGCCTGTCAGCGCTTGCGGCGGGAGAAGCGGCCCAGCGCGCCGCTCGTAATTATGGATAGCCATTTCATTGACCGATCGCGCCAATCACTCGATATTCGAAGCATCGAAACTGCTCCTCGAGCCGAAGCCGCAACATGAGAACCGATCACCAGCGTAATCCAGGCGACATGCACGAATGCATGACGCGGCGCTGTTGTTCGGCGGCCACCGGCGCCTGTTGTTGTTGCTGACCGCCTCCTTCTCAGCACGTCACATCGCAAATCCCAAGACAGGAACGCCGCAATCCCGGCGAATGAGCAGTCATGTCCCAAGCCCAGTTCGAAGCCCAATTCGAAACCCAATCCAACGCCTACATCATCGAAATCCACGACCGCGCCGCCGGCATCATCACAAGAGACGCGCGCGGCTTCCGCTTCTTTTCCTCCGAGCGCCTGTTCGACAGCCTCGAAGGCCGCCAGTTCCGCTCGGCGCGCGAGGCCGAGCGGGCGGCGCGCGCGGTGTTCGCCGAGCGGAGCCGGCGCGCACATTCGCAACTCTTCGCCAACTGATCCCACTGAAAGGACCGCGATATGATTACCCGACGACACATTCTCGCAACGACACTCCTGCTCGCGACAGCTCTGGCTGCCCCCGCACGCGCCGAGGACAAGCCCGCCGAAATCCGCATCGGCACCCAGAAAGGCGGCTTCTTCCCGGCGGTGCGCCAGCGCCAGACGCTCGAAAGCGCCTTCAAGCCGCTCGGCATCGAGATCAAGTGGATCGACTTCCAGTTCGGTCCGCCGCTGCTGGAAGCGATCAATGTCGGCAGCGTCGATTTCGGCTATGTCGGCGACTCCCCGCCGATCTTCGCGCAGGCCGGCGGCGCAAAGATCCGCTACGTCGCCGCGGTGAAATCGGACGGCAACACCCAGGCGATCGTCGTGCCGAAGGATTCACCGGTTCACTCGCTGGCCGATCTCAAGGGCAAGCGCGTCGCCTTCGGCAAGGGATCGAGCGCGCACAATCTCCTGGTCGCGGCGCTCGAGAAGGCCGGCCTGTCCTGGTCCGACATCACGCCTGCGCCGCTCGCGCCGGCCGATGCGACGGCGGCCTTCGTGAAGGGCTCGGTCGACGCTTGGTCGATCTGGGATCCCTATCTTGCGCTCGCCGAACTGAAGGAGAATGCGCGCGTCATCGCCTTCGACAAGGATGTCCACAAGCCGAACGCCTTCTACATCGCCGGCACCGATTTCGTGGAGAAATATCCCTCGCTCGTTGCGAAGCTCAACACGGCCTTCGCGTCCGAGGGCGTATGGGCGGATTCGCACCATGAGGACGTGGCGAAGGCGCAAGCGGAGGCGACCGGCGTCGACATCGAAGCTGTCAAGCGCTTCGTCGCCCGCTCCAATTATCGCGTGGTGCCGCTCGATGCCGAGGTGGTCAAGAGCCAGCAGGCGGTCGCTGATCGCTTCGCCAAACTCGGCCTGATCCCAAAGCCGGTCAACGTCTCCGACATCGTCTGGAAATGGACGCCCGGCTCCTGAGGTAGCATCAACGAGAATGTCGTCATGCCCGGGCTTGCCGTCTTCGCCTAGGCTTCGCCGGCCCAACATCTGTAAGCCCGGCGAAGTGTTCGCGGAGCCGGGTCCCGGGCATCCACGTTCTTCGTTCCGTGCAGCTAAAGCACGATGAAATTAGGTTCGGCGGCGTCGGTGATTCACCTCTCCCCGACGGGGAGAGGTCGGATTGCGCAGCAATCCGGGTGAGGGGCTGCGGCACTCAGCGAGACCAGATCCTCTCACCCGGATCGCATCTTCGATGCGCTCCGACCTCTCCCTACGGGAGAGGTGAATCGAGCCCTGAGCCACATCGATTCAACCAAAATTCATCCCGCTTTAGTCGTGGATGGCCGGGACCTAGGCGAGCGGAAGCGACGCCGTCCTTTGGACGGCTATGCCCGGCCATGACGCTCTGGAGGCGTTTGCGCCTAAACTTTCAGCGCGAATGCGATAGCTCTGGGCTCAGCCTTTCAGCGCCGCCAGCAACTCATCCGGGCGCTCGGCCATGATCATGTGGCCCGCGCCCGGCACCACGACGGTCTTCGCATGCGGGATCGCGGCCGCGAGCGCCTTGCCGGCCTTCGCCGGTGTCATCATGTCGCGCTCGCCGAGGATCAGCGTCGCAGGCACTTTGACGCTCGCGGCAGCTTGAAGCGCATTGGCGTAAGCGTTGCAGGCCGACAGATCCCTGAACAGCACGCCCGGCTCGCAAGACTTCAGCACCGCCTGCGCGCCGCCATGCATCCACAGGCCTGGCGCGAGGCTGCCGCCGAGCTCGGCGTTGAAGCCGAGGCCCCAGATCGACACCATGTCGTTGGCATCCTGCGAGTTGGCCTCGGCCGCCTTCAGCAGATCCGGGCCGACCGTCATGGTCGCGGCGGTGCCGATCAGGCTCAGCGCGGAGACCCTGTCGGGGTGCCGCGCGGCGGTCTCCAGCGAGATCAGCGATCCCATGGAGTGGCCGATCAGATGCGCCTTCGCAACTCCTGCGGCATCGAGCAGCGACGCCGTCCAGTCGGCCATCTCGGCGATGCTCGATAGCGAGGGACCGGCCGAGCGGCCGTGACCGGGCATATCAGGCGCCAGCACGGAGTAGCCGTGATGGGCGAACCAGCGCGTGTGCAGTGCCCAGGTCGAATGGTCGAAGCCGGCGCCGTGGATGAAGACCACCGTGGGCAGGGACTTGTCGAATTCGCGGCCGCCGGTCGCGACAAACACCTCGGTGCCGTTGACGGAAAGCTTCATGGCCTAAACCTTTTGCGAGATGCGCAGCGCTTGATTGAGGTCGTCGATGATGTCCGACGCCGTCTCGATGCCGACCGAGAGCCGCACCAGCTCCTCGCCGATGCCGGCGGCCTTGAGCTGCTCGGCGTCCATCTGCTGGTGCGTCGTCGAGGCCGGGTGGATCACCAGCGTCTTGGCGTCGCCGACATTGGCGAGATGGCTGATCATGCGCAGCGATTCGATGAACTTGCGGCCGGCGGGCCGTCCGCCCTTGATGCCGAAGGAGACGATCGAGCCGGCGCCGCGCGGCAAGAGCTGCTTGGCGAGCTGGTAATCCGTGTGGTCCTCGAGCGAGGGATGCAGCACCCAGTCGACGGCCTTGTTGGCCTTCAGCGCCTCCAGCACGGAGTGCGTGTTCTGCATGTGACGGTCCATGCGCACGCCCAGCGTCTCCACGCCCTGCAAGAGCTGGAACGCGTTGGTCGGCGACAGGCAGGCGCCGAAATCGCGCAGGCCTTCGGTGCGCGCGCGCATGATGAAGGCCGCGGTGCCGAACTGCTCGTCGAAGACGATGCCGTGATAGCCGCCATAGGGCTCGGTCAGCACGCCGAACTTGCCGGAGCCGCGCCAGTCGAAGCGGCCGCCGTCGACGATGGCGCCGCCGATCGCGATGCCGTGGCCGCCAATCCACTTGGTCGCCGAATGCATCACGATGTCGGCCCCCAGCTCGATCGGCCGGCTGAGATAGGGCGTGGCGAAGGTGTTGTCGATCAGCAGCGGAATCTTTGCCTCATGCGCGATCGCCGCGACCTTCGGGATATCGAGCACCTCGAGCCCGGGATTGCCGATGGTCTCGCCGATCACGAGCTTGGTGTTCGGCTTGATCGCCGCGCGGAATGCAGCGAGGTCGCGCGGCTTCACGAAGGTCGTGGTGATGCCGAAGCGCGGCAGCGTGTGCGCCAGCAAATTGATGGTGCCGCCATAGAGCGAGCTCGACGCCACGATGTGGTCGCCGGCGTTGAGCAGCGTCGCGATGGCGAGATGCAGCGCGGCCATGCCGCTCGCGGTGCAGATCGCACCGACGCCGCCCTCGAGCGCCGCGAGCCGCTCCTCCAGCACGCCGGTGGTGGGATTGGAGATGCGCGTATAGATGTGGCCGGCGCGCTCCAGGTTGAACAGCGCGGCGGCGTGATCGGAATCCTGAAACACGTAGGACGTGGTCTGGTAGATCGGCACCGCGCGGGCGCCGGTCGCGGGATCCGGATGCTGGCCCGCATGCAGGCTCAGGGTCTCGAAGGCAGGCGGTTTTGGCGCGGGCATGCGTGGCCTCGTTGCTCGGTCGGCGATGGCGGCTCTTGTGCCACAAAACGGAGCGCCACGTCAGCCCATTGACAGCGCCGCGATGACGGTGCGCTCCCTCGCCCCGCTTGCGGGGAGAGGGTTGGGGTGAGGGGGACTCTCCCCGGGGACGGTGGCAGTTGGATTCGCGGAGACTCCCCCTCACCCGGAAAT
This sequence comes from Bradyrhizobium sp. cf659, assembly GCF_900113725.1. Taxonomy (NCBI): domain Bacteria; kingdom Pseudomonadati; phylum Pseudomonadota; class Alphaproteobacteria; order Hyphomicrobiales; family Nitrobacteraceae; genus Bradyrhizobium; species Bradyrhizobium sp. cf659. The sequence goes on from NZ_FOQJ01000003.1 coordinate 388,576, forward strand.
TTGCTCCGCAAATTCCGGCCTCTCCCCGCACGCGGGGAGAGGCGAAGCTAACCCCGGATCGCCCGCTCGATCGTCTGCGCCTCCCGCAGCAGGATCTCTGCGACCTCCTGCTCGCGGCGGGGGCCGAGCCTCGTCCGAACGGCGGAGACCGTCATCGCCGCGGCGGGCTGTCCGTCCGGGGTCTTGATCCAGGTCGAGATCGATTTCGTACCCTGCACGAGGCCGACCTCCCTCAAATAGTAACCGCGCTTTCGTGCTGCGGTGGCCTCGCCGATCACGGTTGCGACGTCGGTCTGGTAGGCCTCGAACCGCTTCTCGTTGGCTGCGACGATTTTTCGCGCGTCCTGCGCCGGCATCGCGGCGAGGATGGCGACGCCGGCGCTAGAGACGCCGAGCGGCCGGCGCGCGCCGACCTCGATCGACAGCACCTGGATCGGATAGACGCCGATCCTGCGATCGACGCACAGCGTGTCGTTGCCGGTCCGCGCCGTCAGGAACAGCGTGTCGCCGATCTCGGCAGAGGCGCGCCGCAGCGACGGATTTGCCGCGACCAGCAGCCGCGACGGCCGCGCCCGCGCCAGCGCCAGTTCCGGCACCTGGTTGCCGATCGCGTAGCGGCCGGTTCGATTGTGCCGCTCGACGATGCCTTCCTCGATCAGCACGTGGACGATGCGGTGCACGGTCGGACGGGTGAGGCCGGTCGCCCGCACGACCTCGGCCAGCGGCACACCGTCCTCGCGGCCCGCGGCAAGAATGCGCAGTACCGCGAGCGCGCGCCGGATCGCCTGCGCACCCTGTCGCGGTTCTGTCACGCCGCGGACGGCTTTCGCGGAAGGTCGCTTGTCCATAATATGGACAAGAACGCCACAATTCACTCGACAGGTAAAGCGCGCATCTGGAGATTGCGCTCCGATCGAGATGCCTTTCGAGACGTCAGGGCATTCGACGTGAAATTGGAAGCGCCGCCGGGAGGTTAACATGAGATTAATCTGGATTGCCATAGCTGCCGCAGCCGCAATGCTGGCCGGGCCCGCAGCGGCCCAGCAATGGCCGGCGCGCAGCGTCAAGCTGATCGTGCCCTATCCGGCCGGCGGCAATGTCGACAGCGCCGCGCGCATCATCGCCGACAAGCTCCAGGAAAAGCTCGGCCAGCCCTTCATCATCGAAAACAAGGCCGGCGCCGGCGGCATGATCGCGGGCGAGGCTTTCGCGAAATCGGCGCCCGACGGCTACACGCTGTTCGTCGGCGCCAACGGCCCGGTGCTGTTCGCGACCGAGATCAACAAGCGCGACGCCTATAACTGGAAGAAGGACTTTCTGCCGATCTCGACCATCTCGATGACGCCGCTGGTGCTCGAGGTGCATCCCTCCGTCCAGGCCAACAATTTCAAGGAATTCATCGACCTCGCCAAGCGCGAGCCCGGCAAGCTGACCATGGCTTCGCCCGGCCCCGGCACCACCAACCATCTGCTCAGCGAGCTGATGCAATCCAGCCTCGAGCTGCAATGGGTCACCGCGCACTACCGCGGCAACGCGCCGGCCATCAACGACCTGCTCGGCGGGCAGGTGCAGTTCGCGTTCGACCAGCTCACGGTCAGCCTCCAGCACATCAAGGCCGGCCTGTTCCGCGCGCTCGCGGTCACCAGCCCGCACCGCCTGAAGTCGCTGCCTGACGTCCCGACCTTTGCCGAGCTCGGCTACAAGGATTTCGACGGCCAGACCTTCACCGGCCTGTTCGCGCCCGCGGGCACGCCCGCGCCTGTCGTCGACAAGCTGCACGAGACGCTGATTGCGATCCTGAAAGACCCCGGCGTGATCGACAAGTTCGAGAAACTTGGCGGAGAATCGACCCCGATGACGCCGGAGGAGTTCAGGGCTTATCTCGAGCGCGAGGACGCCAAGTGGATTCCGGTCGTGCGCAAGGCCAACATCAAGGCGGACTGAGCGATGCGGATCGACCCCACCGAGCTCGGCGCGGAGCGCATCTACCGGCTGATGACCGGCATCGTGGTGCCGCGCCCGATCGCCTGGGTGACGAGCCTGTCGCGCTCCGGCGTGCTCAACCTCGCGCCCTTCAGCGCCTTCACCTTCGTCTCGCAGAAGCCGCCGATGCTCGCGATCAGCGTCGGCCGCAAGGGCGCGGATTACAAGGACACCGCGCACAACATCCTCGATACCGAGGAATATGTGATCCACATCGCAGATACCCCGCTGATGTCAGCGGTGCACGACAGCTCGATCGAGCATCCGCCTGAAGTCAGCGAGGTCGAAAAGCTCGGGCTCGAAACGCTCGCCAGCGAGCGCATCAAGGTGCCGCGGCTCGCTGCCGCGCCGGTCGCGATGGAATGCGTGTTCCGGCAGTGCCTCGAATTCGGCGAGGCCCGCAGCCGGCTCATCGTCGGCGAGGTCGTGATGTTCCACATTCGCGACGGCCTCGTGGAAAATGGCAAGGTCGAGACCAGGGCGCTCGACCCGATCGCCCGCATCGGTGGTCCCCGCTACGCCCGCCTCGGCGAGATCGTGACGCTGAACGCGGTCTTCCAGACTCCCAAATCGAAAGACTGAGCGCGGCCCATCGCGCCGGGTTTTGTGCCCAAAGACCATCGGAGAAAACGACAATGCGACTCCTGAGCTATCTCTTGGACGGCGAGCCCCGCTATGGCGCGGCTGTCGCGGGCGGCGTGGTCGATCTGACCCGGCGGATCGGCCGCGACTTCTCCGACGTGAAGGCGCTGATCGCGGCCAATGCGCTGGCGGACGCTCAGGAGGCGATTGCCGATCAGAAGCCGGATTACGCGCTCGATGATCTCGTCCTGCTGCCGCCGGTGCTGGCGCCGGAGAAGCTCTGGTGCATCGGCGTCAACTACGCCGAGCGCAACGCCGAGTACAAAGACAATTCGGACCTGCCCAAATATCCGAGCCTGTTCGTGCGCAGCATGTCCTCGATGACAGGCTCCGGCCAGCCGCTGGAGAAGCCCAAAGTCTCGGATCAGCTCGACTACGAGGGCGAGCTGGTCATCGTGATCGGCCAGGGCGGCCGTCATATTCCGCGCGAAAGGGCCTTCGAACACATCTTCGGCATGACGCTGTGCAACGAGGGCACGATCCGCGACTGGCTGCGCCACGGCAAGTTCAACGTCACGCAGGGAAAGAATTTCGACCGCTCCGGCAGCATCGGTCCGTGGATCGTCACCGCGGACGAGCTCGACCCGCGCGGGCCTCATGACATCATCACGCGCGTCAACGGCGAGGTGCGGCAGCAGGACACCACCGAGCGGCTGATGTTCCCGTTCGATTTCCTGATCTCCTATCTCTCGACCTTCGCCACGCTGAAGCCCGGCGACATGATCGTGACGGGCACGCCGACCGGGGCGGGCGCGCGCTTCGATCCGCCGCGCTGGCTGAAAGTCGGCGACGTCGTCGAGGTCGAGTCGAGCCGCATCGGCGTGCTGCGCAACACCGTGGCCGAGGAGCGATAATCATGCTGGATGCCGCCACGATCGAACGCCTTGCTGCGCGCCTGGATGAGGCCGAGCGCACCAAGACGCTGATCCCGATGTTCTCGAAAGAGTATCCCGGCTTCACCATCGAGGATGCCTACGCCGTCCAGCGCGCCTGGACCAAGCTCCAGCTCGGCCGCGGCCGCGTCATCAAGGGCCACAAGATCGGCCTGACCTCGAAGGCGATGCAGAACGCGGTCGGCATCTCCGAGCCCGACTACGGCGTGCTGTTCGCCGACATGTTCTATGCCGACGCCACCCCGATCCCGTTCGATCGCTTTCACGCGCCAAGAATCGAGGTCGAGCTCGCCTTCGTGCTGAAGGCGCCGCTGCGCGGGCCCGACTGCACCATCTTCGACGTGCTCAACGCCACCGACTACGTGACGCCGGCGCTGGAGATCCTGGAGACGCGGATGCATCGCGTCGATCCCGAGACCGGCAAAACGCGAAAAGTGATGGACACGATCTCCGACAATGCCGCCAACGCCGCGCTGGTGCTCGGCGGCCGGCCGTTTCGCCCCTTGGATGCGGATCTGCGCTGGATCGGCGCGCTTCTGTTCCGCAACGGCGAGGTCGAGGAGACCGGGCTTGCCGCCGGCGTGCTCAACCATCCCGCCAATGGCATCGCCTGGCTCGCCAATCGCCTCGCGCCGCATGACGAATATCTTAAGGCCGGCGAGGTGGTGCTGGCGGGATCGTTCACGCGTCCCGTGGACATCCGCCGCGGCGACACCTTCCACGCCGACTATGGCGCGTTCGGCTCGGTGTCGTGCCAGTTCGTCTGAACCAACACAGAAGAGGGAGCGCACCATGACACGGCGCAAGAGCATCCATATCGGCGGCTTCAAGCACGCCAATCCGATTCCGAACGCCTGCCGCATCGGCAATCTCGTGATGTCGGGCGTCATCCTCGGTCGCGATGCGGCCGGCGCCATGCCCGAGAGTCTCGACGCGCAATGCGCCAACATGTTCGCGCACATGAAGGCGACGGTGGAGGCGGCCGGCGGCACCACCGACGACATCATCAAGATGACGGTATGGCTGAAGGACCGCTCGCAGCGCGGGCCTGTGAATGTCGAGTGGCTGAAAATGTTTCCCGACGAGCATTCGCGCCCGGCGCGTCACGCGCTGCCGATGGACAACATGGACGGCGGCGCGCTGGTGCAGTGCGACTTCACCGCCGTGATCGACTGAGGGAGTTTGCGCATGCCGACCTATCTGCCGTTCGACCCGAACCCGCGCCGCCCGGTCAAGGCGCCGCCGCCGAAGACCATCGACAGCCAGTTCCACGTGCTCGGGCCCGTCGACAAATATCCGGAGCGCCCCGGTGCGGCCTACCGGATGCCGACCGCGACCTGGGAAGCGGCGCTGCGCATGCACAAGACGCTCGGCATCGAGCGCGGCATCATCGTGCAGACCACGACCTATGGCGCCGACCATTCCGTCGTGCTCGACGGCCTCGCCGCGATGGGCCCGAACTATCGCGGCTGCGCCAACGCGCTGGTGTTCGCGGAGGCGAGCGACGGCTATCTCTCCAAACTCCACGACGCCGGCGTGCGCGGCGCGCGCTTCAGCTTCCGCCAGGAGCTCGGCGCGGTGCTGTCGGATGCCGATTTCGCCCGCGCCATCGCCCGCATTCGCGAGCTCGGCTGGTACGTCAAGATCCAGCCCGAGAAGGACGGCATCGTCTCCAGCGTCGCCAAGTACGAGAATCTCGACGTGCCCGTGCTGATCGACCACATGGCGCGCCCCGATCCGCAAGCCGGCAGGAACGATCCCAACCTGCGCAAGATGCTGGAGCTGCTCGCCAGGGGCAATTTCTGGGTCATGCTGTCGCTCGGCGAGAAGACCTCGAAGGCCGGCCCGCCCTACGACGACGTGATCCCGATCGCGCGCGCCTATATCGAGGCAGCCGTCGACCGCTGCGTCTGGGCCAGCGACTGGCCGCATCCGGTCTCCGTCAAGCAGCCTCCCAACGACGCGGATTTGCTCGAGCTGATGTACCGCTACGCGCCCGATCAGGCGACGCTGGAGAAGATTCTGGTGCACAATCCGGCAAAGCTGTTCGGCTTTGCCGATTGATCGACTCCGGTCGCGATCGGGCCTTTCACGCTCAGGGCGAGATGATCCGGTCGCGCATGGCGATCATCACGGCCTGCGTGCGGGTGGCTGCGCCGAGCTTCTTGCAGCAGCTCTTGATGTGCGCCTTCACGGTGCGTCCCGTGATGGCCAGGGCGTCGGCGATTTCCTCGCTGGATCGCCCGACGGCCGCGAGCGTCAGCACCTCGCGCTCGCGCGAGGACAGTGCGAGCTGCGGAGTCTCGGGCAGGCCGCGCAGCTTCAGCACCCGGTCGAAGGCGTAAAGCGCCATGAGGTGGAGCGCGGGGAGATCGCGCTCCGGCAGATCGATCTCGGCGCCGCCGAACCACACCTGGCCGGTGCGGCCCGCTGGTGAGATGACCGGGATCACCACGCCATCCACCATACCGAAGTCGCGGGCGCGTCGCACGAGCTCGACGGCGCGCGGCTCCCGTTCCGGATCGTACGGCGCTTCCCTGAACCAGCGGAACGGCTGAAGTGTTGTCCTGCAATAACGCAGCGCGGGATCGTGCCACACATACTGCGCCTCGGAATACATATCGAGAAAGCCGGCCGGCAACCGTTCGGCGAGAACGGCCGCGCGCGGCGTTTCGGTCGACAGCGGGGTGACATAGGAACTGCAGAAATAGTCGAAGCCGTGCTGGCTGAGCGTGCGGCTCATCGCATCGAGGATGCTCGCGACGTCCGGAAGCTGCCGCACCGTCTCGACGAAGTCGAATGCTCGACTGCGGTCCACGTCCATCGGCGGCCTACGATCAGGCTTTGAGGGATCGGCGCTACGCTACCCCTCCAGGCACCGAGTATAGGACGTCAATGCCGTCGCTGCAATCTGCGCGAAATTTGCCACGCGCGGGACAGCATCGCCGGCGTCCGGCCCGGTGTGATCACCGGGCCGGCTGCGCCGCCAGCCTGTCACGCACCTCAGCCGCAATCTCGAACGAGCGCAGCCGCGCGGCGTGGTCGTAGATCTGGCCCGTGGTCATCAGCTCGTCCGCGCCGGTCTCGGCGATCAGCGCCGTCAGCTTCTGTTCGACCACAGCGGGCGAGCCGACCGCGGAGCAAGACAGCGCCTGCGCCACGCCGGCCTTCTCCGCCGGCGACCACAGCGTGTCCATGTCGTCGACCGGCGGCGGCAGCGGGCCGGGCGTGCCGCGGCGAAGGTTGATGAACTGCTGCTGGAGCGATGAGAACATGCGCTGCGCCTCCGCGTTGCTGTCGGCGGCGAACACGTTGACGCCGACCATCGCATAGGGCTTGTCGAGCTGCGCCGACGGCTCGAAGCGCGCGCGATACTCGCGCAGCGCCGGCATCATCATCTGCGGTGCGAAATGCGAGGCGAAGGCGAAGGGCAGGCCGAGCATGGCCGCCAGCTGCGCGCCAAAGGTGCTCGATCCCAGGATCCACAGCGGCACATTCGTCCCCATCCCGGGCACGGCGCGGATCGTCTGGTTCGGCTTGACGTCGCCGAGCAGCGCCTGCAGCTCCAGCACGTCATGCGGAAAATTCTCGGACGTGGTGGCGAGGTCGCGCCGCAGCGCCCGTGCGGTGAACTGGTCGGTGCCCGGCGCCCGCCCGAGCCCGAGATCGATCCGCCCCGGATAGAGCGACTCCAGCGTGCCGAACTGCTCGGCGATGACCAGCGGCGAATGGTTCGGCAGCATGACGCCGCCAGAGCCGACGCGAATGGTTTTCGTGCCGCCCGCCACGTGCCCGATCACCACCGACGTTGCGGCACTCGCGATGCCCGTCATGTTGTGATGCTCGGCCAGCCAGAACCGCTTGTAGCCCCAGGCCTCGGCGTGTTGGGCGAGATCGAGCGAATTGCGGAACGCCTGCGCCGCATCGCCACCTTGGCGGATGGGCGCGAGGTCGAGCACGGAGAAGGGGATCATGTGAGGATTCCGGAAGTGGGAGATCTGCGCGACCCTGCGCGTTTGCAGGATCACATGTAGTGTCGGAAAGACGCCGCCGTTCAAGCGTTTGAGCAACGACGGCATTCAAAATTGCCGAGCTGGCGCAAAACTGCGGTGTGGAGCGCATGGCTGGTGCTTTGGACGCTGTGGCCTGCACCTCCGTTCACAACACTGTTATTGCGACCTATTGCACATGTCGTCGCAACTGGGCGTCTGGCGCCTGTTGTTGTACCCTCGGCGGGCCACTGCGCCGTTGCCAGGAGGAATGGACATGACCATGGTCGTACTCAACCGCCGCAACCTCCTCGCTGCTGGCGGCTCCGTCCTGGCAACCGGGGTTTTGGCAAGCGGGCTTCCCGGCCTCCTGTTGCCGGCCCGCGCGGACGGCCTCGCCCCGACCGAGTCGATGTCGGGCGGGGCAAACAACTACCGCAAGGGCGCGGCGATCGTGGACCGGATCGGCAAGGGCGGCTTCTGGATGAGCGGCACCGTCCGCCGCGCCGGCGACGGGGCTCCACTCGCCGGGCAGCGCATCCAGATCTGGGCGCACACGGTCGAAGGGCAGGAGCACGAGCCGCAGAGCCATGGCGCCACGCTCACCGACAAGGACGGCAAGTTCCGGCTCGAGATGCCGCAGATCATTCCCATCTTTGGCCAGCCGCATGGTCACCTCGCCTATGACAGCGGCGAGTTCAAAACCGTCTTTCTGCGGCCGGTGATGCGGAGCGCAAAGGAAACCAGCCTGGAAGCGCATTTCGTCCTTCAGCCGGCCTGACCGCGTTGCGAATGAAGGGGTGGAGATCGGCCCGGGCGACCCTGATCTGGGTCGCCCTTGCTTTGGCCATCGGCGTGCCGATCGCCAAAGCTGCGGGAAGCGAGCAGCTCGCATGGCGCGGTCCGGTCTACATCCTCGCCGGGTTTGCAGGGATCATCGCCCTCGGCCTGGTGCTCGTTCAGCCCCTGCTGATTGGCGGATATCTGCCGGGACTGTCGGCCTATCGCGGACGCCGCGCCCATCACTGGATCGGCGGCGCGCTTGCTCTGGCGGTGGTGATCCACGTCGCCGGCCTCTGGTTCACCAGCCCGCCCGACATGATCGACGCGCTGACCTTCTCATCGCCGACGCCGTTCTCCCCCTTTGGCGTGACCGCCATGTGGGCCATCTTCACCGTTGCGCTCCTGGCTGCGCTGCGCCGGCGATTGGGACTGCGACTGCGAACGTGGCGCCTGATTCATGTGCCTCTCGCGATCGTCATCGTTGCCGGCAGCGTGGTCCATTGCCTGCTGATCGAGGGGACGATGGAGACGATCTCGAAGGCGGTGCTTTGCGCAGCTGTCCTCGCGGCAACCGTAAAAGCCATGGTTGACCTGCAGGTGTGGCGAAAGCGAAGGACGTTGCGCGGCGAGAGCATTGCGCCGCGGTAAGCCAGGCGCGATTGATCGCGATTTACAGACGTCTTTATTCAAGCGCCTTGATTCAAGCACGTTGGGCGTCGTCATCGCCTGTGTGCGCTCTGCTTGCCGCAGATCGCGACGCGGCGTATCCTTTTGCGATGGTTGTCAGTGCTCCCGAGATGAAAGCGTTCCTGCTCGCTACGCCGTTCTTCGGCGGTCTCCCGGACCCAGGCCTCGACCTTCTGATTTCGATGCTGGTCGAGCGCCGCTTTGATGCCGGTGCGACCGTCGTGGCGGAAGGCGAGCCGGGACGCTCGATGTTCATCGTCAAATCCGGTCGGCTGACGGTGAGCAAGCGGGCGAATTCGGGGAGCGTCATCCCGATTTCCATTCTGGAGCCCGGCGATTTCTTCGGTGAGATGTCGCTGATTGAAATGCAAGATCGTTCCGCCACGGTGGCCGCGGAGAGTTCGACGGTGCTTTACGAGCTGACGGCGCAAAAGCTCTACGCGTGCTACAAGGCCGATATCCACGCCTATGTGATCGTCCTGCAGAACATCAATCGCGAGCTTTGCCGGCGGCTGCGCCGCTCCGACGATCGCCTCACCGGACACGAGGTGGGCGAAGAGGAACCCTCTGCGCGATGAATATGCTTCTTCGCGATGCCGCGCAGTTCGCTCTTGTACTTTTTGGCGAAATTCGTGGCGCGGATGGAGCGACGCGCAATCCGGGACGATTGCATCCGCGGCTAACGGTCCAACGCATCGAAGCTCGCGAGCTTGGCGTCGAGCCGGCAGCTTCATGTACCGAAGGTTTCTTCCTCGCCCGTCACTCGTTCTCAGTTGCAGATTTCTGCGCCAGCGTAGCCCGCACGGGGATTTGCACCTTCGATACGACACCCCGGCCGAAGGGGACGACAACCCGCATTGTTACAAAACATACGACCTGTCGCCTGCGGTTTCGAGGGCGCGGCTTCGCTCTTCTTTCTCTCGTCGTCGCGCGGCTTGGCATCCTCGCGCGTTGCAACCGGCTTCTTGTCCTGCACCTTCTCGCATTCGTTGTCGTCGTTGACGCGATAGCCCGCGCGGCAGGTGATCTTCACGCAAGCGTCGCCATCAGCCCTGGAGCCGCGGTCGCAGACCAGCGGGCAGACGCGTCCTTGCTTGCTCTTGATGGCGTCGAGAGCGTCGAAGCTCGCCAGCTTGGTGTCGAACTTCGTTCCGGCATGCTTGTTGAACAGCGTCAGTGAGCGCTGCGCGGCAGCGTTCCATTCTCCGTCCGCTGCACCCGTCAGACACCCGACGCGACGGAGTTCTGACTGCACCAGTTTGGCCGTCTCCTGCGGCGAGAGACTCGGCGCCGATTGTGTTGGGGCAACCGCCGCGACCTTCTGCTCGCCGTCACGCTGAGCCTTCTCGGTCGCCTGCTTTGCGGCCAGCTCGGCGGCCGCCTTGTCGTTCGCGATCTTGTCGGCGAGTGCCTTCTCGGCGGCCTGCTTGTCGGCCAGCGCCTTGGCCACGGCGGCCTCGGCGTCCTTCCTGCGCTGCTCGGCTGCGGCCGCCTTGGCTTCCTCGATCTGCTTGGCCTTCTCGGCCGCAAGCCGGGCGTCCTCGGCGGCCTTGGCGACGGCAGCCGCCTTGTCCTGCTCGGCCTTCTTGGCGCGGTCCGCCGCAAGCCGCGCCTTCTCCTCCTCTGCCTGCCGAGCCTTGTCTGCGGCCACAGTGCGGGTTTCTTCGGCGGCGATCTTGTTCAGCTGGCCCTTGGCGAGATCGGTGTAGAAGCCACTCGGAAAGCGGTTGAGGAAGGCAGTCCATCCTTCACGCGTGCCAAGCTGAAGCGCCAGCTCGTAGTCGCGCCGGATTTCGCTGTCGGGGCTTGCCTGCGGCCCAGTCGCGACCGGTTTCGCTGCGACCAGCGGCACGTCGTCGCCGCCGAGCGAGCCGTAGACATAGGGCTCCTGCTTGTAGCCGGTGTTCTTCAGGACATCGTCGCGGACGAAGCCGAAGGCCTTGCGCAGGTCGAGCCCCGGCGTCGGCAGCCGCTCGACCAGGGCGGCGGCGAACGGACTATTTTTGGAGTCGCCATCCGAGGCCGTCGAGCCCGCCTTGGCGGCGAAGGCAATCATGGTGTTCGGGCTGGTCGGCTCGATCTTGGCAAGTCCGCGCCCGATGGCGCGCGAGGCGACCGTGCGCTTCATCGTCTTGGCGAACGGATTGTCCCTGCAGGCGTCCAGAATGACGAGGCGAAGCTGCTTGGCAGGCTCCACGGCAAAGAGCGCCCGGTCGAGCGCGACGGTCTCGTCGAGCACGTCGCCGTCGGTTTCCAGCGCGGCATCCGTGGGGATCAAATAGTTCGTGCCGTCCAGCTCGATGCCGTGCCCGGCATAGTAAATGACGGCAACTTGGGCATCGCGGGTCCGGCCCGCGAACTCGCGCAGCGACCTGCGCATGTCGGCGGCGTTGAGGTCGAGCCTGACATCGACATCGTCGAAGCCCGCCTTCTTGAACATGCCGCCGACCAGGGTGGCATCGTTCGCCGGGTTGCTGAGCCGGGGGACGCTCTTGTAGGCCGAATTGCCGATGACGAGCGCCACGCGCTTCTCGGCATGGGCCGGACCGCAGGCAAGCAAGACGGCGAATATTAATAATGCAAAAGGACCAAAACGACTCACAGCAGTCCCCCCGGAATGCAGTCTGAAAGATTAGACAGAGCCTGACGAAAAGCAAATGCTTGCTCTGTGATATTGGTCACAGGAGGGCCCCGCTCGGCTCAAGCGAGTTGAGTTAAGGTTCATCTCCTCCGCTTGCGCCCGGCCGCATAGCATGAACTTGGCCCCGTGGATCCGAGGCGAGGAGGTCATCGGGGCCGCCCGCTGTCCGGGACGTGCACGACCTCCTTCGCGCGGGGACGCTCAGCCCACCGGTCCCGGAATCCAATAGTCCCCTGCAAGCGGGCGAACTCTGACGTCATCAATGACCCCGAGTTCCAGGCTTGGATCGAAATGGCGCATCGTCCGCTCGTTGAGGTCAATGATGCGGCCGGGCCTTAATGGCCCCACGTCATTGATCTTGACGATGACCTTCTTGCCGACGGCCTCGACCAGGGCATATTTCGGCCTTGCGCCAAATTGGACCCCACCGAACTTCCGACGCAGATTCGTCTTGATGGCGGCCGCCCAGACAGAGGGATCATAACGCTCGCCGGAGGCTGTGTTCGGACCGCCCTCTTCCTTGCCGGGCTTGAATGGATTGTACATGGATGCTGCGCCAACGATCGCCTCCCCGGAAGCGGCATCCACGACGGCGCTCGAGTGAACGCCACTCACTTCACTTCGCGCAACGGAAACAGAAACGGCAAGCGCAACCAGGGCGCCGCAAATTGCGGCGCTCGAGCGGAACAGCATCGTAACTCCTGTGATTTTTTTCGAACGTCCGGTTCCCGATCCCGCAAGCATGGTCAAGCGAACGCGGCAGCGTTCATGAACTTGCGCCAATCCCTTGCGGATTCGAGCCAACCCCTTGGCTATGGAACCGTTGTGCGAACCGGAGTGGTCCTCACGCAGTGTTCTCACCGACTAAGACAGAGATTGCGTCAGCAGAATGGCCCGGTGGAACCCGGGATGGAGTGGCGCGTGCGACGACGACGTTCATCACCCGCGTCAAATTACAGGCGAGGACCGAGAGCGCGCAGGATGGGTCGAGCACTTGCGAAACCCATCATGCTTCCGGGCAGGCAAGGCGCGATGGGTCTCGCTTCCGCCTTCGCTCTTTGAGCTACGGCCGACAAGTCGCTTGACCCATCCACGAGACTTTTGCCGGCAGCATTGTTCGAACATGTCGGGCGTCGTCAGCGCCGATGTGTGCTCTGCTTGTCGCAAATGGCGATGGGCGTATCGTTGCGCGATGGCTGTCAGTGCCCCTGATCTGAAAGCGTTCCTGCTCGCGACGCCGTTCTTCGGCGGTCTGCCGGACTCAAGTCTCGACCTCCTGATTTCGATGCTGGTCGAGCGCCGCTTTGATGCCGGCGCAACGGTCGTGGCGGAAAGCGAGCCGGGACGCTCGATGTTCATCGTCAAGTCCGGCCGGCTGGCGGTGAGCAAACGGGCGAATGCGGGGAGCGTCATCCCGATTTCCGTTCTGGAGCCCGGCGATTTCTTCGGTGAGATGGCGCTGATCGAAATGCAAAACCGCTCGGCCACTGTGGTCGCCGAGAGTCCGACGGTGCTGTACGAGCTGACGGCCCAGAAGCTCTATGCCTGCTACAAGGCCGACATCCACGCCTATGTGATCGTGCTGCAGAACATCAATCGCGAACTATGCCGACGGCTGCGCCGGGCCGATGATCGGTTTGCCGGGCACCGGGTGAGTGAAGACAATAGATAATGCGTAGGATGGGTAGAGCACTTGCGAAACCCATCATGTTTCGTCATCGCACGAGGCCTCGGAGCGAAATAGAGTTGACCGCGGGTTCCGCGGGTGATGCTGTTGGCCGACACTTTTCATCTGTAAGAGTGAAGGCATGGCACGGGCGATAATAATAGGGATAGTCTTGCTCACATCACCTGCGTTCGCCGCCGATGATGTGCTGCTTCGCAACATGGATACTGTTCTTGATTTTGTGGGAACTATGTCTGCGAATTGCGTGCAGCACTACGACGAGGGGATGACACCCAAAGCCCGGGCACAACTGCAGTTTTCTCAAGTTGAGATAGCAGCATACTGTGTATGCTCCACCAAACTTTTGGTACGTCAAATGGGGAATTCAGACTTTCAAGGCTTGGCGGTAGGTAACGAACTGCCAGCGAAGCTTGGGCCGATCCTCAAGCAGGCCCGCTTTGATTGTGCGAAGAAGGTATGGGACGCAAGAAAGCAGGGGCAGAACTCGGCTGATCCTAACATCCCGCCTGCGATGAAGCGGCTAATGGATGAAGCAAAAGAGCAAGTGGATGCGGATGCGAATGGCGCACTCGGCCAGAAGGCACGCGACGCGTGCGGTCGACGATTAGGGATAGCCGCTAACGCTGCGAATGGCCGAGACGTTGCCCGCCTCTACGGGGCACAGAAGGCGGCCGCATGGACGGACTGCGTGGTTGAGACGATGTATCCTAGTCCGGCTCAGCGATAGGTGGTCGATGGTTCGGCTTCGCTTTGGGCCCAAGGCAGCGCGTAGGATGGGTAGAGCACTTGCGAAACCCATCATGTTTCGTCGTCACACGTCGCCTCGGTTTCACTTCGCTCTACCCATCCTACGAATCGCTCTTCTTGGGAGGAGAATGCGAACAGTATCTAACGCTTTGTTCCAGTCTTCCTATTCTTCTTCTTCTTGGTGGACGGGCGACGTTCCTCAGGTATTCCGCGGACCGTTGGCTTGCGGACCTTTACCTTGCGCGCTTCTGCTCCACATGCTTCGCATCTCACTACGTAATCGCCGTGGCGGCCAAGATCTGGTCTCCAATCGGTTTCGATCTTTCGTGATCCGCAGCGTCCGCATTTTTCCGGCGGTTGTACCTTTTGACGAAGCGTCTCCAGCGCGAAGATGTCGACCACGTGCGAGGTCGCAACTACTGCTAGGCGCGCATCCTCCCGAGTGGCGTTCCTCGCATGCGTGACCCAATTTACAAGGCGCCATGCCCGATCGGAGGTGTTCTTCAGATAGCCTCTTGTAAATTCTGCGGATCCGCCTCCTGCTATGTGATTCGCTATCAGGTCGGACCAGCCGACAAAATCACCGATTTTGGGTACCTGATCGCCCATCGATACGTTGCCATGTTCGCTAACTTCACGCACCAACGTGAGAAGGGTTTCGCGGCATCGCATTCCGACGGCTTGAAAATCGGCCGCTTCATCGGCTGCATCGAAGGCATCATGCGCTTGAACAAGATAGCGGGTGGTCGTTGGGATAAACGCTTGCTCTGCCTCACTACCTTGTGGTCGGTTGGCGGCGCCAACGCGTGCCATTAGGCCAATGTGGAACGAAAGCGTGTAATCCAAGCTCGGCATCAAACTTTGAGAATACAAGTTCGTTGGGCTGGTTATCACCCACCAACGGGCTTTGTTCGGATCAATAGCGTCCGTGTGCACATCCCAAACATCATAGTCTGTCCCGAGAACGCGTTCGCTCGCAATTTTTTCCGCGTGAAGCACCCTTTCTTGATCCCTTTCTGGATCTTTGTTTGATTGCCATTCGACATAATCAACGATCGCTGCCTTTTCCTCATCCGATGACCTGAACATTAGCTTGTGAAGCTCTGACTTCGGCAGAGCAGGCGGAATGATGCAGCTTTCCGGTCTAAGCATTCTGTTCGGATCGTCTGTTTGGTCGTTGTCCTCCATTGCTACTTTCTCCTTGCTGGGAGGCTTCTGCTCCTAAACTAGCCTACCACGCCCTGGATGTACTCAGAGAGGGCCGAGCACCTATATTGGCTGCGTCGGTCTGACCCGTCGGGCAAAACACCCGCCTCATGCAAAACCCCGTCAATCCCCCGCCGCAAAAATATTCCACTTTACCGAAATTCGGAATTACGGCATTCTCTCGTCATCCCGGTTCTCGGAGAGGGGCGATCGTACGTCGTAACGAACGTGGATCGGGGTGCGGTGGACGCGGCTGCGTCGGGCACGCGAAGGCTGGACCAGGGCGAGATGAACCTCGTGAGGTCCTGCTGCGTGCGGACGAACGGCGCCAACGCCTTGCGAAGCCCTTTGGGCGAAGCAGGGTGAAGCTGCGTACGGCAAAATCGTGTGGTCCTGACCGTCGTTGCTACGGTCAAGCCTTGCGGAGATGCTTCTAGGCTCAACCGGGTCTCGGAACATCGCCAATTCGCAAGGTGACGGAGGCCAGAAGGAACTCGGCTCCGGGGAGAGCGCGCATACGCCGTCAACCCATCGCGCAGGGAAGGCCGGGTGTTTTCCGGCCCACCTGTTGTCCCGTCTGCGCATTTGCGTGTGCAAATTCTTCGCGCAGCGGATCATGGGTGCCAGCCGGCACCCGGTCTTCCCTGCGCCCTCTTCACTTGGAGAGGGTCAAGGAAACGAGCAAAACTCGGGCGCAACATGCCGCGAGAATGCTGATCTGTGCGCAATTGAACCCAGAGAATGGTGCCGCATCTCGATTTTTACACGTTGGGCTATCCGGCAAGCCTCTTTGCTCAATGGGCAAAGAAGGAAATGGACCTTTACCAACGCGCGAAGAATGTCCTCGAAACTTTGGCGCAGCTAAATGACGCGATGGGCCAGACTCAGACATACGACGGTCCGATCAGCTGCGGACGAGCTCGGTTCATCGCGATCGCTCATCGTAGCGGTTCGACGTTCGCCGTCATGTCGGGAGCGCGGGTGACCCGGTAGGTCGCGTTGCTGCATCTCAGGACCCAGACGGCGTGGTCTGGCCGGGAGCGTTTGTTATCTCTCACGGCACCAAGCGGTTTGTCACAGGTGAAACCTTGTATGCGAATCTGTGCCGCCAGCATCGATTGCGGAGTTTCTGCCTGTTGCGCCCTGACTGATGGATTGCAAGAAACAACTCCGGCAGCCAGCAATATCAATCCAAGCCGTCTATCCATAACTATGGTCCTTCTCGCAGTTCGATAGGAGTTTCCGCGCGAAATCTCACGCTCGCCTGGGAGCCATGCACTCAGCAGCCAGCAGAGCAGTGAAAAGCAAGTGCAGGATAGCAGCGGGCCATAGCAGTGCACCCACTAATGTCCCCATCATTCCCAGATAACCGAGATAAACGGTTGCGAGTAGATTATAGACGAGCATCGCCCGAGTGACAGGTCTCGCAGAGGGGTCCGGCCAGGACGTCAACGCAAAGCCCAGCAGAACTATGCCTGTCAGCCGACCGAGCGCCTGGCCCGGCTCGGACAATTCGGCTCCGAAAATCAGCCGTCCAAAAAGCACCGGGCCGAGGAACAGGATCAGCCCGGTGGCGGCGGCTTCTACAGCGGCAGCGGTCGTAGCCCATTTCATGGTAACGTCTCTCACAGCGACTGCCTGAAGTGCATGCTCGCCTCGGAAAATCGATACGCACTTCCGATCATGCACAAACGCGCGTTAGCGCGTTCCCTTCCCGACTGTTACTTCGAGCACCTTCCTGACCGCTGGAACTTTGTAACGTCCGTCGTAAGCAGCCTCTTTCGGGAAGTAGTTGCGAAGCGTGAGGTTGAACTGCCCGAGCGGGGTCGGCAGCCAGTTCGACTCCTTGTCTTTACCCGGCGAGGTCGCCTGCAAATAGATGTCCAACGATCCGTCGGCGTTGAACTGAAGCGGCATCCATGGGGCGATGACGTAGCGGTCGAGAGCGTTCCGCTCGTAAAAATTGCCCTTGTATTGCGACACCGACCACGTGCCATTGGTCGGCGGCAGCTGATCCTTCTCGAACCGCATCACGTAGCTGTTGGCGCTGTCGAGCGGCTGACCGTCGGCGTCCACGTAGGCCGTGGGGTAAACCGTGTCTTCGCGCATATCGGCGCCGAGACCCATATAGGCGACGCCGGCTCGGGTGTTATAGTCGGTGCCATAGCGGCCCAGATTGAGCATGTTGATCCAGCCGTTGACATTTTTCAGCTTGGTGATGTCTTCGGCCATCTTGATCTGAACTTCCTTGACGGCCTTGTTCAGGCCCGCGGCGATACCGCCGTCGATCTTGCTGATGTCGAAGGGCTTGCCGGGCTCGATGCCAAGTCTCTTCAATCTCGCAAGCGCCCGTGAATCCTCGGCATAGGGTGGGTTGTCCTTCATCGCCATCGCAAGGCGATTGAAGAATGTGCCGGCATCCATTTGCGCCACCTGGTCGGGTGGCGTGATCTTGACATCGACCTTGCTGTCAACGGGAACCTTGGTCGGTGGTGTGTAAGGCGTGCTCCATGCACTCAGCGGCGTCAGCGTGTAACCGGCCTGGATCGCATTGACCGCGGCGAAATCAGCGGGTCCATTGGCCTGCGTCTGACCGAGCGCCCACGCATATCGCGTCGATGAGCGGAACGTTTCCTTGATGCCCGCCGGAGCCGTACCTTTCCAATTCGGCCCGACGATCAGAAAATTGCCCGGCGACGTACCCGTCGTCCGCTTGCCGGCCGACCCGAAGACGTCCGTCCACATATTCATGATCGAGAAGACGTAGTAGCGGTCTTTGGTGTCGGGGACCGAAAGCACGATCGGCTCATTTTCCAAATCCACCCATCCGGTCGTCCACAGCGAGTTCAGGCTGATCCGCACGACGTTCTTGAAATCCGGGCTGACATAGCTCGGCATCTTGGCGAGCTGGTTGATTGGTGCTGCCGTGCCATCCGCATTCGGCGCCGGGGCCGCGGTCAGCACGTCACGCGTCACGTCCATCATCACAAGCGGATAGCCGTACACATATGATTCCATACCCAGGAAATAGGCGGCCGCCTCCCGCATATCGGCCGCGACGTCTTTCAAGTCGCTGGTGGTCTCGTCCCACCATGCTCGCAAGACGCCCTGAGCCACACCGGACTTCGGCGCGAGGAGAACGGCTGTGCCGACCGCCAGGGCTCCTAATCCAACATCCCGCCGGTTGAGCGCAGACAGGCTGATCTTGTCATTCCGGGTCATGGCACTCTCCCTTGTTTCGACCTGAACGGCGGTTCTCCGAAATAGGTCTGCCAACAAAAAATGCCTTGGTATGTCGTCTCTGCGTCGTCCTTCAGCCACACGATTGGTGTCAGTGAAGGCCGCTATCGCTTCGGCGCCTCAATAGGATCCGGATCCGGCGCTGCCATGGGCCCAAGTTCCGCCTTGGACTCCGCTGCCGCCTTGAGCTCCGGTTCGAGCTTGAACGTCAGCTTGTTGATCTTGCCTGTGAACTTGAACGGAGGATCGTAGCGATACTCGATCATCGCGACGCCGGTCCGGGTGTCCTGGCCGACGTCGAAGGTTTCGTCCTCAGGGAACGTGATCGGGGTGCCATGTTCTATGGATTTCCGGTCCACTTCCTTGCCGTCCACAGAGAGCACGCCTGTGCCGCCTTTCCCCACGCCCGGACCATCCGACTTGAAGTCGAAGACGATGGTGTGCTTGCCGGCGCCGAGCTCCGGCCCCGACCAGATCGTGCGCTTGAGGTTGAGCAGGTTGTAGAGAAACACCGGCTTGCCCCGGCGAATGCCGGCCACACCCTTGCTCAGGAACAGGCCATAGCCGCCGAAGCGCCCGCCTTCCGTGACGATCATGCCTTCGGCACCGCCCTGGGGAATCGCGACCTCGGCGGTGATGGTGTAGGACTTGTTCAGAATGCTCGGCGCAGCGCTTGCCGGCACGCCACTCAATTCGCCCGAATAGGTGAAGACCGTGCGGCCGGCCGTGAGGCTCGGGCGTGGTGCATTCCAGCGCGGGAGCGTCGTGTTATCGAGTGGCAGCACGTTGTACTTCTGCGCTTCGGAATCGAAGAGCGCCCGCAGCTCCTTGACCTTTTCCGGCATCTGGGCTGCAAGGTCGTTGTACTGGGTGGGGTCTTCCTTGACGTTGTAGAGCTCCCACTTGTAGCCGGTGATGACATCCGGCGGCGGCGCGCTGCTCAATTCCCAAGGCAAGGTCACCGGCGTGGTCGCCGCCACCCAACCCTCGTGATAGATGGCACGATTGCCCAGCATCTCGAAGTATTGCGTCGTGTGTTGGGTTGGGGCGTCCGCACTGGCCTTGTCCCACGTGTAGGCCATGCTCACACCTTCGATAGGGCTCTGCTTGATGCCGTTGACCATCTCGGGCTGAGGAATGCCGGTCGCTTCGAGGATGGTCGGGACAACGTCGATGACGTGGTGAAACTGGCGGCGGATGCCGCCGACGTCCTTGATGTGGCCGGGCCAGGATATGGCCATGCCCTGAGCCGTTCCGCCGAAGTGCGACGGCACCTGCTTCACCCACTTGAACGGCGTGCTCATCGCCCATGCCCAGGGTGCGGCAAAATGCGGGAAGGTTTTTTCCGATCCCCAGAATGGATACCAGAGGTACTGGGCCTTCACCGGCACCGGGACGCCGTTAAAGGTAGTGAACTCGTTCGGCGTGCCCTTGAGCATGCCTTCCGCGCTCGCACCATTGTCGCCACTGATGTAGATGATCAGGGTGTTGTCGAGTTGGCCGAGATCTTCGACAGCCTGGATGACCCGGCCGATCTCGTGGTCGGTGTAGGCGAGGTACGCCCCATAGACATCCGCCTGTTTGATGAAGAGCTTCTTTTCCACCTCACTGATGGAATCCCACTGTGGCAATTCCTTTGGCCACGGTGTCAGCTTGGCGTAGTCGGGCATGATGCCCAATCGCTTTTGATTGGCGAAGATCGTCTCGCGCAACTTGTTCCAGCCGTCATCAAACAGATGCATGTCGCCGATCTTCTTCACCCACTCCGGCGTTGGATGATGCGGTGCATGTGTGCCGCCAGGGACGTAATAGACAAAGAACGGCTTGTCGGGCGCGATCTCCTTGAGTTGCTTGATGTGCTGGATGGCGTCGTCCGCCATCGCGGTCGTCAGATTCCAGCCGGGATTGTCCTGGAACGGATAGATCGCCGTCGTATTGCGGAACAGGTTAGGCTGCCACTGGCTGGCATCGCCGCCGACAAAGCCGTAAAAATACTCGAAGCCCATGCCATTCGGCCATTGATTGAACGGCCCGGCCTGGCTCGATTGGAACGAAGGCGTATTGTGGTCCTTGCCGAACCACGAGGTTGCGTATCCGTTCTCCTTCAGAATTGTGCCGATGGTGCCTTTATCAATCGGGATGATGGTGTCGTAACCTGGAAACCCCGTTGCCAATTCGCCCACCACGCCTGTACCCACCGAGTG
Source organism: Bradyrhizobium sp. cf659 (assembly GCF_900113725.1). NCBI lineage: Bacteria > Pseudomonadati > Pseudomonadota > Alphaproteobacteria > Hyphomicrobiales > Nitrobacteraceae > Bradyrhizobium > Bradyrhizobium sp. cf659. The sequence goes on from NZ_FOQJ01000003.1 coordinate 409,278, forward strand.
ATGGTTGCGTCCCGTGATGATGGCCGCCCGCGTCGGGGAGCAAAGTGCAGTAGAGTGGAAATTGGTATAGCGCAGCCCCTGTGCGGCGATACGGTCGAGCGCCGGCGTGGGGACCACCCCGCCAAACGTCCCCGGCGCACCGAAGCCGGCATCGTCGGTCATAATGAGCAGCACATTGGGTGCGCTCTTCGGCGGGACAACGCGCGGAGCCCACCACGCTGTCGACTCCGAGGCCTTCTCCTTGATCACCCCACCGAAGTTCGGCTCGGGGGGAGGGAGTTGTTTTCCGTCCAATGTGGTGGTCGCACTGGGCGATCCCGGGACACCCGTGACCTGCTGAGCCAATGCTGAGACGCAACCAAGGGCAAGAAGACCTGCGGCCGCAATCATGCTGCGATTAATTTTCATGGCAGAGTACTCCCGTTGAGAGCTGTGCCGTCAAAAGAGGGGCGCGCAATAAGAGAGGCTCGTGCAAATTGGATCGAGACTGCTCGCATCGACCGAGCCATACTTTGATGCAGATCAAGTGTCTGAGTTGGACAAGACTGGAGCCCTCACGATTGAATTGCAGCCGTTGGACGTCAGCTCGTCAAAGTGCAACTTGGTGCTCGGGGGCAGTTTGGAGCGCAGAGCGGACCACGTTGGCAGTCCTGGTCAAATTCCGCCGAGGTGCTTGGATCGCGGCATGGTGGATCGGTCGTGCGTCCTGGCATTGCTTCAGGTCTACGGGGAAAATCGTGATCCGAAGGTTGCAGACAAAGTGACGCAATTCATGGCACGATATGTTGCAGCATCTGGCGGGGCCTTGCGGGTAAGCAAGGCTTGCGTCGAACTCGGAGCCGGGCATTGATGAGGTTTCGGATCGTTCTGAAGGCCGCACTCGGCGTCGTCCTGATCTGGCCGGCGGCAAGCTCGTTGGCCGCTGAGGCCGACGACGACAGCGACGGCGACAAAAAGCCGACCGTGCCGACGATGTACCTCGATCTCAGAACCTATTACGCGCAAATCCCAGCGGGATCTTTGGCGTTTGGCTTTGGTCATCCCTCCTTCTTCACTGCGGTGCAAACGCTCACAGGACCGAACGGCGCCGCATCATCGACCGGATTGCCGGCGGCAAAATCACTCAACGTCGATCTTCCGTTTACGATCGATGTCACCGATCGCGTCTCGCTCTACGCCGGCGTGTCCGGTAGCTCCACACAGTTTGCGGGCAGCGGATGGTCTTCATTTGACATCACAAGCTGGAATATCGGTTTCCAGGCCGACATCTACCAGCAGAATGGCGGGAATTTCCCGACCGTGACGCTGCAATCCACGATCACCCAATCGATTCCAAACGGCCCACTGACCGCGACGTCCTTCAACAACATTCTCGAGTTCGATTATGCGCTGGACAAGGATGAGACTCGCGGCTTTCTCGCGGGCATCCAGCACACGCGCGTTGACGTGGGCAACGCATCGGTGAGAATTAGTCCAAATACGATCGGTTATGTCGGTGGCTATTATCAGTGGCCGAATAACTGGAAGTTTACGGGGCGCGTGGGAGTGCAGTCGTTCGAAGGCGCCCAGCTTCCGAACTTAGCGCCGATCCAGTCGTTCACCCAGCCCATCGTGCGGTTGGACCTGGACCGCATGGATGACAATGACAACCGACTGTTTGGCTTGACCGCCGAGATCATGTGGCTGCCGAAACCGGCATATCAGCTCACGCTCAGGACGCCGCTATACGCGGTGCGAAACTAGCCGAGCCGCAGGTCGATCGAAGCTGCTTACCGCTTGAGCTGCGTGATGAGATCTTCAATCTCGCGATTGCCCGGCATCAAGCGCGAGAGTTGCTCAGCATAGCCCAGGGCGGACGCGGAATCCCCTTTTTCGCGGCTCAGGGCGAGGGCCGCGGAAAGGGTGTCCCGATCATTCGGATGCGCTTGCAAGCTGGTTCGTAAGACAGCAAGGGCGTCGTCGCGGCGGCCGGAGGAATTCAGCCCCACGGCATAGACGTAAGCGTAGCGCGGTTGACCGGGGTCCAGCTCAGCTGCTTGACGCAATTCACCGAGCGCCTCATCGGCGCGCTTTTCCCGCACGAGCACGAGGCCGAGCGCGTGGTGCAGTGAGGCATCTTGCCCGGAGTTAGACAGGGTCTCGCGAAGAATGCGTTCGCCATCACCGTCGCGCCCAAGCTGCCGGTAGAGATCGGAAAGATTGACGGCGGCGGGTGAGAACGATGGATCAAGCCTGAGGGCCGCCCGATATTCGGCCTCGGCCTCTGCGGCACCGGCCTGTCGTGCAAGGAAGTTGCCGAGCGCAGTCCGGGCGTCCGGACGATCCGCATTCAATTTCCGCGCCGCCACGAATTCGGCGGCGGCCTGCGTGAACTTGTCGCGATCGGCGGCCGGTTGCCGCGATGGTGGAACGGATGCGAGAAGCTCGGCGGCGCGGATGCGCACGCTACGCACCGGATCGGTCAATTGGGGGGATGCGAGCATCCAGAGCTGGTCGGCCGGAATGCCCTCCAGCGCATCGAGCGCGCCCAACCTCACGAGTGAATCGGGATCGGAGAGAGCGCGACGGATCAGGTCGGCGTCGGGAGTGGGCAGCTCGGCAAGCGCGCTGGCGCGGACAATCCCGGGAGCGTCATTCGCGACGACGGCTGCAAGGAGGGCCTGCGCGTCGGCTGCTTCGCTCCATGCCGCATGAAATGCCCGTGCATAGGTCTGAAAACCCTGGCGCTCCGGACCGAACCAGGTTTCGACCTGTTGCGCCGCCCATGCGGCCGGCTTGTCGCGGTGGCAGTCGTTGCAGGCATTCGGTGTGCCAAGCTGCACAGAGAGATCGGGGCGGGGGATGCGGAAGCCGTGATCGTGGCGGCGATCGACAACCATGTAGCGACGTTCCGGCATGTGGCAGGACGGGCAACCTGGCGGCGGCGACACATTGGCATGCTGCCGGTGGGCGGCTGCTTCATATTTGGCCGGCGCATGGCATTGTGCGCACACACCATCGCCGGGTGCTTTGAGTGCTGCACTGTGCGGGTCATGGCAGTCGCTGCAGGTGACGCCCTTGGCGAGCATCTTGCTCTGCTTGAACGAGGCGTAGTTGTAGGTCTCCTCGTCGTCACGCATCTGGCCGTCGGCATGGAAGCGTTGCCGATCGAGCAGCGACACCCGATGGGTTTCCGACAGGGACTTGCCCGGCATCCAGTCTTCGGAGAACTGTCCGCGTCGCGCGTGGCAGCGCCCGCAGGCCTCGACTTCCTTACGCAGCGTTGCCGGAGGCGCGCTGCGCTTCGGAGTCATGGTTCCGGCATCGGCAGACCAGGTGATGCCCGAGCGTTCGTCGAATCTGACAAGCAGGCCCTTGTCCGGGCTGCGCGCTGCAGGCTTTTGGTGCGCCCATGCAACATGTCGCGAGCCTGCGCCATGACAGGCCTCGCAGCCGACGCTGATCTCGGAGAAGCTGGTGGCGAACCGGTCCTTCGCGGCGTCGTAATTCTTGTGCACGTCCGTCGAGTGGCACTCGGCGCACATGAAATTCCAGTTTTGATTAAGCCTGGTCCAGTGCAGGGGATCGCTGCTGGTGACGGCAGCATCCGGATAGAGATGGAACCAGCGCTGCCCGCCCTGATCTTTGGGCCGCGTGTCCCATGCAATCGACAGGGCCTGGATGCGCCCATCGGGGAATTCAATCAGATATTGCTGCAGGGGATCGACCCCGAAGGCGTATTTCACCTCGAACGTCGCAAGCTTGCCGTCCGGCCCGTCGGTCTCGACCAGAAATTTCCGGTCGTTGCGGAAGAAGCGCGAGCGCGTGCCGGCATATTCGAACGCGGCGTCGTTGAAGTCGCCGCGAACCGACGCGTCGGTCGCGTGATCCATGGCATGGCGGTGTTGCGAGCTTTGCCACAGCCTCGTCTCCGCCTGGTGGCAGCCGCTGCACGCCTGGCTGCCGACAAAGCGCAGCTCCGCCTCGCGGGTCGGTTGAGACGAGATGTCGGCCGTCTTGAACCAGGACAGCCCGCTTGCGAGCAGAAAGACCAGCGCCCCCGACCCGATTGCCAGCAGAGCGGCAGTTAGCAAGCGGAATGTTGGCGCGGGGCGTTGAGCAGGAGCCGAACGGTCTTGTTCGGGCCGGGCCTTCGTGGCGGCCTTCTGACGCCTGCGGCTCTTCCGAGAACCCTTCGTCACGTCCGGTCACCCATCGCGCGCTGCGCAAGAAGAGTTACATGCGAAGGTCGTTGTCGTGAAGGGCAATTCGGGTTTCGCGGGCGAGGTCTACGAGCGAGATGCAGAACGTCAGGAGCGCGGCCATGAACAGCCGTGCAACGCCGCGCTGGCTGGTGTTGTGATGGCTATTTGTGCTCCATTTGCCACGAACCATTCCAGTCCGCCGGTGGCGGATTGGATCGAAGATGGTCGAGACGGTTCAGGAGAGCGAGCGACGGGCCATCCCCTGGAGACGCCTCGAGAGCTGCGTCGAAGGCACTACGCGCCTCTTCCCAGCGGCGGGCCCGATAAGCGGCAAGGCCATCGCTGTAGCGCGACCGCAACAATTGCTGCTGCCCGGTAAGTTCGCCATGCTTTCCCATCACTTCGAACACAGCTTGTGGCTTGCTCTGTCCGACGACCGCCAGACGATCGATCTCGCGCAGTTCGAGTTCGGCCCCGAGTCCGGCGGCGGTGACTTCAGAGATGAGAATGTGGCTTCCATAAACCTTGTTGACGGCCTCAAGGCGAGACGCAAGATTGACCGCATCGCCCATGACAGTGAAGCTCATCATCAGGTCCGAGCCGATGCTGCCGGTCAGGACCTCACCCGTGGCAATTCCAATCCGCACGTCACACTCGGCCGGTATCACGCGCACCCCCAAGAGCTCCGGCAGTTGCTTGCGAAGCTCGGGTACTCGATCGACCATATCGATCGCCGCCAGGCATGCTAGGCGGGTCTGGTCCGCTTCCTCGATGAAAGGCGGGCCCCAATAGGCCATGATGGCATCGCCGATGTACTTGTCGATCACCCCGCGGCGTTCCCGGATCGGTTCCGACATCATGGTCAGATAGCAGTTCATGACCTTGACCAGCCCTTGAGGCGTCATGCCTTCACTCATGGAGGTGAAGCCCTTCATGTCGCAGAACATCACGGTCATGACACGTCGCTGGCCCTGGGTCGCCGCGTCGGGGCGGTCGAGCAGTCCTTCCACGACTCTCGGATCGATATACCGACCGAATGTTTCGCGGATACGTTCGTTCCGGCGCAGCTGTTCGACCATCCGGTTGAACGCGGCTGACAGTTGACCGATCTCGTCTTTTGTGGAGACGCTGATCAATTGATCGAGGTGGCCGGCTTCGATTTCTCGGGTGCCTTCCAGCAACCGTCGTACCGGGCGGGTGATGCCGCTACTAACAAGGAAAGCAAAGCCCAGGCCAAGCGCCGCCGCAAGACCTGTTACAACAGCTGATACGCTTATCGCTTGCTGCTGATTGCGGATCACGGTCGATGTACTGGCAAACACCTGCGATAGCATGTCGGCGCGGATCGTATCGATCTTTTGGGTCAATTGATCGCGCAGGGTGTCCACTCGTGCCAGGGTGGCTCGAGCCTCCGCGAAATCCCTGGCCTCGAGCTGCTCTTGCAACTTCGCTTGTTCTTCGCCCAGTTTGGGGCGCCCCTCCGTCATGGCGTTGTCGATACGATTCTCGATGCGCGCCAGAGCGGCGTTGTCCGAATGTGTGTTGACGTCGTCTATGATCGCGTTGATGAGCGTGCGTGCAGCGTTCGCCTCGTGCTCGACTTCGCCATCCTTTTCCTGAAAGAAGCGCAGGCGGGCCGCATACCCTTCCTCATCGGGAGGCGTCTGCATCTTGGCGATCACCATTCGACGGAGCGCCAGCGCTCGTTCAAGCGAGCGGATGTTGGCTCGGGCCAGGTGACCATAGGCGGGGATATATCGGACCGTCAGTTCGTCGAGCAAATGCTCCACGCGCCTGGACATCACCATGGATAGAGCTGATGTGATCACCATCAGGACGATCAATGCCAAGGCAATGCCGACGATCTTGCGTCTGATCGACTGGCGAAAGATCAGCAGGCCGCCCAGCTGGTTGCCCCGCCGAGCAGGAACGCCGGTCGTGCTGGCAATGTCTGTCACCGTACTACCCTCGCTGCTGCAGTGTGGCATCGATCATGTTCGATCGCGACACGCGCTCAAACTTCCGCCGCTGGATCGAGAAGCCGTCTCCCGTCTGGAGATTTCTCTCGCCAAGCCATGTACGACCGAGGACGATCGAGAAGAGCGTGTGCAGCACGATCGCCTCTCCCTGAACGTTGTAGAGTTTCCAGTTGTAGCCGGTGATCACGTCCGGTGATCAGCGCTGCGCGCGGCGGCCACCATGGCGTCGACTCGGATGCCGTTTCCTTGATGAGTCCGCCGAATTTGGGATCGGGTGGCGGAAGCTGTCCTCCGTCGATTGTGGTGGTAGCGCCGGGCGAACCCAGCGTACCTGTGATTTGTTGGGCCTGTACAGGAAAGGTTGCGAGCGGTGCCAGGAGAAGCGTGACCAAGAGGCTGCGTAAATTCATGTTAACGCTCCATTCGATTGGCGTCGTCCCCCGCGGCGCGTGTTCGAGAGGTTCGTGATTAAAGATAAGCTGTGTAGGAGCTGATCCAGATGAGTATGTATTTGAGGATACCGATTACGCCGGCATTTGGCGCGAAGACGGTCGCCGTGCCAGGCATGCCGAGCCGAAGTGCGGACCGATCGTAGTTATCCGGAATCGCAATCACCGCCGGATAGGTGTCCGCTCCACGTATCGCGCCGGCCTTTGCGAGCATGCCGGAGACCGCCACCTGTCCTTGTCCGACGCCGCGCGGAATGTCGGTGACCCTCGCGGAGAAGATTCGCCCGGGGTGGTTGTCAAACACGATCTTGACATCCGCTCCGGGCTTGATGGTCTCAAAGCCGTTCGGCGCGAACATTGCGACAAGCGTGATCTCTTCGGAGAGAATGAGCGACATGACTGCGTGCGCTTGGAGCGCCCGATCGCCGACCGTCAGCGCGAGCACCGTGACGTAGCCGTCGCCGAGAGCGCGTACTGTCGTCTGTTCGAGCTCCCACTTCGCGTGATCGAGCTGCGCCTGCGTTTGCGCCACCGTTGTGTTCACACCGCCGATCTCGGAATCAAGCGCCAGCTTAGCGGTAGTCTGCGCGGCTTTCGCCGCCTGCAGCTGGTAATTCACGGTTTCATACTGAACCTGCGTGTCCTGCATTTTGAACACGCTCTGCGCTTGCTCCCCGGTGAGCTTCTCAATGTCGGACAGCCGCTGCTTGTTGTAGGTAAGCTGTGCCGTCAGACCTTCGACATTGGCGGTCGCCTGTTCGTAATTTGACTCGAGTTGCTTGGCCTGCTGCTTGGCCTGCGCAAGCGACGCCGCCAGTTGTCTGACCTTGGTCTCGAAGGGCGCAGGATCGATCTGGAATAGAGTATCTCCGGCCTTGACCGGCACGCTCGTCTTCGCCGAGATCGAGACGATCTCTCCCGAAACATTCGGCATCACCTCGACGACGCGCGATATGACGGTGAGGCTTCCCGTCGGCGTTAGGTGATTGAAGAGCGCCAGAAAGACCGCAAGGATGAGCGATCCAACGAGCATCGTAACCGTGCCCGATGCCCAGCCCCATTTGATCAGCTTCAGCCGCGAAAAAATCAGCCACACCAAGGCGAGATAGAGGCAAAGAATGACCAGCATTGGCCCGCCTTCGAGTATCTGTTCGGTAGGAACGTGCAGTCCTTCAAACCATCGGGCCGCCAAGAGTTTGCATCAAGACGACTCGGGCGGTATGCGTGCGGTGCCAGCAAAATCCGTTCGTTGACACGAGCGAGACACGAACCTTGGGCGATCGAGAGACTGGGCTACGTTCTCTCTGGCATCAGCCCAGCCTGCTCGATCGGAGACTCCACCATCACTGCTGGACGCACGTCTGCACGAACTTGACCCGGTCCAGCATGCCCAGCCCCTGCGCCTCGGCCTGCTTGCGGCAGCCCTCGCGCTTGTCGATCCGCAACTTGCCTTTTTCGACCAGGCTCAAGCCGACGGTGCCGACTTGTGGTTCGGCCGAAGCCGTCTTTCCGTCGTCGGCGGACGGGCCGTCACCCGCCGCACGCGCAGCCTCCTGCAGGCGCTTGACGTCGTCCGGGCTCAGCTTGGGCCGGTCGATGTCCAGCGTGAGCTTGTTGATCCTGCCGGTGAAGGCGAACGGCGCCCGATAGTCGTTGTCGTCGACCGGCGTGCCGGTGTCGGATCCGATATCAAACGCCTCGTCCCATTGCAGGATGAACGGAAGCGTGTGCTCCATTTTCTCGGTGGCCACCACGTTGCCGTCGACCTTGAGCGTCCCGGTGCCGCCTTGTCCGATGCCGGTATAATTGCCGAACACCATGGTGCCCGCGCCAAGGCCATCGTACTTGAAGTCAAATTCTACCAGGTGCTTGCCGGCCGTCAGCTCCGGTCCCTCCCAACGCACGCGCTTCAGGTCGACGAGGTTCCATGTAAAGACGGGCTTGTTCTTCAGGACATAGAAGCCGTAGCCGCCGAAACGACCGCCTTGCGTCACGAGCATACCCTCGGCGCCGCCATCGGGAATATCGACGTCGACCTTGAAGTTATAGGAGGAGTTCAGCAGGCTCGGCGCGTCGCCATTCGGCGTGCCGGTCATCGGTCGTGTCCAGGCGAAGCTGGTGCGGCCCGCGCTCAGACTGGGACGCGGCGTAATCATCCGCGTAGCCACCGTCGAATCGAGCGGCAGCACCTGATATTTCTCCGCTTCCTTCCAGAACAGCGCCTGCAATTCCTTCAGCTTGTCCGGGTACTTGGCCGCGACGTCCTCGGCCTGAGTCCAGTCGTTGCGCAGGTCATAGAGCTCCCAAGGATAATCGAGCGGGCTCGGCAGCTTCGCGACCGTCACCCACGGCGGTCGCATGACCTTCGTACTGGCGATCCAGCCGTCATTGTAAATGGCACGATCCGCGAACATCTCGAAATACTGCGTCGGATGCGTGGAGGGCGCGTTCGCGTTCTTCGCATCGAACGTGTACATCATGCTGACGCCCTCGATCGGGCTCTGCTTGATGCCGTCGACGAATTCCGGCTGCTTGATCTGAGCAGCTTCGAGAATGGTGGGCACGACGTCGATGACGTGGTGGAACTGAGTGCGGATGCCGCCCTTGTCCGTGATCACCTTCGGCCACGAGATCGCCATGCCCTGGCGCGTGCCGCCGAAGTGCGAGACGATCTGCTTGGTCCAGGAGAACGGCGTGTCGAACGCCCAGGCCCAGCCGATGGACATGTGGTTGTAGGTCTTGTCGGTGCCCCAGACGTCGTAGAAATATTTGAGTTGCTCCTCGACCGTCGGGTTGATCTGGTTGAACATGGCCACTTCGTTCGGCGTGCCGTTGGGTTGCCCCTCCGCGCTCGTTCCGTTGTCGCCCTCGATATAGATGATGAGGGTGTTGTCGAGCTTGCCCATGTCCTGGATGGACTGGACCACGCGGCCGATTTCATTGTCGGCGTACGCGACATAGGCGGCGAACACATCGGCCTGTCGGGTAAACAGCTTCTTCTCATCGGCCGAGAGCTGATCCCATTCCTTGATCAGGTCTTTCGGCCACGGCGTCAGCTTCGCATTTTGCGGAATGACGCCGAGCCGCTTCTGGTTTTCGAAGATCGTGTCGCGCAGCTTGTTCCAACCCTGGTCGAACAGGTGCAAGTCGCTGATCTTCTTGACCCACTCTGGCGTCGGGTGATGTGGCGCATGGGTTGCACCGGGCGCGAATTTGACGAAGAACGGCGTGTCGGGTGACAGCGCGTTCATGCGATTCACGTAGTCGATCGCTTCGTCTGCCATTGCCGTCACAAGATTCCAGCCGGGCTTCCCCTCGTAGGGATAGACCGGCGTGGTATTTCGGACGAGGTTACCGGGCTGCCACTGGTTGGTGTCGCCGCCCATGAAGCCGTAGAAATATTCAAAGCCCATGCCGGTCGGCCATTGATCGAAAGGCCCGGCCTGGCTCGCCTGGTATTCCGGCGTATTGTGGTTCTTGCCGAACCACGCGGTGCGATAGCCGTTATCGGAAAGGATCCGGCCGATCGTGGCCTTGTCCTTGGTGATGATGCTGTCATAGCCGGGATAACCGGTCGCCTGTTCGGCGATAACACCATAGCCCGCTGAATGGTGATTGCGCCCTGTGATCAACGCCGCACGTGTCGGCGAACAAAGTGCCGTTGAATGGAAGTTGGTGTAGCGCAGGCCGTCCTTGGCAATGCGGTCAAGCGCAGGCGTCGGAATCACGCCGCCGAATGTGCTGGGAACAGCATAGCCGGCATCGTCCGTGATGATCAGCAGAACGTTCGGCGCGCCTTTTGGTGGCACCACGCGCGAGGGCCAATACGGTTTTGAATCCCTGGCATCGCGCTCGATCTTGCCGCCGAATTTTTGTGGCGGGGGTGGGAGCTGGTCGCCGGGAATGGTGATGGTCGCAGCGGGTGAGCCCGGTGGAGGTGCAGCTTGTTGCGTCTGTTGTGCGAATGCCGGCGCGGAGATGACGAGGGCGGGGATCAGCGCAGTAAGGGTCTTGCGAACATTCATTGGAATATCCTCCCGGTACGCAGGGCGCCTCTATTCGGATCGCATCCGGATTTCGCGCGTTGATCCAAATCAATTGGTCCTGGAATTGGTCCTGGACGAGGACCGGCAACGTGAGTGGCGCTACGGCAAATCCCTGTTCGCCTATTGTAGGCGTCGCAAAACTTGTAGGCGTCGCAAAACAGACCAAGAGCGTTGGCCGTCGCCGTCGAGAGGATGCACTATCCTGCAGCGCTCTCGTTGCGACACGCTGGTGTCTACAATATTGTCGCAACAGCGGGCTTGCCGCCGTCATATCGTGCTTGCCAGCACCAGTAGGCCAAGCGTCTTGTAGACGTCACCCTCCGGCTATCGCTGCAGATCTGCCCTCGCGAGCTCTGGTCATGACTAACTTCCGTTCGCCAACGAACCTACTGCTTGTCTCGCATTGTCTTCGCGACCGTCTCCTTTTCCGCGGATGACGTCTCGTTCGGCCCGAGCTTCACGGTCAGCTTGTTGAGCTTGCCGGTGAAGCGGAATGGCACCTGGTAGTCCTGGTCATCCACCGATGTGCCGGTATCGAGGCCGACGTTGAAGGTCTCATCCCACATCAGGGTTATGGGAAGACTGCGCGGCATGGGATGGCTGTCCACCACCTTGCCGTCCACCTTCAAGGTGCCGGTGCCGCCCTTGCCCAGGCCCGGTCCGTCATATTTCCAGTCGAACTCCAGCGTGTGCTTGCCCGGAGCGAGCGTCTCCTTGGCCTGCCACTTGACGCGCTCCAGGGCGACCAGATTCCAGGTAAACACCGGCTGCCCCTTCAGCAGGTAGAAGCCGTAGCCAGCGAACCGGCCGCCGTCGGTCATCAGCATGCCCTCGCCGCCGCCTTGGGGAACGTCGACCTCGGCGGTGACCGTGTACGACCGGTTCAGCAGGCTCGGCGCGGAGCCCGTTTCCGGGAACGGCACATTGCTCAGCTCACCCGAATAGGTGAACTGGGTTCGGCCCGGAGCGTAGGTCGGCTTGTGCGAGATGAACCTGGTCAAACGCGTGTCGTCGAGCGGGAACACCTGGTACTTCGCAGCTTCCATGGTGAACAATTGCTGCATGTCGCGCAGCTTGTCCGGCATCTTGGCGGCGAGGTCGTTCGACTGCGTCCAGTCTTCGTTGATATTGTAGAGCTCCCAACGGTAGGCGTTCATGACGTCCGAGGGCGGCTCCGCCAAACTGAGATCCCAAGGCGGGCTCAGCGGAGGCGTCGAGGCCATCCAGCCATCGTGATAAACGGCCCGCTTGCCGAACATTTCGAAGTACTGCGTCGTCCTCCGGCTGGGCGCGCTGCCGCCTTCCCAGGTGTAGGCCATGCTCACGCCTTCGATCGGCTTCTGGGCGATGCCGTTGACCGTCACCGGCTCGGGGACGCCAACCGCCTCGAGGATCGTCGGCACGACGTCGATTACATGGTGGAATTGGTGACGGATGCCGCCGGCGTCCTTGATCCGCGCCGGCCATGCCATGGCCATGCCGTTGCGGGTGCCGCCGAAATACGACGCGATCTGTTTGGTCCATTTGAAAGGCGTATCCCAGGCCCAAGCCCAGCCCACCGCGTAGTGGGGGTAGGTCTGGTCGGAGCCCCAGGCGTCATAGAACTTCATGTTCATTTCGACCGTCGGATGCACGGCATTGGCAACAGCGAACTCGTTGTAGAGGCCGTGGGGCGTGCCCTCCGGGCTCGCGCCGTTGTCACCGCTGACGTAGATGACGAGCGTGTTGTCGAGCTTGCCGGTGTCCGCGATGGCCTGGATGACGCGACCAATTTCGTAGTCGGTGTAAGCCAGATACGCAGCATAGACGTCGGCTTGCCGGGTGTAGAGCTTCTTCGCCTCGGGCGAAAGCGTATCCCACTTCGGGATGCTGTCCGGCCAGGCCGTTAGCTGCGCGTTCTGCGGAATCACACCCAGTCGTTTCTGGTTAGCGAAGATCTGTTCACGCAGGTCGTTCCAACCCTTGTCGAACAAATGCATATCGCTGATCTTCTTGATCCACTCGGGCGTCGGATGGTGCGGCGAGTGCGTGCCGCCGGGCGCGTAGTAGATCATGAAGGGACGGTCGGGCTGGATGTCATTCAGCATCTTGATGCGCCCGATCGCCTCATCGGCCATCGCGGTGATCAGATTCCAGCCGGGATTTCCCTGGAAGGGTTGAATCGGAGTGGTGTTGCGGAAGAGATTGTTCGGCTGCCATTGGCTCGTGTCATCGCCTGGGAAGCCGTAAAAGTAGTCGAAGCCCTTGATGGGTCCGGTCGGCCAGTTGTGGAACGGGCCAGCCTGGCTCGCCTCCCACTGCGGCAAGTTGTGGTCCTTGCCGTACCACGAGGTGTCGTAGCCGTGCTGCCGGAGGATCTCGCCGATGGCGACGGCGTCGCGCGGGATGATGCTGTTGTAGCCGGGGTAGCCGGTCGCCTGATCGACGACGACGCCAGTGCCCACCGAGTGATGGTTGCGGCCGGTGAGGAGCGCAGCGCGCGTTGGCGAGCACAGTGCCACGGTGTGGAACGCCGTGTAACGCAGACCCGTTTGGGCGATACGGTCCAGCGCCGGCGTCGGGATCACGCCGCCAAACGTGCTTGGCGCGCTAAAGCCGACATCGTCCGTCATGATCAGAAGCACGTTGGGCGCGCCCTTCGCCGGCACAACGCGCGCCGGCCAGTACGGCTTCGATTGCACGGCGTTGGGATTGATCTCGCCCTTGAACTGCTGCGGGGGATTCGGCAGGTACCTGCCGTCGATCGTGGTCGTCGCCCCGGGCGAACCGGGAGTGCCAGTGGTTTGCTGGGCGCTGGCGTTGGGGGCTGTCAACGGCATCAGCAAGAGAGCAGCGAGCAGAAAGCGTGAACTAATTCGGCGATGCAGGTTCGAGGCGCTCATCATTGGCTAACTCCCGAAAACCGAACTGATCTGACTTGGCTGGAAACCGAAATCTTCTCTCCTGGTCGGCGGTACGTAGCCCCTACGTGAACCTCGGGGCAGTTTCCGTCTTAATCTGATCAAGACGGATCGCGCGCGAGCGGTGCTTTGAGCAGCTCGTGGCGTTATGTTTGCTGTGTAAATGCTGGAGGCGTGACGATGAAGGCAGCGATCAGCGCAATAAGTATCTTGCGAATATCCATTGCAATATACTCCGAACACGCTCGAACACTCTACTTCAGATCGCATCCGGCTGTCGAGCGCTGATCTAACTCGATGACATCCGAACGATGCCGGAGACATGAGCGACACAAACGGCTGAGGTTTGCTCGCTTATCACCCCGCACGAGTGCGTGACGGAGTGTCACAGCGACTTAACCAAGAGCGTTCGATGTGACCGCCGCCTCTGGCAGGAGGCACTATCCTGCAGTCGTCTTGCTACACACGGGCGCAGCTTGCCTAGATATGGATACCTCTGGTCAACGATGCTGTCGGTAATCCTACGAGTCAGCGGCGATGCTGAGTGCCTTTAGCGCAACATGCTGAGCCGAATCTGACGAGGTTGTTACCTTGGAGCGAGACATTGAATCGCCGATCGATACACTGTCATTCGTTGGCGGGAGGACGAGCGGATGAAGCGGTACCTATCCGAACCAAAGTCTCATTGTCGGCTTATTCGCGCAATGATCGGTCTGGCTGTGGCATTGGCCGGATTCTCGTCCGACCTGGCATATGCCGACGAGGATGGCGTTTCATACTGGCTTCCGGGGCGCTTCAGCAGCCTCGCGGCAGTCCCCGCAGTCCCCGGCTGGTCGATGGCCGAGGTCTATTATCACACCAGCGTGTCGGCCTTCGGCAACGCAGCCGCGGCAAGAGAAATCCGCGTCGGCCGGATCCCCGCTAACGTCAATGTCGATTTAAATCTGCGTTTAAACGCGCAGGCGGACCTCGTCCTGCTCAACCCGACCTATACGTTCGCGACGCCGGTACTTGGCGGACAATTGGCAATCGGCATCACCGGCTTGTTTGGCCGATCCGCCGCAACCCTCGACGGAACGCTGACAACAGCGGTCGGGCCCTTTGTGACGACCCGCACGGGGAGCCTCTCTGATTCAATCACCTCGGTGGGCGATCTGTATCCGCAAGCAACGCTGAAGTGGAACGCCGGCGTCCACAATTTCATGACCTATTTGACCGGCGACATTCCTGTTGGCGCCTACTCTCCAACCCGTCTTGCTAACCTCGGCATCGGACACGGCGCGATCGACGGCGGCGGCGGCTACACCTATTTCAATGAGAAGTTGGGGCACGAATTTTCCGCAGTCGCCGGGCTCACCTACAATTTCAAGAATCCTGACACGCAATACCAAAATGGCATCGATTTCCACATCGATTGGGGTGCTTCGCAGTTTCTCTCGAAGCAGCTCTTCGTCGGGCTGGTCGGCTACTACTATCAACAGATCACGGACGATTTTGGTCAGCCCCCGATCCTTGGGGGTTTTCGGTCGCGCGTGGTGGGAGTCGGTCCTCAGATCGGATACCTGTTTCCGGTCGGTGACATGCAGGGATATTTGAACCTGAAAGGGTACGGCGAGTTTGCCGCAGAAAATCGGCCAGCTGGCTGGAATACGTGGCTGACTTTCTCGCTGTCGCCAATGGCACCGACCAGCACGGTCGCACCGACGCGAAGGATCGTGACGAAGTAAATGCGGCCTGCGTTCGTCATCTCGACCAGCGTATACGGCGTGCATTCGTCAAGACTGACGATACCAGGCACTCTTTGAGCTATCGAGGTCGCGACCAATTCAGCATGGCGCGTCGCGTCCTGATCGGTGTTCGCCATATTCGTGCAGATGGCGCCAGTGCAATGCCCCGCCGCATCATGCCTTATCCGCATCGTCGATCTTGTAGGCACTCTGCCCCGTGATGTGCCAAGTTATCCCGGAACCACGACGGCTATGGCGCACGTTATTGGGCCACGGCATATTGTCAGGATCATAGTATCCCCGCGAATTTGACGGCCACGTCGAACGCCAACGTCAATGCGAATGTGGATCTCGGCCTGCTGAACGCGACCTACGTCTTTGCAACGCCAGTGCTGGGTGGTCAGGCCTCCGCCAGCCTGATCGGAATCTACGGTGCCAATACGGCCTCGCTCAACGCCCTGGTGACGGGTTCGCTTGCAACTGGGCTCAATTCCGTTTTCGCGCTTCGATTCTCTCAGCGATTCAGTGACGGGCTTTGGCGACCTGATCCCTGCAGGGCTACCTCAACTTCAAGGCTTACAAGGAATTCGCTGCGGAAAGCCGGCCCGAGGGCTGGAATGCCAGGGTGACGTTTGTCATCTCGCCGGCAGCGCCTGCGCCGACCGCGCCACCGAGGCGGATGATAACGAAGTAGTACCTACGTCGTAGTACCTACATCGCGCTGACGATCTCTCTGGACGCCAGCGGCAACACCTGTTGCGCCTTTATCAAGGCTGACGCCGATGCGCGGTCGCCTTTGCTTCCCGTTCAATAATGCGCAGGTCATTTGAGATGGATCAAACCGATCGATCGTGGCGTATCTCTTACTGACAACAACGAGGAAAAGAGGCATCCGGGTGGTGTGCTGCTTCGAGGAGGCAGGCCATGGCGCAACAAGTACTTGGTGGGATTGCCGATAACGTCAGCCTTGAGGGCCGCGGCGGCAGCGAAGCAGAGTTGACCTTCGACCACTTGTTGAGAGCCTATTTCGCAAGGCTCCTGGTCGGAGAATTCCCGGCAATGAGCGACGTGAGCCGCTCGCTCGAGCTTCCGTCCGCTCCACGAAACAGCCTTTCCCGCTCCAATTAGCGGCAGGCGGGGCGCGATAATCTGGCGCCTTCGGGCCCTCGCGATGCGAGGGTGATGGAGAGCGCCGGCGCCAGCTTGATCTGGATCAACGCCGCTCCCGTAACGTCGTGTCTCGGTGTACGCGACGTTCACCGAGTGCCGGAGATCTCGCATGTGTCTCGCTGCATTGCGCGTCCTCATCGTCACCTTTGCCGCCGTCGCAATCACGGGCACGGCAGTTGCCCAAACGGCACCTCCCGCTCACGTTCCGCTGCAGAAAACCATCGGAGCCGCCAAGTCAGAGGTGGTGCCATCGCTTTTCGTACTGAACTCCAAGAGTGCCGCGCTGCAGAGCGGCAAGCTGGTGCTGACCGGAGTCTCGCCGAATGCAATCGTCTTCGCCGATCGCCCCGTGCGCGCGGCCGGCCATGATCTCACCAGCCGTATTGTCGACGACTGGGGATCAGGCAGTGACAATTTCTCGAAGGATCCGCGCCTCGCTGCGGCTACGATCCGTATCCGCCTTGTTACTGAACGCTAGTAGCTATGGTGACTGAGCAATCAGGCCGCCGCGCAATCGTCTGGCGTCGTCGGCGATCGAAGGAGGACCCCATTATGAGGAAGACGTGCTGGGTTGCTGTACTTTGCGCCCTTGCGGTGGCCGTGGCAACGGGCGCCTCTGCCAAGACGTCGCGCGCAAAAGTCGCGACGGCCCCCGGCGTTCGCCAGGCCACACCTCTGGTGGATAGTTGCCAGAGCGGCTTTGTGTGCAGGCAAGACCTATTTGATCGCAACAACAGGAACAACCTGCGATCCGATTGGCCTAGTCCTCCAGCTCAACCAGGCCAGTTCTGACGGAGTGCTTCTTTGTGGCATTCTGAGTTCAATTCGTAGCGCTTGAAGGAGGTCAAGATGAATATAGCGGCATTATCTGCAGCGCTCCTCGGAAGCCAATTGTTTGTGATGCCCGTTTCCGATCGCGTCCCCGAATTGAAGGTGGAAGCGCTATGCAAGGCCACCGCGGCTGACGACAAGGCAATGGGGCTTGCCCTGCCTCAGAGCTTTGCCGACTGCATGCGCGATGAGACAACTGCACAGAAGCAGCTCGGTACGGTTTGGGGCACTGCTTCCGTTCCCGTTCGTGACAGCTGCGAAGGTGAAGCCACAGCCGGCGGAAGCCAGAGCTATGTCGATCTTCTCACCTGCATCCAGATGGCAGAGTGGGTGAAATCGCCGTCAGCTTCGACGCGGTTGAGGGGAGCAAGCAAGAATCGAAATTCACAGTGATCCGGCAGCTCTCGTTTCGAGAGCGCGGCTCGCCTTGGCTTGTTAGGTCAATGACAGCATTCGGCGAAAGTGGATCTCAGGCCAAAGCGCCAGTTCAGCTAAGGTCATTCGCGACCGGGTCGCCAATAGCAGCGCGGCCAAGTCCGCTATGCCGCCGAAAGCGGAGCGGGGCGGTTGATGGTGCTGCCCGAGACCTGATTCAAGCTCCGAAACCGGAGCCTCGAATCATGCTTATCCATGCGAAGTTTTAGGGAAACCATTGGTCTGTGTGGCACTCAGGACCGAATTTTCAAGAAGATCAATGCATCCAATGGGATGGATGGTGCTGCCAGACAGGATTGAACTGTCGACCTCTCCATTACCAATGGAGTGCTCTACCACTGAGCTACGGCAGCATGTGCTGGGATAAGAATCGGCCGCCACAAAGGGCCTACCAAGCGGGCCGATATCTGCCACAAGCCCCCCTCCTGTGCAAGCTTGCTAGCTCCGTCAAAACGAGAAAATCGGGCCGATATCGGGGTCAAAACGGCTGTTTTTGCTCGAAGCGGCCGACTTTCCGTCGATTCGGGTTCCGATTTCCCCACCCAACTGGCCAGTTGGCCGGGCTACCGGATTCGACTCATTTTGGAGTTTCGCACGATCGGATCGCGCGGGCCTCTTGAGCTGCCACGTTCATGGGGCATGTTATCGCCGACCGCTGCAATGGACCGGTGATGGCTGACGAGAACGACAAGAGCACGAGGCAGGATTCGAGACAGGCGAGGTCGTCCCGGGACGACCGGCTGAAATCAGCGCTGCGCGAAAACCTGAAGCGGCGGAAGCTGCAGGCGCGCGAACGCGCCGCAAGCGCCGACCCCTCGCAGAACGAAGATGGTTCCCTAAATGAGGGGACCGCGGGCAAGACCGGCGGTTAAAATCCGGCGGCTGGAAATTTTGGAGTTGAGCGACGTGGCAATGGGGCAAGACGGACAGCAACGAAACGACCGTGACGCGCTGATGTTGCGGTTCACGCGCCCCGAGCAGACCTTTCCGGCGCTGACGCCGGCAGAGATCGAGCGCATCGGGCATTTCGGCGAGCTCCGCACCTATTCGGATGGCGAGCTGCTGTTCGAGACCGGCAAGCCGGGGCCCGGCATGTTCGTCATCCTGAAGGGCCACGTCGCCATCACCCAGCGTGACGGGCTCGGTCATGTCACCCCGGTGATCGACCAGGGACCCGGCCAGTTCCTGGCCGAGCTCGGCCAGCTCTCGGGCAGGCCGGCGCTGGTCGACGGACGCGCCGAGGGCGATGTCGAGGTGCTCCTGATCCCGCCGGACCGGCTGCGCGCCCTGCTGGTCGCCGAGGCCGAGCTCGGCGAGCGCATCATGCGCGCGCTGATCCTGCGCCGGGTCAGCCTGATCCAGGGTGGCGTCGGTGGCCCGGTGCTGATCGGGCCGTCGAACTCCGCCGGCGTGGTGCGCTTGCAGGGCTTCCTCACCCGCAACGGCCAGCCGCATCATCTGCTCGATGCCGACAGCGAGCACGACGCGGCCGAGGTGATCGCGCGTTATTCGCCGAAGCCGGAGGATTGGCCGCTGGTCGTCACCGCCGACGGCCGCGTGCTGCGCAATCCCAGCGAGATCGAGCTCGGGCGCGCCATCGGCATGATCGGCGGAGCGAAGGATGATCGGATCTACGACGTCGCGATCGTCGGCTGCGGGCCGGCGGGACTCGCGACCGCGGTCTACGCGGCCTCCGAAGGTCTCTCCGTCGCCGTCCTCGACACCCGCGCCTTCGGCGGCCAGGCCGGCGCCAGCGCGCGGATCGAGAACTATCTGGGCTTTCCGACCGGCATCTCGGGCCAGGCCCTGGCTGGCCGTGCCTTCACCCAGGCGCAGAAGTTCGGCGCCGAGATCATGATCCCGATGTCGGTGAAGTCGCTGGACTGTTCGCGCCGTGCCGGCACCTTCGGGCTCGCGCTGGATTGCGGCGACACATTGCGCTCGCGCGCGGTGGTGGTCGCGAGCGGCGCGCGCTATCGCCGGCCGGAGATCGCAAATCTCGACACGTTCGAGGGCCGCGGCGTCTGGTACTGGGCGTCCCCGGTCGAGGCGCGGCTCTGCGCTGGCGAGGAGGTGGCCCTCGTCGGCGCCGGCAATTCGGCGGGCCAGGCCGCCGTGTTCCTGTCGGGTCACGCCAAGAAGGTGCTGATGATCATTCGCGGCGGCGGTCTCGGCGCCAGCATGTCGCGCTATCTCATCGAGCGCATCGAAGCGACGCCGAACATCGAATTGATGTTCAACACCGAGATCACGGCACTCGAGGGCGACGAGGCCTCGCTGCTGCGGCGCATCCGCTGGAAGAGCCGGCTGTCGAGCGACGAGGATTTCGCCGACATCCGCAATCTCTTCCTGTTCGTCGGCGCCGATCCCGCCACCGGCTGGCTCGACGGCTGCGGCGTGACGCTCGATCGCGGCGGCTTCGTCGTCACAGGCGCGCAGTCCGAGCAGAATCTGGGCCGGCTCGTCGCGCCGCTCGAGACCTCCGTGCCCGGCGTCTATGCCGTCGGCGACGTTCGCTCCGGCTCGGTCAAGCGCGTCGGCGGCGCCATCGGCGAGGGCGCGCAGGTCGTTGCCTCCCTGCATGGCTATCTCGGCGACGCCGCAAAACCGGCGCTTTAGACAAGGACAAGACAAGGGAATGGCAAGTCGAATGAGGCTTGCCATCGCGCCGTGTCCCACGGACACTCGTCGCGCCCGCGAGGCGCATCGCCCGTGGAACGAACAAAAGATTCAACTGGGAGGACTAAATGGCTGAAATCGTCGTGCTCTACAAGACGCCCAAGGATGCTGCGGTCTTCGACAAGTACTACGTCGAGACCCACATTCCGCTCGCCAAGAAACTGCCCGGCCTGAAGAAATACGCCGTCAGCAAGGGGCCGGTCGCATCTCCCGCAGGTCCTTCCGGAATCCACCTCGTCGCCATTCTCACCTTCGACAGCGTGGCCGACATCCAAGCGGCATTCGGCAGCCCGGAAGGCAAGGCGACCGGCGCTGATGTGCCGAAATTCGCCAGCGGCGGTGCCGACCTGCTGATCTTCGACACCAAGGAAGTGTGAGTCGCGAAGCGCCTCGCCAATTCGATTCAACTTTCGTCGAAGATCTGCAAACTGCCGTCGCTTGTGACAGCGATGCAAAAAATCCAGCCATGCGTTTGTCGATTCGCACGACGACGCATGGCTTCGTGCATGCGTGCGGCGACAACGCATGTGGAAATTCGATGAGGACCGTAATACCATCTCGCGGATCTCAATGCAGAGAGTAGGAGAGATGTCATGGTTCTTGGGTTGAGCTTGCCCGCCTTCACGATGGTCCATGTCATCATCAGCCTGATCGCCATCGTCGCCGGCCTCGTCGCGATGTTCGGCCTGCTTGGTTCGAAGCCGATGCCGGGCCTCACCGCGATCTTCCTGCTGTTCACGATCCTCACCAGCGTGACCGGCTTCCTGTTTCCGTTCGAGAAGCTGCTGCCCTCGCACATCATCGGCATCATCTCGCTGGTGCTGCTCGCGATCGCCTGCATCGCGCTCTACGGCATGAAGCTCGCGGGCGTCTGGCGTCCGGTCTACATCGTGACCGCGATGATCTCGCTGTATTTCAACGTCTTCGTGCTGGTGATCCAGTCGTTCCTGAAGGTGCCGGCGCTCGCCGCGCTCGCACCCGCCGTGCCGCCGGCGCCGCCGTCCGGCCCGGTGTTCGCCGTGGTGCAGGGCATCGTGCTGGTGTTCTTCGTGGTGCTCACCATCGGCGCCTGGCGCCGCTTCAAGCCGATGACGTTTGCCTGATCGCCCGATTCTCGTCGTCGCGGGCGGTGCGAGGCATCGCCCCTGGAACATCGCACAACCATCTTCATGTCGCCGGCTCGCGGTTCGCGGGCCCCGGAATGATTTTCACTGAAGGAGCCCTGCAATGCCCACCATCACCACCAAAGACGGCGTCGAGATCTTTTTCAAGGACTGGGGCGCGGGCCAGCCGATCGTGTTCAGCCATGGCTGGCCGCTGTCGTCGGACGACTGGGACGCGCAGATGATGTTCTTCGTCACCCGCGGCTACCGCGTCATCGCCCATGACCGCCGCGGCCACGGCCGCTCGGCGCAGGTCGCCGACGGCCACGACATGGATCACTATGCCGACGATCTTGCGGCGGTCACCGCGCATCTCGACCTGAAGAACGCCATCCACGTCGGCCATTCCACCGGCGGCGGCGAGGTCGTGCACTACATCGCGCGCCACGGCGAGAGCCGGGTGGCGAAGGCGGCGATCCTCTCCGCGGTGCCGCCGTTGATGGTGCAGACGGCGGCCAATCCCGGCGGCCTGCCGAAGAGCGTGTTCGACGATTTCCAGGTCCAGCTCGCGGCCGGCCGCTCGGCCTTCTACCGCGACATCGCCGCAGGTCCCTTCTACGGCTACAACCGTCCCGGCGCCAAACCGTCGGAAGCGGTGATCCAGAACTGGTGGCGCCAGGGCATGATGGGCGGCGCCAAGGCGCATTACGACGGCATCGTCGCATTCTCGCAGACTGACTTCACCGAGGATCTGAAGAAGATCAACGTGCCCGTGCTGGTGATGCACGGCGACGACGACCAGATCGTGCCTTACGCCGACTCCGCGCCGTTGTCCGCCAAGCTGCTCAAGAAGGGTATCCTGAAGACCTACAAGGGCTTCCCCCACGGCATGCCGACCACGCACGCCGAGACCATCAACGCGGACCTGCTGGCGTTCTTCAAGGAGTGAGGTCGCGCGATAGCCTGGTGCTCGTTCCGCGACGCTCTCTTCCCTCCCCCCTTGCGGGAGAGGGTGGCTCGCCGCGGCAGCGGCGGGACGGGTGAGGGGTTGCCTCCACGAGTGACTCTCTTGCGTTTGAATGCGTTGAAGCAACCCCTCATCCGGCGCCGTAGCCGATGCGAAGCATCGGCGTTCCTAGGAACGGCGGCCGAAGGCCGCCTATGCCACCTTCTCCCGCAAGGGGAGAAGGAAGAAGAACTCTCACTTCAATATCGCCCTGATCGCATCGAACGTGCGCTTCACGAAAGCCTCCGGCTTCTCCCGCGCACCTTCGCAGATCCAGCTCTCGCCGCCGACGCGCATCGCGCCGGTGGCGATCATGGCGACGAGCCGCGCCTTCAGCCGGTCCGATTTGCGGCCGGAGCGCTGCGCAAGCCCGTCCGCGAGCGCGCGCTCAAGCTTTTCGTATTTGAGCTGGTCGCGCGCGTGGAGCGCGGGATTGTCGCGCTTGAGCCGCGACATCGCGGCCGCTTCAGTCGGATCGATCCGTTTGACCGCCGCCGCGATCGCATTCTCCGCCGCCGTCAGCATGGTTTCGTCCGCAGGCCGTGCGAGAATCCCGGCGACCAGCGCGGCCGCGGCATCCTCCTGCCAGGCGGCGACCACGTCCTCTTTCGAGGCGAAATAATGGAAGAAGCTGCGGCGCGAGACATCGGCAGCGGCCGCGACGTCGTCGATGGTGGTGGCCTCGAAGCCGCGCTCCAGGAACAGCGCCATCGCCGCGCGCTTCAGCCGCTCGCGGGTCTGCTGCTGCTTGCGCTCGCGCAGGCCGGGCCCCGCCGGCGATTTTTCTCCGGAGGACAAGGGCTTGGCGCGTTTCCTGGCGTGCTTTGAAGCCTTCAAATTATTTCACCTCTTGCAAATTTGCACCTAGTGCACATTTAGACCGGTCGCAAGCCTTTTCCACCCCCTGATAGCCTGGAGCTACGGCATGACTGACTGGACCACGGCAGACATTCCCTCCCTCAGCGGCAGGACCGCCGTCGTGACCGGCGCGACGGGCGGGCTCGGCTACGAAACGGCGATGGCCCTGGCGGGCGCCGGTGCCATTGTCATACTCACCGGACGCAACGACGCAAAGGGCCTGCGGGCGATCGAGGGCATTTGCGAGCGGTTTCCCAATGCGCTGATCGCCTACGAGCATCTCGACCTCGCCAGCCTGTCCTCCGTCGCCGATTTCGCCAGGCGCTTTGCCGCCGGCAACGAGCAGCTCGACCTCCTCGTCAACAATGCCGGCGTGATGGCGCTGCCGAAACGGCAGCAGACCGAGGATGGCTTCGAGATGCAGCTCGGCACCAATTATCTCGGACATTACGCGCTGACGGCGCGCCTGTTGCCGCAGCTTCGTCGGGCGAAGGCGCCGCGTGTCGTCAATCTCTCGAGCCTTGCGCACCGCTCCGGCGCGATCAATTTCGACGATCTGCAAGGCCAGCGTTCCTATCGTCCGTGGCGGGCCTATTGCCAGTCCAAGCTGGCGATGCTGATGTTTGCTTTGGAGTTGCAGCGTCGCAGCCTCGCGTCCGGCTGGGGCGTGACGAGCCTTGCCGCTCATCCCGGCTACGCGCGGACCGATCTCATTTCGAACGGGCCGGGCGCCAACACCCTCTCGTGGCGGGTGGGACGGTGGCTTCAACCCTTGATCAGCCAGTCCGCTGCCGAGGGCGCGCTGCCCACGCTGTTCGCGGCGACATCTCCAGCGCCTGAGCCCGGCGGCTATTACGGTCCGAACGGGTTCTACGAATTGAAGGGGCCGCCAGCGCCGGCGAAGATCATGCCGCAGGCCAAGGATTTCGCTGCGGCGGCCATGCTGTGGGATGTCTCGGCAACGCTGACCGGTGTATCCTTCGACGCGATCGCGGTCGCCGCATGAGCCGCGACGCTGTTGGGGACGTCCCGATGCAAGTCATCATCTTTGGCGCGACCGGCATGGTCGGGCAGGGCGTCTTGCGCGAGTGCCTGGTCGATGCCGGCATCGACCGCGTGCTCGTGGTCGGCCGCAGCCCGACCGGCGTGCGCAACGCCAAGCTCACCGAGATCATCCACGACGATTTCCTGGATTATTCGGCGATCGAGTCTCAACTCAGCGGCTTCGACGCCTGCTTCTTCTGCCTCGGCGTCTCCTCGATCGGCATGAGCGAGGAGCGCTACCGTCATCTCACCTACGACCTCACGCTCGCCGTTGCGACGACGCTGGCGAGACTCAATCCGCAGATGACCTTCACCTACGTCACCGGCGCCGGCACCGATTCTACCGAGCAGGGCCCGCGGATGTGGGCGCGGGTCAAGGGCAAGACCGAGAACGATCTGCTCAAGCTGCCGTTCAAGGGCGCCTACATGTTCCGGCCCGGCGCGATCCAGCCCCTGCATGGTGCCCGCTCCAAGACCGCCTGGGTGCAGGCCGTGTATACCGCAACCGGGCCACTCTGGTCGGTGCTGCGCCGGATTTCGCCGCGGCTCGTCACCTCCACCGAGCAAATGGGCCGCGCCATGATCCGCGTCGCCCGGCAGGGGTATCCGCGCAAGGTGCTGGAGATGGAGGATATCAATAGCCTCTAGTTCGCCGGGTTGTTAGGTCTAGGGAAATTTCCGCGGCCGCGCGCGTTGGGCCGTGTCCGCCCCGAGGAGAAATGCCGGCGATGTCGCCCCAGCTCAAACTGATCGCGCTCGATGCCGACGATCTCGCCGTGATCTCCACCCATGTGCAGGATGCCCGGGTGCAGGCCGCCGACATTATTTGGCGGCAGAGCGAGAAGCGGCTGGTGGTCGGCATGAGCCGGCTGGACTGGGAGCAGACGCTGGACGGCGAGGCCGAGCCGCGCCGGCTGGTCGCCGCGCTCCGCTTCGACCGCGTGCTTGCCTGCAAATCGCGCAACATCGACATCGGGGCTCCGGACAAGGTTCTGGACCTTGTCGGGATCGAGTTTCATTCCCAGGACGGCCGCAACGAGGAGCCCGGCGGCAGCGCCCTGCTCTTGTTCGCCCAGGGCGGCGCCATCCGCCTCGATGTAGAATGCCTGGAATGCGAGCTGACCGATCTCGGGGCGGACGAACTTGGGACGGGGATCGAAGGGGAGGGGTGAGGATGGTCATACCGCGTCAAACCCTCAGCCGTCGTCCTGCCGAAAGCCAGGATCCATAGCCACCGGCGGCTATGATAGAATGGGCTGGGGTCACATCCTGTTTCAATAACAAAGACTTGGGGTAATGGGTCCCGGCTTTCGCCAGGACGACGTCAAAGCAGGACGACGACCGATAACGACGACACCTGCCAAGGGTTGACGGCGGGAGGCCGCCGCGCCATTGAGCAGGGGACCTGGTGCGCCAATCCGCCCCGAGAAACCAGCCAGAAGCCAAGCCAGACATGCCCGTTCGCCTCGACCGCAACAGCGCCGATTTTGACCAGCGATTCGCGGCCTTCCTCGCCGCCAAGCGCGAGGTCTCGGCCGACGTCGAGGCCGCCGCGCGCGCGATCGTCGACGACGTGGCGAGGCGCGGCGACGCGGCCCTGCTCGAGGCCACGGCAAAGTTCGACCGGCTGACGCTGGACGCATCCGGTCTTCGCGTCTCGGCCGCCGAGATCGAGGCCGCGGAAAAGGCCTGCGATGCCGCGACGCTGGATGCGCTCAAGCTCGCGCGGGACCGCATCGAGACCTACCATCGCCGCCAATTGCCGAAGGACGAGCGCTTCACCGACCCGCTCGGTGTCGAGCTCGGCTGGCGCTACACCGCGATCGAATCCGCCGGCCTCTACGTGCCCGGGGGAACTGCGGCCTATCCGTCCTCGGTGCTGATGAACGCGGTGCCCGCGAGGGTCGCCGGCGTCTCGCGCCTCGTGATGGTGGTGCCCGCGCCCGACGGCAAGCTCAATCCGCTGGTGTTGGCGGCGGCGAAGCTGGGCGGCGTCACCGAGATCTACCGCGTCGGCGGCGCGCAGGCCGTCGCCGCGCTCGCGCACGGCACCGCCACTATCGCGCCGGTCGCAAAAATCGTCGGCCCCGGCAACGCCTATGTCGCCGCCGCCAAGCGGCTGGTGTTCGGCAAGGTCGGCATCGACATGATCGCCGGTCCCTCCGAGGTGCTGGTCATTGCCGACGACACCGGCAATGCCGACTGGATCGCCGCCGACCTGCTGGCGCAGGCCGAGCACGACACGAGCGCGCAATCGATCCTGATCACCGATTCGGCGCGCCTTGCCGCCGATGTCGAGAAGGCGGTCGAGGCGCAGCTGAAGACGTTGCCGCGCACCGCGATCGCGAGCGCCTCCTGGGCCGATTTCGGCGCCATCATCATGGTGAAGAACCTCAACGATGCCATCCCGCTCGCGGATGCGATTGCCGCCGAGCATCTCGAGATCATGACCGCAGACCCTGACGCGCTCGCCGCAAGAATCCGCAATGCGGGTGCGGTGTTCCTCGGCGCGCATACGCCGGAGGCGATCGGCGATTATGTCGGCGGCTCCAATCACGTGCTGCCGACGGCGCGCTCGGCGCGGTTCTCCTCGGGCCTCTCGGTGCACGACTTCATCAAGCGCACCTCGATCCTGAAATGCGGTCCGGATCAGCTGCGTGCGCTCGGACCTGCCGCGATGACGCTTGGCAAGGCGGAAGGGCTGGATGCCCATTCGCGCTCGATTGGATTGCGCCTCAATCTGTCATGACAAAGCCGCCCGAACAGGACGACTCCAACAATCGCATCGTCGCGGTCACCCTCGACGAGGAATCGATCGGCCGTTCCGGGCCCGACATCGAGCACGAGCGCGCGATCGCGATCTACGACCTGATCGAGCAGAACCTGTTCGCGCCGGAGGGCGCCGACGGGAAGGGGCCGTTCACGCTGCATATCGGCATCACCGGCAACCGCCTGATGTTCGACATTCGCCGCGAGAACGACACGCCTGTGGTCGTGCATCTGTTGTCGCTGGGGCCGTTCCGCGGGATCGTGAAGGATTATTTCATGATCTGCGACAGCTATTACCAGGCGATCCGCACCGCGACGCCGGACAAGATCGAGGCCATCGACATGGGCCGCCGCGGCATCCATGACGAGGGATCGCGCACGCTCCAGGAGCGGCTGAAGGGCAAGGTGCGGGTCGACTTCGAGACCTCGCGCCGGCTGTTCACGCTCATTACTGTTCTGCACTGGAAGGGATAAACGCGGATGGCTGCGCCCCCACGCGCACGCGATCCGCAATCGGTGCTGTTCGCCTGCGCGATGAACAGCGTGCGCTCGCCGATGGCCGAGAGCCTGCTGCGGCACATGTTTCCGCAGGGCCTCTACGTGAAGTCGGCCGGCGCGAGGCGCGGCGAGCTCGATCCGTTCGCGGTCAGCGTGATGGCCGAGCTCGGCCAGGACATCTCCACCCACAAGCCGCAGACCTTCGAGGAGCTCGAGGACTGGGAGGGGCTGAATTTCGACCTCATCATCACGCTGTCGCCGGAGGCGCATCACAAGGCGCTGGAGCTGACCCGCACGCTCGCCGCCGACGTCGAATACTGGCCGACCCAGGATCCCACCACCATCGAAGGCAGCCGCGACCAGAAGCTCGCCGCCTACCGCGACGTCTGCGACCAGCTCCTGCTGCGCATCCGCCGGCGGTTCGCGAAGGTGGGCGCGGCGAGCGAATGAGGGACGATTGCAGTTTCGCTCCCTCGCCCCGCACTTGCGGGGAGAGGGTGGGGTGAGGGGCTGTTTCCGCAATCACGGCGGCAGTTCGACTCGCGGAGAGCCCCCCTCACCCGGACCGCATCTGCGATGCGCTCCGGCCTCTCCCCGCAAGCGGGGAGAGGCGAAGAGCCGGCGTAACATCCGCGTCACAGACTGAGGGCACAGGCATATCGGAAACCTCGAATCACCAAACCTCGGGTTCCCGGGTTGTGAAATCAGCCCCCTTCCGATAGGTTCCGCGCGCAATTCACCCCCTGCTTCATCCCCCAAATCACCTGATGCTCGGTCGCCCCAAATTCGTTCTTGCCTCCGGTTCGCCGCGGCGCCTGTCGCTGCTCAACCAGGCCGGCATCGAGCCGGATGCGCTCCGGCCGGCCGACGTCGACGAGACGCCGAAGCGGGGCGAGCTGCCGCGCGCCTGCGCCAATCGCCTCGCGAGGGCCAAGGCGGATGCGGCGCTGAAATCGGTGCAGCTCGACGACGAATTGCGCGGCGCCTTCATCCTCTCCGCCGACACGGTGGTGGCGGTCGGCCGCCGCATCCTGCCCAAGGCCAACCTCGTGGACGAGGCGGCGCAGTGCCTGCGGCTGCTCTCGGGCCGCAATCACCGCGTCTACACCGCGATCTGCCTCGTCACGCCGCGCGAGGCCTTCCGCCAGCGCCTGGTCGAGAGCCGCGTCCGCTTCAAGCGCCTGTCGGAGGACGACATCCAGGCCTATATCGGCTCCGGCGAATGGCGCGGCAAAGCCGGCGGCTACGCCGTGCAGGGCATCGCCGGCTCCTTCGTGGTGAAGATGGTGGGGTCGTACAGCAACGTCGTCGGCCTGCCGCTCTACGAGACCACGACGCTGCTTGGCGGCGAAGGCTTTCCGATCCGCTTCGGCTGGCTCAACGCCACCGCCGTGTGAACGCGAATGCCGCGTCGGGCGGGTCTTAACAAAAATCTCGAAAACAACCCCATGCACAGTAGAATTGGCCCGCGGGACCCCGGCCGCGACGCCTGCGCGTCCGCCCGAAGAACCCCTTTACCGACAGGCTCCTAGACTTTCTCACCCCGTGTAAGCTGCCGACATCATGGACGAACAGGTCAAAAAGCCCGCTGGGCCGCTCAAAACCTGCCCGATCTGCGGCAAGCCCGCGGTGCAGGCCACCCTCCCATTCTGCTCCTCGCGCTGCCGCGACGTCGACCTGAACCGCTGGCTGAAGGGCTCCTACGTCATCCCCGGTCGTGATGACGAAGCGGATGGCGAAGAATAGTTAAGTAATATCAATTATTTATAGGGGCGACCGGTACGCCCCGCGCCAGCCGCAGCAAGCCCACCCCACCTTGTACACAGCCGGGCCGCGCCCGGCGTAGACACTTGGCGAAGCCGGGTGGACAGGCCGCCTTCAGCCCACTATAAACCGCCCGCTCGATGGGCCTTGGGTCCTTCGCTCAGCACGCCCAGGTAGCTCAGTTGGTAGAGCATGCGACTGAAAATCGCAGTGTCGGTGGTTCGATTCCGCCCCTGGGCACCAAACTGCGCTTTTCCACGCTAGAGCACGATCCTGTACGCCGCGAGCGATTGCACGAACGAGCCTGTCCTCCTCTTGGTGGAGAAACGGCGCTTTCAGACTGGCAAATGATTTGCCGCGCAAGCGATCAGGCCGATACGATCCAGGCTAGACGTGTGACCACGGCATCGATCTCGTCCGATGTGGTGGTCTTTCCCAAGCTGAAACGGATCGCTCCCATGCCGATCCTCTCTGGCACGCCCATCGCGGCCAGAACGGGCGAGAGTTCAACGCGTCCCGAATGGCACGCCGAACCCGTCGATGCCGCCACATCACTGAGCTGTGCAAGGATATCCGAGCCGACCTTGCCGACGAACGACATGTTGAGGGTGTTGGGCAAGCGATATGTCGCATGGCCATTGAGCACGACGCGCTCGCCGAAGCGATCTTGCAGCGCCTGCCAAAGACGATCACGCAGAGCCAGGATGCGTTCCATCGGAGCAAGGTCCGCAGCCAGCACGCAAGCCGTTCCGAGTCCTACGGCAAGCAGCGCACTCTCGGTTCCGGCGCGCCGGCCTAGCTCATGGCCAGCGCCGTGGATCAACGGCTCCAATTCGAGGCCGCCGCGCACGTAGAGTGCGCCGACGCCTTTCGGCGCATAGAGCTTGTGACCAGCGATCGACAATAGATCGACGCTGAGTTCGTTGACGTTGGTCGAGATCTTTCCGACCGACTGCGCTGCGTCGGTGTGAAAACGGATGCCGTGCTCCCGCGCGATCTCGCCGATCCCCTCGATCGGCTGGATGGTGCCGACCTCGTTGTTGGCGTGCATGACGCTGATTAGGAACGTCTGCGGAGTGATTGCCCGGCGGACGTCCTCCGGATCGACGCGGCCGGTCCGGTCCACTGGTACATAAGTAACCGAGGCGCCGAAACGCTCGAGAAATCGGCAGGGAGCGAGCACAGCCGGATGCTCGATTGCCGAGGTGATGATATGCGCCCCTTGGCGGTTCGGCGCGAAGAACGTACCCTTGATTGCGAGGTTGTTTGCTTCGCTGCCGCCGCTGGTGAACACGATCTCCTCTGGTGCAGCGCCGATCAGCGCGGCGACCTGGCCGCGGGCGCGCTCCAGGGCGGCCTTCGCCGGCGTGCTCGCCCAATGCCCGCTCGATGGATTGCCGAAGGCCTGCTCCAGCAATGGCCTCATCGCCGCCGCGACTGCCGGATCCACCGGCGTGCTCGCGTTGTAGTCAAGATAAATCGGCGGCATGCCGGCTCCTCGCGCGGTTCAAAACACCAACACCTTCTGGGCGGAAGCGGTCACGGTCGCGAGTTCGGCCATGGTGCTGCGTTTCACGCCGCTAAGTATCTCGGCATCAGTGAATCCGCGGGCATCCATGCAGGTGCCGCAAAGCAGGACTTGTCCTTTGCCCGCGAGAACGCCCTTTAGCATGCGCTCCACATTATAGTAGCCGTCCGGCGTCTTCTGGCCCGACTTCGCGGCCGCTACCGCGTCGGCCATCAAGAATACCGTCACGGTGATCGCCGGATCGCTCTTGGCGAGAGCGAGGCGCAAGCCGTTGTAGGTCCGCTCGGTGCCATAGGGTGGGTCGTTCAGTATCAGCAGAATCTGCATCGGCGTTCCCTTTCCGGCTAAGCGAGCTTGAGGATGCGCGCCGAGTCACTCGCCGAGAACGCGTCGCCGGTCCTCGAATTCCGCCTTGTCGATCTCGCCGCGCGCAAAGCGCTCCTTGAGGATATCGAGCGGTGTGCGCGCGGGCGGCAATTGGTGTGGCGGATATGTTCCTGGCCATAGCCCGCCCAGCCAGCGTGCTAGGACAATCGCGAGGGCAACCAGGACTGCGAGAAAGAGAACCATGAACAACGGACCGAAGATCATGGCGTATCCTCCGCCCCATCCCATCATGTGCGGACCCCACCCGTAGTAGCGTTCAGTATCTGACGGCGCCTGCGCCCATACTGCCCCAGGCAGGAGGGAGAGAGCAGCGACCGTTTGAACCAAGACTTTCTGCATCGGCTTGCTCCATCATTGAAGAAATTCAACTCTACTCCGCCGGTCGGCTCGCTTTTTGCGCGAGGTCAACCGAAGCCGCTGTACGCTCCCGCATGAACACCGCCGCGACAGCGCCGGAAATGAACGTCAGGGCGGCGATCGACACAATCGCCGCTGAAAGTCCGAATCTGTCCGCGATGATGCCGGCCGACAGCGCGCCGATCGCGTAGCCGAGATCGCGCCAGAAGCGGTAGACGCTGAGCGAGCGCGCGCGCCAGCTTGGATGCGAAGCGTCAGACACCGCGGCGATCAAGCTCGGGTACACCATGGCCGTGCCGAGTCCGAGCAGCAGGCTGCCGACGAGCCACCACTCGAAATGACTTGTTGCCCCGGTCAGGAACAAACCCGCGGCCTGTACCCACATGCCGGCAACGATTAGCCCTTTGCGGCCCCAGCGGTCGGACAGAGGACCCGTGGCGACCTGGAGGATGCCCCAGGTTGCCGGATAGACGGCCTTCAGAATGCCGATCCGATCGACGGCGAGACCGAAAGAAGCGAAGAACAGCGGGAAGATGCCCCAGCTCATGCCGTCGTTAAGGTTGTTCACCAGCCCGGCCTGCGATGCGGCGAACAGGTTGCGATCCCCGAACGACGTGAGGAGGAATATCTCCCGGAAACTGATCGGAGATGCTTGCTGTGCATGCGCCGCCATCTCCAATCGGACGTGCGCGCGCGTATCGCGCACCAAAAGGACCGAAAGCGCGGCGCCGAGGATCGCATAGGCCACACCGAGGTAGATCGGTGCCGGCCGCAGCCCATACTCCGACGCAAGATATCCGGTAAGGTAAGCGGTCACGCCGACCGCGAGATAGCCGGCGAACTCGTTCAGACCCACGGCTAGGCCGCGCGACTTCGGCCCGACGAGATCGATCTTCATGATCACGGTCATCGACCAGGCAAGGCCCT
This sequence comes from Bradyrhizobium sp. cf659, assembly GCF_900113725.1. NCBI lineage: Bacteria > Pseudomonadati > Pseudomonadota > Alphaproteobacteria > Hyphomicrobiales > Nitrobacteraceae > Bradyrhizobium > Bradyrhizobium sp. cf659. The sequence goes on from NZ_FOQJ01000003.1 coordinate 441,919, forward strand.
GATTGATTCCGAGAAGGGCATTGGCGGCGATCACCCAATCCCAGCTTGGTGCCCAGATGATCATGAAAGGCACCGGGAGGCCGACCAGCCATCCGAGGATCAGAACCCGCTTGCGCCCCCACTTGTCGGCGAGCTGACCGGAGACCAGGTTGGCGCACGCCTTCACGACGCCGAAGCTGACGATGAAGGAGACGACAAGAGTCGTCGAGCCGATCTTGAACTCCTCGGCGCCAATCAGTGGCACGACCGTTCGCTCGATCCCGACCATCCCGCCGACGAAGGCGTTGATCAGGACGAGCAGGGCGAACTGCGGCCAGTTTTCCCTCAGGCCCAACCTGACCGAAGAGGCGGCTTGTGGAGCGGATACCGCTTCGCTCATGGCATCAGGCCGCAGCGGCAGTGACGCCCGAATTGGCGGCTCTGATCTTCGCGGCTTCCGGCGGCGCCGGCGGAATCTCGGCGACCATGAACCGGACAAACTCGGCTTCATCCTCGATCGCGAACGCCTGGTTGTGCCGCTTCTCGAAGCCGATGGTCGACCAAGGCTTGCCGCTCAGCCGACGACCGCAGACCGAACCCGCATAAGCGCCGGGCAGTACCTCGACATAGTCGGGCAGACCTTTCAGCTTGCTCACGCTGCGAAACAGTTGTCTTGCGCCTTCTTCGGCGCTGACGGCGAGCTCGGTACGGCCCAGATCGCCGACCATCAGGGTGTGACCGGTCAGGACGAACCAGGGCTCGTCGGCGCGCGTCCGGTCCGTCACGAGAATGCAGATGTGCTCGGGTGTGTGACCCGGCGTATGGAGAACCGTTGCCGTGACGTTGCCGAGCGGAAGGACTTCGCCGTCGCCGACACCTTTGAACGGAAACGACACGCCCGCGGCCGACGAGAGCACGTAGGGTGCTCCTGCCGCGTCGGCGAGAGCCCGGCCCGGCGAGAGGTGGTCGGCATGGACATGCGTATCGATGACGAAGTGAATGCGCATGCCGGCATTGTCGGCAGCTTTAAGGTAGGGCTGAATGTCGCCGACGGGATCCACGACCGCGCCGGCCGCCTTGCCGCCGCAGCCGAAGAGGTAGGAGATGCCGACGGGCTCGCTATGCAAGAACTGGCGGAGGATCATGGACTTGCACTCCTCTCTAAGAGCGGCTAGATAACATTCAATCGATCTGCTGAATGATATATTCAGGAGTTGCCGTGTCAAGTACCGGACCGAAACACGCGATCTATGAGAACCTTGCCCAGGTGGCGCAGGCATTGGGCCATCCGCACCGGCTTGAGCTGTTGGAGCACCTCGCCCAGGGGGTGCGCAGCGTCGAGGAGCTATCGGCCCGCGCCCATCTGACGTTCGCCAACACCTCCCGCCATCTGCAGATCCTCAGGCGCGCGCGACTCGTCGAGACGGAGCGTCGGGGTAAACACGTTCTCTATCGCCTGGCGGGCGAAGTCGAAGTGGTCGCGTTGACTAAGGCGCTGGGTCGCGTCGGCGAGCGGAACATCGCCGAGATCGGCCGCGTCGTGACCGACTACTTCCACGCCCGGGACGCGCTCGAACCGGTGTCGCGAGATGATCTGGTCGCACGATTGCACGACGATCTGGTCGCGGTGCTCGATGTGCGCCCCGAAGACGAGTTCGCGTTGGGCCATCTTCCAGGGGCTCTCAACATTCCCCTCGCCGAACTGGAACGACGCTTAAGCGAACTTCCGAAAGGCCGCGAGGTGATCGCCTACTGCCGCGGCCCCTATTGCGTCCTTTCGTTCGAAGCCGTCGCAGCGCTCCGGGCCCGCGGCTATCGCGTCCGCCGCCTTGAGGACGGCTACCCCGAATGGAAAGCCGCCGGCCTGCCGGTCGAGTCCGTGGCTTAAGAGAAGCGAATCCGGTGCATCATGGATGATAAGCCTCATCGCGCAGAATCCGCGTGGCCGATCGTCAGCGTCAAGGACCACGAGGCGCCCTCAGTGTTCCGGCCCGAAGCGCTGCTGAGGGAGGCCCGGCGGCAGAGGCAGTTGCCGCTCGTCGCTGTCCCCGAAATCTGCATGCTGGATCCGGACGGTGATGTCGTCCGTCACCTCAAGCGGACCGGCGCCGGCCGCATCCATGAAGGATGGGCCTGCTATCACACTGAACTTCTTGCGTTCGATCTCGACGGCATCGGCGAGATCGGTATCGTCGGCTGCGCCGTCGGCGCACCGTTCGCCGTCCTGGTCGCCGAGCAGCTCTTCGCGTCCGGCTGCCGGCTGCTCGTCAGCGTCACGTCCGCCGGACAAATCACCCCGATCGGACCCACGCCATACTTCGTCCTGATCGACCGCGCGCTGCGCGACGAGGGGACGAGCTATCACTACCTGCCGGGCTCGACCTTCGCCGAAGCACCCGACACGTCGCTTCTCGCGCATGTCGAGCAGGCCGGGCGGGCTCTGCCGGGCATCACGCTGCATCGGGGCGCGACGTGGACGACCGATGCGCCGTACCGCGAAACCGAAGCGGCGATCGCGCGCGCGCGTGATCTGGGCACGCTTGCTGTCGAGATGGAAGCCGCCGCTCTCTACGCCTTCGGCGCGACGAGCGGCCGTCCCGTCGTCTGCTTCGCGCACGTCACGAATGCGATGGCGCAGACGGAGGGCGACTTCGAAAAGGGCGAGGCCGACGGGGCAAAAGCGACGCTTGCGGTCGTCGCCGCAGCGGCTCGAGGATGGTCGGCCACTTCAACAGCAAGTTGAATAGCCAGGGAGGCGGACAAGCGGCGGCTTCAGCAGGCCATAAAGATGCTTCCCGGCCAGCCTGCCCGCCGATAACGAAAAGCTCCCGCGATTGTGGGTTTTGCGGTGCAGCAAAACCCCGCCGCCCTCCCAGGCGCTCGCGCCACCATACTAAGGACAAACAGCGGTTCCTTTTGTCGGTGATTCCGTATGATCCCCTCCCTGGGCACCATCCCTCTGATCTTCGGACTTCCGCCAATCCGGCTGCCGTTTCCGCCGAATGGGTTCGCTGTACGCGCCAGGTCGCGGCTGATATGCTTTTCGCCATCGGGACGGCAAATGGCAGTGCGTCAACAGATTCCCTTGCGATGCCGACCTTCTGATCGGATTTCGATCCCGCTCGCACCTTTTTGACGTCGACTTATCGAACGGCTGCCTCGTCCCCTCACATTGGGAGATGTGCCATGGCTGCATCGGATTGGCGTCTCGAAGGCGAATGGATCAAGAATTGTACTTGCGCGTTTGGCTGCCCATGCGACTTCAATGCCCTGCCGACCCAGGGCTATTGCAAGGGGTTGGTCGGCATGCGGATCACCAAGGGACATTTCGAGGGGACCAACCTCGATGGCCTGTGCTTCGCGGCCACCGTCGATTTCCCGGGAGCGCTGCATGAAGGCAACGGCAAAATGCAGCCGATCATCGATGAGCGCGCAACGCCGGACCAGCGCCAGGCGCTGTTTGACATCTTCTCCGGGAAGCATTCCGCCGAGGGCACGCTGTTCCAGATCCTCAGCCTGATCGTGACCACCGTCCACGATCCCGTCTTTGCGCCGTTCGAATTTTCCTTCGACAAGGACGGACGCGTCGCCAAGCTCGTCGCCAAGGGCGTGTTGGAGACGGAGGTCGAACCGATCAAGAATCCGGTGACGGGTTCTCCTCATCGCATTCAGGTGGTGGTGCCCGAGGGTTTCGAGCACAGGGCTGCCGAGGTCGCGTCCGCCAACATCCGCTCGACGGGGGCGATCAGTTTCGAGACCAAAGGCACGCACAGCTCGCTTGCGACCGTCGTGCAGACACCCGAGGGCGTCGCAGCCTGATGCTGCGCCAAAGTCGAGCCATCGATGGGCGACATCCTCTTCCGGGGAAAGCCGATGAGCAGGCATTTGGCGCTTGAACACCTGCTTAAGCGCGACCGCCTGATCGTGGTGGTCGGGACCGCCGCGGTGGTGGCGCTGGCCTGGGCCTATCTGGCGAGCGGGGCCGGCATGGACACCGAGATGATGGCCGACATGCCGGACATGGCGCCAATGCCGTGGACGCCACTCTATGCCGTGCTGCTGTTCGCGATGTGGTGGGTGATGATGATCGCGATGATGGTGCCGAGCGCGGCGCCCACCGTCCTGTTGTATGCGACCGTCAAGCGCAGGCAGGAGACTACATCTGGCGCCGCGATGGAGGTCTGGATCTTTCTCGCCGGCTACCTCCTGGCATGGGCCGGGTTCAGTCTCGTTGCGGTCCTGGCGCAGTGGGCGCTCGAACGTACCTGGCTCCTGTCGATGGCGATGGCAAGTACGAGCGCCATTCTGGGCGGCACTCTTCTTTTGGCCGCCGGGCTCTATCAGTTCACGCCGCTCAAGGGCGCCTGTCTTCGCTACTGTCAAAGCCCGCTGCTGTTCCTGAGCAGGTACTGGCAAGTCGGCAGAAGCGGAGCATTCCGCATGGGACTTCGCCACGGCAGCTATTGCGTCGGCTGCTGCTGGTTCTTAATGGCATTGCTGTTCGTCAGCGGCGTGATGAATTTGCTCTGGATCATCGCCATTGCACTCTATGTCGCCTGCGAGAAACTGCTTCCGTTCGGCCGAAGCCTGAGCTATGCGGCGGGCGTGACCCTTATCCTGTTCGGAACGATCGTTCTTGCGCGCACGGTGTGATGCGTGTTGGCTTGCGCCAAGCTCGAGCCATTGCAGCGCACGGTCTCCGTGCAAATTTCGGCCATCCAATACAAGACAACTAACAATCCCTAGCGGAGGAAGCTCCATCTGAGATGAGGGCCATACGGCTGATGGCGCTCAACATTCGAGCGCCCGGCCCCCATCAAGAGCAACCAGAAAATCATATCGATATTTCAATTATATATAGCAGTTCGCAGTTTTATTTTGAGTGGCGCACCATTTCCGTGTGACTAGCGCCCGGAGCTCCCCGCTGCGCCTCAACCCCCGTACAGATAGTTCGGCAGCCACAGCGTCATGCCGGGCCAGAGGTACATGATGACCATGCACAGGATGACGATCATCATGTAGGGCATCATGCCGGCGAAGATCTGGTTGAGCGTGACATGTTTCGGTGAGACGCCCTTGAGGTAGAACGCCGACATCGCGACCGGCGGTGACAGGAACGCCGCCTGCAAGTTTACGAACACCAGCGTCCCCCACAGGATCAGGTCGATGTTGAAGTGCTTCAGCATCGGCAGGAAGATCGGCACGAAGATGATAATGATCTCGGTCCATTCGAGCGGCCAGCCGAGCACGAAGATGATCGCCTGCGACAGGAGCATGAACTGCACCGGTGTCATGTTGAGCGAGAGTACCCATCGCTCAAGCAGCGCCTGCCCGCCGAGAATTGCGAACACTGCCGAGAACAGCGCCGAGCCGACGAACAGCCAGCACACCATCGCGGTGGTCTTCGCGGTTAGGAACACCGCTTCCTTGGTACGCTTCCAGTCGAGCGTGCGGGCTTGCAGCGCCAGCAAGAATGCGCCAAAGGCGCCAACGGCGGCGGATTCGGTCGCGGTGCAGATTCCGAACAGGATTACGGCGAGCACGACGACCGTGAGAATGCCGAGCGGCATGGTCGACGAGGCCAGCAGTTTCACAATCGAGAGCCGCTCGGCGTTGAACCGCCAGTAGTAACGGACCTGCAACAGCGCGCAAGCAGCCGTGATGCCCCAGAACCAGAGGTAGAATTCGAGTCCTGGCCCCTGCTCAGCGGGCGTGGCCTCTTTCGTAACCAGCTCGGGTGTGCCCAATTGCTGCACGCCGGTTACCGCGAGCTCGACGGCGGCCTGCTGGTGAATAACGACGTACCACCAGACGGTGGCCAGCGTGCCGGCGACGATCGTAAATGGCACCAGCGCGTAACCGAAGCTTGAGAGCAGCATCCAGTAGCTGACGGGACGGCCTTCCGCGTCGATTCGCGTTGCCCGCGACGGAGAGATCAGCCCCTTGATCAGCGAGATCAGGATCGTCTGTGAACGATAGGTGTCTTCGAACCTCGACAGCCACGCCGGCACCGGAACCTTCGTTTGGTCCTCCGGCAAGGGCGGGGCGATCTTCGGATTGATCAGCGCCCAGGCGACTATGTAAATGAGATACAGGAACGACAGAAAGAAGCCGGGGAACATCGCCGCCGCGTACAGCTTCACGATCGACTGACCGGCCACCGCAGCATAGACGATGATCATCACAGACGGCGGGATCAGAATGCCGAGCGTGCCGCCCGCCGTGATGACGCCGGAGGCGAGCTTCACGTCGTACCCCGCCTTGAGCATGGGATTGAATGCGATAACGCCCATCAGCACCACCACCGCGCCGACAAGGCCGCTCGCGATCCCCCAAAACGTGCAGACGATCAGGGTCGCGACCGCAAGCGAAGCCGGCACGCGGCGGAACGCGAGCTGGATCGAGTAGAACATCTTGTCGACCAGCGCGCCGCGCTCCATCACGTAGCCCATCAGCACGAACAGCGGGATGGAGATCAGGACGTCGTTGGTCATGGCGCCGTAGGTGCGCTCGACCATCAAATCGAACACGCGGTTGTTGGCCCAGGAATGCGTCGGGTCATAGAACGCGATGTAGCCGAAGACTATGCCAAGCCCCATCAGCGTGAACGCCGTCGGGAAGCCCATCATGATCACAACCACGATGAGCGTGAGCATCAGGAGGCCGAGTGCCGGATCGCTCATGTGTTCAGATCCCCGCCCATGCCGCGCTGGCGCGCACTCTCGTCGATTTCATGCGCCCGCTCGATGGCGATCTTGCGCGACTCCTCGTCGACATATTCGCTGTGAGCGAGTTGCTGCTCGATGACGTCGATCTCGGCGACGTCCTTGAGCCGGCTGGGCCATTCGCCGGTCCTCAGGCAGACCACGCAACGCACGATCTCGGCAATGCCTTGCAGCATCACCAGCCCGCCGGCGATGGGGATCATGGACTTGAAGTGATAAACCGGCGGCCCGTCTGCCGTGACATTCGAATGCTCCGCGATCCGCCACGAATCGGCAGCGTAGTCAAAGCCCGCGTAGATGAGGGCGGCGATGCCGGGGATAAAAAAAACCACATAAAGCACGATGTCCAGCGACGCCTGCATGCGCGGCCGCATCGAGCTGTAGAGGAAGTCGCCGCGGACATGGGCGTTCTGCGCCAGCGTATAGGCGCCGCACAGCATGAACGCGGTTCCGTACAGTATGTTATCAAGATCGAAGATCCACGCCGTCGGCATGTTCATGATGTAGCGCTTGAACACCTCGACGCAGACGACGGCCATCAGCAAGATAATCAGCCAGGCCGCGACCTTGCCGCACCACGTGCTGATTTCGTCAACGACAAGCAGAAATCTTTGGACGGTCATTGGTCGCCGCCGATTGATCCGAGGAAAGAAGCAAATGACAAAGCACCGTCCGCCGTCGTCCCGAACGGTGCGTTGCCGGTACCGTCAGGTCTTTTTCGCGGTCCCTTTCGGCCCGAAGTAGTAATCGAACGCCATCTTGCGGTTGACGACGGTGTCTTGTTCCCATTGCGTCGCCCGGCGGGCGAACTCGATCTGCGATTCGACGATTTCCTTGAACAGCGGATTTGTCTCCGAGTACTTCTTCACGATGTCATCGAAGATCTCGAGCTGCCGTTTGAGGACTGAATCCGGCGTCTTGTAGAACTTCACCTTGTCCTTGGTCTGCAACTCGACATAGTCCTTCGAGTAGCGGTCGATCGCCTTCCATTGCATCTCTTGCGAAGCGGCGCTCACCGCATTGGCAATGATCGCCTTCATCTTGTCCGGCAGCGCGTCGTACTTGGTCTTGTTGAAGGTGATTTCGAGCTGCTCGGCGTTCTGGTGGTAGCTTTGCAGCATGCAGACCTTGGAGACGTCGGCGAAGCCAAGCAGACGGTCCGACGAGGCATTGTTGAACTCGGCTGCATCGATCAGGCCGCGATCCATCGCCGACACGATTTCGCCGCCGGGCAGCGCGTTGACCGCGGCGCCCATGGCGGTGAACATGTCGATGGAGATGCCGACGGTGCGGAATTTGATGCCTTTGAAGTCGTCGGCGCTGGTGACCGGTTTCTTGAACCACCCGAGCGGCTGTGTCGCCATCGGTCCGTAGGGGAACGAAACCACGTTCAGGCCGAGCGATGCATACAGCTTCGCGAGAAGCTCCTTGCCACCGCCCCACCGGTGCCAGGCGAGCAGCATGTTGGCGTCCATGGCGTAGCCCGGACCCGAGCCCCACAGCGCCAGCGCGTTCTGCTTGCCATAGTGGTAGACCAGTACGCCATGGCCGCCGTCGAGCGTGCCTTTCGACACGGCATCGATCAGCCCGAACGCGGGCACCACGGCGCCGGCGGGAAGCACCTCGATCTTGAGGTCGCCGCCGGTCATGTCGTTGACCGTCTTGGCGTAGTCGAGCGCGTATTCGTGGAAGATATCCTTCGACGGCCAAGTGCTCTGAAAGCGCATGCTAATTGGGCCCTGCGCGCTAACGATCGTCGGCGCGGCTACCGTCGCGGCGGCCCCCGCAGCAGCGATCTTGAGAAAGCGGCGGCGGCTGGAAGTATTCCCCTTGTTTTTGTTTGATTTGGTCATGGTTTCCTCCTCCCGTTGGAATGGCGATCCCTGGCGGATCAGCCCTTATTTTTATTGGGAGAAGTCAAAGACTTGCGCGGGGGATTGGCAAGGAATGTTCGGGATGATGCGACGCTACGACGCGGGTTGCGGCAATGATGCGCCGCACGCCGGAAGCGCAGATCATCGGAATTTTGGAAGGGCATGAGGCCGACGTTTCGGTCGCCGATCTGCCGCAAGCATGGCGTCAGCGACGCCAGCATCTATAAATGAAAAGCCGAAGACCGGCCTGCGCGCCTGCTCCTCGATCTGGCCAACAAGACCCATGAGCCGGTTCGTGGCCAGCGGTACAGGCGCGGATATGACGCTGTTACTGCCGGTGGCGATCAATGCACCGAGGCTGCGGATTCTCCGGCGTTTTCCGGCTCAGTGTCCTCCGACAAAGGCGAGTCGATGAGCCTGTCTCTCACGCCTTTGAAATTTCGCATCGAATACAAATGCAAATACAATAGTTCCAGTTCATCTGTTTTCGCCAATGAGGCCAGCGCGTCGCCCCCGAGTGCGCGCAACTTCTTGCGCGGGACGGCCATGAAGCCGCCGAGTGTCAGCGTCTCTCCCTTTGGCGTCGTCACTTGCGCCCGCATCGGCTCGAGCAATCCCAACTCCTTCAGGCGCCTGCCGAACCGGCGCGTGCGCTCAAAATGGATTTGGTACTCCTTCAAGAACTTCAACACCTTTTCGGTGTAAGGCGAAGGCTTGCCGTCGTCATTGAACAAGCGCTGACCGCGGCCTTCGCTATTCAAGCCGGGATGGGACTCCTCGACGCACAGCGTCACGATCTTGCGTTCGTTGGTCGCCGAGAACACAAACGGATAGCGGCGGATAAAGGCCGGTATGTAATTCGCTTGCCATCTGGAATCCTCCGACAGGAAAAGGTTCTGATCCGGTCGGACGCCGAGCACTGCTGCCGGCAAGACATCGTCTCGAACTTCAGCGAATACAATCGCGTACTCGGTGGCTGCACGGATGAACTCCACCGCCATCAGCGGCACCGCGTTGATGGACGCGCTGAACGAATAGTCGGCAACTTCCAGAGATAATTTGCCGTGACGCGAGGCGGACATCGGTACGGCGGACTCGTAAATCAGCAATTGCTTGGTCATTATTGTCGCCCTTCGTAAATCGATCAGGTGCCAACAACTGCAACACTACATCGCGATCGTGCGAGGGGCAACGGCAGCCGTCGGGCATTGTCGGCAATCCAAAAGGTTGATTTCCAGGTTCAATACAACTGTCATAGTGTTTTGTATTCTTGAGCGCGTGATTCTTGCGAGTTGACGCGCGGGAAAAATAGGTAGACATTCCCGGCCATTCAAAATTGCCTCTCTAAGTTGAATTGCTCGAGCATCCCTTTTCCTTCCGGGGGTCGCCTTGGCTCAATCGATAGTCTCGCTTAATTTCCAAGCGGCGCGGAGGCTGCGCTTCGCATGCCGCATTCGGCCGTTCGAACAAGTGCTCAAGCCTTCTTCAGTCCAAATTCGCGATCTGTCACCGGCGCGTCATTTCGTTGCGCCAGCCTCTGCGTGCGTGCTGCATCCTCCGGCTTAAAGGTGCTGTGATGAAGAAATTCCTGCGCGGCGCAACCCCCCGGCGAACGGCATTCGAGACAGCGATGGACAGAGTCGCGGAGGAGTTGTTTCCGCGCAATCGTCGACGGATGCGCGGAATCGGAGGGGCCGGCCGGCCAGCCAAGGCAAGACGCCAGGAGTTTTCGCTGGAAGCCATGGAGCCGCGACTGCTGCTGTCGGCGGACACCACACTGATCTCGACCGAGATTCAACAGGCGACCACCGACGGCCTGACAAGCCTTCTTGGCTTTGCCGACACCATCGCCGCTGCGCCGGCCCTGCAGGTGAAGATTCCCGGTATCGACAAGTCGCTGAGCGACATCATCGATCTGCGAGCGACACTCGAGGACAACCTCGTCCAACCGGTTCTGGACTACTTCAACACTCACTCGGACCCGAACACCACGTTTGGCGGACTTTCCAACGCGCTGTCGCCGTTCGTGACACTGCAGACTTGGGACGATGTAACCGGGGACTACCAGTTCAAGCTCGATCTGAATGCGGCCGCCACCACCTTGCAGTACAACCTGGGCGATAACGACCCGGGCGGCTTCGGCCTGCAGGTCAACGGCGCGCTCGGGCTCGGCGTCGAATTGCCAAGTCTCGTGTTTGGCGTCAAATTGTCGGGTGGCGGCCCTGGATTCTATCTTGGCACCGATCCGCTGCAGGTGACGGCCGAAGCCCAGTCGAACAATCTCGACTTCGGCACGCACCTCGGATTTCTGTCGGTTGGCGTCGAGAATGGCACCATCGATCTGAATGCCGCCGTCCAGGTCAATCTGACGGGCCTCGACAGCAATCACGACCAGATGCTGACGCCGGCCGAAATTTCGGCGAATGTCAGTCCCCTCGACGTCCAGAGGAGCGGGACGCTCGATGCGGGATCGCTGCCGATATCCGTTGCGTTGACCGGGGTTGCATCCGCCGCCGGCACCGTCACGCTCGGTGCGACCGATGTTTTTGACGCCGACACCTACTCTTTCGATTACAGCGGGATCGATCAGGACGCCCTCAACTTCGGCAATATCGACGCCGCCGGCGTCGTCACCTTGATCGGGCGACTGTCCGACGAGCTCAACAATCTGCGCAGCAGCGACTTCTTCGACCAGATCAATCTTCCTCTCGTCGATGGGTCCATCGGCGAGGTGCTGGATTTCGGCGGTGTCGTGTCGAGGACGCTGCTCTATGACAACGGCGCAGACGGAGTGAAGGACGGCGCGAACCGCCTTGCGAGCGACCTCAACGCAGCGCTGGGAACGGCCGGCCTCGACACCGCGATCGTCGTGCAGGGCGACGGCACCAGTCTGACCTTCCAGATCATCGACCCGACGGTCACCAGCTTCAAGATCGAGCAGGTCGCGGGTAATTTGACCGAACTGGGCTTCGTGCTCAACGACGCCGACGACCTCGCGACCGTGCACACGGCCACGCCGACCGACGGCGTTATCGCCGGCGACGTCAAGATGCGGTTCACCCTCATGCGCGGAGCGGTCTCGGAGGCCGTCGAAGTGACGGTCGCCGCCGACTCGACCACCGGCAACACCGGCATTGGCGACGACACGATAAAGCTGCTGCGGGCGGACAACTCCGCGACCTTCGATACGATCCAGGAGCTGGCGTTCCGGCTGAACACCATATTGGGCGCCGGCAGCTCCGTGGTCTACGACCCGACTTCGGAGGCGCTGACGATCAATCTCGGTGCGCTGCTGCCGCGCCTTGACTTCGACGATGACTTGCCGATCGCATTCGACTTCGATCTGGGGCCGCTGCTCGGGATTCAAAGCAATACCCTGGTGAACGTCAACGCGAGCATTGGCTTCGCTGACGGATTCACGCTCGGATTCTATCTGGGTGACACCGTGCCCGGTGCGCAGGCGGGCCTGTCGACCGGAACGCCATTGACGGGTCTGAACGACGGCGACGGCGTCGACATCAAGACTGCGCCGGCGCTGACGGCGCCTTCGGCGGTCATCAGCACGATGCGTCCGCTGTCGGGCGACGCCACTTTTGAGATCGTTCTGGGCAACGAGGCGAGTGGCGCCGCGACCGCTATCTCGGCTGCCGGCACGCTCCTGACCGACACAGCCCCGGGACACAGCTTCACCGGTAAGGTCAGCGTCGGAGACACGGTCTTCAACATCACCGATGGCTCGTCGGCCAAGGTGATTTCCATCACCGCGACCACGATCACCACCGGGGCGCTGCAGGGGGGCACCGAGAACGACTGGGACGTCGGAGACCAGTACCGCACGGCGCATGTCGTGACCGTCGGCAAGGGCGATACACAGGTTGCCGACCTCGTCGATACGATCAACGAGGCTATCGACTCGCTGGCCGCGCTGAATGGCAGGATCGAAGCCGTTGCGAACGGCAACCGGCTAAGCCTGGAGGCGGTCGATATCGCTGTCGTCGGCTTCGGCTTTGTCGCGGCGCAGGCGGACCCGGCCGTCAAGGATCTCGGCTTCTATGCGACGCGCGGCTCCACCGGGCCGCTGGTCGGCGACAGCCTCGATACGTTCGTGCTGACTGCGGGTGATGCGCATTTCACGCTGACGATCGGCGGCACCGACTACCATGTGACGGTGCTTCAGTCCGCCACGGTCGGCAACACGACGATCGGCAATCTCGCCGCTGACGTCAATGCCGCATTGCTGGCGGCGGGGGTCGGTACCAAGGTTGCCGTCGGGGCCTCCGGCACGTCGCTGGTTCTGCGGATCACGGATGCATCGGTGGACGATGTGGCGTTCACTGCGGCCATCGACGATCCGGCCGTCCTCGAGCTTGGACTGACCAACGCGACGACGATCACACAGGCCCGGCTCGGGGCCGCCAAGGACCTGACGCAATATGTCGGCCGCCTCCCGGCGGATGCGACGCTCACCATCACGACCACCGGCGGCCTCAGCGGCACCCTGACCCTGTTTGCCGACGACACCGCAAGCAATTCGACGATCCTCAGCGTGGTCAGTGACCTGAACAAGGCGCTGTCGGTGGCGACGCTGAAGACGGGCGTGCTAGCCAGCTTCGCGCCTGTGGGTCCCATCAGCTTCGACGTCGCGGTCAACGGTGCGGCGCCGAAGACCGTCACCCTTGGCGCAAGTGCGTTGACCGGCAACGCCAATCTTTCCGACCTCGTCGAAGACATCAACGCCGCGCTGGAGGCGGCAGGTCTCGGCGGCGTCGTCACGGCAAAGTCCTCGGGCTCGGACTCCGCCCTCGGTCATGCGCGGGTGAAGTTCGAAGGCGATCCGGCGACCGTGCTGCAGTTGCAGATCACCGCGTCGGCCGGCAATGGGTTGGCGCTTCCGACGAGCGCAACCGCTACGAACTTCTCCGGCCAGCTGGTGGCCGATTCCGCCGGCAACAAGCTGGTGCTGTCGGCGGTCGCGGGCAGCGGGATAACCGGGTTCACCGTCGCCGGCGATACCGGGGCGCAGGCACTGGGTCTTGCCGCCGGTCCGCAAGCCTCCGACAGCGACGACATCGAGATTCGCGTTAGCAACCCGACCGTCGCGGGTCAGGTGATCCGCGTGTCCCTCGATGGCGTCACCGACATTGCAGGCGTGATCCTCGCGATCGAGACGGCCACTGCCGGACAGGTGCAGGTCGAGATCAACGAAGCCCAGACTGGCTTGACCCTGATCGACACGACTTACCTCGCGAACGGCCCCAACGCCCGTGCCTTCATGGTCAGCGCGGCCAACGGCTCCGGCGCGGCCGCCGGCCTGCGGATCGCGGGTATCGACGCCATCGACGAAGCGCAACGCGACGGCAAGATCGACGGCGGTCAACTCACCGGCATCAAGCTTTCCGATCGCTTCTTCATGCGAGACGCTTCCCTGGTGGGCAGCCTCGAGGTGTCTACGCCGGGCGGGATCGACGCCAGCGGACATGTCGGCTTTGTCGGCATCAATCTTGCCGGCGATGCCAGCTTGAGCGCCGACTTCAGCATCGGGGTCAACGACCCCGGCACCGGCGCGGGTGCCGATAACAGCATCTCGCTTACCGAGTTCACCACCGGTCTGTCGCACGTCAACACCCTGCTCGATGCCCCTAGCCTGACCGGCCTGGTGCAGCTGCATCTCGACGTCTCGCTGGATGGCAGTCTTCCGTTCATTACCCTCGGCGCCGGCACGGTCGACCTGGCCGCGAACCTTGGCGACGCTTTGGCGAAATGGGATGACGTCGTCAACCTGGCCGGCGTCACCGTGACGCCGGTCGATGATACGCATTTCACGTTGAGCGGCGATCTCACGGACAAGTTCGTTCGTGGCGCGCGCGTGACGGTCGGGTCGTTCGAAACCTTCGTCGGCGGGGTTTCCTTCTCCGGCGGCCTCACCACGGTCGAGGTCCTGGACGACCTTCCGGTTTCGTTGGCAGGACTTTCCATCGGTACGCCCAACGCGGCCATTTCCGACTTCGAGAGCGATCTCGGCAATCTGGTCGAGTTCGACAACGTCGACTTCGATTTCGACTCGATCGTCGACGCGCTACTTATGGTGCGCAACCTGCTCGGTGAAATCGAAGTCGCCGACAGTCTGCTCAGCGCCCCGATTCCGCTGGTGGACGTCAGCGTCAGCGATCTGCTCGACTTCGCCGACACGTTCTCCCATGCACTGACCGAAGCGCAGCACAATCCGGCAGCTTCGCTGCAATTGCTGGACAAGACGATCAGCGAGGCCTTCGGCGTCGATCCCGCCGGTGATCTCATCAGCTTCACGCTTGACGATTTCGGCACACCCGGAAACGTCGACGACGACGTCATCAAGATCGAGCTGAACCTCGGCGCCGCGTTCGGCAGGTCGCTCAGCGTCCGCATTCCCGATCTGGATTTGCCGACGGGAGTGGTCGATTTCGGCGGCGCCGCCACGCTCGATGCGCACGGCAGTGCGAACTTCAAGCTGGATATCGGCATCGGCCTGAACGACCCCTCGATGCTCTACCTCTACGACAGCAGCGGCCTCCAGGCGAACCTCGATCTGTCCGGCAGCGACATGGCATTCAAGGCGGCGCTGGGTCCGCTGAGCCTGTCGGTCATCGGCGGCTCGGCGAGCATCGCCGGAACGGTCAACGCGTCATTCGCGGCCGGCCATTTCACCAACGGCCGCAGCCTGGTGCAGGATCTCGCGGACCTGCAGAGCCTGCTGGGCGATATCGACGTCGATTTCAGTGCGCCCGTCAGCGCCACCTTGCCGATCTACTTCCCGACCGAGACGCATCTCGTCGGCGACATCACCCTGACCGGCGATCTGCAAGACCTGGCCAACGGCCTTTTCCTCAAGACCGACGCGGCCGCGGCGCCCGCCGACACGATCGTGCTCGACGTCTCGGACGTGCTGAACGACCTGACCGACGGCTTCCAGAACCTGAGCCTGCTCGACCAGATCATGTTCATCGTCGATGGCGTGGACGTCGCGCTCGGCGGCGTGCAGGATGCCATGGATGGGGAAATGTTCGGCTTCACGCTGCCGATCATCGGCGACAAGCTCGGCCGGGCGGCCGATGTCGTCGGCGATTTCCGCACCGGTTTCCTCAACGACTTCCGCGCCGAAGTGGAAAAGCTGGCCGATCCCAGCGAAAACGGCATCAAGGACATCCTGTTCAAGCTGCTGGGCGACAGCGGATTCCTCATCGCGGTCGATCAGGACGGGAATGCCCTGAAGGATGGCGACGGCAAGTTCGTTGCCGGCACCGAAGACGACATCCAGAGCTACAACAATCTCGGCGACGTCTCCGATATCGCGGACGCCGAGATCTGGTGGAAGGTCAAGATCGGCCAAAACCTGCTCGATACCGGCGCCGACATCGGCTTCGACATCGGGATTCCCGGGCTGGGGCTGGAAACCGACGGCGAGATCAAGCTGAACATCGACTGGGAGCTCAACCTGGGCTTCGGGTTGAGCGGCAAGGACGGATTCTTCTTCTTCCTGGACGATGGACATGGCAATCCCGAGCTGCAGCTCCGCGCCAGCGTCACGCTGCCGGACGCGAGCCTGAAAGGCACGCTCGGCTTCCTGGAATTCACCGCTGAGAACAAGGATGTCGACGGGGACGGCGACGAGACCCATCTGACGGCAAACTTCGGAATCGACATCGTAAACGACGACGATCCGAACGATACGCGGCTGGGCCTGTCGGAGCTCGGCCGCATGGGCTTCAATGTGCTGTTCAGCGCCGACGCCTCCGCCGAACTGGGGATGACCCTCGGCATTGCAGGCGACGACGGTGGTTTCCCGCAGCTCAAGGCAGACTTCCTGTTCGATTGGGGTATCGACCCGATCAACCTGTTCGACCCCGGCGACAACTTCGAATTCGGCTCCGCGATCATGGACGGGTTGAAGGTGGTCGAGTTCAAGAACGTCGGCCTGGACGTCGGTTCGTATATCACCAACGTCGTCGAGCCGCTGGTCGAGAAGATTCAGGACGTCACCGAGCCGGTTCAGCCGATCATCGACATCGTCACGACGCCATTGCCGGTCCTGTCGGACCTCGGTCTCGACATCACATTGCTCGACATTGCGAAGGCCTCGGGGTCAGTGGATCCGAGGTTCATTGATGCGGTCGAGACGATTTTCGACATCATCAGCATGCTCAACTCGATCGACCTTTCATCGGGCGGCTCGTTGCTGGTGCCGTTCGGCGACTTCACGGTCTACGACAGCAGCTCGCCGTTGTTCGCGAACTTCGGCGGCAATCTCGGCTCGGTCGACTTCGACCTGAGCGGATTTGCGGCGAGTGTGCTGGATCCCAATGGTCCGCTGCACGGTCTCATCTCCGGGCTTCCGGCGGGCCTGCAAGAGGTTCTCGGCGAGGCGGGTGGCGTGGCGGCCGAAATCCTCGGCGGGATGGCCCAAGGTGCCGGCGGCGGCACCAGCGATCCCTTCAAATTCGACATCCTCGAGGATCCGTCGCAGGTGTTCGGCATGCTGATGGGCAAGCCGGCGACGCTGATTTCGTACGACATGCCGAAGCTGAGTTTCGAAGCCGAATTCTCGGCCTTCTTCTCGATCTTCGGCCCGCTCGGCGTCTCGATCAACCTGGAGGCCAATCTCAATATCGACTTCGCCTTCGGCTACGATACGCAGGGCTTCATCGATTTCGCCGCCAGCGACTTCAAGAATCCGCTGCTGTTGGCCAACGGCCTGTTCATCAACGACGACCCGACGCCCAGCGATCCGAGCGACGGCGAGGATCCGCCCGAACTCACGTTCGATGGCGGTCTGTGGGCCGCGGCCGAATTGAATCTCGGCATCGCCCGCGGCGGCGTCGGCGGCGGTATCTTCATCGACGTGGATTTCAACCTGTTCGACAACGACGGCGACGGCAAGATTCGTCTCGACGAACTGGCCACCAATTTCAGCAACCAGCTCAAGGCGCCGGACGTTGCCGACCGCTTCCTTGCGCCGCTGGCGATTTTCGACGTGTCAGGCAAGGTCACGGCCGAACTGTTCGCGTTCCTGAAGATCGACTTTGGATTCTTCGAACTGGACAAGAAATTCCAGATCACGCCGCCGGCGGTTCTGGCCGACTTCGACGTGGATTTCTTCCGCCCGCCGGTGCTGGCCAGCGAGCTCGACAACGGCGACTTGATCATCAACATCGGCGACTTCGCCGGCGAGCGAAAGCTCGGCGATCTCAGCGATTTCGGCGAACACATCACCGTGGAAGCCACCGCTGATCCGAACGTCGTCGCGATCTGGTCCGACAATCTGGAAGACGCAGGTTCGGACGCCAAGCAATATTACCACGTCACCGGCAAGATCATCGCGATCGGCGGCAAGGGCGACGACATCATCGACCTGTCGGGCGTCGGCTCGAGCATCAAGTACGAGATCGACGGCGGCATCGGCAGCGATACGATCCACGGCAGCAACGGCGGCGGCGTCATGCGCGGCGGCGCCGGGGACGATTTCCTGTATGGCGGTGATGGCGCGGATTTGATCCTCGGCAACGAAGGCGGCGACACGATCGCCGGAGGCAAGGGCGCGGACATCCTGCTTGGCGACAACGGCGAGATCACCGATGGCCTGATCGACATGGCCACTCGCCACGGCTTCGTCCGCGCGCTCGTCAGTCTGACCGACGGGGCGGACACGATCCAAGGCAACGAGGGTGACGACATCATCGCGGGCTCGGGCGCGGCCGACACGCTGCTCGACGGCGGTGCGGACAACGACGTCGTCGTCGGCGACGGCGCCTTGTTCACCTACAACAGCCCGGTTGCGGTCAGCGGGACCGAGTCCGGTCAGGGCTATGCGGATGTGTTGATCAGCGGCGGCAGCGGCAACGATTGGCTGTACGGCGGCAAGGGCGACGACACGATCCACGGCGACAGCGGCGATGACGTGGTGTTCGGCGGGTCCGGCAAGGACGCCATCGACGGTGGCGCCGACAAGGACACCTTGTTCGGCGACTTCGGCACGTTCATCGACGGCGATCTCGCCAAGCCCGTCGTCACGGTGGGTGGCGACGCCGACACGATCTTTGGCGGTCTCGGCAATGACAATCTGCTCGGCGGCGGTGGCAACGACGTCATGCACGGCGACGACGACAACGACGTGCTGTGGGGTGGCACCGGCGCGGATACGCTGTATGGCGACGCTGGCAACGACACCATCCTCGGCGAGTCTGACCAGGACAAGCTGTACGGCGGCTCCGGCAACGACATTCTCGAGGGCGGGCACGGCAACGACATCCTGTTCGGCGGCGATGGCGTCGTCGGCAAGCACGACGGCGTGGCCGGCGCCAGCGACGGCGTCGACACGTTGGTCGCCGGCTATGGGTCGGACGTCCTGGATGGCGAGGCCGATGGCGACTTCTATCTGATCAACGCGCGCGGCGGTAACACCACCGAGCTCACCACCGCATACGACAGCGGCGGCGGAACGAGCGATTCGGATTTGCTGACCGTGACCGGCACGGGCGAAGCGGACGTGTTCCTGCTCCGCGCCATGTCGGACTCCTACTTCCCGCTGGAGGCGAAGCTGACGGCGGCCCTGGACAAGGCCTTCATCAAGGCCGACCTGCTCGATACCGACCTGAAGAAGCACGAGCTCTTCAAGGATGCGATCACGGCGGCCTATGGCCCGCATCAGGCGCCGGCGACGATGCTTGCCGCCCTTGACGCCGTCAATCTGACCACCGGCCCGGGGTACACCAAGACAGATGTGCTCGCTGCCTTGAAACTGGCGGTTTCAAGCCACTACGTCTCGGAATTGACCGCGCTCGGCGCAGACCACAATACCGCCTTCGTCGCGTTGCTCAACAATGGCGGTGCCAATGTCGAGCGGTTCAACTACCGCAGTATCGAAGGCCTGGTGCTCAACACCGTCGGTGGTGACGATTACGTCGTATGCGACGACGTGCTCGGCGCCACGACCATCAATCTCGGAACGGGCAACGACCGGATCCAGATCGGCCAGGTGTTCCACTCGGAGCGCATAGTCGACAATCCGATCATCGGGTTGACGACGCATATCGCGCCTGACGACGTATTTGCGACGATCGCGATCACGCGCGGATGGCTGTCCAACGGTGTCAGCGTCGCGACCACCGTCAACGGTGGTGACGGCAACGATGAATTCACCGTGTTCCACAACATCGGAGCCCTCAATCTGAACGGCGGTGAAGGCGACGACCTGTTCACCGTGCGTGCCTTCGCACTTGCGGGTTCGACCGACAGCGAGCGCGGCCGCACCGATATGAAGGGCGACGCCGGCGCGGATACGATTCTCTACGCTGTCAACGCACCGGTCGGCATCGACGGCGGCGACGGATTCGATACGGTACGGGTCATCGGCACCGAGTTCAGCGACGACTTTGTCGTGACCGATGCCGGCGTGTTTGGCGCAGGCCTCAATATCAGCTACGTCAATATCGAGAAGCTCGTCGCCGATGGCGCCGAGGGCAACGACCGGTTCTTCGTGCTGTCCACTGGGATCGGGGTCATCACCGAGCTCGACGGTGGCCTCGGGAGCGACAGCTTCTTTGTCGGCGGCAGCCCGTCCGATGCGCCGATCCCCGTGATCAGCGACGACCTCAAGGGTCACAGCGGCATCGTCCTTCACAGCGTCGAAAGCGGCGATTTGAGCTATGCCGGCCTTGCTGTCGATGGCGTGTCGGCGAATGTCGCCGACAACGAAAAGGACTTCATCGTCGTCAGCGAAAGCGGCGGCGTGTCGCGTGTGACCGAGGGTGCGACGAGCGGCGGCGAAGGCTGGCAATACGACAGCTATACGGTTCGCCTGACCCGCGCGCCCGATCCCGGGACCGTGGTGAAGATCAATGTCGTGCAGGCCGCGTTGCCGCCCGAGGACGAGGCCAAGGGATACAGGTATCTGGAATTCTACGATCCGGCCAATCCGTCCAACATATTGCTCGATGCGGCGGGAAATCCGATCGGTCCGGTTTTGACGTTCGACGCGACGAACTGGTTTACCCCGCAGACGGTGAAGTTCCGGGCCGCCCAGGACGTCGGCAGCGAAGGTACTGCCTACACGTTCATCAATCACACGATGTCGGACGAAACCACCGATCCGCTCTACGCGGACGCCAAGGTGCTGAGCGTCAAGGTACAGATCAACGACGACGATCGCGCCGGGGTGATCATAACACCGACGAATCGGAACAATACCGTTCTGGAAGGCGGCTTCGGCGACACCTATCAGGTTGTCCTGACGCGGGCGCCGACGGACGATGTGACGGTGCACCTGACGACCATCAACAATCAGGTCAGCCTGTCGGCCACCACGCTGACGTTCAGCGCCGATCCGTCTGCTCCAAACGCGTGGAACAAGCCGCAAACCGTTACCATCACCGCGATCGACGATAACGTGCTGGAGGGCTTCCACACCGACTACATTTCGTATTCGGTCACCAGCGAGCACGACGTCGATCAATACCTTCAACAGCCCCTGTACAAGATCGACGGCGATCTGTTGACGGACGTCTTCGGCGACGGCCTGGCGGACGATTTCGCGCCGACAAAGCCGGTGTCGTACATGTTCCTGGCGGCACGGCCCGTCCAGAACGACGCTGCGAAGCCGATCGTCATCATGTACGACGCCGACGGCGATCTCGGTGCCGGCACGGCCGTCGAGTTGCAAAAGTACCACGGGGAGACCGATGGTGAGCTGCGCTATGCAATCACCGGCAACACACTGGAATTCTACCGCAACGGCAACGCGGCCTCGATCAGCGGTGCGATCAGGGCGGGCTACTACTATCTGAAGCCTGGTTACGACCAGCTCGTCGTCCAGGATTCGGTGGTCGACATTTACGACAACGATGCGCCGACGGTGATCGTCACCCAGAGCGATGGCTCGACCGACGTCATCGAAGGCGGGCTTACCGACAGCTACACCGTGCAGCTCTCGAAGCAGCCGACGGCGTCCGTGACGCTTACGATCGACGCGGTGAACACGCGCACGACCCTGGACGGCTTTGCGCGGTTCCAGGAACAGGTGCAAGTCTCGCTGGACGGCTTCACATGGGCGTCAGCCGTCCAGGTCACCTTCGACAACGATAGCGGTCAGCCGGATAGCTGGAACGCTCCACAGACGATCTATGTTCGCGCGATCGACGACGGCGTGCTCGACGGCGACGATACGCAGGTGTTCGCGCCTGAACTCCACACCGTGAACAAGATCCGTGGTCCTCTCATCATCGAAGGTGCGGCAGGCTCCGGCTCACTCAGCCTGCCGGCACCACTGATGTTGCCGGGCGAGCTCAATGTGCGCCCGTCCGATGGAGACGTGGTGGCCTTTACACCCGGTAGTGGTGAGGGCGCCTTTGAATACATGGACGTGAAGACGGCGGAGCTGCAGAGCCTGTTCGGCGACCTTTCGAAGGATTTCAACAACGACGGAATCGCGGACTTCAACACCTTCGTCGATCTCATTGACAAGACGCTCGAGTTGACCCAGGGGCCCGGCACCGGTGTCGTGCTCGATCCCTCCAGGCCTCGCGACCTGTTCGACCGCTTCTGGCTGATCAAGGCCGTCGACACGATTGCCGGCGATCCGGCCCATATGCGGCTGAAGCTGCAGAACCCGAGCGCGGTCGATCCGGCATCGCCCAGTGTCACCGCGCCGAGCGTTCTGTCGAAGTACGCCATTACAAATCTCAGCCCGAACTTCTTTGCGGACGAGAGAGAGCAGGTCGATTTCACGACCGTCTTCGACGAAGACAGCGTCGCCGACGACACCGGGCGGTTGACCTCCGCCGATGGCAATGTGCTCGGCTATGATGCGGCCGCCAACACCATGACGGTCGAGACTGCCGATCTTCAGGCGCTGGCAAAGTTGCTTGCAATTCCGAATCTCGAGACCGGATTGGTCGGCAGGACGCTGCAAGTGACGGTCGGACCGGGGCTGGACCGCGTCTGGACGATCGACGGGGTAACGGATGGGGCGGCCGGGACCAAAATTCTGGCGCTGACGAACGTGAGCGGCAGCGGGACGCCGACTGACCGCAGCGAATATCGCATCGAAGGCGGCGACCGGAAGGGACGCATCACCGGCTTCGGCATGGGCCCGAACCTGATTATCGGCGACGGCGTCCAGCCTGGCGGCATTACCTATGGCGACATGGAAGTCGTTCAGGTCAATCTCGGCTCGGGCGACGACACGGTCACCGTCAACTACGCGACCCATTCCGACGACCACACCACCAAGCGGAATGGAGATTTCTACACCCTCACCATGCTCAATACCGGGGAGGGAGACGACCACGTCACGGTGAAATTGATCGACGGCCAGGCCGGCGCGTTCTCGCTGGACACCGGCGCGGGCAATGACACGGTCGATGGCTCGGCATCCAGCCTGCCGCTTGTCATCTTCGGCGGCGCTGGCGATGACACCATCACCGGTGGCTCCGGCGCCGATACCCTGTTCGGCGACATCGGTCGGGTCGATTACCTGGATGATGCCGGCGAGATCGTCACGCGCCTGGGTGCGACCGTGGCTCAGAGCCCGGTCAATCCGCCTGTCGCCCATACGGTCGCGTCGGCGACCGCGACCACGATCACCGATAGCGCCGCCAATTACGCGGTGGGCGCGCTGGTGGGATCCACGATCCAGGTCGTGGCGTCGGATGGCAGCGCGCAGTTGCGGACGATCGTGAGCAATACGGCGACCGTCATTACCGTCGACTCGAACTGGACGATCACTCCGGTCAATTCGAGTTTCTACCGAGTCCTGTTCAGCGCGGCCAATGTCTCGATCGACGGCACGCCGAGAGCTGTGCTGACGGATCCACTGGGCAATTTTGAAACGGGCTATGGCGGCCTGGTCGGTCTGATCGTGCAGGCGATCTCGCCGGACGGTCACGTCCAGTATCGTCAAATCATCGCCAACACGGCCACTCAGCTTACCCTTGACAAGCCGTGGGACACGTTGCCGGTGGTGGTCGATCCGAGCAAGCCGCAGTTGAACTACTTCTATCGCGTCGCCTCTTACCCGGAGGATCAGACCGACGGCACATACCGCGGCCCGCGCGTCGCGTGGTCGATCGACACCGAGGTCGGCGGCAGCGATACGCTGAACGGCGGCGCCGGGGCCGACATGCTGATCGGCGGCGCCGGTGTGGACCATGTCAACGGAGGTGCCGACAACGACTCGATCGCAGGCGACAACGCGCGTTTCGACTTCGACCCGGTCAGCGGCAACGATGGCCCGACGCAGGTCAAGCTGATCCAGACCACCGCGCCCGGGACCGGCGGCGACGACGTGCTTTCCGGCGACGCCGGTGCCGACATCATCTTCGGCGGCCAGGGTGCCGATACGATCTATGGCGATAACGCGGCGGGTTCGAATGGTGCCAACGACGGCGCTGATATCGTGATCGGCGATAACGGCCTGATCAGATTCAACGGCGGTTATGTCGGGGCCGACGCGCTGGGGACGACGATCGATCTCATCCAGACGACCGACGCCTCGTTCGGCGGCAATGACACCATCTACGGCAATAACGGGAACGATATTCTCATCGGCGGAACCGGCGACGACAACGTCAGCGGCGACGCCGGCCTCGACATCATCCTCGGCGACCAGGGGCTGTTCCAGTTGTTTGGCGGCAAGGTCACCTATGTCAAAGATCCCGGCACGGCGGGCGACGATTTCCTGACCGGCGGAGCAGGCGTCGACCTGATCATCGGCGGCTTGGGTAACGACAGGATCAGCGGCCTGGGCGGAGCCGACATCCTCATCGGCGACGAGGGCGAAGCCTTCTATGCGCTGGACGGGGTGACGATCGTGGGGATCGACACGCTCAGCCTCAATCCGGGGAGCGGCGGTGCCGACGCGATTTACGGCGGTAGTGAGGACGACATCATCATTGGCGGCGCCAACAGCGACCGCCTCGACGGTGGCGATCAGAAAGACCTGATGTTCGGCGATAACGTGAGCCTGGTTCTCAACGCCGGTTCAGGCGATGCCATCGATCCCCGTTTCCGGGCCCTGACCGGCACGCTGATCTATGGTCCCGACGGGCTGGCCCAGGTGGCTGGCGCATTCGTCGCCACGGTGCAGCCCGTGCCCGGCGGCAGGCCGGCGTGGGGTGATTGGACCATCACGCTGGATCCAACGCTTGTCGCGAGCCGCTTTGGCGACGATTACATCGCCGGCGGCTCCGGCGATGACGAGATCTTCGGACAGCTTGGTAACGACACGATCCAGGGCGACGGCACGATCGGAGCGCTCTCCGGCTTGATCCCCTCGACGTTTGTCCTGCCGCCGATGGATTTTGCGCTTGCCGCAGGCGGCACGCTTCATGTGAGCGCGCCGACCAACGTCGGCGCGTCTCGGTCGACGACATTGACCGTACAGGCAAGTTTTGAAGGCCTCAACGACGGCGACGATTACATCGAAGGCAACGGCGGCAGCGACGTGATCTTCGGCAATCTTGGCCAGGACGACATCATCGGTGGCAACTCGAGCTTGTTCAGCCTGACGACCGCTGCGTTGCGGCCGGACGGCGCGGATCTGCTCTTCGGTGGTGCCGGGATCGACATCAGCCGGAACAATCTCGGCGATGCCAGCCTCAACAGCACGGGCGCCACGATTGATACGCTGCCCACCGGGCACTCGCGCGACGCCGATACGATCCTCGGCGACAACGGCAATATCTTCCGCCTGGTCGGCACCAATGGCGTGTCCAGCGGAAATTACCTGTCCTTCAACTACGACAATTACAACGCGCTCTCCGGCTCGACCAACAAGATCATTCCGCGTGCGGCGCAGTTGCTCGACTACACGCCCGGCGGGGTGAGCTTCGATCCGGCGGCCGCGACCGATATCGGCGCGGCCGATGAGATCCACGGCGAATCCGGCGACGACTTCATCTACGGCATGACCGGCAGCGACGTGCTGTTCGGTGAAGGCCAGGATGACGACCTGATCGGCGGCTGGGGCTTCGACTGGATCTCCGGCGGCACCGGCGACGATGGTGTGATCGGCGACGACGGCCGGATTCTGACCAGCCGCAACGGCCTCACTGAAGCGCTGGCAGGCGTGACGGTGGCAACCACGGAATCGGTTATCAGCACGCCGGGCAACGTTCAGGTCGCCACCATCAACGTGACCGGACAATTGCTCAAAGCGGTCGATCTCACGCCCTTTGCAAAGTCGCTGATGGACCCGTTGTTTGACCCGTTGCAGGCCGACGACGTCATCTATGGCGGCTGGGGCAACGACTTCCTGCACGGCGGCTGGGGCGACGATGCCATGTCAGGCGCCGAGGCGCTGGCGAATTTCTACAGCCAGCCGGTCAACCCCGGTAACGTGCTCAATTACGACAGCGCGACGGGCGAGTTCGCCCTGTACGACGAATACCACCCGATGTCCTACATCGACGGGTTCCTGCTCAACTTCTCGGCCACCGAGGGACCGCAGCTGGCCGGCAAAGGTACTGTTTCCACCACCGATGATTTCTTCACCGACGGTGACGACCGTATTTTCGGCGACCACGGCAACGACTGGCTGGTTGGCGGTACCGGCCGCGATACGACGTACGGCGGCTGGGGCGATGATCTGATCAACGCCGACGACAACCAGGGCACCGTCGGCAGCCTCAACCTGACGCCGGATACCCACGCCAGCTACGAAGATCGCGCTTACGGCGGTGCGGGCCGTGACGTGCTGATCGGCAATACCGGCGGCGACCGCTTGATCGACTGGGTCGGCGAGTTCAACAGCTACATTGTTCCGTTCGCGCCGTTTGGCACGGCCACCGTCAGTCGAACGCTTCAGCCTCAGTTGGCGGAGTTCCTGTACGCCCTGAGCAAGAGCGACGGGGCCGACCAGACCCTCGGCAGCGTCGGCGACGTCCGTAATGGTGAGCCATGGGCCGAGCTCGGTGTCGTGCGCCAGCAGGATTCTGCCTGGCAGGACCAGACGGGTGCGCCGCGGGATCCGCAGGCCGGCAACGTGCCGGGTGGTAAGCGCGACGTGCTGCGTTCCGCCGATTTCAACACCGGCGAGCTGCAAGGGTTTGCCGCCGATAGCGGCATTTGGCAGACCTCCGGCGGCGCACTGCAGGTGGCGTCGACTTCGACGAAATCGGACGCCGTCGCAATTTACCAGATCGGCGACGCGCTGCCCTCGTATTATGAAGTGCTGGCCACGGTAAAAGTCATCAAGCCAACCGGAGGCTGGGACGCCAATAGCTACGTTGTGTTCGACTACCAGGGCGCAACCAGCTTCAAATATGCCGGCATCGATATCGGCACCAACAAGGTGGTCATCGGAGAACGCACGGCCGCAGGTTGGAACGTGCTTGCGCAGGGAGCCATCACGGGGAGCCTCAAGTCCGACGCGTGGTATAACCTGTCGCTGTCGGTGAACGGCCTGACCGCGACCCTGACGGTCGATAACAAGACCAGTCTGAGCTATGTGTTCAAGCCGACGGTCGTCGATGGCTACAGCTACGGCCTGAATTGGGGCCTGGTCGGGTTCGGCGCCAACAAGTCACGCGGCGCCATCGACAATATCGCGGTGCAGGTTGTGCCGCTGACGGCCACCGTGACCTATCGGGAGGACTTTACGACCGGCGCCGGTGCGATGTTCGACACGCAATCGAGCGGAACCTGGTCGACCTCGGCCGGGCGGCTCACGGGAGCGGCGCCGGCGGGCAGCGATACCGCGCTGAACCTGATCGACCTCTCAAACGTCACGAACCTCAAGACCACGTCTTTACTGGACCTCAGCGCTGTCCTGCGTACGGCAGGCCGTGCGGGGCTGGTATTCGACTACTACAGCAGCACCGACTTCAAGTTTGCCGCGATCGATGTGGCAAGCAAGCAGGTGCTGATCGGCCACCGGACGTCCGCCGGATGGTTTATCGACGCCGCGGCTTCACAGTCGCTCAACGCGACGACCGACTATACGCTTGGCGTATCGGTGCGAGGCTCGTCGGTCAGCGTCACGATCAACGGCCAGGCCTCGGTTGGCTTCGTCTTCAACGCGGTCGCCGCGGATGGTCGCTTCGGCCTCTTCACCAAGGGCGCCACCGCCTCGTTCGACTCGGTAACCGCAAAGACCAACGATTCTGCAGTTCCGGCGGCGCAGGTTACGACGGCGCTTTCGGCCACGGCTGACGGCGTTGCGGCGAGCTTGAGCAACGAACAGTTGCTGACCCTTGCAGCGGAAGCCGTTCGCCGATGGGCAAGCGTCGAGGATGCGTCGCTCCTGACGGGATTGTCGGGACTGGAGTTCGCGGTGGCCGATCTGCCTGGCGATCAGCTCGCAGAGTTCGCCGATGGGAAGATTACCGTCGACGTGGATGCCGGCGGCTACGGCTGGTTCGTCGACCCGACGCCGGGCGACGACAGCGAGTTCAGCGGCCACGGCGCGACCTTGACCGCGAAACCGACGGGGGAGGCCGCCGGTCGCATCGATCTGCTGTCGGTGCTTGCCCACGAGATTGGCCACGCCATCGGATTCGGGCACAGCGAGTCCGGCGTAATGGACGAAGAGCGGATGCCTGGCGAACGGGCGTTGCCCGACGGCTGGTTCGCGGCCGGGCTTCCTTCGGAAGTCATCGTGTCGGACGGCGGCAACTCGCGGCGCGAAACCGCAGCTATCAAGCTGACCGAGCTTGTCTCGCAAATCGACTTTGCCCCCGGTCTCTTGAGGGCGCTCAACGCCGATGCTGCAAGCAGCGCAAATACGCCGACGACAGGATTGGTTGCGGGCGCCCCGATTTCCGTTCCGGCACGCGAGCCGGTCGGGCAGGCTGCAGGAGTCAAGGCTGAACCGAGCACGCCGCATGGTTTCGACGCCTCGTTCGTTCACCTGGCGTCGCCACTGGCTCGCTCGCTGGACTCTGCGACGGTTGTCGCGAGTTCGGAGCAGGCGTCGCAATCAGTCGGAGACGAGAAAGACACATACGGCAACCATCAGGCACGTTCTTCGAGCGTTCCAGTGCCGAAGTCCGATACGCCCGTGATTGACTGGCAGGTCACGAGCTCTGGCCTGCTGGATCAACGCAGCACGGCTTCGAAGGCAACCTCGGAATGGCTGGACGACTTCCTCAATCATCTTGGAAGAACCGAAGTGCAACGAAGTCCGAATTCCGGGATTCGCGTGCGCCCGATATCGACAGGCGCGATGGGGTAACAGGTAACAGGTGCGCAAGTTACATTTGCCGTTTGGACGTTTCGACGGATACCCGCGTTGGGGATCGAGGGAAGGATCATTTTCGATTGCTCCCCGGTCTGGATGGGCAGGGTGCGCCGTCCCGGCCGACATCTTGCGCATTGAGCTGACGTAAAGCGATGGTCGATGCAGCGCCATTCTATTCCGCTGTCGAGGATGCTATTCGCGCGGAATCGGCTGCGTGGGCGAGGTTCTCAGCCGCGAAGGACAGTGCGGAATTCTGTGCGAGCTGGCTGACGATCCTGTGCTTGCAGATCGAGAGGGTCGGCGGCGGGCTGCTGCTCCTTGGTCCGAATGCGGAAGGCGCCTACACGCCGGCTGCGCTATGGCCGCATGCGGGACGCGATCTGCAACACCTTAGTCCCGCGGCCGAGCGCGCGCTTTCCGAGCGCCGGGGCGTGGTGATTCCGGCGGGTGGTGGATCGGTGCCAGCGTTCGATCAGCGGGCATTCGTCGGCTATCCGATCGAGGTTGCGGGCGTCCTCCATGGCGCCGTCGTACTCGAGCTCGCGGCCGGCTCGGACAAGGCGCTGCAGCGAGCTTTGCGGACGCTGCACTGGGCCAGCGCCTGGCTGGTCGACCAGTTTCGACAGCGAACTCTGGAAGAGCGGGACGCTCGCCTGGCCAGGATGGCGCTCGCGATGGGTCTGGTTGCGACCGCGATGAACGAGCGCCGTTTCGCTGCGTCGGCACTCGCGGTGAGCAATGAGCTTGCCGGCGCATTGCAATGTGATCGCGTCAGCATCGGACTGGAAAAGTCCGGAAGCGTGGAAGTGCGCGCCATTTCGAACACCGCGACATTCGATCCCAAGATGGATCTCGGCCGCCGCATCGGCACGGCAATGGACGAAGTGCTCGATCTCGACGTGACAATTGTCTACCCGGCGATCGACGAGGTTGGGTCCGCGGCGACTGCGCATGCGGAGCTGGCTCGACAATTAGGGGACGTCGCCGTTTGCTCGGTGCCGTTGCTCGACAACGGCAACGTCATCGGCGTGGCGACGTTCGAGCGCGGTAGCGGCGAGCCATTTGACGCCGAGACCGTGGAATTGTGCAAGACCGTAGGCGGTCTGCTGGGTCCGATCCTGGAGCTCAAGCTGGGGGCCGAGCGCGGCTTGCTGCGGCAC
The DNA here is from genome assembly GCF_900113725.1 of Bradyrhizobium sp. cf659. Classification (NCBI taxonomy): domain Bacteria; kingdom Pseudomonadati; phylum Pseudomonadota; class Alphaproteobacteria; order Hyphomicrobiales; family Nitrobacteraceae; genus Bradyrhizobium; species Bradyrhizobium sp. cf659. The sequence continues at coordinate 471,863 of NZ_FOQJ01000003.1, forward strand.
GCCGGCGAAAAACTCCATCGTTTCCTTCAAATCCTGTTCGGACCGCGGCACCCCGGCGCCAAACTGATAGCGCTGACGATTGTCGGCGTATTGTTGTTCTTCAATTTTGCGACCGGCACTTATCGGATATCGGCAAAGACGGTCGTCGAAGGGGCTGTGCAACGTGCGGCGGCGGCGCCGTTCGACGGATATCTCGTCGAAAGCTTCGTGCGCGCGGGCGACGCGGTACGTGCGGGACAGGTCCTGTGCCGCTTGGACGATCGAGACCTCAAGCTCGAAAGAATCAAGCTGATGTCGGAACGCGAGCAATTGACGCGCAGGCACCGTCAGGCGCTTGCCGCTCAAGAGCGCTCCACGATGGCAATTGTCTCCGCACAGATCGATCAGGCGGAGGCAGCCCTGACGCTGGTCAGCGACAAACTCGCCCGCGCGACCCTGATTGCCCCCTTCGACGGCGTCGTCGTATCGGGCGACCTCCGTCAGCTGCTCGGCTCTCCGGTTGAGCTGGGAAAATTGCTCTTCCAGATCGCGCCGCTGGATTCGTATCGCATCATCCTTCAAGTCGAGGAGCGTGACATCGCGTACGTCGTCGTCGGGCAGTCGGGCGAACTGACGCTATCCGGCATCCTCAGCGAACGCATGGATTTTACGATCGAACAGATCATGCCGGTATCGACGGCGCAGGAGGGACGAAATGTATTTCGTGTCGAAGCGCGCCTTCAAAGCCCTTCGGAACGGGTGCGACCCGGCATGGAAGGCATTGGCAAGATCATCGTGGGCGAACGCAATCTATTCTGGATCTGGACCCATCGATTGATGGATTGGCTGATTTTGACCGCCTGGAAATGGCAGCCCTAGCATGAGCGCGACAACGGCACCCTTAGTCAGCAATTGGTGGTACCGCGTCGCCTCGCGTAAGCCGAAGCTGCGGTCCCATGCGCGCCTGCATAGGCACCGCTATCGCGGCGAGGTGTGGTACCTGCTGCAGGACGCAACATCGTCTCGAATTCATCGCTTCACACCGGCCGCGCGGCTCATAATCGCGCTGATGGACGGTTCGCGAAGCGTGGCGGAGCTGTGGCAGCTCGCCAATCGCCATTTGGGCGAAGATGCTCCGACGCAGGATGAAATGATCCACTTGCTGGGGCAACTGCATTCGGCCGACCTGCTGCAAAGCGACGTGACGCCGGACGTGGCCGAGCTGTTCGCGCGCGGCGAACGCGAGGAAACCGCTCGGCTGCGCCGGTCCTACGCCAATCCGATGGCGATCCGCATTCCACTGTGGGATCCCGACGGTTTTCTGAACCGCTTCGATGGGCTTGTGCGCTGGATCTGGAGCCGCTGGGGCGGTTTGCTGTGGTGTGCGGTCGTGATTCCCGCGATATTCCTGATCTGGCCGCACTGGCCAGAGCTCAGCAATAACTTCTCGGATCGGGTGTTTGCGGCGGAGAATCTGGTCGCGCTCTATTTGGTCTTTCCGCTGATCAAGCTTATGCACGAACTCGGTCATGCGACGGCAACCAAGGCCGGTGCCGGCGAAGTACATGATCTCGGGCTGATCTTGATGGTCCTGGTGCCCGTGCCATATGTCGAGGCGTCCGCCGCGACCGTCTTCAAGTCAAAGTATCAACGGGCGATGATCGGCGCCGCCGGCATGGCGGTCGAATTGTTCATTGCTGCCTGTGCGTTCTATCTGTGGCTCCTGATTGAACCCGGCCCGGTGCGTGCCGTCCTGTTCAACACGATGCTGGTCGCCGGCGTATCCACGCTGCTATTCAATGGAAATCCGTTTCTACGGTACGATGCCTATTACATTCTGGCGGACCTCATCGAAATTCCCAATCTTGCGGTGCGATCGGCGCGCTATTGGGGCTACGTGATTGAGCGATACGTTCTCGGCCTGCACGAAGCGGAGGCTCCCAATGCCTCGGTCGCCGAGAAGGCCTGGTTCCTCTTCTACGGACTCGTCTCAACGGTCTACCGGCTGTGCGTCACCGTCGCCATTGCGTTGTTCATCGCCGGGCAGTTCTTCATCATTGGCGTCCTGCTGGCGATCTGGGCGGTCGGCGCGATGGTCGTATTTCCGGTCGTCAGGATGGTCCGGCACTTTGTCAGCGATCCAAAAATGCGCAGACATCGACCACGCGTTCTGGCAACAGTCGCGACCATTGCGCTCAGCCTCGCCGGTTTCCTGCTGTTCGTGCCGGTACCGCATCATTCGCACGCCGAAGGCGTGTTCTGGTTGCCGGAGGAGGCGATCGTCCGAGCCGGCGCGAACGGATTTCTCAGTCGTTTCATTGTCCAGCCAGGTTCACCTGTCCGGCAGGGCGATGCTCTGGTTCAGTGCGACGAGCCCGGCCTGATCGCGCAGCAGCGTCGAAGCGAGGCCAGAGTTGCTGAACTGCAGGCCGAGTATTCGGCGCAATTCGTGACCGATAGAACCAAGGCGCAACTGGCGCTCGACAAGATTGCCCACGAGCAGGCCAATCTGGGGCTGCTTAGCGAACGTGTTTCCGAACTCGTGGTTCGAGCCAAAGGCAACGGAGTCTTCGTCGCGCAGCAGGCAGGGGACATGCCGGGGCGCTTCTATCGCAAAGGAGATCCGCTTGGATATGTCATTGGCGAAGCGATGCCGCTCGCCCGCGTGGTGATCGCGCAGGAGTCCGTGGACCAGGTGCGGCTGGCGACCGACCGGGTCCGCGTCCGCCGCGTCGATCAGGCCCGGCAAACCTGGGAAGGGAGGGTGCTGCGCGAAGTCCCGGGCGGCGTTGAGTACCTGCCGAGTACAGCGCTGGCTGTCGAGGGTGGCGGCGAGATCGCGGTTGATCCGCGCGATACCAAAGGCCCAAAGACGCTTGAGCGGATGTTCCAGATCGACGTGCAGCTCGACGACACGAACCATGTCGGTCACTTCGGTCAGCGGGTATTTGTCCGGTTCGAGCATCAGATGCAACCACTTGCGATCAGAATTTACCGCAGCATTCGGCTGCTTTTTCTCTCAAGCTTCAATGTCTAGGGCAGCGATTGGCATTGATATCGACGATCTGGCGACCGGGCGTCCGTATGCGGAGCGCCTGGAGCGGGATCCTCCCTGGCATGACCGTGCGGCTGAATTCCTGTTGGCGACGGCGGTCAGGCCGATACGCGATCGACTGCGTCAGCCCTCCGATGCGTTGAGGCAAATCCTGACGCATGTAGACCAGCATGCCGACGCGTTCGGCGCAGCCACGGATGCGGACCTGCTGGCAGTGGCCCGCGGGATGCGGATGCCATTGCGCCGCGAAGGATTTGTGCCGGAGCGCGTCGGCAAGTGCTTTGCACTCATTCGCGAGGCATCCGCCCGCACGATGGGCAAACGGCACTATGACACGCAGTTGATGGCCGGCTGGGCCCTGCTGCAGGGCAAACTGGTCGAGATGGCGACCGGAGAAGGCAAGACAATGGCCGCGACGTTGCCGGCGGCCACGATGGCCCTTGCCGGCTACCCAGTGCATGTCATCACCGTTAACGACTATCTCGCAAAACGCGATGCCGACGAAATGAGATCGCTTTACGGCTTCCTGGGCCTGAGCGTCGGCGCTGTGGTGCAGGGACTGCCGAAGGCCGAGCGGCGCGAGGCCTATTCGAAATCGGTGACCTACTGCACGAACAAGGAGTTGGCATTCGACTATCTGCGAGACAGGGTTGCGATGTCCCGGCAGGGCAGCAGGCTCCATCTGGCACTCGATAAACTCCGGGGTGACGCCCAGCGCGACCAGGAGTTGGTGTTGCGTGGCCTATACTTCGGTCTCGTTGACGAGGCCGACAGCGTCTTCGTTGACGAGGCGCGCACCCCGCTCATCCTGTCGTCTTCGGTAGGCCCCGGCGAAGAAGCGCGCCAGTGGGAGCAGGCGCTGGAGCTTGCGCGGAAACTCGACGCGCCGAAGGATTATACCGTCAACCTGGTCGAACGCAGCCTGTCGCTCACGGCGACCGGTCGGAGCAAGCTCGAGGACTTCACGCATGACCTGGAGGGAGTGTGGACCTCCGTCCGAGCGCGTGAAGAGCTCGTTACGCAAGCGCTCAGCGCACTGATGCTCTACCTTCGCGATCAGCATTACGTCGTCACCGAGGGCAAGGTGCAGATTGTCGACGAATCGACCGGCCGGGTCATGCCCGACCGCTCGTGGGAACGAGGTCTGCACCAGGCCATCGAGGTCAAGGAGGGTTGTGAGCCAACGCAGCGGCGGGAAACGCTCGCACGTCTGACCTACCAGCGGCTGTTTCGGCGATACATTCGGCTGGCAGGGATGACCGGGACGGCGCACGAGGTGGCGCGGGAAATCCGTTCCGTCTACGGGCTCGACGTCGTGCGCGTGCCCCTGCATCAGCCGTCGCGGCGCCAATATGGAAGCGAGCGTGTGCATGCCACGCGAGCCGAGAAATGGCGCAGCGTCGCCAGCGTCGTTGAAAATCTGGCAACCTGCGCGGGTCGGCCGGTGCTGATCGGAACACGGTCCGTTCAATCATCCGAAGAAATTAGTGCCGCATTGAGCGAGCGGGGGATCGTGCATGCGTTGCTCAATGCCAAGCAGGACGAAATGGAAGCCAGCATTATCGCCCTCGCCGGGCAGGCGTCTCGCGTAACGGTTGCAACGAACATGGCCGGACGGGGGACCGACATTTTGCTGGATCCGGATGTCGCCGAACGGGGCGGCTTGCATGTCATCTTGACCGAGTACCATGACTCGCGGCGAGTGGACCGGCAACTGTTTGGACGGTGCGCGCGGCAGGGCGATGCCGGTAGCTGCGAAGCCATCGTGTCTCTGGAAGACGACATCTTTACGGTGTATGCGCCGCGAGTGGTGGACCTGTTGCAGCGGTCTGGTGTGCGGAGTAACCGGCATTTTGCCTTCCTGTACGTCGGACTCCGCCGTCTGGCGCAATATCGCGCCGAGCGCCACGCCGCTTATGTGCGGGCTCAGACTCTCAAGCTCGACCGACGTCTCGATCAGGTTTTGGCTTTTGCAGGGAGGGGCGAATGACCGGTTGCACGACGAACATTGCCGGTTGGTCCTCGTGTTGGAACGAGGCATCAGGATGCAATCAGGGCGAGAATGTGACGGCAGGGACTCTCAGACGCGGACGGCGATGGTTTGTCCGCCCGCACCGGCTCGGGGCAGGCATTTTCTTGCTCTACACAATAAGTGCCGCGGCTCCGTCGACCGCACAGCAAGCGAAGGCGGACGATCAGTTCGAATGCCTTGTTCAACCAAAGATGGTGCTCAAGCTGGGAACCCCTGTGCCGGGCTTGATCACCGAAGTTCTGGTTGATCGCGGCGCAATTCTCAAGAAGGGCGACGTCGTCGCCAGAATTGAATCGAGCGTGGAGGCCGCGGCGGTTGCGCTCGCCAAGGCGCGTGCGGAAAACGACAGCGCCGTGCGATCCGGCGCGGCCAAATTCGAGTTTCAGAAGCGAAAGGAGGAACGGACCAGGCTGTTGCGAAGAAACGATACCGTTTCAGCCGCCGCCGCAGACGAAGCGGAGACCTCGGCGAGGGTGGCGGAAATCGATCTGGAGGAAGCGAAAATCAACTTGCAGTTGGCGCAGCTTGAGTTGGCGCGGGCGGGCGAATTGCTTCGGCAGCGCACGATTCGAAGTCCTATCGATGGAATTGTGGTCGCCCGCATGCTCGGGCCTGGGGAATATGCCTTTGACCAGGCGCAGCTTGTCACCATTTCGCAAGTCGATCCGCTCAACGTCGAGGTGTTCGTGCCGTTGAGCCAGTTCGGAAAGATCCGGAGCGGCATGGTCGCGGAGGTTTACCTGGAAGAGCCGATCGGAGGCCGATACGCGGCAAAAGTGACCATCGTCGATCAAGTCTTTGATGCAGCCAGCGGCACCATCGGAATACGGCTCGAACTGCCAAATCCCGACTACGCACTCCCCGCAGGGCTGAAATGTCGGGTTCGCTTCTCCGGTCTGGGGTGAAGCGATCGTACGACGCACGTCTTGGCCAGCTTCAATCCGCTTGCAGAAAACGACCTTGCCGGTCTTCCGGCACCTGGGGAGCGCTGCGGCGGCTACGGTCTGACATAGACACTCTCATACGAACCCGTATAATCCTCCTTCCAACCCCGCCGATCGACGAGAAACCGCCTCAACTGCTCATGCGTCCGTATCCAGAGAACCGCATCGATACGATATTTTTCAATGACCGAGTCCCAGGCAGCCTCATCAATCTCGTCCCGAACCAGCTTGAAATAGTCACGCAACAGGTCGTCGGGATAGGCGGTCGCCGCCCGACCGTCGACGAATACGTGTACCCTGCCGCGGGTGTGGAAAATCAAAAGTCCGCCGACGTTCCAGTGGTTCAGAAGCCGCGCATGCGAGAGGTGTGCGTTGAGATAGTTGACGTCCTGCTCCGAAAGCATCTGCGGAAGCTCGAGAGCCAGCACCGACTGCAGGAAGATCAGCGGCAGTGCCAGCGCTCCGATGAGGCCGGCGAGCAGCAGCGATTTCTGAACCTGGAGTCTTGGCAGTTGTTTGAGAAGGAGTTGATCGATGTGGAGAGCCAGTGGAAGCGCTGAGAAAATAAAGAAGAAGGACATGTATCTGAACTGATGAAGCCCCAGCAGCAGGAAGAGCCAGGCGAGCAGCCGCGATTGCAAGGGAATGGGGCTCTGCCTTCCGCAGGACAGTTCGAGCGCAACAAATGCTGCCATGTAGATCATGCCGGGGATGCTTCCCGGTATTTCCAGATTGTGGGAGTAGGGTAACCACTCACCGATATTGGCCTGCACGAAGTGACCCATCGTAGCCGTCACGCCGTCATAGATGTGCCAGCCAAGAGGATTGACGAGCACTGCGACAGCGCAGCCAATTCCCGCAAGACCATATCTCTTGAAATCCGGCCAATCCTGCTTGAGCAGCGAGACGCCGCAGAACACGCCCATGACAAGAAAGCCGATCAAGAAACCGCCGTGCAGATTGACCCAAATGACCATCATCGCCGGCAACAACAGCAGCCATCTCGCTCCCTCGATGCACACTCTGTAGAAGATCACGCAAAACAGCATCGTCGAGATGTTCGGCGAAGCGGCGAGATACATGTTGGGGGCCGCCTCATAGGCAGGATACAGAAGGCATGCAGAGAAGACGGCGATGCAAGCGGCAACCGCCGAAGCTCCGCCGCGCAAGCAGGCGGATGCGAGGCACCCGACTATCATTCCGCCGCAAGCGACGACAAGCAGGACAAGACCACTCAAGCCCGCGTACTGCAGCAGGACACTGGCGATCACGTCCCAAAGCCAGGAAAGATTATACCAAGACTTGTCTCCGAGGGTGAACGACCAGGGATCCTGAAGGGGAATACGCCCGCTCTCTCTAATCAGGTCCCCGGCGGCCAGGTGCCATCCCAGGTCATAGTGGCCAAGCAGAAGCGGCGCGTTGGAAACGTAAAACACACAGGCAAAGGTTGTCAGGAACACATAGGTTCCGATGTTCGACCACGGCTTGACGGTCTCGAGGCTGCCGTCTTGCCTGGAATCGCTCCAGGCAGCGCGTGCATCCATCGTTCAGCCCCTTACAATCGAAACGGACAGCCAAAGGTCCGCCATGCCTTTTGGGCCTGCTTCTTCAAAAAGCAGACATTTATCGGTTTAGGGGTGATAATCTAAGGTTGAGTAAACAGAGATTGCAATTATTTATGGTTCCATCTGTTCCGTTTATGCGCTGACCGGCGCCGTGCTGCTGACCATGCTGATTCATGGCTGCGCTCGCATCAAGGCGGCGCGTAGCGAAGATTTCCGGCCGGCCCAGGAGCCGAACCTTTTTGTCGTGGCCATCGTGGTCGCTGCTCTGATGACGTTCTTTCAGTGGTCGATCACCACGGGTGCCTTGCGTTGAAGCAGCAGACGTCGGCGCTGAGGAGGCTCCTCCGCCGCCACAGCCGAATTGTGATGGATCGCGATGGCCGTCGCCTGGCCTCTCCTCCGATCGGACGACGGCACGGCCGCCAGCGCATCGACAATCAGCGCGTGATCGCCGGCACATATCATTCGAGCTGGCCAATCTAGCTTGTCGTCAGGTGGCTCGCAGTGAGCCACCAGGCAAAGGACAAGATTCATGCGCAATTACATTCTTGTGGCTCTCGCAGCGATCGCATTGGCAAACGTGGTGGCGCCGGCGAACGCGCTCACCATCGTCCGCGACCATCGCGACCCGCCCGTTGTGCGCGATCATCGCAATCAACCCATCGTCCGGGACCACCGCAATCAACCTGAGGTCCGCGACCACCGCCACTAAACGTCCTGGCGACGGAGCCGAACCAGGACGGTTCGGCTCCGCTTCGGGGCATGACACTCAATTCACGTTCGAACCGGTCGCCGGTTTGATGGTCTGAAGATCGCCGAACCAAATGCACTGTCTTGGTCATCGCTGTTTCGCGAGGGTTTGCCCTAAGCCATCGAGACTGGGCGTCGTATTTTTGCCCTCGCGAACTCCCTCCAAGCCCGACAATCGTCTGCGCGTGGCGCCTATGTCCATTCGCAATTGTGAGGCTTGAGCACGAGCCACGTTCCCGCCGCCGTGCTATTGCTGCTCCCCGCAACTTCCCGCGAGGACACCCATGCTTCCCCTTCCCGCCGACATCTTCACCGAGCCCGAGGACGTTTCGCCCGACAGTCTCGCCAATCTCGGCCCGCTCCGCCGTCTCGCCGGCACGTGGCAGGCGGACAAGGGGATCGACGTCAATCCGAAGGCGGAGGGGCCGGAGCGGCGGACCTTCATCGAGCGCGTCCGGATGGACCCGATCGATCCGCAGGCCAACGGGCCGCAGCTGTTCTACGGTCTGCGTTATCACATCCACATCAACACGCCCGAGGAGGACATCACCTTCCACGACCAGGTCGGCTACTGGCTGTGGGAGCCCGCGACCGGGCTGATCATGCAGACGCTGGCGATCCCGCGCGGGCAGGTGCTGCTCGCCTCCGGCAAGGCCGGGCCTGACGACAGGAAAATATCCGTCACGGCCAAGCGCGGCGACACCGCTTACGGGATCTGCTCGACCGACTTCCTGGAACAGGCCTTCCGCACCGATGCTTACCGCTGCGACATCACCTTCAACGACGACGGAAGCTGGACCTATCTGATCCAGACCGAGTTGTTCGTGCGCGGCGCGCCGTTCAATCATCACGACACCAACACGCTGAAGCTCGTCGCGCCGCCAAAGCTCAATCCGCTCGCAGTGATCGTCAACGATCGCGCCAAGAGCGGCGGCAGCGGAACGGACGCTTGAGCGCAGTCCGGAGATTCGCATGAAGCCGTATGTCATCTGTCTGATGCATTCCAGCCTGGATGGCCGCACGCACCCCAGCCGCTGGCGTCCGAAGGGGGCCGGGACGGACTGGTTCGAGAAGATCCATGACGAGCTCGGCGGCGATGCCTGGGTGATCGGCCGCGTCACCGGCTCGGAGTTCGCCAAGGGCACGCCCTATCCCGCCGCAACGGCCGAGACGTTTCCGCGGGAGCCGTGGTTTGCGCGGCGTGATGCAAAGACCTATGGCGTCGTGCTCGACGCGCAGGGCAAGATCGGCTGGGGTCGCTCCGACATCGGCGGCGATCCGATTGTGGTGGTGCTGACCGAGAGCGTGCCGGATTCACATCTTGCAGGCCTGCGCGGCGAGGGCGTGTCCTACATCTTTGCCGGCAGGTCGGAGATCGACCTTGCGCTGGCGCTGGACATCCTCAATCGCGAGCTTGGCGTGAAACGGCTGCTGGTCGAGGGCGGCGGCGTCGCCAATGGCGCGTTCCTGCGCGCCGGTCTCATCGACGAATTCAACCTGATCCTCAGCCCCGCGATCGATGGCGCCAAGGGCGCACCCTTCGTCTTCGACTCGACGGACTCAGACAGCGACAAGCGCGCCCCCATCACGGCGATGACGCTGGAGAGCACGCGGGAGCTCGGCGGCGGTGTCTTGCTGCTGCGGTATCTGATCAAGAACGATCCGCAGGGCCTCGTCAGGTAAAGCGCCGGCATGTCGGACAAATCCGAGCACATCGTCATCGTCGGCGCCGGCGCGGCTGGCCTGATGGCGGGGCGCGAGCTTGCGCGCGCCGGCAAGAGGGTGACGATCCTGGAAGCACGCGAGCGCTGCGGCGGGCGCATCCACCCGCTGCCGGCGGCAGAGTTCGGCTACCCCGCCGATGGCGGCGCCGAATTCGTCCATGGCGAGGCGCCGGTGACGCGCGCCCTGCTGGGCGAGGCGGGGCTGTCCCTTCAGGAGATCGAAGGCACGCTACGGAGCTTTGACGGCGCGAATTTCACGCGCGAGGACCCTCACGACCCGCACGAGGCGGAGCTGCATGCCGTGCTCGGGGATTTGAAAGACGACCTCACCGTCGCCGATTTCCTGCGCCGTCATTTTGCCGGGCCCGAATATGATCGGCTGCGCTATTCGATCGAGCGGATGGTCGAGGGCTACGATGCCGCCGATCCCGAGCGCGCCTCCACGCTGGCGCTGCGCGAGGAATGGATGGACGGCGGGCTCCACAGGCAGGCGCGCATCAATGGCGGCTATGGCGCGCTGATCGATTTTCTGGCGGCCGAGTGCCGCAGGCATGGCGTGACGATCCGCCTTGGCTGCGTGGTGTCGGCGATCGAGGAGGAGGGCGGTACGGTGGTCGTTCGCGGTGCCGGCGGCGACGTGCATCGCTGCGATCGGGTGATCCTCACCGTGCCGCTGCCGCTGCTGCGCGAGATCGCGCTTCCGGCGAGCGTGCGTGCGAAGGCGGCGGCTGCCGACGACATCGGATTCGGCAACGTCGTCAAGATCCTGCTGCGGTTTGCGCGGCCATGGTGGCGCGAGCGAAGGCCGGATCTTGCGGATATGACCTTCCTGCTGTCGGACCAGACCATCCCGGTGTGGTGGACGCGATATCCGGAGCAGCATCCCGTGCTCACCGGCTGGTTCGGCGGCCCGCGGACGGCGGAGCTGCAAGGCCTCGATCCGCAAGCGTTGATCGAGGCCGGGCTCGGTTCGCTCGCCGCCATCTTCGGCCTGTCGCGCGAAGAGGTCGCGCGCGACCTCGTCGCGGCTGCGGCGACCAATTGGGGGCACGATCGCTTCGCCCGCGGCGCCTATTCCTGGGCCACGCCGCGCACGCGCGATGCGCAAGCGATGCTCGCGCGCGCCGACGGAGCGGTGTTGTTCTCCGGCGAAGCGCTCTATCGCGGCCGCGACATGGGCACGGTCGAGGCGGCGCTGGCGAGCGGGCTGGAGACGGCGGGAACGATCTTGCGGGGGTAGGCGCGCGGCCTTCGCAAAGGATCTCGGCGGCCAGCGTCCCTGCGGCCATCCTTCGAGACGCCCGCTGTGGGCGGGCTCCTCAGGATGAGGTCTTGCTTCGCGGTGAAATCTTAAACCCTCATGGTGAGGAGCGCCGCCTTACGGCGCGTCTCGAACCATGGAGGCCGAGCTATCTCTGCAGCAAAAAGGCCCGCATCTCTGCGGACCTTTCGCTTACCAGCTGCCGCCGCCGAAGCTGAAGCTCACGCCCGGACCGCCGCCACCGTAATATCCGTACGGCCCGCCGCCGTAATAACCGTGGTGCCGCGGGTAATAGCCGTAGCTGCGGTAGTGCGGACGATAATAGCCGTGGTGGTGATGGCGCCAGTGATGATGGCGATAGCCATGATGGTGGTGCCGGTGCTGCGCGCTGATGTCGGTCGGCTGGCCTCCCCGCGCGCTCTGCGTCGCGCTTGTGGTGTTGGCCGCGTTCGCCGCCGATCCGCCGGCAAGCGCCGCAGCACCGACGGCCATCGCGACAATGAGATACTTCATGTCATCACTCCAGTTGAATGTCGTGTGACAACACATGGGCGTTGGCTGCGTTCCGGCCAGTGCGGGCGTCGAAACGACGCAGCGCGCGATGTCCGATTCAGCGCAGATGATCGCGTGTCGTGGGGTTTATTGTCGCATCACCGGCGTTGATCGCACTGTTGCCATCACTTCGCCGCGAATGATGCGACCACCTCATCCGTGGTGACGATGCGCGCGAACTCGCCGTTGAGATTCGACAGCGTCATCGCATGGATCTCCTCGGCGGAATGCGCATCGCCATCGGGGCCGATCCGGTCGAAGGTCCAGGTCGCATCGCGTACCAGCCGCGTGTCGAAGCCGAGATTGCCGGCCATCCGCGTCGTCGTCTCCACGCAATGGTTGGTGGTGGCGCCGCAAATGACGAGCACGGTGATGCCGCTGGCGCGCAGGCGCGTCTCGAGGTCCGTGCCGATGAAGGCGCTGTTGACGCGCTTGACGATCACGGGCTCGCCGTCCTGTTCGCGCGCCTCGTCCTTGACGGCGTAGCCGGAACGCGATGGCAGAAACGACGAATTCGGCTTCGTGCCCTCGTGGCGGATGTGGAAGATCGGAGCACCGCTCGCCCTGAACGCCTTCAGGAGAGCGGCAATTTGCGCCACCGCATCCGGATTATTGCGGCGCTTGCCTGCCGCCTCCCATTCGTCGAACACGCGCTGGACGTCGACGACGATGAGTGCGGGGAGGGGGCTTGGCATGGCGAGTGGCTTTCAGAATTTGGGGAAGTATTTGACGCGTTCGCGGGTCCAGGCAATGCCGATTTTCCCTCGTTTCAAGACAGCTCTCGTGCCCCGGACGCAGGCCCGTAGCCCGGATGAGCGAAGCGATATCCGGGGGGACTGTTCCCGCATGTCGCTTCGCTCATGCGGGCTACGAACCTCGTCCTACGGATGCGGATCGGGAAAGCCGTGGCGTTCGGAGAGCGCGGCGAGGATCGCATCCTTGTCGGCGATGAAGGCGCGGCCGCGGTGGCTGCCGGTCTGGTGCCGCGATGTCGCGCCGTCTGCCAGCACGAGCAGCGGCAGCGACTGGTTCTCCGCACCGACCAGCACGATCACGGCCTGCCGCGGCTGCGGCCACGCGATGCGCTCGACGTCGAGCTTGTCGGCCAGCTGTGGAAACGAGGCGAGCACGCCCTCCATCAGCGCGCAATGCCAGCAATAGAAGCGCCGGCCCGGATAGGCCGGGTCCTCGAAACCCGGGCGCAGCAGAAACAGCAGGTCGCGCGTCATGGATCGCTCCGAAGCATGGCCGCCTTGCTGAGGATCAAGGCGGCGAGGACTGGCCAGCCTAGTGTCGAGTCCCCAGATTCACGGGAATCGACGGTCAGGAAAGGACGCCATGTCGGGGCCGATCAGTCAACCGCAGGCGCTCGCTGACGTGAAGACACTGCCGGAGCTGCTGCGCTGGCGCGTCAAGGCGACGCCGGCGGCGGAGGCCTATCGCCATTTCGACGCGGGCGCGGGACGCTGGGTCAGCCAGTCCTGGCACGAGATCGACGCGGAATTCGAGCTGTGGCGGCGGGCGCTGGCCGCGGAGGATTTTTCGCCCGGCGAGCGCGTGGCCATCCTGATGCCGAACGGCATTCCGCACATCGCGATGGACCAGGCGGCGCTGTCGCGCGGTCTCGTGCCGGTGCCGATGCATGCGGTCGACAACCCCGACAGCATCGCCTACATCCTGGCCGATTCCGGCGCGCTGCTGCTGTTCGTCGATACGCTGGCGCGCTGGCAGGCGATCATGGCCACCGGCCAACCGCTCGATGCGCTCAAGCGGATCGTGTGCACCGAGATGACCGGGCCGGTGCCGGCCGATTCACGTATTGTCGCGCTCGACCAGTGGCTTGCGTCCGCACCTGGCGCGACTGCGCCATTGCCCGACGTCGCGGTTGCTCCGGACGATCTTGCCGTCATCGTCTACACCTCGGGCACGACGGGGCGGCCGAAGGGCGTGATGCTGTCGCATGACAACATCGTGGCCAATGTGAAGGCGATCGCGCGTCGCATCGCGGCGTCGCCGGACGACGTCTTCCTGTCCTTCCTGCCGCTCTCGCACACTTTCGAGCGCACCGGCGGCTATTATTATCCGATCGCGGCCGGGGCCTGCGTCGCCTATGCGCGCTCGGTGCCGCAACTCGGGGACGACCTCAAGCATGTGCGGCCGACGGTGCTGATCTCGGTGCCGCGGATCTATGAGCGCGTCCATGCGCTGATCATGCAGCATCGCGCATCGGCCGGAAGCATCGAGCGGGCGCTGCTCGACCTCACGATTGCCGTCGGCGGCCGGCGTTTCGATGCGCGGCAGGGACGCGGCGCACTCTCGCTGTTCGACCGGCTGGCCTGGCCGCTGTTGAAGCGGCTCGTCTCCGACAAGGTGCTGGCGCAGCTCGGCGGCCGCCTGCGCGTCGCGGTCTCCGGCGGTGCGCCGATCGCCGAGCCCGTCATTCGGCTGTTTCTCGCGCTCGGGCTCGACATCCTCCAGGGCTACGGCATGACCGAGACCTCGCCGGTGGTCTCCGTCAACACCCCCGAGGACAACGATCCACGCTCGGTCGGCCACGTGCTCGACGGCGTCGAGGTCAGGTTAGGCGAGAACGACGAGCTGCTGGTGCGCGGTCCGAGCGTGATGCTCGGCTACTGGCACAAGCCCGAGGAGACGCGTCGCGTGAAGCAGGCCGATGGCTGGCTGCACACCGGCGATCAGGCCCGCATCGAGAACGGGCGCATCACCATCACCGGCCGCATCAAGGACATCCTCGTGACGTCCACCGGCGAGAAGATCGCGCCGGTGGATCTCGAAACCGCGATCCTGGCCGATCCCCTGTTCGAGCAGGCGCTGGTGGTCGGCGAGCAGCGCCCGTTCCTCACCGCGCTGGTCGTGCTCAATGCAAAAGCCTGGGTGCAGGAGAAAGAAAGGCTCGCCGCGAGCGGCAAGCAAGGCGGCGCGGCGGAGCGGGCCGCCCTGCTTGCCAGAATCGCGGCGGCGGTGAAGGCCTATCCGTCCTACGCGACGCCGCGCGCGGTGTGGTGGACGCTGGATCCCTGGACCATTGCCGCGGGCCTGCTGACGCCGACGCTGAAGAACAAGCGCCCCGCGCTCGAGCACCGCTTCGCCGACGAGATCGCGCAGATCTATGCGAAGAAGCCGGCTTGATCTTCGCCTCTCCCCCGCTTGCGGGGAGAGGCCGTATCGCATCGAAGATGCGATACGGGTGAGGGGGAGCCTCCGCGAGTTTAACTCTCACCGTTATTGCTGAGGCAGCCCCTCACCCCGACCCTCTCCCCGTAAGAACGGGGAGAGGGAGAGAAGGAGAGCGCTCACGTCCTCTTGAACGCCGCTTCCGCTGCGCTTGATCCAGCGCAACTTCGGCCGCCGGCCCCCATGCAATCTCTCTGCGAGAATTCGAATTGCAATCGAGGCAAGTCATGAAGGCGTATTTCATCGGTGGTGGCATCGGATCGCTCGCGGGCGCGGCGTTCCTGGTTCGCGACGCGCAGGTGCCGGGGCGCGACATCGTGATCTACGAGGCGCAGCCGCTGCTCGGCGGCAGCCTCGACGGCGCGCTGCTCGCGAACGGCGCCTATTCGTTGCGCGGCGGGCGCATGCTCACCACCGATCACTACGAATGCACCTGGGACCTGCTGTCGGGCATCCCCTCGCTCGAACGTCCGGGCCTGAGCGTGCGGGACGAGACCGTCGCATTCAACGAGGAGAACCCGGCGCATTCGCAGGCGCGGCTGGTCGACCGCAACCGCTTCAAGATCGACGTCTCCCACATGGGCTTCTCCGCGCGCGACCGGCTCGAGCTGCTGCGGCTCACCGAGGCCTCGGAGGAGACGCTCGGCAACAGCCGCATCACCGATTGGCTGTCGCCGAAATTCTTCGAGTCCAATTTCTGGTACATGTGGCAGACCACTTTCGCCTTCCAGCCCTGGCACAGCGCGGTCGAGCTGAAGCGCTATCTGCACCGCTTCATGAACGAATTCCCGCGCATCGAAACCCTCGCCGGCGTCAAGCGTACCGTCTACAACCAGTATGACGCGATCGTGCGGCCGCTTGCCGACTGGCTGAAGCGGCAGGGCGTGCAATTCGTGCGCGGCACAAGCGTCACCGACATGACGCTCGAAGACGAGGCCGGACGCGTGCGCGTGCGCCAGCTCGTGCTCGATCGCGACGGCCGCACCGCCAATGTCCGCCTCGAGGACGGCGATCTCGTGTTCTTCCAGAACGGCTCGATGACGGATGCCTCGAGCCTCGGCACCATGACCGAGCCGCCGCCGCACCTGACCAAGGCCGACAGCCAGGGCTGGGCGCTGTGGGAGACGATCGCGCAGGGACGTCCCGAATTCGGCAATCCGTCCGCGTTCAACACCTCGATCCCGGAATCATACTGGCTGTCCTTTACGGTCACCTGCCGCGATCCGCGCTTCTTCGACAAGATGGAGGCGTTCTCGGGCAACAGGGCCGGCACCGGCGGGCTGGTGACGTTCAGGGATTCCAACTGGCTGATGTCGGCGGTGCTGTATCATCAGCCGCATTTCGCCGGTCAGCCGAAGGACGTGCAGGTGTTCTGGGGCTATGCGCTGCATCCGGACCGCGTCGGCAATTTCGTCGGGAAGCCGATGTCCGATTGCGGCGGTGCGGACATCCTGAACGAGCTGTGCGGGCACCTGAACTTCGATCGCGATGTGTTCGAGAATGCGATCTGCATTCCCTGCCGCATGCCCTACATCACCAGCATGTTCATGCCGCGCAACGCGACCGATCGGCCGCTGCCGGTTCCCAGGAATTCGGTCAATCTCGCCTTCGTCAGCCAGTTCGTCGAAATCCCCGACGACGTCGTGTTCACCGTCGAATATTCGGTGCGCGCGGCGCAGATGGCGGTCTATCAACTCATGAAGATCGATCGCCCGGTGCCGCCGGTGACCCGCCACGACAAGTCGCTCGCGGTGATCTTCGCGACGCTGGAGAAGGCGTTCGCGTGAGGATCTACTTGAAGGGATCCTGGATCGACGGCGACGATTGCCTGATGCGGCGCACACTCACCGGCGTGCCGTCGGAGACGAACAGGAGTTCGTACTTCCGGCCCTCGCTGTCGGTTGCGGAGCAGGTGACATCAGTCACCTTCCGGGCGGCAAAATTGCCGGTCTGGCGGCAGATTCCGGTGGAGGTCTGCTCCGCCGGCACGGGCAGGCCGTCGACCTTGGGCCGGTCCTTGGAATTGAGCAGCATGCGGTCGATCGGCAGCTCGTAGGAGTTGTCGTCGGCCCGCTTGCCGTTCTCGCCGGAGAACGACACGACGTGGTTCTCGTCGGTGGGGTCGTCGACGGCGACGGCGAAATTGACCCGGCCCGTATCGCCATGGGCGTAGGCCACCGTCTTGCAGGCAAGGGTACGTCCGGCGACCTTGAGCGTCTTGCAGTGGCCGGACATCAGCGCCAGCAAATCGATGAAGGCGCTCTGCTGCACCGACGGATTGTTGACGGGAATCGGCCTGGAAGAGTCGGCAAAACAAGGACTTGCGAGGGCAACGAAGGCTGCTGCGAGGGCCGGTCGGCAGAGGCGCATCGTGGGGCTCATATGCCAGGGGACCGCGGAAAAGTTCCGTTCAATAACCATCGAACCGCAAATTGGTTGCGATCCCGTTTGTGTCGCCACGCCCGACCTGAATACCACCGCGCCACCCATCGGCGATTCGTCCAATCGCCCAACCCGTCCCGGCAGGCACTTGCCGCCAGGCCGGTGTTTTTTTCGTGGCGGAGCCGAATGATCACGCCGCCTGCTTCATCGTCCTTGCAAAGGCCGGGTAAGTCTCGGCGAGTTCGTCGAAAATCCGGCCGCGCAGCAATGCCAGGGTTGCGGTATCGGGCCGTGCGGTTTCCCGCACCACCTCCGGTTCTTCATAGGTGAAGCCGGTATTTTCCCTGATGTCGGCCGGCGTGAAGGGCGGGTGCACCGAGCGTAAGGCAAAGCCGCCTGCCTCGCGGTCGAAGCCGAACAGCGCCATGTTGGTCAGGAGCGCGTATGGCCCGCCGCGGCGAGCGACCCCCGGTGTGATCGCCCGGGCGCTGACGAAATCGACCTTCGGCACGAACACGCGCGGGGTGTGCTCCTCGCGAAACAGGATCACGCGCGGAATGAGATGATAGAGATAGGCCGAGCCGAACGAGCCGGGCCAGCGCACGCTGTTCGTGGGATAGTCGCCGGTGCCGACCAGATTGATGTTGCCCGCTCCGTCGATCTGGCCACCGCCGAGGAAGAAGGCATCGACCCGTCCTTGCGCGGCGCAGTCGAACAACTCGATGCCGCCATTGGTGAAGAAATTATGCGCCTGCGATCCCAGGATCGAGATGCGCACCGGCGGCTTGCCGTCGCGTTCGTTGCGTGCGCGCAGCAGCATCGCACCGGCCGCGGGGATCGGCGACGATGCGCCGACCGCGACGTGACGGATGCCGTCGAGCAGGTCGGCGATGGTGGCGATCAGGATTTCGCGCCGTTCGCGTTCCGATGACATCAGGCCACCTGCTTGCGATGCGTCAGGAAGCCGGAGAGATAGGCGCGAAAGCCGTCTTCGCTGCGCGCCATCGCCGCATAGCGCGCGATCTCGGCTTCGTCCGCCGGATATTCGTCCCACAGGGCCAGCGGCCAGGCGCCGCGCGCGGCGACCGCGATGGTGTCCACATAGAGCGAAGGCAGCCCACCGGCGGCGGAGTCTTCCGTCTCCAGCAGATTGCGATCGACGATGCGCTCGACGGTGACCAGCGTGCGTTTTGCGGCATAGGCGAGGCCGGCGAGCTCGCGGTGGCGGCCGATCCGGACATTGCCGGCACGGTCGGCCTCGGGCGCGTGAAACAGTGCGACATCGGGAGAGATCGCGGGCACCACGACCACCTTGCGCGCTTCGCCGACGGGACTGTCGATCACCTGCCAGTCCGGCCGCACCTTGAGCAGGTCGCTGCCGATGATGCCGGCGATCGGCATGAACGGCACGCCCTTTTGCGCCGCGAGGAGGCCGGCGTAGATCGCGGGGCAGGTGGAGTCGCGTAACGCAAACGCGCCGCTCTTGACGCCCGCGGTGAAGCGCGGCGCGGCGCCGGCTTCACCGAGCGACACCGCGCTGGTCTCGAGCGAGGCGACGGCGCCGGCCCCGATCAGGAGATCGGCCTGGAGGCCCGAGATCGGCACGCAGATCAGCTTGAGATCGCGGATACCGGCTTCGAGCAGCGCCGCGGTCGCGGCCATCGCGACGCCGGAGCCGTCGACGGGAATTGCCAGCGACTGCCCCGATGTGACGCGCGCGACAAGCGCCTCCAGCGCAACGATCTCGGTCATGGGCGTCCCCCGCATTGTTTTTCTTATCCTGCCTCAAGCCAACGCCGCCTGCCAGCGCGTATCGCGCAGGGAGGGGCGTCGATGCAGGCGGGCGTCGAGCATACTGCGGGCGCGCGGCAGCTCGCCGCCGCGCATCAGGGCGACAATAAAAGTATCCTCGATCAGCTCGCGCTGGGCGTGGCTGCCGCCGATGCGGACGACGTCGGTGAGCACTGGCGCGAGCGTCCGCACGCAGGCCGCATAGTCCTCGTCCGCAAAGGCCGCCAGCGCGCGGCAGATCGCCGGCACCACGGGGCCGGCCGGCAGCTTGCCCTCGGCGACCCGCTGCTCGATCACGGCAAGGCGTGCGGCGAGCGCGTCGCGGTTTTGCGTTGCGGCGGCGAACAGCGCCATGTGGACGTCGGCGAAGGGCAGGCTCGATTTCGGAAACAGCTTTTGCGCGGCGGCGTCGGCATCAAGCCAGAGTGCCTTCGGCACGGCGTGGCCGTAAGAGGACAGGCGCCAGAGCAGCGAGGCGCCGTCGGTGATGACGTTGAGCGGCGGCGCCTGCGTGGCGGAGGGCTGGAGCACGTCGGCATAGATCGCGAGTGCGCGTGCTGCATCGCCATGCTCCAGCGCGCCGAGCGCCTGATGCCAGCGGATGTGGCCGTGCAGGATTCCGGCGCGGTCGTAGGTCGGAATCCACTCGTCGACGAGCCGGTCGGCCGCCTCGATCGAGCCATCCTCGAACATCGCATGCAGCACGGCGTGAGCGGCATGGGCATTCTGCCGGCGCAGGGCGAAGCCGCGCTCGGTGATGCCGCGGCCGCGGGCGACGTCGCCGTTCTCGGTCATCGCCCAGCCGGACATGGTGAGGAACCACCAGTCCTCGCCATAATGTAGCGCAACGCGTTCGCACAGCTCATGCCGCGCACGGTCGTGATCGGCCATGCCGGAGAAGGCGAACAGGCCGAACGCGCCGAGCGGCAGCGACAGCACCACGGCATCGCGCGGCCATGCCTCGATATGTTTCAGCGTCGCCGCAATCGCCTCGGGCAGGCGGCCCTCGATCGCCAGCGCCAAGGTCTCGACATGCGAGCGCTCACGCTCCGTGCCGCGCTTCGCCACGAGCTCGCGCGCGCGTGCCGCCTTCTGCCGCGCGAGGTCGCCCTGCTGGTAGAAGGCATGCACGCGGGCGCGGGCGATAAGGGGAAGCGCAAAGTCCGGATCGGCGGCGATGGCGCGCTCCAGCGTCTCCGCGGTGCCGGTCCAGCCCGCCAGCATGAGGTCGACGCCTTCGCGATAGGCGGATGCCGCGGCATCGGATGCGGTGGAGAGTGGCAGGCCGTAGCGGTCGTCATGCGCCATCGTCGTCTCCGGAGTTCAAGCCGTTCGCGCGCGGCGGCCTTCGATCGGATAGGCCGGGTCGTTGTAGCCCGGCGTCGAGGGATGGCCCGGCGTCACCAGGCGGTCGATCAGGGCCTCGTCCTCGCTGGTGAAGCGATAGTCGAGCGCGCGGATATAGTCGTCCCACTGCTCCTCGGTGCGGGGGCCGGCGATGATGGAGGTCACGAAAGCGGAGTTCAGCACCCAGGCGACCGCGAACTGGCCGGCGGTGATGCCTTTCTTTTCAGCGTGGCTCTTGATCTCCTGCGCGAGCTGGAGCGACTCCGGCCGCCATTCCGTCTGCATCATGCGGGTGTCGTTGCGGCCTGCGCGGGTCTCCTTGTCCGGGACTGCATCCGGCCTGTACTTGCCGGTCAGCACGCCGCGCGCCAAGGGGCTGTAAGGCACGATGCCGAGGCCGTAATAGGAGCAGGCCGGAAAGTGCTCGACCTCGGGCATGCGGTTCATCGCGTTGTAATAGGGCTGGCTCACCGCGGGCCGGTCGATGCCGAGCCGGTCGCAGATGTTGCAGATCTCGGCGACGCGCCAGGCGCGGTAGTTCGAGACGCCGAAATAGCGCACCTTGCCTGATCGGATCAGATCGCCCATCGCGCGCACCGTCTCCTCCAGCGGCGTCGCATGGTCCTCCTTGTGCAGATAGTAGATGTCGATGTGGTCGGTGCCGAGCCGCGCCAGGCTTTCGTCCGCCGCCTGCAACACCCAGCGCCGCGACAGCCCGCCGCGATTGGGATCGCTGCCCATGGGGTTCGCGAGCTTTGTCGCCAGCACCCAGGAATGGCGGTTGTTGCCGATGGCGCGGCCCACCACCTCTTCGGATCCGCCCTTCGAATAGGCGTCCGCGGTGTCGATGAAATTGATCCCGGCCTCGTGGGCTTTCGCGATGATCCGCTTTGATGCGGCCTCATCGGTCGGCCCGCCGAACATCATGGTGCCCAGACAGATCGGCGAGACTTTCAGGCCGGTGCGGCCGAGCTGGCGGTATTGCATGGGCTGCTTCCTCAACACTGTCGAAGCCGGCAGCATAACCATCCCGCGCCGTCATTGCGAGCGCAGCGAAGCAATCCAGAGATGCGTCCGCGGAACGCATCTGGTTTGCTTCGCTGCGCTCGCAATGACGAGGTTGGGGGACGCGACACCGCCTCCCAACGTCGTCCTGGACAAGCGCAGCTCCAGACAACGCGCAGCGTTGTCTGGAGCGGAGCGCCGATCCAGGACCCATTACCCCAGGACGTGGTTTGGCGAAGACTCGTGGTTACGTGCTCGCGCCACAACTTCTCCTTGGGGTAATGGGTCCTGGCTTTCGCCAGGACGACGACGGAGAGCGAGCCGCTACGCCGGCCCCTTCAAGATCTTGAACACGCCGTTGGCCATCACGATGCAGCGGCCCTCGACGGTGACTTCGGTGCTCATGAAGATGAGGCTGCGCGTCGAGCGCACCACGCGCGGGCGCGAGATCAGGATGTCGCCGATCTGGCCGGCCTCGACGAAATGGGTGTCGAGCTGCACCGTCGCCATGAACTCCTTGCCGGAGACGTAGCGGGCGGTCATGCCGCAGGTGCGGTCGGCGAACGTCATCATCACGCCGCCCTGGACCATGCCGCGGCGGTTGTGATGCTTGTCCTCGGTGGCGAGTGCGAATTCGTAGTGGCCGTCGAACTTGCGTTCCCACAAGGGGCCGATCAGGTGCATGAAGCCCGTAGTCTCGAGGATGGTCCAGCCCTCCGATTTCAGCCTTGCGGCGGCCTTGTTGGTCATCTCGTCGTCCATTCCTCTGCGGGCCTTGCGATCTCATTTCATCGGGGGCGGACGTGGTGTAGTCAAGCATGATGAGACCGTTCGACGATGCCACACGGCGGAATATCGCGGCCGCCTGCGCGGCCTTCACGCGGCTGCCGGACGACGGCGCGGCGCCGGCGTTGAAGCGCGCTGCGGTGGCGGTCGCGCTGACCGCGGCGGGCGAGGGCGACGACACCGCCTTCCTGCTCACGCTGCGCGCATCGCATCTGCGCGCCCATCGCGGCCAATGGGCCCTGCCGGGTGGACGCTGCGATGCCGGCGAGACGCCGGTCGAGGCGGCGCTGCGCGAGCTCGACGAGGAGCTCGGCCTTCGTCTCACCAGCGCGCAGGTGCTCGGCACGCTCGACGATTATCCGACCCGCTCCGGCTATCTGATCACGCCGGTGGTGGTCTGGGCTACGGACGACGCCGCGATCCGTCCGAACCCGGACGAGGTCGCCTCCGTTCATCGCATCGCGCTCGCCACGATCGAGCACGACGACGCCTTCGACTTCGTCGCGATCCCCGAGAGCGCGCGCCGCGTCATCCGCTTCCATCATCAGGCGAGCCTGATTCACGCGCCGACGGCGGCGCTGATCTACCAGTTCCGCGAGGTGCTGGCGGGGCGGCAGACCCGCGTGACCGAGCTGGAACAGCCGGTGTTCGCCTGGAAGTGACGATGGTAAACGGCGCGTTAACGTGACGGTTACCGGATGCCTGTTAAGAGGGCGGCATGCATCATTCGATTCGAAAGAGCCTTGCGCTGGTTCCATTCGCGCTCGTCGTGCTCGCGCCCGCCGCGCGCGGCGGCGCGTCCGATGCGCTGCCGCCCGCCGTCCGCGATGCCAAGGCCCAGCTCCTGTCGCAGTTCTTTGCGCAAGGCGGGGCATCGCCCGCCGTGCTCGAATATCGCCGCAAGCTCGGGGAATATCAGGCCGCGCGCGCGGCCTTCGACGAGGAAGCCGGCGCCTACTGGAGCCAGATCTCCGAGAAGCGGAAGACCCGCAATGCCAAGCGGCGCAGCGGGCAGCAGATCACACTCGACGATTACGTGCTGGAGCACCCGCCGCTCTATAACGGACCGAAGCGGCCGGTGAATCCGGAGCCGGAGGAAACGCCGGAGCGCCCGACCAAAAAGCCGATCCCCGTCGTCGCCGATCTGCTGCGCGCGGCGCAGGAGCTCTACCAGTTCGCGCCGCAGCGCCCGTCCAGCGAGGTCGAGTTCAAGCGCGCCTATGCACGCTACGCGCTCGCCTCCGGGCTGACGCGCGAGCAGGCCGTCCGGGTCTATTCGTTCGAGACCGGCGGCACCGGCAGTTACGACGTGCAGGCGGGTATCGAGCATGGCGGCAAGCGCGCGATCTCGACCGCGATGGGCTACAACCAGCTCCTGACCACCAACAGCGTCGAGCTGCTGGCCGAGCAGGGCCATGAATTCATTCGCGTGCTCTCCGACAAGGTGGCGCGGACCTCCGGGCCGGCGCGCCAGTCGCTCGAGCACAAGCTCGTCGTGCTGAAGAAAATGGTGGCGCATGCCAAGTCGGTGCCGGACACCTGGTCGGAGCACGAGAAGATCGGCAACACCGCGCAGGGCTGGGCGATGCACGCCATGGTGCTCGACATCGACGTCGGGCCGATGCTCCAGACCCACAAGCTGCTGACGTCGGTGCTGTTCGCGCGCGCCAAGGGCTACACCCGTCCGCTCAGCGCGGCCGAGCTCGAGATGATGAACCTCACCGGCGACGGCACCGGGCTCGACATGGTGACGATGCCGCAGGCGATGCGCGAGCAGGTGCCGACCTCGAACTTCTTCCAGCGCGGCGGCTACGAGCGCAACCCGGTCGCGATCCGCCACAACACGGTGGCGAAGCTGCTCGCGGTGACGGATACGCGGATGGACAGCAACGGCAACAATGCCGGCGCGCGGGAATTGGCGGGGGCGTTTTAGCGAGGGAGCTGGCGGTTGCGTTTTAAAAGGTGTCGTCCCGGCCTAGTTGCGCAATTGCGCACGGGGGGCCGGGACCCATAACCCCAGGGAGTAGTTTGGCGAAGACAGTCGTTCGGTACTCCTACCGTCCGCCATCCGATAGATCACGCGGTATGGGTCCCGGCCTTCGCCGGGACGACACCGAGTGTGTCGCGTGCCCGCCCGTCCCCTACTGATCCGGCCCGAACTTGAACTTGCCGTCGCCTTCCAGATACGGGCCGCTGCGCATGTAGAGCTGGCCGTTGTGGCCGATGAAGAACAGCGTGCCCTTCGGCACCTTCTTGGCCCCCTTCAGCAGCTCGCCGGCATTGCTGGTGCCCATCTTGTAGGAATAGGTCTTGCCTTCCTTGTCATAGGCGTAGCCCATGTCGGGCTTGAGCTCCCAGGGCGTCGCCTCGGCCTGTGCCAATGCGGGTGCTGTGAATGCGCCGAGCGCGGCTGCGATTGCAAATGCCTTCGTTGAAAATGCCATGATCCCATCCTCCCCATCGTCGGGGCATCCGGCTTGAACAAATCACGAACGGTATTGCCGGGTCAATTCGCGAAAGCGCCGCGGCGCATCACGTCTTGCCCAGCAGTTTGTGATTTTCCCTTCGTCCCCTCGCGACTATGTTCCGCTTTCCGTCTAGAACGCAACTCGACAAAATTATTGGTAGGGATGATTCGGATGCGCCACGTGATCAAATTTTGCTGGGCTGCTGCATTGTCGCTGACGGCGCTGGCGCCGGCCGCCCGGGCCGATGATTACCAGCTCAGCCACAACCAGCGGATTTCGTGCAGCCGCGGCCTTGCCCCGGGCAAGCTGAACACGGCGACCTGCAAATCCTACACCTATCTCTTCAACACCAGGACCTCGGAATATTTCCGCTGCCAGGTCTCGCTGGCGCTGACCCGGGACAACAAGGAAGTCATCAACGTCCAGACCGACGGCGGCTGCACTAAGAAGCCGCGCATCTTCGAGACCGACGGCCATTACGACTTCGACGCCACCGAGACCGAGCCGCCGAACACCAATTCGTTCTTCGGTCCCGGCGGCTACTCGATCTGGGCGGCCGACGTCACCGCGCAGAAGGTGCGCGGCTGCATCACCATCTCCTCCGGCCTCGGCTCCGACATCTCGAAGTGCCTGGACATGACGTTCCAGTGAGCTGACCGCGCGCTCGAACCCGATGCGTTCGGGCGCGCCGCGATCCGGCTGCGCCACCTCGCCGCACCCGACCGGTTCCCCAAAAGCTGAGCCGGAACGGCCATTTGCCGCAGTCCTGTTTTGCCTATTGGATGGGTTGACCCGCTCCCCTCATCCGGCCAATTTCCCCGCCGGTTTGGGGAGTACAGAAATCATGAAACGGACGATTTTCGGCGTGGCCGCGGCTCTTGCTCTGGCGGCGTCGGCGCCTTGCGCGCATGCGCAATCCTTCATCAACGTGCTGACCGGAGGCACCTCGGGCGTCTATTATCCGCTCGGGGTCGCGATCGGGAAGATCTACGGCGACAAGATTCCGAACGTGAAGACGCAGGTGCAGGCCACCAAGGCGTCGGTCGAGAATCTGATCCTGCTCCAGCAGGGCCGCGGCGAGCTGGCGTTCACGCTGGGCGACTCGCTCAAGGCCGCCTGGGACGGCGAAGAGGAAGCGGGCTTCAAGTCCAAGCTCGACAAGCTCAGGACCATCGGCGCGATCTATCCGAACTACATCCAGATCGTCGCGACCACCGAGAGCGGCATCAAGACGCTGGCGGACCTCAAGGGCAAGAGCCTGTCGGTCGGCGCGCCCAAGTCGGGCACCGAGCTGAATTCCCGCGCGATCCTGGCGGCCGCCGGCATGAGCTACAAGGACCTCGGCAAGGTGGAGTACCTGCCGTTCGCCGAATCCGTCGACCTCATGAAGAACCGCCAGTTGGGTGCGACGCTGCAATCGGCCGGGCTCGGTGTTGCCTCGCTGAAGGATCTCTCGACCTCGAGCCCGATCACGGTGGTGTCGGTGCCGAAGGAGACCGTCGACAAGATCGGCCCGCCCTTCATCGCGGCGACCATCCCGGCCAACACCTATTCGGGCCAGGACAAGGACGTGCCGACCGCGGCCGTGGTCAACTATCTCGTGACGAGCTCCGCAGTGTCGGACGATCTCGCCTACCAGATGACCAAGCTGGTCTACGAGTCGCTGCCGGAATTGCAGAATGCCCACGCGGCCGGCAAGGAGATCAAGCTCGAGACGGCCGCCACCGGCAGCCCGGTTCCGCTGCACCCCGGCGCGATCCGCTATTACAAGGAAAAGGGGCTGATCAAGTAATTCTCCCTCCGTCGTCATTCCGGGGCGATGCGAAGCATCGAACCCGGAATCTCGAGATTCCGGGTCTGGTCCTTCGGACCATCCCGGAATGACGGAGTGAGCGTGGATGCCCGGGTCATCTGCGCGAAGACGCGCTTGGCGCTTTTGCCCGGGCATGACGTATTCAGGGCGCAGCGTGAATGCTGTAAGAACGCCCATTGGGCGCGGGGACACATCGATGTTGCAGGCAGAGGGCTCCGTAGAGCCCATCAAGGTCGAGTTCGACAATTTCGAGCACGGTTTCCCGGAGGGCTTCGGCCCGGGCTGGTGGGGCCGTCTCGCCTACTGGATCGGCATTGCCTTCGCCACCTTCCAGCTCTATGTCGCCGCCTTCAACTATCTGCCGAGCCAGGTGGTGCGCGGCGTCCATGTCGGCTTCCTGGTCCTGCTCACCTTCGGTCTGATCGGCAATTTCACCGCCAGAAGCGATGTCGGCCGCGCGCTCGGCTGGGTGATCGGCGGCGCCGGCTTCTTCTGCGGGCTCTATCAGTGGATCTTCTATGCCGATTTGATCGCGCGTGATGGCGATCCGACCAGGCTCGATCTCGCCGTCGGTACGCTGCTCGCGGTGCTGATCTTCGAGGGCACGCGGCGCCTGATGGGCGCGGCGCTGCCGCTGATGTGCGGCGCGTGCCTGCTCTACTGGTTCTTCGGCCAATATCTGCCGTCGCCGCTCAACCACCGCGGCTATGATTTCGACCAGATCGTCACGCATCTGTCGTTCGGCACCGAAGGCTTTTACGGCGTGCCGATCTACGTCTCGGCGACCTACATCTTCCTGTTCATCCTGTTCGGCTCGTTCCTGGAGCGCGCCGGCATGATCCAGCTCTTCACCGACGTCTCGCTCGGCCTGTTCGGCCGCACCCGCGGCGGACCTGCCAAGGTCGCGGTGTTCGCCTCGGGCATGATGGGCACGATCTCCGGCTCGGGCGTCGCCAACGTCGTCACCGTCGGCCAGTTCACGATTCCCTTGATGATCAAGTTCGGCTATCGCCGCGCCTTTGCCGCCGGCGTCGAAGCCACGGCGTCGATGGGCGGGCAGATCATGCCGCCGGTGATGGGCGCTGTCGCCTTCATCATGGCGGAGACGCTCGGCGTCCAGTACTCGGAAATCGTGAAAGCGGCGGCGATCCCGGCCATCCTCTATTTCGCATCCGCCTTCTGGATGGTGCATCTGGAAGCCGGCAAGCACGGCCTTGTCGGCATGAAGCGCTCGGAGATCCCGAGCGCCTGGAAGGCCCTGGTGACGCGCTGGTACCTCGTGCTGCCGCTCGCCGCGCTGGTCTACATGCTGTTCGAAGGCTTTACGCCGCTCTATGCCGGCAGCATGGGCCTCGCGCTGACGGTGACGCTCATCCTGGGCGCCAGCATCACGGCCGGTGCGTCCTCCATGGTGATCCGCACCATCTTCTGGGTCGGGCTCGCGCTCGTCGTCGCCGCGTTGTCGCGCGACGGCCTTCAGATCGTGCCGGTCGCGAGCGTCGTCGTCGGGCTGATTGTGATCACCGCTTTCATCAATGGCGGGTTCAAGGCCCTGCGCGAATGCCGCGACGCGCTGGCCGAAAGTGCCAAATCCGCTATCACCGTCGGCATGGCCTGCGCCATCGTCGGCGTCATCATCGGCATGATGTCGCAGACCGGTGTCGGCACCATCTTCGGCGGCTGGGTGATCGGGCTCGGGGAGAAGAGCCTGTTCCTGGCGCTGATCATGACCATGCTGCTGTCGATCCTGCTCGGCACCGGCATTCCGACCATCCCGACCTACATCATCACCGCCGCGCTCGCAGCGCCCGCGCTGGCGAAACTCGGCGTGCCCCTGATCGCCAGCCACATGTTCGCGTTCTACTACGGCATCATGGCCGACCTCTCGCCGCCGGTGGCGCTTGCCGCGCTCGCGGCCGCGCCGATCGCGAAGGAAAATCCGGACAAGATCGGCTGGGAGGCGATGCGCATCGCGCTCGCCGGCTATGTCATCCCCTTCATCTTCGTCTACTCGCCGGCCTTGATGCTCCAGGCCGGCGATCCCATGGCGGCAAAACTCGGCTTCTACGGCGCGGTGGCGCTGGCGACCTTCAAGGCGCTGGTGGCGATCGGCCTGTTCGGCATGGTGGCGATCGGCTTCCTGTTCGCGCGGCTGACGCTGCTCGAGCGCGTGGTCGCGCTCGGCGCTGCGCTCTGCCTGCTCGGCGACTTCCCGTTCAGCGACACCGCGGGCTTCGTGCTCTCTGCCGCGCTGGTGCTGTGGCAGTGGCGGCAGCGCCCGCCGGCAGCGATCGAGGCGGTGTGAGCCTCTGCTTCGCCACAGCGTCGGGCGTGAAGGCGCTGGCGCTCACGGCCTTCACGCTGGTGTGGACGCATTCGATCGAAAAGGTCGACTGGCAGGAAGACTGGCGCGTCACGCCGGATGGTCTCGAACTGGTGCAGGCGCGGGTCAAGGGCACCGGTGCCGGCATGGAGCCGCCGCCCGAGGCGCGGCTCGTCGATGGCTGGTTTCAATGGCAGCCGAAGCGGGTGCCGATGCGGGAGGTCGTGCTCGGCAATTCCGGCGCGGCCGGGGAATGGCGGCTCTGCCATGACGGCGCGTGCCGGACGTTGTCGGAGATTGTCGGGCATCCCATAGGTGCTAACGTTACGACGATGAAAGTCTGCAACGATCCGTAGCCCGGATATCGCTTCGCTCATCCGGGCTACAATCAACAACAACACGGGAGACACGCGATGGATCGGCTCAAGGGCAAGGTTGCGATGGTGGTGGGGGCCGGCTCGATCGGACCCGGCTGGGGCAATGGCAAGGCCACCGCGGTGACCTTTGCGCGCGAGGGTGCGCAGGTGTTCTGCGTCGACCGCAACGGCACTGCTGCCGAGGAGACCGCGAAGATCATCAAGGACGAAGGCGGCAAGGCGACCGCGTTCACCGCCGATGTCTCTCGGTCAGCCGAGATCGAGGCGATGGTCGCGGCGTGCCTCAAGGCCTATGGCCGCATCGACGTGCTCGACAACAATGTCGGCATCGCCGAGATGGGCAGCGTGGTCGAGGTGACCGAGGAGAGCTGGGACCGCGTCTTCAGCGTCAACCTCAAGAGTGCCTATTTCGCCATGAAGCACGTCATCCCCGTGATGGTGAAGCAGGGCGGCGGCTCGATCATTAACATCTCCTCGATCGCCTCGATCCGCCATATGGGCATCTCCTACGTCACCTACGGCACCTCGAAGGCGGCGATGAACCAGATGACACGCACCACCGCGATCGAGTTCGCGCCGCATCATGTGCGCGTCAATGCGATCCTGCCCGGCCTGATGAAGACGCCGATGGTCGAACATTCCGCCGGCCTTGCCTCCAGCTACGCCAAGGGCGACGTGGAGGCGATGTGGCGCGCGCGCGATGCGCAAGTGCCGATGGGCCACATGGGCGATGCCTGGGACGTGGCCAACGCCGCGCTGTTCTTGGCGTCGGACGAGTCGAAATATGTGACGGGGATCGAGTTGGTGGTCGACGGCGGGATCACGTGCAAGGCGGGGGCGTAGGCGCCGCCTCACATCCGCCGTCGTCCTGGACAAGCGAGCGTAGCGAGCGCTGATCCAGGACCCATTACCACAGGGACAAGTTTGGCGAAGGTTGGTGGCTCCAGCCTTCCTCAACAATTGACATTCGGGGTAATGGGTCCTGGCTTTCGCCAGGACGACATCGGAGAAACTACTGCGCCAGCGCCAGAATCCCGCCGGCGAACGCATGCCATGCCGCGCTTTCGCTGATCGGCCAGTTCAGCACCTTCACCGCCAGCATCGCGAGCGTGCCGGTGATGTAGACCGGATGCACGCGGCCCTCGGTGCGCCAGTCGCGCACCATGGCGACGACGAGCAGCAGGGAGGCCACCACGGCCGGCGCGATGGTCACCGGCACCGGGGGCGGGCCGGGCGGTCCGGGAGGAGCGAGGAAAGTCAGAAACCAGCGCGCGATCGCGGCGTCGAGGATCGAGACCGCGGCGAGCAGCATTAGGCGCTTGTGAACTTCCGGCCTGCGCGTGTTCACGATGCCGAGCACGAACACCAGCGCAAAGAACGCGATGCCGCTCATCGGCACGATCGAGAAGGCGATGCCGGCCTCCTTCTGCCCGAGCGCGGCGGAGTGCTGCATCACGTGCACGGAGGCGAGGAAGCCGAAGATCGTCATTGCGGTCGCGAGCGAAACGCCGACGATGCCGATCGCGCGGTGATTGACCACGCGGCCTGAGGCCGCGAGCCAGGTCTGGATCACGAAATAGAGAGACCAGGTAAAGAACAAGAGGCCGTGAAAATGAATCACGGGGCTTGCGGAAAACGCACCGCGGGCGAGCGGTACCCAATAGGTCGGCGCGAAGCCGAGAAAAGCGGTCGCCGCGCAGGCCAGGGCCATGTGGAGATAAAAATATCGTGCAGGCGACGCATCACGCGCGCGGACACGACGGTCGTCGGTCAGGGTCGTCATCTGGAATGAGTCTGCGGAGGGGGCGTCTGGTTCAACGCCAACCGTTCACCCTCCGGCGTCGTCCCGGCGAAGGCCGGGACCCATAGCCACAAAACCGTGTTTGGCGAAGACTCGAGGTTACCAACCTGGCGCCACAACTGCTCCCTGGGGTTATGGGTCCCGGCCTTCGCCGGGACGACACCGAGTTTGTGGATGGATCGAGAGTCTCATCCTCCCGCGCTCAATTCTGCGCGATCGAGCTCCTCCTCGAGGCGGTGAAAGGCGTCGTCGCCGATCACTTCGGTGGCGCGCAGGTCGAAGATGGATTTGCGCGCGGCTTCGATGGCGCGGCGGCGCAGGGGATCGGCGGGCAATTCGCCATTGACGATGCCGCCGTTCGGATCGTGATCCGCCTGCATCAGGATGGCGCGATATTCGAGCCTCAGGATCTCCGCCTCCTCCGACGGGTCGCTTTCGATCGCATCGAGGGCCGCGCGATAGGCTACAGTGCGGCCGCGCGCGACCTCGGCGCCGACGGGGTCGTCGTCCGTGAGGCCGAAGGCCAGGATCAGCGGCCGCAGCGTCAGGCCCTGGATCACCAGCGTCCCGAGCACGACGGCGAAGGCGATGAAGACGATGAAGTCGCGATAGGGAAAGTTCTCCGGCAGGGCGAAGGCGGTGGCGAGCGTGACGAGGCCGCGCATGCCGCACCAGGAGATGATGAGGCCGCCCTTCGGCGAGGCCACCTGCTTCGGATCCTTCGGGTGGTAGAGCCCGTGCGCGATCAGCACGCGCAGCGTCGTGCGGTAGAACGTCACCCAGGACAGCCGCACCAGGACCACCGTAAGCAGGATCCAGGCTGCTGCCACGCAATATTCCCAGCGCACGTCCGCGTCGAGCCGCGTCCAGATCGGCCGCATCTGCATGCCGATCAGCATGAAGGCGAGCACGTTGAGCACGAACACCATCGTCTCCCACACCGCATAGGACGGCACCCGCAGCCGTGCCGGCATCCGCGCCGGCGCGGTGCGCGCCATGGTGATGGCATAGACCACGATGGTGAGGATGCCGGAGAGCCCGAGATGTTCGGCGGCGATCCAGATCATGAAGGTGGTGGCGAATTGCACGATGATCGCGCTCGGGGCTTCCGTCACGCGCTCCATGATGGGCGGGATGAGGCGGGCCGCGAGAAGGCCGGCGATGACGCTGCCGACCAGCGCCAGCGCCATCGTCGGCGCGACTTGGCTCCACGTCAGATGCTCGGTGGCGACCGCTCCGACGGCGATGCGATAGATCAGCAGCGAGGTTGCGTCGTTGAGCAGGCTTTCGCCCTCCAGCACCTTCACCATGCGGTGGGGCAGCTTGACCTGGCTCAGGATCGCGACCGCAGCCGCGGCGTCCGGCGGCGCCACGATGGCGCCGAGCGCAACCGCGGCGGCCCAGGGCATGTCAGGCATCAGCCGGTGCGCGACGTAGGCGACGCCGGCCGTGGTCAGGCCGACCGCGGCCACCACGAGGGTCGAGACCGGAACCCAGTTGTTGCGCAAATCTCGCAGCGAGGTGTCGAAGGCCGCATCCAGCAGCACCGGTGCGACAAAAAGTGCCAATGCCAGGTCCGGCTCCAGCGCCCAGGTCGGGCTCGACGGTACGAAGGCGATCAGCGCGCCGCCGATGGCGAGAAAGGTCGGGTAGGGGACCTTGATCCGCCGCGCCAGCGCCGATAAGGCAACAGCGCCGAGCAGCAGCGCGATGATCCATTCGAATGTCGACACGATGATCCCCGAAACCGAGTTGAGCGGCGCCACAAGCTAACACCAATCCGGCCGTATGCTGGATAGCAGGGCCTCAAGGCAAGACTTTCCGACTGCAAGGACCATGCGTTCTCTTCTCATTCAATTGTCCGGTGCCGTACTGCTCTGCGCGCTCCCGCTCGGCATGGCTCTGGCGGCGACCGGCGGCGAGCCGGCCGCCGTCACGCAGGTCGACATCGCGCCGTGCCTCGCGGCTGCCGCCGGCGACGATCTGGACAAGGCCAATTCCGCCTGCGCCGACGTGATCGACAATGAGAAGACGGCGAAGGGGGACCTGATCAAGGCGCTCGTGGCGCGCGGCGCGCTTTACGCGCGGCATGATCAGGTCGACCACGCGATTGCCGACGACAGCCGTGCTCTCTTGCTTGATCCCACGCTCGCGGATGTCTTCAACGCGCGGGGCGAGCTGTGGCTGAAGAAAGGCGACAAGCCCAGGGCGGTGCAGGATTTCGGGGCCGCGCTGAAGATCGATCCGAACCACGAGAAGGCCAAGGCCAATCACAAGGCGATGGCGCGCGAGCTCGAGCGGATCGGCGCGCAGATGGCGGTCGCGGGCAAGCCCAGCTTCAATTGCGCCCGCGCGGCCCGCGCCGTGGAGAAGGCGATCTGCGGAAATCGCGAGCTTGCCGATCTCGACCGGGAGATCTTTGCATCGCATGCCCGCGTGATCCGCGAGGCGCGCAATGCGGGCGAGGCCAAGGCGCTCCAGCGCGAGCAGGAAGACTTCATTGCCCGCCGCAACGCGGGGTTCGGGCGGCCGGGCTATGATCTCAAAAAAGCGATGCAGGAGCGGTTGCAGCGGCTGAACGGGGTGGACGGCTACTAGAGCGTTTTCGAGAGCATGATCGGACCGATCATGCTCTTGCCGTTCCGCAAAACCATCCGTCCTGTCGGCGTCTACTGCAGGCCGGTGGGGTTGGAGGTCGAGCCGATCGGCGTCGGAGCCGGACCGAGTGCATTGTTACCTTGGATCCGGTTGTTGAAATGCGACAGGGTGACGCCGCTGAACGCGGTGGCGTTGAAGGAAATATCGTTGTTCGAGAGGCGGACGGTGACCGTTCCGTTGAGGTTGCCTACGCCGAGACCGTTGTTGCTGACCACGCTGTTGCTGAGGTTTATTTCAGACGCCGCCGCGCCGCCCGACGCGCCGACACCGATCTGGGCGTTGCCCGTAACCACCGCCCGGTTGATCATGGCACGGCCGTTGTTGCCGATGAGAATGCCGATATTCGCCGAATTCTGAACGCGCACATTGTCGAGCGCGATCTCGAGGCGCTGCCCGGCGGCTCCGGGATTGTAGGCGATGCCGAAGGTGCCGGTATTTCGGACGGTGGTATTGGAAACATATAATTCGCCGCCGCCGGTGCGATCATCCAGGATGCCGGACGCCGAGCCGGCGAAAACGCCGTCGATGAGGGTGTCTTCGATGATGACCACGCCGCCGGCGATGGTGGAGCCGCCGCTGATCCGGATCCCGACAAGGCCGGTGTCGACGCCGTTCAGATTGAGGTTGCGCAGCCGGACGGTCTTTCTCGTATCCGTCGCCGCGAAGCTGTTGAACGGAATGTTGATACCGTTGGTGCCGCTGAAGAGGACCGAGGCGAAGATCTCATGGCAGTCGATGGTGATCGACTTGACGATGGTCACTGCGCCGAAACCGCCGGGATCGAGGCAGTTGATCTCGCCGTTGAGGGCAGTCTTGGAAATCGCGCCGGCGAAGGTTTTGCAGGGCGCAGTGCGGCTGCAGGGATTGGCGTCATCGCCGACCCCCGACACCCAGGTCCGCGAGGCCTGGGCGTGAGCGGACGTGGCCGGCAGCGCGAGCAGCAGAAATGTTGCTGCGATGGTGAGCGACAGTGCAATCCTGTTCATGGTGCTCTCCGAAATGATGTGGCGATTGGCAATGGCTCTGCCACGCAAGAATATGGAATGGTTGCAGGCTCGCCTTGCGAGGGGCCGGCTATTTGAATGAAATCTGCGCGCTCTGGTAGCGACTTCCCGCCGGCGCGACATCCGGCGCCAGTTCGAACGAGTACTCCGCGCCGACCAGATCGGTCGGAAACACCAGCGACAAGATGCCGACGCCCTCGTCATCGGTCTTGATGTCGCCGATCGGGCGAACGCATTTGAGCGAGACGTGATAGATCGTGTTGGGCCTGGCGGTTATTGCCACCTTCACGCTGGTGTTGCCGTCGAACAGCCGCGTTGCCCAGATCGTGCCCCTGACCGACGGTGAGTCGGTATTGGGGACATCACGGCCTGAACAATCGGATGTGTCCTGATGAACGAGAACCACCTGCCGCTGGTTCGGATCGATCGGGCGATTGGGGACGTATTGCGCCGTTGTGGCAAGGGTCGTTCCCACGAGCATGACAGCGCCGAGCCAGATGGAATTGTAACGCAGTCGGAAGATTGGCATCGCATACCGCATCGTTTCCTCCGCATGTAATTGTGGAAATTGACTATTTTAAGTAGTATTTCGGAATATGCCGGTACTGGTTTCAGCACGACGTCTCAAGGCTGGTCGGAAATGCTCGCGCACAATACACCTCATTAATCATACAAGTCTGTGAACTCGCTCACAGGTAGAGACCGGAGATTTCGGTGCGCTCCGATACGGCGCGATGGATCCCGCGACTCTGCCTGCGTCGGCCGGCTTTCGAACCGCGGGCGACCTCATTGCTTGAACCGGTTGCTGCATGGCCGCGACAATGATGAGAACCCGACGTCACGGAGCCCTATGCCATGTGCGGCACGCATTTTTCCGCGCAGATGCCCTCGTTTGCCAAAATCTCGCCTCGCGCCTTCTTCCTTGGTGCGGCGATAAGCCTTGCCCTTTTCGCTCCAGCCTCGGCCGGCACCGATTGCGTGCTCGGCAGCAAGGCGACTGCCGCGGAACTGATCTCCGCGTGCAGCGCCATCATCGACCAGAGCGCAAATCCCGCGCCTGACCGCTCCGTGGCTCTCGTCGCTCGTGCCGAAGCCAATGCGCGGACCTCCGGAGGCCTGACGCAGGCGCTGCGCGATCTGGACCGCGCCATCGCGCTCGACGGCAGGAACGCAAAGGCCTGGCGCGTGCGCGGCGATCTCCTGCGCGAGGCCGGCGGCGACCTCAATCGCGCCGCGGCGGACCTGACCAAGGCGATCGAGCTCGATCCGCAGGATGCGGAGTCTTACGAGCTGCGCGGCGTCGTCTACACCAATCAGCGCCGGCTCGACCGCGCGCTCGCCGATTACGACCAGGCGATCAAGCTGAAGCCGGATGACGCGCAGGCCTGGTCCGACCGCGGCGTGACCTATTATCTCGGCGGCGACAACGAGAAGGCGATCCGCGATCTCAGCGAGGCGCTGCGGCTCGATCCGAACCGGCCGCGCACCTACACCAATCGCGGCGCGGCCTACAAGAAGCTCGGCCAGCTCGACAAGTCGGTCGCCGACGACGGCGAGGCGATCAGGCTCGATCCGAAGGTGCCGGAATATTACGACAATCGCGGCCTGTCGCTGGCCGCGATGGGCGAATACGACAAGGCAATCGCCGATTACGACCAGGCGCTGCGGCTGGCGCCGAAGCCGAACTTCTTCACCAACCGCGGCGATTCCTATCAGCTCAAGGGCGAGCTCGGAGCGGCGTTGAGCGATTATGAAGCCGCGCTGAAGCTCGACCCGAATTTCGCGCAGACCTACAACAACCGCGCCGTGCTCTACAAGAAGATGGGCGAGCGCAGGAAGGCGCTGGCCGATTACGAGACCGCGCTGAAGCTCGACCCCGGCAACGACAACGCGGCCAACGGCCGGCGCACCATGATCGCGGAGATCGCGAAATTCGGCGATGAGCCGCGGCGTCCGCTCGCGGCGAATGCCGGCAACGGTCCCTCGTTCGATTGTGCGACCGCGAAGCGCGAGGTCGAGAAGGTGATCTGCGCCGATCCGCAGCTCGGCGTGCTCGACCGCCAGATCGCCGAGACCTACGAGCGCGTGCTGAAATCCGCGAGCAAGCGTTCGGCCGGCGATCTGCGCCGTACCCAGCGCGATTTCCTCGCCACCCGCAACGCCAGCTTTGGCCGGGCCGGCTACGATCTGAGGAAGGTCATGCAGGAACGGTTGCAGCGGCTGAACGCGATGGACAGCTGAGAAGCGTTCGACGCCGGTGTTCTTCGCCTCTCCCCGCTTGCGGGGAGAGGCCGGAATTTGCGTAGCAAATACCGGGTGAGGGGGAGCCTCCGCGAATCCGACTCTTACGGTGTCTGCGGAAAGTGCCTCTCACCCCAACGCTCTCAGCGCGAGCGAAGCTCGTCGCGGCCCCGTAAGAACGGGGAGAGGGAGAAGATAGGTCCTTTTCAGCTTGAACCGCGGCCCGTTCCCGGGAAAATAGCCGCCCAAACAACGCTGGCAATTGATCCTGGTCATGGCGGGACGCCCGTCCTGTCGTCAGGTCAAGGCCAGGCGAATAAAGGGAAACGGGAGCGCGGGAAATGAACATCCAGGGCAAGAGCAGCTATCACGAGGTCCATGCACGCTCGCTGGCTGATCCCCAGGGCTTCTGGGCCGAGGCGGCCAAGGAGATCGACTGGATCGAGCCGCCGAAGACGATTTTTGATGCCTCGCAAGGAACCTACGGCCGCTGGTTCACCGGCGGCGTGGTCAACACCTGCTACAACGCGCTCGACCGCCATGTCGAACGCGGCCGCGCCGACCAGGTCGCGCTGATTCATGATTCGCCGCTGACGAACTCGATCACCAAGCTCACCTATTCCGAGCTGCTGAACGAGGTGCAGGCGCTCGCCGCCATCATGCAGGATTTCGGCGTCGCCAAGGGCGACCGCGTCATCCTTTACATGCCGATGGTGCCGGAGGCGGTGGTCGCGATGCTCGCCTGCGCACGCATCGGCGCGGTGCACTCGGTGGTATTCGGCGGCTTTGCCGCGAAAGAGCTCGCCACCCGCATCGACGACGCGCAGCCGAAGCTGATCCTGTCGGCGAGTTGCGGCATCGAGCCCGGCCGCATCGTGCAGTACAAGCCGCTGCTCGACGAGGCGATCAAGCTTGCCGGCAGCAAGCCGAAGTCCTGCATCGTGCTGCAACGTCCGCAGCTCACCTGTGACCTGACGCCGGGCCGCGACTACGATTGGGCCAGCCTGCGCCGCAAGGCGATCAACGACGGCAAGAAGGCGCCTTGTGTGCCGGTTGCCGCCACCGATCCGCTCTACATCCTCTACACCTCGGGCACCACGGGCATTCCCAAGGGCGTGGTGCGCGACAATGGCGGCCATCTGGTCGCGGTGAAATGGTCGATGTTCAACCTCTATGGCGTCAAGCCGGGCGAGGTCTGGTGGTGCGGTTCCGACATCGGCTGGGTGGTCGGTCACAGCTACATCGTCTACGGCCCGCTGCTGCATGGCGCGACCTCGATCATGTATGAGGGCAAGCCGGTCGGCACGCCCGATGCCGGCGCATTCTGGCGCGTCATCTCCGAGCACAAGGCAGTGGCGCTGTTCACCGCGCCGACCGCATTCCGCGCCATCCGCAAGGAGGACCCGGACGGCAAGTTCATCCGGCAATACGACCTGTCGACATTCCGCACCCTGTTCCTCGCCGGCGAGCGTGCCGATCCGCCGACGGTGGAATGGGCGGAGCAGCAGCTGAAGGTGCCTGTCATCGACCATTGGTGGCAGACCGAGACCGGCTGGTGCATCGCCGGTAATCCGGTTGGCCTCGGCATGCTGCCGGTGAAGCACGGCTCGCCGACAGTGCCGATGCCGGGCTACCAGGTCGACGTGGTCGATGAAGCGGCCAAGCCCGTCGGTCCCAACACCATGGGCTCGATCGTCATCAAGCTGCCGATGCCGCCGGGCTGCCTGCCGACGCTGTGGAATCAGGATTCGCGCTTCAAGGAATCTTACCTCAGCGAGTTCCCCGGCTATTACAAAACCTCGGACGCCGGCTACAAGGACGAGGACGGCTATGTCTGGGTGATGGGGCGCACCGACGACATCATCAATGTCGCCGGCCATCGGCTGTCCACCGGCGGCATGGAGGAGATCCTGGCCTCGCATCCCGACGTCGCCGAATGCGCCGTGCTCGGCGTCAAGGACGCGATCAAGGGTGAGGTGCCCTGCGGCTTCCTGGTGCTCAAGGCCGGCGTGAAGCGCGCACCGAGCGAGATCGAGAAAGAGATCATCGCGCTGGTGCGTGACAAGCTCGGCCCCGTCGCCGCCTTCAAGCTCGCCATCACCGTCGGCCGCCTGCCGAAGACGCGCTCCGGCAAGATTTTGCGCGGCACCATCAAGAAGATTGCCGACGGCGAGTCCTGGACCATGCCCGCGACGATCGAGGACCCCAAGGTGCTGGACGAGATCGGGGAGGCGCTGAAGGGGAGGGTGTGAGGCGAAGCGTTGCTCCGGCGAGAGGCGGCGCTGCCTCACCACTCTCCGCTGTCATCGCCCGCGCAGGCGGGTGATCCAGTAATCTGCGGCCGGAGTTGTGACCCAATGACCGCCGCGGCGTACTGGATTCCCCGCCGGAGCCTGTCATCGGGCTCGCCGAAGGCGAGACCCGGTGGCGGGGAATGACAGCGAGCGGGGAACGGTGTCCAGGGACTTACAATCTCCTCATTCCGCGCTAAACAGGGCCGGCCAACAGGGGACCTCGAATGCCACTCGCCGCCGCGCCGCGCCTGCTCACTGCCGTACTCTTCGCCATCGCACTCTCCGCCTGCTCGGCGCGCTACCAGACGCCGGTGGCGATGGGGGGCGACGATGACGACGCGGTGTGCCAGAGCCGCGGTTATGCGGCGGGCTCGCCGGAATATGTGGCTTGCCGCAAGGACCGTGACGTCCAGCGCAGCGCCGCGACCGCTCGCGCCGACCGCCGCCAGCGCGATCTCGGCGAGTACATGCTGAACCATCCCGAGCGGCCGTGAGATCGGGCCTGGTACTATCCTGCGTCATTCACTCGCATTGGTCGTGACACATCTGCAACGCCGCGACACAAATCGTGCCGCATTTCGCCTGATTTGATCGGCGTCAAATCCTTCACCGTCCCCTTTCTGCTCTGACGCTGATGTCGCGCAACGAAGCGCGAGAGACGGCTGAAGGGGATTGAAATGCAGACAACGACAAGAAACTTGGCGCGGATCGCGATGGTTGGCGCGATGCTCGCGGGGACTTTTGCA
This sequence comes from Bradyrhizobium sp. cf659, assembly GCF_900113725.1. Lineage (NCBI taxonomy): Bacteria > Pseudomonadati > Pseudomonadota > Alphaproteobacteria > Hyphomicrobiales > Nitrobacteraceae > Bradyrhizobium > Bradyrhizobium sp. cf659. The sequence continues at coordinate 511,956 of NZ_FOQJ01000003.1, forward strand.
TCAGTGCAGGCTGCGGACCTGCCGGTCTACAAGAAGGCGCCGCCGCCCGTGGAGGCGTTCAATCCCTGGATGGTGCGCCTGCGCGTGCTCGGCGTGTTGCCCGATGCCGGCGGCTCGACCGTCAACGTCGCGGGTGTGCCGTCGCTGTCGTCGCCGAATTCCGGCCTCTCGATCAGCGACCAGGTCGTGCCCGAGCTCGACATCAGCTATTTCTTCACCAAGAACATCGCGGCCGAACTGATCCTCGGTGTGACCAGGCATTCGATCAGCGGCACCGGCTCGCTCGCGAATTTGCCGATCGGCAAGACCACGCTGCTGCCGCCGACGCTGACGCTGCAATATCACTTCGACAATTTCGGTGCGTTCAAGCCGTATATCGGCGCCGGCGTGAACTACACCGTGTTCTTCAACAATTCCGCCGCCAATGCGCCGGCCGCCATCGTCGGCCCGCCCGCGATCGTCGCCACCACCACGAGCCTGCACGTCAGCAATGCCTGGGGTGGGGCGGTGCAGTTCGGCTTCGACTACATGCTCGACCGGCACTGGGGTCTCAACGTCGACGTCAAGAAGCTCTGGCTGCGGCCGGATTACAGCGCGACCGTCAGCGGCCTGCCCGTCACCGGGACCGCGCATATCGACCCGTGGCTGGTCGGCGCCGGCGTCACCTACAAGTTCTGATGCCGCCCTCGCGGCGCCGGGCGGGGGCCCCGGCGCGGCGTCGATCCGCTCGACCAATCCTGCATTCGGTCAGTCCGAATGCACGGTGCGGGGATGCCGATCGTGCAGGAGCTTCGCGAGCGGGTCGCGATCCTCGGGGCGCCCTTGTACGGCGATCTCGAACAGCGATTCCTGAATGTCCCGGGGCATCTCACCCCAGACCGACAGCGCCGCGCGACCAAGCATCAAGGCAAAGCGTTCTTCGTTGACTTGCATCTCTGATCCTCCGCGCGGGAACAATGCGACATCGGACGCATCGTTCCCGACGGCGGCTGCGTACGCCTCGCCGGCTGGCTGTTGAGATTATGCACCTCTTGCCTCGGCCTCCGCGACGCCGCCAGGCAGGTTTCGACACACGCGCGCCCGCCCAAACTAAAACGCGGCGGGGTGGCCCGCCGCGTTCAAATCCAGTTCGACGGTAAATCGGAGGACGGAGAATTACTCCTCCCCGTCGTCCTGCTTCTTGCCGCCGAGGGTCTTCAGCTTGGCGAACACGGCGTCGACATTGAGGTCATCGCTCGATCGCTCGGCCGGCTCGAACTCGTCCTTCTTGGTGGTCTCCGAGGCCGGCAGCAGGGTCGCGCCGCCATAGGCTGCGTCGATCGGCTTTTCCTTGGCCGCGCGGGCCACCTCGAAATCGAGCTCGATCTGCGAGCAGAGGCCGAGGGTGACCGGATCGATCGGGGTCAGCGAGGAGGTGTTCCAGTGGGTGCGGTCGCGCACGCTCGCGATCGTGCTCTTGGTGGTGCCGACCAGGCGCATGATCTGGGCGTCCTTGAGCTCGGCGTGGTTGCGCAGCAGCCAGAGGATGGCGCTCGGGCGCTCGTGGCGGCGCGAGACCGGGGTGTAGCGCGGGCCCTTGCGCTTGGGCTGCGGCGGCAGCACCACCTTGCTCTCCTGGAGGCGGAGGCGGTAATCCGGGTTCTTTTCGCCCTTCTCGATCTCCTCGCGGGTGAGCTGGCCGTTGGAGAGGGGATCCATGCCCTTGATGCCCTGGGCGGCGTCGCCGTCGGCGATCGCGCGCACCTCGAGGGGATGCATCTTGGTGAAATCGGCGACCTGGTCGAAGGTCAGCGCGGTGTTGTCGAGCAGCCAGACGGCGGTCGCCTTGGGCATCAGAGGTGCGTTGCTCATGGCAAATCTCCTTTGTGCTTCGCCCACCCCTCTGGAGGCGAAGCCGGTGGTCATCAGCGATGACTGGGAATTCGCGCTATATAAGCCCGGAGGGGGGAGCCACGCAATGGTTCTGCTATAGATAGTGCCTTGACAGCGCCCGAAAGGGGGCCCAATTCCCTCTGAAGTCGCCGTAAGCCCGTACCTAAGCCCTATTCATCCATCGACCGCTTCCCGCCCCATTTGGCGAGGTGATTCGGTCCCGAGATCGCCCAATGTCAGCAAAACCAGACCTCAAGATCGTGCTTTGTTCTCCCCGCGGCTTCTGCGCCGGGGTGGTCCGGGCGATCGACACCGTGGAACGGGCGCTCGATAAATACGGTGCTCCCGTCTATGTTCGCCATGAGATTGTGCACAATAAATACGTCGTCGACGGGTTGAAGAAGAAGGGCGCCATCTTCGTCGAGGAGCTGGCCGAAATCCCGGAAAGCACCACCGCGCCGGTGGTGTTCTCGGCCCATGGCGTGCCGAAATCGGTTCCCGCCGACGCCCAGTCCCGCAATCTGTTCTCGCTGGACGCGACCTGCCCGCTGGTGACCAAGGTCCACCGCGAGGCCGCGATCCACTTCAAGCGCGGCCGCGAGATCTTCCTGATCGGCCATTCCCACCACCCCGAGGTGGTCGGCACGCTCGGCCAGCTCCCGGTTGGCGCCGTCACCCTGATCGAGACCGCCGAGGACGCCAAGACCATCACCCCGAAGGACCCCAACAACCTCGCCTTCGTGACCCAGACCACGCTGTCGATCGACGACACCGCGGAGATCGTCGCGCTGCTCAAGGAGCGTTTCCCGAACATCAACGGGCCGCATAAGGAAGACATCTGCTACGCCACCACCAACCGCCAGCTCGCGGTGAAGAAGGTGGCGCCGGTGGTGGACGCCCTGATCGTGGTCGGCGCGCCGAACTCGTCGAACTCGCAGCGCCTGCGCGAGGTCGCCGAGCGTGAGGGCTGCCCGATCGCGGTGCTGGCGCAGCGCGCCGCCGACCTCGACTGGAAGCGGTTCGAAAACATCACCAGCCTCGGCATCACCGCGGGCGCCTCGGCGCCGGAAGTGATCGTCGAGGAGATCATGGACGCGTTCGCCGAGCGCTTCACGCTGCACGTGGAGACGGTCTCGGCCGCGGAAGAGAACGAGTTCTTCCCGCTGCCGCGCCAGGTGCGCCCCGAAGCTGCCGCCGAGTAGACCTCTATGGCGGTCTACACCGACGTCGCCGCCGACGAGCTTGCGGATTTCCTGAGCCAATACGATCTAGGCGACTTGCTCTCCTACAAGGGCATCGCCGAGGGCGTCGAGAATTCCAACTTTCTGCTGCACACCACCAAGGGCTCGTTCATCCTCACGCTCTACGAGAAGCGCGTGGCGAAGAACGATCTGCCGTTCTTCCTCGCGCTGATGACGCATCTCGCCGAGCACGGCGTCAATTGTCCGCTGCCGGTGAAGGGACGAGACGGCGAGGCGCTGCGCGAGCTGTCGGGCCGTCCCGCCGCGATCATCACCTTTCTCGAAGGCGTCTGGCCGCGCAAGCCGAACGCGGCCCATTGCGCCGGCGTCGGCGAGGGGCTGGCCAGGATGCATCTGGCCGGCGCCAATTTCGCGATCAGGCGCGCGAACGCGCTCTCGGTCGCGGGCTGGCGACCGTTGTTCGATGCGGCCGCAAGCCGCGCCGACGAGGTGCAGCCGGACCTGCGGGCGTTTCTCGCAACCGAGCTCGAATATCTCGCCAGCGGGGTGTGGCCGACCAATCTGCCCGAGGGCGTGATCCACGCCGACCTCTTCAACGACAACGTCTTTTTCCTCGGCGACAAGCTCTCGGGGATCATCGACTTCACCTTCGCCTGCAACGACATGCTGGCCTATGACGTCGCGATCTGCCTCAACGCCTGGTGCTTCGAGCCGGATCACTCCTTCAACGTCACCAAGGCGCGCGCCTTCCTCAATGCCTATGGCCGCGTGCGCAAGCTCTCGGAGGCGGAAGAGGCCGCGCTGCCGCTGCTCGCGCGCGGCGCCGCGATCCGTTTCCTGCTGACGCGGCTGGTCGACTGGCTCAACGTGCCGCCCGGTGCGCTGGTGAGGCCGAAGGATCCGCTGGAATATGTCCGCAAGCTGCGCTTCCACCAGAGCGTTTCGAGCGTGCGCGACTACGGGCTGATGCCGTCAGGATTGGTCGCGTGAGCGAGCTTCCCGTTGTCACGATCTATACCGACGGCGCCTGCTCGGGAAATCCCGGGCCCGGCGGCTGGGGCGCGATCCTGAAGTTCGGCGACAAGGAGAAGGAGCTGAACGGCGGCGAGCGTCACACCACCAACAACCAGATGGAGCTGATGGCGGCGATCTCCGCGCTCGAAGCGCTGAAGAAGCCGTGCACCGTCGATCTCTACACCGACAGCCAGTATGTCCGGCAGGGTATCACCGGCTGGATCCACGGCTGGAAGCGCAACGGCTGGCGCACTGCCGACAAGAAGCCGGTCAAGAATGTCGAGCTATGGCAGCGTCTCGATGCCGCGCTGAAGGCGCATCAGGTCCGCTGGCACTGGGTCAAGGGCCACGCCGGCCACCCCGAAAACGAACGTGCGGATCAGCTGGCGCGGGACGGGATCGTGAAGGCGAGGTTGCAGCAGAGGGTGGCGGAGTAGCGAGGGCGCATCGCACCCACTCTCCGCCGTCATCCCGGCGAAGGCCGGGATCCATAACCACAGGATTGGGTTTGGCGAAGACTCGCGGTTGCCAGCTCGCGCGACAATTCCACCCTGTGGTTATGGGTCCCGGCCTTCGCCGGGACGACACCGAGAGTGTGGCAGAGCGCCGGGCTGCCTTACAGCTGCCCCAGCAGCGTATCGCCGCCTGAGACCTCGACCTTGCCGGGCATCGCTTCGAGGTTCAGCTTCTTGACCACGCCGTCCTCGATCAGCATCGAATAGCGCTTGGAGCGGATGCCGAGGCCGTTGGCGGAGGCGTCCAGCTCCATGCCGATTGCCTTGGTGAAGTCAGCGTTGCCGTCGGCGAGGAAGATGGCCTCGTCGCGCTGGTCGGTGTCGCGCTTCCAGGCGTTCATGACGAAGGCGTCGTTGACGGAGATGATGGCGATGGTGTCGACGCCCTTGTCCTTGATGGCGTAGGCGTTGAGGAAGATGCTCGGCAGGTGCATCTTGTGGCAGGTGCCGGTGTAGGCGCCGGGCACCGCGAACAGCGCCACCTTCTTGCCCTTGAAGATATCGTCGGTGGTCTTCACCTGCGGGCCTTCCGCCGTCATCACGCGGAATTTCGCCTCGGGCAGCTTGTCGCCAGTCTGGATCGCCATCGTCAGTCTCCCTGAAAATCGATCCCGCTTTTTAGACCGTGCGGCGGGCCTGCACAATATTGCCGGCAGGGAAAGCGGCGAAGGTTGCCGCCCTTCACCTTGATGTCATCAGCCGGAAAAGCCGCCATTGTCGAGGAAGGCCTGCTCTTCCTCGGTGGTCGGGCGTCCGAGGACCCGGTTGCGGTGGGGGAAGCGGCCGAACCGGCGGATGATGTCGGCGTGCTCCCGCGCGTATTTCAGGTTCTCGGCATTGTCGGCGTCCTGAAACAGCGCAATGCAGTGCAGCTGGTCGGGCAGGTGTTCGGAATGCATGAAGGGCATGTAAAGGAATTCGAGCAGGCCAGGATCGATCCTGCGATCCGCGCCCCGATCGATGGCACGGCGGGCAACATCGCGCGCCAGCGTATCGCTGGAGAACGTCCTGGGATCGCCGCGAAACATGTTGCGGGGGAACTGATCGAGCACGATGACGAGCGCGAGTGCGCCGTCGTCGCTTGCCTCCCATGACCCCAGTTCGCCGGCGGCCGCCTTCTGCCAGAGGGCGAGAAAGCGGCGCCTGACCTCCGCGTCGAAAGCGTCGCTGTGCTTGTACCAGCGCTCGCGGCCGGCCTCGCGCCAGAAGGCGAGAATGCCGGCCGGCTCGATGTCGCCGACGTCAGTCATGGTTCAAAGGCAGCCTTACGCTGCCTCTGCCTTCTTCTCGTCGCGGAGCTGCCGGCGCAGGATCTTGCCGACATTGGTCTTCGGCAGGTCGGTGCGGAATTCGATGTGCTTGGGCACCTTGTAGCCGGTGAGCTGCTCGTGACAGAACTTGATCACGGCCTCGGCGGTGAGGTTTTGGTCCTTCTTCACCACGAAGGCCTTCACCGCTTCGCCCGACTTGGAATCGGGAATGCCGATCACGGCGCATTCGAGCACGCCCGGATGGCTCGCGATCACTTCCTCGATCTCGTTCGGATAGACGTTGAAGCCGGAGACCAGGATCATGTCCTTCTTGCGGTCTACGATCTTGGTGTAGCCCTTCTCGTCCATCACGCCGATGTCGCCGGTGCGGAAATAGCCGTCCGCGGTCATCACCTTGGCGGTCTCTTCCGGCCTGTTCCAGTAACCCGACATCACCTGCGGGCCCTTGGCGCAGATCTCGCCCGCCTGGCCGAGCGGCACTTCGTTGCCGTCGTCGTCGCGGATGGAAATATAGGTCGAGGGCACGGGGATGCCGATCGAGCCGGAGAAATCGTTCGTGGTCGCCGGATTGCAGGTCAGCGTCGGCGAGGTCTCCGACAGGCCATAGCCTTCGGCGATGAAGCAGCCGGTCACCGCCTTCCACTGCTCGGCCACGGGCCGCTGCACGGCCATGCCGCCGCCGTTGGAGATCTTCAGCTTGGAGAAGTCGAGCTTCTTGAAGTCGGGATGGTGCATCAGGCCGTTGTAGAGGGTGTTGACGGCCGGGAAGCTGTTGACCTGGTACTTCGCCAGCTCCTTGACGAAACCGGCGATGTCGCGCGGATTGGGGATCAGGAGATTGCAGCCGCCGGCGCGTACCGCGAGCAGGTAGCAGGCCGTCAGCGCGAAGATGTGATAGAGCGGCAGCGCGCAGACGATCATGAGCTGATCGACATGCGGGGGCGCCGCAAGCGCCGGCTGGAGCCAGGCATCGTTCTGCAAGACGTTGGCGACGATGTTGCGGTGGAGCAGCGTCGCACCCTTGGAGACGCCGGTGGTGCCGCCGGTATATTGCAGGAAGGCGACGTCGCCCGGCGATAGCTTTGGCTTGTTGAACGTCATGCCGCGGCCGGCCGACAGGGCGTCGTTGAAGGACACCGAGCCCGGCAGCGACCAGGCCGGTACCATTTTCTTGACGCGGCGGACGACGAGGTTGACGATCACGCCCTTGAAGCCGAGCAGGTCGCCCATGCTGGCGACGATGACGTGCTTCACCGACGTCTTCGCGATCACCTGCTCGACGGTGTGGGCAAAATTCTCCAGCACGATGACGGCTTCGGCGCCGGAATCCTTGAGCTGATGCTCGAGCTCGCGCGGCGTGTAGAGCGGATTGACGTTGACGACCGCAAAGCCGGCCCGCAGCACCGCGGCGGTGGCGACCGGATATTGCAGCACGTTCGGCATCATGATGGCGACCCGCGCGCCACGCTGGAGCCCGCGGCCTTGCAGATAGGCGGCCAGCGCAACCGACATCTGGTCGAGGTCGCGGTAGCTGATCGACTTGTCCATGCAGATGAACGCCTTGCGGTCGGCGAACTTGGCGAAGCTCTCCTCCAGAAGGTCGACCAGCGATGCGTATTGTGTCGGCTCGATATCGGCGGGCACGCCGGGCGGATATTGCTTAAGCCAGATGCGCTCCATGGAAACTCCCCTCTCTTGCACCAGAGCCCGTTGTGTCTCGGGCTTGCCTCATTGCCGCCAGTATCGAGCCTGCCGGAACGGGTGGCAAGCCGTCGAGGCTTAGGGCAAAGGTCGGAAAGTGGCTACTGGAATCGTCGCAAGCCGCTCTGCCGCAGGTGCGAAGTGCGGCTGCGGTTCAATTCCGAGGGGCGTTAACTGTTGTTGGCCGGCTTGGCCGGAGGCTTGGTCGCCGCCTTGGGCTTGGCGGGCTTCGCCGCCTGATCGCCACTTGCTGCGGGTTTCGCCGCCGCGTCGGGCTTCGCCGCGGCATGCTTGGTGCCGGCGGGTTTGGCCGCGGTCTTGGTGTCAGCCTTTGCGTCACCCTTCGCATCACCCTTGGCGCCTGGCTTCGCTGCCGCCGTCTTGGTGTCCTTCGGCTTATCGGCCGGCTTGTCGGCTGCGTCGGGTTTCTTGGCGACACGCGACTTCTTGCCACGCGCCTTCGGCGTGGCCTGCTGGTCGGCATCGGCTGCGACCGCAGCGATCAGGGCGGTCCCGGTGCGGGTCGGGCCGGTATAGACCAGCACGGGCTCGGCCGCTGCCGGCGCCGAGGCCATCAGCTCGGAGGCCTTCATCAGGGGCGGCTGGAGCCCGGCGGTGAAGAAGGTCACCTGGGCTTCGCCGCCGGTGGCCGATCCGGTCGTGCCGCCGTTGGCCGCGATCAGCGCATCGTCGTCGTCGCTCGCCGGCCGCTTGCGATGGCCGCCGCACATGTCGTCGCGCAGGTTCGGCGGCGAGGCGTCGACCGGCACGAGGTTTTCGACGGTGCCGAGCGAGGGACGCAGCCACGACAGATTGTCCTGGCTGAAGCCGCGCTCCAGCAGCTGCGCCGCTTTCACCGCGCGCGCCGTTCCGGAATTGGCGCCGAGCACAACGGCGATCAGCCGGCGGCCGTTGCGCGTGGCCGAGGCGACGAGGTTGTAGCCCGAAGCGCAGATGAAGCCGGTCTTGAAACCGTCGGCGCCGGGATAGCGGCCGATCAGCTTGTTGAAATTCCCCGTGATGCGCTTGCCGAAGCGGATCGCCGGGATATGCACGAAGTATTCGTATTCCGGCAGGTCGCGCAGGAACGAGCGCGCGAGAATGCCGAGATCCCGCGCGGACGTGATCTGGCCGTCGGCGGGCAGGCCGTTCGGATTGACGTAGCTCGTCTGCGTCATGCCGAGCTTCCTGGCGGTATCGTTCATCATCGCGGAGAAGCCGTCGATCGAACCGCCGACGCCTTCGGCGAGCACCACGGCCATGTCGTTCGCCGACTTGACCATCATCATCTTCAGCGCGTTGTCGACGGTGAGCTGTGTTCCCGGACGGAACCCCATTTTCGAGGGCGACTGCGACGCCGCCGTCGGCGATACCGTGAGCAGCGTGTCGAGCGTGAGCCTGCCGTCCTTCACCGCCTTCAACGTGACATAGGCGGTCATGATCTTGGTGACGGAGGCCGGATACCAGGGAATGGTCGCGTTATCCGCCTGCAACACCTTGCCGCTGTCGGCTTCGATCAGCAGCAGCGCTTCGGCGCTTGCCGCGCGTGGCGCGAGCAGCGCGGCACATGCGAGGGCCGCGGCGAACAGGTTGAACAGGGATTTGCGAAGCAGCGGGCGAAAGGCGTGCACTATCCGATTCCGGTCCTTGGAGATCCGCCGGTTCCGGACGGTTCTCGTGATCTGAGTTTCGGGTTTTGAATTCCGGCGCCGCCGCTTGCGGCGTCGCAAACCTATACCGGCTCTTGCGTCGAGAATAGGGGTTTCGGCGCGGTATTCCGCAATGAAATAGGCCGAATTTCGGCGGTCCTACCGGGACTTGCTATGGGGATTTGGCCGCAGTCGCAATAGTCTCGGCCGCCGTCACGCCGGCCCGTGTATTCGTTTGTGATTGTTCCTGCACCATGAACTGGGCCCTGGCGAGCTCGGCAAAATGGCCGCCTTTGGCCACGAGTTCATCGAAAGTTCCGCTTTCGATCACGCGCCCGTTCTCGAACACCAGGATCCGCGTGGCGTTGCGGATGGTGGAGAGGCGGTGGGCGATCACGAAGGTGGTGCGGCCCCTCATCACTTCGTCGAGAGCGGCGTTCACCTTGGCCTCGGTGAGGGCGTCGAGCGCACTGGTCGCCTCGTCCAGGATCAGGATCGGCGGGTCCTTCAGCAGCGCACGCGCGATCGACAGCCGCTGCCGCTCGCCGCCGGAGAGCATGCGGCCGCGCTCGCCGGCATTGGTCTCGAACCCGCCGCTGCGCTCGATGAATTCGAGCGCCTGCGCGCGCTCGGCCGCCTTGCGCATCTCGGCTTCGGTCGCGTCCGGCTTGCCGACGCGCAAATTCTCCGCGATCGAGCGGTTGAACAAGAGCGCTTCCTGGAACACGACGCCGATGTTCCGCCGCAGCGAGGTCAGCGTGACGCCGCGCACGTCCATGCCGTCGATCCTGATGAAGCCGGATTGCGGATCGAAGGCGCGATGCAAGAGCGCAATCGCGGTGGACTTGCCGGCGCCGGTCGGGCCGACCAGCGCGATGGTCTGGCCGGGCAGCGCGGTGAAGGAGAGATCCTCGACCGCGGGCCGCTTGCCGTCATAGGAGAAGGTGACGTCGTTGAACTCGACGAGGCCGGACAGGCGTCCGGCATCGATCGCGTCGGGACGGTCGTGGACCGCCGGCACGGCATCGAGCACGCCAAAGAACTCGCGCAGGCGCGGCGCTTCCATGAACACGTTGTTGATGAAGCTCACGACCTGCTCGAGCTTCTGGATCAAGAGCGTGGCAAAGCTCACGAACATCACGATCTCGCCCACCGAGGTCAGCCCCTGGTCGTGCAGGGCGATGCCGAGCGAGAAGATCGCGAGCACCGTGATGGTGGTGGAGGCGCGCGTGATGACGGTGACGAGCGCCCACCAGGACAGCACCGGCATCTGTGCGGCCAGCAGGTCGTCGGCGACGGAGCGCAGTCCCTTCACCTCGGATTCGACGCGGACGAAACTCTGCACCAGTGCGACGTTGCCGAGCGCATCGGAAGCGCGCGCCGAGAGCTCGCTGTAGTGCTCCTCGACCTCCATCTGCATGCCGAAGGTCTTGCGCACGACGAATGTCGTCAGCGCCGTGAAGACGACGCAGAGCACGAACAAGAGAATCGCGAGCCGCCAGTTCAGATAGAGCGACAGCGGCAGCAGCACCACGACCGAGAGGATGGCGGCAAAGTGCTCGCGGAAGAAGCCGAGCCACAGCCGCCACAGCGCATCGGTGCCGTTGAGCATCACCTTCATCAGCCGGCCCGAATGGGTGCCGGAGTGGAAGGTCAGAGGCAGTTGCAGGATGTGCTCGAAATAATCGGTCAGCACCGCCTGGCGCTGGCGGTGGGACAGCCGGTCGGCTTGCAGCGCAACGAGCGCGCTGCATGCGATGGTGAACAGCCCGAACGCGACCCAGGCAAGCAGGAACGGCCATGCCGAGTTCGAACCGGCGACCGGCTTGCCGGAGAGCACGTCGACGATGCGGCCGAACAGTACGGGCTCGGCGAATTGCGAGGCGGCGAGCAGGAGATTGGCAAACGCCAGCAGCCAGCCCAGCCGCGCCTCCTTGCCGAGCAGCGCGAGAACGCGGGTGTAAAGGCTGAAAATGGACATGCGGACCAGCAACTCGGGCGGATAACGGGGCCCGTATTCTAAGCAGGGATCGCCCGCGAGATACAGCGGAAGCTACCGGTTTTGCTCAATTGATCAGCCGCCCTGCGACCGGCGGCAGGAACCGGTCGTCGAAGATGTCGCTCGCGGCCGGCCGCTTGCGGAATTTGAAGTCCTGGGCGATCTGGTCGATCGATCGGTCCAGCCGCGCCGGGTCGATGCCGCCGAGGCCGTTGCGCCTGACCTCGTCGGTCAGGATGTTGTCGACGAGCACGGTGCGCAGGCGCTCCAGTTCGAGGTCGTGGTCGCCGTCGTCGATACGGCTTGTGGCCTCGGCCGCCGCACGGGCGGGCTCTTTGACTGTCGCGTTGATACCGGCGATCAAGGCGCGAACAAATCCCTTCAGCGCGTCCGGCTTCGCCGCGGCGAAAGTGGGGTTGGCCACCACGGCAAAGCCATAGGCTTCGCAGCCATAGTCGGCGTAACGCAGCACGACGAGATCGTCGCCGGGCACGCCGCGGTCGCGCAGGTTCACCGCCGAGAGATAGCTGAAGCCGGCGACGGCATCGACTTGCCCCGCGGACAGGATCGGCTCGCGCACCGCGGCACTTATCTTGTGGAATTTCACGCGCGACGTGCTGATGCCGTTCTGCTGCGCCAGCGCCGGCCACAGCCGCATCGACAGATCGCTGTCGGCGACGCCGACGGTCTTGCCGTCGAGATCGGGCAACAGGTGGATGCCGCGGCTCCTGCGCGCGACGATCGCGTAGGGCGCACGGTTGAACAGCACGAACACCGCCTTGAGCGGCGCCGCATCGTCCTTGTCGCGAAATCGGATCAGCTCGTTGATGTCGACCAGCGCGAGTTCGCTGTCGCCCTTGGCGACGCGCGCGAGCGTCTCCGGCGATCCGGGCGCGGTGTTGAAGGAGACGTTGAGATGCTCGGCGCCGAATTTGCCGTCCTTCGCGGCGAGGAAGAACGGCGCCATGCTCGCATCGATCGGGCGGTCGAAGGTGAAGTGGATCGCGACGGAGGGCGCGGCGGTCTCGGCCGCCGTGACGTCGCGTGCGGTCAGTGTCGCAAACGAGATCGAGAGAGCCAGCAGGCAACGAAAAGTGGTCGTCTTGAATCCAGACATCAGCTGCGCCGGTCCCGCATTGTTGTGGTTTCGTGACGCTCGCAGCGCCGGCCCGCGCTGAGCGTGCGCGCGCCAACATGAACGGTGGATGAGCAGGGGTTGCGTCATGATTACGCAACCCCGTTCAGCTTGTGTTGGGGTTGGGGAACCCAACATGGGACGTGGGTGTTTGAAAGACATGAGCCTGTCTGCAGGCGCCATTCGAGGTCCCAAGGAGGGTCCAGGAGATGTTCGACAGCTTTTCGAAATTCGCCGGCCGCAAGGCCGTTCTTGCCACCGCCGCCGTGGTGGCTCTGACGGCCGTTGCACCCACCGCCTCCTACGCGGGCGGTCGTCACTGGCATCATGGTGGCGGTGGCGCCGCTGCTGCTGCCGCGATGTTCGGTCTGGCCGCGACCGGCCTTGCGATCGCAGCCAGCCGCGATGCCTACGCCTATGATCCGGGCCCGGGTTACTATTACGAAAGCGGCCCGGTCTACTACAGCGGCCCCGGCTATGGTCCCTATTATTACGGCTCGGGCTACCAGGAGCGCTATGGCGGCTACACCAAGGTCTGCGCCCACGGCTATTCCGGCTACGGCTGCTATTAACCGATCGGTAATACGTCATCGACGAACAGGCCGTCGCACTTGCCGCGCCGGCCTGTTTTTTGCTTTTATTGCCGGGCGTTAACGCGCTCGACATTGGTTTAGAGTAGTTTTGAGTACCATGAGTGATTCGCTTGAGCGGCTATATCTGGCTGTGCTCGCGGCCAGGGACCTTGATCCGGCAATATCGCGCACCGCCCGGCTGTTTCAGCGTGGCCCCTCCAAGATGGCGAAGAAGCTGGCCGAAGAGGCCATTGAAGTCGTCATCGATGCCGTCAACGGCGACACCGATGCCGTGATCCGGGAAAGCGCCGACCTGCTCTACAATCTCACCGTGCTCTGGGCTTCGGCCGGCGTGCGCCCCGAGGACGTCTGGCGCGAGATGACGCGGCGGGAAGACATGCTCGGCATCGCCGAGAAGCTGCCGAAGTCGACGATGAAGCTGCCCAAAGTTGCGTCACCGCGCGTCGCCGCGCGGCGGCCAATTGTCGCGCTCGAAGGCCGTTCCGCACGCAAGCGCCACTAGAACCGTCACAATTCGCCTCAATCTCGGCATGGACAAATCCGTCCCATGGTGCTTCATCGCGGCGCCATGCTGAAACGTATCTACGACTGGTGCATTGACGCCGCCCACAAGCCCTATGCGCTCTGGATCATGGGGGCCGTGGCTTTTGCCGAAAGTTCCTTCTTTCCGGTCCCGCCGGATGTGATGCTGATCCCGATGTCACTGGCGCGCCCGCAGCGCGCCTGGGTCTACGCGGCGGTCTGCACCGCGACCTCGGTGCTCGGCGGCCTTCTCGGCTACGCCATCGGGGCACTGCTGTTCGACTCGGTTGGTCACTGGCTGATCCAGGTCTATGGCCTCGGCGACAAGGTCGAGGCCTTCCGCGCCTCCTATGCGGAGTGGGGGGCGGTGATCATCCTGCTCAAGGGGCTGACGCCGATCCCCTACAAGCTCGTCACCATCACCTCGGGCTTTGCCGGCTATAATCTCCTCCTGTTCATCCTGTGCTCGATCGTCGCCCGCGGCGGCCGCTTCTTCATCGTCGCCATCCTGCTCAACCGCTATGGCGACTGGATCCGGGTCCGGATCGAGAAGCATCTCGGTCTGTGGGTGGCGATCGGTGCCGCGGTGCTGGTGCTGGGCTTCGTGGTGGCGGTCAAGCTGATCTAGAGCCGCAGTACTTTGCCGCTCCACCGGCTTCGGCTACGGTTGCCGTCATGATGCTTCGATCCGGCAATCCGGCCGTGCGGCTCGGGACGCTGACTTCATCAGTGCTGCTGCTCCTGCTGGGTGCCGGCGGGACTGGATGGCCGCAATCCGCGCCGCCGTCGCTCGGCCTCCAGGAGCAGGGACCGCAGGCTGCGCCGCCGCCGTCAACGCCTGCCCCGCCGGCGCGCGAGGAAAATCCCGGGCTGATCAACGAAATGGGCAAGCTGTTCGACAAGCTGCCCTCGATCCTGCCGCCGATCAAAAGCCCGAGCGAGACCATGGATGACCTGTCGCGGCTGGCCAAACCCTCGACCATGGTCTCGGGGCGTGTGGCCTGTCCGGTCTCGTCGAACGGCGCGCCGGACTGCAAGCAGGCCGCCGACCAGCTCTGCCAGGGCAGGGGCTACAGGGAAGGCAAGAGCCTCAACGCCGACTCCGCCGAGAAATGCTCGGCCAAGGTTCTCATCCCGGGCAGGCAACGCAAACCGGACGACTGCCGCACCGATACTTTCGTGACCAGCGCGCTATGCCAGAACTGACGTGACGACGCCGCGCGCGAGCAACAAGGAGCGCCCATGAGCCGTACGGAGCAGGATTTCCTCGGACAGCGTGAGATCGCCGACGATATCTACTACGGCGTCCAGACCATCCGCGGGAAGGAGAACTTCCACATCACCGGCATTCCGATGAACCAGGAGCCTTATTTCGTGAAGGCGCTGGGTTACGTGAAGAAGGCCGCGGCGATGGCCAATCGCGATCTCGGCGCGATCGACGCCAAGGTGGCCGATGCGATCATTACCGGCTGCGATCGCGTGATCGCCGGCGACATGATGGATCAGTTCGTCACCGACTTCATCCAGGGCGGCGCCGGCACCTCGACCAACATGAACGCCAACGAGGTGATCGCCAATCTCGCGCTGGAATCCCTGGGCTTCAAGAAGGGCGACTACCAGCACGTCAGCCCGAACGATCATGTGAACTACGGCCAGTCGACCAACGACACCTATCCGACCGCCTTTCGGCTGGCGCTGATCCTGCGGCTCGAGAGCTACATGACGGCGCTGCGCCAGCTCCAGGAGGCGTTCTTCGCCAAGGGACGGGAGTTCGATCGCGTGCTGAAGATGGGCCGTACGCATCTTCAGGACGCCGTGCCGATGTCGCTCGGCGCCGAATTCCGCGGCTGGGGCACCACCATGGGCGAGGAGGTCGAACGTATCTCCGAGGCACGGGCGCTGCTGCGCGAGATCAATCTCGGCGCAACCGCGATCGGCACCTCCGTCACCGCGGCGCACGGTTATCCCAAGCTCGCGGTTCGGCATCTGAGCGCGCTGACCGGCGTCGACTTCATTCTCGCCGGCGACCTAGTCGAGGCGACCTCGGACACCGGTGCCTATGTGCAGCTCTCCGGCGTGCTCAAGCGCACCGCGAGCAAGCTCACCAAGATCTGCAACGACATCCGCTTGCTGGCTTCGGGCCCGCGCGCCGGCTTCAACGAGATCAACCTGCCGCAGCTCCAGCCGGGCTCCTCGATCATGCCGGGCAAGGTCAATCCCGTGATCCCCGAGGTCGTCAACCAGACCAGCTTCCTCGTCATCGGGCTCGACACCACGGTGACGCTCGCCGCTTCCGCCGGCCAGCTCCAGCTCAACGTGATGGAGCCGGTGATCTCGTTCGCGCTGTTCTTCTCGATCCGCACCATGGAGCGCGCGGTCAACAGCCTGCGCGAGAACTGCATCGTCGGCATCACCGCCAACGAGGAGCACACCCGCAACATGGTGCTGAACTCGCTCGGCATTGTCACCGTGCTGAAACCGCTGCTCGGCTACAAGCAATGCGCCGAGATCGCGCGCGAGGGCTACAAGAGCGGCAAGTCGCTGCACCAGATCGTGGTGATCGAGCGCAAGCTGCTGACGCAGGAGAAGTGGGACGAGATGTTCTCGTTCGAGCGGCTGATCAATCCGGATTTGATGGGGTGATTTCACGTCGTCATTCCGGGGCGCGCGAAGCGCGAACCCGGAATCCATTTCGCCACGCGTGCTGAGGTCCGATGGATTCCGGGCTCGCGCCTATCGGCGCGCCCCGGAATGACGGAAGAGGAAGGAATTCCGCGGTTTGGAATTGCGGTAACGGCATCCGCCACGGCGCCAAAACGCAATACTTGACAGTGGAAAGATTGCCTTGTTGGTATGGCTCCCAACTTCGATTTGACCGCCAATAGAGGATCGTTTCGCGATGTCCATGCCTGCCTTGTTCAAAGGGCGCCTGTCGATCCCCGTGATCGGCTCGCCGCTCTTCATCATCTCGGTGCCCGATCTCGTGATCGCGCAGTGCAAGGCGGGTGTGGTCGGCTCGTTTCCGGCGCTGAACGCGCGCCCGCCCGAGCTGCTCGACGAATGGCTGGCGCGGATCACCGAAGAGCTCGCGGCCTATGACCGCGCGCATCCCGACAGGCCGTCGGCGCCGTTCGCGGTCAACCAGATCGTGCACAAGTCGAACAACCGGCTCGATCACGACATGCAGCTCTGCGCCAAGTACAAGGTGCCGGTGATCATCTCCTCGCTCGGCGCGCGCGAGGAGCTGAACCAGGCCGTGCACGGTTGGGGCGGCATCATCTTCCACGACGTGATTAACCAGAAATTCGCGCACAAGGCGATCGAGAAGGGCGCCGACGGCCTGATCCTGGTCGCGGCCGGCGCCGGCGGCCACGCCGGCACCATCTCGCCGCTCGCCTTCGTCGCCGAAACGCGCAAGTGGTTCGACGGCCCGATCGCGCTGTCGGGCGCGATCGGCAACGGCAAGGCGATCCGCGCCGCGCGCATCCTCGGCGCCGATTTCGCCTATATCGGTTCAGCCTTCATCGCGACCAAGGAAGCCAATGCGGTCGACAAGTACAAGGAGATGATCGCGGGCGCGACAGCCGACGACATCGTCTATTCCAACCTCTTCACCGGCGTGCACGGCAATTACCTGAAGCCCTCGATCCTCGCCGCCGGCATGGATCCGGAGAACCTGCCGACGTCCGATCCGTCCAAGATGAATTTCGGCACCGACGCCTCCGGCGAGCGCGCCAAACCGAAAGCGTGGAAGGAGATCTGGGGCTCGGGCCAGGGCATCGGCAGCATCGACGGCATCGTCCCCGCCGCCGACCTGATCGCGCGCTTCAAGAAGGAATACGACGAGGCGATCGATCCGCCGTTGTGATCGGCGGCGATTGCAGCACGCGTATCTTTCCTCCGTCGTCCTGGACAAGCGCAGCTCCGACAACGCGTAGCGTTGTCTGGAGCGGAGCGCAGATCCAGGACCCATAACCACAGGGAGTAGTTTGGCGAAGACTTGGAGTTGAGAGTTACGCGCTACAACTTCTCCCTGTGGTAATGGGTCCTGGCTTTCGCCAGGACGACATTGGAACGCTTCAGCCAACAGAGATCTGCACCATGCCCCCGATCTACCGCGTCGACGGCAACAGCGTCGTCACCAGCCCTGACGCCGCCGGCCCGTGGGACCGGCGCATGCAGCACGGCTCGGCGCCGGCGTCGCTGGTGACGTGGGCGGCCGAACGCATCCCGACACCGGTGCCGATGGCGATCGCGCGCGTCACCATCGATCTGATGCGCCCGGTGCCGGTGGCGCCGCTCACGATCGAGACCGAGATTTTGCGCGAGGGCCGCAAGATTCAGCTCTGCGAAATCAAGCTGCTCGCCGACGGCGTGCAGGTCGTGGGCGCCACGGTGCTCAAGATCAAGACGCAGGCGCTGGCGCTGCCGGACGACGTCAAGGAGCTGCCGGTCACCTTGCCGTCGCCGGAGGATTCACTGGTCGAGGACGGTCATGCCGCGACCAGTCCGTTCGTGCGCTCGGTCTCGATGCGCGCCGCGCGCGGCCGCTTCGGCCAGGCCGGTGCCGGCGCGATCTGGTTTCGCGTCGACCATCCTCTGATCGAGGGCGAAGCGATCTCGCAGGCCATGCGCGCAATGGTCGCCGCCGACTTTTCCAACGGCACCGCCTCGACGCTCGACTTCCGCGCCTGGACCTACATCAACGCCGATCTCACCGTGAGCTTTGCGCGCCAGCCGGTCGGCGAGTGGATTTTGCTGGATGGCGACTCCTGGATCGGCCCCGACGGCGCGGGGCTCGCGATGTCACGGCTGGCGGACCGGCAGGGCTATTTCGGCCGCGCGGTGCAGAGCCTGGTGATCGAGAAGCGGTGAGCGTGACGGCAAGCGCCGTGATCGCTCCTTGAGCCGATTGAACGGCAGACTTCCGCCGCCGCGGAAGGGATGCCCTGGTCGCGAGCCTCTTCTTGTCCGGAGGTCTCTGTTCGACGCCAGCGTCCTGCCAGTTCAACTGCCGTAGACGATCTTGATCTCCCACAGCAGGACAATAATGGCTGTGATCAACGTGATCGCGGCCACCGCACTTTCCAAGGAAGCGACTCTCATTTGATACTCCGCTTCCCAGCCCCATCAGCGGTCTAGTTGATTCGTTGATTCGCCCGCAATCGCGCGGACGGCGTGCCTGCAAAGTCCCTTGCGCGCTGTTGTTCGCCGGTCACAGCGACACCGTAAAATCCCGGGGTCGGGCGCGGGAGCCTGTACGGCGCTGCCTGCCACAAGTTGCAGATCGAGATGACTACCCCACCATCCGGTCCCGCCCGCTCCAAAATCCCGCGCGCAGCACCTTCTTGTCGACCTTGCCGACGCCGGTCATCGGCAATTGCTTGACGAACTGGATCTGCTTTGGCGCATGCGCCGACCCCTTTCGCGTCTTCACGAAATTGATCAGCTCGTCCGGGTCGGGCTTTGCGCCTTCGCGCGGCACGACGATGGCGGTGACGGCTTCGCCCCATTTCTCGTCAGGGATGCCGACGACCGCGACCATCGCGACATCTGCGTGCTGAGACAGCACGTCCTCGACCTCGCGCGGAAAGATGTTGAAGCCGCCGGAGACGATCATGTCCTTCTTGCGGTCGAGGATGAACATGTAGCCGCGCTCGTCCTTGCGCGCGATGTCGCCGGTGTGGACCCAGCCGTTCTTCAGCGTCTCGGCCGTGACGTCAGGCCGCTTCCAGTATTCCGCCATGACATGCGGGGCGCGCACGCAGATCTCGCCGGCCTCGCCCGTCTTCACCTCCTGGTCGTTGTCGTCGAGGATCCTGACCTCGCAGGCCGCGATCGGGAAGCCGCAGGACAGGAACAACTCCGGCGTCCTGGGATCATGGTCCTTCTTGCGCAGCACCGAGATCGGATAGCATTCGGTCTGGCCGTAGAGCTGCGAGAACACCGGCCCGATCCGTTCGATGCCCTCGATCAGCCGGCTCGGCGACATCGCGGAGGCGCCGTAGAGCACGAGCTCGAGCGAGGAGAGGTCGGTCCTGCTCAGCGCGGGATGGTCGAGCAGCACGTAGATCATGGTCGGAACGAACAGCGTGAAGTTGATGCGCTCGCGCGCGATCGTCGCCAGCACGGCCTCGGGATCGAAACCCTTCAGCATGTGCACGGTGCCGCCGCGCATCAGGGTCGGCAGCACTTTGGTGCCGGCGACATGGCTGATCGGGGCGACCGTGAGATAGCGCGCACCTTCCGGGATTTCGAAGTCGGCGAGGATCGCGGCGGCGGCCCCGGCATTTTCGCGATGGTAGCGCAGCGCGCCCTTGGATTTGCCGGTCGTGCCGCCGGTATAGTTCAGCGTGGAGAGATCGTCAGGGCCGGCGAAGCAATGCGCGCTGGCATGGCCTTCGATCTCGATCGCCTGCAACAGATCGACGCCATAGTCGGCCGGTCCCATGGTGAAGACCGCCTTGAGGCGGCTCGCACTCGCGGCAAGCTCGCCGCCGCGATCGCGGAATGCGGCCGCATCGACCACCAGCACCTCGGCCTCGGAATCCTCGAGCTGGAACAGCTGGTCTCCGCGTGATCCCAGTGGATGCAGCCAGGTGATGCAAAGCCTCGATAATTGCGCCGCGACACCCGCGCACCAGGTGTCGGCGCGGTTCGCGGTGAGGAAGGCGACGCGTGCGCCGGGCTGCAATCCAAGCCGCATGAACACGCCCTGGATGCGTCCGATCAGGTCGATGGTGCCCCGATAGCTCAGCGATCCGCCGGGCCAGGCGAAAGCGGCTCGGCTCGGATAGCGCGCCAGCGCCTGCAGCGTCTGCGCACAAGTCGGTGGCGATGCGTGGAGCGGATCGGACATATGTTTCCTCGTTGCTTTGTCATCGGCTTCTGGCGTGCCAATGTTGGCTGTAACGCTAGCACAGGGAATGCGGGATGGAACGGCAAAGCCCGCGCGAGGGAGGCATGCGTGACGTCAGATCGACTGCAACGTTTCCGCGATCGCCTCGCTCTGCCGCTGATCGCCGCGCCGATGTTTCTGGTGTCGGGCGTCGAGCTCATGGTCGCGGCCTGCGGCAACGGCGTGATCGGCAGCTTTCCGAGCGCGAATTGCCGTAGCACGGAACAATTCGACGAATGGCTCACCGACATCGACGCGCGGCTGCGGCAGCATGAAGATCACGCCGGCCGCAAGGCCGCGCCGCTCTGTCCAAACCTGATCGTGCACCGCTCCAATGCGCGGCTGGAGCAGGACCTCGCCGTGCTGCTGCGACACAGGCCGGAGATCGTCATCACCTCGGTCGGCTCGCCTGCGCCGGTGTTGAAGCCGCTGCATGACGCCGGTGCGCTGGTGCTGGCGGATGTCGCCTCGATCCGCCACGCCGAACGTGCGGCGGAAGCAGGTGCCGATGGGCTCGTGCTGCTCACTGCCGGCGCGGGCGGGCAGACCGGCTGGCTCAATCCGTTCGCCTTCGTCCGCGCGGTGCGCGCATTCTACGACGGCATCATCGTGCTCGCGGGTGGCATCAGCGATGGCCGCGCGCTGCATGCCGCGGAAGTGCTCGGCTGCGATCTCGGCTATATGGGCACGAAGTTCATCGCGACGCGCGAGAGCATGGCGGATGATCGTTACAAACGGATGCTGGTCGAGAGCTGCGCCGACGACATCCTGTTGACCACCGCGTTCACGGGACTTCAGACCAGCATGCTGAAGCCGTCGATCGTGGCCGCTGGGCTTGATCCCGACGACCTGCCGGCGCGTGGAGCGATCGACATCGCCAAGGACATCGACGTTACCGCGCGGGAGAACCGGCCAAAACGCTGGCGCGATATCTGGAGCGGCGGGCACTCGACGTCCGGCGTGACCGATGTGCTCGCCGTCGGCGATCTCGTTGCGCGGACGGTCGCGGAATATCGCGCGGCGGGTGGGCGGTAGGTGGCTTCGTCATGCCCGGCCATGACGATGCGGAGACTTCCAGCCCCCGTCACAGTTAATCCTGCATAGCTCCATCCCCCTCACTTAACGGCAGATTAACCATCGCCCGCCAAGAATCCCCCTCAAGGCCGCCAGGCAGGACCGAGAGGGACAGGCGATGGACTTCGATTTTCTCAACTCCAAGACGGCGGCTTCGCTGGACGAAATCCGCGTCCGCGTGGCCCATGCGCTGGCCCGCCACCCTCTGTGCCGCAACGTGCGCTTCGATATCGTCAGCGTCCCCCGCACCCGCCGGGGCGGCAACTGGACGGTGACGCTGCAATCGGTCGAACCGCGCGCGGTGTGGGAGGCCTCCGAGATCGTGGCGGACATCCAGGATGCCTACGATCTGGCGCTAGCGGCCTGATTTTACTCGGCTTTTTAGCCGTGTCGCCACAGGCATGGTGATTGTCGCCTCAAAGGCACACTCAAGCCTTAATTCGTTCCTTTTTCCCGGGCACCGTTGACAACATCGTGAACCGGCCCCTCCCCCCGGAGAGACGTTTGTCCAAAGCCATCACCATCGTTGTTCTGACCTGTTTTCTCGTCCTCGGCGCCGCCACCACCGCCATTCTCGGACGCGACAGCGTGCCCAGCGTCAGCGCCGAGATGATCACCCAGGTTCCACCGAAGCCGCTCGCGACCAACCGCGCCGCCAAGGCCGACCGTCTGGTTCCGACCCTGGCGCTGGCCTCGGCCGCGTTCGAGCCGGTCCAGGTGCCCGCCGACAGGCTTGCGCAGGCGCCGGTTTTGACCGAGCCGCTGCGCCAGGCCTTTGCCGCCGCCACTCCGTCCGATTTTCAGATGCCCAAGACAGGTTCATCGGCGAACGTGAACGAGGCGCCCGCGGCGGAAGTTCCTGCTGTCGAAGTGCCGGCCAAGCCGAAAGTCGTCGCCAAGCCGCAGCCGCAGAAGTCCTATTCGCTGCTCTCCGACGTTCAGATCTCGGGCATCAAGGATCGTCTGAAGCTGTCGTCGTCGCAGGAATATTACTGGCCTTCGGTCGAGACTGCGCTGCGCAACGTCGTCCGCAGGATCCAGGCGAACAAGCTGTCGAATCCGAACGCGCCGCCCGGTGCGCAGATCGATCCGAATTGCGACGAGGTCCAGCAGTTGAAGTCGGCCGCGATGCCGCTCCTGTTCCAGCTGCGTGACGACCAGAAAGAGGAAGTGCGCAAGCTCGCCCGCATCATTGGGCTGGAGAAGGTCGCGCAGCAGATCTGACGCGCGGTTTCCCGAAAGGGTCATGCTCAAACAATGAGCTAAGGCGCGATGGCGAGCCATCGCACTTTGGGGAACCGCCGATATCAGGAACATCCGGCAATCTCCAGGCGTTGCCCGCTCCAAAAGAGGGAGTGGACCAATGCGCGCCTCGACAGCCTATTTCGTCGGTGCCGGAACCATCGTCGCGGCCATCGCCATTGGTCTCGGGGGCGGCATCGTCGCCGGCAACATCATGAATCCGGTCGCGCCCAAGCAGGGGCCGGATAACAGCAAGATGGCGCAGCGCGCCGAAGCCGCGACCGCGCCGGCCCAGAGCAATGCGCCGTCGGAGCGCGTGCAATATCTCACCGGCTCGCAAGCCTTCGGCACCACGATCGACGCGCCCGCGCAGGCGCGGGACGACGCGAAGCCTGAGACAAAGCCCGACGACACGCAGGCCGCTCGGGCGAACGCCGAACCGCCTGCGCCGCAGCCATCGCAAGCGGCCGCAGTCGAGCCGCCGAAGCCGGCACCGCCATCGCAAGCTGCAAAGCCCGTCGAGCAGCAGGCTTCGACAGAGCCGCCCCCGTCACCTGACAACGCCTATGCCAAGGCGAGGGATTCTGACGTGAAGCGCGCCGCGTCCGAACGGCGCCGGATGGATCGCCGCGAGCGTTGGTCCGAGCGTCACCGCTATGACTCCCGCGATCCACGCGGCATGCGCGACCGGACCGATTGGGACGACGTGGCCCGCAACATTCGCGAAGACTCACATGCACGCGACTACGCGGGCCGGCCGCGCAGCGGCTTCCCGCAGATCAGGCTGTTTGGCCCCGACGACGACTAGCGCCTAACCCAGGATCGCGGCCGCTGCGCTCTCGGCAATCAGGATCGTCGGCGTCTGGATGTTGCCGGAGACCATGATCGGGATCACCGAGGCATCGGCGATATGCAAGCCGTCAATGCCGCGCACCTGCAACCGCTGCGGATCGACGACGGCGAGATCGTCCGTGCCCATCCGGCAGGTCGAGGCGGCGTGATAGAGCGTGGTGCAATGGCCGCGGATATAGTCGGCGATCTCGGCATCGCTCGCGGCTTCCGCGCTCGGCGTGATCTCGCCCTCGATCATCTCCTTCAGCGGCGATTGCGTGGCGATGCGGCGGTTGATGCGCACGCCTTCGATCATGGTCGCGATGTCGCTGCCGCTCGCATCCGACGCGAAATAGCAGGGGTCGATCGCGGGATGTTCGATCGGATCGGCCGAGCGCAGCGTGATCCGGCCGCGGCTGTTCGGCCGCTGCAACGTCGCATGCAGGGTGATGCCCGGCCTGGACGACAGGAAGCGGACATAGTCGCGGTGCGGGCTGATCGCGCCGTAGAGCTGGAGGTCGGGCTCGACATCGGGGCGGCTACGCACATGCGCGCCGGCGGCGACCCAGGGCGAGGTGCGCGGACCGCTGCGGCTGGTTTCCCACTCGGCAAGGCTCGCGGCCAGATTTTCCTCCGTCCAGGCGCCGACGCCGATCTTCTCCTTCGTATAGAAGGTGATGGGAATGTTGATATGGTCCTGGAGATCTCTGCCGACGCCTGCCAGCTCGTGCACGACGTCCACGCCGGCCGCCTTCAATTCGTCGGCAGGACCTACGCCCGACAGCAGGAGTTGTTGCGCCGAGCCGATGGCGCCGGAGGCGAGCACCACCTCGCTGGTCGCGAAGGCGCTCTTCGGCTGCCCGTTCTCGAGATATTCGACGCCGATCGCGCGGGAACGCTCGATGATGATGCGGGTCACGCGCACGCTTGTCTTCAGCGTGAGATTGGCGCGCGTCAGCGCCGGGCGCAGATAGGCCTTGCCGGTGCCGAAACGTTCACCGTCCCTGATGACGAACTGGAAGAAGCCAGCGCCTTCCTGGGTGGCGCCGTTGAAATCGGGATTGTGCGGAAGCCCTGCGGCCTGCGCCGCCTCCAGCCATTTCAATTCATTCGGGTCGACATGGGGAACGTCGGCGACGTACAGCGGCCCGCTTGTGCCGTGCAACCGGTCGTCGGTGAAGCGCGCATTGTTCTCGAAGGCGATGAATTTCGGCAGCACGTCGCGCCACGCCCAGCCTGCGCATCCCGCCTTCTCCCAGCCGTCGTAATCGGAGGGCAGGCCGCGGATATAGATCATCGCATTGATTGCGCCGGAGCCGCCGACCATCTTGCCGCGCGGCCAGAAGATGCGCCGGCCGCGGCAGCCCGCCTGCGGCTCGGTATAGTAGCTCCAATCGACCGCCGTGTTGAACATCGTCGGCCAGTCCGACGGAATGTCGGACGCGAGCGGCGCCGCCCGGCCTGCCTCCAGCACCAATACCTTGCGATGTGGATCGGCCGACAGCCGGTTGGCCAGCACGCAGCCGGCCGAACCGGCGCCTATGATGATCGTGTCGTACATTGAAGGGCACTCCGCGCAGAAACTTCCGCTGCGGAGTGCTTGCAAGATTTGTGCTCTGGACGCGCCTCGTCATTCCGGGATGCGTGCGCAGCAGGCAGGCCCGGAATCCATTTATCCGCAGAGAACGTGGCGAGATGGATTCCGAGTTCGCTCCGTTGGAGCGCCCCGGAATGACCGCTAGCTCACCCCCCGTGCGACTCCACGACCTTGCGGCAGCCGTCCGAAAGCTTCGACTTGTTCTCGCGCAGGCAGGCGTTCATCTGCGGCGGCTTGCCGACATGTTCGGCGCAGAATTTGCTGGCGTCGCCGCGGCAGGCCATCTGCTCCTGCAGCGTCGGACCGGATTGTGCCGCGGCGGGCAGGGCGGTGGCGGCGAGCAGCAGCGCGGCAAGAACCGAAATCTTCATAAAGCACCTCTTTGGGATTGTCGGTGGTCCCGTTTGGGATCAAGCGGGCGGACCATCTCGCGAAGGCTTGGTGCCGGTCCATGCCATGTTCATGGCATCGGCTCGCGCTTCTGGCCTCGGTACCCCCATCTTCATGGCATGTATCCGTGCGCCGTCTTTTGCCATTCAGACTGCACGTCGGCTGCGAAACCCGGTGATTGCACCGGGACGCCGAACGGGAAGCAGGAGAGCAAGATGTCGAAAAGAGCGGGAGCGCTGAGCGCCGGGCTGACGATCATGGCGCTGGCGGGTGCTGCGATGGTGTCGCTGGGCACGAGCCCGGCGCAGGCGGTGGTCTATTGCAAGACGGTCGGCGTGCCCAAGGGCTGCGTGGTGCGGCCGACGGCGGCGGTGGTGGTCGCGCCGGGAGCCCCGGTCGCGGCGGCTGCGGTCGCGACGCCCGGCGTCGGTGCGCCCGGTGTCGGCGTACGTGCCGGGACGCCGATGAATCGCGGCGGTCCGGTCAATCGCGTCGGCATCCGCTGAGCTTTTCTTCACCTCGCTCCGCTTGCGGGGAGAGGTCGAATTCGAGCGTAGCTCGAATTCGGGTGAGGGGGACTCTCCACGCGTCCAACTGTCGCCGTCCTTGCGGAGACGCCCCCTCACCCCGACCCTCTCCCCGCAAGCGGGGAGAGGGAGAGGAAAGACTTCGGGCGAAGGGATGACTTGCGGACGAACCCCCCCCGTCCTCCGCATGAAAAACATCCGGCCCGTTCCCTCTCTCCGCGCGTCCCACACGTTCGGGGAGGGGGCTTTTCAGCCGGCAGCGGCGTCGCTGTCGGGAAAGATCTGCGGCAATTGCAGCCGTACCCGCGTGCCCGAGGCATCCGAGCTCAGATCGAGCACCGCGCCGCAGCGCGCCGCGCGGCTTCTCATGTTGCGCAGGCCCCGTGCGGTCTGGCTCGTGCCCGCGGCTGCGCAATCGCCGGCCAGCGCAAAACCACGGCCGTCGTCGGTCACGCTGATCACGCCGTACGGCCCCTGGTTCGCGTCAAGCGTCTCGATGGTGACCGCGATATTGCCGGCGTGCGCGTGCTTGACCGCATTGGTCACGGCCTCGTCGAGGATGCGCACGATCTGGATCACGTGCCATGGCCTCAACTCGGGATGCAGCGGCAGGCCCTGCGGCGTCGCCACGCGCCAGTCGAGCGCGATCTCGTGCGGCCGCAATTGCATCGCCGCGCGCTCGCGCCAGGAGCCGAGCGCGAGCATGAGGTCGCCGCCGATGTCGTCCATGGAGTCGATGACGAGACGGAGATCCTTCAGTGCCGCGCGGGCGGCGTCCGTGATCGTCGCGCCCTCATGGCCGCGCTCGGACAGCGCGACGATGCTGATGAGCTGGCCGCCGAGGCCGTCATGCAGGTCGCGCATCAGCCGCGTGCGCTCGTTGGCGAGCGCGGCGGCACGGGCGCGCGCCTCCTCGCGGGCAAAGCTTGCCTTCAGCCGCTCCTCGGCCTCGCGCACGCGTGTCACGAGCTGGCCGGCGAAGCTGTCGACCTGGTTCAGCGCGCGGGCGAAGCGCCAGGTCAGCCCGGCGCCGATCGCGACCAGCATCGCCGAATAGGACAGCCGCGTGACGAAGGTGCGATCGTCCCGCACGAACTCGAACGCCGAGAGCATGTCGTGAAACCAGCAGGTCAGCACGATGGTCACGGCGCAGCCGAAGGTAAAGCTCGCCGCGTCCTGCCGCCTGATCACCGCCCACGTCAGGATGACGACGAGCAGCATCAGGCACACGCCCACGGTCGGCACGCCGAGGAACAGGAAGGTGATGCGCGGGATCGGCTGGCCCGCAAAGAGCCCGACCAGCAGGATGACGAGCCCCGGCACGAACAACAGCAGCCCGTAGCGCGGCCAGCGCCAGCCGAAGAACAGCACTGCGAACGTCACGACCAGCGCGCTCTCGATCGGCGCGGACGCCAGCAGGATGGCGGCCAGCCGTGGATAGGGCGCGGGCGGTAGCGGCGCCGGCGCGAAGGCCTGCATCGCGCCGACCAGCATTCCCGCCGCCAGTACGCCATAGACCGGCTCGTGGCGTCGCATCAGCCACATGATGGCGAGGATCACCGCCAGCAACGATTGCCAGGCCGAGAACACCACGGGCAGCGTCACGAACAGCAGCGTGCGCGTCTCGTAAGCTCCCCGCAGGCTTTCGTCCGGTCCGACATAGACGGTGTCGAGGAAGCCTCGCAGCGGACCCCACACCAACAGCCGCACGGTGATGTCGTTGCTGCCGTCGCGCAGCAGCGATGACGGGATCACTGTGATCTCCGGCGTGTTGCGGTCGGGCCGGTTGGCGGTGGGATCGCGCCTGGAGTCCAGGATCGCGACGCCGTTGACCGCGACCTCCACGCCATTGCTGAAGCGTGGCAGAAAGACCGACCAGGCCGTGTTTTCCGCATCGGGCTTGAAGACGAAGGTGCCCGAATAGAGCGGCGGGTCCTGGAGCGAGTAACGCGACGAGGTGAAATGCGGCAGCGTCACGGGACGGCTCGTGCCGTCCTCCCGCAGCGAAAATCCGCTCAAGGCAAAATCATCGGGGTCGCTCGGCTGGAGCAGCCGCAGCCCGAGGATGGTGGCGATCACGATCAACGCCTGGAGCAGCAGGTAAGGCACGAGGCGCGCGGCCAGCAGCCGGCGCCGTGCGGGTTTGACCGGTGCCTTCGCCGCGATTTCGCTCACAGCTTGATCAGGCCCTGCTGCACCGCCTCGAACACCGCTTCGCTGCGCGTGTGGACCTCGAGCTTGCGATAGATGTTCTTGATGTGCCCGGGCACGGTCTGCCTGGACAGGCCGAGATGGCTCGCGATCTCGGCATAGCTGAAACCCTTGGCGATGCCCCAGAGGATGTCGATCTCGCGCGGGGTCAGCCTTGCGGTGTTGAGTGCGGGGCCCGGCGGCGGCTCCGCCGAATTTTGCGTTCGCCGCACGATGAAGCGGGCGATCGAGGCCGAGATCGGCGAATGGCCGGCGACCAGATCGCGCACGGTGGTGGCGATATCGGTTGGGAAGGCGTCCTTGAGGAGGTAGCCGGTGGCGCCGACCGTGATCGCGGAGATCACGCTCTCCTCGTCGCCGAGCGCCGAGATCACCATGATCTCGGTATCGGGAAAGCGCTGCCGGACCTCGCGGATCAGCTCCACGCCGTGGCCGTCGGGAAGCCTGAGATCGGTGAGCAGCACGCGCGGTGCCGCCTCGCCCAGCGCTGAGCGGGCCTCTCCCAGCGTGCCGGCGCTGCGCACCTCGTAGCCGGCCTTGACCAGCGCATCCTGGAGCCGCCAGCAGGTCGGCGCGTCATCCTCGACGAGGAGGATGGTGATGGCTTCACCCGTCTCGCCCTGTTCGCTCATGTCCATCGTCCCGCACCGCGTGTCCCCCGCGGCGCGAGGTCAGCTTAACCGCGGCGCGGACGTCGCGACACCCATAATCATGGGGGCGGCGATGAGGCGGCGTCCGGGACGCGGGGACCTACTGCTTCGTCGCGGCCGGTTTATCCGTCGGCATGGGCGGGCTCGGCAGTCGCTGCACGACGATACGCGCGGTGCCGGCATTGTTCTTGTAGAACTGCTCATAGGGCCCCTGGACCGCGTCGAGCTTCGCCGGCCGCAACGGTGCCGGCAGCAGTGGTGGGTAAATCTGCACGGCGTCGTTGACGTAGAAGAACAGATCGCCGGCGTCGGGCGCGACGAATTCCGCCACCAGCCGTCCCGACAGTTTCTGGTTCTCCCAGATCGTGCGCGCCGTGGGATCCTTCGGCACCGGCTCGAAAGGTCCGAGCTTGCCGACAGCGAGCTTGAGCGGATTGTTGTCGGGAAGTGCCTCGAACTCCTTCGTCTTGTCGAGCTGGGTCGGATACCTGCCCTTGCGCTTGTCCGCATCGTCCTCGAACGGAATGGTCGGATTCATCCGGCGCGGCAATTCGTCGGCCGGCATGACGTTGACGGCCTGCAGCGGAATGTCGCTCATTCCCTTCGTGCCGACGCGTACCACGGGCTGGAACCAGGCGGCGCCGAACTGACGGAGTGTCGGCAGGGCGAGGTAGTGAGGCGTGAAATAGGTCGTGAAGCCGTTTGTGCCGCTCATGATGGTGCGGTCGAACCAGGGATCCTCGATCTCAACCCAGACGCGGTATTTGCGGCCCTTCTCGACCGCGAGGCCGCTCCACCAGCAAAACTCCTTTGTCGCGAAACGGCCGCGCGCATCGATCGGCTCGTCGGGCACCGGCGTTCCGGCCTCCGGCCCGGACGTCGTGCAGATATTGCCGGTCGCAACGCGCGCCGTGAAGATGCTGGTCGCTCCAATCAGCAGTGCGGAATAGAAGATGATGAGCAGGAAGGCGCCGGGCAGCACGAACCTGGCGAAAATCCAGCGGGCCGGCCCCGCATTCAGCCGCATCCATCGGGCGAAGCGGAGCAGCATGCCGGGCTCGTCGACATGCCGCTGGCTTGCCATGCGACGTGGCCTGCTCCAGGCCAGCCGCGCGCGTTCCTGGATGGTGTCGCGCAGCACCGTGCTCCTGCGCCAGATCAGGTACGTGATGGCCAGGACGATCGAGGTGGCGAACGGGTAATACAGCGTGATGTCGAGCCACGGCGCCGCATAGGATGGCAGGACGTTCCTGACGAGATTGGCGAGCGGACCCAGCACGGCGCCAACGAGCCAGTCGATGGTGGCGATGATGTGCAGCACCACCGTGCCTTGCAGGCCGTTGTCCTTCGACACCCCGATCAGGCTGCGGGCGATCCACGGCCAGATCGCGATCACGCCGACCATGACCAGCAGCGAGAAATAGGCGACGCGCCGCCACCACACGGTGTCGCGCGTGAGCCTGGCCATTTCGGCGCTGGGCGTGTTCATGTGGGTGAAGTCCTCGGCCTCCTTCTCGCGCCGCGGGCCCTTGGCTTTCGCGAGATAAGCCTGCTTCATCTCCTCGCGGGTACTGTCCTCGACGAGGTTCAGCTTGCTGCCGTCCGGCATCAGCGCCAGCGCGTCCGCCGGCAGCATGATCGGCGCGTAGTCGTCGCAGCCGAACAGCATGCGTTCGATGACGGCGAAGTGCACCACCGGCAGCCCGCCATTGACTTCACCGGCGAGGACCGGGCGTGGTCCGTAACGGTAGAGCACGGCGGCGCCGCTGCGCGAATCGTGCTTCGGTCCGATCGCCGATTGGTATTCCCTGAAGTGCTCGATCTCGCCGTCCTGGAAACGGAGCCTGCCGTCGAGCTGATCGGTCATCCAGACCAGCGGCACGAAGGACAGCGTGGAATCCGGATAGCCGCCGCCGATGTCGGAATGCACGCCCGTGAACCACACCTCCTTGACCGTCTGGTCGGCCGCCAGGTGGCTCTGGTCGATCCGCAGCGGATGGAAGGTGGTGCGCTCGTCGTCCAGCGCCAGCGCATGACAGATGTGCTTCACCTTGCGCGAGGGCCGGTGATTGCGAAACGAGATCGGCCAGATCGCCCAGTCGATCGCGACGCGCAGCTCCTCGATCGGGACGCCGAAGGCCTCGACCGTGTCGAACAGTCCCATGAATTCGATGTCGACGTCCTTGCGACCGTTCATCGCCGCCCGGACATCGGCGTAGGAACGGTGCCCGCAGATCGTATGATAGAGATAGAGCAGGAGATCGCGGATGAAGCGCGCGATCCAGATCGTCGGCAAGCTCTTCTTCAATGGCACGGTGTCGCGGCGGTATTCCCGCCACGCGGCCATGGCGTTGCGCTCCATCTCCTCATGCGACACCGGCGTGCCTTCGATCTCCGCCGGCACGAGGCCCTGGCTCGCGATCATGGACGCCAGCGTACGCGCGGTGAAGGCGCCGCGGCTGAAGCCGAAGATGTAGATCTCGTCGCCAGGGCGCCAGTTCCAGCACAGGAAGCGGTAGAGCTTGCGGACGTTGCTGGGCACGCCGATGCCGGTGGCGCCGTCGAGCGCTGCGAGTGGTGCCCAGCCGGCGGTGCCCACGCCCTTGATGTAGTGGGTGATCTGGTCCGGCTGGGTGTGGTCGAGCGCCTCGTAGAGACGCCAGACGCTGGATTCCTGGGTGGTGAACGCGTTGCCCGTGCCGTCGGCGAACAGCACCAGCTTGCGTTTGGAGGAGGCGGAGCCGGCCGTCCCGCCGGCATTCATATCGCTAAGTGGGTGTTCCGATCCGGCAATATCAGCGTTCCGCTCGCCATCATGATGTGGCATGGGCTTCTCCGGCAATTTCACGAGGAGCGCTTCAGGCCCGGGCCGCGCAGCACTCCTCGGATTCAATCAATGATTGCGTCAGAAAATAAGGTGTATTCTGCACACAATCCCGCTGAGGTAGCAAGCTGGAACGTGCAGTCTCGCTGCGGTCGGACGCCGCGGAATGACGGTCGCGAAAAGCAATCGGTTGTGCTGGCCGGCGTTCCGGACGGCTAGCGGACAGGGAAGTGGGGGTTACGGCTTCGCCGAACCACCCTGCAAACCTACAATGTCTCCACCCGCGGCGGCGGGTAGCGCCGCGCCAGCGCCGACAATGGCAGGCGCCGCTCGCCTTCCGGCAACTCCAGATAGGCCAGCACGAGCGGCCGCTTCCAGTCACCGATGCCGAAATCCATCGCGGTCCATTTCTGCGGCTCGGGGCCTTCGAGGCCCCGGACCCAGACGAAATAGCGGGGGAGGTCGTCGGCGTCGGCTTCCGTCGTGCGTCTCCTGGCCATCAAAGCTGCTCGCTGCAACACCATGCGCTGCTGCAGGATATAGGTATTGACCTGGCGAAGTCGAACGCCTCGACGGTCGTTCGTACCGGCACGCACGCGGCCTGCTGCCGGCACAGAGCGTCGGGGAGGCCGACGTCGATTGCACGCGGCACTTTCGCGTCACTGCCAGAGCCGGCTCTCCGCAACCCGGTTGATGTCGGCGAGCCGCCGGTCGGCGTCGGCGTTCAGGTCGATGCTTGCAACCAGCGCCAGCAGACGGTGATAGGCGCCGTCGGCGAGCTCGACCGGCAGCGGGGCCTCGTCAAAGGCCTCGACATAGCTGCCGACGAGACCGCTCAACAGGCGGCACAGGCCGCGCTGGGCGGGATCGTCCCGGCCGAGCGTCTCGAGCTTCTGCTGAAATGTCCGGAAGGTGCGCAAACCGTGGTGCTGCTGCGAAAGCCACGTGTGCAGGTCGTTCATGTGAGCCTCTTCGAATGACGGAAGAAGCTACCGGTTTATAAAGCAGGGTCGGGAGGATGAGAAGAGATTGAGCTACGTTGATCCAGTCCGTCTTCGCCAAGAGGCTTCGCCGGACACGCTTCACCCTTCGGTCTCGCATGGCTGCGCCACGCGAAGCCCGAAGGGCGAAGCGTGGTGCCCCTGGCCGGAATCGAACCAGCACTCCTTGCGGAACTCGATTTTGAGTCGAGCGCGTCTACCAGTTCCGCCACAGGGGCCCTCGGTCGGCCCCCAGTGCGGGCGTCGCGAAGCGGGCGGACTATAGCCATGGACGGGGCAGGGTCAACCCGCGCCAAAGTGATCCCGGCCGTTCTCGACAGCCGCTTGGGCCGGGGCTAGAGGCTAAGGAAAGCGACCCACCGGACGAGGCTGCCGTGACGACCCACAGTGCCGCAATACCTGCGTTCAAGCCGACGGCCGCGGGCCCCGCGCTGACCGCCTCGCTTCTCGTCACGCTGATTGCGGCAGCCACGATCGCGGGCGCCTGGTTCTTCCAGCTCGTGCTGGAGATCCTGCCCTGTCCGCTCTGCCTGGAGCAGCGTTACGCCTACTACCTCGCGATCCCGCTCGGCGCGCTCACCGCGCTTGCGGCGAGGAGCGGCGCGCCGCGGCCATTGCTGCTCGCGGGGCTTGCGATTCTGGCGCTCGCGACGCTCGCCAATGCCGGGCTCGGCACCTACCACTCCGGCGTCGAATGGGGTTTTTGGAAGGGACCGACCGACTGCTCCGGCCCCGTCGTCAATCTCGGCAATGCCGCCGATCTCCTGTCGAAGCTCGACACCGTGAAGGTGGTGCGTTGCGACGAGGTGCAGTGGCGCTTCCTCGGCCTTTCGCTCGCCGGCTACAACGTGCTGATCTCGCTGCTGATAGCCGCCATCGCGGCGTGGGGATTTGTGCGGACGGCGAAGCGGACGTAACTACCGTAGGGTGGGCAAAGGCGCGCTCTTCGCGCGCCGTGCCCATCGTTCATCGACCCGCACCAGTCGCTGGTGGGCACGCTTCGCTTTGCCCACCCTACGGCAGCTTTGCCCACCCTTCGAGAGTTTACGGCGGCTGCACCTCGTCAATCGTCCACGTCGTCCTGCGTGCGGCCGAACAGGTGCACGATGCCGGGCGTCGCGATCGTCACGAACACGAAGCGCGACAGATGATGGGCGCCGACGAAGATCGGGTCGATGTGCAGCGTCAGGGCCAAGGCCAGCATGGCGTCCATCGCGCCCGGCGCGAAGGCGACGACGACGTCCGAGAACTTCACCTGCGTGGTGAGGGCGACGATGCCGACGAAGATCGCGGAGACGGCGATGGCCACGGTAAACGACCCCAGCGCCGCGTTGATGTGGCCGGCGAGGGTCTTGATCCGCATCCGCGCGAAACGGCTGCCGATCAGGGCGCCGATGCCGATCAGCGCCACGCCGCGCACCCAGTTCGGCAGGCCGCCCTCGACCCAGCCGGCACCATGCAGCACGCTGGAGGCGATCATCGCGCCGAACATCCAGCTCGCCGGAAACTTGATCAGCCGCAGGACGAGCGCCGCGGCCAGCGAGGCCGCAATCAGCTCCACGAGGTCGAGCGGCGAGGCAATGGCCGTCGTCAGGGACGGCGCAGCAGAAGACGACACGCCCGCAAGCGCCAGCACCATCGGCAGCGCGGCGGTGAGGATGATGACGCGCATGGTCTGCACCACCGCGATGCCCGGCAGGTCGGCGCCGCGCTCGACCGCCAAAATCGTGATCTGCGACAGCGCGCCGGGGCTGCCGGCAAGAAAGGCCGAGGTGCGATCCCAGCCATGAACGCGCTGGAGGTAATAGCTCGAGCCGAAGGTCGAGCAGAAGGTCGCGAGTGCGAGCAGGCCGATGGTCAAAGGATAGGCGCTGACCTGCTGGATCAGGTGGCGCGAGACAACCGAGCCCAGCGAGATGCCGAGCAGCACCAGCACGGTCTGGGTCAGGATCGGCGGCAGCGTCAGCTGCCGGCCGGCGATCGCGGCGATGCCGACCGCGATCATCGAGCCCGAGATCAGCCCACCGGGGAGATTGGCGACGAGAAACACGAGGCCGCCGGCAGTGCCGATGACGAGTGTCTCCACCGTGCTCAAGATCTTGGCACGGCTCGGCCATTCGAACGGCAGGGAGGCGGTGATTTGCTTCACGCCGCCTTATGGCAAATCAGCGGGGGGCGCACAATTGCAGGCTCGTCATGCCGCAATGCGTGCGCCTCTCGCCGGGGCTCGTGGAGGATTATGACGGACTTACTTCTTGTCGGCGGCCGGGGCGGCGGTGCCGGCCTTCGCGCTCTTGATGCACTCGGAGCGGAATTTCTTGCGCTCCTTGCCATGCAGGCCCTTGGCATCCGCCTGCTTGGAGCATTCCAGCGACTCGGCCGAGCGCTCCTTCGGCGCCTTCTTGTCGGCGGTGGCAGCGGTGTCGGTCTTGGCTGCCGGCGCGGCGGTCTGCGCGAAGGCGGTGCCGGTGGCGAGCAGGGAGGCGAGGGCGACGGCGGCGAGGCGGGAGGCGAGGGTCATGGTGTTGCACTCTTCCTGGGAAAATGGCGAAGGGCTGGAACGTCGGCTCGCGTTGCTGAACGCGACATGAATGAGCCGAGCGACGGGATCACTATATTTTGGCGGCGAAAGCCATCGTATCCTTGTCGCAAGCGACTGGCACGCTAGGATAGCAATCCTCGTTTCACTTCCGTCGGGGAAGACCAAGGAGGAGACCAAAGGGATGACCATTCAGACAAAATTGTTGTGTGCGATTGTGGCATCGGGTGTTGCGGCATTGGTGGCCACCGCACCGGCGCAGGCGCTGACCTCGCAGGAGTGCAGCGCGAAATATCAGGCGGCCAAGAAGGACGGCTCGCTCGGCACCATGAAGTGGAATGACTTCCGCAAGGCCCAGTGCGGCGCCGACGCGACGCCTGCCGCTGCGCCGACCGCGGCTGCTCCGGCTGCGCCCGCCGCTCCGGCAGAGCCGAAGCAGGCGAAGAAGGAGGCAGCCCCCGCTGCCGCTCCGGCGCCGACATTGCCGGCCGGTCCCGCGATCTATCCGAACGCGATCGATCCGAAATACGCCAAGGAAACTGCTGGCAAGGCCCGCCTGCACACCTGCGTCGACCAGTACAACGCCAACAAGACCACCAACGGCAATGGCGGCATGAAGTGGATCGAGAAAGGCGGCGGCTATTACAGCGAATGCAACAAGAAGCTGAAGGGCGCCGCCTGAGCTCGACTTGACGCGGTGGCCGGAGCAAGGCTCCGGCCATTTCGCCTGAAGCATGATCCGGAAAAATGCGGTCGCGGTTTTCCCTCGCGACAAACGCGGAACGCGTTTGCGCGGAGATCACGCTCAAACAATGATCTAAAGCGCGATGGCGATTCGTCCTGATCGCATCGCGCTTTAGGCCAGCAGCTTCTCGGCCGATTTCGCCACGAGCTGCGAGCGCTTGCGCGGGCCGCGCTCGACGAACAGCAGGCTCTGGCCGAAGATGAAGCAGTAGAACAGGAAGGCCTGCGCCTCGGCCTCCTCGGCCTCGAGGCCGGTCGCGCGATAGAGCTCGGCGACGTGCTTGAGCCGCGCCGCATCCACGCTCGCCACCGCCGTCGCGGCGTTCTCGTCCGAACGGGCCCATTGCCGGATTGCGAGCTCGATCGCCATGCCTTCCGGGTTGAGCCGCTCGGAATAGAGCTGGATCACCGCCCTCAGCCGTTCGCGGGGCGCCTGCCCGTCGAGGCTCGTTTGCTGCGCGATCGCCGCCGCGCGCCCCTCGCGCCAGCGCTCCAGCATGGCCTCGAGCAACGCGGCGCGGTCGGCGAAGCGGCGGTAGAAGCCGCCCTTGGTGACGCCGAGGTTCTTGGCGAGCACCTCGACCCGCACCCCCTCGACCCCCGAGCGGGCGAGCTCGGTAAATCCTGCCTCGACCCAGACATCGCCCTTGCCGTCGCTCATGAAGAAAGCCCATCCGGTTCTTGATACGGTGCCGTATTGCTAACGCGGCAAGGCCCTGATACGCTACCGTATCAACAATCAAGAGGCGGGAAAAGCGCAGGGAGAAATTGCGATGGAGCAGGAGGCAACCTATCGCGGCACGGTCTATCCGTGGCAATGCGATCATGTCGGCCACATGAACATCATGTGGTATGTCGGCAAATTCGACGAGGCCAACTGGAATCTGTTCGCCCGCCTTGGGCTGACGCCGAGCTATTTGCGCAGCTCCGGTCGCGGCATGGCCGCCGTACAGCAGAACATCACCTACAAGCGCGAGCTGCTGGCCGGCGACATCGTTGAGATCCGCAGCCACCTGCTCGAGGTTCGCGACAGGTCGATCCGCTTCCGGCACGACATGACGAACGCCGAGACCGGCGAGATTGCCGCGTTCTGCGAGATCACCGGCGTGCACATGGATCGTGAGCTGCGAAAGTCCGCGCCGTTCACCGACGCCGTCCGCGCCGCCGCTTTGAGGCATCTTGCCGAACCGGCCGAGGCTTGAGCCATGACCGCGTTCGAGCCGAAGAACCCGGGCTATCGCGCCGCGGCCATTGCCATGTTCGACGGTCAGCCGGCGATGCGCACGCTTGGCATCACGATCGTCCGCCTTGCGCCGGGCGAGGTCGAGCTGGCGATGCTGCACTCGGCTAAATTCACGCAGCAGAACGGATTTGTCCATGCCGGCATCATCACGGCCGGGCTCGACAATGCCTGCGGCGTTGCCGCCTTCACCCTGATGCCGCACAAGGCCGATATCCTGACCGTCGAGTTCAAGACCACGCTTCTCGCGCCCGCCCGCGGCGCGCGCTTCGTCTTCAAGGCCGAGGTGGTCAAGCCCGGCCGTACGCTGACCTTCTGCGAGGCCAGGGCCTTTGCCGAGCACGAGGGCAAGACCACGCTGATCGCCACCATGACCGGGACGCTGATGGCGATGCTGCCCCGCGTTGCGGTCTCGCCCGAAGTGCGTGCGCCCGGTGCATAGCGGCGATTGACAAGCCTGCCGGCGCATTCCTTGATGCGACGGTCATGCTCGCGAGTCTCGGTCTCATTCTGCTCTGCCAGTTGATCGGCGAGGTGGTCGTGCGCGGTCTCGGCCTGCCATTGCCGGGACCTGTGCTCGGCCTGCTGCTGCTCTTGATCCTGCTGCTTTCCCGCGACCGTTTTTCGCTGCTCGCGCGCGGGCCGCTGCGCAATGACGGTGTGGAGACGGCAAGCAAGGGTCTACTCGCACATCTGTCGCTGCTGTTCGTGCCGGCCGGCGTCGGCGTGGTGCAGAAGCTCGATTTGCTCGCATCCCACGGCATCGCCATCATCCTCGTGCTCGCGCTCTCGGTGGTGGTGACGTTGCTCGCGACGGTGCTGACCTTCCGCCTCGTCAGCCGCCTCCTGAAGCAACAGGACGTGCGATGAAGGACAACCCGTTCTCGCTCTGGGTCTATCTCTCGCAGTCGCCGCTGCTGTGGCTGACCGTGACCCTGCTGGTCTATGCGAGCACGGATGCGGTGTCGCTGGCGAGCCGGCGTCATCCGCTCGCCAATCCCGTGCTGCATGCGACGTGGATCATCGGTGCGTTCCTGCTCGTCACCGGCACCTCCTACACCACCTATTTTGCCGGTGCGCAGTTCGTGCACTTCCTGCTGGGGCCCGCCACCGTCGCGCTCGCCGTGCCGCTCTACGAGAACCGCAAGCGCGTGGTGTCGTCCATCGTGCCGATGCTGGTGGCGCTCGTGGCCGGCTCGGTCACGGCGGTGGTGTCGGTCGTGCTGCTGGCCGAGCTCGCCGGGCTGCCGCGCGACGTCGTGCTGTCGCTGGCGCCGAAATCGGTCACGGCCGGCGTTGCCATGGGCATCGCCGAATCCCTGCACGCCGATCCTTCGCTGGCGGCGGTCGCGGTGATCCTCACCGGCATCATGGGCGCGATCATCGTGACGCCGCTGATGAACCACACCGGCGTCACGGATTTCCGCGCGCGCGGATTTGCCGCCGGCCTCGCCGCGCACGGCATCGGCACCGCGCGCGCGTTCCAGGTCGACGAGATCGCCGGCGTCTTTTCCGGCATCGCCATGAGCCTGAACGCTTTGGTGACCTCGTTCCTGGTCCCGCTGGCGGTCACGCTGCTGGTGCGATGACATCGCCGCTGCGACACTCTATATGAAGCGTAACACTTCCCGGTCTCCAACCGTATTTGCTGCGATGGGACCGAAATGGGACGAGATATGACCGGATTCAGGAATAAGGGCCTCTTGGTACCGACGCGGCGTGCGGCGCTGACGCTGATCGGGGCGGGCGCGCTCGCCGCGGGCGGCATCACCTCGGTGCTGGCCGCCACAGGCGATGACGAGGTGCTGACCGAAACCAAGGTGCTGCGCGATCCGGACACGCCCGTCGCCGGCAATCCCGACGGCAATATCACCATCGTCGAATGGTCCGACTACAATTGCCCCTATTGCCGCAAGCTCGAGCCCGAGCTGCGCCAGGTCGTCCAGGACGACGGCAAGGTGAGGCTGGTGATGAAGGACTGGCCGATCCTCGGGCCGGTGTCGGTCACGGCGGCGCGGATCGCGCTCGCGGCCAAATTCCAGGACAAGTACCATCAGGCCCATGACGCCATGATGGGCGTCAGCTCCCGCCTGACCGAGCCGCGCATCAATGAGCTTCTGGCTGCTGCCGGCGTCGACATGGACCGGTTGAAACGCGATCTCACCGACCACGCCAAGGACATCGACGCCATCCTCAAGCGCAACAACGAGCAGGCCGAAGCCTTCGGCTTCCGCGGCACTCCTTCGTTCATCGTCGGCAAGTACCGCGTGCCCGGCGTGCTCAGCATGACCGAGTTCGAGCAGGTCATCGCCGATGCGCGCAAGGCCAAGATGAACTAAGGCGCTCGCCGCAACTGACACGGCCAACACAAAGGCGCCGCCGCGGACCGCGACGGCGCCTTGTTCATGATGTCAGCAACGTTACTTCGACGAGATGCGGACCCAATCCTTGTGCGCGCGATCGCGCAGCGCATCCCAGTCGGCCTTGGCGACATCCCAGTTCACGATGGTGCGATTGGTGGTCGCGACCTCGCCATTGGCGACGGATGAGGTCGGCATGGAATCATAGACATAGACGCCGCCCGCGAGAAGCAGGGCGCCCAAAATCATTCCGAAAAAAGTCTTCATAGCGAACCTCCGGTGTCGCGCCGATAACGTCGGCACGGCGCGATGGTTCCGCGGCGATGCGGCGCATCTAAGGAGAGGTTGTTCATTCTCCGTTCAGCCACTCCAGCAGCTTCGCATTGATCTCGCGCGGATAGGTGTGGCTGAGATCGTCGATCTCGCGATAAATGACGTCGGCGCCGGCGGCGGAGAGCGCCGCTTGCGTCTGCCGCGCGGTCTGCACCGGAAACATCCAGTCGAGCTTGCCGTGGGTGATGAAGATCGGCAGGCGCTGCAGGCGCGCAGCATCCGCCATCTCCGCCATCAGCGGGTGGAAGGTCGCCGCCACCGGCGCGAGATGCGTAAAGGGCGAGGCGCCATCGAGCCCGCTGACGTAGCAGAAGGTGCCTCCGTCGCTCATGCCGGTCAGCAGCATGCGCGAGCCGTCGATGGTCCAGCGGCTGCGCACGGTCTCGAGGATGCGCATGAGGTTGGGCGTGTCGGCGTCGTCGCCCATCAGCGCCCAGGTTTGACCGGTCGCGGTCGGCGCCACCAGGATCGCACCCAGGCTGCGGGCATCGCGTAACCAGCTCCACAGGAAGCCACGGCCATTGCCGCTGCCGCCATGCAGCGCCATCACCAGCGGCATGGCGCGATCGGGCGTGTAATATTCGGGGACATAGACCGAGAAGCCGCCGCGGCTGCCGGGCTCGTTGCGATCGTGGAAGATGCCGGTGTGCTCGCCCGCGCCGGCCTCGAGCCGTGCCAGCAGGTTCTCATCCTCGCGCCTCGCGGCGTTGAGGAAGAAGCTGCTTACCGGCGGAAACTGCACTGCAAGCGGATAAAGCGCCTCCAGCGCGCGCGGCACGTGGCGCAGTGCGCGGAAGACGGCGACGAGATCGCCGTTGCCGCGCTCGACCTCGCGAATGCCGGCAAAGGCGGCGAGCGTCTCGTTGCAGGCACCATCGAGCCGGTTGCGCAAGCCGGCGAATTGTTCAGGCCAGGCGCCGATCGCGGCGCGCGCCGCTTGCAGCGCGTCGTCCGGCGCACCGATCGCGTTCATCACGGAGGCGAAGCCCGGCGGATGCAGGTTGCGGGCGAAGAAGCCGAGCGCCTCCAGCGCATCGAGCAGCGGCGGCAGTACGGCCACGATGTCGTCAACGACGGCCTCGGTCATCGCCGCTTCCTTGCTTCAGTTCGGCCGGTCAGTGCAGCTTCGGCGCCTTCAACAGCTTGAAGCGGTCGGTCGAGGTCACCGAGACGTCGAAGGTGACGCCTTCATGATGCACGGTGAGCGGCACGTCGACGCCGGCGGCGCCGAGCGCCCACATCTTCTTGTAGAAGGCGGTCTGGCTCGTGATCTTCTCGCCGTCCACGGCGAGGATGACGTCGCCGGTCTTGAGCTCGGCGCGGGCGGCCGGACCATTGGCGGAGATTCCGATCACCACCACGCGGTTGTCGATCTCGGTCGAATAGAGTCCGAGCCAGGGCCGCGACGGCTTGTTGACGCGGCCGAACTTGCGCAGATCCTCCAGGATCGGCTTCAACAGGTCTATCGGCACGATCATGTTGACGTGCTCGGCCTTGCCGTCGCGTTCGCGCTCGAGCTGAAGCGAGCCGATGCCGATCAACTCGCCGCGCTCGTTGAGCAAACCGGTGCCGCCCCAGTTCGGGTGCGCGGGATAGGTGAAGACAGCCTCATCCAGCAGATATTCCCAGTAGCCGGTGAATTCCTGCTTGGCCACGATCTGGCTCGC
Organism: Bradyrhizobium sp. cf659; assembly: GCF_900113725.1. Classification (NCBI taxonomy): domain Bacteria; kingdom Pseudomonadati; phylum Pseudomonadota; class Alphaproteobacteria; order Hyphomicrobiales; family Nitrobacteraceae; genus Bradyrhizobium; species Bradyrhizobium sp. cf659. Next base: position 553,557 of record NZ_FOQJ01000003.1, read on the forward strand.
AACCGATCGCGTGCGGCCGCCGGCGCCGCCGACCACGACGCGGTCGCCGACCCGGGTCTCCGCCGAGTTTCCGAGCGGCAAGGGGTCGACGTCGAGCTCACCCAGCGCCTGCACGAGGCCGAAGCCGGTGACGGAATCAAAACCCAGGGCATGTCCTTCGACGACGCGCCCGTCTGCGAGGTGCAGCCACACCGATTCCGCCTCGGTGATGAGATAGCCGATGGTCAGCACCAGCCCGTCGTCGATCACGACGCCGTTGCCGGCGCGCTCGGTGCCCAGCGTCTCGGCGCTGAACGCGTCGGGCGGAATGATGGCGTGCAGGCCGACGACGGACGCGAGCGCGCGGTCGAGATCGAAACCGTAATCGCTCGCACGCGGCTGATTGGCCGGCGGCACTCTCCATTCGGTCAGGGCGGGCATGGAGTTCTCCTGGCTGAGTGGCTCCGCCGTGGCTAGCGGGACGACGCGCGAAGCACGCATAATTTAGGCCGGAGAAGGCCGTCTTGAAAGCCTCGTTCCTCAACTATTCCGCAGAACGCGGTGTGAAATCTTCGAAAGAGGCGGGATCGTTTCGCGCGCGGTCGGCGGCCGGCGGGCCTTCGATCCGGCATCCGCCGCATGGCTGCTGTCCGGCGAGGTGCTAGGCGCCGTGCATTGAAGCTGCTAACCATTGCCGCTTCGTTTGACCAAGAGATCACGGACCGAAGCATGGATAACCGCAGCGACATCTGGCGTGGCGTCGACACGATCAAGGCGCGTTTCATCGACCTCAGCGACAAGGTCTGGGGCATGCCGGAGGTTTGTTACACCGAGGCGCGGTCCGCCGCCGAGCATCTCGCCGAGCTGCGCCATCAGGGCTTCCGTATCACCGAGAACGTCGCCGGCATCCCGACCGCGCTGATCGGCGAATGGGGCGAGGGCGGACCGGTCATCGCCTTCATGGGGGAATATGACGCGCTGCCTGGCCTCAGCCAGGAGGCGGGCGTGGCGGAACACCGTCCCGTCGAGACCGGCGGCCACGGCCATGGCTGCGGTCACAATCTGCTCGGTTCCGCGGCGCTGCTCGCCGCGACCGCGGTGAAGGACTGGCTCGCCGAGAACAAGGTACCGGGCCGCGTGCGCTACTACGGCTGTCCGGCAGAAGAAGGCGGCGCGGCAAAGGCGTTCATGGTGCGCTCCGGTGCGTTCGAAGACGCCGACATCGCCATCACCTGGCATCCGCACAGCTTCTGGGAAGTGGCGGTGACGCCGTCGCTCGCCAACACGCGGGCCGACTTCATCTTCACCGGCCGCACCTCGCACGCCGCGGCCTCGCCGCATCTCGGCCGTTCCGCGCTCGATGCGGTGGAGCTGATGAATGTCGGCGTGAACTACATGCGCGAGCACATGCCGAGCGACGCGCGGGTGCACTACGCGCTGCTCGACACAGGCGGCATTGCGCCCAACGTGGTGCAGGCGCATGCGCGCGTGCGCTACTCGATCCGCGCGCGCGACCTGCCCGGCATGAACGAGCTGGTCGGACGCGTGAGCAAGATCGCAGAGGGCGCGGCGCTGATGACCGAGACCAAGGTGGAGATGAAGATCATCTCCGCGGTCTCCAACATTCTGCCGAATACGCCGCTGGAGCAGGCGCTGCATCGGGTCATGGAAGAGCTCGGACCGCCGCATTTCGACGACACGGACAAGGGGTTTGCCACCCAGATCCGATCGACGCTGAGCGACAAGGACATCGCCTCGGTCTACTACGCGATCGGGATGGAGCCGACCGATCGGCCGCTGGCCGACTTCCTGGTGCCGCTCGATGCCAAGCGCAACCCGCTGGTCGGCTCGACCGACGTCGGCGATGTGAGCTGGGTGGTCCCGACGGTGCAGGTTCACGCACCAACGGTTGCAATCGGCACTCCGTTCCACACCTGGCAGGTGGTGGCGCAGGGTAAGAGCCCGCATGCCCACAAGGCCATGGTGCAGGCGGCCAAGGCGATGGCGGGTATCGGCATCAAGGCGCTGACGGAACCGGAGCTGATCAAGGCCGCGAAAGCCGACCTTGTGAGGCGGACAGCCAAGACGCCTTATGTCTGTCCGCTGCCGGACCACGTCGCGCCGCCACTGACTATGTCCGTGGTGTAGAATTTCGTCTCGATACTTCGTCTGATCCGGCGAACAAATTTTTCGCAGTGCAACGTGGATTTCGGCGTGTTTTGACGCCGGATTGCCGAACGCTTGGGCTGCGGAACGCAGTTTTGCCCAACGGACAGCCAGAACACTGTTTGCATACACACGGTCGCAGTTGACGGGCGGCCTATTCAGTGTGCCATCTACGGCCAGACAAAACCCGGCGGTCGCATCGCGGCCGCCTGCATCCATTCGGGAACCAGACGGGGGACAACCATGCTGGATAAAGAACTGCGTTCGATGATCGGCCAGGTGAAGGACGGACGGATGGATCGCCGTGCCTTCATCCAGCGTCTCGCCGCTGTCGGTCTGACTGCCCCGCTGGCCAACCAGATCCTCGCGCTGGGCGGCGTCGCCATGGCGGAGGGCGTTTCGACCTACAAGCCGACCAAGCGCGGCGGCGGCGGTGCGCTGAAGCTGTTGTGGTGGCAGGGGCCGACCCTGCTCAATCCGCATTTCGCCACCGGCACCAAGGACCAGGACGGTTCGCGCCTGTTCTACGAGCCGCTTGCCTGTTGGGATCCGGACGGCAACATGAAGCTGGTTCTGGCCGCCGAAATCCCATCGATCCAGAACGGCGGCCTCGCCGCCGACGGCAAGTCGGTGACTTGGAAGCTCAAGCCCGGCGTCAAATGGCATGACGGCAAGCCGTTCAGCGCCGACGACGTCGTGTTCAACTGGGAATACTCCAAGGATCCCGCGACCTCCGCGGTCACGATTGCGACCTATCGCGACATCGTCGTTGAGAAGGTGGATGACCTCACCGTCCGCATCCTCTTCAACAAGCCGACGCCGTTCTGGGCCGATGCTTTCGTCGGGGCGCCGAACTCCATCATCCCCAAACATCTGTTCGCGGATTACAAGGGCGCCAAGTCGCGTGAGGCGCCGAACAACCTCTCGCCGGTCGGCACCGGCCCGTACAAATTCCTCGAGTTCAAGCCGGGCGATCTCGTCCGTGGTGAGCTCAATCCCGACTATCACATGCCGAACCGCCCGTATTTCGACACGCTCGAAATGAAGGGCGGCGGCGACGCCGTCTCGGCGGCGCGTGCGGTGATCCAGACCGGCGAATACGATTTCGGCTATAACATCCAGGTGGAAGACGACGTGCTGCTGCGCCTGGAGAAGGGCGGCAAGGGCAAGGCCATCTACGCCGTGGGCGGAGACACCGAGTTCATCGCGCTGAATTTCACCGACCCGAACACCGAGGTCGATGGCGAGCGCTCTTCGATGAAGACGAAGCACCCGCTGTTCTCCGATCCCGCCGTGCGCAAGGCGCTGGCGCTGCTGGTCGATCGTGAAGCGGTGAAGAAGGTGATCTACGGCCGCGCAGGCCGCACCACGGCGAACTTCCTCAACGGCCCCGAAAAGTTCGTCTCCAAGAACACGAGCTGGGAATTCAGCATCGAGAAGGCGTCGAAGATGCTGGATGACGCCGGCTGGAAACCTGGTGCGGACGGCATCCGCGAGAAGGACGGCAAGAAGCTGAAGCTTCTGTACCAGACCTCGATCAATGGCCCGCGCCAGAAGACCCAGGCCATCGTCAAGCAGGCCTGCCAGAAGGCGGGCATCGACGTCGAGCTGAAATCGGTCGTCGCCTCGGTGTTCTTCTCCTCCGACGCCGGCAATCCCGACATCTACCCGAAGTTCTATGCCGACATGGAGATGTTCCAGATCCCGATGAGCCAGCCGGATCCGTCCCAGCACATGCGGCGCTATATGTCGGCGAACGTGGCGACCAAGGAGAACAAGTGGCAGGGGCAGAATTTCCCGCGCTACGTCAACAAGGAGTATGACGCCACGATCCTGGCCGCGGAAGGGGAGATGGATCCCGTCAAGCGCGCTTCGCTCTACATCAAGGCCAACGATATCCTGATCGGCGACACTGTGTTCATCCCGGTGCAGCATCGCCTCAAGGTGGAGGCCGCTGCCAACAACCTGGTTTGCGTGGTCAGCGGTTGGGCGAACGAGACCGACAACCTGTTCGACTGGTACCGGGAGGCATGATCGCGCGGGCCTAGGCGGGGTCTTTCCCTATGAGTCAATATGTCCTGCGTCGCCTGCTGATCGCCATTCCGAGCCTGCTCGGCATTTCGCTCGTGCTGTTCGTCGTGCTGGCGCTCGCCCCCGGCGATCCCTTTTCGGAACTGGCGACCAATCCGAACGTACCGCCCGAAGTCGCTGCCGCGCTTCGGGCGAAGTTCGGCCTCGACGATCCGATCTATCTGCGCTACCTGCACTGGCTCTCCGCCATGGCGCATGGCGATTGGGGTTTTTCCTTCGTCAGCCGGATGGACGTCGATACGCTCATCCTCCAGCGCCTGCCGGCGACGCTCTATGTGATCGGCTCGGCGCAGATCCTGGCGCTCCTGATCGCGATTCCGGTCGGCGTCTACGCGGCGACCAAGCCGTATTCGCTGTTTGACCAGATCGCCAACGTACTGGCCTTCGTCGGTTTCTCGCTGCCCACCTTCTTCACCGGCATCCTGTTCATCCTGATCTTCTCGGTCACGCTGGACTGGCTGCCCTTCGTCTATTCCAGCGACATCAAGGCCACCGGCATCCGCTGGGTGCTGGAGATGATCCGGCAGGCGATCATGCCGGTGGCGGTGCTCGGCCTGTTCCAGGCGGCGTCGATGACGCGCTTCGTGCGCTCGGCGATGTTGGACGTGATCCGGCTCGACTACGTCACCACGGCGCGCGCCAAGGGACTCGGGCAGGCCAAGGTCATCGTCAAGCATGTGATGCGCAATGCGATGATCCCGGTCGTCACGCTGATCGCGCTCCAGATGCCGGCGGTGTTCGGCGGCGCCATCGTCACCGAGCAGATCTTCCGCATCCCCGGCATCGGCTCGTTGCTGATCTCCTCCATCCTTTCCAACGACACGCCGGTGGTGATGGCCGTTACCTTCGTCTTCGCGTGCCTTGTGGTCCTGTTCAATCTCATCGCGGACGTCCTGTATGGCTGGCTTGACCCTCGCATCTCCCTCCGCTGAGCGGCGCGTCTACTCGCCCTGGCGCGAGACGTGGCGGCGCTATAGCCGCCACAAGCTTGCCGTGGTCAGTGCGTTCCTGCTCCTCATTCTGGTGCTGGCGGTGGTCGCCGGCCCCTTCGTCTGGCGGGTCAAGATCGACGACATCGACATCGTGGCGGGCATGCAGGGGCCCTCGCTCGCCCATCCCTTCGGCACCGACGATCTCGGGCAGGACATCCTCGCCCGCATGATCTACGGCGGGCGCATCTCGCTCGCGGTCGGCCTCGCCGCGATGCTGGTCTCGGTGTTCGTCGGCGTGCTGATCGGTGCGCTTGCCGGCATGTCGCGCGGTGCGCTCGGTCACGGGTTGATGTGGCTTACCGATCTCTTCCTGTCGCTGCCGCAGCTGCCGCTGCTGCTGCTGCTGATCTATCTGTTCCGCGACGGGCTCAAGGCCGCGTTCGGCCCCGAGGGCGGCATCTTCATCCTGATCGTGCTCGTGATCGGGGGCCTGCGCTGGATGCCGGTCGCCCGCCTCGTGCGCGCGCAGTTCCTGTCGATCCGCGAAAAGGAGTTCGTCGAAGCCGCGCGCGCGCTCGGCGCCAGCCCGGTGCGGCAGGTGGTGCGCCACATCCTGCCCAACGCGCTCGGTCCGGTGATCATCGCCGGCACCATCGACGTTGCCGCCGCCATCATCGCCGAATCGACGCTGTCGTTCCTCGGCCTCGGCTTCCCGCCCGATACCCCGACCTGGGGGCGGCTGCTGTACGACGCCAAGGACTTCCTCGACATCGGCCCGCACTGGGCGCTGTTTCCGGGCGGCGCGATCTTCATCGCCGTGGTCGCCATCAACTTCATCGGCGACGGCTTGCGTGACGCGCTCGATGCGCGACGGGTGATCTGATGGCGCCGCTGCTCGAGATCAAGGGCCTGAAAACCCATTTCTCCACCGACGACGGCATCTTGCAGGCCGTCGACGGCGTCGACATCTCCATCAACCGCGGCGAGACGCTCTGCGTCGTCGGCGAGTCCGGCTGCGGCAAGACCGTGACGGCGATGTCGATCCTGAAACTGATCGCGATGCCGCCCGGCCGCATCGCGGCCGGCCAGATCATCTTCGAAGGCCGCGATCTCGTGCCGCTGACGAGCAATCAGCTCGACGAGATCCGCGCCAAGGAGATCGGCTTCATCTTCCAGGAGCCGATGACATCGCTCAACCCCGTGCTCACCGTCGGCGAGCAGATCGCCGAGAGCCTGCGCCGTCATGAAGCCGTGACGAAGAAGCAGGCGCTCGAGCGCACCATCGAGATGCTGAAGCTGGTGCAGATCCCCAACGCCGAAGGCCGCGTGCACAACTACCCGCACCAGTTCTCCGGCGGCATGCGCCAGCGCGTGATGATCGCGATGGCGCTCGCCTGCAAGCCGAAGCTGATCATCGCCGACGAGCCCACCACCGCGCTCGACGTCACTATCCAGGCGCAGATCCTCGACCTGCTCCAGGACATGAAGGAACGCTTCGGCATGGCGGTGATGCTGATCACCCATGCCATGGGCGTCGTCGCCGAGACCGCGCAGCGCGTCGTCGTGATGTATGCCGGCAAGGTGGTGGAGGAGGCGAGCGTCGACGATCTCTTCGCCGATCCCCGCCATCCCTATACCCAAGGGTTGATCCGCTCGATCCCGCGCATCGACCTCGACAGCGAGCACAAGGCGCGGCTGGAGGCGATCGGCGGCTCGGTGCCGATCCTGATCAATCCGCCGGTCGGCTGCCGCTTCGCGCCGCGCTGCAAGTTTGCCATGAATGTCTGCACCGAGAAGGAGCCGCTGCTCCGCGAGGTCTCGCCCGGCCACCGCATGGCCTGTCACTTGGGGGATACGCAGTTGGGAGCGGCGTCATGAGCGAACCCTTGCTCCGCGTCAGCGGTCTGAAGAAACATTTCCCGGTTCTTGGCGGCTTGCTGTCGCGCCAGGTCGGCAGCGTCTATGCGGTCGACGGCGTGTCCTTCTCGGTCAATCGCGGCGAGACGCTCGGTCTCGTCGGTGAATCCGGCTGCGGCAAGTCGACGACGGGGCGCTGCGTGCTGCGCCTGATCGAGCCGACCGACGGCGAAGTCGTGTTCGACGGTCAGGACGTGCGCCAGCTCGGTGGCAACGATCTGCGCGCGATGCGGCGGAACATGCAGCTCGTGTTCCAGGATCCGTTTGCCTCGCTCAATCCGCGCATGACGGTGGGTGCGATTCTCGGCGAGGCGCTCATCATCCATAAGCTCGGCTCATCGGCCAAAGAGCGGGAGGAGCGCGTCGCAAGCCTGCTGGTCAAGGTCGGGCTCAAGGCCGAGCACATGCGCCGCTACCCGCACGAATTCTCCGGCGGCCAGCGCCAGCGCATCGTGATCGCGCGCGCGCTCGCGGTCGAGCCGAAGCTGATCGTCTGCGACGAGCCGGTCTCCGCGCTCGACGTGTCGATCCAGGCCCAGGTCATCAATCTGCTGGAAGACCTCCAGGCCGAGCTGAACCTCACTTATCTCTTCGTTGCGCACGACCTCTCGGTGGTCGAGCACATCTCCGACCGCGTCGCGGTGATGTATCTCGGCCGCATCGTCGAGCTGGCGAAAGCCAGCGACCTCTACCGCAACCCGCAGCATCCCTACACCAGGGCGCTGTTATCAGCGGTGCCGGTGCCCGATCCCAAGCTCAAGCGTGAGCGCATCCGCCTCAAGGGCGACGTGCCGAGCCCGATGAAGCCGCCGTCAGGCTGCCACTTCCACACCCGCTGTCCGATCGCCCAGCCGCGCTGCGCGGAAAGCGCGCCGGAGCTTAAGGAGGGGGCGGGCGGCCATTTCGTGGCGTGCCATCTGGCCTGACGCCGAGCAAAGCAGGACGCGAATTCATTCGTCCTGAAGCAGGCCGTGCGCCGAGAGGGCCTGCCTGAAAGCCTGCACCGACGTGTGGTGATGCGCGAACAGGCCCGCCTCGCGCGCGCCGGCAACATTGGCCGGGAGATCGTCGACGAACAGCACGGTCCCCGGCATCACGTTGAGTTCGGTCAGGCAGAGGCGATAGCAGCGCGGGTCCGGCTTTGCCGTCTTGAACTGGGCCGAGGTGTAGATCCGGGAGCCGAACAGCGGCCGCAAGTCCGGCAGCAGCGTGTCGATGTGGTCGGCGACCAGCGTGGTATTGTTGGTCAGGACGGCAATATCGACGGTTTCGCGCAGACGTCGGGCAATCTCCAGCATCGCGCGATCGGCCTGCATCGAGCGGCGCCGCGCCTCCACCCACTCGTCGAGCGACAGCGGATAGCCCATGCGCTCGCCGAAGCCTCGCAGATAATCCGCAGCATCGAGAGCGCCGGAATCGCCGAGCGATTCGAAGCCGCTGTCCCAGATCGCCTCGTGGACGAGCTCGCTGGTCGATCCCGCGAGCTTTGCCAGACATGCGACACGCAGTCCCCTGTCGTAGTTGCAGAGGACATTGTCCATGTCGAAGAGGACGAGCTTGATCCCATCAGTCACAGCAGCACTCTCGGATTGGCCGAACCTCCGGCCGCGACGGAGTCATATCCCGCCCGAACGCGGGCGACAAATCCGGGTGCGCAAGGGCCGATCGCTGCGATGCTGGCCTGGTCGGTGGCGGCGCGTTTCGAAGGCGAGTTCTCGAACGTGACCCGCAGCTACACCGGCAAGGGCAAGCGTTCGCTACGCCTGCCAGGTTGGCGACTGTGTCACGCGCTCTTCGCGGGCCAGGGCACGACCTGTCCCGATACGATCAGCCGGTCGCGGCCGCTTTCCTTTGCGGCATAGAGCGCGCGGTCGGCGGCCGCCACCAGCGCGCTGGAGTCGGTCGTGGTCTCGGATGGAAACGCCGTCGCGGCGCCCACGCTCACCGTGACGAGCCGTGAGGGCGGATTCTGCGCGTGCAGCATGGCGAGGTCGCGCAACGCGCCGCGAATCTCCTCGCCGACCCTGGCGCAGCCGTCCGCATCGGTGTTCGGCAGCAGCACGGCGAACTCCTCGCCGCCGTAGCGCGCGGCGACGTCGGCCGGCCGCCGGGCATGAGCGGACAGGATCCGCCCCAGCGCGCGCAGGCAGCCGTCGCCGGCCAAATGTCCGTAATGGTCGTTGAACGCCTTGAAATGATCGACGTCGATCAGCAGGAGCGAGAGTTGGGTGCCATCGCGCCGGGCGCGTCCCCATTCGTCCGCAAGTCGCTCGTCGAATGCGCGCCGGTTGGCGAGCCCGGTCAGGCCATCGGTCGTTGCAAGCGAGGAGAGCTTGTCCTGGAGGTCCTTCTGCTCGGTCATGTCGCGCACGACCGCGACGACGCCGTCGATCTCGCCGCTGTCGGAGGCCCGCGTCACGTGCAGGGCCGACTCGGCCCAGATCTCGCCCTTGTCGCGATGGCGCTGGCGATAGATGAACCTCGCCTCCTCGGCCTCGCCGTTCTTCAGCGCGGCAATCGCCTGTTCGACCCGTTCCATGTCCTCCGCGTGAACCCCGGCCACGGCCGACGTGCCCAGCAGTTCGTCGGACGACCAGCCGATGATACGCGCGCATGACGGAGAAACGTAGATCAGCCGGTTGTCGAGCCCGATCCGGGTCACCATGTCGCTGGACTGCTCGGCCAACAGGCGGAAATGAGCTTCCTGGGCGACCAGGGCGTGTGCCATGCGCTGTCGCTGCGAGAGCTGACGGACCAGGTAGTAGCCGATCACGGCAATCAGCAGGACGAGGCCAAAGACGAAGGTCATGCGTATGGCCGCCGCGCGTCGCCAGGGAGCCAGCACGTCGTCCTGCGACTTGCTCGCCAGCACCATCAGGGGATAGCGGCTGCTGCGCTGGTAGTAGCTCAACCGCTGCACGCCATCGAGCGGCGACGTGAAATAGTAGACGGCCGCGGCCGGCCGGCTATCCCATCCCTTGAACAACGGCGCGTTGGACAGGTCGCGGCCGACGAAGGCGCCGCTCTCGTCGCGGCTGCGCGCCAGCATGATGCCGCTATTGTTGAGCAGCGAGGCCGAGCCGTTCGGGCCGAAGTTGAAGCGCTCGTAGAACTTGACGAAGTAGCTGACGTCGATCGTGAGCAGGGCAACGCCGGCGAAACCGCCGTCGGCATCGTTGATCCGGCGGGACGCGGTGATGATCCATTGGCCCCCGGCGCGGCTCTTGACGGGGCGTCCGATCAGCGTGCCCGGATCCGTCGAGTCCCGATGATGCTGGAAATATTCGCGGTCGCTGTTGTTGAGCTTGGAGAAGTCGACGCGCTCGGTTGTGGCAAGCCACCGGCCGGTCGCGTCATAGACGAAGATACCGCGGATGCGGTCCGAAGATTTGCGGGTCGGCAGATAGGCCTGGAGCTTTGCGATCGTGTCCGGACCCGTTCCATCGAGCTCGAGCCGATGGACCAGCCCGACCAGGAGTGTATCCACGAGCTCGAACGTGTCGTCCGCATGCTGAACCAGCGAATGCGCGAGATTGGTCACGTCGACTTCGGCGTTTCTGAGCTCGGCATTGCGCGTTTCCCATTCGCGCCAGCCGCTCAAGCCCAGGATGGCCAGGCAAGTCAGCATGACGAAACCCGCCGCCCAGAGCGGAAGACGCATCTTTCCGAGGTCGCGGCCCGTACTCATCAGGCTTGCTCCATTTCGGTGCAAACCTCTCACTTTGGCCTTAACGGCCTGTTGCGTCATCCGCGCTGATTGTGTGAATCCCGTATTCGGCCGGAACCAGTCCTCGATGTTTCGACGGGTTATCGTCGGAGGATGTTAACCACGCTGACCTCACGCCGGATTCGCCTGGCGTCGCTGCCTCACTCTTCCAGTGTAAACCCGACGCGTAGCGTCACCTGGTAGTGGCGCACGGCGTTGCTCTCGATGTGGCCGCGCGTCTGCACCACCTCGAACCATTTCATCTCGCGGATGGTCTTGGCGGCGCGGCTGACCGCGTTCTTGATCGCATCCTCGATCGAAGATTCGGATGATCCGACCAGTTCCAGGATCTTGTAGACGTGATCCTTCTCGGCTGTGGGCATGGCGCGTCTCCCCTTGTGCTGTGACGGGCCCGGATAGGTCTGTCGCGATACATCCGGCCTCCACCTTGAACGGATGCCGGGGCCTCGGGTTCCGTCTCCGGCGATCGGCCGCGTTCACCTGCTGAACGCGGTCCGTGGCGGTGTCCAGTTTGTGCAAGTGCACGAAAATATGGCTCGCGCGTGCGGGCGGGACCCCCAAATTCGTCCGCCGCCGCATGGCCGCTCTTGCTCGCTCCAATGCGGGCGCGTTAGCCTCGGTCCGTTTCCCTATACCGTCGATGTGCAGTGATGATCGGCCGTTGGACGAGGAGCGCTCTGGTCGCAATCAGTCTGTCCGCCGTGCCTGTGCTGGGTGCGGTGCGGGACGATCTCGACGACGCGCCCGGCACTATGTCGCTGCAAGTGACGACCGATCCGTCCATGATCGAATGCCGCAAGCTCGAAACGGTCAATCCTGCCTCGCTGATCTTCCTGCCGCTGCGGCGGACGTTCAACGAGGACTTCGACGAGCATCCGCTGTCGGGCGGACGCTGGGTGCCGCACTATGCCGGCGGCGCGGCGTGGCCGGAGGCGCGCTACTGGGGCGGCGACGGCTCCGACTTCAAGCGCAAGACTAGCGCCAATGGCGAGCAGCAGATCTATGTCGATCCGCGCTACTCGGGGCGCGCCGCGGCGCCGCTCGGGCTCGATCCGTTCAAGGTGAAGGACGGCGTGCTCTCGATCGTCGCGCGCCGCACGCCGCCGGTATTGAAGTCCGTTCTGTTCAACAACGAGTACATCTCCGGGATCCTGACGACGCAGGGCACGTTCGCGCAGAAGCACGGCTATTTCGAAATCCGCGCCAAGCTCCCGGTCGGCCATGCGGTGTGGCCGGCGTTCTGGATGCTGGCGGACGACGGCGGCTGGCCGCCGGAGGTCGACGTGTTGGAAGGCCGGGGCGAGCGGCCGGGCGATCTCGTGATGACGACGCATTGGCGGATTCCGTCGACCCAGAAGATCCAGTCCTGCGGCTTCGACTTCGCGGTCGGCGACGCTTCGAGCGCATTCCACAATTATGGTGTGCTGTGGGAGGAGGATCGCCTGGTCTATTTCATCGACCGCAAGCCGGTGTCCGACATCAAGGTGCCGATCGGCTTCGACGACCCCATGTACATGATCGTCAATCTCGCGATCGGATCGAAGTTCTTTATCGGCGTCGGTCCCGTCGATGCGGAATCTCCGCCAGCCGTCGCATTCGAGATCGACCGGATTTCCGCCTATCAGATCGAGATGGAGCAGGCGCGGAGATAGATATGTCAGCGGATTTCTCGCGGCGTCATCTTGCCAAGCTCGCGGGCCTTGCCGCGCTGGGAGCGGCGACGGGCGCCGGCGCTGCGGAGAGCGAAACGCCGGCATCGGCCGAGCGCGGCGCGCCCTTCCCGAAGGATTTCTTGTGGGGCACCGCGACCTCGTCCTACCAGATCGAAGGCGCCGTCAACGAGGACGGCCGCGGCAAATCGATCTGGGATATTTTCAGCCACACGCCCGGCAAGATCGAGGACGGCTCCACCGGCGACCGCGCCAACGAGCATTATCACCGCTACAAGGAGGACGTCGCGCTGATCAAGGCGCTCGGCGTCAAGGCCTACCGTTTCTCGATCGCATGGCCGCGGGTGTTTCCCGATGGGGCGGGTCAGCCCCATCCCAGGGGGCTCGATTTCTACAATCGCCTGGTCGACGAGCTGCTCGCAAACGGCATCGAGCCCTACGCCACGCTCTATCACTGGGACCTGCCGCAGGCGCTCCAGGATCGCGTCGGCGGCTGGCAGTCGAGCGACACCTCGAAGGCCTTTGCCGATTACGCCGCCTACGTCGCCGCGCGCTTGACCGATCGGGTCAAGACCATCTTCACCGTGAACGAGGTCGGGCGCTTCGTGAATTTCGGCTACGGCTGGGGCATCGACGCGCCGGGCCTGAAGCTGCCGGCCGCGCAGCTCAACCAGGCGCGTCATCACGTCGCGCTGGCGCACGGGCTTGCCGTGCAGGCGATCCGCGCCTCAGGGCGCGCCGGCACAAGGGTCGGCGCAGCCGAGAATATCGCGGCCTGCGTGCCGGCGATCGCAACGCCGGAAAACATCCGTGCCGCCGAGATCGCGACGCGCGAGCTCAATGCCGGCTTCCTCGGCGTGGTGCTGGAGGGCAAGTATACCGACGGCTTCCTCGCCTATGCCGGCGCGGATGCGCCGAAATTCACGCCTGAGGAGTTGAAGATCATCGGCACGCCGAACGACTTCGTCGGCCTCAACATCTACGCACCGCAGTTCTATGTCACCGCTTCGGACCGCGCGCCCGGCTTCCACGTGCTGCCGTTCCCCACCTCGTTCCCGCACATGAATTCGGAATGGCTGCGGGTCGGCCCCGAAGTGATCTACTGGGCGCCGCGCCTCGCCGCGAAGATCTGGAACATCGAGACCATCTACATCAGCGAGAACGGTACCTCGTCGGAAGACAAGATCTCCGCCGACGGCCAGGTCTACGACCTCGACCGCATCATGTTCCTGCGCAACTACCTGACCCAGATGCAGCGCGCCGTCGCGGAGGGCGTGCCGATCCGCGGCTACTTCCTGTGGAGCCTGATGGACAATTTCGAGTGGATCTTCGGCTACGGGAAACGCTTCGGCCTGTACCGGGTCGATTTCGAGACGCAGGCGAGGGTGCCGAAGCTGAGTGCCGCGTTCTATCGCGACGTGGTGGCGCGGAACGCGATCGGGGTGTGAGTGGATGCGCCGATCCTACGGATCCAGCTCGGTATCCCAGTAGAGATAGTCCAGCCAGCTGTCGTGCAGATAGTTCGGCGGGAACAGGCGGCCGTTGCGGTGGAGCTGGTGCACGGTCGGTGCGAAGGCGCTCTGGCGCGGAAACATCTTCGCCTGCGCCGGCGTAAGGTTGCCCTTGCGTAGGTTACAGGGCGAGCACGCCGCGACCACGTTCTCCCAGGTGGTCTGGCCGCCTTTGCTGCGCGGGATGATGTGATCGAAGGTGAGGTCTTCGGGCGAGCCGCAATATTGGCAATTGAAGCGGTCGCGGAGGAAGACGTTGAAACGGGTGAAGGCGGGGTGGGTGGTCGGCTTGACGAAGGATTTGAGCGAGACCACGCTCGGCAGCTGCATCTCCAGCGTGGGACTTCGAACCGCCTGATCGTAATGCGCAACGATGTTGACGCGGTCGAGGAACACCGCCTTGATCGCGTCCTGCCACGACCACAGAGACAGTGGGTAGTAACTCAGCGGCCGGAAGTCCGCATTCAGCACCAACACCGGCCAACTGCCTTGCGAGACATGTGCGTTCAAGTAACGCTCCCGGCCTCCATGTACGCTGCGAAGCAGCATGTACTGACATACTACATGCAGCGTGACGGGATTGTGAAGCCCGTTGAGCGACTTATTCAGGCGCAGGCAATGCGGCGGCGGGGTGGCAAAACGCTCAAAAACGCCGCGATTCGGGGAGGGTCCATGCGAGGCTGGCCCGCCGCGTTGCTCCTGGCCGTGTTCGGCGCGGCGCCGATCTGGTCTGCTGCGGCCGAGGATTATCCGGCGCGCCCCGTCACCATGATCATACCGTTCCCGGCGGGCGGGGCGACCGACACCCTGGCGCGGTTCCTCGGCGAACAGCTCAACGCCGTGCTGAAGCAGCCGGTCGTGATCGAGAATGTCGGCGGTGCGGCTGGCTCGCTCGGCGTCGGCCGCGCAAGAATCTGCCGGCGGACGATCTCAAACAATTGATCGCGTGGCTGAAGGCCAATCCGGACAAGGCCTCGGTCGGCATCGCCGGTGTCGGCGCGACCGGCCATCTCGCCGGCATCGCGCTCCAGAAGGAGACCGGTACGCAATTCCAGTTCGTGCCCTATCGCGGCAACGGCCCGGCGATGCAGGACCTCGTCGCCGGCCATATCGACGCGATGATCGAGCCGGCGTCGAACTTCAAGGCGTTGGTCGGCGCCGGCCGACGTACAGACGGCCGACATATCAGTCGGCGTGGCCACACCCTCCGCTGTCGTCCTGGCGAAAGCCAGGACCCATACCGCGGAATCCATCCGTGATCGACAAGTCTCAGTACCGCACGACCACCAGACTTCGCCAAACCACTCCCTGGGGTAATGGGTCCTGGCTTTCGCCAGGACGACGTTGGGGAGGAAGCGGACCTTCAACAACGCGCACCTCCAGAACGACGGGTAGCTACTCCCGCACCCGCTCCAATTTCTGCAAGCACCGTGTCGCGCGCACCACGGCCGGCATCTCCTGGTCCGGAAAACTCGTCGTCCAGTTGGTGACGCCGACCTCGCCGACATAGATGTCGCCCTTCGAATCCAGTGCGATGCCGTGCGGCGCGAGGAATTTGCCACTCGCAACGCCGGGCCCTTCTTCGCCGCCGAGCCGCGCGATGCGTCTGCCTTGCGCATCGACGATCGACAGCCGCGGGCCGAGATTGGGCACATTGCGGTTGATATCGAGGCCGGGGCCGAGCTCGCCGATCACGAAGGTCGGGCTCCTAGCCCCGCCGCAGCAGCACAGCGCGCAGGGCCGGTGCAGGTTGTTCCACTGCGTCTCGTATTTTCCCTCGCCATTGAACACCTGCACGCGATGGTTCTCGCGGTCGGCGACGTAGACCCAGCCATCGGAATCGGTGGCGATGTTGTGCACGATGTTGAACTGGCCGGGGTCGGTGCCCGGCTCGCCCCAGCTCTTGATCAGCTTGCCGTCGGGCGTGAACTTGTGCACGCGCGCATTGCCGTAGCCGTCGGAGACGTAGATCTCGCCCTTCGGCGACAGCGCCGTGTGGGTGCAGCGGTGGAACGGCTCGCCGCTCATGAACGGCGCCGGCTTTGCGGGGATTCCGATCGTCAGCAGCACCTTGCCGTCGGTGGTGCATTTGCGCACGGTATGGTCGCCGTCGTCGGTGCAGTAGAGATTGTCGTCGGCATCGATGTGCAGGCCGTGCGCGCGCGAGAACAGGCCATCGCCAAAACTGCGCAGGAAATTACCCTCGCGATCCAGCACCACCATAGGATGGGCGCCGCGGTTGAAGACGTAGACGCGGTCCTTGCTGTCGACCGCAACGGAGGCAACGTCGGTCAGCGTCCAGCCATCGGGAAGTTTCGCAAAATTTTCGACGACGCGATAGCGGTGCTCGCCGGTGCCGAGGATGGCTGGCATTGATTTCTCCTGTTGTCATTCCGGGGCGCGACGAAGTCGCGAGCCCGGAATCTATCGTACGGCATATCTGGGGATAAATGGATTCCGGGTTCGCGCTGCGCGCACCCCGGAATGACGGCTGTGTCTACGTCCGCCCCAAAATCCCTTCTTCGAGGGCCTTGATCTGGAGCGCGAGATATTTCGAGTTGATCCGGCACTGCGCGAGGCTGCCGGCGATGAACCACAGGCCGGGCTGCTTTGTGCGCACATACATGTTGCGCAGCTCGAAGCCTTCGCCAAATCCCCAGACCGGGCCGACGCGGTCGGCGACGCCATCGCCGAACAGCTTTCGCACCAGATATTCCTGCGGTTTGTAGCCGGTCGAGAGCACGATCAGGTCGGCCGGAATGGTCGTGCCGTCCTTCATCCGCGCGCCCTCGGCGGTAAAACCCTCAATGTCGGAAAACTGCTTCAGCTTGATCGCGCCCTCGACGATGAGGTTGGAGCAGCCGACGTTGAAGTAATAGCCGCCGCCGCGGGTGAGGTATTTGAACTGCCAGCCGGTGCCGGCCTCGCCGAAGTCGAGCTTGAAGCCGACGTGCGAGAGGCCGTCGAGCAGCTCCTTGTCGAGCCCCTTCGACTGCTCCGTCAGCATCACATGGGTCTTCTTCGCGAGCGGCGTCGGCATCGAGGTCGCGATCAGATCGTTGTCCTCGAGCGTGCCCTCATTGTAGGTCGCGTAGGCGAGCTGCGCCGACGGCTCGATATTGGTGACCAGCGTCGGCGAGCGCTGCACCAGCGTCACCTCGGCGCCGCTGGAGTGGAGGTCCTGCGCGATGTCGTGGCCGCTGTTGCCGGTGCCGATGACAATGGCGCGCTTGCCTGCCCAGTTCTCGCCGTCCTCGTAGCGGCTGGAATGCACCAGCGTGCCCTTGAAATTGGCGAGGGTCGGAATGTCAGGAACATTGGCGATGCCGCTGACGCCGGTCGCCATCACCACATGGCGTGGATGCATGGTGCGCTTGCCGCCGTCGGCGCGGCGCAGCGTGACGGTCCAGTGGCCGTTCGCCTCGTCGTAGGCGCCGCCCTCGAACTCGGTGCCGGTCCAGAAGTTCAGCTCCATGGCATCGACGTAAGCCTCGAACCAGTTCGCGAGCTTGTCCTTGGGGATATAGACCGGCCAGCTCGGCGGGAACGGCATGTAGGGCAGGTGATTGACCTGCACCTGGTTGTGCAGGGTGAGCGCGTGATAGCGCTTGCGCCAATTGTCGCCGATCCGCGTCTTGCGATCGACGATCAAGGTATCGACCTTCAGCTGCTTCAGCCGTGCCGCGATGGCGAGCCCGGCCTGGCCGCCGCCGACCACCAGCACGGCCGGGTCGCGATCGGCGTAGTCGCGCGATGCGTTGCGCTGGTCGAGCCAGTTCGGCCCGCGGAAATCGCGCGAATAGGCCTGGCCGCGCGGCCGCGACGTGCCGAGCTGTTCCTCGAAGCCTTTGAGCTCGTCGAGCGCGGTCAGCAGCGTCCACGCCTTCAACCGGTCGCCGTCGGTGCTATCAGGCACGAGCCGCAGGATGCCGCTGCCGCGGCCGAGCGCGGTTTCGAAATTGAAGATGGCTTCGATGCTGCCGATGCCGGCGCGCGTCACCCAGCGCGGTGGCGCACGGTTCGGTGCGATCTCGAACTGGGCCGGCGCAGCCCTGGACGCGAGCGCGGCGAACGCCTGCGCGATAGCGCTGCGACCGGCCAGCGTTTGCAAGTTCCAGCTCAGCGCCAGCACGTCGCGCCAAAAGCTGTCGGCGAGGAAGAGGCGGTCCAGCGCGGCGGCGGGGTCTGGCTTGCCCAGCGCGCCCGCGAATTCATCGAGCCAGGCCTGCGCGG
This sequence comes from Bradyrhizobium sp. cf659, assembly GCF_900113725.1. Lineage (NCBI taxonomy): Bacteria > Pseudomonadati > Pseudomonadota > Alphaproteobacteria > Hyphomicrobiales > Nitrobacteraceae > Bradyrhizobium > Bradyrhizobium sp. cf659. Next base: position 571,783 of record NZ_FOQJ01000003.1, read on the forward strand.
CGACGGAAATATCCTTCGTCCTGTCCAGCATTCGCGACCTCGTGGCCGTCTTCGCGGCGTTTCCTCTGAGGTCAAACGCTATACCGGTTCTCAGGCCGTCGAAAGCGTCTTAACCGAGCAGTGAGAGCATGTGGCCCTGCTCCGGCGGAATGCGGCCCTTCAGTGTGTCGAGATAGACCTGCCGCACCGCCTCGGGTCCGCGGCTCTCGACCACACTCAGGCATCGCTCCAGCCGCGGCGCAAAGCCCGACCATGCCGCGCCAAAGCGCTGCTCGATGCCGCCCGGGCCCCAATCCTTCGCCCGCTTGCGAATGTGGTCGGGCGCGAAGAACCAGCGCGGTTTTGCGCCGGGCAGGGCGCCTTCGTCGGCATCGGTGGCGCGATGCGTCAATCCGACGCGCACCGAGCATTTCATCTGGTCGCCAAAATGCCGGTGCAGTTCGGCGCGCAGGGCGCTGCTGCCGGCCATGTCGACGAAGGCGACCGGCGCATTCGATGGCAAGGACGTCACGCGGTCATAGGTGACGACCTCGTCGTAACATCCGAGCGACGTCACGAAGCCGGTATTGCCGGCTGAGGTCAGGCCGATCACCTTGCGGCCGCGTGTGTGCAACAGATGCGCAAGGCCGAACGCGGTCTTGCTCGAGGCGCTCGACAGCAGCACGGTCCGCGCGCCGAAATCGTCGTTCTCGGCGAGGAAGTCGTCGACCAGGAACGACAGCATGAACAGCGGTCGCAGCAGTGCCTGATAGTCGCCCTGCCGGCCGGCATAGGCGGGATCGCCGGTGACGCGGGAGTAGAGATTGTAGACCGGCGCCACGCCTTGCCGATGCGCAGCTCCGTCGCGCAAGCCGCGCTTGCTGACGTCGGTCGCCTCGATGACCAGATGCGTCGCTATCGGAAAGTAGCCGAACAGGCGCTCGCCTGCCGGGATGTTCGGATGTTTCGAGGCGATCACCTCGCCAAAACCCCACACCGGAATGTTGCCGAAGCCGTGCGGCGCCGGAAAGATCTGCCAGTATTTCAGCTCGTCGCCCATCACGGCATAGGTGATGTTGTTGGCGGTGAGCGCGAAGCGCTCGACCTTCACCAGCAGCGCATCCTGCGGCAGCGCATCCGCCGCGGGAAGCTCGGTCGCGATCGTCTTGCAGGTTTCGAGATCGTCCCGTGCAACGATGAAGTCGGTGGCTGTCATGATGTCGATCCCGGCTCTGATCCGCACCGGCATCTCATCGACCATGCGCGCCGCGTTTGCAACCTCAACATAGTTTTAAACGCTGTTTGTCCAGGTCCCGCTAGGTGTGGTTCGCCCAGTAGGGATCGCGCAGCTTCCGCTTGAAGATCTTCCCCGTTGCCTCCCGCGGCAGCGCATCCAGAAACTGGACCTCCCTCGGCACCTTGAAGTTTGCCAATCGCTCGCGCAGAAAAGCGTGCACCGCGGCAGCTGAGAGCTGCGCGCCCGTCTCCGGCTCGATGCAGGCGCACAGCCGCTCGCCAAATTCGGCGTCGGGGATGCCGAACACGGCGCAGTCGCGCACGCCGGGCATCGTGATCAGCACGTTCTCGATCTCGGCGGGATAGATGTTGACGCCGCCTGAGATCACCATGTCGCGCTTGCGGTCGCACAGGAACAGATAGCCGTCTTCGTCGAGATAGCCGACGTCGCCGACGCTGACGAGACCGTCACGCCCCGCCTCGGCCCGCGCCTTGCCGTGATAGTCGAAATCGGGGACGGCCGTCTGGCGCATGTAGATCTCGCCGACCTCACCAGCGCCGCAGAGGCTGCCGTCGTCGCGAAAAATCTTGACGATGCCGCCGTCGATGGCGCGGCCGACCGTCCCTGGTTTCTTCAGAGCTTCTTCGGCCGAGTGCCATACCGGAATCCCGGTCTCGGTCGAGCCGAAATATTCGTTGATGACCGGTCCCCACCAATCGATCATGGCCCGCTTGATCTCGGGCGGGCAGGGCGCGGCGCCGTGCACGACGAAGCGGAGCGACGAGAGATCGTAGCGCTGTCTCACGGCCTCGGGCAGCCGCAGCAGCCGGACGAACATGGTCGGCACCATGTGAATATGCGTGACGCGGCGGCGCTCGATCAGCGCCAACAGCTCTTCGGCGTCGAACCGGGCCTGGAGGACGATGGTGCAGCCGCTGCGGAACGCCAGCATGCCGTAGGAGTGCGGTGCCGAGTGATACATCGGGCCGTTGATCAGCACGACCTGGTTGTCGCGCGGCTTGATGCCATAGGCGATCGCACCGACGCGCTCGGAGGCGGCCGCCTGTTCGGGCTGCATCGGCATCCGCCGCACGCCCTTCGGCATGCCCGTGGTCCCCGAAGTGTAGATCATCGCTGCGGCCCGGCGAGGCGGCTCCTGCCTTTCCGGATGGCCGTCGCGCCAGCGGTCCCAATCGGTCAGTCCCGCCGGGACCTCGGTCAGATCGGGGGCAATCGCGAAGGTCGTTGCGAGCTCGGGCGGTGTTGCAACGACGAGGAGGCGGACGTCGGCCGGCAGGCCGGCGCGAATCTGCGGCAGCAGGTCGGCGTGGCAGACCAGGATTTTTGCGCCGCTGTCGGTCAGGATGTAGCGGACCTCGTCGGCCTTGAGATGCCAGTTGATCGGCACCACCGGACTGCCCAGTGCGGCGGAGGCCGCAACCACCTCGAACAGCGCAAAATCGTTGCGCAGCATCATGGCCACCGGAGCGCCCTCGGCGAGGCCGAGCTCGCGAAGCCCGCTGGCCGCCCGCCTGATGCGCGCCTGGATCTCGTCATAGCCAATCCGGCGTTCACCGCTGATGATCATGGCGTGTCCCTGTTCAGCTCGAGTCTAGCGATCATCCAGCACGTCGCCGAACCCGACCCAGCTCTTGCCGTTGAAGCGGCGGAGCTGAAGCTGCTGGAACGGCAGATAGTCGTCGGGGCCGGTCGTCACAGACATGCCCGGCAGCAGCAGCGGGAGCTTCACTTCTTTCAGTGAGGCCGCCTGGCGCATGATGTTGTCGCGGCTGAAATCATCCTTGCATGCCTTCAGCACCGTCATCAGTAGCGTGGCATAGTGGTAGCCGGCTGCGTAGTTGGAGTTGGAGAGATCCGCAGTCGGCATGTATTGCTTCATGAAGGCAAAATAGTCCTTCACGCCGGGATCGCTGGCCCATTGCGGGTCCATCGTGTCCTTCTGGTTGCTCGACGAGATCAGGCCGATGGCGTTGTCGAGCCCTGCCGGCTCGAGGAACGAGATCGACGAGGCCGACGTCGGCACGAAGAACAGTTCGGGCTTCCAGCCGATCTCGGCGACGCCCTTGACCATCTGCGAGGTGAATTTGCCGAGCACGACGCCGAACAGCACGTCGGCGCCCGATGCCTTCAGGGTGAAGAGCTGCGAGCTGATCGTCGGCGCACTGGTCTCGTAGGTCTGCTCCGCGATGATCATGCTCGCGGCCTTGTCGCCCAGCGCGCGCTTGAAGCCCGCAACATAGTCGCGGCCGAAATCGTCGTTCTGGGACAGGATGGCGATCTTCGCGCCGGGCTTGGTGCGCAGCACGTGCTTGGCATAGACCACGCCCTCGGATTCGTAGGCGGCCATGCCGGGCATGGTCCACGGATATTTCTGCGGATCGGCCCATTTCGTCGCGCCGGAGAGTACGAACAGTTGCGGCACCTTCTTGCCGTTGAGGTAACGCTGCACGGCGCTGTTGGTGGCGGTGCCGAGCGAGCCGAACATCATCAGCACCTCGTCCTGCTCCACCAGCTTGCGGGTCTGCTCGACCGTCTTCGGCGGCGAGTAGGCGTCGTCCAGCGTGATGAACTTGACGTTGCGGCCGTTGATGCCGCCTTCGGCATTGACCTTCTCGAAGAAAGCCTCCTGGGTCCGTCCGATCGCGCCGAAGCCGGAGGCCGGGCCGCTATAGGGCAGGGTCTGGCCGATGCGGATCTCGTTGCTGCCTTCGGCGCGGGCGGTCCCGGTCGCGAGCGTCAGCAACGACAGGCCGAGCAGTGCGGCTGCCAGTTTCATGATGTCCTCCCGTTCTTCTTGTCAGTCTTGTTAGTCCGAGATGTCAGGCGCTGGCACGCATCAGGAAATCCTGACGAGCCTGGTCGAACTCCGCTTTCATCCTGTCGACGAGCTCGGCGACTGGCGGCGCGTCGGTGATCTGGCCGATGCCCTGGCCCGAGCCCCAGATGTCGCGCCACGCCTTCGATTTCATATTGCCGCCGGAGCCGAAGTTCATCTTCGTCTTGTCGGCAACCGGCAGATTGTCCGGATCGAGCCCGGCGGCGGCGATCGACGGGCCCAGATAGTTGCCGTGCACGCCGGTGAACAGGTTCGTGTAGACGATGTCGTGCGCCGCATGCTGCACCAGCGCACTCTTGTAGTCATCGGCGGCGTTGGCCTCGGCGGTCGCGATGAAGCGGGTGCCGATATAGGCGAGATCGGCGCCGAGCGTCACGGCGGAGGCGACGCCGAAGCCGTCGCCGATCGCACCCGACAACAGGATGGTGCCCTTGAACCATTGCTTGACCTCGCGCACCAGCGCGAACGGCGACAGCGTGCCGGCATGGCCGCCGGCACCGGCGCACACCAGGATCAGCCCGTCGACGCCTTGCTCCGCGGCCTTGCGCGCGTGCTTGACGTTGATGACGTCGTGGAACACCAGCCCGCCATAGGAGTGCGCAGCTTCGACGATCTCGGCCGGCGGCCGCAGCGAGGTGATGATGATGGGCGTCCTGTGCTTCACGCAGGTCTCCATGTCCCTCATCAACCGGTCGTTGGAGGCGTGGCAGATCTGGTTGACGGCGTAGGGTGCGACCTTCTTGCCGGGATTGCGCGATTTGTATTCGCCGAGCTCGTCCTCGATGCGGCTCAGCCACTCGTCGAGCTTCTCGACCGGACGGGCGTTGAGTGCGGGGAACGAGCCGACGACGCCCGCCTTGCACTGGGCGATCACCAGCTCCGGTCCGGAGACGAGGAAGAGTGGCGAGCCGACGACGGGCAGCTCCAGATTGTTTTTGAGCAGAGCGGGCAGTGCCATCGGGTCCTCCTGATAACGCGCATCCGCCGGTTCTTTCGGCCGATGATGAGCGCTTCCATGTCGATTTGTCGCGCCGGCTGAGTGTCTCCGCCCGGCGGTTTGACCCCACTATAGATTGGACGGCGGGGAGGGGATCGTTCAATATTGAACAAGCTGATATTCATAATTGAACGGAGGCGGCGATGGATTGGGACCTCTGCAAAACCTTCGTCGCGGTCGCCGATACCGGCAGCTTCACCGCCGCGGCGCGGCGGCTGCACGCCAGCCACCCGACCGTCAGCCGCAAGATCGCGGCGCTGGAGGCGCAGCTCGGCACCAAACTGCTGGCGCGTGCCGCGGATGGATTGGTGCTCACCGCCGATGGCCGGACGCTGCGCGAGCATGCCGAGGCGATGGCGGCCGCCGCACTCCGGGCCGAGGCCGCGGTTGGCGCCGGAGGGCGCAAGGCGCGCGGCACGGTCAAGCTGTCGATCGGGGCGACACTGGCCTCGCATTGGCTGATGCCGCGGCTGCGATCCTTCCTCGACGAGCACGATCACATCCGGCTCGAGATCATCACCCATCCGTTTCCGGCCAGCGTGCGCCGCCGGGAGGCCGACGTCGTGCTGCGACCGGTCGACAGCGGCGAGGAAAATCTGGTTGGTCGCAAGATCGGCCGTCTCGGCACCGGCTTCTACGCCTCGCGCAACTATGCCGCCGGCCGCTCCCTGCCGGAGCGGAGCGGTGAGTGGAAGGGGCACAGCGTCATCGGCTTTGCCGATCAGGGTTCGAACGCGCAGCTGGCGCGCTGGAGTGATACGATCACGCGTCAGGGCACCGTCGTGATGCGCTGCTCGTCGCAGGGCGACATGCTGGCCGCGGTCCGTGCCGGGATTGGAATCTCCGCGCTGTCCTGCTTCGTCGCGGAGAGCTATCCGGAACTGGTGCGCGTCGCACCGCAGAAGCTCGTCAGCATCGCCGATCTCTGGCTGCTCGCCCATCCCGACCTGGTGGAGCTGTCTGCGGTGCGCGCCGTCGTCGACTTCGTGGCCGAATGCGCCCGCGCCGATCGCGAGCGACTGCGGGGCTAGTTTGATCCGGCCAGAACGCCCTCGCGCTTCTTCACCGCGCGGTAATAGCTCCACCACAGATGCGCCGCCGCGCCGCGCAGCGGACGCCAGGGCTCGGCGAGCGGCGCCATCTGCTTCTCCGTCGGCCGTGCCTCGAGGCCGAGACCGATCTTGATGCCCTCCTGCACCGCGAGGTCGCCGGCCGGCCAGGCATCGCCATGGCCGAGGCAAAACAGGAGATAGACGTCCGCCGTCCACGGTCCGATGCCGGGCAGCGAGATCAGCGTGTGATGCGCGGCGTCGGCATCTTCCTCGGCGAGCACGTCGAGGTTCAGCCGCTCCGCCCTGATCTCGCGCGCAAGGTGCTTCAGCGTCTTGATCTTGGCGGCGGACAGGCCAAGTCGTCCCAGCCGGTCGGTGCGCGCGCGGCGTACTGCCTCATGATCGAACGGATCGAAGGCGGCGGACAGCCGCCCCCAGATCGCCGCGGCGCTCGCGGTCGAGAGCTGCTGCCCGCAGACGATATGCGCGAGCCCGGTGAAGCCCGGTTCGCGTCGCCGCAAGGCCGGCATGCCCGCAGCAGCAAGCACGGGCTTGAGCCGCGGGTCGCGCTTCACCAGCGCCTGGACGGCCTCTTCGAGATCGGACTGGGTTTCGAGGTGGATGGTCATTGTGGCCTAACTCGTCATGCGCGGGCTTGCCGTCTCTGCTAAAGCTACGCCGGCCCAATACCGAGAAGCTCGCCGAAGCCTTCGGCGCAGGCGGGACCCGCGCATCCATCTCCAATCGTAACAGAGTCATGGAAGATGGATGGCCGGGTCAAGCCCGGCCATGACGAGATCCTGTCATATGTCGCCACCCGTTTTCCGATTTGCTCCGAGCCCGAACGGCTTCCTGCATCTCGGCCATGCCTATTCGGCGCTGCTCAACTTCGACCGCGCGCGCGAGGCTGGCGGGCGGCTGTTGCTGCGGATCGAGGACATCGACGCGACGCGCTGCCGGCCTGAGTATGAAGCGGCAATCTACGAAGACCTCGCCTGGTTCGGCATTGCCTGGGAAACACCGGTGCGGCGGCAGTCGGAGCATCTTTCCGATTACCGCGCCGCGCTGGACAAGCTCTCTGCACTCGGCCTCGTCTATCCCGCCTTCGAAAGCCGCGCCGAGATCGCAAAGCTGGTCGCCGCGCGCGAGGCCCACGGGCCGTGGCCGCGCGATCCCGATGGCGCGCCGCTTTACCCCGGAGACGCCAAGTCGCTGTCCGCCGGCGAGCGGGCACGGCTGATCACATCCGGCGCGCCTTATGCGCTCCGGCTCGACATGGCGGCTGCCTGCCGGCGCGTTGCCGGCCTGGCCTGGCATGAGCTGGGCGAGGGGCCCGATGGCGAGCGGGGCGTTGTTCCCGCGCGGCCCGAGGCCTGGGGAGACGTGATCCTGGCCCGCAAGGAGACGCCGACCAGCTACCATTTGTCCGTGGTCGTCGACGACGCCCTCCAGGGGATCAGCGAGGTGGTGCGTGGCCAGGACCTGTTTCACGCCACCTCCGTCCACCGCCTGCTGCAAACCCTGCTTGGCCTGCCGGAACCCGCCTATCGCCACCACGGCCTGATTCGGGACGAAGCCGGGCGGAAGCTGTCGAAATCGACCCGCTCGACCGGTCTGCGGGAGTTGTGCGACGCTGGTGCATCGCCCGCCAGCATCCGCCGTCTGGTGGGATTAGGTTAAGTTTCTCTGGGGTTTAGCCAAACACCGCCGTGACTCCGGGTGTTCCGCCGTGCCATGCTTATTGGACGGCCCGGGGTTCGAAGGGGATACTTCGAAGGGGAATTATGGCGGCGAAAACGCGGGCAGCGCGCACCACGCGGACGTCCAGGCGACTGCCTCGGAGGCGGTCCGGGGCGGCCGGAAAGGTGCGCAAGCGCAGCACCAAGGCGGTCACGCCGGACGTGGTCCAGGCGGCGCTTGCCGCCTTTGCCCATGAGGTCCGCACCCCCCTGACCGGCATTCTTGCGATCAGCGACCTGCTCGCGACCTCGGATCTCGGGGAGCGGGAACGACGCTGGGCTGACACCATCAAGGCCGGCGCCGAGCATCTGGCGAGCCTTGCCACCCTGTTCGTGGACGCTGCCCGGTCCGGCAAGGGATCTGGAAAGAACGGCAGCGCGCTGCGGCAGGACCTGTTCGACCTGCGGGCGCTGGCCCGCAGCGCGGGCGATTCGCTGGCCGGGCGCGCCGCGGCCAAGGGCCTCCAGGCCCAGGTCGAGCTCTCCGAAAAGCTGCCGGGGCTGGTGGTCGGCGATCCCGTCCGCCTGCGCGCCGCACTTGAGAACCTCATCGACAATGCGGTGAAGTTCACCGACCAGGGCGGCGTGGCGCTCGTGGTCGCGCCCTGGCGTCCGGCCAAAGGCAAGAAAAAAGACAAGACGAAGGGCAGGGTTGGCGTCGCCTTCGCGGTGTCCGACAGCGGCATCGGCCTGACCATGGCCGAGATCAAGCGGCTGTTCCGCCCGTTCACCCAGGCCAATGTCACCATCGCCTCGCGCTTCGGTGGCGCCGGGCTCGGACTATCCTCGGTGAAGCAGCTGGCGCGCGCGATGGGCGGCGACATCTCGGTCGCACCGCGCCGCGGCGGCGGCGCCACCTTCACATTGACGGTGTCGCTGGACGCGGCGGGACCGGCCAGGTCCCGCAAGGCGAAGGGCGAGGCCGAGGCCGATGCGGCGGCCGCGCTGCGCGTGCTCAGCGTCGAGGACAATCCGTTCGGCCGCGTCGTGCTCAACACCATTCTGACCGAGCTCGGCCATCATGCCGAGTTCATCGGACGCGGCGAGGATGCGGTGAACCGGCTCGCGCAGGGGGCCTTCGACGCGGTGCTGATGGACATGGTGCTGCCGGGCATCGACGGCGTCGAGGCCATCCGGCGGATCCGCACCATGCCGGCGCCGCTCGCTCGAATCCCCATCATCGGCGTCTCCGGGCGTGGCGAGGACGAGGCGGCCTCGCGCGAGGCGGGCGCCGACGCCTTCCTGGTCAAGCCCGTGTCTCCGCGTGCTTTAGCGACTGCGCTGCTTGAAGCGACACGCCGTGAGGTAGCCGCGACTTGATGATCGCGGCGTTGAGCTCGCCGCCGTAGACGAAGATCGCGGCGATGAAATACAGAAACACCAGCGCGATGATCACCGAGGCCAGCCCCGCATACATCGTCACGTAATTGTTGGCGAAGCGCGCCAGATATTGCCCGAACACGATGCCCGAGATCAGCGACGCCACCACGGTGAAGACGATGCCGGGCAGGATCTGGAGGAAGCTGCGCCGCCCCGCCGGCAGCCACGCATGCAGGATGATCAGCGCCACCACCAGCGCGCCGATGGTGATGCCGTAGCGCAGCCAGGTGAGGATGCTCTCGTTGGACTCGACGAACAGCGGGATGTGGCGCCGCGTCGCCTCGATGATGAGCGGGCCGAGCACGATCAGGAACGCCATGGCGAGCGCGGTGACGGCCGCAACCAGCGTATAGCCGATCGATTCCAGCCGCAGCCAATACCAGCGCCGCATCTCCACCACCGCGTAGGCGCGGTTGAGCGCGACGCGGAGCGCCTCGACGCCGTTCGAGGCGAAATAAACCGACAGCGCCGCGCCGATGGTCAGCACGCCGGTGCGGGTCGTGGTCAGCACGTCGTGGATCTCGCCGGAAAGGCTGTCGGAGACCTGCTTGGGCCAGACCTCGAGCATCAGGCTGGCGGCCTGGTCGGCGAGCTCCTTGGAACCGAAGAAGCCGGCGAGCGAGGTCAGCACGATCAGGAACGGGAACAGCGCCATCAGTGTCGACAGCGCGATGTGGCTCGCGATCGCCCAGCCGTCATCGGCCAGGAACGTGTAGAACGCATCCATCACGACGACGTAGATGTAGCGGATGGCTTTCACGGCTGGCCCTGTACTGCTCCCTTTCCCCCCTTGCGGGGAGAGACGAAGAAGGTTTGCGATGGACGCAAATCGGAAATCATCCAGCCAGCTTCTGATATTATTGGCCTAAAAGCCAGATCGCCAACCAACCCAGTCGTCATTCCGGGGCGATGTGACGGGACCGCGCAAAGCGCGACCCGGCGCATCGAGCCCGGAATCCATTTCACCGCGCGTGACGCTGCTTGATGGATTCCGGGCTCGCGCCACCGGGCCGCGTTGCGGACCCGTTGGCGCGCCCCGGAATGACGGGTGGGGAGATGGCGGACCGGCGCGCACGGTGTTATCTACCCCCGATGGCATCTATCCTGAGTACTTTCATCCTGCCGGCGGCAGCCGGCGCCGTGGCGTTGGTGCTGCTGCTCGGTCTCGTCAACATGATGCGCGGCGGCTCGCCCGACACCTCGCAGAAGCTGATGCGTTGGCGCGTGCTGCTGCAGTTCGTGGCGATCGTCATTGCCATGATCGCGGTCTGGGCGATGGGGCGGTAAACATGGTTGCACTGAATCGCATCTATACGAAGACTGGTGACGACGGCACGACGGCGCTCGGCTCGGGCGAACGCCGTCCGAAATACGATCTGCGCATCGAAGCCTATGGCACGGTGGACGAGACCAATGCCGCGATCGGCGTCGTGCGTCTCCACACCCGTGATACGCCCGAGCTCGATGCGATGCTCGGCCGCATCCAGAACGATCTGTTCGATCTCGGCGCCGACCTCGCGGTGCCGGAGCGGGAAGGCAAGGCGGAACGGCTGCGGGTGGTGGCAAGCCAGGTCGAGCGACTCGAACACGACATCGACGCGCTCAACGACAAGCTCGCGCCGCTCACCTCCTTCGTGCTGCCCGGCGGCACGCCCGCCGCCGCCTACCTCCATGTCGCACGCACGATATGCCGCAGGGCGGAACGCGTGATTGTGGAACTGGCGGCCCAGCCGGGCGAGCCGGTCGGCGCCGCTGGCATCCAGTATATGAATCGCCTGTCGGACTTCCTGTTCGTGGCCAGTCGCGCCGCTAACCATAACGGCGCCGGCGACGTGCTCTGGGTTCCGGGCCAGAATCGCTGACCCATTAGAGCGGCGCATTTCTAAGGTCTAAAATTTGGCCCCTTCGCGCGTTGACCGGGCCCGGTCAGGCCTTTAGGTTCCGCGCCAGTTGATAACCCCCCTCCCAAATTGAGTGAAAGAGGATCGATGAAGGTCTTAGTGCCGGTAAAGCGGGTGGTCGATTACAACGTCAAGGTCCGCGTCAAGGGCGATGGATCGGGCGTTGAACTCGCCAACGTCAAGATGTCGATGAACCCGTTCGACGAAATCGCGGTCGAGGAAGCGCTGCGCCTGAAGGAAGGTGGCAAGGCCACCGAGGTCGTGGTGGTTTCCATCGGACCTGCGCAGGCGTCGGAGACGATCCGCACCGGTCTTGCCATGGGCGCCGATCGCGGCATCCTGGTGAAGGCCGAGGGCGCCGTCGAGCCGCTCGCCGTCGCCAAGATTCTGAAGAAGATCGCTGAGGAAGAGCAGCCGGGCCTGATCATCCTCGGCAAACAGGCGATCGACGACGACAGCAATCAGACCGGCCAGATGCTGGCCGCTCTGCTCGGCTGGTCGCAGGCGACGTTCGCCTCGAAGCTCGAGGTCGACGGCTCCGACTTCAAGGTCACCCGCGAAGTCGACGGGGGCTTGCAGACCGTCAAGCTGAAGGGACCGGCGATCGTCACCACCGACCTGCGTCTCAACGAGCCGCGCTACGCCTCGCTGCCCAACATCATGAAGGCCAAGAAGAAGCCGATCGCGGACAAGACCGTCGCCGATTACGGCGTCGACGTCACCGCGCGCCTCGAGGTTCTCAAGACGACCGAGCCGGCGGGCCGCAAGCCGGGCGTCAAGGTCAAGGACGTCGCCGAGCTGGTGTCGAAACTCAAGAACGAAGCCGGGGTGCTCTGATGACGACGCTTCTGATTGCCGAACACGACAACGCGTCGTTGAAGGATGCGACCAACAAGGCCCTGACCGCGGCCGCCGCGCTCGGTGCGGACGTCGAGGTGCTGGTGGCCGGCGAGGGTGCCAAGGCCGCGGCGGACGCCGCCGCCAAGCTCGCAGGCGTGAAGAAGGTGCTGCTCGCCGATGGCGCGCTTTACGCGCACGATCTTGCCGAGCCGCTGGCCGCGCTGATCGTCTCGCTGGCCCCGTCCTATGATGCGATCGTCGCGCCCGCGACCTCGCGCTTCAAGAACGTGATGCCGCGTGTCGCAGCCCTGCTCGACGTCATGCAGGTCTCCGAGATCATCAAGGTGGTCGCCCCCGATACCTATGAGCGTCCGATCTATGCCGGCAACGCCATCCAGACGGTGAAGTCGAAGGACGCCAAGAAGGTCATCACGGTGCGGACCTCCACCTTCGCCGCGGCGGGCGAAGGCGGCAGCGCGCCGGTCGAGAGCGTTCAGGCTGCGGCCGATCCGGGCCTGTCGTCCTTCGTCGGCGAGGAGGTCGCCAAGAGCGACCGTCCCGAGCTGACCTCGGCGAAGATCATCGTCTCCGGTGGCCGTGCCATGCAGAGCCGTGAGAATTTCGCCAAATACATCGAGCCGCTCGCCGACAAGCTCGGCGCGGGCGTCGGTGCCTCGCGCGCGGCGGTGGACGCCGGCTATGCGCCGAACGACTGGCAGGTCGGCCAGACCGGCAAGGTCGTCGCCCCCGAGCTCTATGTCGCGGTGGGCATTTCCGGCGCTATCCAGCATCTGGCCGGCATGAAGGACTCCAAGGTGATCGTCGCGATCAACAAGGACGAGGACGCGCCGATCTTCCAGGTCGCCGATTACGGCCTGGTCGCCGACCTCTACCAGGCGGTTCCGGAGCTGACGGCCGAACTCGGCAAGCTTGGCAAGTAAAAGACGTTCAAAACACCGGCCGGAGGTATAAACTCCGGCCGGTGTTTCATTTTTGAGGCGTTTTCTTTGGCGCGGGGCGCGCCGGGGGAGCGATCCAATCTAGGTTTCGAGCCAAGGTTCTGATTAAATCACGGTTCTGATCAAATCAGACCTCCCGGCTTGGGGGATAGACAGGCGCGATATGCGCGCCGTTCCGGTGGATGACATTATGGCGGCAGTGATCAAGAAGGTCGGCGTGATCGGCGCGGGTCAGATGGGCAATGGCATCGCGCATGTTGCGGCGCTGGCTGGCTACGACGTGGTGCTCAACGACGTTTCGGCCGACCGCCTCAAGTCGGGCATGGCCACCATCAACGGCAATCTGGCCCGCCAGGTCTCCAAGAAGGTCGTCACCGAGGAGGCCAAGACCAAGGCGCTGTCCCGCATCGTGGCCGCCGAGAAGCTCGACGACCTCGCCGACTGCGATCTCGTGATCGAGACCGCGGTCGAGAAGGAGGAGGTCAAGCGCAAGATCTTCCACGAGCTCTGCGCCGTGTTGAAGCCCGAGGCGATCGTCGCCTCGGATACGTCCTCGATCTCGATCACACGCCTTGCCGCCGCCACCGACCGGCCCGAGCGCTTCATCGGCATTCACTTCATGAATCCGGTGCCGCTGATGGAGCTGGTGGAGCTGATCCGCGGCATCGCCACCGACGATGCGACCTTCGAGGCGTCCAAGGAATTCGTCGCCAAGCTCGGCAAGCAGGTCGCGGTCTCCGAGGATTTCCCGGCCTTCATCGTCAACCGCATCCTGCTGCCGATGATCAACGAGGCGATCTACACGCTGTACGAAGGCGTCGGCAATGTCGAGGCGATCGACGCGGCGATGAAGCTCGGGGCGCACCATCCGATGGGTCCGCTCGAGCTTGCCGATTTCATCGGCCTCGATACCTGCCTGTCGATCATGCAGGTGCTGCACGAGGGCCTCGCCGATTCCAAATATCGCCCGTGCCCGCTCTTGGTGAAATACGTCGAGGCCGGCTGGCTCGGCCGCAAGACCCAGCGCGGCTTCTACGACTACCGCGGCGCCAAGCCGGTTCCGACGCGATAAGGCCGCAACGCCGCAGGGTGGGTAAAGGCGCGACGCGCCGTGCCCGCCATCTCTCCGCAACCAGGTTCCTGATTGGTGGGCACGCTTCGCTTTGCCCACCCTACTGCTCCGTGACAATTCATGTCGCGTTAACCGCTCGCGCCTAGGCTGCGCCCGGTACGAGGGTTCGCGTAATGGACATGATGGCAATGGTCAGCACCATGCTGGCCGCTCAGCAAGGCGCCTTGCAGTCGAATATTGCGGCGACGCTGACCAAGCAGAACATGGATATGGAGAAATCCACCGTCCTGACGCTGATGGGCGCCGGCCAGCCCTCGCTCGCCAATGTCGGCGCGGGTGTCGGCAATAATCTGAACGTCACCGCTTAAAGCGACGCGGCGGCCTTGCCCGTCGCAGCCCGGATCAGCTTGAGCGCGTCCTCGCTCGCCCATTCCGCCGGCCCCGCGATCGTCGCGATCTCGCAACCCTGCGGGTCGACCAGCACCGAGGTCGGCATGCCCAAGGCCCGGCCTATGGCCTTAAGATCCTGGAAAACCTTGGCTTTCTGATCGTTGAAATAGCCGAGCCGGGTCAGGTTGGCCTCTTTCAGGAAGGTCTTGGGCTTCTCGGGGTCGCGGGTATCGATATTGATCGCCACCACCTCGAAATTCGGGCCCGAAAGCTTGCCCTGGAGCTCGTCCAGTGCCGGCATTTCCTTCCGACACGGCACGCACCAGGTGGCCCAGAGGTTCACCAGCAGCGTCTTGCCGCGGAAATCGGACAGCTTTTTCGGCTTGCCGTCGGCGTCCTCGAAAGCGAGGTCGGGCAGCTTCAAGGGCGCGCTCGCCATGGTCAGCGCCGCCACCTCGCCATGGGCGAGCGGGGCGATTTTCTGCGCCGTAGCCACCGCCGCCCGGCAGGCCGGATCGCCTGTAGGCGCCCGGCTCAGGCCCAGTCCGTACAGCGCAGCGAAGCCGGCCAGCCCGCCGATCGCCACGGTGGCGATGACGAGGGGGATCCGGCGCGTGGCGGAGGGCTTCGTGTCGAGCATATCGTTTGTCATCCGGTCGCAGATATGGCTATCAGGGGCCTCTTAATACGGCTGGCGGCGGCCAGCAAACGTGGCCAGCGACAAGCAAGGCGTGAGCAGGGGATCATGAGCAACAAGATGTGGGGCGGCCGGTTCTCGGAACGTCCCGATGAGATCATGGAAGAGATCAACGTCTCCATCGACGTCGATCGTCACCTCTTTGCCCAGGACATTGCCGCGTCCAAGGCCCACGCCGCGATGCTTGCCACGCAGGGCATCATCACGGCCTCTGATGCGAAAAATATCGGCAAGGGTCTAGACACGATTTTGTCAGAGATCGGCAAGGGCGGCTTCACGTTCAAGCGCGCGCTCGAGGACATTCACATGAATGTCGAGAGCCGCCTGTCCGAGCTGATCGGCCCCGCCGCCGGCCGGCTGCACACCGCGCGCTCGCGCAACGACCAGGTCGCCACCGACTTCCGTCTGTTCGTCCGCGACGTCATCGACGAGACCGATGCGGCGCTCGCCGCGTTTCAGCAGGCGCTGGTCGAGCGCGCATTGGAGCATGCCGGCACCGTGATGCCCGGCTTCACGCATCTGCAGACCGCGCAGCCCGTGACCTTCGGCCATCACCTGCTCGCCTATGTCGAGATGGCCGGGCGCGACCGCGGCCGTTTCCAGGACGCGCGCAAGCGGCTCAACGAATCGCCGCTCGGCGCCGCCGCGCTCGCCGGCACCTCGTTCCCGATCGATCGGCACGCGACCGCAAAGGCGCTTGCCTTCGACCGGCCGATGGCGAACTCGCTCGACGCGGTCTCCGACCGCGACTTCGTGCTGGAGACGTTGTCGGCGGCCTCGATCTGCGCCGTGCACATGTCGCGCTTTGCCGAGGAGATCGTGATCTGGACCTCGCCGCTGGTGGGCCTGATCCGGCTCAGCGACAAGTTCACCACCGGCTCCTCGATCATGCCGCAGAAGCGCAACCCGGATGCCGCCGAGCTCGTGCGCGCCAAGACCGGCCGCGTCATCGGCGCGCTCAACGGTCTCCTGATCGTGATGAAGGGCCTGCCGCTCGCCTATCAAAAGGACATGCAGGAGGACAAGCAGGGCGCGATGGAGGGCTTTGCCGCGCTGTCGCTCGCGATCCGCGCCATGACCGGCATGGTCCGCGACCTCGTGCCCGATGAAGCGAAGATGAGGCTTGCTGCCGGCGAGGGCTACGCCACCGCGACCGATCTTGCCGACTGGCTGGTGCGGACGCTGAAGATGCCGTTCCGCGAGGCCCACCACGTCACCGGCCGCATCGTGGCCAAGGCCGCCGAGGGCGGCGTGGCGCTGCACGAGCTGCCGCTGAAGGAGATGCAGGCGATCGAGCCCAGGATCACCAAGGACGTGCTCGGCGTGCTCTCGGTCGAATCGTCGGTGAAGAGCCGGACCAGCTTTGGCGGCACCGCGCCGAAGAACGTAGCCTCCCAGGCCAAGGCCTGGCTGAAGCGGCTGGAAAAAGAGCGAAAATTGGGCTGAGGGCAAAATTTCGCTTATGTTTCATGGTCATCCGGCTCTCGCCAGAGTGCGCCAATCTCTGTATGGTGCGGCCCGCGTAGTGGGGATTTCGTCGTGACGTCAAAGTTTCGCCCGGCCGGCTCGGGGTGGGCCATCATTGTCTTGAGCCTGACGGCGCTCGCGCTTGCCGGCTGTGGCCGCAAGGGCCCGCTGGATTTGCCGCCAACCGCCTCCAACGTGCCCGCGGCCAACGGTGCTGCGCCGACCGACACCGAGACCGAAGCCCAGAAGACGCCGAGCGTGTTCAACCCCACCTACGGGGCCGATGCCGCCCCCGCGGCGTCCAAGGGCAGGAAGAAACCGTTTATTCTCGACCCGCTCCTGGACGACAAACCCAGCAGATAGGCTGGGGCAACTGAGCCAACGCCATGAACCATTTTGACTACCGCAACGGCGTGCTGCACGCCGAGGCGGTGAACCTGTCCGAGCTGGCCGCAACCGTCGGCACGCCGTTCTATTGCTATTCGACCGCAACGCTGGAGCGGCATTACCGCGTCTTCGCTGATGCTTTCGCCGGCGAGAAGGTGCTGGTCTGCTACGCCATGAAGGCGAACTCCAACCAGTCGGTGCTGCGCACGCTCGCCAAGCTTGGCGCCGGCGCCGACGTGGTCTCCGGCGGTGAGTTGAAGCGTGCGCTGGCCGCGGGTATCCCCGCCCGCAAGATCCTGTTCTCCGGCGTCGGCAAGACGGAAGAAGAGCTGCGCGCTGCGCTCGCCGCCGACATCCTCTGCCTCAACGTCGAATCCGAGCCGGAGCTCGAGCTGTTGTCGCGCCTTGCGACCGAGATGGGCAAGACCGCGCGGATTTCCGTGCGCGTCAATCCCGATGTCGACGCCGGCACGCATGCCAAGATCTCCACCGGCAAGTCCGAGAACAAGTTCGGCATCCCGATCGCGCATGCGCGCGAGGTCTATGCGCGCGCGGCGAAGATGCCCGGGATCCAGGTGACCGGCACCGACGTGCATATCGGCAGCCAGATCACCGACCTGTCCAAGATGGAGACGGCGTTTCGCATTCTCTCCGAATTCGTGCAGACGCTGCGTTCCGACGGCCACGACATCTCTCATGTCGATTTCGGCGGTGGCCTCGGCATTCCCTATTACATGGACCGCGAGGCGCCCCCGGCGCCCGATGCCTATGCCGCCATGGTCAAGCGCGTCAGCCATAATCTCGGCTGCACGCTGATGTTCGAGCCGGGCCGCATGATCGTCGGCAATGCTGGCATCCTGGTCGCCAAGGTGATCTATGTGAAGCACGGCGACGGCAAGAATTTCGTCATCATCGACGCCGCGATGAACGATCTGATCCGCCCGACGCTGTATGAAGCCCATCACGACATCCTGCCGGTGACGCAGCCGGCCAGCGATGCGGCGACGATGGTGGCCGATGTCGTCGGCCCGGTCTGCGAGACCGGCGATTATCTCGCGCTCGACCGCACGCTGCCGACGCCGAAGGCGGGCGATCTCCTCGCCATCATGACCGCCGGAGCCTATGGCGCGGTGCAGGCCGGCACCTACAACACGCGTGCACTGGTGCCCGAGGTGCTGGTGAAGGGCGACCAGTACGCCGTGGTGCGCCCGCGCATCGAGGTCGAGCAGCTCATCGCCATGGACACGCCGGCGCCGTGGCTGTGAGGCGCGACAGCGGCTCAACAATTTCGGTGTCGTCCCGGCGAAGGCCGGGACCCATAACCCCAGGGAGTGGTTTGACGAAGACTCGTCGTTCGGTACTCCTACCGCCCACAATCGATAGATTCCGCGGTATGGGTCCCGGCCTTCGCCGGGACGACGGCGGAGAAGGGCGCGCTACTTTCCCGCCAAACCACCCGTCTTCCCACCAACCACAACCCCCGCCTTCTTCTCGATCGGCTTGATCGCCGCGGTGAAATCGGACTCGGCGCCTTCCGCGCTGATCACGGTCTCCCACAGGCGCCCGACGGCGTCCGCGACCTCCATCGACAGGCCGAGCTGCTTCATTTCCTCCAGCGCGAGGCGGACGTCCTTCACCATCAGCCCCGTGGCGAAGCCGAAATCGAACGTGCGCGGCAGCACCGCGCGCGGAAACTTGTCGCGGCTCGCGGTGTTCATGCCCGAGCCGGCATTGATGACGTCGATCATCACGGCGGGATCGAGCCCGGCCTTCACACCCATGACGACCGCTTCCGATGTCGCCACGATCGCGGTGGCCGAGAGGAAATTGTTGGCGAGCTTCATGGTCTGGGCTGCGCCCGGCTTCTCGCCGATGAAGAACACCTTTCCGATCACATCGAGCGCGGGCTTCAGCAGCTCGAACTCCGCCTTCGGCCCCGACACCATCACCGCCAGCGTGCCCTTCTCGGCGCCGCCGACGCCGCCGGAGACGGGGCAGTCGATCTGCACGATGCCGCGCTTGGCGAGCAGGCCGTGAATCTTCGAAGCCATCGCCGAGCCGACGGTGGACAGATCGATGAAGCGCTTGACGCGCTTGCCCTCGATCACGCCATTCGTCCCCGTTGCAACTTCAAGCGAAGCTTGCAGCGAGGGCAGGCTCGCCATCACGGTCTCGACCTGATCGGCCACGTCCTTCGGTGATGTCGCTGGCGTCGCGCCGCGCGCGATCAGCTTGTCGACGACCTCCTTGCGCGTGTCGAACACGACGAGCTTGTGGCCCGCCTCGACCAGCCGCCGCGCCATCGGGAAACCCATGTTTCCGAGGCCGATGAATCCGATATCCATGGTGTTTCCTTGTTTTTCGTCTTTGTTGTTCATTGATCTGCGCGCCCCCATCCTCGGTGTCGTCCTGGCGAAAGCCAGGACCCATTACCCAAGGAGAAGTCGTGGCGCGAAGTGGTAACTCCGAGTCCCCGTAACCGCGTCCGGCGGTGGTTATGGGTCCTGGCTTTCGCCAGGACGACGTGGGTGAGCGACATTGCCTCCCTCACCCATGCGCCCCCTCACGCCTTCCCGTCGATCTCCGCGAACACCTCGCGCGCGATGCGGAAACTGTCGACTGCGGCCGGCATGCCGCCATAGATCGCGACCTGCATCAGGATCTCGCGGATTTCGTCGCGGGTGACGCCGTTGGTGAGCGCGCCCTTCAGATGCGCGCGGAATTCGTGCTGGCGGTTGAGGATCGCGATCATCGCGATGTTGAGCATGCTGCGGGTCTTGCGCGGCAGCTCCTCGCGGCCCCACACCGTGCCCCAGCAATATTCGTTGAGCATCTCCTGGAACGGGCGGTTGAAATCGTCGACGTTCTTCAGGGCGTTGTTGACATAGGCTTCCCCCAGCACCGCTTTGCGGACTTCCAGGCCCTTGTCGTGCATCTTCTTGTCCATGGCGTTTCCTTCGTTTCCCTTTTTGCTTGTCCCTTGGATGGCGGCGCGGAAATTACGGGGTTGCGGCGGGCCAGTCACGTCCTCGTGTTATGCGGGAAAAGGGGGCTCTCCCGTACAGGAACGGATGCCTCAGTGCTGCCGTTGTGATACGCTCTTCTTTACCGGGCAACCTGGAGAGCTGATTGAACGGCGTCACCCCCGACCCGTCAGACCCGATCCGCGATGGCGACGCTCTGTCGCGGCTGAAGCTGGCGCAGGCCCTCGATCGGGCCAGATATGCCATCGCGTGGGAGCGTGCCTGGCCGAATCTGGCGCGGCTTCTGACCGTCGTCGGCCTGTTCCTGGCGTTGTCCTGGGCCGGTCTCTGGCTGGCGCTGCCGTTCCTTGCCCGCGCCATTGGTCTCGTCGTTTTCGCCGGCGTCGCGATTGCCGCCCTGTTCCCGCTGGTTCGCTTCCGCTGGCCGAGCCGCGAGGAAGCTTTGCGCCGGCTCGACCGCGGCTCCGGCATCCGTCACCGCCCGGCCACCACGCTCACGGACACGCTGACCTCGCAGGACCCGGTCGCGAAGGCGCTGTGGCAGGCGCAGCGCGAGCGTACGCTGGCCTCGCTCAAGCGCATCCGTGCCGGTCTGCCGCGCCCGCGGCTCGCTCTCCACGATCCCTGGGCGCTGCGTGCGCTGGTCATGGTGATGCTGGTTGCGACCTTCTTCGCCGCCGGCAACGAGCGCGCGATGCGGCTCGGCGCGGCCTTCGACTGGAACGGCGTGCTGGCGCCGACCAACGTTCGCGTCGATGCCTGGGTCACGCCGCCGCTCTATACCGGCAAGCCGCCGGTGATCCTGTCGGCCGCCAACAAGGAGGCCGCGGCGCTGCCCGCCGGCGGCCCGCTCGCCGTTCCCGCCGGCTCGACCCTGATCGTGCGCTCCTCCGGCGGCAGCCTGGATGTCGCGGTCTCCGGCGGCCTCAAGGAGGTCGCCCCCACCGAAGCCACGCCCAAGGGCACCAACGAGAAGCATTTCGCCATCACCGGCGACGGCACCGCGCATGTCCGCGCCCCCTCCGGCCAGCCGCAATGGGCGTTTGCGGTAACGCCGGACCGCCCGCCGACGATCGCGCTGGCCAAGGATCCGGAGCGCCAGGCGCGCGGTGCGCTTCAGCTCTCCTACAAGATCGAGGACGATTACGGCGTCACCGGCGCCGAAGCGCAATTTGGCCTGCGCTCCGCCGATGCCAAAGATGGCAGCAAGGACGCCGATACCAAGGCTGCCGCACGGCCGCTGTTCCAGCCGCCGCAATTCCCGCTGGTGCTGCCGAATGCGCGCACCCGCAACGGCGTCGGCCAGACGGTGAAGGACCTCAGCGAGGATCCCTATGCCGGCGCCGACGTCACGCTGAGGCTCACCGCCAAGGACGAGGCCGGCAACGAGGCCCGAAGCGAACCCTTCAACATGCGCCTGCCCGAGCGGCTGTTCACGAACCCGCTCGCGCGCGCGCTGATCGAGCAGCGCCGCATCCTCGCGCTCGACGCCAACAAGAATTCCGACGTCTACGCCGCGCTCGACGCGCTGATGATCGCGCCCGAATTGTTCACCCCGGATGCCGGCTGCTACCTCGGTCTGCGCAGCTTGGCGCTCCAGCTCGAGGCGGCCCGCACCGACGACGCGATGCGTGACGTGGTGGCGAGCATGTGGGCGTTCGCGGTCACCATCGAGGACGACGGTGTCGCCGGCAGCGTCAACGCCGCGCTGCGCTCGGCGCAGGATGCGCTCAAGCGGGCGCTGGAACGCGGTGCCAGCGAGGACGAGATCCGGGTGCTGACGCAAAAGCTCCGCGAGGCCATGGCCGGCAAGGTGCGCGACCTCGCCCGGCGCGCCGAGCAAAATCCGCTGGGACCCCGGCAGCCGTTCCCGGCGGAGGTCCAGCTCATCCTCGACAAGGCCGTCGAGCTGCGACAAAAGACCCAGCACGCGACGCCCGACCAGCTCGAGGAGCTGGCGCAGCAGCAGGACGCTTTGCGCCAGCAGCTTCAGGCCTATCGCAAGTCGGCGAGCAACCGGGCCAAGGCGGGGGACGACGGGGCCAACCAGTTTACGCGGGACCGGAAATGCGGAAGCTAGCACGCGTGCCAGTCTTGAAGGCGATGTCGATCGCCTGCCTCGCCTTCCTGTTGGGAGGCCTCCCGTCCGTCGCTGCCCAGCAGGATCAGGATCCCGATGCGCTGCTCGATAGCGCGGAAAAGGCGATGCAGGATGCCGGCGATAACCTCCGGCAGAAGGAGTCCGGGCGCAGCCTGAGCAACCAATCCGACGCCATTCAGAAGCTCGAGGAGTACAAGCGCGCGACGGAAAGAAACCAGTCCTCCAATCGCGATCGCTCCGTCATCACGCAGCGGGATCTGGACGATCTCCTGAAGCAGATCGAGAAGGCGGCGCGCGAAGGCAATCGCGAGGCGGCGCAGCGCATGCTCGAGCAGCTGGCGCAGATCATGGAAAATCTCCAGATGGCGCAGCCCGGCCAATCCGGCGACAGCGACATGGAGCAGGCGCTCAACGAGCTCAGCGACATGATCCGCAAGCAGCAGCAATTGCGCGACAAGACCTACAAGCAGGGCCAGGATTCCCGGCGTGACCGCTCGCGCGGCAAGCCGCAGGGCGACCAGTCGATGTCGGACCTCCAGCAGGACCAGCAGGCGCTGCGCGACCGGCTGAAGAAGTTGCAGGACGAGCTCGCCAAGCGCGGCCTCACGCAGAAGGGACAAAAGGGCCAGAAAGGGCAACAGGGGCAGAAAGGTCAGCAGGGCGATCAGGGACAGCCCGGCCAGGATGGCGATCAGGACGGTGACCAAGGCGATGATGACGGCAGCCTGGACACCGCCGACGGTGCCATGGGCGATGCCGGATCAAAGCTCGGCGAGGGCAATGCGGATGGTGCCGTGGACTCGCAGGGCAAGGCTCTCGAAGCCTTGCGCAAGGGCGCGCAGAAGATGGCCGAGGCGATGCAGCAGGGCGATGGTGACGGGCAGGGCGATGGTCCGGGCAACCGGGCCGGCCGCCAGCAGAGCGGCGGCAATCAGACCGATCCGCTCGGTCGTCCGCTTCACGGCCGCGAGTACGGCGACGACTACACGGTCAAGATCCCCGGCGAGATCGACGCCCAGCGCGTCCGCCGCATCCTCGAAGAACTCCGCCGCCGCCTGGGCGATACCTCGCGTCCGCAGATCGAGCTCGATTATATCGAGCGGCTGCTGAAGGATTTTTGAGGCGATACCCCAACTATCTCCCCAATGTCGTCCTGGCGAAAGCCAGGACCCATTACCCCAAGGAGCGGTTTGGCGAAGACTCGTCGCCCGGTACGGCTATCGATTCCTGGAAGATAGACCTCGCGGTATGGGTCCTGGCCTTCGCCAGGACGACACCGTGTATGCAGGACGATAATCGCGTAACGGCAGTGCCGTAGCCTGGATGAGCGAAGCGACATCCGGGACGACTCTCCCCGCATGTCGCTTCGCTCATGCGGGCGACAAGCGCTGAAGTGACCGCCGCTACCCCTTCTTCGCCGCCAGCGCGTCCGCCACTGCGGTGCGGATGTCGGCGACCGAGAACGGTTTGGTCACGACGTCATGCACCAGCGCGTTGAGGTTCGAGGCGCGCTCGCGCTGGTCGGCAAATCCGGTCATCAGCAGAATGGTCAGGTCGGGGAAATCGCGCGCGGCGGATAGCGCCAGCGCGATGCCGTCCATGACCGGCATCTGGATGTCGGTGAGCAGCAAGTCGAATGCGCCGTCCTCGCGGGTCAGGATCTCCAGCGCCTCGGCGCCGTCCTGTGCGGTCACGGTCTGGTGCCCGTCCATGGCGATGGCGCGCGCCACCAGCTGGCGCATCGAATCCTCGTCGTCGGCGATCAAGATTTTTGGCATGGGACCAACCTTGGGACCAATCTCCCGTGCGGACCTTGCGAGCCTGATTACGCGCTGCCGCCGGCAATGTCGCGCCGGTTGAAGAAGCGAACGTCGATATTGCGGCCCTCCGGCGGAGGAGAGGCCAGGCGCGAGCGGAAGAAGGCCCGCTCGCCGGGCCGCAGCACGGTCTGCTCCAGCACCGTATTCCAAGCATAGATCTCAGCGCCTTGCGCGTCGCGCACCGCAAAGCGCAGCCGCGGGATGTCGAGCGGCTTCTTGCCCTCGCCGACGATGACGCCCTCGATCACCAGCACCTGCTTACCGTCAACGGTCTCGCTGGAGAGTTTGACGTCCTTGAAGGCCAGCCCGCGCAGGTTAACGTCGAGGCCGACCATCTTGTAGAAGGCTGCGGTCTGCGGCAGCAGCCGCACCATGTCGCCGCGCCAGACGATCAGGGCCAGCACCAGCGCGCCCATGGCGGCGCAGGCGGTCGGCAGGCCGAAATGGGACTTTCGCGGCGCCGCGGTGGGGGCTTGACGCCTCACCCGTGCCCCGCGCCGGCTGAACAGGCCGCGGAACCAGGACTGGTGCTGCGCGCCGGCGACCTCATCCTCGGCCTCCCGGGCCGCCGCCGACCATTCGTCCTCGGCTTCCTTGGCGTCCTCGTCCGGCCAGTCGCTGGCGATGGAAGGGCTGTCGACGACAGGCGTGTCGGTGGCGCCGTCGTCCTTGGCGTAGGAGTTCCACTGCTCGGCGAGGTCGGACTGGTCGTCGGCCTGGCTGGCTGCGGCCATGGCCGGGACGGACGCCTCCTCGATGGCATCCTCGGCATAGGCGACCCAGGTCTGCTTGCACCGGGAGCAGCGGACTGTCCGCCCGTTCGCCCCCAGGCTTGCAAGCTTGATGGCGTAGGATGTCGTACAATGGGGGCAGACGATATGCATGGACGAGCCTTGATGCATGAACGAGTCTTGACGATGCCAGGGTCGCGGAGACCCGGGCGTCCAGGATGCTACAGGGCGACCGTTAACGAACCGGAAACCATAACGGTCGCAAAAACCGTTGATCGCGTGTGGCGGAGCGTCGCGTCGCGGCCATCGCCCCCTCTCGAACGGAGCTGAGCTTGGTTCGGTTCGAAAATGTCGGATTGCGTTACGGTCTGGGGCCGGAGATCCTGCGCGACCTCAATTTCCAGATCCCGGCGCACTCCTTCCAGTTTCTCACCGGCCCGTCCGGCGCCGGCAAGACCTCGCTCTTGCGCCTGCTGTTCCTGTCGCACCGGCCGACGCGCGGCCTCGTCAACCTGTTCGGCCACGACATTTCGCAGCTCGGCAAGGACGAGATCGCTGACCTGCGCAAGCGCATCGGCATCGTGCTCCAGGATTTCCGCCTGCTCGATCACATGACGACCTACGAGAACGTCGCGCTGCCGTTCCGCGTCATGGGCCGCAGCGAGTCGAGCTATCGCAAGGAGGTCATCGACCTCCTGCGCTGGGTCGGACTCGGCGAGCGCATGGACGCGCTGCCGCCGATCCTGTCCGGCGGCGAGAAGCAGCGTGCGGCGATCGCGCGCGCGGTGATCTCGCGGCCGCAGCTTCTGCTCGCGGACGAGCCGACCGGCAGCGTCGATCCGACGCTCGGCCGCCGCCTGCTGCGCCTTTTCATCGAGCTCAACAAATCCGGCACCGCCGTCATCATCGCGACCCACGACATCGGCCTGATGGACCAGTACGAGGCGCGGCGGCTGGTGCTGCATCAGGGACGGCTGCACGTCTATGAGTAGGACCGACGATCGCGGCGTGCTGGTCGATCTCGGACAGGAGCGTCCGCAGCTTCCGGCCAAGGCGCGCAACATGTCGCCGATCGTGCCGCGCGCCTCGATCCACGGCCGCGCGCTGGTTGCCGTCGTCGCCATCATGACCTTCCTCGCCTCGATGACCACCGGTACGGTGCTGCTGGTCAGCGCCTCCGCCGCCGAATGGCAGTCGGATGTCGCGAGCGAGATCACCATCCAGATTCGCCCGCAGTCCGGGCGCGACCTCGAGCGCGACACCGCCGCGGTGACCGAAGCGATGCGCGCCCAGGCCGGCATCGTCGAGGTCAAGCCGTTCACCAAGGACGAGAGCGGCAAGCTGCTCGAGCCCTGGCTCGGCACCGGCCTGTCGATGGACGATCTGCCGGTGCCGCGCATGATCATCGCGCGCGTGCAGCCCGGCACGGCGCTCGATCTCGTCGCCTTGCGCGCCCGCGTGACGCAAGTGGCGCCAAGCGCCAGCGTCGACGATCACCGCGCCTGGATCGAGCGGATGCGCTCGATGACCAATGCCACCGTGCTCGCTGGTCTCGGCATCCTCGCGCTCGTCATCATCGCGACCATCATCTCGGTGTCGTTCGCCACCCGCGGCGCCATGGCGGCGAACCGCCCGATCGTGGAGGTCCTGCATTTCGTCGGCGCCGGCGATCGCTACATCGCCAACCGCTTCCTGCGCCATTTCCTCAGGCTGGGCCTGGAGGGCGGCGTGATCGGCGGCGGCGCCGCCATGCTGGTGTTCGGCTTCTCCGAGTCGATCGCCGGCTGGTTTTCGGGGACGCCCGTCGGCGACCAGTTCGCCGCCCTGCTCGGCACCTTCTCGCTGCGGCCCTCCGGCTATGTCGTGCTCGCGGTGCAGGCAGTCCTGATCGGCGCCATCACCGCCGTCGCCTCGCGCCAGACGCTGTTCGCGACGCTGAATGATGTGGATTGAGTGAAGTGTATGGTTGAGTGAAATGCTTGCCGCGGGCTCGCTGCTTTCCCTTCTTCCCTTGTGGGAGAGGGTGAAGAAACCGGACTCCACTTCGCCTCAAAACGTTTTAAAATCATCCGGGGAAGGGATTACCGACATCGCATGACCTCGCCGACCGACGATCGATCGCCGAAATTGCCGCGTGGCTGGCTGCGCGCAGCCGTGGTGTCGACGATCGCGTTCGCCTTCGTCGGCGCGGCGGCGGGCTTCATCGCGTTCCTGTCGCAATTGCGTGGCGCCGAGATCGTGCCGGACCGCAAGGCAGACGGCATCGTGGTCTTGACCGGCGGCTCCTCGCGGGTGTCGGATGCGATGGAGCTGCTGGCTGCCGGTTACGGCAGGCGGCTGCTGATTTCCGGCGTGCATCCGACCTCGACCGCAAGCGACATCTCGCGGACCCTGCCGGAGAACCAGTCCTTCATGACCTGCTGCGTCGACCTCGACCGCACCGCGCTCTCGACCCGCGGCAATGCGGCGGAGGCGCGCCGCTGGGCGCAGGCGCGCCGCTTCAAATCGCTGATCGTGGTGACCTCGAATTATCACATGCCGCGCGCGCTGGTGGAATTCTCGCACGCGATGCCGCAGACGATTCTGATCCCGTTCGCCGTGGTCGGCGACAAATGGCGCGAGGAGCCGTGGTGGGCCTCGGCGTCCACCTTGCGGCTGCTGCTGTCGGAATATGTCAAGTACATTGCGGCCGAACTCAGGGTGCGGCTGGAGGATTTCGGGATTGACCTTTCGCCCGAAGTATCGGAGCAGCCTCCCGGGATGCAGCCGAAGCGGCCCGCCACTGCACAGGCCAATTGATCGGCAATTGATCGGATCGTCGATGTTCTTGATTTTCCTGCGCTCGCTCCTGTTCAACGTGCTGTTCTATGCCGTGCTGGTGTGTCTCGCGATCGTGGCGCTGCCGACCTTTGCGATGCCGCCGCGCGCCATGCTGACGGTCGCGGAATGGTGGGCGAAGGCGACGCTGGTCCTGATGCGGGTGATCTGCAACATCAAGGTGGAATTCCGCGGGCAGGAGAAGATCCCGAAGGGGCCGCTGGTGATCGTGGCAAAGCATCAATCGTTCTGGGAAACCTTCGTGTTGCCGGGGTTCTTCGACCGCCCGATCTTCATCCTCAAGCGCCAGCTCATGCAGATTCCGGTGTTCGGTCAGTTCCTGGTCAAGACCGGGATGATCGCGATCGATCGCAAGGCCGGCGTGAAGGCGCTGCTGGACATGACGCGGCGGGCGCGCGCGGCGGTGCGCAGCGGCCGCCAGCTCGTGATCTTTCCGGAGGGCACGCGCCGCGCGCCGGGCGCGCCCCCCGACTACAAGACCGGCTTTGCGCAGATCTATTCGTCCTGCGGCGTGCCGTGTCTGCCGATCGCGCTCAATTCCGGCCTGTTCTGGCCGCGCCGCACCTTCATGCGCTATCCCGGCACGCTGGTGGTGGAGTTTCTCGATCCGCTGCCGGCGGGCCTGCCGAAGGACGAGTATCTCTCCCGCGTGCAAACGGCGATCGAAGAGGCGACCGGCCGCCTCGTCGAAGCGGGCCGCAAGGAGCAGGAGCAATTGATCGGTTCGGCACCGAGCTACGCGCCGACCGGCAGCTAGCGACTTTCGCGGTCTTCGCTCGGAGCCGGCGCGTGCAGGGAATGCGCTTCCCCATGCAGCATGGTCGCGAGCTGATGCAGTTGCGCGTCGCGAAAGCCTTCGGCCTCGATCGCCTTCACCGTCGCGGTCACGTAGTCGCGGTTGGCCCCGGACTGGCCGTGACCCTGGAGCACGTGGCGATGTTGATCGGCGAGCGACAGCCGGCCGGCATATTGCGCATGGCCGCGGTCGACGACATAAGCGAGTGCGGAGACGCGCTGCCGCGCATCGTTCTCCAGCCACACCGAACGCATCACCTCGCGATAGACCGACGTCACCTGCTCGCGTTCCCGCAAATAGGCGACGACGTCGGCGCGGTCCTTTTCGGCGACGCGGAAGGCGATACCGCGACAGGCGCCGCCGCGATCGAGCCCGAGCACCAGGCCCGGCTTCTCCGGCGTGCCGCGATGCACGAAGGAATAGACGCAGAGCGCACGATGCTCGCCGACCAGCCGCGCCGGGACGCGCTCCCTAAATTCGAAGCCCGGCCGCCACATCAGCGAGCCATAGCCGAACACCCAGAGGTCGCCCTTGGCTGTCGTGACGGAGGGGAGGGTGATTTCCGACATGGCGGGCACGGCTACCAGAACCGCGCCTCCAAGCGAAGTGAATTCTCCGCCTTTCGTCGCAGCCGAACCTCGCTTACATTTGCCATCATCTGAGGTCAAAGGGTCGCCGCATGTCCAATCTGACCGTTGCCGCAGGCCGCCGCCCCCGTTGGGGCCTTTTCATCGCACCCATTCTCCTCCTGATCCTCGCCGTCGCGTGGAGCTGCTTCTGGTTCTATGCCGCTTCGCAGGCCGAGATCGCCGCGGACGCCTGGCGCGCGCAGGAGGCCAAGTCCGGCCGCATCTATGATTGCGCCAAGCGCTCGATCGCGGGCTTCCCGTTCCGCTTCGAGGTCCAGTGTTCCGGTGCCAGCGTCGCCCTGGTCTCGCAGAACGCGAGCAAGACGCCGTTCACGGCCAAGCTCGACAACATCCTGGTCGTCGCCCAGGTCTACGATCCCAAGCGCGTCATCGCCGAATTCTCCGCGCCGGCAACCCTCACCGACGGCGTTACGCAAAACACCTTCGTGGTGAACTGGAGCAAGGGCCGTAGCAGCGTGGTCGGCCTGCCGGCGGTGCCCGACCGCGCCTCCATCGTGTTCGACGATCCCGTCATCAACCGGCTCGACGGCAGCGTGCAGGTGCCGCTCGCGCGCGCCAAGCAGGTCGAGTTGCACGGGCGCCTCGCGGACGGATCGCCGTCCGATCATCCCGTGATCGAGACCGTGCTCCATGTCGCGCAGGGCAGCATCCAGGGCGTGCACCCCTTGCTTGCCGAGCCGTTCGAGGCGGACACGCGCGCCAAGGTCACCGGCCTCTCCGACCTCACGCCAAAACCTTGGCCGCAGCGCTTCCGCGAGATCCAGGCCGCCGGCGGCCATATCGAGATCGTGCAGTCGCGGATCCAGCAGGGCGAGATGATCGCGGTCGCAGCCGGCACGCTCGGACTCTCGGCCAATGGCCGACTCGACGGCGAATTGCAGATGACGGTGACGGGCCTCGAGCGGGTGATCCCGGCGCTCGGCATCGAGAAGATGCTGGAAGAGGGCGTGCCGCAGGCAACCCTCGACCGCGTCGCACCCGGCGTGAAGTCGCAGGATCTCAACAATCTGTTCGGCGCGCTCGATCGCGCCGTCCCCGGCCTCGGCAAGGTCATCAAGCAGAACGCCAATGCCGGCGTTGCCGCCGGCATCAATTCGATCGGCACCGAGAGCACGCTGGAAGGCAAGAAGGCCCGCAGCTTCCCGCTGAAATTCGTGGACGGCGCCGTGCTGCTCGGCCCGGTCAAGGTCGGCCAGATCCCGCCGCTGTATTAAAACCTCTCTCGTCATTCCGCGGCGATGCGTAGCATCGAACCCGGAATCCATTTCACCGCGTGCGCCGTGGCCCAATGGATTCCGGGCTCGCCCTTCGGGCGCCCCGGAATGACAGGAGCTACGGCTTCTTCAGCGCCGCATGCGGCCGGCCGAAGTCGGGCGCCGCCGAATCCTGGCCGATCTCGACGATGCCGCGACGGATGGCGCGGGTACGGGTGAAGTGGTCGAACAGCGCCTCGCCGTCGCCGCGCCGGATCGCGCGGGTGAGTTTTGCCAGATCCTCGGTGAAGGTGCCGAGCATCTCCAGCACGGCCTCCTTGTTGGCGAGGAAGACGTCGCGCCACATCGTCGGGTCGGACGCTGCGATGCGGGTGAAATCGCGGAAGCCGCCGGCAGAGAACTTGATCACTTCCGATTCCGTCACTTGCTGCAGCTCGTCGGCGGTGCCGACGATGGTGTAGGCGATCAGATGCGGCAGATGGCTGGTGATCGCGAGCACGAGATCATGGTGATCCGGCGTCATCACCTCGACCTTGGCACCCATCGCCGCCCAGAAGGCGCGCAAGCGATCGGTGGCCGACGCGTCGACGCCTTCCGGTGGGGTGAGGATGCACCAGCGGTTGATGAAGAGCTCGGCGAAGCCGGAGTCCGGGCCCGAGTGCTCGGTGCCGGCCACGGGGTGTGCCGGCACGAAATGAACGGTCTTCGGCAGATGCGGCGCCATGTCCCTGACGATCGCGCCCTTCACGGAGCCGACGTCGGAGACGATCGCGCCGGGCTTCAGATGCGCGGCGATCTCCTGCGCCACCGGTCCGCAGGCGCCGACGGGAATGCAGAGGATGACGAGATCGGCATCCTTCACGGCCTCCACATTCGTCGCCACGACCTGGTCGACGATGCCGAGCTCGAGCACGCGGGCGCGCGTCTTCTCCGAGCGCGCGGTGGTGACGATCTCGCCGGCCAGGCCCTGGAGCTTCGCAGCGCGCGCGATCGAGCCGCCGATCAGGCCGAAGCCGATCAGGGCGACGCGCTGGAAATGCGGCTGTACGCTCATTTGCCGGCCATGAAGTCGCGCAAACCGTCGACGACGAGGCGGTTGGCCTCCTCGGTGCCGATGGTCATGCGCAGTGAATGCGGCAGGCCGTAGTTCTTCAGTGCCCGCAGCACGAGGCCCCGCTTGGTCAGGAAGGCATCGGCCTCGTCCGAGGTCCTGCCCTTGTCGGTCGGGAAGTGGATCAGCACGAAATTGGCGACGCTCGGCGTCACCTTCAGCCCGAGCTTGCCGATCTCCTCGGTGAGCCAGTTGCGCCAGGTCTCGGTGAACTGCTTCGACATCGCCTGATGCGCGGTGTCCTCGATCGCGGCGACCGCGGCATACATCGCCGGCGTCGACACGTTGAACGGACCGCGGATGCGGTTGATCGCGTCGATGATGTGCTCGGGGCCGAACATCCAGCCGATGCGCAGCGCGGCGAGGCCGTGGATCTTGGAGAAGGTGTGGGTCACCACGGTGTTCTCGGTGGTGGCGACGAGCTCGATCCCCATTTCGTAGTCGTTACGGGAAACGTAGTCGGAATAGGCGGCGTCCAGCACCAGCAGCACGTGCGAGGGCAGGCCGGCGCGCAGGCGCTTAACCTCGTCGAACGGAATATAGGTGCCGGTCGGGTTGTTCGGATTGGCGAGCCACACCAGCTTCGTCTTCGGCGTCACAGCCTTGAGGATGGCGTCGACGTTGCAGGTGAAGTTGGTCTCCTGTGCGATCACGTTCCTGGCGCCGACCGCCATGGTCGCGATCGGATAGACCAGGAAGCCGTGCGTGGTCGAAATCGCCTCGTCGCCCTGGCTGAGATAGGTGTGGGCGAGCAGGTTGAGGATCTCGTCCGAGCCCGCGCCGCAGATGATGCGGTTGGGGTCGAGGCCGAAGCTGCGGCCGATCGCCTCGCGCAGCACGCGGGAGGTGCCTTCCGGATAGTCTTCCAGATGATCAGCCACGTTCTTGAAGGCCTCGATCGCCTTGCGCGAGGGACCGAACGGCGTCTCGTTGGCCGAGAGCTTGAACACCTTGCGGCCCGGTTCCGGCACCGGGCTCTTGCCGGGCGTGTAAGGCGCAATATCGAGAATGCCGGGGTTCGGCACGGGGCGGGACATCTTCAACTCCGGAATGGCAGGCGGCTCGTGACTTACGATTTCGACCCGGTCGGGGGCACCGTATAGCGCGTTGCGTGGCTGCCGACGAGGGCCGTGGAGCGCACCGAGGCCCCCGCCTCGATCAGGGCAGCCTTGATCTTGTCGATGCTGCTCGCGCCCGTGACCGAGACCAGCAGCGCCGCGCCGTCGAAGGCGGTATCGGGCACCGCCACGATGTCGGCGAGCGGCGACAGCGCCCGCGCGATCTCGGCATTCCACCCCGAGACACGCACGCTGAAGGTCTCCACCTCCGTCACCAGGGCGCTGTCGGCGACGCGCGAGATCGCGAACACGGGCAGCGCGGCCGGATGGTCGGCGCGCTCGACGAAAGGCATCCGCGCGATGATCTTCGGTGCGCCTTCGGCTTCCAGCTCCAGCCACCACGGGGTGCGGCTGGAAGTCGCCGAGACCAGCGCCAGATCGCCCTTGGATTTCGCCACCGCCTCGACCGCCGCCTGCGCGCTGAAATGCGCGACGTAAGGCACGGTGAAGCCGAAATGGAATCGCACGGAATCGCGCATCGCGGGCTCGCTCACCGAGATGTCGGCATGCACCGCGAACGGTGCCTGCACGTAAGTGAACGTCGCGATGATGACGCGCCAGATGCTCTCGACCGTGTCGAGCGGCAGGATGCCGCGATGGCGCTCCACGATCCGCCGCATCATGTCGGCCTCGCGCGCCGGCCGGAACGCAGAGCCGACCTCCTGGGTCTGCTTCACCTGGATCAGGCGGTCGATGATGTCGCCGCGCTGCATCAGGAGGCGATGCATGCCCTCGTCGATCGCGTCGATCTCCTTGCGCAATTCCTGCAGCGATGGTGGCGCGGGCGGACGTTGGGACATATCTGGCAAGTGCTGTTGAGAGGCGTTCCAATGCGGGTCGGCCAAGTAGATCAGTAAGGTCGGACCCGCTGCGGTCGATGTCTTGATTAGGCAGTCGGAGCGGCGAAAGCAAAGAGAAATGCAAAGGGAAATTGGGCCCTTTCGGCCGACGCGACAGGACGAATTTGGTTAATCCGGACCGTATCTTGACGAAAACCGTCCAAGCCGCTAAGTTTTGCCTGTTCCGTGGTCATTTGAGCCGGCCGGCTTGCAGCCACGTTAAAAAACTCGCTAAACAGGCCGGGGACGCTTCCGATCCCGGCCGAACCTATCGTTCAGGCCGGGTTTTTTATGGCCTGATGTCAGTGGCGGTCTGAAGTCCGATCGCAAACGAGGTCGATGGTCAGAGATGGTTGGCGTCACATCGCTTCCGAGTCCCGCGATCAGTGCCGATGAACGGTCGCATGAGGTGGATCATCCGAGCTCGCAGGTCGTGCATTTCGGCGCCGACCAGCCGCTGCGGCTCGACTGCGGCATAGATCTCACCCCGTTCCAGATCGCCTACCAGACCTATGGCGAGCTGAACGCCGATCGTTCCAACGCCATCCTGATCTGCCATGCGCTGACCGGCGACCAGCATGTCGCCAATGTGCACCCCGTCACCGGCAAGCCCGGTTGGTGGGAAACGTTGGTCGGTGCGGGCCGTCCGCTCGATCCGAGCCAATACTTCATCATCTGCGCCAATGTCATCGGTGGCTGCATGGGCTCGACCGGGCCTGCCTCGATCAATCCTGCGACCGGCAAGGTGTGGGGCCTGGATTTCCCGGTCATCACCATCCCCGACATGGTTCGCGCGCAGGCGATGCTGATCGACCGGCTCGGCATCGACACGCTATTCGCTGTGGTCGGCGGCTCGATGGGCGGCATGCAAGTGCTGCAATGGACGGCGGCCTACCCCAAGCGCGTGTATTCCGCACTGGCGATTGCCTGCTCGACGCGGCACTCGGCGCAGAACATCGCCTTTCACGAGCTCGGCCGCCAGGCCGTGATGGCCGATCCCGACTGGCACAATGGCGGCTATGCCGATCACGGCATCCATCCGCATCGTGGGCTCGCGGTTGCACGGATGGCGGCGCACATCACCTATCTCTCCGACGCCGCGCTGCATCGCAAGTTCGGCCGGCGCATGCAGGACCGCGATCTGCCGACCTTCTCGTTCGACGCCGACTTCCAGGTCGAGTCCTATCTGCGCTACCAGGGCTCGTCCTTTGTCGAGCGCTTCGACGCCAACTCCTATCTCTATCTGACGCGCGCGATGGACTATTTCGACATCGCCGGCGACCATGGCGGCGTGCTGGCGAAGGCGTTCACCGGCATCAAGACGCGCTTCTGCGTGGTCTCCTTCACCAGCGACTGGCTGTTTCCGACCTCGGAATCGCGCGCGCTGGTGCATGCGCTGAATGCGTCGAGCGCGCGGGTGTCGTTTGCCGAGATCGAGACCGATCGCGGCCATGACGCCTTCCTGCTCGACGTGCCCGAATTCTTCGACATCGCCCGCGCCTTCCTGGAATCGGCAGGCAAGGCGCGCGGACTCAACGGCAAGAACAGCTAACGAGGGTGGCCAGGATGTCAGTGCAGGAAGTGCTGCCGCTGGGCGGCCTTGACTCGGAGCGATCAGGTCATTTTCGCGCCGACCATCTGCTCGTTGCCGAAATGGTCAAGCCGGGCTCGAAGGTGCTCGATGTCGGCTGCGGCGACGGCGACCTGCTCCAGCTTCTGGAGACCCGCGGCATCGACGGCCGCGGCATCGAATTGTCGCGCGAGGGCGTCAACCGGTGCGTCGCCAAGGGCCTCGCGGTGGTGCAGGGCGACGCCGATACCGACCTCGTGAACTATCCCGATGATGCCTTCGACTACGTGATCCTGTCGCAGACGCTCCAGGCGACGCGGCAGCCGCGTGTGGTGCTGGAGAATCTGCTGCGCATCGGTCGCCGCGCCATCGTGTCGTTCCCGAACTTCGGCTTCTGGAAGATGCGGCTCCAACTCCTGATCGGCGGCCACATGCCGCGCACCGAGAACCTGCCGGCGACCTGGTACGACACCGCCAACATCCACTTCTGCACCATCAAGGATTTCGTCGAGCTCTGCGACGAGATCAACGTCAAGATGGAACGCTCGGTGGCGCTCGATCTCTATGGCCGCCCGGTGCCGCTGAACCTGCCCTGGTGGGTGTGGAACATGTTCGGCGAGCAGGGGGTGTTTCTGCTGACACGCGGCGGAGGGAAGTAATCCCTCCGTCATTCCGGGACGGCACGACGTCGAGCCCGGCTGCGGACGCACGCATCCGCGTGACCGCGAGGCTTTGCCGTTGACGCAGGTCAACCTTCCCAAGGCACCGGGCATTAGGCTTGTTCGGCGTGGGTGGGTCGAACGGGCATGCATCAGGACATTCTCATCATTGGCGGCTATGGCGTCGTTGGTCGCCGCATCGCGCTGGACCTCGCTCCGGACTATCCGGAACGGATCGTGGTCGGTGGCCGCAATCTGACGCGTGCCAACGCGTGTGCCGTCGAGATCGGACATGGCGTTCGCGGCCGCGCGATCGATATTCTCGATCCTCAATCGATCGCCGCAGCGCTGAAAGGCGTGACCGCCGTGATCAGCTGCATCGATCAGCCTGGCCGCACGGTGTTGCATGCGTCGATCGCTCGCGGCCTCGCATACACGGACATCACGCCGCATCTGACCGAGCTTGGGCGTGGTGCGGCCTATGAGAGCATTGATGCGGCCGCTCGGGCCGCGGGAGCCCGCGTCGTTCTCGGAACCGGAATCGTCCCCGGCATCTCCAGTGTGATTGTACGCGCCCTCGCAGACAGGCTGGGAGGCTGCGATGACATCGAGACCGCGCTGCTGCTCGGCGCGAACGACGTCAGCGGACCGGCCTCATTCGACTATTTTCTGCAAGAGCTGACGATGCCGTTCGATATCAGAGTCGACGGACGGGATGTCCGCGCCTCGCCGTTCAGCGAGCCCCGTGCCGTCGACTTCGGGCCACCCGTTGGCGTCCATTCCGCCTATCTCTTCCCATTCTCGGACCAGGTTCTTTATCCGCGAACCATGGGCGCGAATTCGGTGCGCACGCGGCTCGCA
This sequence comes from Bradyrhizobium sp. cf659, assembly GCF_900113725.1. Classification (NCBI taxonomy): domain Bacteria; kingdom Pseudomonadati; phylum Pseudomonadota; class Alphaproteobacteria; order Hyphomicrobiales; family Nitrobacteraceae; genus Bradyrhizobium; species Bradyrhizobium sp. cf659. The sequence goes on from NZ_FOQJ01000003.1 coordinate 608,029, forward strand.
ATCGAGCCGTCCTGGCTCGCTGGCTTGCTCGCGGTTCTCTCGAAAACCGGTGCCCGACGCCTGCTGTCGATCGATTCGATCCGTCACCGCATCGCGCAGACACGGCGCGACCGCCCCTCGCGCGATGGAGCGCGCTTCGCGCTGCGCGTGGATGTGACGCACAATGGATCGACACAGTGCGCGATCCTCCATGGCCGTACCCAGGCTGATGCGGCCGCCGCCGGTGCTTCCGGAGTGGCGCGTGCCTTGATCGAAAGAAGGGTGCCCGAACCCGGCGCGTGGATGCCGGAGCAGGTCATCGAGCCCGGTCCGTTCTTCGCGAGGCTGGCCAAGAACGGGTTGCGCGTTGAGTTTCCAACGGGCTGATGCGCGCCGATCAAGGGGGCGCGCCTAGCCGGCCGGCAGCGACCTCGGATCGCGTGCCGGCCATCTTCCCGCTTCCACCAGTGTGACAAACCGCTCCACGGTCTCGTTGAACAGCGCGGGCTCCTCGAGATTGAGCACGTGCCCCGACTTCGGAAACATCGCGAGGCCCGCGGCCGGAAGATGCTTCTTCAAGAACAGGCTCGGCCCGACGCAGGGATCGTCCTCGTCGCCGCAGATGACCAGCGCCGGCGTTGCGGCGCCCCGGATCGCGTTCGTCATCGTGTAGATAGAGGGACGGCCGCCCTGGAAGCCGCGCATGGTGCTCGCCGATCCCCTGGCATCGTGCCGCGCCAGCGCGGCGTAGAAATCGGCGTGGCCGCGCGGGTCCTTGACCAGGAAGGGAATCCGGCTCGGCGCCTCGCGCGTGACTTTTGCCACCTCCGTGGAGCCGAGCGTCTCGAACTGCTCGGCATTGGCGCGGCATTGCTTGCGCCAGGCGTCGAGAGTCTCGATCTCCGAGCCTGAGCCGACGCCGGCGAGCGTCATCGACAGCGCACGCTGCGGCGCGTTCAGTCCGATCTGAAGCGATGAATAAGCGCCCATCGAGAGCCCGACGAGATGCGCACGATCGATCTTGAGATGATCGAGCACCGCGAGCGCGTCGGTGTAGAAATGCGTGTAGGTGTAGACCTCGCCCTCAGGCACGTCCGACGGCGTGTAGCCGCGCGCCGAATAGGTGATACAGCGGTGGCCGCGCGAGAAGTAACGCATCTGCGGCTCCCAATTGGTGTAGTCGGCCGCGAATTCGTGCAGGAAGATGATCGGCGTTCCGTGGCCCGCTTCCTCGAAATAGATGCGGACGTCGTCCCTGGTCGTGGCGTGGGGCATTAACCGTTTCCCTCTCTTCAAGCCGTGGTTTCGAGAATTGCAGTTAATGCTGTTGTCCGCAATGCGGCGGCAACAGACCTGCATCGACACAAAATCATCGCAACAACTCCCCGAAGCGTTAATTCGCGCCGATGCGCGGCGTCTTGTTCTCGCCACATCCGGAAGCTTTACGGCCCGGCGGATGTCGGCCGCGCACGGGCCGGCTGGGAAGTGGGGGTGTCAACGAAGGATGACTAATGTTCGAGTTGTTTGCGTCTCGCCTGTCGCGTTGTGTTGTCGCGCTGGCGCTCTTCTTTGCGGCGGTCGCCGCGTTTGTTTCTCCGGCCTCGGCACGGCCACATCGTCATAGCGCAGAGCGGCACGCTTACGTGCATCACGCCAGCAGATATCATCACTATCGGCACCAGGCCCGCAGCTCGCGCTTCGAGCGCAGCGCGGCGCAGCTGCAGGCCGGCGGATTCATGAACACCCAGGCCAGTTATGATCCGAACGCCAACAGCGGCGGCATGGGTGACATGCGCTACGTGGGCGGCGGTGACATGGGCATCGGCGGAAACATGCGCCGCGCTGGCAAAGTGAGCCGCGCTGCCAACATCAGCTACGCTGTCAACAAGAGCAGCACTGGCGAAGCCGGCAACATGGGTATGAGCGGCGGTTTCGGCGGCGGATCGGGCCTCGTGTCCGAGGCGCGCCGCTATCTCGGCGGCAACCCGACCGGGCGCGGCAGCCTGTGGTGCGCGCGCTTCATGAACATGGTGCTTGAGAAAACCGGCCACCATGGCACCGGCTCGGACATGGCGAATTCGTTCGCGCGTTACGGCACGCGTGTCTCCGGCCCGCAGGTCGGTGCCATCGCGGTGATGTCGCGCGGCGGCCGGGGCGGCCACGTCGGAATCATCACCGGCGTCGACGCGCAGGGCAATCCGATCATGATCTCCGGCAACAACGGCAACCGCGTCCGCGAGGCCCCGGTCTCGCGCGGCCGCATCTATGCGTATGTGATGCCGAACTGAAGGTGACAGCTGCGTAGGGTGGGTTAGCTCGCGGTCGCGCGAAGCGCGGTCCGCGGGCGTAACCCACCTCTTTGGTTTCTGTGGTGACAGAAGTGGTGGGTTACGCCTTCGGCTAACCCACCCTACGAAGCTCACACCAGCTTCGGCTCTTCCACCGCGACCGCATCGCCCACGCCGATCTCGCCGCCGGCGATCACCTCGGCATAGATGCCGCAATCCATGTGGCCGAGATGGCGCGAGAGCGTCGGCGGGATTTCGAGGTCGCGCTGTGCGGTCTGCGGATCGACATTGGTGGCCGGGCAACGGACGATGCGCTTGACCACTTGCAGCCGGGCCTGACCGATCGCGAGCGTCTGGCCGACGAGGTCGAGCTCGGACCAGGCCGGCCAGCCCTTCACGTAGAGATTGGCGCGGAAGCGCAGGGGGTGGACGGCGGTGCCACCGAGCATGGCCTCGATCGCGCGGACACTGTCGAGATTGATGATGGACACGACCTTGCGGGCGACGTCGGAAAAGCTGTGGTCGCGGCCCGACAGAACCTTGGGCGGGCCCTTCAGCTCGGGCTGAAAGTTCTCGCTGAAGTAGCGCTCGATGGCGGCGCGCCCGGCGGCGGTCTCCAGATCGCCGCTGGCGACGATCTGGCCGTCCTTGCGGATGGTCAGGCGGTTGGTCGCGTCCTCGAACCGGCTGTCGAGGGAAGCCAGCCGCTCATTGCGCGCCAGCATCAGAAACTGGATTTTTGGCTTCCAGGCCGGCGCCTCGGGATCGAACCCGCTCGGGCCGTTCTCGATGGCGTAGCGGCGGTCGGCAGGCAGGGTCTCCCCTCGCCGCAAGGCGACGCGGGACAGGCGCTCCGGCGTCAGGCCCTTGATCGGGTAGCGGTAGAGATCGGTGATTTCGGCGGTCTGGCTGGCTGTCATGCCGCTACTTAGGGGATTCGACCTCCTGGCGCCAAGCCGGCCAAACAGCGCACGAAATTGTGAACTCGCCTCTTTCGCTCCCGCGAGCTGCTTCCCACATCTGCCTCAGGCCGGCGGCAGCGTCGGTAAATGACGACCGTTACCGGTTGAGAAACGTCAATGCGGTAATTGTAAACCCAATGAAGATGCCGTGTGGAGTGCCTTAGAGGGCTCCATGGGCAGGCCGAGGGACAGAAAAGATGAACATTGAGAAGTATACCGAACGATCCAGGGGCTTCATCCAGTCGGCGCAGTCGCTTGCGATGCGCGAGGGGCACCAGCAGTTTTCGACCCTGCACGTCCTGAAAGTCCTCCTGGACGACAATGAGGGGCTCGCTGCCGGTCTGATCGACCGTGCCGGCGGCAATTCCCGCGCAATTCTGAAGGCGACCGAGGACGCCCTGAACAAGGTGCCGAAGGTCTCTGGCGGCGGCGGGCAGATCTATCTGGCGCCCGAGCTGGCCCGCACCTTCGATGCCGCTGAAAAGGCCGGCGAGAAGGCCGGCGACAGTTTTGTCACCGTCGAGCGGCTGCTGCTCGGCCTCACGCTGGAGAAGACCAGCGAGGCCGGCGTGATCCTCAACAAGGGCGGTGTCACCCCGCAAAACCTCAACGCGGCCATCGAGGCGCTGCGCAAGGGCCGCACGGCCGACTCGGCGACCGCCGAGAACGCCTATGACGCGCTGAAGAAATATGCCCGCGACCTGACCCAGGCGGCGCGCGACGGCAAGCTCGACCCGGTCATCGGCCGCGACGAGGAGATCCGCCGTACCATTCAAGTGCTCTCGCGCCGGACCAAGAACAATCCCGTCCTGATCGGCGAGCCCGGCGTCGGCAAGACCGCCATCGCCGAAGGCCTCGCGCTGCGCATCGTCAATGGCGACGTGCCGGAGAGCCTGAAGGACAAGAAGCTGCTCTCGCTCGATCTCGGTGCGCTGATTGCCGGCGCGAAATACCGCGGCGAGTTCGAGGAGCGGCTGAAGGCCGTGCTCCAGGAAGTGACCGGGAGCGAGGGCACCTTCATCCTGTTCATCGACGAGATGCACACGCTGATCGGCGCCGGCAAGGGCGACGGCGCGATGGACGCATCGAACCTGCTGAAGCCGGCGCTCGCGCGCGGCGAGCTGCACTGCATCGGCGCGACCACGCTCGACGAGTACCAGAAGCACGTCGAGAAGGATGCGGCGCTGGCGCGGCGCTTCCAGCCGATCTTCGTCAGCGAGCCCTCGGTCGAGGACACCATCTCGATCCTGCGCGGACTGAAGGACAAGTACGAGCAGCACCATGGCGTGCGGATCACCGATTCCGCGCTCGTGGCCGCCACGACGCTGTCCAACCGCTACATCACCGACCGCTTCCTGCCGGACAAGGCGATCGACCTCATGGACGAGGCCGCGGCGCGGCTGAAGATGCAGGTCGATTCCAAGCCGGAAGAGCTGGATTCGCTGGATCGCGAGATCATCCGGCTCAAGATCGAGCAGGAGGCGCTGAAGAAGGAAAGCGATGTCGGCTCCAAGACCCGGCTCCAGACGCTGGAGAAGGACCTTGCCGAGCTCGAGGAGAAGTCTGCGGCGCTGACGGCGCGCTGGAGCGCGGAGAAGAACAAGCTCTCCGATGCCCAGAAGCTGAAGGCCGAGCTCGACAGCTTGCGCGTCGAGCTTGCCAACGCCCAGCGGCGCGGCGAATTTCAGAAGGCCGGCGAGCTGGCCTATGGCCGGATCCCGGAGCTCGAGAAGAAGCTTGCCGACATCGAGGCCAAGGACAATACAACGCAGAACTCCGGCGAGATGATGGAGGAGGCGGTCACCGCCAACCACATCGCGCAGGTGGTCTCGCGCTGGACCGGCGTGCCCGTCGACAAGATGCTGGAAGGCGAGAAGGAGAAGCTCCTGAAGATGGAGGAGCAGCTCGGCACCCGCGTCGTCGGCCAGGCCGAGGCCGTGCGTGCGGTCGCAACCGCCGTGCGCCGCTCGCGCGCGGGCTTGCAGGACCCGAACCGCCCGACCGGCTCGTTCATGTTCCTGGGACCGACCGGCGTCGGCAAGACCGAGCTGACCAAAGCCTTGGCGGAGTACCTGTTCAACGACGAGACCGCGATGGTCCGCCTCGACATGTCCGAGTACATGGAGAAGCATTCGGTCTCGCGGCTGATCGGCGCGCCTCCGGGCTATGTCGGCTATGACGAGGGCGGCGCGCTCACCGAAGCGGTGCGGCGCCGGCCCTACCAGGTCGTGCTGTTCGACGAGATCGAGAAGGCGCATCCTGACGTCTTCAACGTCCTGTTGCAGGTGCTCGACGACGGCCGCCTGACCGATGGCCAGGGCCGTACCGTCGATTTCCGCAACACGCTGATCATCATGACCTCGAACCTCGGTTCGGAGTTCCTGGTGAATCAACCCGAGGGCGAAGACACCTCGGCCGTCCGCGAGCAGGTGATGGGAATGGTGCGGGGACATTTCCGTCCCGAATTCCTCAACCGCGTCGACGAGATCATCCTGTTCCATCGTTTGCAGAGGAGCGAGATGGGCCGGATCGTCGAGATCCAGTTCGCGCGGCTCCAGAAGCTCCTGACCGATCGCAAGATCGTGCTGACGCTCGATGCTGCAGCCCGCGACTGGCTCGCGGCCAAGGGTTGGGATCCCGCCTATGGCGCACGGCCGCTGAAGCGGGTGATCCAGCGCTACCTCCAGGATCCGCTCGCCGAGATGATCCTGGCCGGCGACGTCAGGGACGGCGACAACGTCGCGATCTCGTCCGAAGGCAACGTGCTGACCTTCAACGGCAAGGCACCGCAAACCGCGGAGATCGCGCAGTTCGAGGCGCCCGTGACGAAGCGGAAGCTGAACTGATCATTGGCGCTCGCCGCCAGGCAAGATCGTCCCGGAGAGGTCCGTCCTCTCCGGGACGATTTATTTTGGTCAGTCGGCTGGTTTGTCGGAGTCGAGATGCTCACCATCGTCCCGGTGGGGAGAGGTGGGTGCTCAGGTATATACCTAAGCTGATCGCTCCTAGCTGATTGCGGACGCCGAGCCGGGGGCGGCCGGGCCTTGCTCGTCGTCCTCCTGCTCGAGCTCCGACAGGATGTCGACAAGCTCGCGCACGCGGCCTTGCGCCAGCGGACGTAGGTCGTTGATCATCGGCTCGTCATTGGCGAGCCAGGCCTGGGCTTCTGCGAGTTCCTCGACGGTCGCGCCGGTTCCGATGATCTGGGCGATGGTGACGTCGTCGGCCCGATCCACGGCCTTGATGACATCGTCGCGTGAGAGCCGCGTCATGGGGCGATCCTCCTGCTGGTCGGCTTCCCGTCAGCGTGTAACCGGGAAGCCGTGTCCCGGTTCCATCGCTGCCGAACCTTGCTCGGCGGACGCTACTTCTTCGCCACCTTGTAGATCGCATTCTCGATGTCGGACGAGAAGTAGATCACGCCTGAGGCGCCGACCGCCACGCCCGTCGGGACGTGGGTCGGCAGGCCGCCGGGGGCGCCCGTCAGGCCGATCGGGAGGTCGGCCGCGATCTCGGTGATCTTGCCGCTCTCCGGGGCGATCTCGATCAATCGCCTGGCGCCGACTTCCGCTACGATCAGCTTGCCGTCGCGGGTGCGTGCGATGCCCTCGGGCATTTTCAGCTCCTTGGCGACCACGGTCTTTTCGCCGTTGCCCTCGATCTTGGATACGACACCCGCAAAGGCTTCGGTGACATAGACCTCGCCACGCGATCCGCCGACGAGGCCGACCGGGCCCTCGAGGCCGCCGATCAGCGTGGTGCGATCCTTGCTGTGTTCGCCGCTGACGCGGACCAGCGACTTGGTGCCGAGCTCGGCCACCAGGATGCTGCCGTCATCGAGCACGATCGCATCATGCGGCGCCTGGAAGCCATGCAGCATGTCGCGCGTCGCGCCGGTCTTGCCGTCGATCACCTGCACCGTGCCGGTGAACCAGCTCGACAGGACCACGTCGTTGCCCTTCGCCGTCGCGCTCATCGGATATTCGAGCGTGACGCCGGCGGCATGCATGCGCGCCTTCTCGGTGACCTCGCCGGTCGCACCGTCCACCGTGCGGTAGGCGAACACGTCGGCGATGTGGATCGTATCCTTGCCATTTTCCGAGGTGACGCCGAGGCCGCCGGGCAGCGCGAGCTTGCCGATGATGATTTGCCTGGCTTTGCCGGTCGCCGGATCGACTTCCTGGATGCCGTTGTCGGCCATGTTGGAGACGTAGATGCGGTCCTTGTCGTCGATCGCGAGGTTGTCCAGCGACGGCTTCAGCTGTGCCACCATGGTCTTGGCGCCCGACTTGGGATCGACCCGAACGAGCTGGCCGAGCGCGGTGTCGACCACCCAGAGATTGCCCTTGGAATCGAAATTCACCGCGGCCGGGACCTTGAAGCCGTCGGCGACGACAGTCAGCTCGGCCTTGTCGACGTCAACCTTGGCGACCTGTCCCTTGAACCAGAGGGGACCGTAGAGCTTATCGTCGGGACCGAACTCGAAGCCGTTGAGGCCGCCCATCTTCTCCATGATCTGACGCGGCGGTTTGACGCCTTCGACGTCGATCTCGTAGAGCGTGTCGCCGAGGAAAACCGTCGTGGCGTAGAGCCTGCCGTCCTTGCGGAAGGCCAGCGAATTGATGCCGGGAAGGCCGGAGGCGAGCTTCTTGATCGGGCCGTCGCCCTTGCGCGAATAGAGATCGCCGGCCAAGAAGCCGGTCCATGCCATGGTGCCGTCGGGCGCGAATGCGATGTCGTCGGCCATTCCGATCGGAGCCGGGATTGCAACCTTGGCGGTACCACCGGCGATGTCCACTTCGTAGAGCATGGCGCCGGCGACGCTGCCGGCAAACAGATGGCCGGCCTTGTCGACCCCGAGCCCATGCACGCCATGGAACGCCGAACCGGGGACGAGTTTCGTGACCTCCCAAGTCTCCGGGACTGTCTGGGCCGATGCGCTCGTGGTGCAGACGATCGCAGCAACGACGGCTGCGCAGGCAAGCCTGTTGTTCATGGCGTGACCTCCCATTTTTTGGAAAGTATTCGCCCGTCATGCGGCTTTGGCAAACGAAACTTGACGTTGTGACGCCGTAAAGCAGATCGCTCCGAGAGCGTCCCATTCAGCCGTGTTGATGAAGGTATCCGGTCGATGTCGGCCGGTTTTCGGCTTACCGGTTGGTGACCTGCAACGGTCCGCCGGTCGCATCCGAGATACGGGCGATGGCGCCGCCCCGGCCGCTCATCATGCCGTCGAGCCGGTCGCGCTCTTTCTCGAAGCCGGCGAGCATCGGGCCTTCCAGCGAGCGGCCGCGCGGCAGTTTCACGCGCAGCGGATCGACGAAGCGGCCGTTGACCAGGATTTCGTAATGGACGTGCGGTCCGGTCGACGCGCCGGTCGAACCGACGAAGCCGATCACCTGGCCCTGCCGCACCTTCTTGCCGATCTCCATGCCCTTGGCGAAGGCCGACATGTGGCCGTAGGCGGTCTCGTAGCCGTTGTTATGCTTGATGCGGATATACTTGCCGTAGCCGCCTTCGGGGCCGGCCTTTTCGATCACGCCGTTGCCGGAGGCGAAGATCGGCGTGCCGTAGGCGGTGGCCCAGTCGACGCCGGTGTGCATCTTCACGTAGCCGAGGATCGGGTGGCGGCGGCCGCCGAAGCCGGAGCGCATGATCGCGTTGTTGACGGGTTTCCTGACCAGGAACTTCTTCGCGCTCTTGCCGCTCTCGTCGTAGTAATCGACCACGCCGTCGTCAGGGCTTTGGTAGCGGTAGTATTTCTTGGTCTCGCCGCCGACCGTGAGCGAAGCGAACAGCACGTCGTTCTTTTCGCTCGACGTCACGCCCTCGTCCTCGCCGGCGTAGAACACGTCGAAGGAATCGCCCGGCTGCACCTTGCGCTGGAAATCGACGTCGTAGGAGTAGATCTTGATCATGTCGTCGATGACCGGCATCGGCACTTTGTTGCGCATCGCGGTCTCGTAGATGCTCTGGTAGAGCCGCACGCCGGTGCCGTCATCGTCGTCGTCATCGTCGCTGTTGGCGTTGGCCGTGGCGTCAGCGACGGTGTTCATGCTGGAGACGTCGACCGCGACGTATTTGCCGAGGTCGGACAGCGCCGCGATTGCCTCGACCATGGTGTCGTTTGCAACCACGACGCGATAGGGCTGGAGCCGGGCGCCGGGGCTTGCGGGCGCCATCAGGATGCGGAGCTTCTCGCCTTCCTTCAGGCCGCCGTCGCGGCCGCGCGGGCCGAGCGTCGCGGCGATCGCCTTGATCTCGTCGGCCGTCGCGCCGAGATCGCGCAGGACGGAGGTGACGCTGTCGCCCTTCTTGACCAGATGGACGCGCTCGCCGTTGGGATTGCCGCCGGTGATCTGCTCCTTGGTCTTCGGCAGCAGCGTGACGTTTTCCGGCACCACGCGCGTCTCGAAGCCGGCATAGGGATCGGACGGCGACACTTCGGTGGCGTAGGCCATCTTGACGTCGGACGCGCCGGTTGCGCCGGAAACGTCGGCGGTAGCGTTGGCGAGCGAGGCGTAGCGCACCCCGCCATTGCCGCGCCAGTTGGCGGCATCGCGGACCCGCATCAGGATGTCGTCGAGCGCCACCACCGCGGAAATCTTGGCCTTCGGCAGCACCGGCGACAGGTCCTTGGTGACGAAGGAGACCTCGGCGTCGGGTTCGACCGCTTCGGGGTTGTTGGGATCGTCGGCGGCGGTCTTCGGATCGGAGCCGACGTCGGTGAGCAGGCGCTGGGCGTTGAACGGTGGAATCTTCGCCGACAGGTCGCTCGTCGTCATCGACAGATTGCCGGCGATGCGGACGAAGGGGCGCACCCGCATCACGTCGCGATTGCCGACGCGGGCCACCGTGGAGACGCGCACGATGTTGCGCGAGGCCGTGGATTCGCTCGGCGGCGGCAGGCGGTCGCTCTTGTGCAGCGTGGCGGCGCGATCAGCTGCGCCAAATGCACCACGCAGCGCGCCTTCGACCCGCTCCGGCACCTTGGCGAAGGTCATCTCGCCGTCGAGCGAAGCGAAAACGGCGCCGCCGATCAGGGCTGCGCCGCAAAGTCCGGTCAGAATTGTCCCGCTGAACCATTGTACCGAAACACGACGGCGATCGATGACGGCAGCTTCGGAACCATCGACGGAAAGCGGCGGCTCGTGGCCGAGATCGATGATCCCGGTCTCACGCCCATAAGCGCCGCGTGACGTCCTGTGGTTCAACCCAAGTCCCCCAATCAACGACCCAAGAGGCCCATACCAGCCCGGTTTCGAGCCCTGTCCTGGCCGCCCTCTTGCAGGGGCATCGCAGGAAACGGCAAGCCGCACAGGCGTCCGCGGTCAGAAGGCCCCGATGATGGGCCGGCCGAAATTACGAACAGCTAAGCGGAAAAAGATCTCTCGATGTCTCTCGAATGTCTGAAGAAGGACGCTTCATCGTATGATCGCCTTCCTCTGACCCCACCTAAACCGCCGGCAGCCCCCACTGGCATCCCCGCGATTCAAGCTTGTCTCTTATCAGAACGCCGCGGGAATGTGGCTCAAGTACGGCGCCTAATATCGAAAAAGTTTCCTGAAGGGGTGGGCGCTGGGAGCCGCTCGGGGAGGCGCCCAAAGCCACTTCCGGAGCCCCTCCGGAGGCCCCCGGGGTGCGAACTTTTTTTGAGATTTTTTGCCGCGCGGCTTCGGGGCAAGCTCTCACGGCCTCGCTAATGCGCTGTAATCGCTGGAATTTTTACGACAATCCACTGTGCGACGATTTGTTGACGATTGGCGTTGACAGCCCGGAAGGTGGGGCCTATAACCCCAACCACTGAGCGCGGCGCCGCCGGGTCACTGACCAAGGCGAGCGAACGCGCCACTGATGCTCCTCACCTTGTTGAGTGAACACAACAGCCGACACCAGTCGGTTGGAGTTCATCCATCGTCGGTAAGGGTGTCGGAACCCTTCCTCTCAGGAAGGTTGGGGCCTCTCAGGTCCCGGGCTGTTTGACAAGTGAAGATGAAGAAAGAGAAACGTGGACGGCGGAGTCCTTGCGGGTCTCGCTTCTGAAAAGCTTCGGCTTTTCTGATCGAGACCGGACGAAAGACTTCGGCGGTACACGTTTTAAAGGAAACACCATCGTTGCCAGCGATGTGAATCGCGGGCAGCTCATCGACTTCGGTCGATGGAAAAATGGTGGGACCTCGTCAAACGTTGTGATCAGCCGGTTCAAAGTTCAAGTCCAACTTGAGAGTTTGATCCTGGCTCAGAGCGAACGCTGGCGGCAGGCTTAACACATGCAAGTCGAGCGGGCGTAGCAATACGTCAGCGGCAGACGGGTGAGTAGCGCGTGGGAACGTACCTTTTGGTTCGGAACAACACAGGGAAACTTGTGCTAATACCGGATAAGCCCTTACGGGGAAAGATTTATCGCCGAAAGATCGGCCCGCGTCTGATTAGCTAGTTGGTGAGGTAATGGCTCACCAAGGCGACGATCAGTAGCTGGTCTGAGAGGATGATCAGCCACATTGGGACTGAGACACGGCCCAAACTCCTACGGGAGGCAGCAGTGGGGAATATTGGACAATGGGGGCAACCCTGATCCAGCCATGCCGCGTGAGTGATGAAGGCCCTAGGGTTGTAAAGCTCTTTTGTGCGGGAAGATAATGACGGTACCGCAAGAATAAGCCCCGGCTAACTTCGTGCCAGCAGCCGCGGTAATACGAAGGGGGCTAGCGTTGCTCGGAATCACTGGGCGTAAAGGGTGCGTAGGCGGGTCTTTAAGTCAGGGGTGAAATCCTGGAGCTCAACTCCAGAACTGCCTTTGATACTGAAGATCTTGAGTTCGGGAGAGGTGAGTGGAACTGCGAGTGTAGAGGTGAAATTCGTAGATATTCGCAAGAACACCAGTGGCGAAGGCGGCTCACTGGCCCGATACTGACGCTGAGGCACGAAAGCGTGGGGAGCAAACAGGATTAGATACCCTGGTAGTCCACGCCGTAAACGATGAATGCCAGCCGTTAGTGGGTTTACTCACTAGTGGCGCAGCTAACGCTTTAAGCATTCCGCCTGGGGAGTACGGTCGCAAGATTAAAACTCAAAGGAATTGACGGGGGCCCGCACAAGCGGTGGAGCATGTGGTTTAATTCGACGCAACGCGCAGAACCTTACCAGCCCTTGACATGTCCAGGACCGGTCGCAGAGATGTGACCTTCTCTTCGGAGCCTGGAACACAGGTGCTGCATGGCTGTCGTCAGCTCGTGTCGTGAGATGTTGGGTTAAGTCCCGCAACGAGCGCAACCCCCGTCCTTAGTTGCTACCATTTAGTTGAGCACTCTAAGGAGACTGCCGGTGATAAGCCGCGAGGAAGGTGGGGATGACGTCAAGTCCTCATGGCCCTTACGGGCTGGGCTACACACGTGCTACAATGGCGGTGACAATGGGATGCTAAGGGGCGACCCTTCGCAAATCTCAAAAAGCCGTCTCAGTTCGGATTGGGCTCTGCAACTCGAGCCCATGAAGTTGGAATCGCTAGTAATCGTGGATCAGCACGCCACGGTGAATACGTTCCCGGGCCTTGTACACACCGCCCGTCACACCATGGGAGTTGGCTTTACCTGAAGACGGTGCGCTAACCAGCAATGGAGGCAGCCGGCCACGGTAGGGTCAGCGACTGGGGTGAAGTCGTAACAAGGTAGCCGTAGGGGAACCTGCGGCTGGATCACCTCCTTTCTAAGGATGATCCTTCAGCTTAGCTTCGGCTAGCTATCGGATCGTTTTAGAAACATCAGGGGCCAACAGATCGCCAGATCGTTGAGCTCCATTGGCGGGATTTCGCCGTCTTCGTTTCTCTTTCTTCGCGGACGAACACGCGCCGGGGCTGCGCTGTGCGATTGCATTCGGCGCTAGTCGCCGGTGCATGCACGCAAGACCCTAGTCCTTGAGAGGATAGCGTTAGGGGCTTGTAGCTCAGTTGGTTAGAGCGCGCGCTTGATAAGCGTGAGGTCGGAAGTTCAAGTCTTCCCAGGCCCACCACTTTCATCGAGTGAGCATTCGTCTTCTGGTTACGGGGCCATAGCTCAGCTGGGAGAGCGCGTGCTTTGCAAGCATGAGGTCGTCGGTTCGATCCCGTCTGGCTCCACCAGATGGTTTGATCACCGAGATCTTGACCGTCGTCCGCGAAACATCACTTCGCACTTGCTAGTCCGGATGGACAGCAGGCTGCGTGATTTCTGACATCGTAAAGAGGAGATCGATCCGAGTTGGATCGTGCAGAAGATTTCTGCGCGATACTTCATTATCTCCGGATCATTTCGGCGCTCACGCGTCCTTCAAGGTCAAACTTGAAAGACGAGCGAGTTGTAAATGATCCTTTTAGCGAAGCTTGACCGCCTCGCTATCGGAACGATCTTACGAAGCAAGCTGGTCTTTCTAATCATTGTCCGGCTGCAGATAGCGTTCATCGAGGGCGCGTGCCGCAAGGCAGTTCTGCAGACAACATTCTGCCGAGTGTGTGGACATTGATAATGAGAGCAATCAAGTGCCTTAAGGGTGTTCGGTGGATGCCTTGGCGCTGAGAGGCGATGAAGGACGTGCTACGCTGCGATAAGCCGTGGGGAGCTGCGAAGAAGCTTTGATCCGCGGATTTCCGAATGGGGAAACCCACCTTCGATAGCCGGAACTCCAAGACCTTTGTCGAAAGACATCGGTGTGGGGTTCGACCAGATAATGGAAGATGCCTAGGCCTTTAGATTTCGATCGAAGAGGTTTTGGATTTCCGGTTATCAAGAGAAGGTATGAGACTTCTGAATACATAGGAGGTTTCAAGCAAACCCAGGGAACTGAAACATCTAAGTACCTGGAGGAAAGGACATCAACAGAGACTCCGTTAGTAGTGGCGAGCGAACGCGGACCAGGCCAGTGATACATCAAAGACAATCGGAACCAGTCAGGAAAGCTGGGCCTTAGAGGGTGATAGCCCCGTACGAGTAATGCGATGATGTATCCACGAGTAAGGCGGGACACGTGCAATCCTGTCTGAACGCGGGGGGACCACCCTCCAAGCCTAAGTACTCCTCAGCGACCGATAGTGAACCAGTACCGTGAGGGAAAGGTGAAAAGCACCCCGACGAGGGGAGTGAAATAGACCTGAAACCGGACACCTACAAACAGATGGAGCTCAAGATTCGTTCTGGGTGACATCGTACCTTTTGTATTATGGGCCAGCGACTTAATTTAACGAGCAAGCTTAAGCCGATAGGCGAAGGCGT
>NZ_FOQJ01000003.1:627500-1056421 GCF_900113725.1 Bradyrhizobium sp. cf659
CGTGCTCGGCAGTTCCTTGAGCAGGCGATCCTGCTCGGCGCGAGCCTGTGCGGCCTTGGGCGATGCGTGATTCCACCTCTCATGGGCCGCAACCGCCGCGCGCACGGGGCGCAGGAACGGCGCTTCCGCGCGCGCGCGACCAGAGAATTGTCCGATCAGCTCGCTGTCGGGCTCGCGCGACAGGATGTTCGTCTCGATCAGGATGATCTTCGGCAAGCTCGGCTGTCTCGCGAGGATCTCGAGGACGGTGACCGGTGAGCCTCCGGCCAGCGCGAGATTGCGGAAGCGGGGAAGCGAGAAATATTCCTCCTTGAGACGCCAGGCGACCGAGCTGCCGACCAGCACGATGTCTGGGACCGGTTCTCTCAGATAGCGGTTGAGGGTGATGAGGCTGCCGTCGCGGGTCGTGACGGACGGCTGCTCGAGCGCGGAGCCGAACCGCGCTGTGGCGAGACCGCAGACCAGCAGCAGCGCCACGGCTGCACCCGCACATCTGATCAACCATGGAAGTCCGGATATCTGTGCCATCATCAGAACTGGAAATAGATGAAGGCGACGTCCGGCCCCGCCTCGAGATAGGCCAACGCCGCGAGCGCACCATAGAGATACGGCTCCCATCGCCGCAACCAGCCACTGGCGAGCGCGCCGAGGCCGAGATGCTGGATGAGAACGGGGAGGGCGTAGAGCAGGGCCATGTTGCGAAACAGTTTTGTCGGATTGGGATTGTCCGTCGGCGTGAACATGCCTGCGAGGTAGCCGAGCGCGTGATCGAAGTTCGGCAGCTTGAAGAAGATCCAGAGCATCGTCACGCAGAAGAAGACGACGCCCATGCGGGCGACGCGCACGACAGGGCCGGCTTCGCCCAGCACCTTCAGAAACGGCCGCTCGACGACGAGCAGGAGGCCGTGCAGCATGCCCCACAATGCGTAGCTCAGGCTCGCGCCGTGCCAGAGGCCGCCAAGCGTCATCACGATCATCAGATTGAGGCAGGTTCTCGCCGGTCCCTCCCTGTTGCCGCCGAGCGGGATGTAGAGATAGGTCCTGAGCCAGTTGGACAACGAGATGTGCCAGCGCGTCCAGAACTCGGAGAACGAAGCCGAGATGTAGGGCAGGTCGAAGTTGACCGGCAGGCGGTAGCCGAACAACAGCCCGAGGCCGAGCGCGATCGCCGAATAGCCGAAGAAGTCGGCATAGATCTGGTAGCTGTACAGGAACACGAGCAGCCAGCGGTCCTGCGTGGCTACCGTCTCATAGAGCGGATAGTCCATGTAGGACGTCATCTCGTTGAGATTGTTGGCGACGTAGAGCTTGAAGAAGAAGCCAGTCAGGATCCATTTGGCCGCTTCCGCGAAATCGACGTTGGCGAGCTGCTTGGGGACGATCTGCGGCATGAACTGGCCCGCGCGCGTGATCGGTCCGGATACGAGCTGCGGAAAGAAGATGATGTAGAGGAAGACGTCCCGCAGCGGCGGCGGCCTCTTCTCGCGCGTGAGGTCGACCAGAAGGCTGATGTTGTGGAACACGAAGAAGGAGATGCCGATCGGCAGCGGCAGCCGCAACAGGAAATCCACCGGCGCGAAGCCGATCGGGTCAACCGTGGACGCATCGACGAGCAGGAATTTGTATTTGAAGAATGCCAGCAGCGCGAGATTGAAGACGATTCCGGCCGGCATCCAGATCGCGCGGTTGTCGAAGGCGAGCACCAGACAGAGGTAGGTCCCGAGCACGGCGATGAGCAGCAGCGGCAGCAGCGCTGGCTGGCCCGAGCCATAGAACACCAGGCTCGCGAGCACCAGCAGCTGGACCTGGAAGCGGCGCAAAGGCGGCAGATAATAGGCGCCGAACACGATCGCGACGAAGAGGCCAAACTGAAAGGAAGTGAATGTCATGCCGCCCCGATTTACCCGGCCCGGCATGTATCATCTTCGCTCCCTCTGTCCTAGTCTCCCGGCTCGCGCGGGCGGTGCACCGTCAACCGCCTCGGCGGGCGTGGCGGTCTTGACCTTCCCGCCCTAATCCGCTCCCTTTGGCCCGACACACTGACCGCCTCCAGGGAAAACGCCAAGGTAGCTACCATGTCTTTCGTTCTCGCCATCGACCAGGGCACCACCTCCTCGCGCGCCATCGTCTTCCGCAGCGACATCTCGATTGCCGCGCGCGCGCAGCAGGAATTTCCGCAGCATTTTCCGGCCTCGGGCTGGGTCGAGCACGAGCCGGAGGACATCTGGACCTCGACCGTGATGGTCTGCCGCGACGCGATCGAGCAGGCCGGCATCACCGCAAAGGACATTGCCGCGATCGGCATCACCAACCAGCGCGAGACCACCGTGGTGTGGGACCGCGCCACCGGGCAGGCCGTGCACCGCGCCATTGTCTGGCAGGACCGCCGCACCGCCGACATCTGCGCCAAGCTGAAAGCCGACGGCCGCGAGCCTGTCATCTCGCAGAAAACCGGCCTGATCATCGATCCCTATTTCTCCGGCACCAAGGTCGCCTGGATCCTCGACCACGTCCCCGGCGCGCGGGCGCGTGCCGCGCGCGGCGAATTGATGTTCGGCACCATCGACTGCTACCTGCTCTGGCGCCTCACCGGCGGCAAGGTGCACGCCACCGACGCCACCAACGCCTCGCGCACGCTGCTGTTCAACATCCACACCGGCCAATGGGACGACGAGCTGCTCGAGATCATCGGCGTGCCGCGTTCGATGCTGCCCGAGGTGAAGGATTCCTCCGCCCGCTTCGGCGAGAGCGTGCCCGACCTGTTCGGCGGCGCGATCGCGATCTCCGGCATCGCCGGCGACCAGCAGGCCGCGACCATCGGCCAGGCCTGCTTCCGCCCGGGCATGATGAAGTCCACCTACGGCACCGGCTGCTTCGCGCTGCTCAATACCGGCACCACGCCCGTGGTGTCGAAGAACAAGCTGCTCACCACGGTCGCCTATCAGCTCGCGGGAAAACGCACCTACGCGCTCGAAGGCTCGATCTTCGTTGCCGGCAGCGCGGTGCAGTGGCTGCGTGACGGCCTCGGCATCATCAAGCACGCGGCGGAGACCGGGCCTCTTGCTGATCAGTCGGACTCCATGCAGAGCGTTTATCTCGTGCCGGCCTTTGTCGGCATGGGCGCGCCCTACTGGAATCCGCGCGTGCGCGGCGCGCTGTTCGGCCTCACCCGCAACACCGGGCCCGCCGAGCTCGCCCACGCCGCGCTGGAGAGTGTTTGTTACCAGACCTTCGACCTCTGGGCGGCGATGCGCGCCGACTGGCCGAGCTCGGAGACGGCCAGTGTCGTGCTGCGCGTCGACGGCGGCATGACCGCGTCCGACTGGACCATGCAGCGCCTCGCCGATCTCCTCGACGCGCCGGTCGATCGTCCCGTGATCCAGGAGACCACGGCGCTGGGCGCCGCCTATCTCGCTGGCCTCGAGGCCGGCGTCTATCCCGAGCCGACCAAATTCGCCGACAACTGGCGCCTCGAGCACCGCTTCAAGCCGAACATGAGCGAGGCGACGCGCGCGCGGAAGCTCGCGGGCTGGGCGCGCGCCGTGAAGGGTGTGCTGGCGAGCGACGAGGGGGAGGGGTAGGCACGCCCTCTCCGAGTCGTCCCGGCGAAGGCCGGGACCCATACTCCGCAGCCGATGTTGTGAACGGGACTCGTCGTTCCAGCGTCGCAAAGCAAATCCCATTCGTGGTTATGGATCCCGGATCTGCGCGCGCTTACGGCGCGCTTGTCCGGGACGACAATGGAGTGCATGGCGCCAGCTCTGGAGTCTCTTGCAACGAAGCGGAGTAAGCAACAATGATCCTCCCCGACGGATATTCCGACGTCCCCGCCGGGAAGATCGCCGCCGTCGTCACCCATCTCGAGATGACCGCGCGCCCCGCGCGCCGTGACGATCCGCCCGGCGCCTGGACCCTGCGCAAGGTCGAAGCGCCCGCGCCCGACTGGTATCGCGAGCTCTACCGCCGCGTCGGCGAGGAGTGGTTGTGGTTCTCGCGCGCCCGCATGAACGATGCGGAGCTTGCCGCGGTCATCCACGCGCCCGGAATAGAGGTCTACGCCCTGGTCGCGGACGGCCGCGACGAAGGCCTGCTGGAGCTGGACTTCTGCGAAGCCGGCCAGTGCGAGCTGGTCTATTTCGGCGTCACCGCCGGCCTGATCGGGACGGGCGCCGCCCGCTTCCTGATGAACCGCGCGCTGGAGCTCGCATGGTCGCGCGAGCTGCGCCGCGTCTGGGTGCACACCTGCACCTTCGACCATCCCTCCGCCGTCGCGTTCTATCAGCGCTCCGGCTTCCGCCCGTTCCGCCGCCAGATCGAGATCGCCGACGATCCGCGTCTCGATGGCACCGCGCCGCGGACGGCGGCGCGCCATGTGCCAATTATCGAATAGTACGCGGCTCCCTCATCACCGTCATTGCGAGGAGCTCTTGCGACGAAGCAATCCAGGCTGTCTCCGCGGAGGGATCCTGGATTGCTTCGCTGCGCTCGCAATGACGGCGTGTGGGCGCCGACGTTGCTCTACAAAACGAAACATCAACGCGCGCTGATCGACCCCGGATTTCGCTGCGCTCTATCTGGACTACATATCTAGTTCGGCAGATCGTACGGTGCGAGGCGCCACAATCGTTCGGGCAGCGGTTGCACGGGAGGAGGCTGAAGCTCGCCGTAACTGGAACTCAGTGGGAGGCCGGGCTTCCAGAAATGGATCACGAAAACCACGCGGTATTGTTTCGCCTCAGGCAGCCTGTGCCCGCGATCGATGTGGATCACCGTCCCACCATCTGTCGTCAGGAACGTTTCGTCCCACGCGACTTGCCATTGTTCCTTGGGTCGAGATGGGTCGGCCTGAACGAAGTCGGAGATACTGAACCTTGCATCGGGGTTCGTGACCTGCACCTCGAAAACTGCGGCATCGTCCATATGGTGCCGCAGGTCGTCCTCCCACTCTTGCCGGGCTTCATCAGTCAGCGGACGTATTTCGTCACCCCTGCCGACTTTTCGCAGGAAAGCTTTCAGCTCTTCACTGAAATTGGGAGGATCGTTGGCGTCGATCGTCTCCCGGATAAAGCGGGCATAGGCCGCCTTGTCGGCACTGAAGGAATAGGCGCCGATGATGTTAAGCGACGGAGATTTGTCCGGAGTCACGTCGGTTTGCCCTCGTGCGGCGCCCATTGCGATGAAGATCATGCAACTGATGTATAGAAATCGGAGCATGCTCAAAACACCTTCTGCTCCGCCCGCGCCAGCGCAAACCCGCGCTGCATGGCGTTGAAGCAGGTCAGCCCGGTCTGCTCCGACCGGCACGTGAACCCAGCGCGCTGCCACACCTCGCCATAGGCGAGCACCGGCAGCGATAGGTCCATCACCGTGTCGCCGGCGCAGATGCGGTTGGCGCTGCCTTTCGCGCTCATCTCTAAGGCGTGGCCGTAATCGAGCTCGCAGTCGGCGGGCCGGCGCGCCTCCATGTTCATGATGGAGCAGCGGAGCACGGCTTTGTCGCTCGTTTGGCCGTTCTCCGTGAAGAACTGGCAGGCGATGTTTTTCGACGGCGTCAGAAAGCCGATCGGGCGATCCTGGGCGCTTGCGGCGCCGGCTCCGATCAACGCAAGCAGGGTCGATGCCAGGATGACGGCGCGGGGCCCGATCATGCAATTCCCTTGAAGACTAGCCGTTGAACTTGACCGCCGTGGTGTTGGCGCCGCAGAGCAGCACTGCGACGCGTTCGCCGGGCAAGGGACGATAGCGGCCCGACAGCAGTGCGGCAAACGCGGCCGCGCCGCCGGGCTCGGCGACGAGACGCAGGCTCGACCATAGAGCGGCCTGGGCCTGCCGGATCGCCTCGTCGCTGACCAGAACGACCCGCTCGACATGGGTCCGCGCGATCGGGAACATCAATTCACCGACGCGCCGCGGCGCAAGGCTGTCGGCGGCGAGGCCGCCGGCCGGGGCGTCGACCGGTGCTCCCGCCGCCAAGGCGGCGTGCAGGGTCGGCGATTGCTCGGGCTCGACCGCGACGATGCGCGTCTGGCCTTTGTACCACGCCGCAATGCCGCCGATCAGTCCGCCGCCGCCGACCGCCACCAGCAGCGTATCGATGCCGGGCGCGTCCTGCTCCAGCTCCAGTCCGACGCTGCCCTGGCCGAGCAGGGTTTCGGCCTGGTCGTAGGCATGAACTGCCATTGCGCCGGTCCGTGCAACATGCGTTTCGCTCGCGGCGAGCGCGTCGGCATAGCGGCTGCCCGCGATCACGAGTTTCGCGCCATACCCCTTGATCCGCTCGGCCTTGGCTGGCGAGGTGATATCGGGCACGAAGATCGTGGCGGGAATGCCGAGCCGCTGCGCCGCATAGGCGACCGCCGCCCCGTGATTGCCGCCGGATGCGGCGACCACGCCCGCCTCCGGCACCGGCCGCAGCAGATTGGCAAATGCGCCCCGCGCCTTGAACGATCCGGAATGCTGCAGCATCTCGAGCTTGAACGTGATGGGCGCCGCCGGCAGGCCGAAATCGGCGAGATCGGCCATAATGAGGGGCGTGCGCCTTACGTGCGGACGAATGACGGCCTCGGTCGTCGCAATCCGCTCCCGCGTGATGTCCATTGTCGCTGTCATGATACCGTCCTTGATAGCCCATCCGGGAGTTGACATCAATTAGGCAATTAGCAAAATGGCTAAATGAAATTCACCGTCGCCCTGCGCGCGCTGGCCAACGAACGCCGCCTGCAGATCCTGGACTGGCTGCGGGATCCGCGGAAGCATTTTCGCGAGCAGGCCGATGGCGACCTGGTCGAGGACGGCGTCTGCGGATTGCTGATCGCCGAGAAGCTCGGCGTCAGCGCGCCGACCGTGAGCGAGCACATGCGGGTACTGACGGCCGCAAAGCTGGTGCGCGCCAAGCGGATCAAGCAGTGGACGATGTACAAGCGCAACGAAGCCGCGATCGCCGCCATCAAGCGCTCGATCCAGGACGGCCTTTGATCGCGCATCGCGCACCTGGCGCGTGATGTTGCAGGTGCCGTTGCGACCGGCGCAATGCTCCATTTCCACAATCTTTCTTGCGCGGCGCCGAGCTTGTCGTGGAAACTGACCGGCCCCGCCGTGTCCCACCAACGAGAAGAGCGAGAACCATGTTCCTGATCGGCCAATATGATTCCCCCTTCGTCCGCCGCGTCGCGATCGCGCTGCGGCTTTACGGGCTCCCCTTCGAGCACAGGCCGTGGTCCACCTTCGGCGATGCCGACAAGATCGCGCCGTACAATCCGCTGCGCCGCGTCCCGACCCTGGTGCTCGACGACGGCGAGGCGCTGATCGAGAGCACGATCATCCTGGATTATTTCGACGAGCTGGTCGGCGAGGGGAAGGCGATGCTGCCGCGCGGCGGCGCCGAGCGACGAAAGCATTTGCGCATCTGCGCGCTCGTTTCGGGCCTCGGCGACAAGGCGGTGAGCCTGCTCTATGAGCGCGTGCTGCGGAAAGAGCAGCTTACATTGTGGGTCGAGCGCTGCCAGGCGCAGATCGGCGGCGTGCTCGGCGTGCTCGACGCCGAGCGCGCCAAGGTGACGACGCCGTTCTGGCTGGGTGAGCGCATTGGCCACGCCGACATCGCGGTGGCCTGCGTCGTGCGCTTCACCCGCGAAGCGCATCCGCTTCTGTTCGACGCGGTGCGCTATCCCGCGCTTGCGGCGCATGCCGACCGCTGCGAGGCGCTGCCGCCGTTCCAGCAGATCGTGCAGCCGTTGGCACCGCCGAAGGGTTGAGCCGCATCAAGCGCCTCTAAGCGAACCCGACCTTGATCAGGATTGTCAGGAAAAGGCCTCCGACGACCGCGCAGACCGCGGCACCGATCAGCGGCCCCAGCGCGCCCTCCCGGCTCGCAGGCTCCAGCACTGCACGTCCCGGTCGTTCCGGATCGTAGTAAACTTTGACCTTCTGCCCGGGGCGATATTTCGCTGCGGCCTTTTCGGCGACTTCGCGCAGCCCGGAGATCATGGTGCCGCCCCAATCGACTTCGGTGCCGATGAAGTCGCGCTTGTCGACCCTGTAGGCGTAGCGCAGGTCGACCTGATAGCGGTGTTGGAGCTTGCTGGACCGGGACTTGTCGTCGTCGTTCTTCTCCTCGATGATTTCCTCGATCACGTCGCAACGGGTGACCCTGCCAGCCGCGGTCGGCCAGCGCGGGCTGGCGCTCGCCAGCCGGCGCGTCCGGACATACTCAGCGACGCAGAACACGCCGCCCACGAGCACGATGATCGGCAACGCGAACGCGAACAGCGGAACGCCGTTGTTGGTGTAGAGCACGTGACCCGCGAGCGAATGCGCGGTGAGGGTGGCGGCAATGAAGCCGAACACGATGGTGAACGCCACCAGTGCCGCGACGTTCTGCGCGGCAGCAGGTTCGAGCAACGCCTCGGTCGGTTGCTTCGGATCGACATGGACGTCGACATGCGCCCCGACCGGATATCGTCCGGTCAGTTTTGCGGCCAGTACCCTCGTCGTGATGGCGGGGCCACCGACAAAGACCTTGTCGCTTTCCAGCTCCTGGCCGCCGGCCTGATAGCGATAGCGGATGACAGGCTTGGCATCGTTCTGATCGTCCGAGGCGTGCGTCGCCGGCTGATCGACCCTGGAGACCGTGATGATGCCCTACACCTTGTCCCAGCTCCGCGCGGCCTGCATCCGGCCCCGCATGCGGACCAGATTGAACAGCGTCAATCCAAACAGCGACACGGAGATGCCGGCGGCAATCTGCGTCCACATCAATTGTTGGGCGTCCAGCATCCGATTCCCTGCTCTTCGGCGGCGATCGCCATTGGTCGCGGCGAGCGCGCCTTGCGTTCACGGCGCTGCCGCCTTTTTCGAGAGATCGTGCAACCGCTGGTGCCGCCGAAGGGATGAAGCGCCTCAGACCGTCATTCCGGGGCGCGCGGAGCGCGAGCCCGGAATCCATCGTGCAGCGAGACGCGGATGAATGGATTCCGGGCTCGCGCCAAGTGGCGCGCCCCGGAATGACAGTCTGGAGGCAGGCGTAGCCCGCTCCGTCCCTTGAGATCTCGCAGTCACTTGCGCCGCCGAAGAAGTGGCGTGCGGCGTCGATCCTATTTCCGCGAACAGGGCTTGATATCGCCCGCCGCGGTCTTCAGGACGATCGGATTTGGCGACAGTCTTATGCCGAAGAACAATTGAGAGCCGGACACCTTGTCGTTCGCCCCCTGATGGACGTCCAGGTCGAGCTTCGCTGCGATCTCGGATGTCAGCTTGGCCTTCTCCTCCATCGAGATCTTGTTGTGATATTTGATCTCGTAGACGACATCGGCCTCCAGAACGGATCGCGTCTGGCACACGACACCGCCGCTCGAAACGTTCAGGGTCACCGCGTCCTCGCATTCCGCCTTCAGCAATGCGTTCCGGGCCGAGATCAGCGACTCGTCGGAAATCAGCAGGATGTTGGCGTTCTCGAGCTTGAGGTTGACCGCTTCGACCTGCTGCATCCCGGCGACAGCCGACAGCTTCTCCCTGACCTCGGCCGAAACGTCGAGTTTCTTCTCGAGCGATTGCTTCAACTCCCGGTCGACAGTGCGTGATTTCTGGATCTTGCTGGCCAGGAGCGTGGGGTCGACATCGCAGGTCGGATGCAGTTCCAGCCGGCCGTCGCTCAGATACTCGATCGTGTTGATCGTGCCGGGACCGCCGAACGTGCTCGGCGGCACCACCTCGAAATATCCGGTCTCGGAGAGGATGGCCGTGATCGTCTGCTTCTTGCGCGGGAATCCGACCCAGACTGCAACCATCACCAGGCCGATCGCGACAAATACTCCGCTACCAAGCCAAAGCCATTTGCGGCTGGTTATTTTCCCGGGCAGCACAACTGACTTCGTTCGCCGCATGGCACGTAGCCTTTCGGACAGTCCGCCGCGGCAATCGTGGGCAGTACGACGAGAGCGATCGCGGCGACGAACAGTGCAATGAACTGCTTCATATGTTCGATCCCAAGCAAACCGTCGGTTCGAAGGTAGTAGACCGATAGATTAGCGAATCAAGGTTGAGCGGACAAGTGAACGAGTTCACACGAGTCCGGTTCCCGCGAGACGTGGGCCGTTGAGGCGGAGCGTTGCCAAGGAGCACTGCGTTCAAGAATTCGTACAGCCGTTGGCACTACATACTGCCTCCCCAATGTCGTCCTGGCGAAAGCCAGGACCCATTACCCCAGGGAGCAGTTTGGCCAAGATTCGTCGTTCGGTATTGCTAGCGATACCCACCGATAGATCACGCGGTATGGGTCCTGGCTTCCGCCAGGACGACACCGAAGGTGTGGTGCGGTCTTCCGACCGACGACGACAGGCACGGTGGGCGATGATGGAATATTACAGGTGTCTTGCCCGACGGAGCAAGCGGCGCGAGGGTCCGAAATTGTTCAGGTCTTTCAACCCCATTTCTACTGTGCATGGGGTTGTTTTTCACGTTTTGAAGGGAAAGCCCCACCGTCGTCCTGGCGAAGGCCAGGACGACTGCAGGAGTTCGCGCCTATCCAGCGCCCGCGCGCTTCTTCTGCCAGACGAGGTGCACCGCGCAGGTGCAGCCCGGCGGATGCGAGGCGAGGTCCTTTGACGTCTCGTCGTTCGCCGGCGTCGCCGCGAAGGCCTTGTCGGTCCCCTCTCGCGCCGGGATGTAGTTCAGCACCGGCGCGAGCCAGCGCTCGGCTTCCGCGACCGTCATGCCCTTGCGAGCGGCATAATCCTCGACCTGGTCGCGCTCGATCTTGCCGACGCCGAAATAATAGCTCGCGGGGTTCGCGAAATAGAGCCCGGACACGCTCGAGCCCGGCCACATCGCAAAGCTCTCGGTCAGCTTCACGCCGGCGGTGGCCTCGGCATCGAGCAGCTCGAACAGCGTCGCCTTCTCGGTGTGATCGGGCTGCGCGGGATAGCCGGGCGCGGGGCGGATGCCCTGGTACTTTTCGAGAATCAGATCCTCGCTGGTAAGCGCCTCGTCGGGCGCATAGGCCCAGAACTCGCGGCGCACGCGGGCATGCATGCGCTCGGCGAAGGCTTCGGCCAAGCGATCAGCCAAAGCCTTGCACAGGATCGAGGAGTAGTCGTCGTTGGCCATCTTGAAGCGGTCGGCGACGGCATCCTCGCCGATGCCGGCCGTGACGACGAAGCCGCCGACATAATCGGGCACGCCGGTGCCGACAGGCGCGACGAAGTCGGCGAGCGCCGCGTTGAACCGGCCCGCGCGCTTTTCGAGCTGCTGGCGCAGCGTGTGCAGCGTCGCGATGCTCTTGGTCCGGCTCTCGTCGGCGTAAAGCACGATATCGTCGCCTACCGCATTCGCCGGCCAGAAGCCGACGGCGGCGCGCGCCCGGAACCATTTCTCCTTGACGATCAGGTCGAGCATCTTGCGCGCGTCGTCATAGAGCGAACGCGCGACCTCGCCGACCTTGGCGTCGTCGAGGATCGCGGGGAAGCGGCCGGCGAGCTCCCAGGTCTGGAAGAACGGCGTCCAGTCGATATAGGGCACGAGCTCGGCGAGGTCGTATGCGTCGAAGCTCCTGGTGCCGAGGAAGGTCGGCTTCACCGGCTTGTTCGCGGCAAAGTCGACCGGCACGCGGTTCTTGCGGGCGTCTGCCAGCTTCAGCCGCTTCTTGTCGGCCTGCGCGCGCAGATGCGCGTCCGAGATCTTGGCGTATTCGGCCCGCACCTCGGCGGCATAGGCCACGCGCTTCTCCGGCGAGAGCAGCGAGGAGGCGACGCCGACGGCGCGGCTGGCGTCGTTGACGTGCACGACGGGACCGGCGCGGTAGCTCGGGTCGATCTTGACCGCCGTATGCACGCGGCTCGTGGTGGCGCCGCCGATCAGCAGCGGCAGCTTGAGGCCCTCACGCTGCAATTCGCCGGCGAAGAACGCCATCTCGTCGAGCGAAGGCGTGATCAGGCCGGACAGGCCGACGATGTCGGCCTTCTCCGCCTTCACGGTCTCGACGATCTTGGCCGCCGGCACCATCACACCGAGGTCGATGACCTCGAAATTGTTGCACTGGAGCACGATGCCGACGATGTTCTTGCCGATGTCGTGGACGTCGCCCTTGACGGTCGCGAGCACGATCTTGCCGGCGGAAGAGGAGCCTTCGGTACCGATGCCATTGGCAAGGTTGCGCGCCTTCTCTTCCTCCATGAACGGCATCAGCCAGGCGACCGCCTGCTTCATCACGCGGGCGGACTTCACCACCTGCGGCAGGAACATCTTGCCGTCGCCGAAGAGGTCGCCGACGACGTTCATGCCCGCCATCAACGGCCCCTCGATCACGTCGAGCGGACGCGACGACGCCTTGCGGGCTTCTTCGGTGTCCTGCTCGATGAACTCGGTGATGCCGTGCACCAGCGAATGCGACAGCCGCTTCGCCACAGGCCATTCGCGCCAGGCGAGGTCGGCTTCCTTGGTCTGGGTCTTGTTGCCGCGGAATTTTTCCGCAAGCGCCAGCAGCCGCTCCGACGCGCCGGGATCGCGATTGAGGATGACGTCCTCGCACACCTGGCGCAGTTCAGCATCGATGTCGTCATAGACGATCATCTGCCCGGCATTGACGATGCCCATGTCCATGCCGGCCTTGATGGCGTGATACAGGAACACCGAGTGCATGGCCTCGCGCACCGGCTCATTGCCGCGGAACGAGAACGAGAGGTTCGAGACGCCGCCCGAGATGTGGGCGCCCGGCAGGTTCTGGCGGATCCAGCGCGTCGCCTCGATGAAGTCGACGCCGTAATTGTTGTGCTCCTCGATGCCGGTCGCAATCGCGAAGATATTCGGATCGAAGATGATGTCCTCAGGCGGGAAGCCGACGCGGTTCACCAGGATGTCGTAGGCGCGCTTGCAGATCTCGGTCTTGCGCGCGAACGTATCGGCTTGGCCGACTTCGTCGAAGGCCATGACCACGACAGCCGCACCATGACGGCGGGCGATCTTGGCCTCGTGGATGAACTTCTCCTCGCCTTCCTTCATCGAGATCGAATTGACGACCGGCTTGCCCTGCACACATTTCAGGCCGGCCTCGATCACCGAGAATTTCGAGCTGTCGACCATCACGGGGACGCGGGCGATGTCGGGCTCGGCGGCGACGAGATTCAGGAACGTCACCATCGCCGCTTCGGAGTCGAGCAGGCCCTCGTCCATGTTGACGTCGATGATCTGCGCACCGTTCTCGACCTGGTCGCGGGCGACCTGCAGCGCGGCGGTGTAATCGCCGGCGGTGATCAGCTTGCGGAAGCGGGCCGAGCCGGTGACGTTGGTGCGCTCGCCGACGTTCACGAACGGAATCGCGTTCGTCAAAATGAACGGCTCGAGGCCGGAGAGCCGCAAGCGCGGTTCGATCTCCGGCACGATGCGCGGCTTGTGCGGGGCAACCGCCGCGGCGATCGCAGCGATGTGCTCCGGCGTGGTGCCGCAGCAGCCGCCGACGATGTTGACCAAACCGTCACGCGCGAACTCGCCGACCAGGCGCGCCATGTATTCCGGCGTCTCGTCATACTGGCCGAATTCGTTGGGCAGGCCGGCATTGGGGTAAGCGCAGACCAGCGTGTCGGCGACGCGGCCGATATCGGCGATATGGGCGCGCAGGTCTTCGGCACCGAGCGCGCAATTGAAGCCGATGGTGATGGGCTTGGCGTGCCGCACCGAATTCCAGAACGCTTCCGGCATCTGCCCGGAGAGCAGGCGGCCGGACTTGTCGGTGATGGTGCCCGACACCATCACCGGCATGTCGATGCCGCGCTCTTCGGTGATCTCGGCGATCGCGTAAAGCGCGGCCTTGGCGTTCAGCGTGTCGAAAATGGTCTCGACCAGCAGCAGGTCGACGCCGCCGTCGAGCATGCCGCGGATCTGCTCGCCATAGGATTTGCGCAGATCGTCGAAGGTGACGGCGCGGTAGCCGGGGTTGGAAACGTCGGGCGAGATGGAGGCGGTGCGGTTGGTGGGGCCGATCGCGCCGGCGACGAAGCGCGGCTTGCCGTCCTCGGCTTCGACGCGCCTTGCGGCGTTGCCGGCGAGGCGGGCGCCTTCGCGTGCCATCTCGTAGACGATGTCGGTGAGGTCGTAGTCGGCCTGCGCGATCGAGGTCGTGGAGAAGGTGTTGGTCGCGACGATGTCGGCGCCGGCGCGCAAGTACGCGGCGTGGATGTCCTCGATCGCCTGCGGCTGGGTCAGGATCAACAGATCGTTGTTGCCGCGCAGGTCGCGATGGAAGCTCTTGAAGCGCTCGCCGCGGAAGGCGGCCTCGTCGAACTGGAGGTTCTGGATCATCGTGCCCATGGCGCCGTCGAGCACCAGGATGCGCTCACGGGCGGCTTTGAGCAGGGCAGTTCGCTTGGCGGAAACGGGTACGGTCATCTTGGGTCAAGCTGCCTTCTGCGCGCTCTTGGCGCGAATGCCGAGCAAATGGCTGATCGCGAATACGAGATCGGCGCGGTTCATGGTGTAGAAATGGA
Source organism: Bradyrhizobium sp. cf659 (assembly GCF_900113725.1). Taxonomy (NCBI): domain Bacteria; kingdom Pseudomonadati; phylum Pseudomonadota; class Alphaproteobacteria; order Hyphomicrobiales; family Nitrobacteraceae; genus Bradyrhizobium; species Bradyrhizobium sp. cf659. The sequence goes on from NZ_FOQJ01000003.1 coordinate 641,975, forward strand.
AGGTGTCGACGCCGCGCTTCGCCAGCTTCTGCACCTGGCCGGCGGCGACGGTGGCCGCCACGAGCTTGCGGGTCTCGGCGTCGTCGTCGAGGCCCTCGAACTTCTCCGCGAGCCAGTCCGGCACTGAGGTGCCGGCGCGCGTGACGAAGGCTCTCGCCTGCTTGAAATTGTGCATGGGCATGATGCCCGGCACGATCGGGATGTTGATGCCGCGGGCACGCACGCGGTCGAGATAGCGGAAGTAGAGGTCGTTATCGAAGAACACCTGCGTGATGGCGCGGGTTGCGCCGGCATCGACCTTGGCCTTCAGCGTGTCGATGTCGGCATCGAAATCGCGCGCTTCAGGGTGCTTCTCGGGATAGGCGGACACCGACACTTCGATGTCGGCATGCCGCTTCTTGATGCCCGCGACGAGGTCGGCGGAGCTCTGGTAGCCGTCGGGATGGCTGGAATAGGGCGTGCCGATGCCGCCGGGCGGATCGCCGCGCAAGGCCACGATGTGGCGGACGCCGACCTCGTAGTAGCGGTCGACGATCTCGTCGATCTCGCCGCGCGAGGCGCCGACGCAGGTCAGGTGCGCGGCCGGCAGCAGTGCGGTCTCCTTGAGGATGCGGGCGATGGTCGAATGGGTGCGCTCGCGGGTCGAGCCGCCGGCGCCATAGGTCACCGAGACGAATTTCGGGTCGAGCGGGGCGAGCCGGTTGATGGTCTCCCAGAGATTGCGCTCCATCTCCTCGGTCTTGGGCGGAAAGAACTCGAAGGAGATCGCAGGCCGCTTCAGGTGCCCGTCTTGCCCGTCGGCTGTCGCAGGCTTCGTCAGATCAGTCATGGCACCACTCACTCCAGGTCTTCGCAGCCTGCGGTCAGGTCTAGATTGGCAGCAGGTAAGATAAGCCAAAGCGGTCGCACTCGACAGCCCATCGGAGATGGGAAGTGGCCCACTTGACCCTGGATGTGTTGAATTTTTGTACCTCTAAGATGGATTGTGGGAAGTCGTCTAGTCCGCATAAAGTACGTAAAATCAATAAGATATGTCGCATCAGAGGTAATTGGATGGTTTAGCCATCCTGATGGGCAGAATAGATCTACTGTCACCGCGGTGTCGCCTGTCCCAACGCCGCGTTTGGCGGGGCGTATCGGCTCGCACACGCCAGACCTGCGCTGTCTGCCCATTGCCGCCGCGCGGCCCTCGACTACGTTAACGCGCGATGATCCCGCTCTCAGTTCTCGACCTCTCCGTCGTCACCACAGGCACAAGACCCGCCGCAGCGCTGCGCAACAGCATCGATCTGGCGCGCCATGTCGATGGGCTCGGCTATGTCCGCTATTGGCTCGCCGAGCATCACAACCTCGCCTCCGTCGCGAGCCCGGCGCCCGACGTGATGATCGGGCAGATCGCGGCGGTGACAAAGCACATCCGTGTCGGCTCCGGCGGGGTGATGCTGCCCAACCACGCCCCGCTGGTGGTGGCTGAGCGCTTCAAGATGCTGGAGGCGCTGTTTCCCGGCCGCATCGACCTCGGCCTCGGCCGCGCCCCCGGCACCGACGGCGCCACCGCCTACGCGCTGCGCAGCCGGCTCGACCGCCGCGAGGGCGACGATTTCCTGGAACGGCTGCACGAATTGATCCTGTGGGAGACCCGCGAATTCCCGTCGGGCCATCCCTACAACAACGTCGTCGCGATGCCCGACGACACCCCACTGCCGCCGATCTGGCTGCTCGGCTCCAGCGATTATTCGTCGGAGCTGGCCGCGCAAGTCGGCATGGGCTTCGCCTTCGCGCACCACTTCGCATCCCATGATGCGATCGATGCGATGGTGCATTACCGCAACCGCTTCCAGCCCTCGGCCTGGCGCACCACGCCGCACGCCATCCTCGCCGTCGCCGTCATCGCGGCGGAGACCGACGAGGAAGCCGAAAAGCTCGCGACATCCTTCGATCTCAATCGCCTCCGCCGCGACCGCGGTCAGTATCTGCCGCTGCCGAGCGTCGAGGAGGCGCTGGCCTATCCCTATTCCGACGCCGAGCGCACCTCGATCGCCCGCAACCGCTCGCGCCTGTTCGTCGGCAGCCCTGCGACCGTGCAGAAGAAGCTCCAGCCGCTGATCGATTCCAACAAGCCGGACGAGCTGATGGTGATCACCGCGGTGTACGACCACGAGGCGCGAAAGAAGTCGTATTCGCTGCTGGCGGAGGCGTTCGGGCTGGCGAAGCAGGCGGCTTAAGTTGTCGTCCCGGCGAAGGCCGGGACCCATACGCCGAGGCAGATGTTTGGCGAAGATGGGCAACTGGCAGTGTGCGCGCCAACCGAGGCTGGTGGTTATGGGCCCCGGCCTTCGCCGGGGCGACCACTAATCCTGCTGTGTCTCGCTGAACGTCGCCCGGAACGGATGGCCGGGATACACGCCGACGATGCGGAATTCGCGCGAGAAGAATTTCAGCTCCTCGATTGCGAAGGCGAGGCCCTTGTCTTCGGGGTGGCCGTCGACGTCGGCGTAAAACTGCGTGGCGAAGAAATTGCCGTCGACCATGTAGCTCTCGAGCTTGGTCATGTTGACGCCGTTGGTGGCAAAGCCGCCGAGCGCCTTGTAGAGCGCGGCCGGCAAATTGCGCACGCGGAATACAAACGTGGTGACCAGCGGGCCCGAGCCCTGCGCGGCCCATTTCGGCTCGCGCGCCAGCACCACGAAGCGCGTGGTGTTGTGGGCCTCGTCCTCGATGTCCTCGGCGAGGATGTCGAGGCCGTAGATCTTTGCGGCCAGGCGCGAGGCGATCGCGGCGACCGTCTTGTCCTTGCGCTCGGAGATGTCGCGGGCGCTGCCGGCGGTGTCGGCGTGCACGATCGGCTTGATGCCGAGCTTGCGGATGATGCGCCGGCACTGACCGAGCGCATGCACGTGGCTCTCGACGGACTTGATGTCGGAGATCTTGGTCCCCTTCACCGCCATCAGCTGATGGCGGACCGGCAGAAACCATTCGCCGATGATGAAGAGGCCGGAAGCCGGCAGGAGGTGATGGATGTCGGCGACGCGGCCCGCGACCGAATTCTCGATCGGGATCATGCCGAGATCGGCTTCACCCGACGAGATCGCCGACAGCGCGTCCTCGAAGGTGGCGCAGGGCATCGGCTCGGCGTCGGGATAGGCCTCGGCGATGGCGATGTGGGAATTGGCCCCAGGCTCGCCCTGGAATGCGATTTTCATCTTGCTCATGATCGGCCTTGTAGCAGCGGCTCAGGATTTGGAAAGGATGCTGCGGGCGGTTTCGAGATCGGGCGGCGTGTCGACGCCGCGGGGCACGCTGTCGACGATGATGATGTCGATGCGCATGCCGGCTTCCACCGCCCGGAGCTGTTCCAGGCTCTCCTGACGCTCCAGGGGAGAAGGCGGCAGTGACACGAACCGCTCCAACGCAGCGCGGCGGTAGGCGTAAAGGCCGATGTGGTGGTAACGCGGTCCGTTGCCGTAAGGGGCCGTGGCGCGGGTGAAATAAAGTGCGCGCAGCCGCCGCGGCCCGATCGGCGAGCCGACGGCCTTCACGACGCTCGGCGCGAGGTCCTCTTCCTCGGTGTGGATCTGCGAGGCCAGAGTCACGATGTCGACCGCGGGGTCGGCAAACGGCGGCAGCACCTCGCGGATGGTCTGCGGCGTGATCGTCGGGAAATCGCCCTGGAGATTGATCACGATCTCGGCCTTGCCTTGGGGATCGAGCTTCTGCATCGCCTCGTGGATACGGTCGGAGCCGGAGGGGTGCGTGGCGCGGGTCATCACGGCCTCGCCGCCATGGGCTGATACGACGGACGCGATCTCGGGCGTGTCGGTTGCGACCGCAACCCGGCCGATGCCGGCGGCCTCTGCGCGGCGCAGCACATGCACGATCATCGGCAGGCCCGCGATGTCGGCGAGCGGCTTGCCGGGCAGGCGGGTAGCGGCCATGCGGGCCGGGATCAGTACCAGGATGCGGGGATCGGTCATCGGGTCAAGGGCCTGGAAACGGGGCGTTTTCCGCGCCGAGAAATGGGGTGGGGACGGGTTCAAAGCCGGGTCGCTTATACGGGTTGCCAGACCCCGGGCAAACCGATATCTCAATGGCAAAACTCGGGGGAAAGACAAGGAACGTGTGATTCTCCTGAGGCTCGTCCTGGCGGCCGCCCGGCCGCTCAATCCTTCTCAGCGGTGTGGGGCCTGGCCGGAAATGGACTCTTTCGAACTCAACAAGATTCTCGGTGCTGTGCTCGGCACCTGTCTCATCCTGCTGGTGACGAGTTTCACCGCGAGTGCGCTGTTCTCGCCCAAGATGCCGGAAAAGCCGGGCTTTGAGATCGCCGTGAAGGAAGATGCTGGCCACGGCAAGGAAGGCGGCGCCGCCGCAGCAGCCTCCGAGCCGATCGAAAAACTGCTCCAGACCGCTTCCGTCGAGAAGGGCGCGGCCGCCGCCAAGAAGTGCGGCGCCTGCCACACCTTCGAGAAGGGCGGCCCGAATCGCGTCGGTCCGAACCTCTATGGCGTCGTCGGCGAGGCACGTGGCGAGGGCCGCAATGGCTTCAACTTCTCGGCGGCCATGAAGGGCAAGGGCGGCACCTGGACGTTCGACGACCTCAACAAGTTCATCGCCAATCCGAAGGGCTTCGTCCCCGGCACCGCGATGGGCTTCGCCGGCATTCCCAAGGATTCCGAGCGCGCCGATGTCATTGCCTATCTGAATTCGCTGTCGGAGCATCCCAAGCCGCTGCCGACGGCGTCGAAGTAAGGTCTCAAAAACCCGTCTTGGAATATGCGGCCAGGCTGAAAAGCCTGGCCGTTTCCTTATCCGGGCCTCGCGAGGTCGTTATCGGGACCTTTGGCCGCAGCGAATGGCGGGGCGGGCTTCCAAGATGAGGAAAAAGCAACATATTCCGTCGAAACCTCGCCTATATTGGGAACTTAAAGGAGTAGCCTCCTTCAAGACAGGAATGTTGATTTGGCCATTACCCGACGCGATCTCCTGCTCACCGGCACTGCGGCCGCAGCGCTCCCCGCCCTCGGTTCCGTCGCGGGCCTTCCCGTCATCGGCGCGGCCGCGGCGCAATCGGCCGGAGAAGCGGCTTCAAATGCGCTCCCTTGGCGGCATGCGTTGTCGCTGTTCGGAAAGGTCAAGTACCCCGCTGACTTCAAGCGCTTCGACTACGTCAATCCGGAAGCGCCCAAGGGCGGGGTCGCGCGCCAGATCGCCGTCGGCACGTTCGACAATTTCAACATCGTCGTCTCCGGTGTGAAGGGGCAGGTCGCCGGCGCCGTCGCATTCATCTACGAATCCCTGCTGACGCCGGCGCTCGACGAAGTCTCGACCGAATACGGCGCGCTGGCCGAAGCCGTCAGCCACCCGGACGATTTCTCGTTCGTCACCTATCGTTTGCGGGCGCAAGCCAAATGGCATGACGGCAAGCCGGTCACCGCGGATGACGTGATCTTCTCGCTCGATTCCTTCAAGAAGCACCATCCGATGTACTCGGCGTACTACAGTCATGTGGTGAAGGCCGAGAAGGTCGGCGAGCGCGAGGTGAAGTTCGTGTTCGACGCGCCGGGCAACCGCGAGCTGCCGCAGATTGTCGGGCAACTCACGGTCCTGCCGAAGCATTGGTGGGAGGGAACGGACGCGCAGGGCCGCAAGCGCGATGTTTCCGCCACCACGCTCGAAGTGCCGCTTGGCTCCGGCCCCTATAGGGTCAAGGAATTCGTTGCCGGACGGTCGATCGCGCTGGAGCGCGTCAAGGACTATTGGGGCCGCGACCTGCCCGCCAATGTGGGCCGCAACAATTTCGACGAGCTGCGCTACGAGTATTTCCGCGACGCCACCGTCGCGATCGAGGCTTTCAAGGCCGACCAGGTCGATTGGCGCACCGAGAATAGCGCCAAGAACTGGGCGACCGCCTACGACTTCCCGGCCGTGAGCGAAAAGCGCGTGATCCTCGAGGAGTTCGCCAATCGCAGCTCGGGCGTGATGCAAGCCTTCGTGCCGAACCTGCGCCGCGCCAAGTTCAGCGATCCCCGCGTTCGCCGTGCGCTCAACTACGCGTTCGACTTCGAGGAGATGAACAAGCAGATCTTCTACGGTCAATACAAGCGCATCAGCAGCTATTTCGACGGTATCGACGAGCTCATGGCGACCGGCTTGCCGCAGGGAAAGGAGCTCGAGATCCTCGAGACCGTCCGCGCCGAAGTGCCGCCCGAAGTCTTCACGACGGCCTACACCAATCCGGTCGGCGGCAGTCCGGAAGCCGTGCGCGACAATCTGCGTGAGGCGCTGCGCCTGTTCAAGGAAGCCGGCTACGAGGTGCGCGACCGCAAGCTGATCGACGTCAAGACCGGCGCGCAGTTCTCCCTGGAATTGCTGAATTCCGATCCGAGCTTTGAGCGGATCACGCTGTTCTACAAGCCGTCACTGGAGCGGCTCGGCATCGCCGTCAGCGTGCGGACGGTCGATCCGACGCAATACGAGAACAGGACGCGCGACTGGGATTTCGACGTCGTCACCAACTCATGGGGCGAGTCGCAGTCGCCGGGCAACGAGCAACGCGAATTCTGGTCGTCCAAGACGGCCGGCATCGCCGGCTCGCGCAATATTGCCGGCATCAAGAATCCGGCGATCGACAAGCTGATCGAGCGGGTGATCTACGCCAGGGATCGCGACGATCTCGTCGCTGCGACCAAGGCGCTCGACCGCGTGCTGCTGTGGAATCACTACGTCGTGCCGCAGTGGACCTATACCAAGGTGCGCACCGCGCGCTGGGACCGCTTCGGCCGGCCGTCGGAATTGCCCAGATACGGTCAGTCCGGCTTCCCGTTCATCTGGTGGTACGACGCAGACAGGGCGGCGCGGATCGCAAAGAAGTCGTGAAGGATATTTCCCGCATGACGCAGATGTCACGCCGCCATGTGCTGGCTTTGGGTGCCGGCGGTGCCCTCGGTGCGTCCCTTGGCGCACCGTTGTTACGCGGCGCGCGCGCATCGGAGGCGGGGACCGAGGCGCACGGCATCTCGGCATTCGGCGATCTCAAATATCCCGCCGACTTCCACCATTTCGACTATGTCAATCTGGATGCGCCGAAGGGCGGCACGTTCTCCCTCATCCCGTCGGTGCGCGCCTACAATCAGTCCTACCAGACCTTCAACTCGCTCAACGCCTTCATTCTGAAGGGCGACGGCGCGCAGGGCATGGACATGACGTTCGTGCCGCTGATGGTGCGCGCGAATGACGAGCCGGACGCGATGTACGGGCTTGCCGCCAAATCCGTGCGGATATCGCCGGACAGGCTGGTCTATCGCTTCACGATGCGGCCCGAGGCGAAATTCCACGACGGCACGAAGCTGACCGCTCACGACGCGGCGTTTTCGCTGACGGCGCTGAAGTCCAAGGGACATCCGCTGATCATCGTGCAAATGCGTGACATGGTCAGCGCGGAGGCGATCGACGATGCGACGCTCGTCGTCACCTTTGCCAAGGGACGCGCGCGCGACGTGCCGCTCTATGTCGCGAGCCTGCCGATCTTCTCGAAGGCTTACTATGCGTCTCGTCCGTTCGACGAAACGTCGCTGGAGATCCCGCTGGGCTCGGGTCCGTACAAAGTCGGCAGGTTCGAGGTCAACCGTTACATCGAGTACGAGCGGGTGAAGGACTGGTGGGCCGCCGATCTGCCGCCCTGCCGCGGCAGCTACAATTTCGACGTCGTGCGCTATGAGTTCTATCGCGACCGCGATGTCGCCTTCGAGGGTTTTACCGGCAAGAGTTATCTTTACCGCGAAGAGTTCACCTCCCGCATCTGGGCGACGCGCTACGACTTTCCGGCCGTGAAGGACAATCGCGTCAAGCTCGAAATCGTACCCGACGAGACGCCGTCCGGCGCGCAGGGCTGGTTCATCAACACGCGGCGCGAAAAGTTCAAAGACCCGCGCGTGCGCGAGGCCCTGATCAATGCCTTCGACTTCGAGTGGACCAACAAGACCATCATGTACGGCGCCTATGCCCGTACGGTATCGCCGTTCCAGAACTCCGATCTCATGGCGGGCGACACCGCCCCTTCGCCGGAAGAGCTGAAGCTGCTGGAGCCGTTTCGCGGTCAGGTTCCCGATGAGGTGTTCGCCGCACCGTTCACGCCGCCGGTCTCGGACGGCTCCGGGCAGGATCGAAGCCTGTTGCGCAAGGCGCAGCAACTGCTGAGCGAGGCCGGCGTGCCGATCAAGGACGGCAAACGGGTGCTGCCGAACGGCGAGGTCTTCAGAATCGAGTTCCTGCTGGACGAGCCCTCCTTCCAGCCGCACCATGCGCCCTACATCAAGAACCTGGGCACGCTCGGCATCGAAGCGAGCGTGCGCCTCGTCGATGCCGTGCAGCACAAGGCGCGCCAGGAAGATTTCGACTTCGACATGACGATCCAGCGTTTCAGCATGTCGGCGACGCCGGGCGATGCCATGCGTGCATTCTTTTCTTCGCAGGTCGCCGCGACCAAGGGCTCGTACAATCTCGCGGGCGTCGCCAGCCCGGCCATCGACGCCATGATCGAGAAGATCATGGCGGCCGACAACCGCGAGGACCTCACGATCGCCTGCCGCGCCTTCGACCGTCTGTTCCGTGCCGGCCGCTATTGGGTGCCGCAGTGGTATAACAAGACGCACCGGCTCGCTTATTGGGATCAGTTCGGTCATCCGCAGAAGCTGCCGCGTTATGCCAACGGCGTCGGCGCGCCCGACATCTGGTGGCATGAACCCGGCAAGGCGGCCAAGCTCGAGCAGGCGAAATAATCATGAGCGCGTACATCGCCCGCCGCATCCTCCTGATGATCCCGACATTGCTCGGGATCCTGTTCGTCTCCTTCGTCGTCGTGCAGTTCGCGCCTGGCGGTCCGGTCGAGCGCGTGATCGCGCAGCTCTCGGGGGCCGACACCGGCGGCACTTCGCGCATTTCAGGCGGTAGCGACTTTGCGCAGCGTGCCCCCGGGCAGGTCGGTGCTGGTGGAGACGCCATCAACTCGAAATATCGCGGCGCGCAGGGACTCGATCCTGATTTCATCAAGAAGCTGGAGGCGCAATTCGGCTTCGACAAGCCGGCACCGGAACGCTTCGCGCTGATGGTGTGGAATTTCGCCCGCTTCGATTTCGGCAAGAGCTATTTTCGCGACGTCAGCGTGATTCAGCTGATCAAGGAGAAGCTGCCGGTCTCGATCTCGCTCGGCATCTGGCTGACGCTGATCACCTATCTGATCTCGATCCCGCTCGGCATCCGTAAGGCCGTCAAAGACGGCACGCGGTTTGACACCTGGACGTCGACCATTCTCGTGCTGGGCTATGCCATTCCCGGCTTTCTGTTCGCAATCCTCCTCATCATCCTGTTTGCCGGCGGCTCCTTCTTTAACTGGTTCCCGCTGCGCGGGCTGACTTCGGACGGCTGGTCGCAGTTCCCCTGGTACTGGAAGATCCTTGATTATTTCTGGCATCTGACGCTGCCGCTGATCGCCATGGGGCTCGGCGCGTTCACCACCATGACGTTCCTGACCAAGAATTCGTTCCTGGACGAGATTCGCAAGCAATACGTCATGACCGCGCGCGCCAAGGGCTGCAGCGAGGGCCGGGTGCTTTACGGCCACGTCTTCCGCAATGCGATGCTGATCGTGATCGCCGGGTTCCCCGGCACCTTCATCCACGCCTTCTTCTCAGGCTCGCTTCTGATCGAGACCATCTTCTCGCTGGACGGGCTCGGGCTGCTCAGCTTCGAGAGCGTGCTCAACCGCGACTATCCCGTGGTGTTCGGCACGCTCTACATCTTTTCGTTGGTCGGCCTCGTGATCAACCTGATCTCCGACCTGACCTATATGTGGATCGACCCCCGGATCGATTTCGAGGCGCGGGAGGTCTGATGACGGTTATCGCGCCGACGCCGATCGAAACCACGACCCAGTCTCCGCTGGGCGAGGTCGTTCCGATCACGGGCAAGCCGTTCGCCCCTTCGCCGCTGAACAGGCGGCGATGGCAGAATTTCAAGGCCAACCGCCGCGGCTACTGGTCGTTCTGGATATTCATCGCCCTGTTCGTGGTCTCGCTGTTCGCCGAGCTGATCGCCAACGATCGGCCTTTCCTGGTCAAATTCGACGGCCGTCTCTATTGGCCTGCCTTCGTGACCTATTCGGAAACCACCTTCGGCGGCGATTTCGAGACGGCGGCCGACTACCGCGACCCCTACCTGCAGAAGCTCATCAAGGACAAGGGCGGTGCCATCGTCTGGCCCCTGATCCGCTATTCCTACGACACCCACAATCTCGACTTGCCGACGCCGGCGCCATCGCCGCCGACCTGGATGCTGACGGAAGCGCAGTGCAAACTTGTTGTCGAGAAGAAGGGGCTGAAGAGCTGCCGCGACCTCGAATACAACTGGCTGGGTACGGATGATCAGGGACGCGACGTGGTGGCGCGGCTGATCTATGGCTTCCGCATCTCGGTGCTGTTCGGCCTCTGCCTCACGATCGTCTCATCCGTCATCGGCATCGCGGCCGGCGCGGTGCAGGGCTATTTCGGCGGTCGGGTCGATCTCATCTTCCAGCGCTTCATCGAGATATGGACGGCAATTCCGTCGCTCTATCTTCTCTTGATCCTGTCCTCGGTCCTCGTGCCCGGCTTCTTCGTGCTGCTCGGCATCCTGCTGCTGTTCTCCTGGGTCTCGCTGGTCGGTCTCGTGCGGGCCGAGTTCCTGCGCGGGCGCAACTTCGAATACATCCAGGCCGCGCGGGCGCTCGGCGTCTCCAACCCGGTCATCATGTTCCGCCACCTGCTGCCGAACGCGATGGTCGCGACCATGACGTTCCTGCCGTTCATCGTCTCCTCGTCGGTGATGACGTTGACGGCACTCGACTTCCTTGGCTTCGGCCTGCCGCCCGGCTCACCCTCGCTCGGCGAGCTGCTGTCGCAGGCCAAGTCCAACGTGCAGGCGCCGTGGCTCGGTTTCTCCGGCTTCTTCTCGGTCGCGATCATGCTGTCGCTGTTGATCTTCATCGGCGAAGCCGTGCGCGACGCCTTCGATCCGCGCAAGACGTTCAGGTAGGCCAATGGACGCGATCAACCAGCCCCTGCTTGCCGTGCGCGACCTCTCGGTGGCCTTCCACCAGGGTGGTGCCACGACACTCGCGGTCGACAAGGTCTCGTTCCAGATCAAGCGCGGCGAATGCCTGGCGCTGGTCGGCGAATCCGGCTCCGGCAAGTCCGTGAGCGCGCTCTCGATCCTGAAGCTGCTGCCCTATCCGAACGCCTCGCACCCCTCGGGAAGCATCCGCTTCAAGGGACAGGAGCTGATCGACCAGTCCGAGCAGCAGATGCGGGAGGTCCGCGGCAGCGACATCTCCATCATCTTCCAGGAGCCGATGACCTCGCTCAACCCGTTGCACACGATCGAGGCGCAGATCGGCGAGATCATCCAGCTGCATAATCCGACCAGCAACGCGGTGGCGCGCAAGCGGACGCTGGAGCTGCTGACCCAGGTCGGCATCCCCGATCCGGAGACGCGGCTCAACAGCTATCCGCACCAGCTCTCCGGAGGCCAGCGGCAGCGCGTGATGATCGCCATGGCGCTCGCCAACGAGCCCGACCTGCTGATCGCGGACGAGCCGACCACGGCGCTCGACGTCACCGTGCAGGCGCAGATCCTGGCACTGCTCGCCGAGATCCGCGCGCGGCTCGGCATGAGCCTGCTCTTCATCACCCATGATCTCGGCATCGTGCGCCGCATCGCCGACCACGTCTGCGTCATGAAGAGCGGCGAGATCGTCGAGCAGGGACCGGTCGAGCAGGTGTTCAAGACGCCGAAGCATCCCTATACGCGCGACCTGCTCGCGGCCGAGCCGAAGCCGGATCCCGCGCCGCCGCAGCCGGATGCGCCGGTGGTGATGTCGGCCGACGATCTGAAAGTGTGGTTTCCGATCAAGCGTGGCTTGATGCGCAAGACGGTCGGCCACATCAAGGCGGTCGACGGTGTCAGCGTCGCCGTGCGCAAGGGCGAGACGCTCGGCGTCGTCGGCGAATCCGGCTCCGGCAAGACCACGCTGGGGCTGGCGCTGCTGCGGCTGATCTCCTCGAACGGGCGCATCGTGTTCCTGGGAAAAGACATCCAGGGCCTGCGCTTCAAGGAGATGCGGCCCTTCCGGCGCGACATGCAGATCGTGTTCCAGGATCCGTTCGGCTCGCTCAGCCCGCGCATGTCGGTCGCCGACATCATCGCCGAAGGCCTCTCCGTGCATCAGCCGAAACTGTCGCGCGAGGAACGCGAGGAGCGCGTCGTCAAGGCGCTCGAGGATGTCGGGCTGAAGCCCGACACCCGCTACCGCTACCCGCATGAGTTCTCCGGCGGCCAGCGCCAGCGCATCAGCATCGCGCGTGCGGTGGTGCTGGAGCCGGATTTCGTGGTGCTGGACGAGCCGACCAGCGCGCTCGACATGCTGTTCCAGGCGCAGATGGTCGATCTGTTGCGCGAGCTCCAGCGCAAGCGCGATCTCACCTACATGTTCATCTCGCACGATTTGCGCGTCGTCGCCTCGCTTGCCAGCCATCTGATCGTGATGCGCGGCGGTAAGGTGGTCGAGGAGGGGCAGGCGGCCGAGCTGTTCAAGAACCCGAAGAGCGATTACACGCGCGCACTGTTCGCGGCGGCGTTCCGGCTGGAGACGGCCGGGAATGGATCGGTGGCGACGTAGGACCTGCTGTCATTCCGGCGCGCGCGGCGCGAACCCGGAATCCAGAGATGATAGCGCGAGATTCCGGGTTCCCGCGCGATGCGCATGCCCCGGAATGACTGGAATAATCAGAGCCGCTTGATCGCCACGACCTCGCTGCCGGCCTGCTTGATCCGGGCGATCGCCGGTTCGATCGGCTCGATCACCGTCGCCATGTGATGCGCGTTGGCGTGAACCATGGTGCCGGCGTCGCGCACGATGGCGACGTGGCCCTTCCAGAAGATCAAATCGCCGCGCTGCAACTGGCGTCGCTCGTGCGGCTCCAGGGCGTGTCCAAGGCCGGCCTGCTGCATGTCGCTGTCGCGCGGGCAGCCGGTGCCGGCCGCCGTCAGCGAGACCTGCACGAGACCGGAGCAGTCGATGCCGAGGCTGCTCTTGCCGCCCCAGAGATAGGGCGTGCCGACGAAGCGTTCGGCCACCGCGACGAAGTCCGGCTCGCGATGATCGAGCGGGACGAGATGCGCCGTCGGCAGATAGGCTCCGTCACGCGTCACCGCGAAGCTGCCGTCCTCGCGGGCCACCGCGAGCTTCGATCCCATCACGAGCGTGCCGGCTGGCGGCAGCTTGATCGAGGGGCCGGGGAAGGCAAACGTCCGGAGCGCGCTGACCTTGTGCGTCTGGGCGGCCGCCGGCTTCAGGAGCGCCGCATCGGGAAGCCAGCCGACATAGCCGTCACCGCCAAGCTGGCCCCAGGCCCAGCCTTCGCCATTGCGATCGTAGACCGTGACGCGCTCGCCGCGCAGCGCCTCCGTCATCAGCATCGCGCCCGAGGACGGCTGCTCGCGCACCGGTGCAATCGCCTCCGTCACCTCGAATTCCTCGCCGGTGACGAAGCGCTCCGCCTGCACCTTGCCTTCGAGATATTTGGCGGCGAGGTCGGCCCGCGCCGGCGTTACTCGCGGATCATGCATAGCGCTCGCTCAGCAATGTGTAGATGGCGCGCGCGGCCTGGCACTCGCCGCCTTCGGGGCGCGCCGGCTTCGCCGACGGCGTCCAGCCATAGATGTCGACATGCAGCCAGCTCTTGGCCTGCTCGACGAAGCGTTGCAGGAACAGCGCACAGGTGATCGAGCCGGCAAAGCCGCCCGACGGTGCGTTGGTGATGGTGGCTGTCTTGGAGTCCAGCCACGCATCGTAGGGCGGCCACAGCGGCATGCGCCACAACGGATCGTTCTCCTTGACGGCGCAGCGCGCGACGTCGGCGGCAAGCGTCTCATCATTGGTGTAAAAGGGTGGTAAATCCGGCCCCAGCGCGACGCGTGCCGCGCCGGTCAGCGTGCCGAGATCGATCAGCAGGTCGGGCTTCTCCTCGTCGGCGAGCGCCAGTGCATCGGCGAGCACGAGCCGGCCTTCGGCGTCCGTATTGCCGATCTCGACCGTGATGCCCTTGCGCGATGTAAAAACGTCGAGCGGGCGGAAGGCATTGCCCGCGACCGCATTCTCGACCGCCGGAATCAGCACGCGCAGCCGGACCTTCAGCTTCGCGTCCATCACCATGCGCGCGAGCGCCAGAACGTTGGCCGCGCCACCCATGTCCTTCTTCATGATCAGCATGCCGCTCGACGGCTTCAGGTCGAGCCCGCCGGTGTCGAAGCACACGCCCTTGCCGACCAGCGTCACCTTGGGATGGGCGGGATCGCCCCAGCCGATGTCGATCAGCCGCGGCGCGCGGTCCGAGGCCATGCCGACGGCGTGGATCAACGGAAAGTTCGTCCTCAGATCCTCGCCGATGGTGCAGGCAAAGCTCGCGCCGAATTCGCCAGCGAGCTCTTGCGCGGCTGCGGCGAGCTCCTCCGGCCCCATGTCGTTGGACGGCGTGTTGATGAGGTCGCGCGCCAGCATCGCGGCATCCGCCATGCGGCCGATCTCGACGGCGTCGACGCCGTCGGGCGGCACCAGACGGACATCGGGTCTATCCGCCTTGCGGTAGCGGGCGAAACGGTAGCTGCCGAGCGCGAAGGCGAGTGCGGCGAGCCGTGCATCGTGCGGTGCATTGGCAAAGCGATAGGTGCCCGGCGGCAGCAGGCCGGGCAGCGCGCCCGGCCGGAACAGGTCGCGGGATCTTGCGCCCTCGTCCTCGAGGCCGAACAGCACTTGCGCGATCGCACCGTCGGGGGCGGGCAGGGCGAGATAGCCGCCCGGCTTGGCGGCGAAGGCGCTCGCCGTGGCGAACTGGCGTTGCGCCGGCGGCAGCGTCTCGGCGACCTGATCCCAGCTCGACTTGGTGACGAAGGTGATCGGGATGGCGGTCGGCGACGTCTCGAAGACAGAAGGCATTGGCGGGTCCGGGTCGTCAGATCAAGCTGGTTATGCGGATGAAGGAGACTTCGCAGAGTTTTGCCGTGGCCGCAATCGGCTTTGCCGTCACCCTGGAGCGAGCCGCTACTCGCAGCACGGGGGCCATGCTAGGTTCCGGCAACGGCCGCCAGGTGTAAACGCATCGCCGACGGCCGAAGGCGAAGCCTGCCGGGAGGAAATGCAATGGACGTCGTGTGGAGCATGGTCACATTCATCGGCCAGGCCGTCGAGGCGATTTTCAGCTATGTCGACCATCATCATTGGATCTTCGCGTTCCTTGCCGGCGGCTACGTCTTCTATCTCCACGACCGCTCCGTACACGCGCGCTTCGATGCGCTCGACAAGCGCGTCGACGAAATCCGCAAGCGGCTTGCCATCGAATATTGATCCGGTGAAACGAAACCGGCGACGGGCAGATCTCGTATCCATCCATGCTGAGAACTGCCGTTCACGCGCGCGCGGCCGCAGGGCTTTACTAGCGCTGCGGTTGTGGCATTATCGGCGAATATTTTAGATTGTGTCGCTCGGCTCTGCACGCATCGAGTGCAACAACGCAGCGGCACGCGGTTGATACTTGCCCCGGGGTTCGTCCTTGCCCGGGGCCGAGACCGGTCTGAACCCGTTCGTCGAAGGCATTTCTCTCATCGTATTGGGCGGCGCAGCATTCGCAACGAGCGGCGCAAGATGGATAGATCGTTCGTTATTGCGCAGATTTCCGACCTGCATCTGGACGGGTCAGGGCGGTTGCTTGCGACGATCGAGACCCTGAGCGCCGCTCTGCGCGAGAGGATGGCGGCCTTCGCGGACGTTCCCGATCGCATCCTGCTGATCACGGGCGATCTCGTGGACGACCCGACGCCGCGCGCGCTCGACGAAGCGCTCGCCGTCATCGCCTCCTTCCGGCAGAGCCGTGTGTTCACCGATATCCAGGCGATTGCCGGCAATCACGACGCCAAGCGTCCGAGCCAGCGCGCGGGCCGCCACGACGTCTATGACTACCTGCATCTGCCGCGGACCTCGAAGAGCGTCTATTACCGCCAGGCCGGCCTCGATCTGGTGCTGCTGGATTCCAACCGCGCGAGCCTCACGACGCTTGCGAGCGGCAATATCGACCAAGGCACCTACCACGCCATGGTTGCGGATTCCGCCCGGCTGAGCGTCGAGCTTGCGGGCAGCCTTGGATCGGCCGGACGCGCCGATTACGCCGAGCCGGCGGACAACCTCGTGCGGGTGCTGGCGCTGCATCATCATCCGCTGCCGCAGGCGACCGGCGAGGGAAAGCGCTTTCTCGGCAGCCCCGATGAACCGCTGATGTATCTCGCCGCGCCCGCGACCTTCCTCGAAGCCGCCACCTCGCTCAACGTCGATCTGGTCCTGCACGGTCACCGGCATGTCGAGGGGCTGACCCGCTATTCGATTCCGGATCCGCGTGCGACGCGGAGCAGGGGCGATGAAGCGTTCTGGCGCACGATCTACGTGCTGTCCTGTCCGTCCTCGACCGGGCAGGGCGGCGACGATGCCGGCTTCAACATCATCCATTTCGGTCCAATGTCCCCGGCAGGCAAGTCCGAATACGGATTTGCGATCGCGCGCTATTCGCGGCCGCGCAACGATGGCGGCTTCCGCCTGCTCGATTCGAATCTGCCGGGCGGCATCATCTGGTTGCCGGCAGGGCGGGATTATTCCCGCGACCCGGCCGTCCAGTCGGCAATCGAGATTGCTGCAATCGCGACGTTGAAGCGGGATCAGGTCGCCGCATTGGCTCGCCGGCTCCTGATGCGTCGCGCCTTCTATGCCGACGGCGAGCCGGACTGGGCGAATGCGCTCCACACCTATCTCGTCACCTCTCATGTCTGGGCCGATCTCGACGGCAAGTTCTCGAGGTTCGGGCGCAAGCATGAGGCCGAGGCGGTTGCCGCGGTGACCGTGCTGCTGCGCCGGCTGATCGGGCAATCCGCCGGTGTGCTCGGCATCGATCCGCTTCGGCTTGACGAGCTCGGGGCGAAGCGTCTGGTCAATCGCGACGACCTCCGGCGCGAATGGCCCGGGATGCCGCGCACGGACGTCGATGTCGAGGCGCAGGCGCGGCAAAGGCTGCAATTGCTGCGGGACCTGAACGAGCAGGTGAAGGCGCTCGGCCTCGACCTCGGTCTCGGCGGGGAGGTGCCGCCGCAGACGCCGCCGTGAGGGCATCCCGCCGTTAACCGGCCATTAGGGTTAACAGTCTATTGCTGGCGCGTTCGGCTCGATCCATCCGCTCGAGAGTCAAAGCGTCATGCGTCAACGGTTCAGTCCTGCCCGGCTTCTCGCATCTGCCTCGCTCGTCGCGGTGGTGGCCATGAGCCTCGGCGGCTGCACGGCAATGTCAAAGCTCTCCGACGTCACCGGCTCGATCGGGTCGCGCGCGGAGGCTCCTCCCAGCGATCCTGCGCGCGCCGCCGAAGTCTATGGCGAGCGTTACCGTGCCAATCCCAAGGACGCCGAGGCCGCGCTCGGCTATGGCCAGGCCTTGCGCGCCAATGGCCAGCGCGCCCAGGCCGTCGCCGTCCTCGAGCAGGCGACCATCGCCAATCCCGGCAACAAGGCCCTGCTCGCCCAGTACGGCCGTGCACTCGCCGACAACGGCAATTTCCAGCAGGCCTTCGACGTGCTGTCGAAAGCGCATTCTCCCGACAATCCGGACTGGCGCCTGCTCTCGGTGCAGGGCACGGCGCTCGATCAGATGGGCCGTCACGAGGAGGCGCGCTCCTATTATGCGAGTGCGCTGAAGATCGCGCCGGGCGATCCCGGCGTGCTCTCTAACGTCGGCCTGTCCTACATGCTGTCGAAGGACCTGCCGAAGGCCGAAGAGGCGTTGCGGCAGGCCTACGCCTCGCCGCGCGCGAACGCGCGGGTGCGGCAGAATCTCGGCCTGGTCGTCGGTCTCCAGGGCCGCTTTGCCGAAGCCGAAACCATCGTGAAGGCGGACCTGCCGCCGGAACAGGCCGCGGCCAATGTCGCCTATCTGAAGGAAATGCTGAGCCGCAGTGACGCCCCGCGCGGTACGCCGAAGCGGACTCCGGTCGCCGCGCTCAGCCGGCCCGACTGATCCGACCTGATCGTCTCGTCCTGAAGCCGCTCGCGCGAATCTCGCGCGGCCGCGTCTTACGTCATTGCATCTCGGAGATCTTGATGCCGGTCGGTCCGAGAATGACGACGAACAGCACCGGCAGGAAGAACAGGATCATCGGCACCGTCAGCTTCGGCGGCAGCGCGGCGGCCTTCTTCTCGGCCTCGTTCATGCGCATGTCGCGGTTTTCCTGCGCCATGACGCGCAGGGAATGTCCGAGCGGAGTGCCGTAACGTTCCGCCTGCTGAAGCGCCAGACACACCGACTTGACGCCCTCGAGCCCGGTGCGCCGCGCCAGGTTCTCATAGGCGACCTTACGGTCCTGCAAATAGGACAGCTCGGCGGTGGTCAGCGTGAACTCTTCCGACAGCGCGATCGACTGGCCGACGATCTCGGTGGCCACTTTCCGGAACGCCATTTCGACCGACATGCCGGATTCGATGCAGATCAGCAGCAGGTCGAGCGCGTCGGGGAAGGCGCGCTTGATCGAGAGCTGGCGCTTGGAGATCGCGTTCCTGAGGAACAGCATCGGGGCCTGAAGCCCGAGATAGGCGGCGCCGATGCAGATGCCGATCTTGACCGGCATCGGTTTCTCCATATGCGCGATCAGGAACACGTACAAGGCCGAGCCCACGAGCAGGGTGATCGGAGCGACCATGCGCGCAAACAGGAAGGTGATGTAGGGCGCCTGACCGCGGTAGCCGGCCATGATGAGCTTGTCGCGGGCAGCTTCCTGCGCGAGCCATTTGGTGAGGTTGAAATCCTCGACGACCTTGGAGACGAGCTGCTTCGGCGTCTGGCGCAGCGAGACCTTCTCGCTCTTGTTGAGGCGCTCGCGCTCGCGCTGTCGGATCCGCTCACGCTCGCTCGCCACCGCCTTCATGCGCTTGGAGAGGCCCTCGCCGGCGAACAGGGGCATCACCAGCGTATAGACGGTGGCGCTGGCGGCGATGGCCGCCAGCAGCATGGTCATGAAGCGGACGTCATGCAGTTTCGAAACGAGAAATTCGACCATACGCCACCGTCAGAAATCGAAGTTGATCATCTTCTTCATCACCATGATGCCGATCGCCATCCAGACGACGCAAGCGACCAGCATGAGCTGGCCGGTAGGATGGGTCCACAGCAGGGAGATGTAGTGCGGCGTCGTGAGATAGACGAGGAACATCACGATCGGCGGCAGCGAGCCGATGATGCCGGCCGAGGCCTTGGCCTCCATCGACATCGCCTGGATCTTTTCCCTCATCTTCTTGCGGTCGCGCAGCACCTTGGAGAGGTTGCCCAGCGCTTCGGAGAGGTTGCCGCCCGATTTCTGCTGGATCGAGATGACGATGCCGAAGAAATTCGCTTCCGGCAGCGGCATGCGATCGTAGAGGCGCGCGCAGGCTTCGCCGAGCGGCATGCCGATCGCCTGTGTCTCGATGATGGCCAGGAACTCGCTGCGCAGCGGCTCGGGCGAATCGGCGGCGACCACCTTGATCGATTCGAACAGCGGCAGGCCCGCCTTGATGCCGCGGACGATCACGTCGACGGCGTCGGGCAGCGCCGCCAGGAATTTGTTTTCGCGGCGCTTCTTCAGGAAGCCGAGTGCCCAGCGCGGCAGGCCGAAGCCGCCGGCGAAGGCGAGGCCGGCGGCGCCGAGCAGGCCGCCACCGACGAACATGGCAACCGCGAACAGCACGCCCGCCACGACGGCGGACGCGATCCAGAATTTCTGCGGCGTCCAGTCCAGCCCCGCCTGCGACAGGCGGACGCTGAGCGGAACGCTCTTCTCCTGCTGACGTCGGGCCTCGAGATCCTTCAGCGAAGTCTCGACCTGCTCACGGCGCGAGCGCTGGCTCTTTTCGGTCTGCTTGGCCGCGGGCGCGTCGGCGCGCGCGATCGAGGCGCGGCGGTTTTCCGCCTTCCGCTCCCCGGACAGCAACGGATAGAGGAAGACCCAGGCGACGCCGCCGACAGCGGCGGTGGCGAGGAAGGCGAGGGCGAGGACCTGCATGTTCATGGCGGCGCTGACCTGCTCACGTCTTCGGCGCCACTTCCGCCGCGTCGAGTGCGGCGGCAAGGCGCTTCTCTTCGCCGTAATAGCGAGCGCGTTCCCAGAACTTCGGGCGGCCGATGCCGGTCGAGCGGTGCCGCCCGATGATCTTGCCGTTGGCGTCCTCGCCGACCATGTCGTAGAGGAAGATGTCCTGGGTGATGATGGTGTCGCCTTCCATGCCCATCACCTCGGTGATGTGGGTGATGCGGCGCGAACCGTCGCGCAGGCGCGCGGCCTGGACGATGACGTCGATCGAGGCGCAGATCATCTCGCGGATGGTCCGCGACGGCAGCGAGAAGCCACCCATCGTGATCATGGATTCGCAGCGCGACAGCGCCTCGCGCGGGTTGTTGGCGTGCAGCGTGCCCATCGAGCCGTCGTGGCCGGTATTCATGGCCTGGAGCAGGTCGAACGCCTCGGGGCCGCGGACCTCGCCGACGATGATGCGTTCGGGGCGCATACGCAGGCAGTTGCGCACCAGCTCGCGCATGGTGACCTGGCCTTCGCCCTCGATGTTGGGCGGACGGGTTTCCAGCCGCACCACGTGGGGCTGCTGGAGCTGGAGCTCGGCCGCGTCCTCGCAGGTGATCACGCGCTCGTCGTGCTCGATATAATTGGTCAGACAGTTGAGCAGAGTGGTCTTGCCCGAGCCGGTACCGCCGGAGATCAGCACGTTGCAGCGGACGCGGCCGATGATCTGGAGGATTTCCGCGCCCTCCGGCGAGATCGCGCCGAACTTGACGAGCTGATCCAGCGTCAGCTTGTCCTTCTTGAATTTGCGGATGGTGAGTGTGGGCCCGTCGATCGACAGCGGCGGCACGATGGCGTTGACGCGGGAGCCGTCGGCGAGACGCGCGTCGCAGATCGGTGAGGATTCGTCGACACGCCGGCCGACCTGGCTGACGATGCGCTGACAGATGTTGAGGAGCTGCTGGTTGTCGCGGAAGCGGATGCCCGTGCGCTGGATCTTGCCGGCGACTTCGATGTAGACGGTGTTGGCGCCGTTGACCATGATGTCCGCGATGTCGTCGCGCGACAGCAGCGGCTCGAGCGGACCGTAGCCCAGAACGTCGTTGCAGATGTCGTCGAGCAGCTCTTCCTGCTCGGCGATCGACATCACGATGTTCTTGATCGCGATGATCTCGTTGACGATGTCGCGGATTTCCTCGCGGGCCGATTCCGAATCGAGCTTGGCGAGCTGGGCGAGGTCGATGGCCTCGATCAGCGCGCCGAAGATGGTCGCCTTGACCTCGTAGTAATTGTCCGAGCGGCGGGTTTCCATCGCCGGCGCAGGTCTTGCCGGGGCAAGCGGCGGCGAGGCGACCGCCGGCGGGGGCGGCGCGCGCGACACCGTCGGCGCCGGAGCCGGGGCAGGCTCTGGCGACACGGCGCCGGGCTTCGGGGCCCGAAGGTCGGTGTCTGTTCCGCTACGCTTACCGAACACTTAACGACTCCATGCGGCGGCTTATTTTCCCCGCAACTTCTCAATCAGGGGTGAAAGCAGGGACGACTTTTGTTTCTTCGTTTCGCTGCGGCCGGTCAGGCGCTGGGCGATCTGGAGGAACATCTCGATCGACTTGTGGTTGGCGGAGATCTCCGCGATCATCTGGCCGTTGTTGGCCGCCGAGCCGAAGATCTGCGGCTCGAACGGGATCGAGACGACCGGCTGGCTCTCGATCGCCTTGGCGAACTCCGCAGCGGCGATTTCGGGACGTTTCGGCACTCCGACCTGGTTCAGGCAGTAGAGCGGCGGCCGGTCGTTGGGGCGCGCGGCCTTCAACAGGTCGAACAGGTTCTTGGCATTGCGCAAATTGGCGAGGTCGGGCGCCGCCACGATCAGGATGTCGTCGGCCCCGATCAGGGCGCGCTTGGTCCAGCCCGACCATTGGTGCGGGATGTCGAGCACGATGCAGGGCATGGTGGAGCGCAGCGTGTCGAACACGGCATCGAAGGCGTCGGTGCCGAAATCATAGACCCGGTCCAGCGTCGCCGGCGCCGCCAGCAGGCTGAGATGGTCGGTGCATTTCGACAGCAGGCGGTCGATGAAGGCGGTATCGACGCGATCGGGCGAGAACACGGCGTCCGCAATGCCCTGCGGCGGGTCCTGGTTGTAGTCGAGCCCGGCGGTGCCGAAGGCGAGGTCGAGATCGGCGACGACCGCGTCCATCGCGAGGTCGCGCGCGATCGCCCAGGCGACGTTATGGGAGATGGTGGACGCGCCGACGCCGCCCTTGGCGCCGACCACGGCGATGATGCGGCCGACCGCCTTGGCTTCCGGCGCGGAGAACAGGTTGCAGATCGAGCGCACGACGTCGATCGCGCCAACCGGCGCGAGCACGTAGTCGCTGACGCCGCGGCGCACCAGCTCGCGATAGAGCATGACGTCGTTGATGCGGCCGATCACGACCACACGGGTGCCGGCGTCGCAGACGGTGGCGAGCTGGTCGAGCCCGCCCAGGAGGTCGTTGCGGCCGTCGCTCTCGAGCACGATCACGTTCGGCGTGGGCGCCGAGCGGTAGGCTTCGACCGCTGCCGCCATGCCGCCCATCTGGATCTTCAGGTGGGCCTTGCCGAGACGGCGATCCTCGCCGGCCGATTGTACCGCGGCAGCAGTTTCCACGGTCTCGCAGAACGCCTGGACCGAGACGCGCGGCGCAGGCGCGATATGCTCCTCGACCGGTGGCGAAGCTGCTTCCGGCTGCTCTTCGTGTGTTTGCCTGGCGTAGCTGATCATCGGCCGGTGTCGCTGAGTTTGGCCTTGTCGGCCTCAGGATAGGGGACCGCCGTCGGCACTCCCTTGCGATACTTCTCGAACGCAGCGGTGCGCCGTATCGTATAGGAGGGAGTCTCCGGCCGCGGCTGCTCGAGGTCCGAGGGATTGTCGACCATGGCTGCGAGGTTGCGCTGATAGGCGCAACCGTAATTGTAGTATTCCTTGTTCTCGAACCAGCTCTTGTTCTTCATCGAGGGGCCGATGTCCTCCGGCCACAGGCCGCAGGGGCCCGCGACTGCGGCGATCTTGGAATAGGTCAGCCGGATCGGCGGCAGGAAGCGCTTGTCTTCCGGCTGGTAGGGGCGGGCGATGATGCCGCGCGGCGGAACGCCCGCCGCCGCCAGCATCGCCTGGATCTCGCGCATCGACTCCGCCACCGGACGCGCGTTGGGCGTCCCGGACGGCACGTCGATATGGATGGCGCCGGTGCCTTCGTGCAGCCAGGCCGATGCCAGACCCATCACGTCGGCGCGCTGGGCCGCGGTCAACCCGCCGCGGGCGTGGCCGACGAAGACGACGATCGAACGGTTCTGCTCCTCGATCGCGATCGGATGACGCTGCTTGTAGCTGTCGGGAATGGAGGCGGTGACCGCTTCGTCGTGCTGGCAGCCGCCGAGCGCAAGCGCAATGCCGACGAGCGCGCCACCGAAGCCGACGGCGCCTCTGCGAATCTGGGGTGGTCTTGTGGTCATAACGAAGTCCCCGTTCCGCTTTAGTCGGTGATGAAGCCGTAGGTGCCGCGGTAGTTCCGGGCCGGTTCGGTCCGGCCAGGCACGCCGTAGATGCGGTTGATGTTGCCGAGCAGCTCGGCCTGCGGATCGGCAGGCGCGGAGAAGCCGTCATCCGGCCGCGACAGGTCCTTCTGCGCCACTGCGCGAACGATATAGGGCGTCACGATCACGACCAGCTCGGTTGCGTTGTTGACGAAGTCGCGGCTGCGGAACAGCGCGCCGAGGATCGGCAGCTGCATCATGCCCGGCAGCCCGCTGACCGCCTGCTTGGTCTGCTGCTGGATCAGGCCGGCCATCGCCATCGCGCCGCCGGAGGGAATCTCCAGCGACGTCTCCGCCCGGCGGGTCTTGATCGAGGGCACCGTGAGCGAGTTCACCGACGTCGAGGTCACGGCCTGCGATAGCGTGATCGCGTTCTCGTTCGACAGTTCCGAAACCTCGGTCATCACCCGCAGGCTGATCTTGCCCTCGGTCAGCACCACGGGCGTGAAGTTGAGCGAGATGCCGAACTTCTTGAAGCTGATCTGGGTGGTACAGACATGCGTCGTGGGATCGCACGCATAGCCCGCCGGTACCGGGAATTCGCCGCCGGCGATGAAGGTCGCCGACTCGCCGGAGATCGCGGTCAGGTTCGGCTCGGCCAGCGTCCGGATCACGCCGGCGGTCTCCATCGCGCGCAGGGTGGCCTGCACCGACGGCGTCGCGCCGAACTTCGTGGTCAGGCTGTTGCCGTCCACCAGATTCTTGCCAAGCGCGGTGAACGGATTGGAGTTGGTGAAGCTCACCACAGACGTGCCGTAGTTGAGGTTGGCGGTGAGGTCGATGCCGAGCTGCTTGACGATGCTGCGCGCGACTTCGGCGACCGTCACCTTGAGCATGACCTGGTCGCGGCCGCGGACCACGATCGAGTTCACCACCTTGTCGGCGCCGCCGGCGAGGCGCGCGGCGAGATCGTTGGCCTGCTGCGCTTCCATCGGGTTCGCCGCCGTGCCGGTCAGCACGATGCCTTCGCCGAGGCCGTCGATCTGGATGTCGGAATTGGGCAGGACTTGCTTCAGCGCCGCCCGAACGCCGTTGAGGTCGCGCTTGACGGCGATGTCATAGGCCGCGATCTGCTGACCGGCGGAATCGAAGAACACGATGTTGGTCTGACCGACGGCGGCGCCGATGATGTAGGCGCGCTGCGACGAGCGGACCACCGCATTGGCGATCTTGGGATCGGCGACCAGCACATCCTTGATGTCGCGCGGAAGGTCGATCACGATGGACTTGCCGACGCCGAGGGAGAGGAAGCGCGCGTTCATCTGGCCGTCGGCCGCGACCGGCGCCACGGGGCGGTAGTCGGCGGCGACCACGGGGGTCAGCGCCGGGTTGAGCACCAGCGCGAGGGCGGCCGAAAACGACAGGGCGCGGACCATTGAGGTTCGCATCGTCGCCAAATCTGCCCTGCATTTCATATCGACTGCCCTCATCGTGCCTTCGCCGTCGAGCTTGGGATACCGTAGCGAATGATCGAAACGCCATCGCGCTTCTGTGCGGAATCATCGAGCGTGATCTCGCTCATCTTGACGTCGACGATGCTGCGCAGCGCCAGCGACAGCGTGCCGCTCTGGCGGGCGGCGGAAAGCGTCGCCGTCTGTGCGGGATTGAGCTCGAGGGTGACGGTCTTGCCGACCACCGTATTCTGGCCGTCCTTCTCCTTCGGCGCCTGGTCGATGGCCAGGACGCGGATGTTGGCCAGGATGATCTCGGACGTGACGAGATCAGGGGCGCCGCTGCTTGGGTCCGGGTTCTTGAGGCGGCGCGTCAGAAGCACGTCGACGCGGTCGTTGGGCAGGATGAAGCCGCCTGCGCCGGTCTCGGGCGATATCTCGGTCGAGATCGCGCGCATGCCGGTGGGCAGGATTGCCGCCATGAAGCCGGAGCCTTCGGACTTGACCAGTTTCTGGTCGCGGATCGGCTCACCCTGGATGAAGGGGGCGCGCGCGATCGAACCGGTCACCTGGGTCACGCCCTCGGGGCGCTCGTTGCGGCGGATGAAGGTGGCGCTGGCGGTCGCGGCCGGCCAGGTCTGCCATTGCACGTCTTCCGGTTTCACGGTCTGGCCGAGGCCGATGTCGTTCTTGGCCACCAGCACGTCGACGGTTGGAAGCTGCGCGACCGGAGCGGCCGGAGGCGGCGCAGAATTGTCCGAGCCGCTCGCCAGGTACGCGGCGACACCGCCGGCGCAGATGGCGACCGTCAGGACGACAATGCGTGCCCTATTCATACGCTTCACTTTCCAACAAAACGCCGCGACGCAGCCGCCGCCGTAATCGGCAGTTGACCAGCTATTCGTCAAAGCATGGTTAATGAGGCGTATCTAAATCGCCTTAACGCCGGGTTTACCCTGAGCGTTCAGCGCAGTGCGAGGTGAGCGAGGTCGATCGCCTTCACCCATTCGGTCTCCGGGTAGACCATCAGCGCGCTCAGTGCGAGCGCGATGCCGTAGGGAATGCCGCTCTCCTTGGCGTGCAGTCGCGCGAGCCAGGCCTGGCCCGCGAGGCCGTAGGGCAGCGGCCATTGCCGGAACTGGAGCAGCAGCAGCGTCAGCGCGCCGCCGAACAGCGAAGCGTAGAGCAGGAAGTTCATCAGCTGGGCGAAGCCGAACCAGAGTGCGACGGAGGCCGCGACCTTGGCATCGCCGCCGCCGACCCAGCCCATCGCAAAACAGGTGAAGGCTACGGCCAGGACAAGCGTGCCGGCGCCGACATGACTGAGCATCTCGTAGGGTGCCATGCCACCGGCGAGTGCGAGCGCGAAGAAGCCCGCGACCAGCGCCAGCGACACGCGGTTCGAGATGGTCATCGTGAAGAGATCGCTCGCGGCGGCGAACGCCACCAAGGCCGGGAAGAGCAGAAGGCGCGCAAGGTCGAGGATCATGGGTTGCGTCTTGAGGCCGGGGTTCGTCGCTGGCGTCGCCCGATGCTAGCCGGCAGTGCTAAACAAACCGACAACGGCGGGGCCCGCGAGAGTCGGGCTCACCAGAGGCTGGCAATGCGCGCGGCGAGTGCGAACGTCGCAAGCAGCAGTGCAAGGCAGACCCAATAGGCCGGCGAGCCGGTCTGCGCCGCCTCCGCCTCGCTCGCCGCAACCGCGGCATCGGTTCTGTACTTGCGCAACGCCACTGGAACTCGCCGTACTCAGAAAAACAAAGGCCCCGGCGATCCGGG
This sequence comes from Bradyrhizobium sp. cf659, assembly GCF_900113725.1. Taxonomy (NCBI): domain Bacteria; kingdom Pseudomonadati; phylum Pseudomonadota; class Alphaproteobacteria; order Hyphomicrobiales; family Nitrobacteraceae; genus Bradyrhizobium; species Bradyrhizobium sp. cf659. The sequence continues at coordinate 668,884 of NZ_FOQJ01000003.1, forward strand.
GCTTTTGCCGTCGCTTGTCGGTCGCTTACTTCAGCGACGTGCTGATCGAGGTGAACTTGGTGTTCAGCGTGGTGCCGAGGTTGTTGACGACGGTGATGATGGCCAGCGCGATGCCGGCGGCGATCAGGCCGTATTCGATGGCGGTAGCGCCGGATTCATCCTTGGCGAAACGCGCAATCAGGTTCTTCATGAACAAACTCCATCTGGGGTTGGATCGCCTCGTTCGGCGCTGTCTTTGACGCGATGACCATGAAAGCCGAGCTCTTTCGGTAGAGTTAATTCGATCGTGCAAACCCGATTCCTGCGCGATGCTTTTACCCAGAGTGAATTTCGCATTAACACGCCGGCCGGAATTCGCTCCGGTCCCGAACGTGCCGCAAGTGCGTCGCCGGCTTCACCCTCCCTTAAATTTCGCGGAGTAGGCGTAGGAGGACCAGCAATTCGGAAGAGAGGCGACGATGTCGAGCCTGCCCATGCAAGTCGCCCTGATGCTCGGCGAGACCATCGCGAAGGTGATCCCCATCACCCTCGCGCTCGCGGCCGTCTTCACCGTGCTCGAGCATTTCTGGGCCTGCAATCCCGGTACGCCCTGGTGGCGCAAGCGCGAGATCGTCACCGACATCTGCTACTGGTTCTTCGTTCCGGTGTTCGCCCGCACCATGCGGATCGGGCTCTTGATCGTCGGCGCGAGCCTCCTCTTCAACATCCACGATGCCGACGATCTCATCGCCTTCTACGACAATGGCCATGGCCCGCTGGCGCTGTTGCCGCTCTGGGTCCAGGCAGCTCTATTCCTGGTCCTGTCGGATTTCATGCTGTACTGGCTGCACCGGTTGTTTCATGGCGGCGAGTTCTGGAAGTATCACGCGATCCATCACTCCTCGGAGGAGATAAGCTGGATTTCGGCGGCCCGCTTCCATCCCGTCAATCTCATGCTCGGCACGATCGGGGTCGACGTCGTGCTGCTGATGGCCGGCATCTCCCCGAATGTCATGGTCTGGCTTGCCCCGTTCACGACCTTCCACTCGGCCTTCGTGCACGCCAACCTGAACTGGACCTTCGGGCCGTTCAAATACGTGCTGGCAACGCCGGTGTTCCACCGCTGGCACCACACCGCGCTCGAGGAGGGCGGCGATACCAATTTCGCCGGGACCTTCCCGCTCTGGGACGTGCTGTTCGGCACCTTCCGCATGCCGGAGGGGCAGCTGCCGCAGGATTACGGCAAGGACGAAGCGACCATGCCCAAGGAGATCGCGGGCCAGCTCGCCTATCCGTTCCGCCGCTAGAGCATGAGCCGGACAAGTGCGAAGCGATTTTCCGAAAGGATCACGCTCAAACAATAACCTGAAGCGCGATCACGATGAATCCTGACCTCATCGCGCTTTTGGGGACCTGCGAGGGCCGTAAAACGCCAGTCCGTTCAAACAATAGTCGGCGAATTTGCGGAACGTTCACGAATTGAGGGCAGGTTAGCGCGGTCGGGCACCGGCTCCGCTGTTATCTGATCGCTTCTGCCGGTTTGTGACGTCCCGGGGGTAAGAGTATGCGTAAAGAACTGCTGCGCCGCCATGCGCGCGTGTGTCTTCTGGTTGCGGCCGCGGTGCTGGCATCGCCGGCTGCCGGTCTGGCCGAATCCACCGCCGACACCATCGCCGTCAATGTCGATCAGGCCAAGCTGGTCCGGCTGCCTGGCAAGGTGGCGACCATCGTGGTCGGCAATCCCCTGATCGCCGACGTCACGCTGCAGCCCGGCGGCATGATCGTCGTGACCGGGAAGGGCTACGGCGCCACCAATTTCATCGCGCTCGACAGGGGCGGCGAGATTTTGGTCGACCGCCAGATCCAGGTCGAAGGTCCGAGCGACCGGCTCGTCACCGTCTATCGCGGGGTCGAGCGCGAGTCCTATAGCTGCATGCCGATTTGCCAACGCCGCGTGACGCTGGGCGACAGCGACGCCTTCTTCAACACCACGATGAGCCAGGCCGGTTCGCTGAGCAGCAGTGCCAGCGGCAACGCCGGCGCCAAGACTAACTAGCAAGATCAACTAGCAAGACCAACGAGCAACACCGATTGCCGGGATTGCCGGGCAGGATCGTGCGGTCCGGTCCGGACTCTCGCACCGGCGAGGAAGAATTCTCTCGGTTCTTCGAACATGAAAAAAGGCCGTGCGTCGCGCACGGCCTTTTCTGTTGCTTTGGTTCGTTCGCTCGAGCAGATCCGGACCGAAGGTCCGTTGGCTCAGCCGGCGGAGCGAAGATTGTCGGCGGCCGACTTGCCGGACCGGCGATCGGCCACGATCTCGTAGGAGATCTTCTGGCCTTCGCGCAGCGTGCCGAGGCCGGCGCGCTCGACGGCGCTGATGTGCACGAACACGTCCTTGCCGCCGTCGTCGGGCTGGATGAAGCCGAAGCCCTTGGTCGCGTTAAACCACTTCACGGTTCCCATGCTCACGGGGGTAGTTCCTTCTCAGATAACACAATGTAAGAGCCCGCTCGCGCGGGCAGGTTAGATCGAATTTCTGGAAGGGTCGTCAGCGTGTCTGAACCGGCTGTACCGGTGGATGCCAATGTCGTCCGGCCGAAAATCGATTAATTCATTTTATTGGAAATGGGGCTTCAAAACAATCCTGACGCGCACGATTTTTTGATCCGCCGCGACGTGCGCGGCAGATCAGCATACAGGTCAGCATTTTAATTCCGCGCTTGCGCGCGGAATGGTCGTTCGCCGCTTAGCGGCGACGGAACTGGCCACCGCGCTGCGCGCCACCCCGCGGCGGTCCGCCGGATGTTGCGGGACGTTCGTCCTTGTGGCGGAAAATCAGCCGGCCCTTCTCAAGATCGTAGGGCGACATCTCCACCGTCACGCGGTCGCCCGCGAGCGTCTTGATGCGGTTCTTCTTCATCTTGCCGGCGGTGTAGGCAACGATCTCGTGTCCGGCATCGAGCTGCACGCGGTAGCGGGCGTCGGGGAGGATTTCGGTGACCAGTCCTTCGAACTGGATCAGCTCTTCCTTAGCCATGAATGTCTCCAGGTCGTGGACGGCTAGTGCGAATAGGGTTTGCGGGTCGATTGGCCGTTCGGCCGACTCTCGCGGCGCAAAAAGGCAACGCCTTGTATCCCATCAGACGTCCCAGCGCTATGCGCGGAACGCTGTTCCGGACGGTCGGCCGGCGAAGAATGCATCTTGCCGCCGGAGCGGCGGCGACGAGACCCCTTTGAGGCCTTCGGGCCGCTGCCAGGCCTTCCTTCAACATGCCTTCCGTCGACATGGCGCGCGTCGCCATGCCGGCCTTCACCGGGCCGTCCATCGCCCTGCTTGCCGGCGCTGTGGTGGCGTCCGTCGCCATGCCTTTCGTCGGCACGCCGTCCGTCACCGTGCCGCCCCTCACCATGTCTTGCGCCTTGCGGGCGCTGGCCCGGGCGGCCCGGCCGGCCCTGTCGTTGCTGCGACGGGGGAGGACCTGCATCGCGGCGACCGGCATCGGTGCGGAGGTCTTCACGCGGCAGCGCCACCTTGATCAGCCGCTCGATGTCGCGGAGATAGCTGAGCTCCTCGCCGCCTGCGACCAGCGAGATCGCGGTGCCCTCGGCGCCGGCGCGCGCGGTGCGGCCGATGCGGTGGACGTAAGTCTCGGGCACGTTGGGCAGGTCGAAATTGATGACGTGGGTGATGCCGTCGACGTCGATGCCACGGGCGGCGATGTCGGTGGCGACCAGCGTGCGGATGTCACCGGAGCGGAACTGGGCGAGCGTGCGCTCGCGATGGTTCTGCGACTTGTTGCCGTGGATGGCGCTGGCGGCAATGCCGGCCTTCTCGAGCGTCTTCACGACCTTGTCGGCGCCGTGCTTGGTGCGGGTGAAGACCAGCGCGCGGTTGATCGGCTCGTCCTTCAGGAGCTTGGTCAGGAAGGCGGGCTTGGCCGAGAAGTCGACCTGGAGGATACGCTGGTTGATCCGCTCGGCGGTCGAGGAGACCGGGGTCACCGCGACACGGGCGGGATCACGCAGCATGGAGTCGGCGAGCTCGGCGATGTCCTTGGGCATGGTGGCCGAGAAGAACAGCGTCTGCCGCTTGATCGGCAGCTTGGCGACGATCTTCCGGATGTCGTTGATGAAGCCCATGTCGAGCATGCGGTCGGCCTCGTCGAGCACGAGGAATTCGACGCTGCCAAGCTTCAGCCCGTTGCTCTGCACGAGGTCGAGCAGGCGGCCGGGGGTGGCGACCAGCACTTCGACGCCCTGCATCAGCGAGCGGACCTGACGGCCCATCGGCACGCCGCCGATGGCGAGCGTCGAGGACAGGCGGATGTGGCGGCCATAGGCGTTGAAGCTGTCGAGGATCTGGCCGGACAGCTCGCGGGTGGGCGACAGGACCAGGACGCGGGTCGTCTTCGGCTGCGGCTTGATGCGATGCTCGAGCAGGCGGTGCAGGATCGGCAGCGCGAAGGATGCGGTCTTGCCGGTGCCGGTCTGGGCGATGCCGACGACGTCGCGGCCGGTCAATGCCGTGGGAATGGTCTGGGCCTGGATGGGGGTGGGGGTGACGTAGTTCTCTTCGGAGAGAGCACGCGCGATCGGTTCGGCGAGGCCGAAGTCCTGAAACGAAGTCAAAAGATGGGTTCTTTCCATGTCAAAAGCGGGCGCCCGGCGCATTCAGCGCGGCGCACGCAAACGGGTGTCGAGAAGACACCTGCGTGTTTAGGGTGTCGGATGGCTTGGGAGAATGGGGCAAGCCAGAGGCCCGTAGAGGGCTTAAGAACACGCGGCTCGCAACGACCCCTTGATTCGCAAGAGGTCTCGACCGTTCATATGGAACATTGAGCGGGCGCTTTCAAGGCACGCTGGCCCGAAACGGCGATTGCAGTGCAGAAATAGTTATGCCGGAAATTTAGACAGAAGTATCGTTTTGCTCAAAAAATGCACTGTCTGCCGTATTAGCATACAATTTATTTGCCCAAGTCTTGAGCAAACAGACTGCGGCGAAATTTCGATTTTTGCCAGTTTTTCGAATGAAACCAATGGCTTGGTGTGTACATAGCCCATGGCATGGTTCTTGCGATTCCGTTAACCGCAGGCGGCCGTGGGGCCGTTTCGCAGCGTTTTCACGTCTGCGTCAGGGAGATGATACACAAATGCTTACCAAATCCACTCACGATATAGCGGCGTCATTTAGCCGCCGCGGCGTGCTCGCCGCGACCGCCGGACTGATGCTCGGTCTGGCCTCCATTTCCGGCGCGAAGGCCGCGGACGACACCATCAAGGTCGGTGTGCTTCACTCTCTCTCGGGCACCATGGCCATCAGCGAAACCACGCTGAAGGACACCATCCTCTTCCTGATCGACGAGCAGAACAAGAAGGGCGGCGTGCTTGGCAAGAAGCTCGAAGCCGTCGTCGTCGATCCCGCTTCGAACTGGCCGCTGTTCGCCGAAAAAGCCCGCGAGCTGATCACCAAGGACAAGGTCTCGGTCGTGTTCGGCTGCTGGACCTCGGTGTCGCGCAAGTCGGTGCTGCCGGTGTTCAAGGAGCTGAACAACATCCTGTTCTACCCCGTGCAGTACGAGGGCGAGGAGAGCGAGCGCAACGTGTTCTACACGGGTGCTGCGCCGAACCAGCAGGCGATCCCCGCCGTCGACTACCTGATGAAGGACGAGAAGGTGAAGCGCTGGGTGCTCGCGGGCACCGACTACGTCTATCCGCGCACCACCAACAAGATCCTGGAAGCCTATCTGAAGTCGAAGGGTGTCGCCCAGGAAGACATCATGATCAACTACACGCCGTTCGGTCACTCCGACTGGCAGACGATCGTGGCCGACATCAAGAAGTTCGGCTCGGCCGGCAAGAAGACCGCGGTGGTCTCGACCATCAACGGCGACGCCAACGTTCCCTTCTACAAGGAGCTCGGCAACCAGGGCATCAAGGCGAAGGACATCCCGGTGGTCGCGTTCTCGGTGGGTGAGGAAGAGCTCGCCGGCATCGACACCAAGCCGCTGCTCGGCCATCTCGCCGCCTGGAACTACTTCCAGTCGATCAAGTCGCCGGAGAACGAGAAGTTCATCAAGGCGTGGCAGGCCTACACCAAGAATCCGAAGCGCGTGACCAACGATCCGATGGAGGCGCACGTGATCGGCTTCGACATGTGGGTCAAGGCGGTCGAGAAGGTGAAGTCGACCGATCCGGACAAGGTGATCGACGCTCTCCCGGGCATCGAAGCCAAGAACCTGACCGGCGGCACCTCCAAGATGCTTCCGAACCACCACATCACCAAGCCGGTGTTCATCGGCGAGATCAAGGCGAACGGTCAGTTCGACGTGGTCTGGAAGACCCCGGGTCTTGTCGCTGGCGACGCCTGGTCGAAGGAGCTCGACGGCTCCAAGGACCTGATCGGCGACTGGGTCGGCAAGAAGTGCGGCAACTTCAACACCAAGACCAACAAGTGCCTGGGTTCGGGCTCCTGATCCCGGCCTGACCGATCTTTGCACGCGACCGGAGAAGGCGGCGATCCCGCCGCCTTCTCCACCCATTTCTGCCGGGGTCATTCACAGTGCCAGCCAATTTGTCCGCCCGCCTCTGTTCGCTCCTGCTCTCGTTATTCCTGATCGCGTTCGCACTGCCGGCCTTCGCCGGTCCGTTCGAGGATGCGGTCGCCAAATTCGCCAACGATGATTATTCCGACACCGAAGAGGCGATCGGCGTGGTCGCGAGCAGCGGCAATCCGCTGGCCTTCCCCATCATCAGCGCGCTCCAGGACGGCCGCCTCATGGCCGATCCGGACAGCAAGAAGGTCTACGTCACCGGCGCCGACGGCAAGTCGATCGATGCGGCGACCGGCCAGTCCGTCGCCAGCGTTCCCGACAGTGCGAGCGCGGTCCGCCTCAACAACCGTCTGCGCCGCAGCGTCGATGCCGCAGTCGGCAGCCTGACGCTTCAGTCGCCGGATGTCGGAACGCGCCTCCAGGCCGCGCAGTCCGTCTTCAAGTCGCATGAGGAGACCGCGCTCGAAGCCGTCGATGCCGCGCTCGGCAAGGAAACCAACAAATCCGTCAAGGCTGCGCTCGGCGACGCCCGCGCGGCGATCCTGCTGTTCAAGTCCGATGCCACCGAGGTCGAGAAGCTCGAGGCCGTCGCCACCCTCAAGGCGCGCGGCGACCAGGAGGCGATGGCACTGCTCACCGGCATGGGCGACCAGCCGGCCTCGGTGACCAAGGCCGCCGCGAGCGCGATCGGCTCGATCCAGAGCTCGCTCGCGGTCTGGTCCACGGTGCAGAATGCCTGGTACGGCCTCTCGCTCGGCTCGGTGCTGCTGCTCGCGGCGATCGGTCTCGCCATCACCTTCGGCGTGATGGGCGTCATCAACATGGCCCATGGCGAGATGGTGATGATCGGGGCCTACACCACCTTCGTGGTGCAGGAGGTGATCCGCACCCGCTATCCCGGCCTGTTCGACTATTCCTTGCTGATCGCCGTGCCGCTCGCCTTTCTCGTCGCCGGCGCGATCGGCGTTCTGATCGAGCGCAGCATCATCCGCTTCCTCTACGGCCGTCCGCTGGAGACGCTGCTGGCGACCTGGGGCCTGTCGCTGGTGCTCCAGCAGGCGGTTCGCACCATGTTCGGCCCGACCAACCGCGAGGTCGGCAATCCCTCCTGGATGAGCGGCGCCTTCGAGCTCGGCCAGATCACCATCACCTATAACCGGCTGTGGATCCTCTGCTTCACGCTCGCCGTGTTCGCGGTCCTGCTCGCGATGCTGCGCTACACCGCGCTGGGCCTGGAGATGCGCGCCGTGACGCAGAACCGCCGCATGGCGGCCTCGATGGGCATCGCCACCTCGCGTGTCGATGCGCTCACCTTCGGCCTCGGTTCTGGCATTGCCGGCATCGCCGGCGTGGCGCTGTCGCAGATCGACAATGTCAGCCCCAATCTCGGCCAGAGCTACATCATCGACAGCTTCATGGTCGTGGTGTTCGGCGGGGTCGGCAATCTCTGGGGCACGCTGGTCGGCGCCTTCACACTCGGCATCGCCAACAAGTTCCTGGAGCCGGTCGCCGGTGCCGTGCTCGGCAAGATCGCCATCCTGGTTCTCATCATCCTGTTCATTCAGAAGCGGCCGCGCGGCCTGTTCGCGCTCAAGGGCCGTGCGGTGGAAGCATGAGCCCTCACATGCTGACGCGATCGCTGGACCGCAGCGCGACGATCTTCCTGCTGGTTGTCGCCGCGCTGGGCGTGCTGATCCCGTTGTCCAACCTGCTGCTGCCCGCGGGCTCGTTCCTGCAAGTGCCGACCTATCTGGTCGCGCTCTGGGGCAAATATGTCTGCTACGCCATCCTGGCGCTCGCGATCGACCTGATCTGGGGCTATTGCGGCATCCTCTCGCTCGGTCACGGCGCTTTCTTCGCGCTCGGCGGCTACGCGATGGGCATGTACCTGATGCGGCAGATCGGCACCCGCGGCGTCTACGGCAATCCGATCCTGCCCGACTTCATGGTGTTCCTGAACTATTCGAAGCTGCCCTGGTACTGGTACGGCTTCGACATGTTCTGGTTCGCCGCGCTGATGGTGCTGGTCGTGCCCGGCCTGCTCGCCTTCTGCTTCGGCTGGCTCGCCTTCCGCTCCCGCGTCACCGGCGTGTACCTGTCGATCATCACGCAGGCGATGACCTATGCGCTGCTGCTCGCCTTCTTCCGCAACGATTTCGGCTTCGGCGGCAACAACGGCCTGACCGACTTCAAGGACATCCTGGGCTTCAACGTGCAGGCCGAAGGCACCCGTGCCGCGCTGTTTGCGCTGAGCTGCCTGGCGCTGATCCTGGGCTTCCTGATCTGCCGCGCCATCGTCTCGTCCAAGCTCGGCAAGGTGCTGATCGCGGTGCGTGATGCGGAATCGCGCACCCGCTTCCTCGGCTACCGTGTCGAATCCTACAAGCTGTTCGTGTTCACGGTGTCGGCCTGCATGGCCGGCGTCGCCGGCGCGCTTTACGTGCCGCAGGTCGGCATCATCAATCCGAGCGAATTCGCACCGGGCAATTCGATCGAGGCGGTGATCTGGGTTGCGGTCGGTGGCCGCGGCACGCTGGTGGGCGCGGCGCTCGGCGCCGTCGTCGTCAACTACGCAAAGACGTTCTTCACCTCGGGCATGCTGGCGCCGTACTGGCTGTTCATGCTCGGCGCGCTGTTTATTCTGGTGACGCTGCTGCTGCCCAAGGGCATCGTCGGCACCTTCAACGCCTGGTGGGACTCGTCGAACGAGAAGCGTCCCGCCGCGACCACGGCGAGCGCCGCGGCCGAGGACGGCGTCACCGAAACCAAGATGGCGGAGGAGGCGCAATGAACGTCATGGACACCCGCTCGACCTCCGCAATGCTCTATCTCGACGGTGTGCACGTCTCCTTCGACGGCTTCCACGCCATCAACAATCTGTCGCTGACGCTCGAACCCGGCGAGATGCGCGCCATCATCGGCCCGAACGGCGCCGGCAAGACCACGATGATGGACATCATCACCGGCAAGACCAAGCCGGACGAGGGCACCGTGCTGTTCGACGGCGTCACCGACCTGACGCGGCTGGACGAGACCCGCATCGCCGAGCTCGGCATCGGCCGCAAATTCCAGAAACCGACCGTGTTCGAGAGTCAGACCGTGCAGGACAATCTGCTGCTGGCGCTCAATGTCGACCACAGCGTCAAGGGCACGCTGTTCTGGCGCGGCAGCAAGGCCGAGTCCGAGCGCATCGACAAGGTGCTGGAGACGATCCGCCTCACCGAGGCGCGCAATCGGCTGGCCGGCAGCCTCAGCCACGGCCAGAAGCAATGGCTCGAGATCGGCATGCTGCTGGCGCAGGATCCGAAGCTGCTGCTCGTCGACGAGCCCGTCGCCGGCATGACCGACGTCGAGACGCATCTTACGGCCGAGCTGCTGAAAGAGATCAACAAGACCCACACCGTCATGGTGGTCGAGCACGACATGACGTTCGTGCGCGAGCTCGGCGTCAAGGTGACCTGCCTGCACGAAGGCACGGTGCTCGCGGAAGGAACCATCGACCAGGTCTCGTCCAACGAGCGGGTCATCGAAGTCTATCTGGGACGCTGAGCCATGCTTGAGGTCAAGGACATCAACCTGTTCTACGGCGCGGCGCAGGCGCTGCGCGGCGTCTCGATTGCGGCCGAGCCCGGCAAGGTGACTTGCGTGCTCGGGCGCAACGGCGTCGGCAAGACCTCGCTGCTGCGGGCCATGGTTGGGCAATATCCGATCTCCTCGGGCGCGATCGTGTTCGACGGCAGCGACATCACGGGCCTCAAGCCTTATGAGCGGGCGCGCAAGGGCATCGGCTTCGTGCCGCAGGGCCGCGAGATCTTTCCGCTGCTGACGGTCGAGGAGAATCTCAAGACCGGCTTCGGTCCGCTCAAGCGCGAGGACAAGCACATCCCGGACGACGTGTTCTCGCTGTTCCCGGTGCTGCAATCCATGCTCGGCCGGCGCGGCGGCGACCTCTCCGGCGGCCAGCAGCAGCAGCTCGCGATCGGGCGTGCGCTGGTGATGCGGCCGAAGCTGCTGCTGCTCGACGAGCCGACCGAGGGCATCCAGCCTTCGATCATCAAGGACATCGGCCGCGCCATCTCCTACTTGCGCAACCTCGGCAACATCGCCATCGTGCTGGTCGAACAATATCTCGACTTTGCCTGCGAACTCGGCGACAGTTTCGCCGTGATGGATCGCGGCGCGGTGAAGTTCACTTGCGACCGCACCAATCTCGACGCGAGCGAGATCAGCCGTCAGATGGCTCTGTAAGCCATTTGTGCCGCGACCGGCTGGGGAGGCGGATGCGCAGCGAACTATCAGTCACGTCCACCATATTCGAGGCCAATCGCGCCCGCGGCGCGGTCAGGTTCGACGTGCACGCGCGCGACGGCGTGACGCGGCGCGGTGCGTTGCATGAATCCGGCTCGCTGCGTGTGCGCTTTCCTTCGCCGGAGGATGAAGGGCTGTCCGGCGTGTTCGTCAACACGGCCGGCGGCGTTGCCGGCGGCGATCGCTTCGATGTCGAGATATCGGCGGCCGATGCCGCGCGGCTGACGCTGACCACGGCGGCCGCGGAGAAGGTCTATCGCGCACAGGGCCCGGCGGCGGAGCTCAATATCGCCCTGAAGGTCGGCGCAGGCGCGCATCTGTCCTGGCTGCCGCAGGAGACCATCCTGTTTGATCGTGCCCGTGTCCATCGTCGCTTCGACATCGCGCTCGATGAGGCGGCCTCGCTCCTGCTTTGCGAGATCGTGGTGTTCGGACGCACTGCGATGGGTGAGCGGATGGAGCAGGGCGAGTTCGTCGACCGCTGGCGGCTCTCCCGCGGCGGCCGGCTGGTCTTTGCCGAGACCGTCAGGCTCGACGGCAATATCGGCGCGAAACTCGCGAGGTCCGCGGTGGCCAAGGGGGGCGCGGCGATCGGCACGGCCTTGATCGTGCCCGGCGATGAGGCGCTCATCGAGCGCATTCGGCAGGCCTCGGAATCCTTCGCCGGCGAGGTCGGGATATCGGCCTGGAATGGCTTTGCAATGGCGCGGTTCTGTGCCCAAGATGCGGCGCGCTTGCGCGCCGACATGATGGCGGTGCTGGCGCGCACTGGTGCGGCGTTGCCGCGACTGTGGTTGAATTGACGTGTTGAACGGAAGAGATTTCGCATGAACCTGTCTCCCCGCGAAAAGGACAAGCTTCTGATCTCGATGGCGGCCATCGTGGCGCGCCGCAGGCTGGACCGCGGCGTCAAGCTCAACCATCCCGAAGCGATCGCGATCATCTCCGATTTCATCCTCGAAGGCGCCCGCGACGGCCGCACCGTGGCCGAGCTGATGCAATCCGGCGCGCAGGTGCTGACCCGCGACCAGGTGATGCCGGGCATTCCCGAAATGATCCACGACATCCAGGTCGAGGCGACGTTCCCGGACGGCACCAAGCTCGTCACGGTGCACGAGCCGATCAGGTGATTCAAATTCGTCATTCCGGGGCGCCCGCAGGGCGAACCCGGAATCCAGAGATTGTTGATCGAGATTCCGGGTTCTCGCTCCGCGAGCCCCGGAATGACGGAGGAAGACAGACATGATCCCCGGCGAACTCTTCATCCAGGACGGCGAGATCGAGCTCAATGCCGGCCGCAGGACCGTGACGCTCACGGTCGCCAACACCGGCGACCGTCCGATCCAGGTCGGCTCGCACTACCATTTCTTCGAGACCAACCCGGCGCTGAAGTTCGACCGCAAGAAGGCCCGCGGCATGCGCCTCGACATCGCCGCCGGCACCGCCGTCCGCTTCGAGCCCGGCCAGACCCGCGACGTCCAGCTCGTCGCGCTCGCCGGCAAGAAGACCATCTACGGCTTCCGCGGCGACGTGATGGGGAAGCTGTGAGTGTAAACTGAGGCGCGCGGCGTGATCCACAGTGAGGTGAGCACAATGGTCAGGCTCCCTCCCCCCTTGCGGGGGAGGGCTGGGGAGAGGGGTATGCCACACGACGAGGTCTCTCCGTTACAAAGAACCCGCGCCAAGCGATTGAGGCGCGAGATGACCCGCGCGGAGACGTTGCTGTGGCGTCACCTCAAAGCTCATCGTCTGGCTCGCCTCGGTTTTCGCCGGCAGGCTCCGATGGGTGCGTATATCGCCGATTTCGTGGCGCATTCGTGCAAGCTGGTGGTTGAGGTCGATGGCGAAAGCCACGATTTCGAGGAGCGTCTCCGTAAGGACGCACAACGCGACGAGTGGTTCGCGTCTCGGGGCTATCGCGTGTTGCGTTTCACCAATGAGGACGTGCTGAGAAATCTGGAAGGTGTGGCTCTCGCCATCCTTCAGGCAGCGGAGCCCGGAGCACCCCCCTCCCTGACCCTCCCCCGCAAGGGGGGAGGGAACGGTGAAAGCGGTGCCTCCGATGGCCCGAAGGAGGCGTGAGCATGCTGCCCGCCGTCCGCCTCATCTCGGAAGCTGCTGAGCTGGCCGCGCGCCGGCACAACGGCATGGCGCGCAAGGGGCGGGGGAACGAGCCTTACATCAATCATCTGGCTGAGGTCGCGAACCTGCTTGCGGCGGCAACCGATGGGGCCGATGCGGAGCTGGTCGCGGCCGGCTGGCTGCATGATACGATCGAAGACACCGACACCACGCGCGAGGAGCTGGCGGAAAAATTCTCCGACCGTGTCGCTTCCCTCGTCGTCGAGTGCACCGACGATATGAGCCTGCCGAAGGCCGAGCGGCGGCGTCTGCAGATTGTCGATGCGCCGAAGAAATCGGCCGGTGCAAAACTGATCAAGATCGCCGACAAGATCAGCAATATCGGCGCACGCGTTCATTCCGATCCGACTGCAGAGGAACGAGACGATCTGGCCGACTACGCCGGCTGGGCCGAGCAGGTGGTCGCCGGCTGTCGTGGCGGCAACTCGTGGCTCGATAGAAGATTCGACGATGTCGTAAAAGCAGCGAGGGCTTTGCTGTGAATAGCCAAAAATTCAAACGCAAACGGGGCTTGTGATGTCCGTCAAGATAAAGCGTTCCGTCTATGCCGACATGTTCGGCCCGACCACCGGCGACAAGGTGCGGCTCGCCGACACCGATCTCATCATCGAGGTGGAGAAGGATTTCACCGTCTATGGCGAGGAGGTGAAGTTCGGCGGCGGCAAGGTGATCCGCGACGGCATGGGGCAGTCGCAGGTGACCAACAAGCAGGGCGCGGCCGACACCGTCATCACCAATGCGCTGATCGTCGACCATTGGGGCATCGTGAAGGCCGACGTCGCGATCAAGGACGGCATGATCTCCGCGATCGGCAAGGCCGGCAATCCCGACATCCAGCCGGGCGTCACCATCATCATCGGCCCCGGCACCGACGTGATCGCCGGCGAGGGCAAGATCCTCACCGCCGGCGGCTTCGACAGCCACATCCATTTCATCTGCCCGCAGCAGATCGAGCACGCGCTGATGAGCGGCGTCACCTCGATGCTGGGCGGCGGCACCGGTCCCTCGCACGGCACCTTTGCGACGACCTGCACGCCGGGCCCGTGGCACATGGGGCGGATGATCCAGTCGTTCGACGCGTTCCCGGTCAATCTCGGCATTTCCGGCAAGGGCAACGCCTCGCGCCCCGCGCCGCTGGTCGAGATGATCAAGGGCGGCGCCTGCGCGCTGAAGCTGCACGAGGATTGGGGCACCACGCCGGCCGCGATCGACAACTGCCTCTCGGTGGCCGACGATTACGACATCCAGGTCATGATCCACACCGACACGCTGAACGAATCCGGCTTCGTCGAGGATACGATCAAGGCGTTCAAGGGGCGAACCATCCACGCCTTCCACACCGAAGGCGCCGGCGGCGGTCACGCCCCCGATATCATCAAGGTCGCGGGGCTGAAGAACGTGCTGCCGTCATCGACCAATCCGACGCGGCCGTTCACCCGCAACACCATCGACGAGCATCTCGACATGCTGATGGTGTGCCACCACCTCGATCCCTCGATCGCGGAAGATCTGGCGTTCGCCGAAAGCCGTATCCGGAAGGAGACAATCGCGGCCGAGGACATCCTGCACGATCTCGGCGCGCTCTCGATGATGTCCTCGGACTCCCAGGCCATGGGCCGCCTCGGCGAGGTCATCATCCGGACCTGGCAGACCGCCGACAAGATGAAGAAGCAGCGCGGGTCGCTGCCGCAGGACAAGGGCAAGGACAACGACAATTTCCGCGTCAAGCGCTACATCGCCAAATACACGATCAACCCCGCGATCGCCCATGGCGTCTCGAAGCTGATCGGCTCGGTGGAGAAGGGCAAGCTCGCCGATCTCGTGCTGTGGTCGCCGGCCTTCTTCGGCGTCAAGCCGGACTGCATCGTCAAGGGCGGCACGATCGTCGCCGCGCCCATGGGCGATCCCAACGCCTCGATCCCGACGCCGCAGCCGGTGCACTACCAGCCGATGTTCGGCGCCTTCGGCAAGGCACGCACGGCGTCTTCCGTGGTGTTCACCTCCAAGGCCGCGATCACCGGCGGGCTGGCGCGCAAGCTCGGCATCGAGAAGAAGCTCTATGCCGTCCAGAACACCCGCGGCAGGATCTCCAAGAAGAGCATGATCCACAACGACGCCACGCCCAATATCGAGGTCGATCCGGAGACCTATGAGGTCCGCGCCGACGGCGAGCTCCTGACCTGCGCGCCCGCCGAAGTGCTGCCGATGGCGCAGCGATATTTCATGTACTGAAATAGCGCCCCGGTCCCCGGAGCCTGTCCGGGGACGGTTTTACGGTGTTGCGTTCGATCCCGCCTGGTCTAATGTCCCGCCCGGTATCTTGAACCCAGAAGAAAAGCCGGGAGGATTTCTCGTGATCTACGTCGTTGCCACCTTGACCATCAAGCCCGAGACGCGCGCCGAATTCATTGCAGCCGCCACCGCCTGCATCAAGGAGACGCGGAAAGAGCCCGGCAATATCGCCTATGATCTGCATGAGAGCGTCACCGATCCGACCAAGATGGTGTTCGTCGAGCAGTGGGAGAATGCCGAGGCGCTGGTGCCGCACCGTGGCATGGAGCACATGAAGACGTTCGGCCGCGTTGCGGTGAAATGCTTCACGGCGCCGCCGAAGATCGAAGTGATCACGCCCGAGAAGGTCGAGACACGGTAACAGGGTAGAAGCCAATGATCCGGGCGACGCAGGTTAGAGGACAGCACCGCTTCACCGAAGCACCAGTGGACACGGTCGTGCTCGATTTCGACGATCGGCACCGCCGCCGCATGGCGATGACGGGGACGCGGGGGCTCGAATTCCTGCTCGACCTCGAAAACGCCGTTGCACTGCGCGGCGGCGATGCGCTGGTACTGGAGGACGGCCGGCTGGTCGAAGTGGTTGCGGCGCCCGAGCCGCTGCTGGAGATCCGCGGCCGCGATCCGCACCACCTCATCCGCGTCGGCTGGCACCTCGGCAACCGTCACCTGCCGACGCAGATCATGGCCAAAGCCTTGCGTATCCGCCGTGACCACGTCATCGAGGCCATGGTGAAGGGGCTCGGCGCGCGTGTCGTCGAGATCGAGGCGCCGTTCGATCCCGAAGGCGGCGCCTACGCCGACGCCGGTCATGCGCACGGGCATGATGACCATGCGCATCATGATCACGGTCATCACCATCACGATCATGGCGACCATCATCATGATCACCACGGCCATGATCATCATGGCCACGATCACCATGACCATGATCATGATCATGCCGCGCATGACCATGGGCACGATCACCATCATCACGACGAGCATTGCGACCATCCCGACCACCACCACGGCCACAAGCATGCTCATGACCACAAATGAGCCGGTCAATGCCGGTGACCTCGCCGCGCGCGAGGCGGCGGCGCTGTACCGGCTGATGACCTGGCTGTCGCCGGCGTTCCCCGTCGGCGGCTTCTCCTATTCCAGCGGTATCGAATGGGCGGTCGAGGCGGGCGATATCACCGACACGGCGACGCTCGTCGACTGGCTCGATGCGATGCTCGGTGATGGTTCGGGCTTCTGCGATGCGACGTTTCTGGTCCAGGCCTATCGCGCCACCGAAGCGGGCGAGGAGGCCGCCTTGCGCGACATCGCTGAGCTCGCGAGCGCCTTCGTGCCGTCGCGCGAGCGGCAGCTCGAGACCAGCTCGCAGGGCCGCGCCTTCATCGACATCGCCCGCGCCGCGTGGGATGCGGAGGGGCTGGATGCCATGGTTGCGGCATGCCGCACGCCATTGGTCTATCCCGTCGCGGTCGGTGTTGTCGCCGCAATGCACGGCGTTCCGCTGGCGCCGACGCTGCACGCCTTCCTGCACGCTGTGGTCTCGAACTGGATTTCCGCGGCCAGTCGCCTCATTCCGCTCGGCCAGACCGACAGCCAGCGCGTGCTGGTGCGGCTGGAAGCTGCGGTTGCCGCGACCGCCAACCGTGCGCTGAGCGCGACGCTGGACGATCTCGGCAGCGCGACGTTTCGCGCCGACCTCGCCAGCCTGCGGCACGAGACGCAGTATACGCGGCTGTTTCGGTCGTGAGCGTGCGGCACCACTCGCAGCCGTCGTCCTGGCGAAAGCCAGGACCCATAACCACAACTGCCTGTGGTCATGCGCGGCTGTGGCCCCGGCTTTCCGCGACAACGAACTTCGGTGGTAATGGGTCCTGGCCTTCGCCAGGACGACGATAGGAAAGAAGCTATGGCTACGTCTCACGGCCCCTTGCGTGTCGGCGTCGGCGGTCCGGTCGGATCGGGCAAGACCGCGCTGATGGATCTGCTCTGCAAGACCATGCGCGAGCGCTACGACATCGCCGCGATCACCAACGACATCTACACCAAATGGGATGCGGAATTCCTGGTGCGTTCGGGCTCGCTGACGCCGGATCGCATTGCCGGCGTCGAGACCGGCGGCTGCCCCCACACCGCGATCCGCGAAGACGCCTCGATGAACCTGGCAGCGGTCGCGGACATGCGCGCGAAATTCCCCGGCCTCGACCTCGTGCTGATCGAATCCGGCGGCGACAATCTCGCTGCCACTTTTTCCCCGGAGCTGGCCGACCTCACCATCTACGTGATCGACGTGGCGGCCGGCGACAAGATCCCGTCCAAGGGCGGCCCCGGCATCACCCGGTCCGACCTCCTGGTCATCAACAAGATCGATCTTGCGCCCCATGTCGGCGCTTCCCTGGAGAAGATGGAGACGGATGCCAAGCGGATGCGCGGCGCGCGCCCCTTCGTCATGACCAACCTGAAGAAGAGCGAGGGGCTCGATCGCATCGTCGGCTTCATCGAGGCCAAGGGCGGCCTGAAACGGGCGGGCTGACGGACGCGACGACTTGGCACAGGCGTTTTCCGCCGTTAACGCCTGAGGCAGGACCGTACCTGCGGAACAAATTCCGGACACGGCGATTGGTTACCTCCGGTACCCGGGGCAAATCCACTCCGGCCGGACGACCGGCCGGCCGGGCGCATTAAGCTTTTCAGGCGACCCAAGTTGCGTACTGATGCCTCCTCCTCCATTATCTCCGCCATCGGGGTTCACCCCGTTTCGGCACATGGCCGTTCGAGCGGCGTTCATATGCTCCGTGTTTATTGCCGACCTCCTGCTTCCGTCTGAGTAGTCGCGTGGTCCGGCTGGGTTTCATCATCGGCTTCATTGCACTGCTCGGAGCCTTGCTTTCCGGGCTTGCCGCCTATCGCGTCCACGACCAGGAGCTGGCGCTGGACCGGATCGCGCTCGCGCGTGCGATCGACGTCCATGCGAGCCTGGTGCAGGACCGGCTGACCGAGCGCGAGCTGCTCGCGCGTGTCGCCTCCGGCCTGTTCCGCGCGCCATCGGTGCTCAAGCCCAACATGCTGGAGCCGCTGCGCTCGGCGATCTACGCCTTCAAGACCGATTTCGTGGTGGCCGGCTGGGTCGCCCGGCTCCAGCCGAACGAGCTCGCTGCGGCGCAGGTGGCAATCGCGGCGGCCGGCTTCCCGAAGCCGCAGATCCGTGACTACAGCGACAAGCCCATCGCCCCCGCGAGCCTCACCCATCCGATCGACGTGCTGATGGACCTCGAGCCGCGCAGCGACGAGACCAAGGCGCTGCCCGGCCGCAGCTATGACCAGGACCCGGTGCGCAGCGCGATGCTCGCCCGGGCCCGGATCGAGAAGCGGTCGGTTGCTTCCGACCCGGTGCCGCTGCTGCGCGGGAATGGTCCGATCGGCATCATCGTGGCTGCTCCCGTGATTCCCGAGGGGGCAACGGAGCCGGCCGGGTTCGTCACATTCTCCTACGAGCTCGCCTCGCTGATGCTGACCAATGACGACATGTCGTTGTTCTCGGTCGCGCTCAAGGATCCACGCAAGGACGGCGGCGAGCTCGTCGCCAATGACCAGGGCGTGGTCTCCACGCGCATGACGGCGGCGGACGGCCCGCTGCCATCGGCGACGCGCACCGTGAGCTTCGGCGGCCGCGACTGGCAGCTCGGCTATTACGCCAAGACCAATTCGGCGCGGCGTGCCGAGCAGACTGCGGTCATCGTGGCGGCGATCGGCTTTGCGATCACCGCGATGGTGTGCGGCCTGTTCGGCTATGTCGCCTACAACAATTTGAGGCTCAGCCGGGAAATCCAGGTGCGGATCGGCTTCGAGCGCCGCCTGACCGCCGTCATCGACGAGCTCAACCACCGGGTCAAGAACATCCTGGCGGTGATCCAGTCGATCGTGACGCGCACGCTGCGCCACGGCTCGGACATCGACATCGCGCGCGAGCTGCTGATCGGCCGCATCCACGCCATGTCCAACGTGGTCTCGCTGCTCAGCGAGAGCCAGTGGCAGGGCGTCAAGCTGAAGGGCCTGTTCGAGGCGCGCGCCATTCCGCATGCGGACCGCATCGCCGTCACCGGTCCTGACATCGCGGTCAGCGCGCGCGCGGCGCAGAGCCTGTCACTCCTGTTCTTCGAGCTCGCCTCGCATTCGGACGAAGGCTTGTCGCTGGTCGGCAAGCATCCGCACATCACGGCCAACTGGACGGTGACGGGCGAGGAGTCCGATGAGGTCTTCCATTTCCGCTGGGAGGAGTTCAACACCAGCGAGGCGACGCGCCGCCCGGATTCGGATTTCGGCCTGATCCTGCTCGACCGCGTCGCGCCCGAAGCGCTCGGCGGCACCGCCAAGCGCTACTTCACCGACGTCTCCTACGTCTACGAGCTGACCGCTCCGATGGAGACGGTCGTCGACATGACCGAGCGCGACCGCACGGACAAGCTCTCGGCCCCGGTGAGGCCTGTGCGATAAACCTCGTGCACTTCAGCTCGAGGTCGGTCGAGCAGCGATTGCGGTCATCTCGAGCTTGACGCCTGAACCGAGATCGGCCACGCCGACGACGGCGCGTGCCGGCAGATGGGCTTCGGCAAAGTGCGCTTTCCAAGCCGCATTGAACGCAGCCTTCTCGCCAAGATTCGTAACGAAGATGGTCACCTGCAATACGTTGGCCAGGTCGGATCCAAGAGTCTTCAGCAGACGCGACAATTGGCCAAGCACATCGTTTGCCTGACCTGACATGTCTAGGCTCGTGTCCTCGGCGACGATTCCGCCGATGTAAAGCACGCCTCCATGCTCGACCACTTCGTGGAGCAATCCTTCGTATGGCAAGATGCGTTTGATCATGATGAGACTGATGCTCCTCTGGGAAAAGACGTGAGATGTCCGCGCGTTCTTGTCACCAAGGCGTGGAACTTGAGTCGGGGACGGACGGCAGGCATTTTCAGCGTCTGATCTAGCCCTTCGGTCGCAATACGAGATCGACCAGATTGCGTGCGTAAGCCGGCGTGATCGGCGCGATGCCGAAGACGTAGCGATAGAACAGGCCGCCATAGATCGCGTCGTAGAGGTCCTCGGGCGCCCCCTCGGCCAGGATGCTGCCGTCCTTCTGCCCCGCGGCGATCATCTCCACCAGCGCGTCGCGGCGGAATTGCAGGTAGCGTGCGTAGAACAGCTCCGCCGAGCCGGTCTTGGAGATGCATTCGGAGATGACGGCGAGCTGCACCTTGCCGAACTCGCCCTGGAGCGCCTCGGCATAGGCCGCGGCGTGGCGGCGCGCGCGTGCCGCGGGCGTGCCGGAGCTCACCGGGGGCAGCGGCAGCATCTGCGCGGCATGGTGGAGAAAGGCGTCGATCAGCAGCGCCTCGCGCGACGGCCACCATTTGTAGATCGTCATCTTGGAGACGCTGGAGTGGCGCGCGACCGCATCGATGGTGGTGGCGGCAAGGCCGGTGGCGGCCATCAGCGCGTAGGCGCTTTCGAGGATGGCGTTGGTGGTCTCGATCGACCGCGGCCGCCCGCGCCGGGGCGTGCTGTCAGCCTCTTCACCCCCGCCTTTCGCCATCGCCACGCCAAGTCTCCTCACGCAGAGTCCCTCCGCATAGCGCAGCCACAGGTCTCGGCCTAGCAGAATCGCACGATTATGTTGTCAGGTCTGCTGCCGCAAGGCCGCAGGCAGGTCCTGCCGTTTCGACCAGGTGATGTAATAGGCGACCGCGATCATCGCGGCGAAGCCAACGATGCTCACCGCCACCTGCATCACCACCAGGTTCGGCCCGGTGATCAGGAGGAGATGGCCGGCGAAGGAGAGGAACACCGCGACGCAGAACACGGCGAGCCATTCCTCGCCGCATATGATCACCGCGTGAAGCGGCCGCCATTTCAGGCCGGGATGATCGGCCGGAATGAGATGGGTCGCAATGAGCGCGAGCGCGAGGAAGTGGACCACGCGATAGAGCGCGAGGTTTTCCTTGTCGGTCGGCGCGATGCTGTTGAGAAGGAGGTCCGGCACATGGGCAGACAGCGCCGGCGAATGGCGCATCAGGGTGACGGCCATCGCGAAGACGAGGTAGGCGCCTGCGAGGATCCGCAGCCAGGACATGCCACGCAGCGCACGGCCGGCGGCGCCAGTCACGGCGAACCAGCCGCCCAGCACCATCAGCATCTGCCAGCACAGCGGATTGAAGGTCCACTCCTGGTCCGGATAGACCCGGAAATTCCAGTCGAACCAGCGCGCCGCGACGTACAGCCCGACCGATGCCGCCAGCGTCAGGTTCGGCCGTCGCAGCAGCCCCCACAGCACGAACGGAAAGAACGCCATCAGCGGGATCATCAGTTGCAGGAGGTCGAGGTTCAGCGGCTCTTCCTGGAGCACCAGGCCACGGACCAGGATGCGCAGCGGGTGCTCGAGAATGCCTGAGATGTTGTATTCGTGGATGATCTCCGGCGCCATCGATTGCGAGGCGACGTAGGCGATGGCGTCGATGTAGATCACGAACAGCACGACATAGGCGGCGTAGAGCCGCCAGACGCGGCGAAAGACGCGCGTTGCCGCGACGACGTAGCCGCGCTCCAGCGCCATCCTGCCGTGGATGATGGCGACGCCGTAGCCCACCACGAACACGAACAGGTCGGCGGCGCCGCTGAAGCCGAAATTGCGCAGCGTCAGCAGGTTGACGACGTTGTTCGGGATGTGGTCGACGAACACCGACCAGTTGGCGATGCCGAGCGTCAAATACAGCCTGGCGTCGTGATGGAATGCGGCGAGGTTCGCCTTGACGGACGGGTTCATTGCGAAAATGACTTTTGGAATCACGGGCGCTGCTTTTAGCGGCAACGGCCTGCCTATCCGAGTAGCGTTTGCGTGAGTAGGTCAGGTTTGTCCCGACTGGCGAAAAATTACGCAAGGCGCGCCGGTGCGTTCGCGTGGCCGCCCTTAGCCCGTTTGAGACGCAATTTTTGCAAAGAACGAGGATCTGCCCTGCGGTCGCGGCCCGCGCCTCCGAAGTCGGCGCCCCCTGGCGGCGTGAGATTCACCGTCCGCGCGCTCGGACCCCCTCCATGATCGCCCTACCGGCAGCTGGGGATAACTCGAATCGGGCGTGGTGCCCGTACCGTTACTCGGCAGGTTCAGCCGACGCCTCGTCGGATACGCCGGCCCGGCTCGCCATGATTCCGAGTGCGAGGCCGCCGATCGCCAGGATCGGCAACAGCCGCTTGACCCCGATGGCGCGAACGATCTGGAGTCCCGTGGCGAGCAGCACGGGATCGGTGAGCATGCTCGAGGCCGCCGACTTCGCCGCGCGCTCGGCCGCGATTTGGGCGCGCTTCTGCACCTCGCGCTTGTAGCCCCAATAGGTGCCCGCCGCGGTGAGCGTCAGCAGGAAGAAGATGCCGGCGCCGGCGAGGCAGGCCTGCACCGGGCCGTATTTTTCCAGCACCGAGATGAACGCGGCCGCGCAAAGAAAGCACGTCGTGATGAAGAGCGCGAATGCGGCGCCTGCGGCGAGCGACGTCAGGCGGACCGTCGTCCCCGTCGATGCGCTGATGCCGTCGATAATGCGCTGAAACATCCCTTGCTCCTCAATCCCCCACAAGCCTGAGCGACGGCGGCCACGCAGCCGCGATCTCAGGGTTCGTCCCGCGCTTTACCGGCGCCAGGCGACGCCGATCAGGAAGCCGATGCCGAGCGCGATACCGACGGTCGCGAGCGGCCGCGCGGTGATGGCGTCTTCCAGCGTCTCCTCGATCGAGCCATAGGCATCCTGCGCCGCGCCCATCATCGCGCTGCCGCGCTCGGACATGTCGTCGAGCGTCGAATCCACGTTCTCGCGCGCCTGCTTGTAGCCGCGCCGGGCCTGCTTTCCGGCCGAATTGGCGAAGGTATTGAGCGCGTCGGTTATCTGGTCGGTGAGGGCGGCGATATCGTTTTTCACGGCTGCTACATCCTTCTCGAGGCGTTCTGCGGTGGCTTTGTCGATCCAGTCTCTTATCCTGGTGTCGCCGTCGGCTATTGACATCGCAAACTCCGAACTGTTGGCGGTGAGATGGGCGGAAAACGTTTCGTCGTGACGGAAGTTCCGTTCGCGGGAGCCCGTCACGCCTGCGGGAGCTGCGGCGAATTCTCCGGCAACAGATGCTCCTTCAGGATGAGCCCCACGATCAGGAGCGGCGACGACAGAAACGCGCCCATCGGTCCCCACAGCCAGGTCCAGAAGGCCAGCGCGATGAAGACGGCGAGTGCGTTCAGCGACAGCCTGCGGCCGATGATGGTCGGCGTGACGAAGTGTCCCTCCAGGAAGGTGATGCCGGCGAAGGCGAGGGCCGCCATCAGGCCGCCGCCAATGGTCGGGAAGGCAACCAGCCCAATCAGGGCCAGCACCACGAACATGGCGACCGGTCCTATGATCGGGATGAAGTTGAGCGCAGCCGCGAGTGCGCCGAGCCCGGCCGGATTTGGCATGCCGGTGATCGCGCAGATGATGCCGGTCGCGACGCCGACGCCGATATTGATGACGGTGACGGTCAACAGGTAGTTGCCGAGGTGAACCTCGATCTCGTTGAGAATCCGCAGCGTGCGCAGCCGCGCGTCGCGGTCGCCGAAGTTCATGATCAGCGCCCGCCGCAGGTCGCGCCAGCTCGCGATGAACAGGATCAGTGTGGCGAAGAACAGCAGGAATTCGGCGAAGGTGGGCGACAGGAATTCCAGCGTCGGCTGCACCCATTCAAATTTCGGCAGCGCGAAGCTTGGCAGCCCCTCGGAGCCGCCGACCATGGTCTGCAGCTCCCGCCACAGGGCCAGCGGCCGGTCGAAGACGTGCAGCTTCTCCTTCAACTGCGCGCCCAGCTCCGGCAGGCGCGAGCTCCACTCCATCGCGGGCGCGGCGATCAGCGCGACGACGAAGGCGACCACCGTGGTCACCGCGGTCACGATCAGCACGGCGCCAAGAGCGCGCGGCACGCCCCGCCGTTCCAGAAAGTTTGCGGCCGGCGAGAGCATGGTACCGGCGACGACGGCCATCACGACCGGGAGGAAGAACGCCTTGGCGAAATACAGCACTGCGATCACGGCGATCAGCAGCAGGCCGGCGAGTGCGTAGGCGACGAACTCGGTGCGGCGGATGATCGGCGGCAGCTCGTTATGGCTGTCGGGGAGTGGGGCGCCTTCGCCGTTGCCGGAAATCAGACGTTCACTGGGAAGGACGCGCACAATCTCTCTCCCGCACGGAGGTCTCCGGGCGCCCATTGGTCATCGGGAAACGCCGGAGGGGTGCCGCGGTTCCATCGCGGCTTCGTGAAGTTGCGCTCGCTTGACTGTGACGTCGCCGCCGCGCGAGGCGGCGGAACTTGAGTCGGCCCGGCTGCGTTTGTTCGGAAGCCGCATCACCTGAGATGCACGCATCCAATGGGGCAGCACATGACAAAGGTCTCTCCAGTCCGTCGCACCGTCTTGCCGCGCGCCGCCGCCGCTTTTGCCTTCGCGGCCGCTCTGCTCGTGGGGCCCTTCGGTAGCGCAAATGCGCAGACGCTGGGCTATGCGCCGATGCAGCCGCAGGCGTACCCGAGCTATTCGCAGGGCTATGTCAGCGGGCCGGCGCAGACGGCTGATGAGGATGCCCAATTGCCCGATCGGCTGCGCAAGCAGGTCGTCAGCTTCGACCGCGGCGAGCCGGCTGGCACGATCGTGATCGATACCGGCAATACCTACCTGTATTACGTGCTCGGCAATGGCCGGGCGATCCGCTACGGCGTCGGCGTCGGCCGCGAGGGCTTCACCTGGTCGGGCGTGCAGAGCGTCAGCCGCAAGGCGGAATGGCCGGACTGGCATCCGCCGGCCGAGATGATCGCGCGCCAGCCCTATCTGCCGCGCTTCGTCGCCGGGGGACCCGGCAACCCGCTCGGCGCGCGCGCGATGTATCTGGGCTCGAGCGAATACCGCATCCACGGCACCAACGATCCCACCACCATCGGCAAGTTCGTCTCCTCCGGCTGCATCCGCATGACCAACGAAGACGTCACCGACCTGTTCAGCCGCGTCAATATCGGCGCCAGGGTCGTGGTGCTGCCGAAGAGCGTGCCGCTGATGGCGAAAGGCGGCGACCCCATGCGCAAGCGCCCCGCGGCGACGACGCTCCCCTCGGGCCGGCAGGCCCTGAACATCTCGACGTCGGCCGTGAACTGAGACTTGGGTGAGAGCACATGAAGAGACGTTCGATCAGCAAGCTGGCCGGCGGCGCCGCGACGATCTTCACCACCGCATCCCTCGGCCTCGCGCTGATGCCGCCGGCGCATGCGGAGGATTTCTTCTCGGCGCTGTTCGGCGGCTTCCGGATGCGCCCGCCGCCGGAGATCCGGATGCCGTTCCCCAATGACGACATGCCGCGCTACGACACGCCGCGGCAGCGGGCTGCCTATGGCGGCGGCGCCGCCTATTGCGTCCGCGGTTGCGATGGCCGTTACTTCCCCGCGCAAGGGAATGACGCCGAGAGCAAGGCACAATCCTGCAAGAGCTTCTGCCCGACCTCGGAAACCTCGTTGGTCTATGGCAGCAACATCGACGACGCCATGACCGAGGGCGGAAAGTCCTATTCCGACCTGCCGAACGCCTTCCGCTACCGCAACGAGATCGTGTCGGGCTGCACCTGCAACGGCAAGGATCCGGTCGGCCTCGCCCAGATCAAGGTCGAGGACGATCCCACCCTGCGCAAGGGTGACATCGTCGCGGGCGCCGATGGCCTGGTGGTAGCCGGCCGCAACGCCGGCGATCGCCGCGGCGTCGCGATGAACTTCTCCCCGCTGCCGGACTCGATCCGCGCCAAATTCCGCCAGGTGCCGGTGGTGGCGAAGGAGTAGGGTCTAATGTCGTCCTGGCGAAAGCCAGGACCCATTACCCCGAATGCTGGTGTAGCGGTACGCTGCCAACCACCAGCCTGCCCATTGCAAGTGGCGGTGGTTATGGGTCCTGGCTTTCGCCAGGACGACACCGAAGGTGTTGCGCCAGCGTGCCCTACGCCGCGCGGATCTTGCCCAGGAAGTCGCTGACCTGCTGGCCGAGCTGGCGGCTCTGCGTCTCCAGCATTTCCGAAGCCTGCTTGACGTTCTCCGCGGCGCCGGCGGCGGTGTCGGCGTCGGCCTTCACGCCGGTGATGTTGTCGGAGACGTTCTTGGTGCCCTGCGCCGCATATTGCGTGCTGCGGGTGATCTCCTGCGTCGCCGCGCCCTGCTCCTGCACGGCAGCAGCGATGGCGGTGGCGACTTCGTTGACCTCGCCGATGATGCCGCCGATGGCCTGGATCGCGTTGATGGCGTCGCCTGCGACCTTCTGGATATCGGCGATCTGCCCGGAGATCTCTTCGGTCGCCTTCGCGGTCTGGCTCGCCAGCGACTTCACTTCGGATGCGACCACGGCAAAGCCGCGGCCGGCCTCGCCGGCGCGTGCGGCCTCGATCGTGGCATTGAGCGCCAGCAGGTTGGTCTGCGCCGCGATGGTGTTGATGAGCCCGACGACCTCGCCGATGCGCCCGGCGGACTGTGCCAGCCCCTGAACGGTGCCGTCGGTCTCGCGGGCCTGGTTGACGGCCCGGCTGGCGATGCCGGCGGCATGGGCCGCCTGCTGGCTGATGTCGTTGATCGAGGCGGAGAGCTCCTCGGCGGCCGCCGCGACACTGTCGACGCTGGTGGAGGCGTCATTGGACGCCTTGCCGGCGATCTCGACGCGCTCATTGGTCTGGCGCGACACGGCGGAGAGGTCGCCCGAGGTCTTGCGCATCTCGCCGGAGGCCTCGCTCAATTCGCCCAGCGACTTGCGCACCACGCCCTCGAACTCGCCGACATGAGTTTCCATCGCGCGCTGGCGCGCGGCGGCGCCGGCATTGCGCTCGCGCTCCTGTTCCTCGATCTTGAGCTTGTCGATCGCCTGCCGCTTGAACGTCTCCAGCGCTCCCGCAAGCGAGCCGATCTCGTCGTGACGGTCGAGATAGCCGCTGTCGACGGTAAGGTCACCGCCGGCGACCTTGAGCATGGCGTCGCGAATCCGGTGCAGCGGCGTGATCACGCGGTGGCTGACCGCGAGCATCGCGGCGCCGGTCAGGATGATCGCCGTGACCAGGAGGGCGATATTGACGATCAGCAACTGCACCGCGGCCGCGCGCTGGGCGGCGGAGTGGTCCTTGGCCGCCAAGAGCGCGGCGTCGGCGAGCTTGATCGCGCTCGCCATGCGGCCGACCGAAAAGGGGCTCCACTGGTTCGCGGTCATCGACGGTTTTTCGCCCTTGGCGACCGCGGCAATGATGCCGTCGCGCGTAGCGGCGTATTGCGGGTCGAAATAAATCGCCTTGGCGTTCGCCATGGCCGCGACGAGCGCTGGCGGCAGTTGCATGCCGACCGTGGCGAGTTCGATCGCATTCCAGGCGGTATCGGTGCCGCCAACGAATTTGGTATAGGCGAGTTGAAGCTCGGGCGTGATCTTGCCGGTGCCGAGCGCGTTTCCGACGATCAGCGAGGACTCGCCGGCACTCAGGCGCAAGAGCCAGGCCATTTGCTTGATCATCAGGAACTGGTCGATGATCGCGTCCTGATGATTGACGCTCGCGCCGAGCATCGGCGCGAGCTTTTCGAGGATCGCCATCAGCCCATCCTCGGCGTCGGTATATTCCTTGGCGAGTGCTGCGCGGCGTGAAGCCTTGGGTTTGGCGACCTCGGTCCAGAATTCCGCCTGCTTCTCAAGCAGCAGCTTGTTCAGCCGACCGAGGTCGGACACCATCGCCTCGCCCTGCGGCAAGTCGATGGAGGGAAGAATCTCGATGGCGCGCGCCAGCGCAGGCATCAGGATGTCGCGGATTCCGCGGATATATCTTTCGATGTCCTGGTCCAGCTGGACGTCCGATGTGAGCTGGCGGCTGCTGGTCGAACGGTCGGCACGGATGTTCGCCATCGCCTTGAACACTTCTGCCGATGCGGCCGAGACCGCGACGATCCGGTTGGCCGCTTGCAGCCGGCCCCATGAGCTCCATGCGCTGATCGAGAAGCCGATCACGACGACGAGTGCGGTGGACAGGATCACCGCTTTCAGCAGCGTGGAGACGGTCAGGCGGTTGAGCATCGGACACCCCGGTACGCGTTTCAAAGTTCGTGGCCCCGAACGGCAGCCCCCCAACGAACTTCGAAAGACCAAAGGGTTGCACGTGACAGAAGCACCTGCCTTGCGGCAGGCGCTTGAAGTGCATTTGGCCTGAAAAGGGTAAAAACTTAGACAGTAGCGCTGCCGTAAAATTACGGAGGCGTTAAGGATTGCCGGCAGCGCAGGCGCCGCGCGCCGACGATGTTTGAGGCAAGCTCCATCCTCATCGTCATCCTGGCGAAAGCCAGGACCCATTACCCCAAGAGTCAATTTGGCGGCAGGCCGCTAACCACCAGCCTGCCCATTGCAGAGATCGGTGGTTATGGGTCCTGGCTTTCGCCAGGACGACATCGGGGTGTGCGGCCGGCCACGCGCCGCCGCCTTACGCCGCGCGGATCTTGCCGAGGAAGCCGGTGACGTCCTCGCCGAGCTGGCGGCTCTGGCTCTCCAGCATCTCGGAGGCCTGTTTGACGTTGTCCGCGGCCGCCGCGGCGGCGTCCGCATCGGCCTTCACGCCGGTGATGTTGTCGGAGACGTTCTTGGTGCCCTGAGCCGCATATTGCGTGCTGCGGGTGATCTCCTGCGTCGCCGCGCCCTGCTCCTGCACGGCGGCCGCGATCGCGGTTGCGACCTCGTTCACTTCGCCGATGATGCCGCCGATGGTCTGGATCGCGTTGATCGCGTCGCCGGCCACCCGCTGGATGTCGGCGATCTGCTCGGAGATCTCCTCGGTGGCCTTGGCCGTCTGGCTCGCCAGCGACTTCACCTCGGAGGCGACCACGGCAAAGCCGCGGCCGGCTTCGCCGGCGCGCGCCGCCTCGATCGTGGCGTTGAGCGCGAGCAGATTGGTCTGCGCCGCAATGGTGTTGATGAGGCCGACGACCTCGCCGATGCGGCCGGCGGATTTTGCCAGGCCCTGCACGGTGCCGTCGGTTTCGCGCGCCTGGGTGACGGCGCGGCCGGCGATGCCTGCGGCATGGGCGGCCTGCTGGCTGATGTCGTTGATGGAGGCAGAGAGCTCCTCGGCGGCGGCTGCCACGCTGTCGACGCTCATGGAGGCGTCATTGGAGGCCTTGCCGGCGACCTGCACGCGGTCGTTGGTCTGGCGTGACACCGCGGACAGATCGCCCGAGGTCTTGCGCATCTCGCCGGAGGCCTCGCTCAATTCGCCGAGCGTCTTGCGCACCGAGCCCTCGAACTCGCCGACATAGACCTCAATCGCGCGCTGGCGTGCCGAAGCGCCCGCATTGCGCGCGCGCTCCTGCTCCTCGATCTTGAGCTTGTCGGTCGCCTGCTGCTTGAAAGCTTCCAGCGCGCCGGCGAGCGCGCCGATCTCGTCCTTGCGGTCGAGATAGCCGCTGTCCACGGCAAGGTCGCCGCCGGCGACCTTCAGCATGGCGTCGCGGATGGTGTTGAGCGGATGGATGACGCGGCGGTTGACCAGCATGATGGCGCCCACGGCGAGGGCGATGGCGAGCGCCAGAAGTGCGAGCTGCACGATGAGTGCGCGTTGAGCTGCGGAGCGCTGTTCCAGCGTATGGCTCTTGGCGGCATCGAGCGCCGTCTCGGCGACGGTAACCGCGCTGGCCAGACGGCCCACCGTAACCGGTGTCCATTGGTTCGCAGTCATCTCGGCCTTTTCGCCATTGGCAAGCGTATTTGTCAGGCGGTCGCGAAGGGCCAGGTATTGCGGATCGAAATAGGCGGTCCTGGCCGTCGCCACGGCGGACGACAGTGCGGGCGGGAGCTGCATGCCCGACGTCGACAATTCCAGCGCCTTCCACATCGCGCTCGTTCCGCCGACAAATTGGGTATAGGCGAGGCGGGCCTCCGGCGCGATGCGGCCGGTGTTGAGTCCGATCGAGACGATCAGCGAGGCTTCGCCCGCGGTGTTGCGCAGCAGCCAGGCGCTCTGCTTGATCGACAGCAGCTGGTCGATCACGGCGTCCTGGTGGTTGACGGTGGCCGCCAGGACGTTCGTGAGCTTGTCGAGCGTCTCGAGCAGGCCCTGCGTCGTCTCCATATATTCCTTCGGCAGGCCCGCGCGGCGCTGGTCCTTGGGCTTGGCCACGTCCTCCCAGAACTGCTTCTGCTCCTCGCTCAGCAATTTGTAGAGGCGCGCGAGCTCCGGCACCAGCGTGCCGGACTGCGGAAAGTCCATGGCCGGCAACAGCTCCAGCGCGCGTGCCATCGCCGGCATCTGGGCGTCCCGGATCGCACGCAGATATTTCTCGATCTCGGGGTCCATCGGGTCGGTCGAGTTGAGGAGCCGGTTGGTGGTCGAGCGGTCGGTGCGCAGATTGTGCATCGCCTTGAACAGATCGGCGGAGGCGTCGGCGGTCTGCGAAATGCGGTTGGCGGTCTTCAGCCGATCCCAGGATTCATAGGCGGTGAGCGAGAGCGCGATCACCACGCAGACCGACGTGATCGCGATCACTGCCTTCAGCAGCGCGGATACGGTCAGACGATTGAGCATCGAAGTCCCCCCAAATTCCCATTGCAAAGTTCGTGAAGACGCCCGGCAACATCGGCAAACGGGGGCGCGGCAGATCGGCAATCGCATGCCGTTTGCGCCTCAGGGACCAAACGGTTTCTGCATCTGAAAGGAAAAGGGTAAAGTTTTAGGCAGCTGGCCTGCCGGTAGAAGTACGCATTTACTAGAAGTTGCAGTGGGTTGCCCGGATGGAACCGGCGCGCGAGACAGGCGTTAGCCCATCGTTAGCAATCTGGCTGAAGGGGGCCTCGCGATGCTGGTCGGCGTACTCGTCACCTTTCTCGTCGTCATTCTCGTGCTCTATCTCATCAACATGTTGCCGATGGACGGCCGCGCCAAGCAGATCGCGCGCGTGATCGTGATCATCATCGGCGTGGTGTCGCTGTTGAAATATCTCACGGTGTTCTAGCGAGGCGCTGTTGCAGCCCGGATGAGCGAAGCGATAGCCGGGATGCCACAATCGAGGACCCGGAGGTCGCTTCGCTCGTCCGGGCCGCGGATCGTTGAACGAAAAGCCCCGGCCTGAGCCGGGGCTTCGTCTGCGTTCCCGAGCACGCTAGTGCAGCGTCTTGAGCCAGTCGTCGACGTCCCGACGAACCTGATCCTTGGCCTTGCCGTAGCGCTCCTGGAGCCGGCCTTCGAGCTGTTCGCGGCGTCCCTCGATCAATTTGAGGTCGTCGTCGGTGAGCTTGGCCCATTTCTCCTTGGCCGAACCCTTGAACTGCTTCCAGTTTCCTTCGATGCGATTCCAGTCCATGACCATCTCCCGTTGGTTGATGGCCCGACAACGCGAGCGGCGCGCAGCCGTTCCTCCCTGCGCCGCGACGTTTCGCTCCATCCGGGTTACGGGTGCCCAACAAAAAAGTCCCGGCGCAGGCCGGGACTTTTGACATTCGTCGAACCAGGATTACCCCGCCGCCTTCGCCTCGCGGCGGCGCGCGGTGAGGATGTACTCGGTGTAGCCGTTCGGCTGCTCGCGGCCCTTGAAGATGAGGTCGCAGGCGGCCTTAAAAGCGACGCCGTCGAAGGCGGGCGCCATCGGCTTGTAGATGGCATCGCCCGCGTTCTGCTTGTCGACGACGACGGCCATGCGCTTCAGCGACTCCATCACCTGCGCCTCGGTGATGACGCCCTGGTGCAGCCAGTTGGCGAGATGCTGGCTGGAGATGCGCAAGGTGGCGCGGTCTTCCATCAGGCCGACATCGTGGATGTCGGGCACCTTGGAGCAGCCGACGCCCTGGTCGATCCAGCGCACGACATAGCCGAGGATGCCCTGGCAGTTGTTGTCGATCTCCTGCTTGACGTCGTCGGGCGCCCAGTTCGACTTCGACACCGGAATGGTGAGGATGTCGGACAGCTTCGCGCGCGGTCCGCCCTTGGTCAGCTCCTCCTGGCGCGCGATGACGTTGACCTGGTGGTAGTGCAGCGCGTGCAGCGTCGCGGCGGTCGGCGAGGGCACCCAGGCAGTGGTGGCGCCGGCCTGCGGATGAGCGAGCTTCTGTTGAAGCATGTCGGCCATCTTGTCGGGCGCGGCCCACATGCCCTTGCCGATCTGGGCATGACCGGGCAGCCCGTCGATCAGGCCCATGTCGACGTTCCAGTCCTCGTAGGCCTTGATCCAGGCCTGCGCCTTCATCTCGTTCTTGCGGATCATCGGGCCCGCTTCCATCGAGGTGTGGATCTCATCGCCGGTGCGGTCGAGGAAGCCGGTGTTGATGAACATGATGCGCTTGGAGGCGCGCTGGATGCAGGCCTTGAGGTTGACGGTGGTGCGCCGCTCCTCGTCCATGATGCCGACCTTGAGCGTGTTCTCCGGCAGTCCGAGCATCTTCTCGACGCGGTCGAAGATCTCGCAGGTGAACGATACCTCGTCCGGGCCGTGCATCTTCGGCTTGACGATATAGGCCGAACCGGTGCGGCTGTTCTTGACCTTGGAGTTGCCCTTGAGGTCGTGGATGGCGAGCAGGCCGGAGACGGCGGCGTCGAGCAGGCCCTCCGGGACCTCCTCGCCCTTGTCGTCCAGCACCGCATCGGTGAACATGTGGTGACCGCAATTGCGCATCAGCAGCAGGCTGCGGCCGTGCAGCTTGACCTCGCCCTTGCCGTCCGGCGTCTTGTAGCTGCGGTCGGCGTTGAGCGAACGGGTCAGCGTCTTGCCGCCCTTCTCGAAGTCGGCCGAGAGCGTGCCGTTCATCAGGCCGAGCGTGTTGCGGTAGACCAGCACCTTGTCCTCGGCGTCGACCGCTGCGACCGAGTCCTCCATGTCGAGAATGGTCGAGACCGCGGCCTCCATGACCATGTCGGCGACGCCGGCGGGATCGTCCTTGCCGATCGTGCTGCTGCGGTTGACCGTCACCTCGACATGCAGGCCGTTGTTGACGAGCAGCACCGCGCTCGGCGCGGCGGCTTCGCCCTGGAAGCCTGCAAACTGCGCCGCGTTCTTCAGCGCGGTCGCATTGCCGCTCTTCAGCTTCACCGCGAGCTGGCCCGCAACGACGCTGTAGGCGGTGACGTCGGTGTGGCTGCCGGTCGCCAGCGGCACGGCGGCGTCGAGGAAGGCCTTGGCCTTCGCGATCACCTTGTCGCCGCGCGCCTTGTTGTAGCCCTTGCCGCTCTCGGAGGGATCGTGCGGGATCGCGTCGGTGCCGTAGAAGGCGTCATAGAGCGAGCCCCAGCGCGCATTCGCCGCGTTCAGCGCATAGCGCGCATTGGTGAGCGGCACGACGAGCTGCGGGCCGCAGATCTTGCCGATCTCCTCGTCCACGTTGGCGGTCTCGACCTTCTGCGTCGTCGGCTCCGGGACGAGATAGCCGATCTCCTTCAGGAAGGCGGTATAGGCATTGAGGTCGAACGCCTTGCCCTTGCCCGCGCGGTGCCAGTCGTCGATCTTGGCTTGCAGCGTGTCGCGCACCGCGAGCAGCGCCCGGTTCTTCGGCCCAAGGTCCTTGATGATGGCGGCAACCCCGGCCCAGAACGCATCCGGCGCGATCCCCGTTTTCGGGGCCGCTTCCTTGGCGATGAAGTCAAACAGGACGGGAGCGATCTTCAATCCGTGGGCGTCGACGCGTTTCATGATGGTCTTTCTTGTTGGAAATGGCTGTTTTTTGGCTGCTTTTGACCCGACAGCAGCAAAATGCGCTCCAGGGGAGCGGCTTTCGGGGTCCTATTAGCCCCAAAATCGGGGCGGTGAGAAGACCCCCAGGGGTTTGTCAAAATGTCAAGGAAAGGTGGAGGCGGTGGATCGGCCTGCACCTTAGCGTCCGCTACTGATGCAATGGGGCGCGATCTCTCTCTCTCCCGGGTCGTCCTGGCGAAAGCCAGGACCCATTACCCCAGGGAGAAGTTTGGCGAAGACTCGTTGTCCGGTACGACCACTCAGCCATAAGAAAGATCACGCGGTATGGGTCCTGGCTTTCGCCAGGACGACACCGGTGATGTGGTTCGCAGTGTGCTCCTCAAGCGGAGCGCGGCCGTCAAATATTCGCGGCGAGATCCACGACTTCGTCGAACAGCACGCCGGTGGTCTTCAGCATCTGTTCGATCTCGTCCGCCGCCTCGGCGACCGTCCGTGTCGAGGTGTCGATCACGAGCTCGGCCGCTTGCGGCGCCTCGTAGTCGTTGCCGATGCCGGTGAACGACGCCAGCGCGCCGGCGCGGGCCTTCTTGTAATGGCCCTTGGGGTCGCGCTCCTCGCAGACGCCGGCAGGAGTCGCGACATGGATCTCGCGGAACGCGGTGTCGGCGATGCGGCGCGCGGTGGCGCGGTCCTCGCGGGCGGGCGAGACGGCGGCGACGATGGCGATGTGGCCATTGCGGGCGAGATGCGTGGCGACCTCGGCGAGGCGGCGGATGTTCTCGCTGCGGTCGGCGGCGGAGAAGCCGAGATCGCTGTTGAGGCCGGCGCGCAGCGTGTCGCCGTCGAGCAGGATCGGCGAGCCGCCATTGGTGAACAGCCGCCGTTCCAGCGCTTTCGCCAGCGTCGACTTGCCGGAGGCCGGCAGGCCGGTGAGCCAGACCACGGCACCGTTGTGGCGGTAGCGCGCCGAGCGCTCATCCAACCGCAGCGCCGATTCCACCGGCACGATGTCCACGGGCTCGGCGCGCTGGCCGGCATCGACCGACAGCACGAGGCCGCCGCCGGCGATGCGCCCGGAGACCTCGATCACGAGACGTCCGGTGCGCGGATTCTCGGTGTAGGGATCGGTGGCAATCGGGTTCGAAAGAGAGATGTCGATCTCGCCGACATGGTTGCGGCCGATCGCCTTGTTCTCGACGCTCGACAATTCGCCCGGGTCGACCGCCTTCTCGATGGCGACGACGGTGGCGCGGCTTTCCTTCGGTCCGCAGCGGACCAGGAGCTGGTCGCCCTTGGCCAGCGGCTTGTCGTGCAGCCAGAAGATGCGCGCGCGCAGACGCCGCGTCTCGCGCGGGGCACTGCCTGCATGCGCGACGATGTCGCCGCGCTCGATGAACAATTCGCGGTCGAGCGTGATGCCGACCGAGCGGCCCGCGCCCTGACGTCCGGCAATCGGCGTCGCCGGCCAGCTCTCGACCGTCTTGATCCTGGCGATCTTGCCGGCCGGCATGATCACGATCTCGTCGCCGGCAATCAGGCTGCCGGATTCGATGCGGCCCGCCACGATGCGGCGGTCGTCGAACTTGTAGATCGCCTGCACCGGCAGCCGCAGCGCCAGCGCTTCCAGCGGCCGCGCCGGCTCGAGCTGGTCCAGCGCCTCGACCACGGTCGGTCCCTTGTACCAGCCGATGCGATCGGTGCGCATCGCGACACCATCGCCGTCGCGTGCGGAAATCGGGATCACGGCCGTCGGCGTCACGCCGAGGCTTTGCAGATGCGCCGAAATCTCGTCGCTGATCTCCTTGAAGCGCTCGGCGCTGAAGTCCACGCGGTCCATCTTGTTGACGACGATCGCGACCTGCTTCACCCCGAGCAGATGCAGGAGATAGCCGTGCCGCCTCGTCTGGTCGCGCACGCCCTCGAGCGCGTCGATGATCAGCACCGCGCCGTCGGCCTGCGAGGCGCCGGTGATCATGTTGCGCAGGAATTCGGCATGGCCGGGCGCGTCGATCAGCACGATGTCGCGCGAATTGGTGCGGAAGCGGATCTGCGTGGTGTCGATGGTGATGCCCTGGTCGCGCTCGGTCTGGAGCGCGTCGAGCAGGAACGACCATTCGAACGGCATGCCGCGCCGCGCGCTGACGGCTTTCAGCATCTCCAGCTTGCCGTCGGGCAGGCTGCCGGTCTCGTGCAGCAGGCGGCCGACCAGCGTCGACTTGCCGTGGTCGACATGGCCGACGATGACGATGCGGACCTGCGGACGCGTGGTGCCGTTCGGGGTCGCGGGCGAAGCGGGGGTGACGATCATGTTCATGGCCGCGTTGCGTCCTGAGGTCAGAGATAGCCGGCGACGCGCAGACGCTCGAAGGCGTCCTCGGTCTCGTGGTCGAGCGCGCGTCCCGCGCGCTCCGGCACCTTGGTCTGCTCGAGCTCGACCAGGATCTCGTCGATGGTCGATGCGGCCGAAACGACCGGATTGGTGATGTCCTGATCGCCCAGCGAACGGTAGCGCCTGCCGTTCTGCGACAGATAGAGCGGGATGATCGGGATGTTCTCGCGCTTGGTGTAGGCCCAGATGTCGGCCTCGGTCCAATGCAGGATCGGATGGATGCGCAAATGCGCGCCTTGCGGCGGCGAGGCGTTGAAATGATCCCAGAACTCAGGCGGCTGATCGCGCACGTCCCAATTGCCTTCGAGACCGCGCGGCGAGAACACGCGCTCCTTGGCGCGGGTGGCCTCCTCGTCGCGGCGGATGCCGGCGATCAGGCCGTCGAAGCCGAATTTGCCGAGCGCCATCTTGAGGCCTTCGGTCTTGCGCGCGGCGGAACGGGCGGCCGGCGGCAGCGTTGGGTCGACGGCATCGATGGGCGGGCAGGGCTCGACGCGCAGGTCGAGATCCCACTCCTTGCCGTAATGATCGCGGAAGCGATACATCTCCGGAAACTTCTTGCCGGTGTCGACATGGAGGGCCGGGAACGGCATGCGGCCGAAGAACGCCTTGCGCGCCAGCCAGATCATGACGTTGGAGTCCTTGCCGAGCGACCACAGCAGGGCGATCTTCTTCAGGCGGGCGAAGGCCTCGCGGAAAATGTAGATGCTCTGCGCCTCGAGCTGGTCCAGATGGTCCATGCTGGGCGCAACATCAGCAGAAAATTCTTGCGAGCCCGAGCGCCCGACGTGGGCGGGGCTGCTCACTCCGACAGCTGCGGAATCGTCCTTGAGAAGATGCATCTCTGCCACTTTGCGTTTGGAGGCGAAAATTCTATAGTTGCAGCGCAGAAGAGAAGAAAAAATTTTCTCTTTGCGCGCTCGAAACGACACATATATAGAAAATAATTCCAGTCAACCCCGGATGTGGGGGAAGCGAGTATCGTATGCGGTTCTTGCCCGTGTTCCTCGATCTCAAGGCCGGTCCGGTGGTTCTCATCGGCGCGGGTGAGCTTTTGCGCGCCAAGCTGCGCGTGCTCGCCGCTGCCGGCGCGCGCATCCGCGTGCATGCGATCGATGGCAATCAGGATCTGAGCCTCAGCTCCGAGGACGCTGCGCGCGTTGAGATCGCGACCGGCGATCCGCTCTCCGCCGATCTCTCAGGCGTCATCGCCATCGTCTGCGCGGGTGCGGGCGATGTCGGCGTTGCGATGTCGGCGCGAGCGAAGGCGCTCGGCCTGCCGGTCAACGTCATGGACGATCTCGAGCATTCCAGCTTCATCTTCCCGGCCATCGTCGATCGCGGCGATGTCGTGGTCGCGGTCGGCACTGGTGGCACGTCACCGGTGGTGGCGCGGCGCGTGCGCGAGAAGATCGAGGCGCTGCTCCCGGCGCGCATCGGCGAACTCGCCGAGTTCATCGGCGGCTTCCGCAAATCCGTCAACGAGCGCATTGCCGAGTTTCCGTTGCGCCGCCGCTTCTGGGAGCGCGTCATCGACGGCCCGATCGGCGCCTCCGTGCTCGACGGCCGCAAGAGCGAGGCGGATGCGGCGCTCAAGGCTATCTCAAATCCCTCCGAATTCGCGCGTGCCGACAAGCCGGAAGGCTCGGTTGCGCTGGTCGGCGCCGGCCCCGGTGACCCCGACCTTCTCACCATCAAGGCGCTGCGCGCATTGCAGGACGCCGACATCGTCTTCCATGACGAGCTGGTCTCGCCTGAAATTCTCGACCGCATCCGCCGCGATACCACGCGCGTTGCGGTCGGCCGCCGCGTCGGCAAGCCCGGTATCGGCCAGGACGCGATCAACAAGCGCATGATCGAGGCCGCGCAAGCAGGCCAGCGCGTGGTGCGGCTGAAGGGCGGCGATCCCTTCGTGTTCGGCCGCGGCGGCGAAGAGGTCGAAGCGCTACGCACGGCGGGCATTGCCTATTCGATCATTCCCGGCATCACCGCCGGGCTCGGCGGTGCCGCCGATTTCGAGGTGCCGCTCACCTATCGTCATGAAGCGACCCGCATCACCTTCCTTACCGCGCACAAGGCGCACGATGCGGAAGCCGTGGACTGGTCGACGCTCACCGACACCAAGATGACCGTCGTCGTCTACATGGGCATGACCGCGGCGCCCGCCGTCCGCGCCGGCCTGTTCGCCGCCGGCCGCTCGCCGGAAACGCCGGTCGGCGTGTTCGCCCGCGTCACGCGGCCCGATGCGCAAGGCGCGATCGGCACGCTGCGCGACCTGCCCGAGCTGGTGCGGCGGACCAATGGCGGTCCCGCCATCCTCATCATCGGTGACGTGGTCCGGCATGCCGGCTCGCTTCGCCGTCAAACCCCCAATCAAATCATCTCCGACCTATTGGATGCCGCCGAATGACCTCTCCTCTGCAACAAAAGCTGAAAATTACGGGCCCCTCCGTCGTGACCGCCAACCGGACCTGGGACGGCGTCGTGGTCTATCGCACGGCGGCCAAGGGCTGGTCCGTGGAACTGACGGATGCAGCGATCGTGCGAAACTCGGACGAAGCGAAAGCGTTGCTCGCCGAGGCCGTGGCCGATGACGTCGGCGCGATCGGCCCCTATATCGCGCCGGTGCAAGTCGACGAGGCCGGCAAGATCCTGCCGGGTAATCTGCGTGAGCAGATTCGCCGCGATGGCGTGACGATCGGCTTGCCCGTCTGAATGTTGGCAGAGCTGTAAGGCATTCTTCATGTACGCTTACGACGAAATCGACCGCACGCTGGTCAACGAGCGCGTCTCGGAATTCCGCGACCAGGTGCAGCGCCGTCTCTCGGGCGAGCTCACCGAAGACGAATTCAAGATGCTGCGCCTGCAGAACGGCGTCTATCTGCAACTCCACGCCTACATGTTTCGCGTCGCGATTCCCTACGGCACGCTGGCGTCGAACCAGTTGCGGGCGCTGGCCCATGTCGCGCGCAAATACGACCGCGGCTACGGCCATTTCACCACGCGCCAGAACATCCAGTTCAACTGGATCAAGCTGTCGGACCTGCCGGACGCGCTGGCCGATCTCGCCGAGGTCGGCATCCACGCGATGCAGACCTCCGGCAACAACATGCGCAACGTCACCTCGGACCAGTGGGCCGGCGTCGCGCCCGGCGAGATCGAGGATCCCCGCATCTGGTCGGAGCTGATCCGCCAGCACACCACGCTGCATCCGGAATTCTCGTTCCTGCCGCGCAAGTTCAAGATCGCAATCACCGCGTCGGACCACGACCGCGCCGCGATCAAGGTCCACGATATCGGCCTGCGCCTGATCAAGAACGAGAAGGACGAAACCGGCTTCGAAGTCCTGGTCGGCGGCGGTCTCGGCCGCACGCCGTTCATCGGCAAGACCATCAAGCACTTCGTACACGGCCGCGATCTCCTGAGCTACATCGAGGCCATCCTGCGCGTCTACAACCAGTACGGCCGCCGCGACAACATCTACAAGGCCCGTATCAAGATCCTGGTGCACGAGCTCGGCATCGAGAAATTCTCCCGCGAGGTCGAGGACGAGTGGCAGCACATCCGCAACTCCTCGCTCCAGATCGACGACGAGGTGATCGAGGACATTCGCTCGCGCTTCATCTATCCGGCGTACGAGAAGCTGCCGCACATGCCGGACGAGTTGCGGCAGGCCGCGGCCGATCCTGATTTCGAAGCGTGGCGCAAGAACTCCGTCGCCGCGCACAAAAACCCGGGCTATTCCATCGTCACGATCTCGCTGAAGCCGATCGGCGCGCCTCCGGGTGATGCCACCGCCGAGCAGATGGATGCGCTCGCCGATCTCGCCGACAAATATTCCTTCGGCGAAATCCGCGTCGGCCACGAGCAGAACCTGGCGCTGCCGCACGTCGCCAAGCGCGACCTGCCGGCGCTGTGGAAGGCGCTCGACAAGCTCGGGCTGGCGACGCCGAACGTCAATCTGATCACCGACATCATCGCCTGCCCGGGGCTCGACTATTGCTCGCTGGCGAATGCGCGCTCGATCCCGATCGCGCAGGAGCTGACGCGGCGCTTCGCCAATCACGAGCTCGCCAACCTGATCGGCCGGCTGCACATCAACATCTCAGGCTGCATCAATGCCTGCGGCCATCACCATGTCGGCCATATCGGCATTCTCGGCGTCGAGAAGAACGGCGAGGAGGTCTACCAGATCACGATCGGCGGCCGCGCCGACGAGGGCGCCGCGCTCGGCAATCTGATCGGCCCCGGCGTCAAGTTCGACGAGGTCGCCGACGTCGTCGAGGACATCGTGGAAGCCTATCTCGCGCTGCGCGAGCGCCCGGAGGAGCTGTTCATCGACACGGTGAAGCGCCTCGGCGTCGAACCCTTCAAGGAGCGTGTCTATGCCACTCGTTAACGGCGGAAAAATCGTCGACGACGGCTTCGTCAAGCTGGCCGTCGATACGCCGCTGCCGGAGGGCGGCGACATCCTGGTGCCGGCCGAGCGCTTCGTCGGCGAGGCGGATGCGTTGCTCAAGCGTGCCGGCAAGGTCGGTGTGATCTGGCCGAACAATCGCGACATCGACGAGCTCGTGCCGTATCTCGGCAAGGTCGCCGCCGTTGCGCTGGTGTTCCCGACCTTCCGCGACGGACGTGCCTACAGTCAGGCGCGGCTGCTGCGCGAGCGCTACAACTATCGCGGCGAGTTGCGTGCGACGGGGCAGGTGCTGCGCGACCAGTTCGTGTTCATGCTGCGCGCAGGCTTCGATTCCTTCGAGGTCAAGAAGCAGGCCGATGCGGAAGCCTTCATGCAGACCGCAAAGCGCTATTCGGTGTTCTACCAGCCGACTGGCGACGGCCGCATCACGGCGCTGCACCGGCGTATGCAGTTGCGTCACTCGGAAGGTGTCGGCACGTGAACGCCATTGCGCCTCAGGTATCTCCGGTGTCCGTTTCGGCGCTGCCCTCGGCCGAGGAGCTCGATCGCGCGTTGCGCGACGCCTCGCCCGCGGAAGTCATCGCCGCGGCCCTGAAGACGGTCGGCCGCGACAAGCTTGCGGTGGTGTCGTCCTTCGGCACGGAATCGGCGACGCTTCTGAAGGTGATGGCGGACGTCGATCCTGCGATCCCCGTGATCTTCCTCGACACCGGCTGGTTGTTCGAGGAGACGCTCGCCTATCGCGACACGCTGGTCGCAATGCTGGGTCTCAAGGACGTCCGCTCGATCAAGCCGGCGGAGGAGACGCTGTTGCGCGAGGATCCCGACCGCGACCTCTGGTTCTCCGATCCCGACGCCTGCTGCCGCATCCGCAAGGTGGAGCCGCTGGCGCGCGCGCTGAAGCCGTTCGATGCCTGGATCAACGGCCGCAAGCGCTTCCAGGGCAATGCGCGCGCCGACATTGCGGTGGTCGAGGACGATGGTACGCGGCTGAAGTTCAACCCCTTCGCCAACGTCTCGCGCCAGGAACTGGATGCGATTTTCGTCCGCGCCAAATTGCCGCGTCATCCACTGGCCGCCTCCGGTTTCCTGTCGGTTGGGTGTATGCCTTGCACCAGCAGAACGGCCGAAGGCGAGGATGCGCGCGCCGGTCGCTGGCGCGGCCGGGCCAAGACAGAATGCGGCATTCACACGATGAAGACTTCGTAGCACTGTCAGGCTGTCACGCTGCGAACAAGAAAATCCGGTTCCGTTGACTTAAGCGCGTTTCGCCCCGAGTTATGCCTGCCATCGATGACACCGATGTCGTCGAGGTGAATGGAGATGGACATGCTGCGCCGTATCGTTCCGCTCGTGGCAGGACTGCTTTGGGCAAGCTCGGCTCTCGCCGCCGACATCAATCTTCTGAACGTGTCGTACGATCCGACGCGCGAGCTCTATGCCGAGTTCAACAAGGCGTTTGCGGGTGCCTATCAGAAGGAGACCGGCAAGAGCGTCGAGATCAAGCAGTCTCATGGCGGCAGCGGTTCGCAGGCGCGCGCGGTGATCGACGGATTGCAGGCCGATGTGGTGACGCTCGCGCTCGCCTATGACATCGATGCGATCGCGAGCAAGGGCCTCACGACGGCCGACTGGCAGAAGCGTCTTCCGCAGAATTCATCACCTTACACGTCGACCATCGTGTTCCTGGTGCGCAAGGGCAATCCGAAGGGCATCAAGGACTGGGACGACCTGCTCAAGCCGGGCGTTGCCGTGATCACGCCGAACCCGAAGACATCGGGCGGCGCGCGCTGGAACTATCTGGCGGCCTGGGGCTTCGCGCTGAAGAAGTACGGATCCGCCGACAAGGCCAAGGATTTCATCGGCAAACTCTACCAGCAGGTGCCGGTGCTCGATACCGGCGCGCGCGGCGCCACCGTGACCTTCGTCGAGCGCGGCGTCGGCGACGTGCTGCTCGCCTGGGAGAACGAGGCCTATCTCGCGCTCAAGGAATTCGGTCCGGCAAAATTCGAGATCGTGGCGCCGCCGCAATCGATCCTCGCCGAGCCGCCGGTTGCGATCGTCGACAAGGTTGCCGATAAAAAGGGCACCCGCAACGCCGCCGACGCCTACCTCCAGTACTGGTACACCAAGGAGGGCCAGGAGATCGCCGCGCGCAATTTCTACCGTCCGCGCGATGCCGAGATTGCCAAAAAATATGAAAACTCCTTCGCAAAGGTCGAACTGTTCACCATCGACGACGTTTTCGGCGGCTGGACCAAGGCGCAGAAGGAACATTTTGCCGACGGCGGCATTTTCGATCAGATCTACAAGAACTGATCGGGCACCGTCTTAGGAGGCTTTAGCAGGGGGCCTGGTGAGCGCAGTTGCAGCAGCACGACGCCGGACATTGCCGGGCTTCGGTCTCACCATGGGACTGACGCTTTCCTGGCTGTCGATCATCATCTTGATTCCGCTCGCCGGCCTGTTCCTGAAATCGC
This sequence comes from Bradyrhizobium sp. cf659, assembly GCF_900113725.1. Taxonomy (NCBI): domain Bacteria; kingdom Pseudomonadati; phylum Pseudomonadota; class Alphaproteobacteria; order Hyphomicrobiales; family Nitrobacteraceae; genus Bradyrhizobium; species Bradyrhizobium sp. cf659. The sequence goes on from NZ_FOQJ01000003.1 coordinate 712,156, forward strand.
TCGAGCTGAGCCCCGAGCAGTTCTGGAACATCCTCTCGAGCCGCCGCACCCTGAACGCCCTGCGGGTCTCGTTCGGCCTCGCTTTCGCGGCGGCCTGCGTCAATCTGGTGATGGGCAGCATCATCGTCTGGGCGCTGGTGCGCTACCGCTTTCCCGGCCGGCGCATCTTCGATGCCATCGTCGACGTGCCCTTCGCGCTGCCGACGGCGGTTGCCGGCGTGGCGCTGACCGCGCTGTTCGCCGAGAAGGGCTGGTTGGGCGCGCCGCTCGCAGCGCTCGGCATCAAGGTGGCGTTCACGCCGGTCGGCATCTTCGTTGCCATGATCTTCATCGGCATTCCCTTCGTGGTGCGCACGGTGCAGCCGGTGCTCCAGGATCTCGACCCCGAGATCGAGGAGGCCGCGGGCAGCCTGGGCGCGAGCCGCTGGCAGACCATCAGCCGCGTGATCCTGCCCTCGCTCGGACCGGCGTTGCTCACCGGCCTCGCGCTCGCCTTCGCGCGCGCGGTCGGCGAATACGGTTCGGTGATCTTCATCGCCGGAAATTTGCCCAACGTCTCCGAGATCGCGCCATTGCTGATCGTGATCCGCCTCTCCGAATTCCGCTACGCCGACGCGACCGCGATTGCGGTGGTCATGCTCGTCGTCTCCTTCGTCATCATCTTCGCCGTCAACCGGCTCCAGCGCTGGGCGCAGAGCCGGATCCCGGCGCGTTGAGGAGGATGCGATGACGATGCAGATCGCAGATTCCGTTTCGCTCTCCTCGCCCGATGCGAAGGCGCGTGCGTACGCGGCGGCGGCGCGTGACAACCTTCGCACCGAACCGCGCGCGGTGCGCATCGTCATCATCACGCTGGCGGTGCTGTTCCTCTCGGTCTTCGTCGTGCTGCCATTGGTGGTCGTGTTCGCGCAGGCGTTCTCGAAGGGCATCCTCGCCTATCTCGCCGCGCTTGCCGAGCCGGAGGCGCTGGCCGCGATCAGGCTGACGCTGCTGGTGGCGGCGATCTCGGTCGGCCTTAATCTCGTGTTCGGCCTTGTCGCCGCCTGGGCCATCGCCAAGTTCGATTTCAGGGGCAAGACCTTCCTGATCACGCTGATCGACCTGCCGTTCTCGGTGAGCCCGGTGATCTCGGGCCTCGTCTTCGTGCTGCTGTTCGGCGCGCAGGGCTATTTCGGCGGCTGGCTTAGGGATCACGACATCCACATCCTGTTCGCGGTACCCGGCATTGCACTGGCCACCACCTTCGTGACCTTCCCCTTCGTCGCGCGCGCGCTGATCCCGCTGATGCAGGAGCAGGGCACGCAGGAGGAGGAAGCCGCGATCTCGCTCGGCGCTTCCGGCCTGCAGACCTTCTTCCGCGTCACGCTGCCGAACATCAAATGGGGCGTGCTCTACGGCGTCCTGCTCTGCAACGCGCGCGCGATGGGCGAGTTCGGTGCGGTGTCGGTCGTGTCGGGCCACATTCGCGGCGAGACCAACACCATGCCGCTGCTGGTCGAGATTCTCTACAACGAGTACCAGTTCGTCGCCGCCTTCGCGATCGCCTCGCTGCTGGCGATGCTGGCGCTGATCACGCTGATCGCAAAAACCGTTCTCGAACGTCATCTCGACGAAGGGGAAGACCCCAGTGACCATTGAAGTCAGGAATCTCGTCAAGAAGTTCGGCAGCTTCGCCGCCCTCGACGGCGTCGACCTCAAGGTCGACAATGGCGAATTGCTGGCGCTGCTCGGACCCTCGGGCTCCGGCAAGACCACGCTGCTGCGGATCATCGCCGGCCTCGACTGGCCGGATTCGGGCGAAGTCTCCTTCAACGGCGAGGACGCACTGGCGCAAGGCGCGCGCGAACGGCACGTCGGCTTCGTGTTCCAGCATTACGCGCTGTTCCGCCACATGACGGTGTTCGAGAACGTCGCCTTCGGCCTGCGCGTGCAGCCGCGCGCGGTCCGGAAAGAGGAGGCCAAGATCCGCGCCCGCGTGAAAGAGCTGCTCGACCTCGTGCAACTCGATTGGCTCGCCGATCGCTATCCGAGCCAGCTCTCCGGCGGCCAGCGCCAGCGCATTGCGCTTGCCCGTGCGCTTGCGATCGAGCCGCGCATCCTGCTGCTCGACGAGCCGTTCGGTGCGCTCGATGCCAAGGTGCGCAAGGAGCTGCGCCGATGGCTGCGCTCGCTGCATCACGAGATCAACGTCACCTCGATCTTCGTCACCCACGACCAGGAGGAGGCACTGGAGGTCGCCAACCGCGTCGTGGTGATGGACAAGGGCAGGATCGAGCAGATCGGCTCGCCCGATGACGTCTACGAGAGCCCCGCGACCGCCTTCGTCCACGGCTTCATCGGCGAATCCATCGAGCTTCCGGTCCAGATTGCCAACGGCGTGGTCCAGCTCGGCGACCGACCGCTCCAGCTTGCGGCAGACGGCCTTGCTCCTGGCGCGTCAAAACTGTTCGTGCGGCGACACGACATGCTGGTCGGCCCGCCCGGCAGCGGCGCCTTCGAGGGCGCCGTGCAGCACGTCCGGAATTTCGGGCCGGTGCAGCGGGCGGAGGTGGCGCTATCAGGCGGCGAGACCATCGAGATCGACGCCCCCCGCGGCAGGGAACTGCATGTCGGCGACAGGATTGGCCTCGAGCCTCGCCGCTACCGGATATTTGCGGGCTAAGAGCGCGGTCGTTCCGGGGCGCGCGCCAGCGCGAACCCGGAATCCCGAGGTTGTCGCGCGAGATTCCGGGTTCAGTGCTGCGCACTGCCCCGGAATGACAGCTACGATTTTCTTCAAAATTCACCTTTCAGCCACGGTTGGTATGCAACAACGGCCCTTCATTTGGGGGCCCCGATTCATGCGCGCTGCGGCCGCAATACTCTTTACTTTGCTGCTCGCCGGCTGTGCCGGCAACGAAGCGCCGGTCCAGCAGCCGTCGATGTATGCCGATATGGCGGTCCCGGGCGCCAAGCTCGATGCGCAGGCGGCCGCGGTGATGATCTCGCAATACCGCCAGAACAACGCCCTCGGCACCGTCGTGATCGACCCCGACCTGATGCTGCTCGCCGAATCCCAGTCCCAGGCGATGGCTGCGGCCAACAAGATGGACCATGACGTCCGCGCGCCCCTGGCCAAGCGGCTCAGTGCCGGCGGCTATCCCGCGACCGTGGCGGTCGAAAACGTCTCGGCGGGCTATCATACGCTGGCGGAAGCGTTTTCCGGCTGGCGCGACTCGCCCCCGCACCGGGCCAACATGCTCAAGAGCGGTGTCACAAAATTGGGCATAGCGGCCGGCTATGCTCCGAACACCAAGTACAAGGTGTTCTGGACCATGATCCTGGCCTCGACGGATCCCCGATAAGCCAGACTTGATCCCGGGATGCATTGACGCCGCGGCGGACTGTCGCCACGGTGGCTGGCCATTTGCTATTGTTCCCCCATGACAGATCATAGTCCGCAATCCGCCAGCGTCCCCGCGAATGCGCAACGCGTCCTCGTCTTGCAGGGCGGCGGTGCGCTTGGCTCCTACCAGGCCGGCGCCTATCAGGCGCTGTGCGGCTATGGCTTCGAGCCCGAATGGGTCGCCGGCATCTCCATCGGCGCGGTCAACGCCGCCATCATCGCCGGCAATGAGGGCCACACCCGCGTCAAGCGGATGAAGGAATTCTGGGAGATGGTGTCGGCGCCGGTGCCGTGGAAGCCGATCGGCAAGAGCGATCACAGCCGCGAGCTGTTCAACTCCACCAGCGCCGCGCTGATCGCGACCTTCGGCGTACCCGGCTTCTTCGTCCCGCGCGTCCCGCCCGCGCCGATGTGGCCGCCGGGCCACCCCGAGGCGGAGAGCTATTACGACACGTCGCCCCTGAAGAAGACGCTGGAGCGGCTGGTCGATTTCGACCGCATCAACGACCTCAAGACGCGTTTCTCCGTCGGCGCCGTCGGCGTCACCTCCGGCAACTTCAAATATTTCGACAATTACGAGTTCAAGAAGCTCGGCAAGAAGATCGGTCCCGAGCACATCATGGCCTCCGGCGCGCTGCCGCCGGGCTTTCCGTCCGTCGTCATCGACGGCGAGCATTACTGGGACGGCGGCATCGCCTCCAACACGCCGCTCGACTACGTGCTCGATGCGGAGGTGGCTCGCGACATGCTGATCTTCCAGGTCGACCTGTTCAGCGCCCGCGGCGACCTGCCGAATTCGCTGCTGGAGGCCACCGAGCGCGAGAAGGACATCCGCTTCTCCAGCCGCACGCGGATGAACACCGACAAGAACAAGCAGATCCACAACGCCCGCAGGGCGGTGCGCGACCTGATTTCCAAATTGCCCGATTATCTCAAGAACGACCCTTCCGTCGAATTCCTTGCGAAGGCATCTCGTGAGAGCACGGTCACCGTGGTGCACCTGATCTACCGCAGCAAGAACTACGAATCCTCGTCCAAGGACTACGATTTCTCGCACGTGGCCATGGTCGAGCATTGGGAAGCCGGCGTGCGCGACGTGCACATGTCGATGCGCCACAAGGACAGGCTCGATCAGCCGCAATCCGGCGAGACCATGGTGGCCTACGATCTCACGGGGGACGTCTCCGCGCCCCCGGCAAAAAGGAGCGAATAGAATGGGTAGTCTGTCAGGCAAGAATGCCGTCGTGACCGGATCGACCAGCGGCATCGGGCTCGCTTATGCGCGTGCCTTCGCGGCGGCCGGTGCCAACGTCGTCATCAACGGCTTCGGTTCGCCCGAGGACATCGAGAAGGAACGTGCGAAGATCGAGTCCGACTTCAAGGTGAAGGCGATCTATTCGCCCGCCGACATGACCAAGCCGGCCGAGATCGCCGGGATGATTGCGCTCGGCGAGAAGACCTTCGGCTCGGTCGACATCCTCGTCAACAATGCCGGCGTCCAGTTCGTCTCGCCGATCGAGGAATTCCCGCCGGAGAAATGGGACCAGATCATCGCGATCAACCTGTCCTCGGCCTTCCATGCCATCCGCGCGGCGGTACCCGGCATGAAGAAGAAGGGCTGGGGCCGCATCATCAATACCGCTTCCGCGCACTCGCTGGTCGCCTCGCCGTTCAAGTCGGCCTATGTCTCGGCCAAGCACGGCATCGCCGGTCTCACCAAGACCGTGGCGCTGGAAGTCGCGACCCACAAGATCACCTGCAACTGCATCAGCCCCGGCTATGTCTGGACGCCGCTGGTGGAGAGGCAGATTCCCGACACGATGAAGGCGCGCAATCTCACCCGTGAGCAGGTTATCAACGACGTGCTGCTCGACGCGCAGCCGACCAAGGAGTTCGTCACCTCCGAGCAGGTCGCCGCACTGGCGCTGTTCCTGTGCAGCGACGATGCCGCGCAGATCACCGGCACCAACCTGTCGATCGACGGCGGCTGGACCGCGGAGTAGCGGTCGCTGTTTCAACTGGCTCTTCGTCATGCCCCGCGAAGGCGGGGCATCCAGTACGCCGCGGCCTATCGATCAATCACAACCGTCTCGGAGTACCGGATCGCCCGCTTTCGCGGGCGATGACTGAGAGAGTGGGGCGCCGTTTCTGGCCTAATGCGTCCAGGCCAGAGCCGTCACGAACGCGGATGACAGGTTCAGCTCCGCAAGCATGATCTTGCCGGCGACCACGAACAGCACGCTGGCAAGCGTCAGGCGCAGCACCGTCTCGGGGACGCGCGTCGCGCTGAAGCTGCCGACGATGATGCCGGGCAGCGAGCCCAGCAGCAGCACGCCCATCAGCGCCCAATCGACGTCGCCAAGCGCCCAATGCCCGATGCCCGCGACCAGCGTCAGCGGCACTGCATGGGCAATGTCGGAGCCGACGATGGTCGCCATCGGCAGGCGCGGGTAGAGCAGCAGGAGCACGGTCACGCCGACCGCGCCGGCGCCGACCGAAGAAATCGACACCAGCACACCGAGCACGATTCCCGTGACCACGGTCGCAATCGCCGTGGTGCGCTCGTCGACGCGCTCCAGCTTCCTGCGGTAGCGTTCCATGATCGCCTTGCGGAAGATCAGGGACGTTGCGGTCAGCAGCAGGGCGAAGCACAGCACGAGATTGACGAGACTGCGCTCGGAATCGCTTTTGAGATCGAGCTTCCACAGCACGAGCAGCGTCAGGGCGCTTGCCGGAAGGCTGCCGCAGGCGAGCCGCAGCACCGCCGGCCAGTGCACGCTGCGCGACCAGCCATGGACGACGCTGCCGCCGGTCTTGGTGGCCGCGGCATAGAGCAGGTCGGTGCCAACAGCGGTGGACGGATGGACGCCGAACAGCAGGATCAGCAGCGGCGTCATCAGCGAGCCGCCACCGACGCCGGTCATCCCGACAAGCAGGCCGACGCCAAATCCGGAGGCGACGTAGAGTGGATCAATCATGTCCGGGGAATCTTAGGTTTATCTCGTCGATTGGGCAATATGACGTAGAATAAATTTCCCCTGGGAGGCAACCTCTTGGACCAAATAAGAAAAATCATGCTACCTGCTGGCGGTCGGCAGTCGTTTCGCCTCGTTACCGAGCCTGTTACGCAATAGGCGTTCCCCAAGGGCAGGGCAGGCGAGGCGTTATTTGCCGAACGCCAGCACGTGCAGGCCGAGGCGCTGCCGCACGATCCAGAACAAGAGCACCGTCTCGAAGCTGAGCGAGATCGAGGTCGCCGCCGCGGCGCCATGGCCGCCGAAGCGCGGTACCAGCGCGATGCAGAGCACGACATTCATCACGAAGGCCAGCGCATAGGCCAGCGCGCAGATCTTCTGCTGGCCGAGCATGTTGAGCAGGCGCTCGACGGGCCCTATGGCGGCGCGCACGACGAGCCCGATCGCGGCGACGAACATGATGTCGTAGCCGACCACGAATTGCGGTCCGAACAGCCAGAGCAGCGGCTTGCCGAGCGCGAGCAGCACGATGGTCGCCGCCAGCGACGGCCAGAACGTCCAGTTGATGGCATGCGCGACGTAGGCCGACAGCCGCGCCTTGTCGCCAGCTGCGTTGTATTCGGCGAAGCGGTGCGCCGTGGTCGCCGACATCGCGTAGTGGATGAACGAGACCAGCGCCAGCGTCTTCACCACCGCGAAGTAGACGCCGACCTCGTCGGAGGGGCGGAACTGCTGAAGCACCAGCACGTCGGTGTAGGACAGCAGCAGATAGAAGCTCTCCACCAGCAGGATCGGCAGCGAGACGGCGAGCCAGCCGCTGACGTCATAGGTCTTCGGTCCGGGCTCGATATGGCCGGCGAGCTTGCGGTTCAGCACCACCATCTGCCCGGTCATCGCGATCCACACCGCACCTAGGCTCGCGATCATCGCGGCGACCGCGCCGAGATGATAGCCGAGCAGGCAGGCAGAGGCCGTGATGCCGATGATCAGCGCCTGGCGGATGATGAATTGCGGCATCAGGCCGAGCTGCATCCAGTCGTGCGAGCGGGCGATGCCGTCCTGGGTGTTGGCGACGACGAAGGCGGGCAGCGTCATGCAGCCGATATAGAGCGGCAGCACCTCGGCCGGTTCGATCCAGGGCGAGAGCAGCTTGACGATGCCGGCGAGGCCGAGCGAGACCAGCGTGGAGACGGCAAAGGTCAGCCAGCGGCTGCCGGAAAGAAAGCCGCGCAGCAGCGCGTGCTCACCGCTGGTGCGATACTCCGGGATGATCTTCTGTGCGGAGGCCGAGATGCCGAGATCCATCATGCTGCCGAGCAGCAGCACCCAGGTCCAGACGTAGACGTAGATGCCGTAGTCGGACGTGCCCATCCAGCGCGCGAGCAGAACCTGCGAAAAATAGGCAAGGCCCGCGCTGATGACGCGGATGATGAAGATGGTGCCGGCCAGCCGCCGCGTCAGCGACGCTTCGCTCGATCCGCCCGTCAACTTGCCCCGCAGCCGCGCGATCAGCCCGGCCGGTCCGCTCGTTGCGGGTTCTGCATCCATCACGGCCAATTCGAAGGGTCCCCAGGCGTCCCGCATGAAGCGGCAGCCTTGCTGCAGTAACCCCGGGAATTAGCAACCATTCGTTAAGATTCGGTTGGGTCACCGGTGTCGTCCCGGCGAAGGCCGGGACCCATACCGCGTGATCTATCGATGGGGTGCGGTGACAATCCCCTACGACAAGTCTTCGCCAAACCAGGCTCGGTGGCTATGGGTCCCGGCCTTCGCCGGGACGACAGTCACTCCAAATTCGTATTGAACTCGTACGACTTATCTGGCCCGACCAGCGTGAACTTCAGCGCCGCGCCGTCGGGCTTGGCGCCCGGCGGCAGCCCGTCGAGCTCGAAGGAGAAGCGTTTCACGCCGGGCGGGCTGGGGTCGACCGGTGCCGGGATCGGCAGCGACCAATCCGGCGTCGGCCCTTCGACGAACAAATTGACCTTGCGCGCGTCCGCCGGCGCGACGACGTCGACCACCACGTTCTTGGGCCCGTCGCGCCTGACGTCGCGGATGGTCAGCGGGTTGGGGTCGCCGATCGTCGCCGGCTTTGGCACGGTGTCGAGCGCTGCACGCAGATTGGCGTCCTCGGTCGAGGCGACGCTGTTGAGGCCGAGCTCGGCGCTGGCCTCGACAGGAATGCAGAGCTTTTCGCATACCGCGTAATTGATCTCGGCGCGCAAGGTCACCGGCTTGTCGGCGGCCTTGGCGACGATGCGCAGGGGCAGCACGACCTGGTCGCGATAGCCGATCGAGTGGCCGCCCGCGCCGTCGTCGAATTTCAGCGGCGCCGGCCACATGATCGTCACCGCTTCGACATTCTCCGATTTCGAGAAGTCGAACCGGGGAGGAACGCCGGAGTCGCCGGGCATACGCCAGTATGTCTTCCAGCCCGGCTGGAGCTGGAAGGCGATACCGCCGAGCAATACGGCGCCGCTGCGGGATCCCGCCAGTAGCCGCACTGCGGAATGCCCGTCACGCTGCCAGGGCGAGGCGTCGTCGGCGCGAGCTGCGGGGGCCAGCGACGACGCAAACAGGGTTGTCGCGACGCCGATCACCGCACGCAGGGGAACTTGTGTGAGCATGGCACGTCTTTACAGGGTCACCTTGGCGCAAACCATTGAATTGCCTGTGATGGATGCACTGGAATCAGGCCACTGCAAGCCTTGATTTGACAGCGGCCCGGCCCAACATCAGGATAGGAATTGAAACCGGAGTGCTTCACCGATGGCTCCCACAGGCAAGAGGACGGGCTACAGCACCCGGAGCGCGGGCCCCGCACTCCCCAGTTCCGCCGGCTATCTCGATGGCCGTCTCCTGATCGCGATGCCCGTGATGGGCGATGCGCGCTTCGAGCGCTCGGTGATCTATCTCTGCGCCCATTCGGCCGAAGGCGCGATGGGCATCATCGTGAACCATCCCGCCGGCAGCATCGACTTCCCCGAGCTGTTGCAGCAGCTCGGCATCATCAGGAAGGGCGAGCACATCAAGCTGCCGGAGAATGCCGAAAGCATGAAGGTGCTGCGCGGCGGTCCGGTCGATACCGGGCGCGGCTTCGTGCTGCATTCCAGCGATTTCTACATCGAGAACGCGACGCTCCGGATCGACGACGGCGTCTGCCTCACCGCAACCGTCGATATCCTGCGCGCGATCGCCAACGGCTCCGGCCCCAAGCATGCCATCCTCGCGCTCGGCTATGCCGGCTGGGCGCCGGGCCAGCTCGAGACCGAGATCCAGAGCAATGGCTGGCTGCATTGCGATGCGGATGCGGACCTGATCTTCGGCGACGACGTCGACGAAAAATACGGCCGCGCCTTGCGCAAGATCGGCATCGATCCCGGCATGCTCTCGAACGAGGCGGGACACGCGTAGCTGGTGCCACTCTCTCGGTGGCGTCCCCGCGAAGACGGAGACCCATAACCCCAGGGAGGAGTTGCGGCGCGAACTCTCAACCACGAGTCTTCGCCAAACCACTTCCTGTGGTTATGGATCCCGGATCGGCGCTCCGCTTCGCTGCGCTTGTCCGGGACGACGAAGGGAGTTTGGCGCAAGAGCGGCTCAGAAAATGGTGTCGTCCTGGCGAAAGCCAGGACCCATTACCCCAGGGAGAGGTTGGAGGCAGGCTGATCACTACCAGTCTTCGCCAAACTACGCCCTGGGGTAATGGGTCCTGGATCGGCGCTCGCTCCGCTCGCTGGTCCAGGACGACAGCCGCGCCTACTCCGCCGCCTGCTGCTGCACCGTCGGCTCCGTTCCCGCCACCGTGGCGCGGCGCATGTCGCGGGGCTGGGACTGGTCGTAGCGGCGGACGCGGTGCATGGTCTGGCGGTTGTCCCACATCACGAGGTCATGCAGCTTCCATTTGTGGACGTAGACGAACTCGGCGCGCGTCGCGTGCTCGTTGAGGTCACGCAACAGCAACCGTCCCTCCGGCACGCTCATGCCGACGATCTTGCCGGCATGCGACGAGAGATACAGCGACTTGCGGCGGTGGACGGGATGGGTGCGCACCAGGCGTTGCAGCACCGGCTTGAACATCTGCTTCTCGTCGTCGGTGTATTCGGTGAAGCCGAGCGAGCCGCGCGAATACATCAGCGAGTGCTCGCAGACGAGGTCCTCGATCTCCGCCTTGGTCTCGTCGTCGAGCGCGTCATAGGCCGCGCGCATGTCGGCGAATTCGGTGTTGCCGCCCTTCGGGTTCACGACGCGCGCCGACAGCAGCGAGAACTTGGCCGGGATCGGACGGAACGAGCTGTCGGAATGCCACAGGCAATTGCCGAGGTTGAACAGGTGCGTGCGGCTGTCCTTGGCCAGCGGCTTGCCGTCCTTGCCGAGATTGGAGACGTCGTTGAGGCCGGATTGCAGCCGGTAGTCCTTCTCCTTGGTGACCGTGCCGCCGCGCGCGTCCTCGCGCTGGCCGAAATTCAGCGCGAAAGCCATCTGCTGCTCGTCGGTGATGTCCTGGTCGTGGAAAACGAGCACCGCGTATTTGTCCATGGCGGCCTCGACCTCGCGAGCCTCATCCGGCGTGAGCGGCTTTCGCAAATCGAGGCCGGAGACCTCGCCGAAAAAATGTGTCTGAAGCTGCCGGATGGCGATCGTCATGGCGTTTTCTCCCGCGGACCGCGAGCGGTTGCTCCCGCTCTGCTACCGAAAAAGCTACTCCTGCACTTTCAGTTGTCAACGCGCGGCGCGCATGGCAGCCCGTAGCAGGCAAGATGTAGCCCGGGTGAGCCAACGGGTCGGCGCGAAGCGCCGCCCGATGACAGGCTCCGCGATACCCGGGAACGGTGCTGGCAAAGTCCCGGATGTCGCTTCGCTCATCCGGGCTACGCCCCCTCGATGCCTCTCACGCGTTGCGGGCCATCAGGCCGCCGTCGACCGGGATCACCGCGCCAGTCAGGAACGAGGCGGCCGGCAGGCACAGGCTCAGCGTCATATGCGCGACCTCTTCAGGATCGCCATAGCGGCCCAGCGCAGTGCGACGCCTGGCGTAGATGGTCTTGTGCTCCTCCGAGATGCGGTCGGTGATGGCGGTGCGGATCGGGCCCGGGCAGATGCAGTTGACGGTGATGCCTTCGCGGCCGAGCTCGACCGCGAGCGAGCGGGTGAGGCTCGCGACGCCGCCCTTCGCTGCCGAATAGGGGCTGTGCAATGCAGTAGCGCCGAGCGCCTCGGTCGAGGCGATGTTGACGATGCGCGGGCTCTTCGATTTGCGCAGGTGAGGCAGCGCGGCGCGGATGATGCGCGGATGCGCCGTCAGCATCACGGCGATGCCCTTGGCCCAGGCATCTTCGTACGTTTCGTCATCGATCGCGACGCGCACGGAGATGCCGGCATTGTTGACGATGATGTCGAGCCCGCCGAAATGCGCTGCAACGTCATTGACTACGCGCTTGATCTCGCCGCCGTCGGCGACGTCGAGCTTCCAGCTCTTCGCCGACCCGCCGCTCGCTGCGATCTCCTTCGCGACGGCGATCGCGCCTTGCTCGTCGTAATCGGTCACCGCGACATTCGCGCCCTCGGCGGCGAACACGCGCGCCGTCGCGCGGCCCATGCCGCTGGCCGCGCCGGTGACGAGAGCGGTCAGGCCCTTCACGGACCGGCTGAGCTGCTTGAACTCGGGCATGCTGTTTCCTCGCGTCCTGTTGTTTCTTGTTATGAGATTGACAAGGCTGGCATCGATCCGCAGACAGGTCAAACAAGCAAGACAAAACGGGAGGCCGCGATGGCGAACGAGCTCGATTTCACAGGCAAGCAGGTGCTGGTCGTCGGCGGCTCCAGCGGCATCGGCAACGGCATCGCGCAGGCCTTTCGCGCCAGGGGCGCGCATGTCGCGGTTTGCGGTACGCGTGCTCAGCCTGCGGAATATTCGGCGGAGGAAGGCTCCGATCTCGCCGGTCTTGCTTACGCGCAGCTCGACGTCAGCGATGCCGGCGCGATCGAAGCCTTCAAGCCGTCCTTCGATCGGCTCGACATCCTGGTGCTGGCCCAGGGCGCGGTGATCTATCGCCGTGGCGAGTTCGAGATGAGCGGTTTCCGCAAGGTCGTCGAGGTCAACTTGATGAGCCTGATGGCCTGTGCGACGCGGTTTCATTCCATGTTGCGGGATGCGAAGGGCGCGCTGATCATGGTGTCGTCGACCGCGGCCTATCATTCCACCATGGGCAACCCCGCCTACAACGCGTCGAAGACCGGCGCGGTCGGATTGACGCGCACGTTAGGGGAGGCCTGGGCCGAGGACGGCATTCGCGTCAACGGCATCGCGCCCGGCCTCGTCGACACCAAGATGACGAAGGTCACGACCGACAATCCCAAGCGGCTCGAAGGTGCCTTGTCGCGCATTCCGCTGCGGCGATTGGGCACGCCGGCCGACATGGCGGGCGCGGCGCTGTTCCTGGCCTCGCCGCTGTCGTCCTACATCATCGGCCAGACGCTGGTCGTCGATGGCGGGCTCATTCTGTAGGCGATCGCTCCCGGCGATTGGAACTGCGCTGCGCCTGATCGGTTACTCCGGCTGACCCCCGAGGAGGACCACATGGACAAGGATCGAATTGTCGGATCGGCCAAGGAATTCGCTGGCCGCGCGGAAGGCGCAGTCGGAGATCTGACGGGCGATGCGCAGACAGAAGCATCGGGCAAGGTGCGCGAGGCCGCTGGCACCGTGCAGAATCTCTACGGTCAGGCCAAGGACGCCGTGCGTGACGCCGGCGAGACTGCGGCTGGCTACGCCAAGGATGCCTACGCGAACAGCGGCGACACGTTTCGCGATGGCACGCAGGCGATTGCGCGCAAGGTGCAGGACAATCCGCTCGGCTCGCTGCTCGTCGCTGGCGCCATCGGCTTCGCGCTCGCGCTCTTGATGTCACGGCCCGCACGCCGCCCGCCGCCGCGCTGGCGCTATTACGGCTAGAAACCGTGCCGTCATTCCGGGGCGCGCGAAGCGCGAGCTATGGTGCCGCAATTGCGCACCATAGTTCGCGCCAAGAGGCGCGCCCCGGAATGACACCTCAATTTAGAGCAAGGACTACCGGACTTCCGCCGCTCGCCCGACATTGCCCGGCGGACGCGGGATCGCGGGGTTTTGAGCCGGATTGCGCGGTCCTGGCGCCGGCGCCCACTGACGCGGCGCTGGCTGCGGCGAGCCGAAGCCGAAGAAATCACGGAACGTCGGTGTCGCCTGGGCCGGCTGCTGCACCACCGGCGGCTTCTTAGGTGCGAGCTTTGGCGGTGCGATCGCAGCAGCCGCACCCGGCGTGCCGGGAGCAGCCGCGCTGCCGTCAGGCGTGGTCGCGGCCATCGGCGTGTCGCCCTTGGCCTGCTCGCGGCCGACTTCGCGGCGCGGCCAGGCATAATCGTCGGCGCGGCCCGCGGGGGCCGCAAGCGGCTCGCCCTTCACCATCGTCTTCGCAGCGAGCGCATCGACGGCGGCAGGACGCGAGCCCGGGCCGCCCAGCAATTGATCGGTCGAGATCGAGGCGGCGACCAGCGGCACGATCGGGCCGGCGAGCGGCCGCGGCGCGGGCTTGCCAGGCTCGGCGCTGGTGTCGGGCGTTGCCGGCTCGCTCGGCAGCGCGATCGGGCCGGAGCGGCCGGCGAGCAGGCGCGTGATCTCGCGCTCGACATAGTGAGCCAGCTTGCGCGCGCCGGGCTTGGTGAAGAAGACGCCGTCATAGGTGCGGAGCTGACGGATCTGGCCCTCGAAGTCCGGGCCCTTCTGGAGGAAGCGGCCGGCTTCGTCGACAAAGCCGTCCCAGACATCGACATAGGTGATGCCGGCCTTGGCCGCGCCCTCGCGGTAGAGCGAATCCAGGAACAGCATGTCCGCCGTGCCCTTCGGGCCGCGGATCGCGGGCAGGCCGACCCAGAGCACCGGCACGCCCTTGGCTTTCAGGACGTTGGCCAGCTCCTCGATCTTCTTGCCGTAGAGCTCGACCCAGCGGTCGTCGCGGAATTCGTAGAGGCCGTTCGGGTTGCGCGCGGTCTTCTCGGGAGCCGCGGTCTGCGGCGCGTCGGCGTTGTCGGCGTCATCCTGCGGCAGGTCGGTATCCGCCGGCTTGTCGTCGGGCTTGGCGGCGGTGTCGGGGCTGTTGGGTTTTGTATCGCCCGGCTTGCCCTGTGGCTTGGCGCGCCCACCCTTGTCGTTCTTCTCGGTCTTCTTGTCTTTGTCTGCCGGCTTGTCGGCGACGGGCTCGCGGATGGCGATGCGATCGTTGAGGCCGAGCATGACGACGATGATGTCGGGCTTCTCGGTCTCGAGAATGCCCTTCGCAGCCGCCGCCCAGTCCGAAGGCTCGCCCTTCGGCTGGTACTTGATCAGGCCGGACGTGGTCTTGTGCTTGCGGATCACGCCCATGTCGGGCTGCTCGCTGTAGGCGTCTTCCAGGCCATAGGCGAGCCAGTCCGCCATGGCATCGCCGATCACCAGCACGTTCTTGTCGGGAACGGTGTCGCGCTTGGCCGGCGCCGGCGCGCGCGAAAAATCCTGGCGCGGTGCTTGCGGCTGTTGCTGCTGGAACGGCGCGAAGAAGTCGCCGCCGAACCAGCCGCCGCCGCCGCCGCCTCCGCCGCTACGCGGTGGCGGCGGCGCCGAGCGCTGCGGCGGGCCGCCGAAGCCGGGGAAGTTGAAGAACTGCGCCGAGGCGGGTCCTGCGACCGACACCAGAATCGCAAGCGCCGTCCCCAGCGCGATCAACGGGCCGGTCTCGGTCAGCGCCTTGAACAGGGACTTCTTCGACATGCGATCTCGGGCACGCGCAACGGGGTCTGGATAGGCTCAATATAATAACGGAATCAGGCGCCAAACGGGCAGATTCCGTTGCAGATTCTTTGGCCATACACCGGGGAACATCCGGTCCCGTCAAGGCCGGCAGGCAAAATCCCTGTTCAGGGTTACTTTCGGCCCGATTCTACCGCCCACGCAGCCGTTCCAGCACGTCGGAGGAGGCAAAACCGTCGGCGGGGACGCCGATCGAGGCCTGGAAGTTGCGCAGCGCCTCCCGGGTCTGGCCGCCGAACTGGCCGTCCGGGGTGCCCTTGTAGAAGCCGCGCTGGGCCAGCAGCTGCTGGAATTCCAGGCGCTCGGTCCGCGACAGCTCCCGTTCCTGCCGTGGCCAGGGCTGCACGAAGGGCGCCCCGCCGCGCAGGCGGTCGGCGAAGTGGCCGATCGCCAGCGCATAGGCCTCGGCCGGGTTGTACTTCATGATGACCCGGTAGTTCTGGAGCATCAGGAAGCCCGGCCCTTGCGCGCCCGCTGGCGCCAGCAGATAGGCTTTCTCCGCCGGATGCGGGAAGGGCTGGTTGGCCGGCCGCTTGAGCCCGAGCTTTTCCCATTGCGCGATCGTCATCGCCTTGGCGCGGTCGGCCAGCATGTAGTTGAATCCCTGGGGCACCACCACCTCAAAGCCCCAGGTCTGGCCGGCCTGCCAGCCGTCCTTCTTCAGGTTGTTGGCGGTGGACGCGATCAGGTCGGTGGGATTGTCGACGACGTCGCGCCGTCCGTCGCCATCGCCGTCCACGGCAAAGCGCTTGAACGCGGTCGGCATGAACTGGGTCGGGCCGAAGGCGCCGGCCCAGGACCCGCGCATCTGCTCAGGCCTGAGGTCGCCGCGATTGAGGATCTCCAGCGCGGAGAGGAATTCGTCCTTGAAATAAGCCTGGCGGCGGCCGACGCAGGCGAGCGTCGCAGTGGATTGTAGCACGCTGCGGTCGCCCATCTGCGTCGAGTAATTGGACTCGATGCCCCAGATCGAGGCGATGATGTAACGATCGACGCCGGTGGCCTTTTCGGTGGCATCGAACTGCGCCTTGTACTTGGCGAGCACCTCGCGGCCCTTGGCGAGGCGGTTGTCGTTCACGAGGATGTCGAGATAGTCCCAGATCGACTTGGTGAACTCCGGCTGCGAGTCCATCAGGTCCATGATGCGCAGGTCGGGCGCGAGCCCCGCGGTGAAGCGTTGAAAATTTTCCTGGGTGATGCCGCGCCGTGCGGCATCGGGCCACATCCCTGCAACACAATTGTCAAAATTGCCGGCGGCCTCGCGGATCGCCGCCGCCGTCATCAGCGGATGGCCGGAGGCGCCGTCCTCGCCGCTCCAGGGTTGTGCGCCGCCGGGGCCTGGCGGGGCTTGCGCAGGCGCCGGATTGGAGCCCGAGAAAATGCCGCCGAACAGGTTCGACAGGCCGTTCTGCGCCTGGGCCTGCGCGCAAGCCGGCAGCAGCAAGGCAGCCGCAACCAACGCTCCGCTGGTCACGGATCCAGCACGTTTTGCCAGCCCTGCCACTGATTGCATCATGTCCCACCTGTCCGGCCAAAAATCCGCCATCAGGAGGCCCGGTTGCGGTTGCCAATAGCCTAACAAAGATGAAATTTTGGTGTCGGCCTTTTTCTCAACTCCGTGAGGGCGAGGCCCCACATCCGCCTTTGTTAGCGGCTGCAAACAAGCTAGCAAGATCACATTGCTCCGTTCACGTCCTCAGGTATTCGATCGATCCCATGAAAATTCGCAAAGCCGTCTTCCCCGTCGCCGGCCTCGGCACCCGCGTCCTGCCCGCCACCAAGGCGATGCCGAAGGAAATGCTGACCATCGTCGACAAGCCGCTGATCCAGTACGTCTATGACGAGGCGAGGGAAGCTGGCATCGAGCACTTCATCTTCGTCACCGGCCGCAACAAGAATGTCATCGAAGATCATTTCGACAAGATGTTCGAGCTCGACGCGACGCTGGCTGCGCGCAGCAAGAAGGCCGAGCAGGAGATCCTGGCGCAGAACCAGCCGGAAGCCGGCGCCGTCAGCTTCACCCGCCAGCAGGCGCCGCTCGGCCTCGGCCACGCGGTCTGGTGCGCGCGCGACATCGTCGGCAACGAGCCGTTCGCGGTCGTGCTGCCCGACGAGCTCGTGCTCAACACGCCGGGCTGCCTGAAGCAGATGATCGAGATGGCATCCTCGCTCGGCGAGAAATCCAACCTGGTCGCGGTCGAGGCGGTGCCCGACCATCTCACCCATCAATACGGCATCTGCGGTGTCGGCAAGCGCAGCGGCAAGATGTTCGAGGTCGACGGCATGGTCGAGAAGCCGGCCAAGGGCACTGCGCCCTCCAACCTCTCCATCACCGGCCGCTACATCCTCCAGCCGGAGATCTTCAAGATCCTGGAGACCCAGGAGCGCGGCGCCGGCGGCGAGATCCAGCTCACCGATGCCATGATCGGCCTCGCCAGGTCGCAGAAGTTCTACGGCGTCGAGTTCGAGGGCGAGCGCCATGATTGCGGCTCCAAGCCCGGCTTCCTCCGCGCTAACATCGCCTACGGCCTGAAGCGCCCGGAATTGCGCGACGGGCTGATCGCGGAGATGAAGAAGTATCTGGGGCAGTGACATCGAAGGCGGACGCCTTCGATGTCATCCCGGGATGGTCCGAAGGACCAGACCCGGGATCTCGAGATTCCGGGTTCGGCTCTTCGAGCCGCCCCGGAATGACAGCCTGGATCACGCCACGAACGACGAGTCTCCGCCAAACCACTCCCTGTGGTTATGGGTCCCGGCCCGCGTGCGCAATTGCGCACTAGGCCGGGACGACATCGAGAGTGTTGCGGATTGCATCGCGCCTAACGACAGCCGCGTGCCCTCACGCCACCAGCGACAGCTTCGGCAGGCTCGCGACCACGGACTGGTTGCGGCCGCCGGCTTTGGCGGCATAGAGCGCCTTGTCGGCGGCGGCGACCAGGATCGACCAGTCCATGCCGGCGGCGGGGACGAGGCTGGCGATGCCGCAGGAGACGGTCGACGTCGTCGCATCGTCGGACCAGCCCTGCACCTTGCAGCGGATCGCCTCGGCGATGTTGAAGGCGTCGGTGGCCGAAGTGTTCGGCAGCAGCACGGCGAATTCCTCGCCGCCATAGCGCGCGGCGCAGTCGCCGGCGCGGCTCACCGAATCGGAAATGCAGATGGCGATGCCGACCAGCACCTGGTCGCCGGCCTGGTGGCCGAACGTGTCGTTGTAGGCCTTAAAGTGATCGGCATCGATCATCAAGAGCGCGAGCGGCGTCTTCTGGCGCATCGCGCGCCGCCATTCGACGTCGATGACGGAATCGAACTTTCGGCGGTTCTTCAGGCCGGTGAGCGCGTCCGTCGTCGCCATCTCCTCGAGCTTGCGCTCGGCCTCGGCGCGCCGGCCGATCTCGCGTGCGAGCACGAGCGTCGATCCCAGCACGAACAGCGCAAGCGCCAGCACCACGGCGCCGATGCGATAAGCTTCCTTCTGCCACAGTGCGAACACGGCACTCAGGGGCTTGCCCGCCACCACGAACAGCGGATTGCTTCCGCCGCTGCGGACATAGAGCCGCGGGGTGCCGTCGATCGGTCCCTGTCCGGCGAACGCGCTGCCGACCTTCAGATTGTCGGCCTTCCAGGCCGGCCGCTCGGCGAGGTTCTTGCCGATCACATCGAGATCGAACGGCCGCCGCATCATGATGGTGCGGTCGCGCTTGAGCACGGTGATGGTGTCCTCGGGATCGAGGCTCAGACGCTCGAACAATTCGTGGAAATAGCTGAAGCGGATCGAGCCGGCGACGACGCCGAGGAAGCCGCCGTCGGTGTCGCTGATGCGCCGGCTGAGCACGATGGAATAGGCGCCGCGGAACAGCATCGGCCGGCTGATGAAGAGCCCGGCTCCGGGGTTTTCGCGGTGAACCCTGAAGTAATCCTCCTCGCTCCTGACCTCCGGCAGGGGATCGAGCGTGGAAGCGTCGATGGTCAGCCTGCCGTCGGCATCGAACACCTGGATGGCACCGAAATGCCGTGCCGTGGTCGCATGGTCGAACAGGATGAGGTGGCGGATCGCCTTGGAGACCGTGGCAAGCTCGGGCAGCAGCATGTTGTTGGCGACCGCCTTCAGCGACAGGTCGTAGATCTCGATGTTGCGGCTGATGTCGGACTCGATGGTCGTCGCCAGGTTTTCCAGCGTCTGGCGGGCGAGCGCCTCCTCGCCGCGGCGCATGTCGAGCATGACGTTGACGCAAATGGCGGAAAAGCCGATCACCGTCACGACGGACGAGATGATAAGCAATTTCGCCGAGACTCGCCACGGCCGGCGGGCCATGACTTCGCGCCACCCAGACAGCATCGTTTGCTCCCTGTCCTAGTGGATGCGCCCGAAAGCTTGAGTAGTGTTTAAGGTAGGACGGCACTGCCGCAATGAGTTAAGAAACGGTTTATGCGGCTCACGGTTTTGGGCAGGCTTGATCGGGCAAATCCGGCTTCGGACGAGAGGACGACGGTGAACGACTACGACGCGTTGCGCGACTATCTGCTGCGGCAGAAGCAGGACGAATTCGTGCTGAGCTTTGAACAGATCGAGGAGATCATCGGCGCGGCCCTGCCGCGCGCGGCGAACCGCGCCTCGTGGTGGGACAGCCTGCGCAGCCCCGACATCCAGATGCCGCAGCGCGAGGCCTGCCTCGCGGCCGGGTTCGTGGCGACACGGATGCCGGACGGCGCGAGCGTGCGGTTCACGAAGAAGAAGTCGCAGAAACGGTGGTAGCGAGCCGCATGATCCTGCGCTGGCTGAGGGGGATTTCTGGCGCAGCGCTGATCGGATTGGGCGTGCTCTTCGCGCTGGCCTTCGAGGCCCGCTACTGGCGCTGGCGCAACTGCTTTAACGAGCTCGGCCGCTGCTACGACCCGGTCTCGCAGGACGTCTATCTCGAGCAGGCGGGAATGGTCTGGGGCGGTCTTGCGGCGATTTCGCTACCGGTTGGTCTCGGCTTGGTCATGGGGTTGCGCCGCAGGCCGAGCTAGATCAGGTGGACGCGCGATCCGCCGCGAGCGTGAGAACGGTTGCCGCTAGCCGCGGTGCCGAACCAAGGCCTTCATTGGCGCTCACGGGGCCAGCGTTCGTCGGCGGCGTGTGCTCGTATCAGACATCGGGTCGTCTGCCGGTCGCAGGCGCGCATGCACACGTTCTGGCGGCCCCGAACGTCACCAGCCCCGCCGGTGTAGTCGGCACATGTGCCGACGCAGTTTGCGCCTCGATCCTCGCATCGTGCAGCCGTCACTGCTTCGGCCGACGAGGCGAGGAACATTCCGGTGCCTATGAGGGTGATCGCGTAGAAAAGGTGCCGGGTCATCCGTGACTCCTGAGAAGGACGCTTGGTTTGCTCATCCGGGCCGTTGCGCTTGACGCGTGTGGGCACGCCGAGAACGACAGTGGTGAGCCCAACGACCTCGATGACGAAACCGTTCTGGATCGAATGCTGCGCGCCATTTTTCGCGGCGGTTGAGCAGAGGCCCATTGATCTGGATCAAGCACGGCCTCATCGGCACCTCACCCCGCGCGCTTCGCGGGCGGCCCCTCAAAATGGGGAGAGGGAGGTTAGCTCGCCGCTTCCAGCCGCACTTCCGTCAGCAGCCGCATCGCCGCGTCCGCGTCCATCGGCTCGCCGAAGGCAAAGCCCTGCGCGTATTCGCAGCCCATCTGGTAGAGCTCGACCGCGTCGGAATCCGTCTCGGCACCTTCGGCGACCACGTCCATGCCGAGGTCGTGCGCCAGCGCGATGATCGACTTCAGAATCACCGGACGGGTGCCGCGGTTGGTGGTGCGCACGAACGACTGGTCGATCTTGATGGTGTCGAACGGGAAGCGCTGGAGATAGGCCAGCGAGGAATGGCCGGTGCCGAAATCGTCGAGCGACAGCCCGGTGCCGAGCTCGCGGATGCGCGTCAGCATCTGCGCCGCGTGCTCCGGATTCTCCATCACCAGCGATTCCGTCAATTCGAGCTTCAGCGTGCCGCGCGCCACCGAGGAGCGCGACAGCACGGTGCGGATGTCGTGGATCAGGTCATGGCGCAGCAATTGCCGCGAGGAGACGTTGACGGAGGCAAAGATCGGCTCGCGCGAGCGCATCGCGCGCTGCCACACCGAGAGCTGCTTTGCGGTCTGGTCGAGCACGAACATGCCGAGGTCGACGATCAGGCCGGTCTCTTCGGCGATGGTGATGAATTCCGACGGCGCCATGCGTCCGAGCTTGGGGTGGTCCCAGCGCGCCAGCGCCTCGAAGCCCGCGACGGAGCGGTCCTCCAGCCGCACGATCGGCTGGTAGAGGATGGTGAGCTC
This sequence comes from Bradyrhizobium sp. cf659, assembly GCF_900113725.1. Lineage (NCBI taxonomy): Bacteria > Pseudomonadati > Pseudomonadota > Alphaproteobacteria > Hyphomicrobiales > Nitrobacteraceae > Bradyrhizobium > Bradyrhizobium sp. cf659. The sequence goes on from NZ_FOQJ01000003.1 coordinate 733,665, forward strand.
CTGCCGCTCGATGGCGCGGCGCAGCTCGCTCTCCAGCGTCAGGCGGTCGGTTTTTCGCGCGCGCATCGCCGGCTTGTAGACGTCGATGCGGTCGCCGCCGATGCGCTTGGAGTGATACATCGCCAGCTCGGCATCCTTGATGATCTCGTCCGTCAATTGCGTCTGAGGATCAGAAAGCGCGAGCCCGATTGAGGCGGTGAGAAAGATCTCGCGCTCGTTGAAGGCGATCGGCGCGCGGATGGTCTTGCGGATGGTTTCGGCGAAGGCGGTGATGCGGGCAGGATCCTGCTCCGAGAGCAGGATCAGGCCGAACTGGTCGCCGGCGAGCCGCGCCAGCGTGTCCTGCGGCTTCAGGATGCGGGTGAGGCGGCGGGCCAGCGTCAGCAGGATGGAATCGCCGACCGCGATGCCGACGGAATCGTTGACCTGCTTGAAGCGGTCGAGGTCGATCACCATCAGCGTCGGCCGCAGCGTCGGCATGGTCTTGGCGAAATGCGCGACCGCACCTAACCGGTCCATGAACAGCTTGCGGTTGGGCAGGCCGGTGAGGTTGTCGTGCACGGAATCGTGCAGCAGGCGTTCCTCGGCGTTGCGCAACTCGGTGACGTCGGTGAGCGTGCCGACCACGCGCGAGACCTCGCCGTCGGAGCCGACCACCGGCCGCGCCTTCAGCGCGAACCACATGAAGTGCCCGTCGGGCGTGCGCAGGCGGAAATCCTGCACCAGGCGGCCGCGGCGCTGGTCGAGCACGCTGTCGAGCGCGGCGCGGAAACGGTCCTGGTCGAGCGGATGCAGCACTTCCAGCCACGATGCCGCCGGGCCTTCCAGCGTGCCGCGCTTGAGGCCGAGCAGGGCTTCGGTCTCCGGGCTGGTGAAGACCTTGTCGGCGGAAACGTCCCAGTCCCAGATCAGATCGCCGGAACCGGCGAGCGCCAGCGCGCGCCGCTCGATGTCGGAGACGACGCCGGTGGTGGCGCCGCCGCCGGCGAAGGCGTGCTGCATCACCGTGAAGCCGATCAGCATCACGATCAGCACGAGGCCGCCGAGCAGCGCCGGGCCGACGATGTCGTTGGTGACGGAGCCTGCCACCGTCATGCCGGCCGCGACCACCCAGACCACGAGGAGGAACCAGGTCGGGATCAACAGCACCGCGCGGTCGAAGCCGTGGGTGGAGAGATAGACGATCAGCGCGAAGCCGGCGAAGGCGATCAGCACCAGCGAGATGCGCGCGATGCCGGAGGCCACGGCCGGGTCGAACAGCGCCAGCGCGACCAGCGAGCCGAGGAAGGCGAGCCAGCCCACCGTGATGTGCGAATAGCGCACATGCCATCGACTGAGGTTGAGATAGGCGAACAGGAACACCAGCAGCGTCGCCGCCAGGATCGCTTCACCCGCCGCGCGCCAGATGCGCTCGGCGTTGTTCGACATGTCGAGCACCTTGCCCCAGAAGCCGAAATCGACCCCGATATAGACCAGCACCGCCCAGGCCAGCGCCGCGGCCGCCGGGAACATGATGCTGCCCTTGACGACGAACAGGATGGTGAGGACGAGAGCCAGGAGCCCCGAAATGCCGATCACGATGCCCTGGTAGAGCGTGAAGGAGTTGACCTTGTCCTTGTAGGCTTCCGGCTCCCACAGATAGAGCTGCGGCAGCTTGTCGGTGCGCAGCTCCGCGACGAAGGTGATGACGGCGCCGGGGTCGAGCGTGACGCGGAAGACGTCGGCGGTCGGGCTTTCCTGCCGCTCCGGCCGGTCTCCGGTCGAGGGCGTGATGGTCGCGATGCGCGACAGCCCGAGGTCGGGCCACAGCAGGCCTGACGAGACGATGCGGTAATGCGGGGCGACGATCAGGCGGTCGAGCTGGTCGTCGGTGTTGTTGGCGAGCGCGAACACCACCCAGTTCTGGCCGCCCTCGCGGGCGCGCACCTCGATGCGGCGGACGATGCCGTCGGTACCGGGCGCGGTCGAGACCTGGATGCGGTCGGCATCGCTGCGCTGGTGCTCGAGCACGCCGGTGAGGTCGATCGCGGGCGCGTCACCGCGGACGCTGACGGCGTCGAGCGCGCGCGCCGGGAGCGCGGCGACAACAATCATGAGGCCCAGCGCAATGGGCGCGAGGCACCTGATCAGACGCAAGGTCAGTTCTCCGCGTTCGACGCAAACTTCGTGTGCAAGGCGATTTCAGACCGGACGGAATTGGTTCGGTGCGTCGCGATAGATGCCACGAAAGCAAGGAAAATCAAAGGGTTTCCGCCTTGCCCAGTGGGTCAGAGGCCTAGGCCTCCAACACAATTTTGCCAATATGTGCGCTCGTCTCCATGCGCCGGTGGGCATCGGCCGCCTTTTCCAGCGGGAAAGCGCTGTCCATCACCGGTTTGACCCGGCCTTCGCGCAGAAGCGGCATCACTTTCGCCTCGATCGCGGCCACCATCGCCGCCTTGTCCGCATTACTACGGGGGCGCAGCGTCGAGCCGGTATGGGTCAGGCGCTTGACCATGACCTTGGCGATGTTGACGCTGACCTTGGGGCCGTTGAGGGTCGCGATCTGGACGATGCGGCCGTCGACCGCGGCGGCGTCGTAATTGCGGTCCACATACTCGCCGGCGACCATGTCGAGGATCAGGTTGACGCCGGCATTGCCGGTCTCCGCCTTCACCACGGCGACGAAGTCTTCGGTCTTGTAGTTGATGGCGCGGTCGGCCCCGAGCTTGAGGCAGGCATCGACCTTGTCCTGCGAGCCGACGGTGACGAACACCTTCGCGCCGAACGCCTTCGCAAGCTGGATCGCCATGGTGCCGATGCCGGAGGAGCCGCCATGGATCAGCAGTGTCTCGCCGGCCTTGAGGCCGCCGCGCTCGAACACGTTGTGCCAAACCGTCATCAGGGTTTCCGGCAATGCGCCGGCTTCCTTGATCGACAGCGCCGGCGGCACGCTCATCGCCTGGGCGTCCTGGGCGATGCAGTACTGCGCATAGCCCCCGCCGGCGACCAGCGACATCACCTTGTCGCCGATCTTGTGCCGCTTGGCATTGCTGCCGACGGCGACGACTTCACCGGCGATCTCGAGGCCCGGCAGGTCGCTGGCACCGGGCGGCGGCGGATAGGCGCCGGAGCGCTGCGCCACGTCGGGCCGGTTGACGCCGGCGGCCTGCACCTTGACCAGGATCTCGTCGGGACCGGGCTGCGGCAGCGCCCGTTGTTCCGGCACCAGCACCTCCGGTCCGCCGGGCTTGGAGATGGCGACCACGGTCATTTGCGCGGGCAGCTTGTCCATGATGTGTCCTTGAGCAAAGGTGCGGGAGGAGACGAGGCCATTGCTTAGCCAGCGCGGTCCAAGCTGGCAACCGCCTCAGCCGTGTACCGGCTACCGGCGCGAACGCAGGAGGAACGATCATGGCGACGGAAGACGATGACCGCCCGCGCAAGAAGATCACACATGAAATCGGACAGGATCTCTCACTGTTGTCAGTGGAGGAACTGACCGAGCGCGTCGCCCTGCTCAAGACCGAGATCGCAAGGCTGGAAGAAGCCGCCGCGAAGAAGCGCGCCTCGCGCGATGCGGCGAACAGTATTTTCAAGTCGTAGGCGCTGTCGTCCCGGCGAAGGCCGGGACCCATGCCTCATTGAGTGCGCCGTCATTCCGGGGCGGCGCGCCAGCGCCGAGCCCGGAATCCATAATCACAGGCCGTTGAAACGGGTTGGCTGATAGAGGCGGGCCATTCCGTCCGCCTGTGGTTATGGATTCCGGGCTCGCGACTTCGTCGCGCCCCGGAATGACGACGGAGAGTTTGTTCCGCAGTGCACTCGGCCACTGACCGACATGGCTAACGAACCCTCAAAAAATTAACTCGTTTACCGTCGATTAAGCTTTCGGGTTTATGACTGGAACTGTCCTCGTTTGGACACCGAGTGGCTCCTGTCCACTCTGTTTGACGCCTCCCTGTTATCAACTTTCAAAGCCGCCGGTCTTCCGGCGGCTCTTTTTTGCGTCTCGTTGCGGTTGAATTCCGAGGAAAGACCCGCGGAAACCATATCCGTGCTTGTCGCTGGACTCCGCGTCCCGCCCGCGCAATGATTTGTTCATCATAAGCCGGCGCAAAGCCGGACAGGTAAACAGTTGCGTAAGGGGCGTTAACCATGGAACGTTTGCAGGCCGACGGCGCTCTCGTTCAACTCAGCGAGCGGTTCACCAATTCTGCGGCGTTCGGCACGCTGTTCCGCGAGGGCATGGATCTCGTCGAAGAGACCGCCGCCTATCTCGACGGTGCCGGCCGTAGCGAGGCCAAGGCACTCGATCGCGCCGTCAGCCTCACCTACGCGACCGAGAGCATGCGCCTGACCACCCGCCTGATGCAGCTCGCCTCCTGGCTGCTGCTGCACCGCGCGGTGAAGGAAGGCGAGATGACGCTGGTCCAGGCCAACCGCGAGAAGACCAAGGTCAAGCTCAGCGCGGCCGATCCGGGCCCCGCCGACACCATCGAGAAGCTGCCCTCGCAGCTCCAGGATTTGATCCATCGCTCGATGAGCCTGCAGACCCGCGTGCGCCGCCTCGACACCACCATCCACACCCCGCCGGCCGAGCACATCGCGATTGGCAACCCGCTGGTGCCGCATCTCAACGCGCTGAAGGCCGCGTTCGAGCGGTAAGCTTCAATCCGCGCACTTGATGTCCAACCGTCACCCTGAGGTGGCCGCTTCTTCAGCGGCCCTCGAAGGGCGACGGCCCGGCTGCTGCATCTCGGCCGTTCATCCTTCGAGGCTCTCCACGCGACGCCTTGCGTCGCATGGCTCGCGCCTCAGGATGACGGGGAGAGAGTGGGGTTGCGTCGTCACAAACAAAAACGCCCCCGGTCTCCCGGGGGCGTTTTTCGTCACGGCCGAAACGGCCGGATCAATCCTTCTTGAGGAAGCCCGAGAACTTCTTCTGGAAGCGCGAGACGCGGCCGCCGCGATCCATGATCTGGGCGTTGCCGCCGGTCCAGGCCGGGTGCGACTTCGGGTCGATGTCGAGGTTCAGGGTGTCGCCTTCCTTGCCCCAGGTCGAGCGGGTCAGGTACTCGGTTCCGTCGGTCATCACGACCTTAATCGTATGATAATTCGGATGAATTTCGGCTTTCATGGCAATTCCCTGGGGCGACCGGCGCCTTGCTTGAGTGGCTATCGAATGACGGATTTGGCCGGCTCTATACCCCACAGGACCCTTCAAAACAAGCCATTGTGGGCAAAGGAGAACCGGGCCGTCCCCTAAGGGACATCCCGGATTTGCCACTCCCCCCGCACCGGCCTATGTGGAGTTAACTTGTCTCCTTGGGTCGGATGTCATGAGCGCAGTGGAACGGCTTGACGATCGGTACCGCGATGAGGGCACAGCCGCGCCCGCCGAGACCCCGTCGATCGAGGCCGAGCTGATCGAGCAGCCCGCCAAGAGCCGCGCCAAGCTGCGGCCGCTGCTCGCGCTCGCGCCCTATGTGAGCCGCTATCGCGGCCGGGCCGCGCTGGCCTTCGTCGCGCTCACGGTCGCCGCGCTGACGACGCTGCTGGTGCCGGTCGCGGTGCGCCGGATGATCGATTTCGGCCTGACGCCTGAGGGCATCGAACTGATCAACAGCTACTTCTCGGTGATGATCGCGGTCGTCGCCGTGCTCGCGCTGGCGAGCGCCGCGCGCTACTACCTCGTGATGACGATCGGCGAGCGCATCGTTGCCGACCTCAGGCGCGACGTCTTCGCCCATCTGCTGTCGCTCTCGCCCGCCTTCTTCGATTCGGCGCGCAGCGGCGAGCTGATCTCGCGGCTCACCGCCGACACCACCCAGATCAAATCCGCCGTCGGCGCCTCGGTGTCGATCGCGCTGCGCAACCTGATGATGTTCTTCGGCGCCGCGGCGATGATGGTGATCACCAGCCCGAAGCTGTCGGGCTTCGTGCTGCTGGCCATTCCCCTGATCGTGCTGCCGCTGGTCGCCTTCGGGCGCTGGGTGCGGCGTCTGTCGCGCAATGCGCAGGACACGCTTGCCGAGGCCTCCGCCTATGCGGGCGAGCTGGTCGGCGCGATCCGCACCGTGCAGGCCTATACCAGCGAGCGGTTTGCCGAGAAGCGGTTCGGCGGCGAGGTCGAGCAGGCCTATGAGGCCGCGCGCACCTCGACGCAGGCGCGCGCCGTGCTCACCGCCATCATCATCTTCATCGTGTTCGCAAGCGTGGTCGCGATCCTCTGGATCGGCTCGCACGACGTGCTCACCGGCGCCATCTCGCCGGGCCGGCTCGGCCAGTTCGTGCTCTATGCCGCGTTCGCGGCCGCGGGCCTCGGCCAGCTCAGCGAGGTCTGGGGCGAGGTCTCGGCGGCCTCAGGCGCGGCCGAGCGCCTGTTCGAGATCCTGCATGTGCAGCCCGACATCAAGGCGCCGGCGTCACCGCGCGCGCTGCCGGTGCCGGCGCGCGGCGAGGTCGGGTTCGACCAGGTCAGCTTCGCCTATCCGGCGCGGCTCGACGTCAAGGTGCTGGACGCCGTGTCGTTCACGGTGCGCCCCGGCGAGAAGGTCGCGATCGTCGGTCCGTCCGGCGCCGGCAAGAGCACGATCTTCCATCTGCTGCTGCGCTTCTACGATCCGCGCAGCGGCGCGATCTCGCTCGACGGCGTGCCGGTCAGGTCCGCCGATCCCCGTGATTTCCGTTCCCGCATCGCGCTGGTGCCGCAGGAATCGAACGTGTTCGCCGCGAGTGCCCGCGAGAACATCCGCTTCGGCCGGCCCGATGCGACCGATGCCGAGGTCGAGCGCGCCGCCGAGCTCGCGCATGCCGCCGAGTTCATCCGCCGCCTGCCCGAAGGTTTCGACACCCCGCTCGGCGAGCGCGGCGTGACGCTGTCCGGCGGCCAGCGCCAGCGCATCGCGATCGCGCGCGCGATCCTGCGCGATGCGCCGCTGCTGCTGCTCGATGAAGCGACCTCCGCGCTCGACGCCGAGAGCGAGACGCTGGTGCAGACCGCGCTCGAAGAGCTGATGCGCCACCGCACCACGCTGGTGATCGCGCATCGCCTCGCAACCGTCCTGTCCTGCGACCGCATCCTGGTGATGGACCAGGGCAAGATCGTCGAGCAGGGCACGCATGCGGAGCTGGTTGCGGTTAACGGGCTTTATGCGAGGCTGGCGAGGCTGCAGTTCGAGGGGGCGTGAGGCGTCCCGCCGCCTTCCCAAATTCAGTGTCGTCCCGGCGAAGGCCGGGACCCATAACCCCAGGAAGAAGTTTGTCGAAGGCTCGTAGTGAAGAGTCTTCCCGCGGTACGGCCACCTGCGCCTATCGGTAGATCACGCGGTATGGGTCCCGGCCTTCGCCGGGACGACGTTGGAGAGAGACTGGCGCGCCGTAGCGACTACGCCCGCCAAATCATCTTCAGCACCGGCCGTCCCGAGGTCGGATTCAAATCGTCGCCGGCATGGGCAAAGCCGTTGCGCTCGTAGAAGCGGATGGCGCGGGCGTTGTCCTTGTTGACGAGCAACGTGACGCCTGAAGGTGACAGGCGCTTGGCCTCGTCCACCAGCAGCCTTGCCGCATCCGAGCCCCAGTGATCCGGATCGACCACGAGCTGGTCGAGATAGCCCTCGCCGTCGATGGTGACGAAGCCGGTCAGCGCGCCGTCCGCTTCCGCAACCACGATCGAGGCCTTCGGCACCAGATCCTTGCGCCAGCGCTCGCGCCACCAGTCCAGCCGCGCGGCGAAGTCGATCTGCGGATAGGCCTGCTGCCAGGTGCGATGCCAGAGGTCGATGGCGGCGGCCTCGTCCTCGGGGCGGTAGGGGCGGAGGTGGATCATGAGGTCGTCATGCCCGGGCTTGTCCCGGGCATCCACGAGAGGCGGCAAGCGCGGAAGCAAAGACGTGGATGGCCGGGACAAGCCCGGCCATGACGGTGGGGTGAGTATCGCGCGCCCCTCACCCCTACCGCTCCGTCAGCTTCAGCTCGATGCGGCGGTTGCGCTTGTAGGCGTCCTCCGTGTTGGCGGTGTCGAGCGGCTGGAATTCGCCGAAGCCGGCGGCGACGAGGCGCTGGGCCGGCACGCCGAGCGAGATCAGATATTGCACCACCGAGATCGCGCGCGCTGCGGACAGGTCCCAGTTCGACTTGAAGTTCGCACCGCTCACCGGGCGCACGTCGGTATGGCCGTCGACGCGCAGCACCCAGGCGATCTCGGCCGGGATCTTCTTGTCGAGCTCGATCAGCGCGTTCGCCACGGTGTCGAGCTCGGCGCGGCCCTCCGGCAGAAGCGTCGCCTGTCCGGTATCGAAGAACACTTCGGACTGGAATACGAAACGGTCGCCGACGACGCGGATGTCGGGGCGGTTGCCGAGGATGGCGCGCAAGCGGCCGAAGAATTCCGAGCGGTAGCGCGACAATTCCTGCACGCGCTGCGCCAAGGCGACATTCAAGCGAGACCCCAGATCGGCGATCCGGTTCTGCGATTCCTTGTCGCGCTTCTCGCTGGCATCGAGCGCCTCTTCCAGCGCCGCGAGTTGCCGCCGCAGCGCGCTGATCTGCTGGTTCAGCACCTCGATCTGCGCCAGCGCCCGCGCCGAGACCGCCTTCTCCGAATCCAGCGCCTTGCCGAGCTCGGTGGACTTGCCCTGCGCGTCGTTGCCGGCGGCGGCTAAGCCGTCATAGAGACCCTTGATGCGGTCGCGCTCGGACTCCGCCGAGGCGAGGCCGGCCTTCAATTGCGAGACCTGGTCGTCGAGCGTGAGCTTGCCGAGCTTCTCCAGCGACAGCAGCTCGTTGAGCTGCGCGATCTTGGCGTTGAGCTGCTCCAGCGCCTTGTCCTTGCCGGTCACTTCCTGCGACAGGAAGAACTGCACCACCAGGAACACCGACAGCAGGAACACGATCGACAGCACCAGCGTCGACAGCGCGTCGACGAAGCCGGGCCAGTAGTTGAAGGCGCCTTCGCTGCGGCGGCCGCGCGCTAGAGCCATGTCGCTAACCCTTCTCGGGCTGGCGCGCGAGCCGTTCCAGGAGGCGCCGGATCTCGCGGTTCTGCTCGCCCTGGCCGTCGGCCCATTCGCGGATCATCTGCTGCTCGGTGCGCATGTGCGAGACCAGCGCCTGGATGGCCTCGGCAAGGCTCGCCATTGCCGCCGTGGTGCCGCGGCTGGCGCTGCCCTCCTCGAGCGCGGAGCGCAGCCGCTCGACGGCGGCCTGAAGCTCGCCGCTGGCAACCCCACCGCCGGCGGCCACAGTGACATCGCCCCGGCCATATTCGCGCACGGTGGTCGCGAGCCAGTCCTCGAGGTCGGTGTAGAAGCGGTTCTGGGCCTGGCTCGATTGCAGGTCGAGGAAGCCGAGGATCAGCGAGCCGGCGAGGCCGAACAGCGAGCTGGAGAACGAGATGCCCATGCCGCCGAGCGGGGCGGCGAGGCCCTCCTTCAGCGTGTCGAACAGGGCGCCGGAATCGCCGCCGACCTTGAGCCCGTCGATCACCTTGCCGACCGAGCCGACCGTCTCGATCAGGCCCCAGAAGGTGCCGAGCAGGCCGAGGAAGACGAGCAGGCCGGTCATGTAGCGGGAGATGTCCCGGGCCTCGTCCAGGCGGGTCGCGATCGAATCGAGCAGGTGCCGCATCGTGGTCTGGGTGATCGACATCCGCCCGGTGCGCTCGCCGCCCAGGATCATCGCCATCGGTGCCAGCAGCTTTGGGTGCCGGGCAGGCGCGAGGCCGGGATCGGCGATGCGGAAATTGTTGACCCAGGAGACCTCGGGGTAGAGCCGGATGACCTGGCGGAAGGCCAGCACGATGCCGATGAACAGCACCGCCCCGATCAGGGCGTTGAGGCCCGGATTGGCGAAGAAAGCCTGGATGATCTGCTTGTAGAGCACCACCCCCACCAGCGTGCACAGCACCAGGAAGACCAGCATCCGCACCAGGAAGACGCTGGGCGAGGATAGCTTGGTGTATTCGATGTCCATGGGGGAGCGGGGCGAGGCGCCAGGCGGCATGGCCGGTATCATCCGTTACGAACTTGATTGCGGTGCGCACTATGGCACAGCGCCAGCCCAAAAAAAGCGCCGGATGCGCCGATTTCGGGGAGAGCTTCCGGAACCCAAAGCCGAAGCCGCGCTTTGATAAGGACTTATTTTGCAAAACTTCGGCATTCCGCAGGTTTAGGTCGGATTTTTTGCATGGTGACGGATCTCGGGGGACTGGACGTCATCGCGCCCTTGCTTGCGGTCCTGATGGCGTTTGCCTGTATCCCACTGGTCGCAGCACCCGAACCTGCCCGTTCCTTCTTCCGCGTCCCGAACCAGACATGACCAGGGGAGTGGCCGCATGAGCGTCGTTTCCGCGATCATCGGGACTGCCGAACGCGTGCCGCTGCCCGATGTCGTGATTCGCGCCGCGATCCAGCGCCTGTGCTCGCGGACGGCGACCCGCATCTCCGCCCTGGGCGAGGACGACGAGGCCGCCTTCGCCGGGCGCATGATGCTGCGGCCGATCGCCGAGGACATCGATGCCGCCAATGCCGGGCATGACGAGGCGCCCGCGTCCTTCTTCGCGCAGGCGCTCGGCCCCAACCGCAAATACTCGTCCTGCTTCTACACGACCGACGCGACCACCTTGCGGGAGGCGGAGGAGGAGGCGCTGCGCCAGACCGTCGCGCATGCCGGTCTCGCCGACGGGCAGACCATCCTCGAGCTCGGCTGCGGCTGGGGCTCGCTGTCGCTCTGGATGGCGCGGCAGTTTCCGCATGCCAAGGTGACGGCGGTATCGAACTCGCAAGGCCAGCGGGCCTATGTCGAGGAGGAGGCGCGGCTGCGCGGGCTCTCGAACCTGCGCGTGGTCACCGCCGACATGAACGTGTTCGCGCCCGAGGGCCAGTTCGATCGCATCGTCTCGGTCGAGATGTTCGAGCACGTGATGAACTGGCGCAAGCTGATGACGCGCCTGCGGTCATGGCTCGCCCCCGAGGGGCGCCTGTTCATGCACATCGTCACCCATCGCTCCGGCTCCCATCTGTTCGACCGGGCCAATCGCGAGGACTGGATGGCGCAGCACGTCTTCACCGGCGGGCTGATGGCGAGCCATCACCTCGTCAGGCAGTTCGACGACATCTTCACGGTCGAGAAGGAATGGTGCTGGAGCGGCACGCATTATCAGCGCACCGCCAATGACTGGCTCGTCAATTTCGATGCACATCGCGATGCGATCGAGGCGGCCCTGCGCAAGGTCCATGGCGACGAGACCGCCTTGTGGATGCGGCGCTGGCGCTGGTTCTTCCTCGCGACATCGGGCCTGTTCGGCTACGCCGGCGGAACGGAATGGGGCGTCAGCCACTACCGGATGAAGGTGGCGGGGTAGGGGGTCTCATAGTCCCGCGTGCCCAGCTCATGCATGAGGTCCGCTGTGCCCCCGATAGCGGCGCGATGGCAGACCTCACCCGAGGTCCGAATTGGGCCAATTCCGGACATTCCTAAGGGGCCGCAGTGTCCTCGTGCGACGCCACCTGTTTCCCGGATGCGTCAGGTGACGTAGAATGTCACTGCCCTTGAAGCGGGACGTGCCGAAATCACCGTCCGGGCAAACGAGCAGCACGGGTGCTATCGGCAGGCACACTCCTCTTAATCTTAGAGACCGTTCTTTTTTCGGTTTCGCACCACCGTTCACCACGAACTTTGCGCGCTGCGTTTGCGGCGGCTCGTTCGGGTAATGTCGGGAGGAAAGCATGAGCAAGGTCAATCGAAGGTCCGCACTGGGAATCGGGTTGGCTGCAGTTTCGGCTGCTATGGTCAAGCCAGCCGCCGCTCAAGCCGCAAGCTACAAGGATACGACGCCTTGGCCAGGTGTCGTGGTGCGTGAATATGAAGGCGAAACACCATCCCTGATCCCAGGTTTTAAGACCGTCTCAATGCGCGATATCATTATGCAGCCGGGGTCGAAGACCATGGGCCCCCCGATGATGAATGCCATGGTCTGCCATATCACCGAAGGGGAGCTTCGGCTTGAGCAGGAGGGAAAGACCTTTGCGGGCAAGAAGAATTTTGTCTGGACCTGCAACAAGGAAACAAAAGAACAGGCGTACAACGACGGGAATGTGGTCGCGATTATGCGGATCACCGACCTGAAGGCTTAAGGCTCGTTTCTTCGCAAGAGATCTATTGTGGGAGCGGATGGCGCATGCGACGACGCGCCATCCGCGTGCAGGACCGCTTCGGGTCACGAGCGGTGATGCTATGATTGATCGCAAAACTTCCGCTTGGCGGTCAGTAGCTGAATATCGTTTGCGCCCTCGTGAACGCACGTCCCCGGCTCGTAACGTTTGCTTGCGATCTTCTGTCGCAGCACGCCGCGATGGAACTCGACTCACAATCCGGTGAGAGCCAGAAAGCGCCCTGAACTCAGGAGGATAGGTCGTGTGACATTGGGCCGCCTATACCATGCGTTGCGTCGCAGCACGGCCACTCTATTTTGAAGGCGTCAGCCGCGTGGAATGGCCCAGAACGGGCCCGCGCGGCGCGTGATCGGTTTCAACAACATCGGGGCACCCCACTTCATGTCAGGACTTCGTGCGCGATCGGCATGCGTTGCAATGATGCTCGCGGCCTTAGCGCCGCTGCTGTCGGGTTGCGACGAATCCAGCTCCGCGGTGTCCGCCGCCCCGCCGGCCGACCCTGACGTCAGCATCGTCATCGTCAAACCGCAGCCGCGTGCCGTGGTGCGCGAACTGCCCGGCCGCATCGCGCCGACGCGCGTTTCCGATGTGCGGCCGCGCGTCTCCGGCATCGTGGTCGAACGCCTGTTCCGCCAGGGCAGCGAAGTGAAGGCCGGCGATGCGCTCTATCGTATCGATTCGCGTCCGTTCGAGGTCGAGGTGATGGCCAACGAGGCGGCGCTGGCCAAGGCCGAGGCTGCGTTGATGCAGGCGAGGCAGCAGGCGCACCGCGTCGCCACTCTCACCAAGGATCGCGCAGCGCCGGAAGCCGAGAACGAGAAGGCGATCGCGGCCGAACGCCAGGCCCATGCCGAGGTCGAAGGCCGCAAGGCCGACCTCGCGCGCGCCAAGCTCAATCTCGACTATGCCACCGTGCGCGCGCCGATCGACGGCGTGGTCGGTGCCGCGCTCGTCAGCGAAGGTGCGCTCGCGGTGCAGAACGAGACCAATCTCGCCACCATCCAGCAGCTCGATCCGATCTATGCCGATTTCACCCAGTCGGTGAACGAGCTCAACCAGCTCCGCCGTGCCTTCGAGAGCGGCGACCTCGAGCGCATCGCGGCCGATGCCGCCAAGGTGCGCCTCGTGCTCGACGACAACACGCTCTATTCGCTCGACGGCAAGCTGTTGTTCTCCGATGCCAAGGTCGACGCCCACACCGGCCAGGTGACCTTGCGCGGCGAGTTCCGCAATCCCAAGCGCGAGCTCCTCCCGGGCATGTATGTGCGCGTCCGCATCGACCAGGGCCTCGATTCCGACGCGATCGCGGTGCCGCAGCAGGCGATCCAGCGTAACGGCGGCGGCGGCAGCGAGGTGTTCGTCGTCAAGGACGACAACCACGTTGCGGTGCAGCCGGTGCGCACCGGCTCGGTGCAGGACGGCATCTGGTTCGTCACCGACGGCCTCAAGGCCGGCGACAAGGTCGTGGTCGAGGGTTTCCAGAAGTTCGCGGCCGGCGACAAGGTCAAGCCGCAATCCTGGTCGGAGGCGGACGCGACCGCGGACAACCGGCACGCCCAGAAGCTCACGCGGTAACGTGCCATGGCGAGTTTCTTCATCGACAGGCCGATCTTCGCCTGGGTGGTCGCGCTGTTCATCTGCCTGATCGGTGCGATCTCGGTGCCGTTGCTGCCGATCGCGCAATATCCGATCATCGCGCCGCCCTCGATCTCGATCTCGACCAGCTATCCCGGCGCCTCGCCGGAAAACCTCTACAACAGCGTCACGCGCCTGATCGAGGAGGAGCTCAACGGCGCCTCCGGTATCCTCAATTTCGAATCGACCAGCGACTCGCTCGGCCAGGTCGAGATCATCGCGAATTTCGTGCCGGGCACCGATACCAGCGCGGCGTCCGTCGAGGTGCAGAACCGCATCAAGCGCGTCGAAGCGCGTCTGCCGCGCGCGGTGATCCAGCAGGGCATTCTGATCGAGGAAGCCTCGAGCGCGGTGCTCCAGATCATCACGCTGAACTCGACCGACGGCAGCCTCGACGAGGTCGGCCTCGGCGACTTCATGATCCGCAACGTGCTCGGCGAGATCCGCCGCATCCCCGGCGTCGGCCGCGCCACGCTCTATTCGACCGAGCGCAGCTTGCGCGTCTGGGTCGATCCAGCCAAGCTCGTCGGCTATGGACTGACCGCCGACGACGTCAACAAGGCGATATCAGCGCAGAATGCGCAGGTCGCCTCGGGCAGCATCGGGGCCGAGCCGTCGACGTCGACCCAGCGCACCTCGGCGCTGGTGCTGGTCAAGGGCCAGCTCTCCTCGCCCGACGAATTCGGCGCCATCATCCTGCGCGCCAATGCCGACGGTTCGACCGTGCGCCTGCGCGACGTCGCGCGCATCGAGGTCGGCGGCCTCAGCTACCAGTTCAACACCCGCCTCGACGGCAAGCCGACCGCCGGCCTGTCCGTACTGATGTCGCCGACCGGCAATGCGCTGGCGACCGCGAGCGCGGTCGAAGCGAAGATGAAGGAGCTGTCGCGCTTCTTCCCGGCCAACATCTCCTACGAGATCCCCTACAACATCACGCCCGTGGTCGAGGCCTCGATCAAGAAGGTGCTGTCGACGCTGGTCGAAGCCGTGGTGCTGGTGTTCGTGGTGATGTTCCTGTTCCTCCAGAACATCCGCTACACCATCATTCCGACCATCGTGGTGCCGGTGGCGCTTCTGGGCGCCTGCACCACGCTGCTGCTCGCCGGCTATTCCATCAACATGCTCTCGATGTTCGGCATGGTGCTCGCGGTCGGCATCCTCGTCGACGACGCCATCGTCGTGGTCGAGAACGTCGAGCGCATCATGAGCGAGGAGGGGCTGCCGCCGAAGGAAGCGACGCGCAAGGCGATGTCGCAGATATCAGGCGCCATCATCGGCATCACCCTGGTGCTGATGGCGGTGTTCGTGCCGATGGCGTTCTTCCCGGGCTCGGTCGGCATCATCTACCGCCAGTTCTCGGTGACCATGGTGGCCGCGATCGGCTTCTCCGCCTTCCTCGCGCTGTCGCTGACGCCGGCGCTGTGCGCCACGCTGTTGAAGCCCGTTGCCAAGGGGCACGGCCATTCCAGCAATGTGGTGTTCAGCCGGTTCAATCATCTGCTCGAGGCCTGTCGGTTTCACTACGGGCGCACCGTCGGCTTCTCGCTGAAGCGCACCGGCCGCCTGATGCTGGTCTATGTCGCGCTGCTCGTCGGCCTGTCCTGGGCCTTCGTCAATCTGCCCGGCGGCTTCCTGCCCGTCGACGACCAGGGCTTCGTCACCACCGACGTGCAGACGCCGTCGGACTCGTCCTACCCCCGCACCGAAGCCGTGATCGAGAAGGTCGAGAAATATCTGGCGCAGCGGCCGGGCGTCGACAACGTCACCTTCCTCACCGGCTTCAGCTTCTCCGGCCAGGGCATGAACACCGCGCAGGCCTTCATCACCTTGAAGGACTGGTCGGAGCGCGGGCCGAAGGATTCGGCCGCCGCGATCGTCGCCGACATCAACCGCGATCTGTCGTCGTCGATCCGCGACGCGAAGATCTCCGCGCTGCAGCCGCCGCCGATCGACAATCTCGGCAACTCCTCGGGCTTCTCGTTCCGTCTCCAGGATCGCGGCCAGAAGGGCTATCCGGCCCTGATGCGCGCCGCCGACCAGCTGATCGCGGAGGCCAATGCCAGCGCGGTGCTTCAGAAGGTCTATGTCGAAGGCCTGCCCGAGGCCGGCGTGGTCAATCTGGTGATCGACCGCGAGAAGGCCGGCGCCTTCGGCGTCACTTTCGAGGACATCAACAACACGATCTCGACCAATCTCGGCTCGAACTACATCAACGACTTCCCGAACCGCGGTCGCATGCAGCGCGTCGTGGTGCAGGCCGACGCCCGCGACCGCATGCGCACCGAGGACATCCTCAACTACAACGTCAAGAACAGCCGCGGCCAACTCGTGCCGTTCTCCTCCTTCACCACGGTGGAGTGGGCGCGCGGCCCGACGCAGATCGCCGGCTTCAACTATTATCCGGCGGTGCGCATCTCCGGCGAAGCCAAGCCCGGCTTCACCTCGGGCGACGCCATCGCCGAGATGGAGCGCCTCGCGGGCAAATTGCCACGCGGCTTCGGCTATGAATGGACCGGCCAGTCGCTCCAGGAAAAGCTGTCGGGCTCGCAGGCGCCGTTCCTGCTGGCGCTGTCGGTATTCGTGGTGTTCCTGTGCCTCGCCGCGCTCTACGAGAGCTGGACCATTCCGCTCGCGGTGCTGCTCACCGTGCCGCTCGGCATCGTCGGCGCCGTGATCGCGGCGATGCTGCGGGGGCTGCCCAACGACGTCTATTTCACCGTCGGCCTGATCACCATCATCGGCCTCGCCGCGAAGGACGCGATCCTGATCATCGAGTTCGCGAAGGACCTGCGCAAGGAAGGCAAGCCGCTGGTGGACGCCACCATCGAAGCCTGCCGCCTGCGCTTCCGCCCGATCCTGATGACCGGCCTTGCCTTCATCTGCGGCGTGCTGCCGATGGCCATCGCCCACGGCGCCGGCGGCGCCAGCCAGCAGGCGCTCGGCAGCATCGTGATGGGCGGCATGATCGCGGTCGTGATCCTGGCGCTGCTGATGGTGCCGGTGTTCTTCGTCTCGGTGCAGCGCGTGCTGGCGGGCGATCGGGAGAAGGTGGCGAACGAAGGCGAGGCCTACGGGCCGCCGGCGCCGGTGAAGCCATAGGGCACGCTGTCATGTCCGCGAAGGCGGGCATCCAGTACGCCGCGGCCTCTCCGTATCCAGCGAACGTCTCTGGAATACTGGATCATCCGCTTTCGCGGATGATGACAGCGGAGTGCGAGGCGAGGCCTTGGCCTTCGCTTATTTCCGCAAGATCTTCACCAATTCCCCGTGCACGAATTCATTCCCGCACACGACGTGCCCGGTCACCAGCGGATCGCCCGGCGTCGCGATGTCGCTCACCGTTCCGCCTGCCTCGCGCACCATGATCATGCCGGCGGCGATGTCCCAGGACTGGAGATCGCGCTCCCAGTAGCCGTCGAGGCGGCCGGCGGCGACGAAGGCGAGGTCGAGGGAGGCGGCGCCGAAGCGGCGCAGGCCCGCGACGCGGTCCTGGATCGCGGTCATCTCGCGGCGGAATTCCTCGTGGTCGCCGCGGCCGATATGGGGCAGGCCGCAGGCCACCACGCATTCGTTGAGCTGGCGGCGGCCGGCCACGCGCAGGCGCTGGTCGTTCAGGAAGGCGCCCTTGCCGCGCTCGGCGATGTAGAGCTCGTCATTGGCGGGGTTGTAGATCACGCCGGCGATCACCGTGCCCTCGCGTACGAGGCCGATCGAAATGGCGAATTGCGGGATGCCGTGCAGGAAGTTGGTGGTGCCGTCGAGGGGATCGACGATCCAGGTGTGGCTCTTGTCGGTGCCCTCGCGGGTGCCGCCCTCTTCGCCGATGAAGCCGTAGCCGGGCCGGGCCTTGGCGAGGTCCTGGTAGAGGATCTCCTCGGCGCGCTTGTCGGCGAGCGAGACGAAATTGGCCGGCCCCTTCAGCGAGACCTGGAGATGCTCGATCTCGCCGAGATCGCGCTTGAGGCTGCGGCCGGCGCGGCGCGCGGCCTTGACCATGACGTTGATAGTTGCGGAATACAGCATGAGCTTCCGGTCTTGATCGGGGGAAATGGCGCGAAATCGCGCCTGTTTGGGGGGATTGGGTGCCCTGTGAGGGGCCTAACGTCAAGTCATTGCGTCAAGTCATTTGGTCCCGAGCCATTTCCTGGCGGCGGCCTCCGCCTTGGCCCGGTCCTCGGCCGACAGATCGGACAATTGCTTGTCGAGCTCCGGATCGCCCTTGCCGGCGGTCTTGGCCACCAGGTGCCATTTGAACCCCTCGACCTTGTCCACGGACGTGCCCATGCCGTTGATCAGCACCCAGGCCAGGCGGTTCTGCGCGATCGCGCTGCCCTGGCGGGACGCCTTGCGCAGCAACGCGACAGCCGCCGGTTGGTTCTTCGGCGTGCCGGTGCCGTTGAACAGCGCGATGGCATATTCGACCTCGGCATCGACATTGTCGGTCAGCGTGGCCGCCTGGAGCAGCCGCACCGCCCTTTCGGGGTCCTTCGGCACGCCGGTGCCTTCCTTGTAGAAGGTCGCCAGCGCGTATTGGGCCTCGGGCAGGCCGGCATCGGCGGCCTGGCGCAGCAGCTCGGCGGAACGCTTGACGTCCTGCGGCAGGGTTTGGCCGTCGAGATAGAGCAAAGCGAGGTTATAGGCCGCCTTGGGCTCGCCGAGCTTGGCGGCGGAGGCCATCAGCTTCACCGCCTCGCCCTTGTCGACCGGGCCGCCGCGGCCGGAGATGCGCAGCATGGCGAGCGCAAACATCGCCTCGCGGTCGCCGGCGTCGGACGCTCGCTTGTACCATTCGAGCGCCTTGGCGTAATCGCGCCTGATGCCCATGGCGTTGGAGTAGAGCTCGCCCAGCATGGTCATGGCCTTGGGATCGCCTGCTTGTGCGCGGGCGGTGGCGAGCTCGAACGCCGTCTTGTACTGGCCGCGCTGGTAGGCGCCGTACACCAGGTCGACATTGGAATTGTCGGTCGGAGGCGCCGGGATCACGGTCGCGGGCAGCGCCGGCTTGGGCGAGGCAGACGGCTTCGGCGCCGGGGCGGCCTCCTTTTTCTTGGCGGGCGCGGGCGGCTTGGCTTTCTGCTTTTCGGCGGGCGGGCTCGGCGTTGCGGCCGGCGGCGTGATCTGGAGCTGCGCGGCCGCGGGCGCTGTGAGCAGCAGCGTGGCCAGGATGGTGATGCGCGGGAGCTTCATGTCGGGCGCTAGCCGTGCTCGCCCGCAGGATTTTGGCTTGCGGGCGCAGTCGCATGGGCCTTCTTGATCGCAGCGTCGGCCTCGACCAGCGCGGCCTTCGGCCCGCGCGGATCGGCCCAGATGAACTCGCCGACCAGCACGAAATCGGCGCCGCTGGCGGCGAAGTCGTAGGCCTCTTCCAGCGAGGTCGCAAAGCCGACGCAGGGCGGTTCGAACAGCTCGGCCCACCAGTCCAGCCGCTCCGCAATCGCCTGGGACGACGGCCGCTGGCCCTTTGCATCGGGCTCGCCGAACAGCACATAGTCCGCGCCCATCTCGCCCGCATCCATGGAATGGTGCCGCGTCGTCAGCCCGCCGACACCGGCGATGCGATCGGGCTTGAGCGATGGCAGGGCCTCTTTCAGCGCGGCGATGCCGGGCAGGTGCGCGCCGTCGGCACCGCCGCGCGCGACCAGTTCGGCATGACCGTCGATCAGCAGCGCGGCGCCGGCCTTCTGGACCGGCGGCGCGAGTGCCTTGATGTGCGAGGTCATGGTGCGCTGATCGGTCTCCTTCAGCCGCACCAGCACGGCCGCGACGTCGGCCGAGGCGAGCAGGCCCGGCAGTTCGGCAATAAGCGAAGCCGGGTCATCGACAACAGGCGTCGCGAGATAAAGGCGCGGCGCCGGGCGCGGCGGAGGCGATTTGTTCGACAAGATCTAGGCCGCTTTCTTTTCCAGGCTACTCTGCCATTCGCCCTTGGAGGCGAGGCCGTTCATTCGTGCGCGATGGCTGAAGGCGCGCTGTCCGGCCGCGACGTTCTCGGCCTTGCCGGACCAGGCCTTCTGCGGCGCAGCCTGCAGCGCGCGGCCGTAGGAGAAGGTCAGGCCCCAGGGCAGCGGGCCAAGCTTGTGCATGGCGTTGAGATGCGCGGTTGCCTCTTCGTCCGACTGGCCGCCGGAGAGGAAGGCGATGCCGGGCACCGCGGCCGGCACGCAGGCCTTGAGCAGCCGTATCGTCTTCTCCGCGACGTCCTCGACGGAGGCCTGCTTCGCGCACTTCTTGCCTGAGATCGCCATGTTCGGTTTCAGCACCATGCCTTCGAGCGCGACGCGCTGCACGCGCAATTCCTGGAAGGTCTTGTCGAGCACGCGCTGGGTTACTTCATAGCAGCGGTCGATGTCGTGATCGCCGTCCATCAGCACTTCCGGCTCGACGATCGGCACGATCTGCGCGGCCTGGCACAGCGCGGCATAGCGCGCCAGCGCGTGGGCGTTGACGTCGATCGCGGTCATCGAGGGGATGCCCCGGCCGTCAGTGCCGCTGCCGATGTCGATCACCGCGCGCCATTTGGCAAAGCGCGCGCCGCGCTCGTAATATTTCTTCAGCCGTTCGGCGAGCTTGTCGAGCCCGACGGTGACAAGCTCGCCCGGGCACATCGGCAGGGCTTGCGTGCCTTCGTCGACCTTGATGCCGGGGATGGCGCCGCTGCTCTCGATCAGCTTCACCAGCGGCGTGCCGTCCTTCGCATCCTGCCAGATCGTCTCGTCATAGAGGATCACGCCGGAGATGTACTGGCTCATGGCTTCCCTGGATCGGAACAGCATCTCGCGGTAGTCGCGGCGGTTTGATTCCGTCGATTCCACGCCGATCGCGTCGAAGCGCTTCTTGATGGTGCCGGAGGATTCGTCGGCGGCAAGAATGCCCTTGCCCGGCGCGACCATGGCGGTCGCGATCCTGTTGAGCTCAGTCAGATTCATCGAGAGGTCCTCCCAAAACGATTCTGCCCTTGCCCGTGAAAATAGACCGTTCTCGGGCAATTGCCGAGTTAACGTTCGTCGCAGGGTAAAGGGGGGGCTCTGTCATTCCGGGATGCGCCGAACGGCGCAGGCCCGGAATCCATAACCCCAGGCTGTGGTTATGGATTCCGGGCCCACGCTTTGTGTGTCCCGGAATGACGGGAGGGTGTGTCCGGAGGCCTTACGCCACCGCGCGATCGCTACGCGACGCGGCGATCGCTATGCGACGCGGGGGTTGAGCTCGCCCTTGGCGTAGCGCTTGGCCATCTCGGCGGTGGTCAGGACCTTCTTGATCTTGGAGGCCTGGCCGGCGGTGTTGAACTCCTGGAGCCGCTGCTTGCACAGCTTGGTCATCGCCTCCATCGCGGGCTTCAGGTACTTGCGCGGGTCGAACTCTTCCGGATTGTCCTTGAGCACCTTCCGGATCTGGCCGGTCATCGCCATGCGGTTGTCGGTGTCGATGTTGATCTTGCGCACGCCGTTCTTGATGCCGCGCTGGATCTCGGCGACCGGCACGCCCCAGGTCGGCTTCATCTTGCCGCCATAGGTGTTGATGATGTCCTGGAGATCCTGCGGCACCGAGGACGAGCCGTGCATGACGAGATGCGTGTTCGGCAGCTTGCGGTGGATCTCCTCGATCACGTTCATGGCGAGGATGTCGCCGTCCGGCTTGCGGGTAAATTTGTAAGCGCCGTGAGAAGTCCCCATCGCGATCGCGAGCGCGTCGACCCTGGTCTCCTGGACGAACTTCACGGCCTCGTCCGGATTGGTCAGGAGCTGGTCGTGGCTCAGCTTGCCTTCGGCGCCGTGGCCGTCTTCCTTGTCGCCCATGCCGGTCTCGAGCGAGCCGAGCACGCCAAGCTCGCCCTCGACGGAGATGCCGCCGAGATGGGCCATGTCGGTCACGGTCTTGGTGACGCCGACATTGTAGCCCCAGTCGCCGGGGGTCTTGCCGTCGGCCTTGAGCGAGCCGTCCATCATCACCGAGGTGAAGCCGGCCTGGATCGCGGTCATGCAGGTCGCCGGCTCGTTGCCGTGGTCGAGATGCACGCAGACCGGGATGTGCGGATAGATCTCGGTCACCGCGTCCATCATGTGCTTGAGCATGACGTCGTTGGCGTAGGAGCGCGCACCGCGCGAGGCCTGGATGATGACGGGCGCATCGACCTGGTTGGCGGCGTCCATGATCGCCAGCGCCTGCTCCATATTGTTGATGTTGAAGGCCGGTACGCCGTAATCGTTCTCAGCCGCATGGTCGAGCAATTGACGTAACGTGATCCGAGCCATGTGTCTTCTTCTCCGAGTTTGGGCCTTCAGGGCCCGCTAGCTACTTGTCGACTGTCTACTTGACGCGCAGGACCTCGACGCCGGGCAGTGGCTTGCCTTCCATCCATTCAAGAAATGCGCCACCGGCGGTCGAGACATAGGTGAAGTCACCGGCCACATGGGCCTGGTTGAGGGCCGCGACGGTGTCGCCGCCGCCCGCGATCGAGGTCAGCTTCTTGGCCTTGGTGCGCTCGGCGGCGTGCCTGGCGGCTGCCACGGTGCCGCGGTCGAACGGCTGGAGCTCGAAGGCTCCCAACGGGCCGTTCCAGACCAGGGTCGCCGCATCGTCGATCGCTGCCTGGACGCGCACGACCGATTGCGGGCCGACATCGAGGATCATGCCGTCGGCCGGGATCGCATCGAGGCCGTAGGCGTGGGACGGCGCGTTGGCCGCGAAATGGTAGGCCACGGTGGCGTCGACCGGCAGGATGATGGCGCAGTTGGCGGCTTCCGCCTTTTCCATGATGCGCAGCGCGGTCGGCGCGAGATCCTTCTCGGCCAGCGACTTGCCGATGCCGACGCCCTGGGCGTGCAGGAAGGTGTTGGCCATGCCGCCGCCGATCACGAGCGCGTCGACCTTGCTGACGAGGTTTTCGAGCAGGTCGATCTTGGTCGAGACCTTGGCGCCGCCGATGATCGCGATGACCGGCTTGGTCGGCGAGCCCAGCGCCTTCTCCAGCGCATCGAGCTCGGCCTGCATGGTGCGGCCGGCATAGGCGGGCAGCTTGTGGCCGAGGCCTTCGGTCGAGGCGTGGGCGCGGTGCGCGGCCGAGAAGGCGTCATTGACCCAGATGTCGCCGAGCTTGGCGAGTTCCGCGACGAAGGCGGGATCGTTCTTTTCCTCTTCCTTGTGGAAGCGGGTGTTTTCCAGACAGAGGATGTCGCCATCCGCGAGTGCCGCCACGGCCGTGGCCGCGGGCTCGCCGATGCAGTCGTCGGCAAACGCAACGGGCTTGTTCACGACCTTCGACAGCGCCTCGGCGACGGGCTTGAGCGACTCCTTGGCATCGCGTCCCTTCGGCCGGCCGAAATGCGCGAGCAGGATCACCTTGCCGCCCTTGTCGGCGAGCTCGGCGATGGTCGGTGCGACGCGCTCGAGCCGTGTTGCGTCGGTGACGCGCCCGTTCTCCATGGGCACGTTGAGGTCGACGCGCAGCAGCACGCGTTTGCCCTTCACGTCGACGTCGTCGAGGGTGCGGAATTTGTTTGCCATGGGATGGCCTCAACCATTTGGACTGTCATTCCGGGGCGCGCTTGGCGCGAACCCGGAATCTCGAGATTCCGGGTCTGGTCCTTCGGACCATCCCGGAATGACGAAATCGCTGCGGAGTTAGATCACCTTGCTCATCGCAACGGCGGTGTCGGCCATGCGGTTCGAGAAGCCCCACTCGTTGTCGTACCAGGACATCACGCGCACCAGCGTGCCGTTCTGCACCTTGGTCTGGTCCTCGTGGAAGGTCGAGGAGTGCGGATCGTGGTTGAAGTCGATCGAGACGTTCGGCGCGTTGGTGTAGCCGAGGATGCCCTTGAGCTGCTGCTCGGAGGCGCGCTTCATCGCCGCGTTGATTTCCTTCACGTCGGTGGCGCGCTTGGCAATGATCTTGAGGTCGACCACCGAGACGTTCGGGGTCGGCACGCGGATCGCAACGCCGTCGAGCTTGCCCTTCAGTTCCGGCAGCACGAGGCCGATCGCCTTGGCGGCGCCGGTCGAGGTCGGGATCATCGACATCGCCGCAGCACGGCCGCGGTAGAGATCCTTGTGCATGGTGTCGAGCGTCGGCTGGTCGCCGGTATAGGCGTGGATCGTGGTCATGAAGCCGGTCTCGATGCCGACGAGATCGTTCAGGACCTTGGCAACCGGCGCGAGGCAGTTGGTGGTGCAGGAACCGTTGGAGACGACCAGATGATCCTTGGTCAGGGTGTCGTGGTTGACGCCGTAGACGATGGTGGCGTCAGCGCCATCGGCGGGCGCGGAGACCAGCACGCGCCTGGCGCCGGCGGTCAGATGCGCGGAGGCCTTCTCCTTCGCGGTGAAGATGCCGGTGCATTCCATCGCGATGTCGACGCCGAGATCCTTCCAGGGCAGCTTCGAGGGATCGCGCTCGGCGGTCACCTTGATCTTGCCGTTGCCGAGGCTGATCGAGTCGCCGTCGACGGTGACGGTGCCGGGGAAACGGCCATGGACGCTGTCGAAACGGAGGAGATGGGCGTTGGTCTCGACCGGGCCGAGGTCGTTGATGCCGACCACCTCGATGTCCTTGCGGCCTGACTCGGCAATCGCCCGCAGGATGTTGCGGCCGATGCGGCCAAAACCGTTAATTCCGACGCGGACTGCCATGTTTCATCTCCTTATGACCGTTCAATGACGTGCTCGATAACGCCTAATCATCCCGCACAACGCGCTATACGCGCCTGCGAAGGTTTTTTAGGGGCGGACGCCCGGTTCGGCCGGGCGATGCTTGATCATATGAGAGACTACGTAGTCCTTTTTTTTGGCAAGCTCAACTCTCAGGAAACGCGTTTCAGCACGGCGTTAACCGCAGCCTCGGCGGTAATGCCGAAATGCTTGTAAAGGTCCTTCGCCGGCGCGCTCGCGCCGAAGGAATGCATGCCGACAAATTCGCCATCCTGGCCGATCACGGCATCCCAGCCCCAGCGCACGGCGGCCTCGATCGCGACCTTTACCGGCGCGTTGCCGATGATCTCGGCGCGCTTCGCCTCTGGTTGCGCTAACAACAGCTCGAGCGAGGGCACCGAGACCACCCGTGACGCGATGCCGCGCTCGGCGAGCTGCTTCTGGGCGGCGACCGCGATCTCGACCTCGGAGCCGGAAGCGAACAGCGTCGCCTTGGCTTCGCCCTGCGCCGGAACCAGCTCGTAGGCGCCGGCCGCGCAAGGATTGTCGTTCGGCGCGGTGGTGCGGAGCTGCGTCAGGTTCTGCCGCGTCAGCGCCAGCACGGTCGGGCCGTCGATGCGGTTGAGCGCGAGCTCCCAGCACTCGGCGACCTCGATGGAGTCGCAGGGACGGAACACGCGCATGTTGGGAATGGCGCGAAGCGCGGCGAGATGTTCGACCGGCTGATGGGTCGGGCCGTCCTCGCCAAGGCCGATGGAATCGTGCGTCATCACATAGACGACACCGGTGCCCATCAGCGCGGCAAGGCGCATCGCCGGACGCGCATAGTCGGTGAACACCAGGAAGGTCGCGCCGTTCGGCGCGAAGCCGCCATGCAGGAAGATGCCGTTCATCGCGGCGGCCATGCCGTGCTCGCGGATGCCGTAATGGATGAAGCGGCCCTTCGGCGTCTTGGCGGAGAAGGCGGTCGCCGATTTCGCCTTGTTGTTGTTGGAGCCGGTGAGGTCGGCCGAGCCTGCGAGGAACTCCATCGGCATCACACCGGCAATGACCTCGATCACGGCTTCCGAGGATTTGCGGGTGGCCGCAACCAGCGGCTTTTCCAGCAGTTCCTTCTTGTACGCGCGCACCGCCTTTGCGAGCGAGGCCGGACGCTCATGGCGCAGGCGGCGCTCGAACTCGGCGCGCTTGCGGCTGCCGAGCTCACCGAGCCGTCCTTCCCATTCCTGGCGGGCCACGGCGCCGCGGCTGCCGGCCGCGCGCCAGGCCTTCAGCACGTCGTCGGGCACCGAGAACGGCTCGAGCGAGATGCCGAGATTTTCCTTGGCGGCCTTGAGCTCCTCGGCGCCGAGCGCTTCGCCATGCACCTTCGACGTGCCGGCCTTGTGCGGCGCGCCGAAGCCGATGGTGGTGCGGCAGGCGATCAGCGTCGGCTTGTTCGACTTCTTCGCGCGGGTGATGGCGTCGGCGATCGCGACCTGATCGTGGCCGTCGATCTTCTCGGCGGCCCAGCCGGCGGACTTGAAGCGCTTCACCTGGTCGACGGAATCGGCGATCGAGGTCGGGCCGTCGATCGAGATGCCGTTGTCGTCGTAGAGGACGATCATCTTGTTGAGCTTCCAGTGCCCGGCCATCGCGATCGCTTCCTGCGACACGCCTTCCATCAGGTCGCCGTCGGAGGCGAGCACGAAGGTGTGGTGGTCGACGATCTTCTTGCCGAACTCGGCGGCGAGCATCTTCTCGGCGAGCGCCATGCCGACCGCGGTCGAGATGCCCTGGCCGAGCGGGCCGGTGGTGGTCTCGATGCCCTTGGTGTGGAAGTTCTCAGGGTGGCCAGGCGTCAGCCCGCCGAGCTGGCGGAACTGCTTGATCTGGTCCAGCGTCATCTCGGCATTGCCGGTGAGATACAGCAGCGAATAGAGCAGCATCGAGCCGTGGCCGGCCGAGAGCACGAAGCGGTCGCGGTCCGGCCAGGCGGGCGCGGCGGCGTCGAATTTCAGGAATTGCGTGAACAGCACCGTGGCGATGTCGGCGGCGCCCATCGGCAGGCCGGGATGACCCGATTTCGCCTTCTCGACAGCGTCCATCGAAAGGCCGCGGATCGCGTTGGCCATACGGGTGTGGTCGACCTGCGTATGGGCCATACGGGTGGCATCGAGCTGCATCATGATGAAAATCCGTCTGGAATGAGGTGCTTGATGGCCGTGTGCGCCGCGCTGGATCGAGCCTGGCGGTCACGGGAGGTTGGGGGCTGGATAGCATCTCGGTTCCGGGAGTCCAAGGCAATCAAACGCCGGTTTGGCCGCAAAAGTTGCTTACGGCATGATCCGGAAAAGCCGCAGCCGCGGGTCATGCAGATCCGGAACCAGCCGGCCGGCATGCCGAGGGCCGATCTAGCAGTGCATAGTTTCGCGGCGACGTTGCGATTTGCTAGCTTGCCACGTAAATTTCTGCTTCTAACCGCTTGCCGAACCGAGTCTTTTGCCGGGCGGCAAGCCCCGATGCAAAGGCCACCAAGGTCCGCCGCTGACCGCATGAACGATCGCGTTTCCAACAGTTCCGCCATGACCGAGTCCTCCGCCGTCGAGATCGAGATCGCGACACGCAGGCTCATGGCGGCGCTCGACGCACTCGAGAGCGCGGTCGAGCGGCGGCGCGATGCCGATCGCGACGAGAACGAGCTCGCCGCGCGAATCCAGGCACTCGGCGCGGATCGCTCGCGGCTTGCCGATGAGCTCGATGGTGCGCTGGTGAAGGCGCGCAAGCTGGAGCGCACCAATCGCGAGATCTCCGAACGGCTGGATTCCGCAATCGTCACGATACGCTCGGTGCTCGATACCGGAGAGGATGGATGAGCCACATCAACGTCACCATCAACGGCCGGCAATACCGCATGGCCTGCGAGGAGGGCCAGGAGGTGCGGCTGCTCAAGCTCGCCGAGAGCCTGGAGACGCGGATTCAGTCGCTGCGTGGAAAATTCGGCGAGATCGGTGATGCCAGGCTCACCGTGATGGCGGCGCTGACCGTCTGCGACGAGCTGGTCGATGCCGGCAACCGCGTCCGCACCATGGAGCAGGAATTGACCGAGTTGCGGGATTTCCGCAATGCCGCCGTCGAGCGCGCCAGGATGACGCAGAACGCGGTGGTGAATGCGTTGAACGCCGCCGCCGAGCGCATCGAGAAATCGACCCAGGTCCTGAACCGGACCGTCGGCAACGGGATCGCGATCGGCTGAGGCGTGATGGGTTTTGATCGGAGCCCGGGGTGCGGTTCACCTCTCCCGTAGGGAGAGGTCGGGTCGCATCGTAAGATGCGATCCGGGTGAGGGCTTATGGTCCCACCGAATACTGCGGCCCCTCACCCGGATTGCTTCGCAATCCGACCTCTCCCCGCTGGGGAGAGGTCGACACCGAGGCCGCGGGTTGGGCTGGTGATTCGTCAGTATCGTTGTTACATTGCGCAGGCGAGGCTGCGACGCGCGTCCGGAGCCATATATCCCCGGGGCCTTATCGATCCTTTAGGGAACTGTCCCTGGCCGGGCCCGTGGGCCCGGACATATGGTGCCCACCTACTTTCGTAGGGAACTCCGGGATCGAGTGCTTCAACGGCGTTCGCGGCTTCGCACTTTTGTTTGCTTGGTTTGTGCCTGTCGAAATTGCGTCCCCGACACGATCGCGGTTCAATCAAAGTCTCGGTGTCATGCCCCGGCTTGACCGGGGCATCCAGTACGCCGCGCTGTCGAGGCTCTTGCACTGGCGTCTCTGGAATACTGGATCGTCCACCCAAGTGCGCAAGGGCGCACAAGGCGGACGATGGCGGCGGAGCAAGACTTCGCCTTCGGGGGAAAGCGCGCATGTCCAACTCCAAAGCCGAACTCCGTGCCAAAGCCCTCGCCAAACGCGACGCGCTGAGCGAGAAGAAGCGCACCGCCGCGGCCACCAAGCTCGCCAAGCGCGGGCTGCCGTTCAAGCTGCTGCCGGGCAGCATCGTCTCCGGCTATTCGCCCATCCGCAGCGAGATCGATCCGATGCCGCTCTTGAGGAAGCTCGCCGAGGAGGGTGCAAGGCTCGCGCTGCCTTGTGTCACCGCGCGCGGCCAGTCGCTGGTCTTCCGCATCTTTCATCCGAGCGACCGGCTGATGCTCGGCCCGCTCGGCATTCCCGAGCCGTCGCCGGCCGCCGCCGAAGTCATCCCCGACATCATGCTGACGCCGCTCGCGGCCTTCGACCGCCTCGGCCACCGCATCGGTTATGGTGCGGGTCATTACGATTTCACCTTCGCTCACTTACGCAAGACCAAGCAAATCGTCGGCATCGGGCTTGCCTTTGCAGCGCAGGAGATCGAGGCGGTTCCGGCACTATCCCACGACGTCGCGCTGGATTATGTGCTAACGGAATCGGACGTGTTCGATTTCCGGAGTTCTGAAGTTGCGCATTCTCTTCGTGGGTGATGTCGTCGGCCGTAGCGGCCGCAACGCCATCGCCGAATATCTGCCCGGCATGGTCAAGGACTGGTCGCTCGATTTCGTCGTCGTCAACGGCGAAAATTCCGCCGGCGGCTTTGGCATCACGGAAGCGATCTATCAGGAGTTTCTCGATGCCGGCGCCGACGCGGTGACGCTCGGCAATCACTCCTGGGACCAGCGCGAGGCGCTGGTGTTCATCGAGCGCGCCGACCGCCTGGTGCGGCCCGCGAACTATCCGCGCGGCACGCCCGGCCGCGGCGCCGCGCTGGTCGAGACCAAGAATGGCAAGCATGCGCTCGTCGTCAATGCTTTGGGCCGCGTCTTCATGACCCCGTTCGACGATCCCTTCGCGGCGCTGGAGCGCGAGCTCGGCGCTTGTCCACTTGGTGTCGCCGCCGATGCCATCGTCGTCGACTTCCATTGCGAGGCCAGCAGCGAGAAGCAGGGCATCGGCTTCTTCTGCGACGGCCGCGCCAGCCTCGTCGTCGGCACCCACACCCATGTGCCGACCGCCGACCACCAGATCCTCACGGGCGGTACCGCCTACATGACGGATGCCGGCATGACCGGCGACTACGATTCCATCATCGGCATGCAGAAGGAAGAACCGCTGCGCCGGTTCACGTCGGGGATTCCGTCGGGACGTTTCGAGCCGGCGGCCGGCGTTGCGACGCTCAGCGGCGTTGCGATCGAGACTGACGATGCGACAGGCCTCGCACTGCGCATTGCGCCGGTGCGTGTGGGCGGCCGGCTGGAGCCGGCGACGCCGAGGTTCTGGTTGAGCTGAAGCACGTCGCCACACCCTCGCTGTCGTCCCGGCGAAGGCCGGGACCCATACCGCGTGATCTATCGATCGCGCGCGGCAGGAGTACCGAACGACGAATCTTCGCCAAATAGCTCCCTGTGGTTATGGGTCCCGGCCTTCGCCGGGACGACAGCGGTGATTGACGCGCGATCGCGCGTCAATCACGCCGTACGCTACTCCGCCGTCTGCTGCCTCAACTCCGCGACATCCTTCGCCGTCAGCTTCGAGCCCTTGGTGCCGAACCGCGCCGTGACGTAGTTCGCCACCGCCGCGATCTCGTCGTCCGTGTACGCGTTGCCGAACGCCGGCATCGACAGCGCGCCATCGGGCGTATGGCGCTTGGTGCCTGACAGCACGATCTGCGCGACGTTGGTGGCGGCGGGGTCGTTGACGGCCCAGGTGCCGGTGAGCGTTGCCATCGGCGACACCGGGCTTTCGCCGCTCCAGCCGTGGCAGCTGGCGCAGGCGCTGGCGAACACCTTCTTGCCGCGTGCATCGGCCGTCACGCCGTCGCGGTGCGAGGCGGGCGCGGCCGGCGCCGTGGTGGCGGGGAGGTCGGGCGAGGGCACCGGCGGCACGCTGCGCAAATACGCAACGATGCTGCTTATGTCTTCGGGGGCGAACTGGCTAAAGCTGTGGTCGACGGCTTCGCCCATCGGACCCGAGGCCGAGCCGTGGCCAGGTGCGTGGCCGAGCGACAGATACGAGATCAGATCCTCGTCGCGCCAATTGCCAAGGCCGGTGGTCTTGTCGGAGGAGATGTTGAAGGCACGCCAGCCGGCCGTGATGGCGCCGCCGAACTTCTTGCGGTTATCCAGCGCGAAGCCGAGATTGCGCGGCGTGTGGCACTCGCCGCAATGCGCCAGCGCCTCCGCAAGATACGCACCGCGATTCCATTCCGGGCTCTTCGACATATCGGGTGCAAAGCGCGTGTCCGGATTGAACACGGCCGACCAGAAGATCATCGCCCAACGCTGGTTGAACGGGAACGACAGCGTATTGTCCGGCGCCTTGGCGCGCACCGCCGGCAGGCTGAACAGATACGCCTTCACCGCCAGCACGTCCTCGTCGGTCATGAAGGTGTAGGAGGTGTACGGCATCGCCGGGTAGAGCCGCGCGCCGTCATTGCGCTTGCCGTGCTGGACCGCGTTCAGAAAATCCTGGTCGCTGTAATTGCCGATGCCGGTGTCCTTGTCCGGCGTGATGTTGGTCGAATAGAGCGTGCCGAACGGCAGCTTGAAGGCGAGCCCGCCGGAATAGTCCTTCTCGCCGGGCTTGGTGTGGCAGACCATGCAGTCGGCCGCCTTCGCCAGATACTCGCCGCGCTCGACCAGGCTCGCCTTCTCCAGCTTGGCCGGCACGCCGGTCGGCTTGCCGGTGCGGTAATCCGCCAGCGCCACTTTCGTGCCGCCGGCGAAGTCGAGCGGGCCGGGCCCGCGGATGATGAAGACGCCGAGCGCCACCGCGACGATGGCGATCACAATGATGCTCGCGAGGATGCGCATCTTGCCGCTCATGCCTTCCTCCCCGCAGCAAGCAGTTTCCGGTCGATCGGCAGGCGCCGCAGCGCCACGCCGGTTGCGGCGTAAATCGCGTTGCGCAGCGCCGGCGGTCCCGCCGTCGTGCCGGTTTCGCCAATTCCGCCGGGCGCCTCGCCGCTCCTGACGACGTGAACCTCGATCTTCGGCGTCTCGTTGATGCGCATCATGCGGTAGTCGTGGAAGTTCGACTGCTGCACCCGGCCCTTGTCGATGGTGATCTCGCCATAGAGCGCGGCGGTGAGGCCGAAGATCAGCCCGCCCTCGACCTGAGCCACGATCGTATCGGGATTGACGGCGATGCCGGTGTCCACCACCGAGGTCGCACGGCGTAGATTGATCTCGCCTTGCTCGTCGACCTCAGCTTCCACAACGGTTGCGATGAAACTCCCGAAAGACGGCTGCAAGCACACGCCGCGCCCGACGCGCGCGGGCAAGGGTTGACCCCAATTGGCTTTCTCTGCCGCAAGATTGAGGACGGACAGGAAGCGTGGTTGATTGGCCAGCATTCCACGGCGAAACTCGACCGGGTCCTTGCCCGCCTTGCGGGCCAGTTCGTCGATGAAGCATTCGACCGCAAACACGTTGTTGTTGGGTCCGACCCCGCGCCAGAACCCCGTTGGTATCGCCGGCGGTTCGGCCCGCACATATTCGACGTGGACATTCGGGATGTCGTAGGGCACGTCGGTGGCGCTGTCGATAGCGTCGATATCGATGCCCTTCTGGAAGGCTGGCGGCAGCCAGCGCGCGATGATCGCAGCGCCGGCAATCTTGTATTTCCAGCCGACGATCTTGCCGGCCGACAAGGTCGCTGCGATCGTATCGCGATAGACCGGTCGATAGATGTCGTGCTGAATGTCCTCCTCGCGGGTCCACACGACCTTGACCGGCCCGTCGACCTCTTTGGCGATGCGAACGGCCGCGACCACCATGTCAGGCTCGAGCTTGCGGCCGAAGCCGCCGCCCAGCAGGTGATTGTTCACGGTCACCTTCTCGACCGGGAGCCCGGCCGCCTTTGCCGCCTCCGACTGCACGCGCGCCATGATCTGCGTTCCGGTCCAGATTTCGCAGGAATCGGGCGTGCAATGCACCGTGGCGTTCAACGGCTCCATCGTTGCGTGGGCGAGAAACGGCAGCTCGAACGAAGCTTCGAGTTTTTCGCCGCTCGCGAGGCCCTTGGCGATGTCGCCGGTGGATTTGGCGACCGCGCCGTCCTTTGCGCTGGCGGCGCGCAAATCGTCCCAAATCGCTTTCGAATTGATCTTTGCGTTCGGTCCCTCGTTCCACTCGATGTCGAGCGCGTCCAGGCCTTTTTTCGCCGCCCACATGTGATCGCCGACGACGGCGACGAGATCGTCGAGCACGACGATCTTTCGCACACCCGGAATCTTCTTCGCGGCACGATCATCGACCTTGCCGACCTTGCCACCGAAAACCGGGCACTGCGCCAGCGTTGCGAACTTCATGTTCGGCACGATGGCGTCGATGCCGTAGACCGCCTTGCCGTTGACCTTCTCGGGCGTATCGAGCCGCTTGAACGGCTGGCCGATATAGACGAAATCCTTGGGGTCCTTGAGTGGGACGTCCTTGGGCGGCGTCTGGCCGCTCGCGGCAGCCGCAAGCGCGCCATAGGAGAGCGTCCGGCCGCTCGCCTTGTGGGTCACCTCACCCTTCGACGTCGTGCAACTGGCGGGATCGACGTTCCATTGCGCAGCTGCAGCCTGCACCAGCATGGCACGCGCGCTGGCGCCGGCTTCACGCAGCGGCTTCCAGAATGCTCGGACCGATGTGGAGCCACCGGTCGCCTGAATGATGAAAATCGGATTGCCGTAAAGCTTTTCGTTGGCCGGTGCGTGCAGCAGTTGGACTTTCGACCAATCCGCGTCGAGCTCTTCCGCCAGGATCATCGAGATCGCAGTGTAGATTCCCTGTCCCATCTCGACCTGCGGCATCACCAGCGTGGTCGCACCTTCAGGGTCGATGCGGATGAAGGCGTTGGGCGCGAACTTGCCGCCGGTCGCGTCAGGCGGCTGCACCGGCTCGTTGACGGCGGCGCGCAGCGGCAGGTGGAAGGCCAGCAGGAAACCGGTGGCAAGGCCGCCGGTCAGGAGCGTGCGGCGGGAGACGCTGTTGTGTGCATTCATGGCGGAGCTCACGACTGACGGCCGTTGGCGGCCTGCTTGATGGCCTCGCGGATGCGCACATAGGTGCCGCAGCGGCAGATGTTGCCGGCCATGGCGGCGTCGATGTCGGAATCATCAGGATTGGGCGTTGCCGCCAGCAGTGCCGCAGCCGACATGATCTGGCCGGACTGGCAGTAACCGCACTGGATCACTTCGGCATCGAGCCAGGCCTTCTGCACCTTCGCGCCCGCAGGCGTGCTGCCGACATGCTCGATGGTGGTGATGGTGCGGTTCTCGACCGCGCTCACCGGCAGCACGCAGGAACGCACCGCCTTGCCGTCGACATGCACCGTGCAGGCGCCGCATTGCGCGATGCCGCAGCCGAACTTGGTACCGGTCATTCCGAGGATGTCGCGCAGCACCCACAGCAAGGGCATTTCAGGTGGCGCATCGAACGATTTCGTTTCGCCGTTGATGGTGAGAGTTGTTGCCATATGCATCCCCTTGCTCGACGATCGCTTGCGGCGATCAGGTCGACGTATTTCGCGCGACCCTAATCATAACGACGCGAAACGATGAAGCGTCGAAATTCCTGGCAATGCATATTTGCGCGGACGAAGCGTCAGGCCATGACGTTCACGAATTTGTGCGGCGATCGCTGCAACGGTTTTGGGCTAATTGATATGATAAGCGTCATGTTTTGACGCATTTTCGTCGCGCGCGCCGTCAATCGCCGCAGATGATCGTGCGAATGCGCAAGATCATGCGATGACGAAATTCGTGCGATTGGGAAAAGTCGGACGACGGCGAGCACGGTGCGCGGGATCAATTGCAACGGCCAATGGCCGGATGGCCGACGTGCGCGATGATGACATCATGCTCCTGTCTTGCCCGACGGAGCAATGGTTCATCGGGCACCTAAGGTGCGATGAGTTGAAGTCGGATCGAGTTCGGCCGACGGCACAACTCTCTCCGTTCCCTCCCCCCTAGCGGGGGAGGGAACGCACCTTCGTCGGGGCGCTGGATGAAGCTCTTCACCAGGCGCGTAAGCCATTGATTCCACGCACCCCGGCTACTGTGCATGGGGTTGTTTTTCAGGTTTTTGATTCAGGAGCGCCAGAGCGACGTCACGCAAGGCGCGCCGCAACAGTCGTCAGCCGTGCCGGAAGCCCATCCTGAACGCGCCCCAGTGCTTGCCGCGGACCATGATCGGCGAGGACAGGTCCTTCATCAGCACGAACTGCCCGCCGCCCATGTCGCGGCGATAGGTCTGGAGCAGGAACGGCTTGGTGTTCGCAGCGACCTTCTTCACCGCGCGATCGGTGAACAGGCGGCGGTTGCGGCAATTGGCATTATTCCAGACCGGGTCCTTGCCCTGCGGCAGGCGGTAGTTCGGATTGTGGGTCGGCAGGTAGCCGCCCTTGGCCCAAGCGACGCAGAACACGATGCGGGGATCGGATTTCTGGATCGGGTCCTGGATGGCGGGCAGCGCGCGGTCGGTGAAGTCGACGTAGCTGGTGAGATACTGCTTTGGATCGGTGCCGGGAATTTCCCGGTACGTCTCGTCCATGAGCTGGTCGAGCGTGATCTCGCCGCGATCGATCGCGGCCTCGAATTCGGCCGAGATACGCTTGGCGGTCTCGACGACCGCACGGATCAGCGGCGCGTCCGACGTCTCCACGCCGCTGTCGGCGATCATCGCGATCAGGCCTTCGGAGGTGTCGAGCAGCTTGGCGACCCGCTCGTCGGCGTATTTGAGATCGCGCGAGGAGAGGTCGACGCCCTTGGCGAGCTCGTTGAGCTCGCTGATGACGGTGTCGCAATGGCCGAGATTGGAGGTCGCCGCGCGCGCGACGCTGTCGATCTCCGCTTCCACGGAGGCGAAACCCTGCTGGACGCGCGAGATGATGCT
Source organism: Bradyrhizobium sp. cf659 (assembly GCF_900113725.1). Lineage (NCBI taxonomy): Bacteria > Pseudomonadati > Pseudomonadota > Alphaproteobacteria > Hyphomicrobiales > Nitrobacteraceae > Bradyrhizobium > Bradyrhizobium sp. cf659. Next base: position 768,945 of record NZ_FOQJ01000003.1, read on the forward strand.
GGAGATCTGCTGGGCGCCTTCGCCGGCGGTCTTCGCGCGCTGGGAGGCGTCGCTGCTCTCGCCGATCAGGCCTTCGATCTGGCCGTCGAGATCGCGCACGGTGTCGGAGATCTGGTGCGTCGCCTGGCGGGTGGCTTCCGCGAGGTTCTTCACCTCGCTTGCGACCACCGCGAAGCCGCGGCCGGCATTGCCGGCCCGCGCGGCCTCGATGGTGGCGTTGAGAGCGAGCAGATTGGTCTGTTTCGCGATCGCCTCGATCGAGCCGGATACCTTGGCCACCTGCGCCAGCGCCGAGCCGACCGCGCTCAAGCGCGCCTCGATCCGCTCTACGGCCGCGACAAGCTCGGAGATGTGGCTGACGGCGGTATCGACCGCGCTGCGCGACTGCGCGATCTCGCCGACCGCAGCGGACGTCGTCGTTTGCACCGCCTGCGACGCATTGGCGATGTCGTGGTTGGCCGAGACCATCGTCTCGGCCGTCTCCTGGAGGTGATGGAACCGTTCCGACTGGTTGGCGACGCGGTTTGCGACTTCCTGGACGTTGCCGGCAATGTCGGCGAGCTCCACGCCGAGACCGCCGATGCGGTCGGCGAGCTGGTCGATCAGTCGTTCGGCGAGCGTCCGGTTGGATCCGGTGTCCAGTACTGCAAGTTGTGCGACGGACATGTCTTGAGAGTCCTCCAGTCAAAGCCGTACGCCGGCTCCCCGCGGCATTCCCAGTCCAGTTTCGACCTTAGAGGATGATTCGCGCCCGGCGTCTTGCCTGAGCGTGCACTACAGCTTGTAAGCGGTGCGGAATCCGCCCCAGTGCCGGCCCTGCACGCGGATCGGGACGTCGATTTCGCGCATCATCACCGTGTTCCCGTTGCCCATGTCGCGCGCATAGCTCTGGACCAGGTACGAGCGCAGGTTGCGGGCGGCCGCCAACCCCGCCGGATCGTTGAAAATGCGCCGGTTGCGGCTGTTGGCCGTGTTCCAGGCGGCGTCGCCCGGCCGCTGCGGATGCGAAAAGATCTTGTTGTGCACCGGCAGGAAGCCGTTGCGGTCGACCATGGCGCAAAACGCCATGCGCGGTTCCTTGGCGAGAAACGCTTCCTGGAACGGCGGCAGCGCGCGGTCGGCCCAGTCCAGATATCTGGTGCGGTATTGCTGCGGATTGGTGCCCGCAATCTCCACATAGTCGGTGTCGAACAGGTCGTCGATCCCAACTTCGCCGCGTGCAACCGCCTGCTCGAAGATCGCGGTCAGCGCGTTGCCCGCTTCCATGGCGCGGGTGACGAACTCCGTGTTCTCCTCGTGGATCGCCCACAGCCGGTCTTCGATCTTCTCGCGGAGCTCGGCATTGGGACCAACGAAGTGCGCGCGGGCTCCGGCCTTGGATTGCTCGACGATGCGCAGGCGGCAGGCGCCGACCTGTTCGAGGCTGCCTTCGATCATCGCTTGCGGTGCAAGCCGGCCCGCGTCCGCACCGCCGATCAGCACGCCGTCCATCGCGATCTCGTAGACCGGCATCACGGCGCGCGCGCTCTCGAATTTGAGATGGCAGGGCAGGCGCTCGGTCTTGCGGCGGTCGTCGTGCTCGCTCTGGCGCAACAGCACCGCGCAGCGCGATTTCAGCTTCTGTGCGAAGGTGGTGACCGCCTTGCCGGCGCTGGCGACGTTCTCGCCATGGGTCTCGGCCGCCTTGGTTGCGGCATCGATCTCGGCCGCGCTCTGGCCGACCGAGACGATGAACTCCGACGCGCTGGCAGCATTGCCGGAGACTTCGCTCGTGGTGGCGTTCTGCTCGGCGACCGCGCCATTGACGGTCTCGAAGACCGGGCGGATCGCCTCGATCGCCTGCGAAATGCGGTGCACGGCATCGGCTGAGCCGGCGGCGTCGCGCTGGAGCGCGTCGATCTTCTTGGTGATCTCTTCCGTCGCGCCCTGGGTCTGCACCGCGAGTGCCTTGACCTCGGTGGCGACGACCGCAAAACCCTTGCCCGCAGCGCCGGCGCGCGCGGCCTCGATGGTCGAGTTGAGCGCGAGCAGCGTCGTCTGCCGCGCGATCTGCGCGATCAGATTGACGACGTTGCCGATGGCGGCCGAGGATTCCCGCAAGCGGTCGACATTGGCGCGGGCTTCCTGCGCCGCGGCACTGGCCTCGTCGGCGAGCTTGCCGGCCTCGCGAACCTGCGCCCCGATGCCTTGGGCGGACTGGGTGAACTTGTCGGCGGCATGGGCGAAGGTGGATGCGGTCGACTGCGCGGCGTTGGTGCGGCCGGTCAGGGCGTCGGTGCGGTCGCGAATGGCCGCAAGTGTCACGGCGGTCGCTTCGGCGCCGCCGGCCACCGAATTGGCGGCGCGCTCGAGCTGGCGAATCATCGCGCCCAGCTCGAGTTCCAGCAGTTCCAGGATTTCCCTGGCAGAATCGCCCTCAGCGGCCGGGCCGGGCTCGGAATGGGCCGGCGGCTGCGCAGGCTGCGGGGCGGCCGCAGGCGCAGCCATGTCCGGCAGACGCTTCCGAAATAGTCCGAACGCCATCAGGTCTCTCTTGTCGGGGGACGATCGGACGTTATTTTCGCAGTCCGGAATGAAGTCAGGGTTAACGATGCCTGACATCTAGGCGCGAGGCATTACTGTGTTACCTTAAAGTCGCAGAGCCTCTTTGATTTCGGTGGGTTGGCGGCCTATAAGGCCGCGCTTCCCACGCTCACCTAGGCGCACGATTCCTTTACGAGACCACGCATGGCCGGACATTCCCAATTCAAGAACATCATGCACCGCAAGGGGCGGCAGGATGCCCAGAAGTCGAAGCTGTTCGGCAAGCTGGCGCGGGAAATCACCGTCGCCGCCAAGCTGGGGACGCCCGACCCCGCCATGAACCCGCGCCTGCGCGCCGCCGTGATCGCCGCGCGCCAGGAGAACATGCCGAAGGACAATATCGAGCGCGCGATCAAGAAGGCGCTCGGCAGCGACGGCGAGAACTATGACGAGATCCGCTACGAGGGCTATGGCCCCGGCGGCGTCGCCGTCATCGTCGAGGCGCTGACCGACAACCGCAACCGCGCCGCTTCCGACATCCGCTCCTTCTTCACCAAGTCCGGCGGCAACCTCGGCGAAACCGGCTCGGTCTCCTTCATGTTCGACCGCACCGGCATCATCGAATACGACCGCAGCGTCGCCTCCGACGACGCCGTGCTCGATGCCGCGATCGAGGCCGGCGCCGACGACGTGATCTCGGGCGAAGGCGGCCACGAGATCTACGCCTCGACCGAAGGCTATCGCGACGTCGCCAAGGCGCTGGAAGCCAAGTTCGGCGAACCGCGCAAGGCCGCGCTGATCTGGAAGCCGCAGAACACGGTCGCCGTGGACGACGAGACCGGCGAGAAGCTGCTCAAGCTGATGGACCTGCTCAACGAGCACGACGACGTCCAGCACGTCTACGCCAATTTCGAGGTGTCGGACGCGCTGATGGCGAAGATGGGCGGGTAGGGCCGCTCGGACGGTGCGCTCCCTCGCCCCGCTCTTGCGGGGAGAGGGTTGGGGTGAGGGGCTGCTTCTGCGCGGACGGTGATAGATGGACTCGCGGAGAGTCCCCCTCACCCGGAATCCGCGCTTCGCGCGCATTCCGGCCTCTCCCCGCAAGCGGGGAGAGGCGAAGGGCGACCCCACTTCCCCTGTTACTTTCGTTCTGTTTCTGTTTCGCTCCAAGCAGCCAGCCGCTATCACTGGCCCATGACTGCGCTCCCGATTCGTGGCCCCGTTCGCATCATCGGCATCGACCCCGGCCTGCGCCGTACCGGCTGGGGCGTGATCGAGGCCGAGGGCAACCGCCTGATCTATGTCGCCTGCGGCTCGGTGGAACCGCCGGACGACCTGCCGCTGTCCAGCCGCCTGCTCGCGATCCATGAAGGGCTCGCGGCGGTCCTGTCAGATCACAAGCCGATGGAAGCCGCGGTCGAGCAGACCTTTGTCAACAAGGACGGCGTTGCCACCCTGAAGCTCGGCCAGGCCCGCGGCGTCGCCATGCTGGCGCCCGCAATGTTCGGCATCAGCGTCGCCGAATACGCGCCGAACCAGGTGAAGAAGACCGTGGTCGGCGCCGGCCATGCCGACAAGCAACAGATCGCGATGATGCTGAAGATATTGCTGCCGAAAGCCGAGCCGCCGTCAGCCGACGCCGCCGACGCGCTCGCCATTGCCATCACCCACGCCCATCACCGCCAGAGCACGGCGCTCAGGCTGAAGGTGGCGGGGTTATGATCGGCAAGCTCAAGGGCCTGATCGATTCCTACGGCGAGGATTTTGTCATCCTCGACGTCGGCGGCGTCGGCTATCAGGTGCATTGCTCGACGCGTACACTGCAGCATCTGCCCTCGCAGGGCGAGGCCGCCGTGCTGTCGATCGAGACCTATGTCCGCGAGGACCAGATCAAGCTGTTCGGCTTTCGCACCGACCAGGAGCGCGAATGGTTTCGCCTGCTCCAGACCGTGCAGGGCGTCGGCGCCAAGGTCGCGCTCGCCGTGCTCGGCACGCTGGCGCCGTCCGACCTCGCCAACGCGATTGCGCTGCGCGACAAGGCGGCGGTGTCACGCACGCCGGGCGTCGGCCCCAAGGTCGCCGAGCGCATCGTCACCGAGTTGAAGGACAAGGCGCCGGCGTTCGCCAATGTCGATCCCGCCGTGGTGCATCTCGCCGGCGCCGTCGACGACCAGCGCGCGCCGCGCCCGGTGGCGGATGCGATCTCCGCGCTGGTCAATCTCGGCTATGGCCAGCCGCAGGCCGCCGCCGCGATTGCGTCGGCCTCGCGTAGCGCCGGTGAAGGTGCCGAAACGGCGCAGCTCATTCGCCTCGGCCTGAAGGAACTCGCGAAGTGAGCGATCCCAAGGCCAACCGCATGGTCTCGCCGGAGCGCCGCAGCGACGATGTCGGCGACACCGCGCTGCGCCCGCAATCGCTGTCCGACTTCGTCGGCCAGCAGCAGGCCCGCAAGAACCTCTCGATCTTCATCGAGGCCGCGCGCAAGCGCGGCGAGGCGCTGGATCACGTGCTGTTCGTCGGGCCCCCCGGCCTCGGCAAGACCACGCTGGCGCAGATCGTGGCCAAGGAGCTCGGCGTCGGCTTTCGCGCCACGTCGGGTCCCGTGATTGCCAAGGCCGGCGATCTCGCCGCGCTCCTCACCAATCTCGAAGAGCGCGACGTGCTCTTCATCGACGAGATCCATCGCCTGAGCCCGGCGGTGGAGGAAGTGCTCTATCCCGCGATGGAGGATTTTCAGCTCGACCTCATCATCGGCGAGGGCCCGGCGGCGCGCTCGGTGAAGATCGAGCTGTCGAAATTCACCCTCGTCGGCGCCACGACGCGTGCGGGCCTGCTCACCAATCCCTTGCGCGACCGCTTCGGCATTCCGGTCCGGCTCAATTTCTACACCATCGAGGAGCTCGAAAGCATCGTCAGCCGCGGCGCGCGCGTGCTGAACGTCGGCATGAGCGCGGATGGCGCCAACGAGATCGCGCGCCGCGCCCGCGGCACGCCGCGTATCGCCGGGCGCCTGCTCCGGCGCGTGCGCGATTTCGCTTCGGCCGCGGATGCCGACACGATCGATCGCAAGATCGCCGATCACGCACTCAGTGCGCTCGAGGTCGACGCCGCGGGCCTGGATGCCATGGACCGCCGCTATCTCACGACCATCGCGATGAACTATGGCGGCGGTCCCGTCGGTGTCGAGACGATGGCCGCAGCGCTCTCCGAGCCGCGCGATGCGATCGAGGACATCATCGAGCCCTATCTGATCCAGTGCGGCTATCTCCAGCGCACCCCGCGCGGCCGGCTGCTCACCTCGCACGCCTTCCGCCATCTTGGCCTCGCCGAACCCAATCGCGATGCGGCACAGTTCGGCCTGTTCGGCACCGACGAAAGCGACGACTGATCGCCGCAGTCGATGAACCCGCAGGTTCCATCCCGCCACTAATCCGAACGCGCGGCGAACAGGATCGCCGCACACGGACTGGAGTGGGAAGGAATGGCGCCGACGGACGACACGAGGCTGCTTAAGACCATCGCAGCCGCGCCGCAGCTGCGCACGCCCGACGAGACCGAGGCGCTGCTGGATTCGATGCCGCTTGGCGAGCTGGCGTCGATGTGGTGCGCGCTTCAGCGCGTCAGCCGTCGCGACCAGGTCGGCAGCATCTGGGCCATCAAGATCTATTTCGACCATCTGCCGCATCGCAGGCCGCAAGCCGCCCTCGATCTCGTGCTCGATGTTCTCAAGACCGAGGCCGACAAGCCGACGGTGATGCAGCTCAACGACAAGTTCCTGCTGGCGCTATTCTATGCGCATGGCACTGAGGTGATGGCGCGCGTCGAGCAGGAAACCGCGCACAATGACCGGCTGCGCTGGCTGCTGGGCGGCGTGCATGTCGGTCCCGACGATCCCTTGATGTCGCGCATTGCAGGCCTCGCCGATCGCGAGGCGTGGCATGCCGACCATCTGGCGCAGCGCACGCCGCGCGCGCCGCTCGATTGCGCCAACATGTCGGTCGCGGAGCTCGCGCGCGCCTGGGTCGAGCAATATTCCAGATCCGAGCGCGACCAGGACGACAATCTGTTCGCGATCATGGATTTCGAGCGCGACCTGCGCGAGGACGATCCCGACAGGATGATCGACCTGATCCTGGAGATCCTCAAGATCGAGTCCAACCCGGTGCTGCTGTCGCTGCTGGCCGCCGGTCCCCTCGAAGACGTGATCAGCGTCGGGACGATCGATCGCATCGAGCGCGAGGCGCGCGCCGACGCACGTTTTCGCGATCTGCTCGGCGGTGTCTGGTACTACCGCGCGCCCGACGAATTGAAGGCGCGGCTGGATGCGCTGGTCGGCGAGAGCCGATGGTAGCCTTTGTGCAGACGGTCTGCACGAGCGTACCCCAATTCCGCTTCAATCGGACCGCATCAAGACGATCGTAGCAGAAGCGGACTTCCATGATCACGCGCCGTCATCTCATCCGTTCCTTCGGCGGCCTGTCCGCCCTCGGTGTCTCGACCGCCGCCTACGGTGTCGGTATCGAGCCCAAGCGGCTCGGCGTCACCCGCTATCATCCGACCCCGCGGCAATGGCCGGCGGATCTGCCGCTCAAGATCGCCGTGATCGCCGACGTCCATGCCTGCGATCCCTGGATGTCGTTGGAGCGGATCGAGGCCATCGTCGACCGCACCAATGGGTTGAATGCCGACCTCATCGTGCTGCTCGGCGACTACGTGGCCGGACTTCACCAGGTCACGCGCATCATTCCCGCGAACGAATGGGCCAGGGTGCTCGCGGGCCTGAAAGCGCCGCTCGGCGTCCATGCCGTCATGGGCAATCACGATTATTGGGTGGACAGGGCCGTGCAGCAGGCCGGGCATGGCCCGACGGTGGCGCATCGTGCGCTGGAGGCGGCCGGCATTCCCGTCTACGAGAACGACGCCGTGCGTCTCACCAAGGACGGTCGCCCGTTCTGGCTCGCCGGCCTCGGCGATCAGCTCGCCTTTCTGCCGGCGCGGCGCTTCCGGCGCACGGGGCGCTTCGGTGCCGACGATCTCACAGCGACGCTCGCCAAGGTCACGGACGACGCGCCGATCATCCTGCTCGCGCACGAGCCCAACATCGCCCCGCGCGTGCCCGCGCGCGTCGCGCTGCAACTGTCCGGCCACACGCATGGCGGCCAGGTCCGCCTGCTCGGCTGGTCGCCGGCCGTTCCGCGGCAGCACGGCCTCCGGCTCGCCTATGGTCATATCAGGCTGAAATGCGACGTCATCATCTCCGGCGGCCTCGGTTGCAGCCTCATGCCGGTCCGCGTCGGCGTACCGCCGGAGATCGTCGAGGTGACGCTGGGGAGGGCGGGGCCGGCGGTGGCGTAGCCTGCGCTTGCACGGCCGGCCGTTTTTGCGCAAAACGGGCCGGTAGCAAAAAGCGAAGAGGCACGCGACGTGACTGCCCATCTCGACGGCGAGATCCGCGACGGCCGCCATCACATGCAGGTCCGCGTCTACTACGAGGACACGGATTTCTCCGGCATCGTCTATCACGCCAATTATCTGCGCTTCATGGAGCGTGGGCGCACCAATCACCTGCGGCTGATGGGCGCCGAGCAGCAGGCGCTGTTCGAGCAGCCCGCGACGGAGGATGCCGGCTTCGCCTTCGTGGTGCGCTCGATGCATCTCGATTTCTTGAAGCCCGCGCGGATGGACGACGTGCTCGACGTCGTGACCTGGCCGGTCGCGGTGAAGGGGGCCTCCATCATGCTCGCACAGGAGGTCCGGCGCGGCGAGGATGTGCTGGTCAAGGCCGAAGTGCGCGTCGCCTTCATCAGCGGCGGCCGTGCCCAGCCGATCCCGAAGTCGATCCGCACGCTGATGAAGGCTGATCTGATTTCGTGATCGCCCGATTGGTGATGGCCACTCGACTCCGCCGGCTGCGGCGATAGATTTACGGCCCCGACCAACCGATGAGGCCACCATGTCGCGTCCGCCGCTTCCCCCCTTTACCCGCGAGACCGCCGCGCAAAAGGCCCGCATGGCCGAGGACGCCTGGAATTCGCGCGATCCGGTGCGTGTCTCGCTCGCCTATACCGAGGACAGCCGCTGGCGTAACCGCTCCGAGGTGTTTCAGGGCCGCGAGGCCATCGTCGCCTTCCTCACCCGCAAATGGGAGAAGGAGCAGGACTACCGCCTGATCAAGGATCTCTGGGCCTTCGACGGCAACCGCATCGCGGTGCGCTTCCAGTACGAATGGCACGACGCGAGCGGCCAATGGTACCGGTCCTACGGCAACGAGCAGTGGGAGTTCGACGAGCACGGCCTGATGAAGCGCCGCGAGGCGTCGATCAACGACATGATGATGGCCGAGAAGGACCGCCGCTTTCACTGGGCAGCGCCGGGACCGCGGCCGGCCGATGTGGCGGGGCTGGGGACGGATCCGTTCTGACTCTCTCGCAATGCGGCGCTGCTGCACCCTCTCCCCTTGTGGGAGAGGGTGGCTCGCCGCGTAGCGGCGAGACGGGTGAGGGGTTCTATCCGCGCGTGAATCTCTCGCGTCTGAATTCGCGGAGGCAACCCCTCATCCGGCGCCATAGCCGAAGCTTCGCTTCGGCGTTCTTAAGAACGGCGGCCGAAGGCCGCCTACGCCACCTTCTCCCACAAGGGGAGAAGGGAAGAGGCGCGCCTGGCGGGGACCTTGAATTAAAGCGCCGCGCGCTTCGCCAGAAACCGCGTAATCGCCCCACCGAGCTTCGCGCTGTCCAGCGGCTCGGCGAGCGACTCCCGCGCTGTCGCAACGACATCCTCCGGTGCCTTGCCGTCGCGCAGCTCGCAGCACACTTGCGCGAACTCCACGTCGAACTCGGGATGCGGCTGCACGGTCAGTGTCGCGCCGTTGGCGTAGAGCAGGCCGGCATGCGGGGTGAACTCGGATGAGAGGATTGTCAGCGCTTCGTTCGGCGGCTCGATCACCTGGTCCTGATGCGAGGCGGCGATGGCGACCGCTTCGCCTTCGACGACGCCGTTCTCCGGCAGCACCTGATAGACATGCCGGCCGATGCCCCAGCCCTTCTCGGACTTACGCACGGTGCCGCCGAGCGCCTGCGCAATCAGTTGATGGCCGAAGCAGACGCCGACCATCGGCGTCTTGCTGGCGTAGGCTTTACGGACAAAGTCCTCGAGCGGCGCGATCCAGTCGAGCCCGTCATAGACGCCGGCGGCCGCGCCGGTGATCAGCACGGCTTCGAGTTTGCCAGGATCGGGAAGCGCGTCACCGTTCGGGATGCTGACCACGTCGACCGTGGCAGTCGGATCCTCGGCGCGGACCATGCGCTCGAACATGTCGGGAAACGAGCCGTGGCGCTCGCGATATTTCTGCGGAACTTTTCCCGTCTCGATGATGGTGATGCGTGCCATCTGCCCCCCAAGATAAAAGGTTGCGAAGCTCAGTCGCTTTCTGCCCCATGTTGCTGGTGTGGCGCTGTGCTTTCCAGCAGCGCGCTCTCCTTCCGCACCTCGTTGAGAAAGGCCTTGGCGAGGCGTGACAGCGGCTCGGCTTCCGACCACAGCATGTAGGCGACCGCGTGGGTCGTCGGCGTGAACGGCCGGACGACGAGGCCATTGCCGCCGTTCTGCCGCGGCGAGAACGGATCGACCACCGCGGCGCCGACGCCGGCGGCGGCGAGCACGCAGGCGGTGTTGCAGTAGCGCACCTCGACGGTCGGCTGGAACGGCGCCCCCGCACGCGCAAAACTGTCGCGCACGGCTTCGCCAAGCCGCGTGCCGCGCTCGAGCCCGATGAAGGGCAGGCCGGACAGGTCGGCCGCCGAGATCACGGGCCTGTCGGCGAGCGGATGCTGCGGCGGCAGCACGCACACCATCTCGCCGGTGTGCACCACCTCATGCGCGATGCCGGGATGATGCGTCAGCCCGAGCGCGAAGCCGAGCTCGGCGACACGGCTGAGCACGCCCTCGATGATGCCCTCGTAGCGTCGTACGTCGAAGAAGACGCGCGTCTCCGGGCGGCGGCGCAGGAAGCTGGATAGCGCGGACGGGATGATGCTGTAGGCAAGCGGCGGTGTTGCCACGATCGAAAGATGTCCGGAGCGGTTCTCGCGCAGGTCGCGCACGCGGTTCTCGAGTTTTGCGTGCAGCGCGAAGATCGCCTCGCTCTCCTTGTAGAGCGCCATCGCTTCTGCCGTCGGAAACAGCCGGTTGTTGACGCGCTCGAACAGCGCAAAGCCGGCCTGCGCCTCCATCGTCTTCAGCGCGTTGCTGACCGCGGGCTGCGACAGTGCCAGCTCATCCGCCGCCGCGACCGTGGTGCGGTGGCGGATGACGGCGCGCAAGATCTCGAGCTGACGCAGGTTCATATCACTGCCGATTATACTCAGGGCCAAAAGATCATAACAGAACGAATTGATTTTGCAGCCCCGCTTCCGCGTAATGGCAGCGGATTTGCACGCCGCATCAAAGGGTTCATTCGCCCATTGAGGCAGCACTGCGCACAGATTGGAGGCAATCTTGGTTCGTGTCCTTCGCGCCGCCGCCGTCCAGATGGGGCCGACGCAGAAAGCAGACTCGCGTGAGCACACGCTCTCGCGCATGCTTGCACTGCTGGAGGAGGCCGCCGGCCGCGGCGCCAGCCTCGTGGTGTTTCCGGAGCTTGCCTTCACCACCTTCTTTCCGCGCTGGCTGCTCGAAGGCGAGGCGCTCGACCATTATTTCGAGCGCGGCATGCCGAACCCGGCCGTCGCGAAGCTGTTCGACCGTGCGCGTGCACTGCGCGTCGGCTTCTATGTCGGCTATGCCGAGCTGACGCCGGACGGCCGCCGCTACAATTGCGCCATCCTGGTCGATCGTGACGGCGAGATTCTCGGCCGCTATCGCAAGGTGCATCTGCCGGGCTCGGTCGAGCCGCGTCCGGGTGCGCGCTACCAGCAGCTCGAGAAGCGCTATTTCGAATATGGCGATCTCGGCTTTCCCGCCTTCCGCGCCGGATCGGCCTGGGCCCACGCCATCATGGGCATGATGATCTGCAACGATCGCCGCTGGCCGGAATCCTGGCGCGTGCTCGGCCTGCAGGGCGTCGAGCTCGTCTGCATCGGCTACAATTCGGCGGCCTACGATCCGAATGGTGGCACCACCGAAGACGGCGCCTTGCGCACCTTCCACTCGACACTGGTGACGCAGGCCAATGCCTACATGAACGCGACCTGGGCGATCTCGGTGGCGAAGGCGGGCGAGGAGGACGGTTCCGGGCTGATCGGCGGCTCCTGCATCGTCGATCCCAACGGCCGCATCGTCGCGCAGGCGCAGACGCTCGCGGACGAGGTGATCGTCGCCGACATCGATCTCGACCTCTGCCGCCAGGGCAAGGACAAGATGTTCAATTTCGCCGCCCACCGGCGGCCCGAGCAATACAGGGTGATCACCGAACGCGCCGGCGTCATCGAGCCGGCCGTTCTCGACGCGGACTGAACAGGTGGCACGGCGCTGGCAAGCGTCGTCAAAAGGGAAAGATCGGCAAAGGAAAAGATTGGAGCTGACATGACACGCCTCTCGCTTTCTCTCGGCCTTGCCGCACTGACCGCAATCGCCTCCGCGCAGGCCGCCGAACTGCCGGCGGAGATCAAGCAGGCGGGCGCGTTGAAGCTCACGGTCAACTCGACCTACGCGCCGATGGAATATCGCGATCCCGCGACCAACGAGCTCGTCGGGCTCGACATCGATCTGGCGAACGAGCTTGCGAAGCGGCTCGGCGGCCTCAAGATCGTCTGGAGCGAGACGCCGTTCGCGGAGCTGATCCCGTCCTTGCAGACCAAGCGCGCCGATTTCATCATCTCCGGCATCTCGGACCGCGCCTCGCGGCGCGAAACCGCCGATTTCGTCGATTATCTCGCGACCGGCCCGCAGTTCTTCGTGATGGCGGAGAGTGAGGCGAAGGCGGCGACCGATCTCTGCGGCAAGAAGGTCGGCACCACCCGCAGCACCAGCTTCCCGGTCGAGATCGAGAAATGGAGCAAGCAGAATTGCGAGGCGGCCGGCAAGCCGGCGATCCAGTACGTGGCCGGTGAGAACTCGATCGACGTGCGCAACCAGCTCAAGCAAGGCCGCATCGACGCCGCCGTGCAGGGCAGCGAAACGCTGCCTTATGCGCAGACACAAGAGCCCGGCAAATACCGTATTGTCGGCGAGGCCTTCGCCAAGGGCTATCAAGGCATCATGTTCCGCAAGGACGATTCGGCCCTGCGCGAGGTGGTGACCGAGAAGCTCACCGCCATGATCGCCGACGGCGCCTACAAAGCCATTCTCGACAAATGGGGTCTTGGCGCGAATGCGGTCACCCAGCCCATGCTGAACGCGGCGCCGCAATGAGGCCGGCTCCGGCACTCGCGGAGGGTTTCCCTGATCTGTCGGGGATGCGGGTCGCGCGCGAGCCGCACTGGTTCCGCTGGTTCAGCGCCGCCCTGATCGTCCTCGTGCTGGCGGCGATTGCGCGCGCGTTTGCGAACGGTCAGATCGAATGGTCCTATGTCAGCCGCTTCCTGACTGTAAAGGTCATCCTCGAAGGCATCGTCAACACCATGGTGATGGCGGTGCTGGCGATGGCGCTCGGCATCGTGCTCGGCATCGTCGTGGCGATCATGCGGCTGTCGCCCAACCCGGTGCTGAAGACGGTGGCCGCCGGTTACACCTGGCTGTTCCGCGGCACGCCCCTGATCCTGCAATTGCTGCTCTGGTTCAACCTCGCGCTGGTGTTTCCGACCATCGGCATTCCGGGCCTGTGGAGCGCGCGCGCCGTCGACGTCATGACGCCGTTTCTTGCCGCGCTGCTCGGGCTCGGCATCAACCAGGGCGCCTACACTTCCGAAGTGATGCGCGCCGGCATGCTGTCGGTCGATATCGGGCAATATGAGGCCGCGCAGGCGATCGGCATGGGACGGCTGCGCGCGTTGCGGCGGATCGTCCTGCCGCAGGCGATGCGCGTGGTGATCCCGCCGCTCGGCAACGAGTTCATCGGCATGGTGAAGGCGACCTCGCTCGCGAGCGTGATCCAGTATCCGGAATTGCTGCACAACGCCGAAAATATCTACTACGCCAATTCCCGCGTCATCGAGCTGCTGATCGTCGCCGGGCTCTGGTATCTGCTCGTGGTCTCGATCCTGACCCCGCTCCAGATGCTGCTCGAACGCCGTTTTGCACGCGGCACATTGCGGCTCGCGCGATGACAAAACCCCTCGTCGCGATCCGCTCCGTCAGCAAGAATTTTGGAGAGTTCCAGGCTCTCAAGAACGTCTCGCTCGACGTCTGGCCCGGCGAGGTGATGTGCCTGATCGGCGCTTCCGGTTCGGGCAAGACAACGCTGCTTCGCTGCATCAACCAGCTCGCCGCGATCGACAGTGGCGGCATCTGGCTCGACGGCGAGCTCCTCGGTGTGCGCGAGCAGGGCGGACGGCTTCATCGCCTCACCGAACGGGAGATCGGGCGGCAGCGGCTGAAGACCGGCATGGTGTTCCAGCGCTTCAACCTGTTTCCGCACAAGACCGCGCTGGAGAACATCACCGAGGGACCGACCCAGGTTCAGGGGCGCAAATCCGACGAAGTGCGCAGCGAAGCCCTCGAGCTGCTTCGTCGCGTCGGACTTGCGGCCAAGGCGGACGCGTATCCGGCGCAGCTTTCCGGCGGCCAGCAGCAGCGCGTCGCGATCGCGCGGGCGCTGGCCATGAAGCCGATGCTGATGCTGTTCGACGAGCCGACCAGCGCGCTCGATCCCGAGCTCGTGGGCGAGGTGCTCGCCGTCATGAAGGAGCTGGCGAAGAGCGGCATGACCATGATGGTGGTGACGCATGAGCTCGGCTTCGCGCGCGAGGTCGCCGACCGCGTCGTCTACATGGACCAGGGCGCGATCGTCGAGCAGGGCCGCGCATCCGACGTGTTGGGTGCGCCGCGCGAGGAGCGCACCAAGGCATTTCTTTCGGCTGTGATCTGACATTGGGGGTGTGGTGATGAAGAGGCTTTTGGTTGCGGCGGCGTTCTTGGGCGCCATGAGCGCATCGGTGATGGCGATCGAGCTGCCACCGGAGATCGTCAAACGCGGCAGTCTCAAGGTGGCACTGGTGCCGAACTATCCGCCGATGGAGTTCCGCGATCCCGCCACCAATGCGCTGTCCGGCTTCGACATCGATCTCGGCGAGGCGATCGGCCGCAAGCTCGGCGTCAAGATCGAATGGACCGAGACCAGCTTCGCCGAATTCATGCCGTCGATTTCGACGGGGCGGGTGGATGCCATCCTGTCCGGCTTCACCGACTATGCGAGCCGGCACGAGATCGCGTCCTTCGTCGATTATTTGCGCAGCGGTCCGAAATTCTTCGTACAGCAATCCCGTGCGTCCGAGTTCAAGGACATGGCTGCGCTGTGCGGCAAGAAGGTCGGCGCCAGCCGCCGAACCATGTTTCCGGCCGAGATCGACAAGTGGAGCCAGAAGAACTGCGGCGGCAATCCGATCCAGTTCGTCGGCACCGACGGCTCTGCAGATGCGCGCACGCAGCTCAGGCAGGGCCGTATCGACGCCGCCGTGCAGGGCAACGAGACGCTGCCCTATCTGATGGACCTCGAGCCGGGCACCTATGCGCCGGTCGGCGATCCGTTCGCTACGCAGTTCACGGGCATCGCACTGCCGGTCAAGGAAAAGGCACTTCAGCAGGCTATTCTCGAAGCGGTCGATGCGCTGATCGCGGACGGCACGTATCGTACCCTGCTTGCCAAGTGGAAACTCAACGACAACGGACTAGAGAAGGCGACCATCAATGCTGGACAGTAAGGCACTCAAGAGCATTCCGCTCGTTCCGGCCAACACCGCGGATCCCGCGCCGGAATACCCCTGGCCCAAGCCGTACAATTCGGCGATGTTCCTGTCGTTCGACGTGGACGCGGAGAGCGCGTGGACCAGCAAGGACGCCGTGCATGCGCAGCGGCTCATCACCATGAGCTATGGCGGCTACGAGGCGCGCGTCGGCACGCCGAAACTTCTGGAGCTCCTCGACCAGCTCGATCTCAAGGCGACGTTCTTCGTGACAGGATGGTCGGTCGATGCGCATCCGGCAATGGCCGAATCCATCCTCAAGGCCGGTCACGAGATCGGCCATCATGGCTATCATCATCTCCTGCCCGATCCCGGCGATCCCTGGATCGAGGAGGAGCTGGAGCGCGGCTTCGAGGCGCTGAAGCGCCGGCTCGGCGTCAAGCCAACCGGCTATCGTGCGCCCTATGGCGAGTTCACCGAGGAGCTGCGCGTCGCGCTGGTGCGGCACGGCATCGTCTACACCTCCTCGTTCCGCGACGACGTCAGGCCCTACCGCCATCGCCTCGCCGACGGCAAGCCCGGCACCATCGAGCTACCGGTCACCGCGAGCTATGACGACTGGATGCACGGCCTCTCCGCGCGTTTCAGCCCGCGCTCGATCTTCCCTAGGGAGCACGTGCTCTCGCTCTGGAAGGACGAGCTGGACGAAGTGCGCGACTGGGGTGCGATGGTGACGACTGTGCTGCATCCGCAATGCAGCGGCCGTCCGATGCGGCTGCGCCTGCTGCGCGAGTTCCTGACCTACGCGAAGTCGTGCCCCGACGTCTGGATCACCACAGGCGAGAAGATCGCGGCCAACTTCCTGCGCCACGAGGCCGGCATCCGTTGAGCAGCGCCATGACCCGCCGCCGCATCCTCGTCATCAACCCCAACTCCTCGGCGTCGGTGACGGCGGCGATCGACGACGCCGTCGCGCCGCTGCGCATCGCCGGCGGACCTGATATCGAGGTGGTCGGCCTTGCCGAGGGGCCGCCCGGCATCAGCTCGCAGCGCGATGCGGACAGCGTGGTCATGCCACTGGTCAATCGCGTCACGCGCGACGATGCGGATGCCTTCGTGCTCGCCTGCTTCAGCGATCCCGGCCTGCATGCGGTGCGCGAGGCGGCGGGCGGCCGTCCCGTGATGGGTATCGCCGAGTGCGGCATCTTTCGCGCGCTGATGCTCGGCGAGCGCTTTGGCGTCATCGCGCTGTCGCCGTCGAGCATCCGCCGCCAGCAACGCATGGCGCGGGTGATGGGCGTCGACAGCCGCTATGCCGGAAGCTGGTCGGTCGGCGCGAGCGCCGCGGAGACGGCAGGCGCCGACATCCGCGGCCGGTTGGTCGACGCAGGCCGCGCGCTGGTCACGCAATGCCGCGCCGATGTCGTGGTGATGGGCTGCGCCGGCATGGCCTCGCATCGCGCGGCGATTGCCGAGGCAATTGGTGTACCCGTGGTCGAGCCGGCGCAGCAGGCGGTTGCGGCTGCGATCGGTGCGGTCTTGTTGAATACGTAAGATCCGTCAGGAGTCTCTTGTAATGCCTATCTCCCGCCGCTCGCTCCTCAAGGCCGCCGCAGCAATGCCGGCGCTTTCGCTGCCGGGTATCGTACGCGCTGAATCCCAGAGCACGCTGCGCTTCATTCCCGTCATCGATCTCGCTTTCGTCGATCCCATCTATTCGACCGCGCAGGTGTCGCGAAACCATGGCTTCATGGTCTACGACACGCTCTACGGCATGAGCTCCTCGCTCCAGGTCTCGCCGCAGATGCTGTCGGGCCATGTCATCTCCGGTGACGGGCTGCAATGGGACCTCAGCTTGCGTGACGGCCTGTTCTGGCATGACGGCGAGCGCGTGCTCGCCCGCGACTGCGTCGCGAGCATCCGCCGCTGGGCGGCGCGCGACGGCTTTGGCGGCGAGCTGATGGAGGCGACCGCCGAGCTCTCGGCCGCCGACGACCGCACCATCCGCTTTCGTCTCAAGCGTTCGTTCCCGCTGCTGCCGCAGGCGCTCGGCAAGGCCGCGATCAATGCGTGCTTCATGATGCCGGAGCGGCTGGCGAGCCAGGATCCGTTCAAGCCGCTGACCGAAGTCATCGGCAGCGGCCCGTTCCGCTATCTCGCCGACGAGCGCGTGCAGGGCGCGCGCAATGCCTACGCCAAGTTCGAGCGCTACCAGCCGCGCACCGACGGCAAGCCGGATTGGACGGCGGGGCCGAAGATCGTGCATTACGACCGCGTGGTCTGGACCACCACGCCCGACGCGGGCACCGGTGTCGCCGCGCTCCAGACCGGCGAGCAGGACTGGCAGGAAACCACGCCGCACGATCTGCTGCCGGTGATCAAGGCCGCCGGCGACATCGACACGCGCATCCTCGATCCCCGCGGCTACGCCTGCATGCTGCGCCTCAATCATCTCCAGCCGCCGTTCGACAATCCCGCGATCCGCCGCGCGCTGCTGGGTGCGATCGACCAATCCGCCTTCATGACTGCGGTCGCCGGGATCGACCCGGCCTTTCAGGTGTCGCCGATCGGCTACTTCGCGCCTGATACCCCGATGGCGAGCGAGGTCGGTCTCGACGTGTTCCGCGGCCCGCGCGACTACGCCAAGGTGAAGGCTGACCTGAAAGCGGCCGGTTACAATGGCGAGAAAATCGTGCTGCTCGTCCCCACCAACTCGCTTGCGCAGAAGCCGCTCGGCGAGATTGCTGTCGATAGCTTGCGCAAGGCGGGCATGAACGTCGAATATGCCGGGCTCGATTTCGCCGTGGTGTTGCAGCGCCAGCTCAAGAAGGATCCGATCGGGCAGGGTGGCTGGAGCGCGGCGGTCGGCAATTGGCAGGGCATCGACTGGCTCAATCCGGCCGGTAACACCAACATCCGCGGCGAAGGCAAGGTCGCCGGCTGGTATGCGAGCGAGAAGATGGGGCCCCTGCGCAGCCAGTGGCTGGCGGCCTCCGAGCTTGCCGAGCAGCAGCGCATCTGCCGCGAGATCCAGGCGGTCGCGTTCGAGGAAATCCCCTATATTCCGATCGGCCTGTACAAGCAGCCGACCGCCTATCGCAAGGCCATCACCGGCATTCTCGACGGCACCGCCGTCTTCTGGAACGTACGCCCCGCATGAGCACGATCGCAATCTTCGGCAGCTATGTGCTGTCACGGAAAGACGGCGCGCAGGACGTGTTGCGCGACCATTGGATTTTGGTCGAAGGCAAGAAGATTGCCGCAATCACGCGCGACAAGCCGCGCGCGGATCAAACTTACGATCGCCCCGGCCGCTTCGTGCTGCCGGGCCTGTTGAACCTGCACAATCACTGCTTCTCCGAAGCGGTGGCGCGCAGCCACAGCGAGGACGGCAACGGCCGCAAGAACAACCAGAGCATCGTCTACACGGTGCTGCTGCCGCTCACCAAGCGCGGCGCCGATATCCTGTCGGCGGAGGAGCGCATGGCCGTCGCCCGGCTCGGCATCCTCCAGCTGCTGAAGGGCGGGGCCACCACGGTGATGGAGCCATTCCGCAACTCGATCCCGGAAATGTTCGACGCGGCGGAAGAGATGGGCATACGCTTCTACGGCGCGCCATACCTCTTCTCCACCTCCGACGCCAAGGCGGGTCCGGATGGCGTGGTCCAATATTCCGGCGATGACGGCACCGCCGACATGGCGACGTGGGACGCGCTCTATCAGCGCTGGAACAATCGTGGCGACGGCCGCATCAGCCTTGCGATGAGCCCGCACGCCACCGACACCTGCGGCCCCGATCTGCTCAAGGCTTGCGCGGCGCGGGCGCGCGAGCTCGGCGTTCCCATCACGACGCATATGGCGCAGAGCCGTGCCGAGGTCGAGACCATCGGCAAGCGCTATGGCGGCCGCACGCCGGCGCAATATCTGGACTGGCTGGGTCTGCTCGCGCCCGATCTCATGGCGGCGCATTGCATGTTCAGCACCGACGACGACCTCAAGCTGATGGCCGCGCGCGGCATGACCGTTCTGAATTGCCCGCGCGTGTTCGCGCGCGCCGGCGTGACCGCGGCGTTCAGCCGGTTCGCGGAGCACGGCGTGCGCACCGTGGTCGGCACCGACGGCTACAACATGGATCTGCTGGGCGAGCTCAATGCGGCCTCGCTGATCTCCAAGATCACCTCCCAGCGCGCCGATGTCGCCAATTCGCCGGAGCTGATCGAGGCGAACACGGCCGTGGCCGCCGGTGTCATCAAGCGGCCGGACCTCGGCCGGATCGAGCCGGGCGCGACCGCCGACCTCACCGTGGTCGATCTCACCCATCCGCATCTTCAGCCGCTGTTCGACCCGCGCCGCGCGCTGATCGCGCTCGCCAACCGCGCCAACATCGATCAGGTCATGGTCGACGGCCGCGTGCTGGTCGATGCCGGCCGCTATCTCGGCGCTGACGAGGCGGCGATCGTTGCAGCGGGTACCGCCGCAATCGGCAAGATCTGGGACCTGCCGGAGGCGCAGGCCGCGTTCAACGGCTGAGAAGCCGCCGCATTTGGGTTCGCGAGGCGGATGGGCGGTCACGCGTGGCAATACCGTGCTCTGCCCCTCACCCGGATCGCACCGGACGATGCTTCGCATCGCCGGGGCGATCCGACCTCTCCCCGCAGAAGGGCGGGGAGAGGTTGAGAGTGAGGGACGCGCCGCCCTCTCACTCCCTCGCCCCGTTCTTACGGGGAGAGGGTGGGGTGAGGGGCTGTCTCCGCAATCGAAACTCTCGATTTAATCCTCGAACTCCGCGAGCGACTTGCGCATGGTCTCGACCAGATCCAGCGACACCGGCGAGGGGCTGCGCTGCGCCGGAAAGACTGCGGAGAACTCGAAGTCGATGCGCGGCAGGAAGCGGCGCACGACGACGCCGCGGGTGGAGAATTCCTGCGCGGTGAAGGGATCGCAGATCGCGACGCCAAGGCCTGACGACACCATGCCGCACATGATCTCCGACAGCGTGGTCTCGACCCTGAGCACGCGGCGGACATCGTGGCGATGGAAGACCTGGTCGACAAGATGCCGGCTCGACGATCCCGCCGACAGCGAGATGAAGGTCTCGCCCTCGAAGTCGCGCGGCTCCAAAACTTCCTTCTCTGCGAGGCGATGACCGGTCGGCAGCACCGCGACGCGCGCCAGCGCCGGCAGCCGCAGGCTCGGCAGGCCGGAATGGGCGATCGGCACCTCGGCAAAGCCGATGTCGCACTGATTGTTCAGCACCCAGTCGACCACGATCGGCGAGATCACGCCGAAGAAGGCGAGGTTGAGGTTGGGGCGCTCCTTCAGGAAATGCCCGGCCAGCCGCGGCAGATAGCCGTTCGACAGCGCCGGCAGTGCGGCGATCCGCAGCGACCCGGTGCGGCGGCCGCGGATTTCCTCGGCCGCGGCCGTGATGCGTTCGAGGCCGACGAAGGAGCGCTCCACTTCGGTATAGAGCGCCATCGCCGCGGCGGTCGGCACGAGGCCGGTGCCCCGCCGCTCGAACAACTCCATCTTCAACAGCGCCTGGAGGTCGCGCAGCAACCGGCTGACCGCCGGCTGCGTCACGGTCATCAGCGCCGCCGCCTCGGTGACGCTGCCGGTCAGCATCGTCGCCCGGAAGGCCTCCACCTGCCGCGAATTGATCCGCGCCATTCAAATTCCCAATCATAACATTTCGGCATGCAGAGGGTGCCATTATTCATTGGACGATGGAAGTATAGGTCTGCGATCTTTTTCATCAGAGCTGGAGACAGCCCGCTTTTTCGGCAGATTGGAGGGGTTCAAACCTCCAGATCGCGCCAAAACCCGTCGAGCAGGGGCCGGAGCCCTGATCGGAGACGGGTTTGCGCGGAAGGAAATGCGGAAGCGCTTCAGTCCGCGAGACACGTCGGCACGTCACCTCATTCCGGTATTGGAGATCGGTCCATATGAAGACTCTTCGCCTTCTGACAGCGGTCAGCATCGCGGCGCTCATTGCCGCCCCGTCGGTCGCCTCGGCCCAGCAGAAAACGCTCTATGTCGCCGGTTACGGCGGCTCGTTCGAGAAGACCATCCGCGACGAGGTGATCCCGGCCTTCGAGAAGGAGAACGGCGTCAAGGTCGAATACGTCGCCGGCAACTCCACCGACACGCTGGCCAAGCTCCAGGCGCAGAAGGGCAACCAGCAGATCGACGTCGCCATCGTCGATGACGGCCCGATGTACCAGGCGATCCAGCTCGGCTTCTGCGGCAAGCTCGACGGCCTGCCGGCCGATCTCTACGACACCGCCCGCTTCAAGGACGATCGCGCCGTTGCGATCGGCATCGTCGCGACCGGCCTGATGTACAACACCAAGGTGTTTGCCGAGAAAGGCTGGGCGCCGCCGACCTCGTGGAACGACCTGAAGGACACGAAATACGCCAAGCAGCTCGTGATCCCGCCGATCAACAACACCTACGGCCTCGAAGCGCTGGTGATGCTGTCGAAGATGAACGGCGGCGGCGAGTCCAACGTCGATTCCGGCTTCAAGATCTTCAAGGAGCAGATCAATCCGAACGTGCTCGCCTACGAGCCGTCGCCGGGCAAGATGACCGAGCTGTTCCAGTCCGGCCAGGCCGTGATCGCGGTGTGGGGCACCGGCCGCGTGCAAAGCTTCGCCAACACCGGCTTCCCCGTCGACTTCGTCTATCCGAAGGAAGGCGCGGCGACGCTGCTGACGACCGCCTGCCCGATCACCAAGCCGAACGCCTCGCCGCTCGCGGGCAGCTTCGTCAAGATGCTGCTCGATCCCAAGATCCAGCTCGTGATGCTCAAGGATTACGGCTATGGCCCGGTGTTGAAATCGCTGGTGATCCCGCCGGAGCTCGGCAAGATGGCGCCGATCGGCGAGCGCGCGGCAAAGCTCTATAATCCGGATTGGACGGTCATCAACGAGAAGCGCGAGGAGTGGACCAAGCGCTGGAATCGCGAGGTCGAACGCTGATCGTTCGCAGCGGAGACAGCGCCATGGCTTATCTCGAGCTCGATCGGGTCGCCAAGCAGTTCGGAGTGCAGACTGTCGTCGACGACTTCAGCCTGTCGGTGGGGAAGGGGGAGTTCATCTCCTTCCTCGGCCCGTCCGGCTGCGGCAAGACCACGACCCTGCAGATGATCGCGGGCTTCCTCGATCCCACACGCGGCGCGATCCGCCTGGAGGGCAAGGATCTGACCGCGATCCATCCGGCCAAGCGCGGCCTCGGCATCGTGTTCCAGAGCTATGCGCTGTTTCCGCACATGACCGCGGCGGAAAACGTCGCGTTCGGTCTGGAGATGCGGAACGTGCCGCGCGCTGAACGGGCCGAGCGCGTCCGTGCCGCGCTCGCGATGGTCGGCCTCGCCGGCTACGAGGATCGTCATCCGCGCCGCATGTCCGGCGGCCAGCAACAGCGCGTGGCGCTGGCGCGTGCGCTCGTGATCAAGCCGAGCGTGCTGCTGCTCGATGAGCCGCTGTCGAACCTCGATGCCAAGCTGCGCGAGGAGATGCAGATCGAACTGCGCCAGATCCAGCGCACCATCGGCACCACCACGATCCTGGTCACCCACGACCAGAACGAGGCGATGTCGCTGTCCGACCGCATCGTGGTGATGAGCCAGGGCAAGATCGAGCAGATCGGCACGCCGCAGGAGACCTATGAGCGGCCGGCCTCGGCCTTCGTCTCGCAATTCCTCGGCAAGACCAATGACTTTGCCGCGACGATCGACCGGGCCGTGACGCCCGCGAAGCTGGTGGCGGGCTCCTGGAGCGCGCCGGCACCAGTTGGCCTGAGCGGTCCCGTCACCGTCAGCATTCGCCCTGAACGAATCGGTTTTGGCGACGCCGGCCTCAGCGCAAGGATCGTCACGCGCATCTTCCAGGGCAATCACTGGCTGTTCCAGTGCGACAGCGAATGCGGCCCGGCGATCGTGATCCGCCAGAATGACGGCAAGGCGCAGCCGGCCGAAGGCGAGGCCGTTCGTCTCGCCTGGCGGCCTGAGGACATGAGCGTGCGCGGAGCTGCCGCATGAGCGCGGTCGCGGATACGGCTCCGCCTGGGGCCGCCGATGCGCGCATCGCACGCGCGCCATGGGTACTCTCCGCGCCCGCCTTGATGCTGTTCGTCGGCGTGCTGCTGATTCCGCTGGCGATGACCGTGATGTTGTCGTTCCACGATTGGGGCCAGTACAAGGGTATCGAGCCTGTCTTCATCCTGAAGAACTGGTACGAGATCGCGACCGATCCCTATTACGCCGAAATGTTCTGGCGGACGTTTCGCATCGCGATCCTGACGACTCTTCTCACCGCCCTGCTAGGCGCGCCCGAAGCCTACATCCTCAACCGCATGAGCGGACGCTGGAAGAGCTTCTTCCTGCTCGTCATCCTCGGACCGCTGCTGATCTCGGTGGTGGCGCGCACGCTCGGCTGGGCGCTGCTGTTCGGCGGCAACAACGGCCTCGTCAACAAGCTCCTGATGTCGGCCGGGCTGATCCGCGCACCGATTCCCTTCATGTTCACCGAAGCAGGCATGGTGATCGCGCTCGCGCATGTGATGATGCCGTTCATGGTGCTGTCGGTGTGGGCCGCGCTTCAGCGGCTCGATCCGCAGATCGAGAACGCCGCGATGTCGCTCGGCGCAGGTCCGATCACCACGATTCGCCGCATCATCATGCCGCAGATCATGCCGGGCGTGCTGTCGGGCGCGATCATCGTGTTCTCGCTCTCGGCCAGCGCCTTTGCGACGCCCGCGATCATCGGCGGCCGCCGGCTCAAGGTCGCGGCGACGCTGGCCTATGACGAGTTCCTCAACACGCTGAACTGGCCGCTGGGCGCGGCGGTCGCCACGCTGCTGCTGGTCGCGCTGGTCTTGATCGTGGTCGGCAGCAACGCCCTGATCGAGCGGCGCTATGCGGAGGTGTTCCGATGAGACGGAACGGCCCGCTGGCGCTGATCTTCCACACCGTCTTCGTCATCGTCATGGTGGCGCCGATCCTGGTGGTCTGCCTCGTCGCCTTCACGCCCGAAGGCTTCCTGTCGCTGCCGACCAACGGCTTCTCGCTGCGCTGGTTCAGGACGATCGCGAACTATCCCGAATTCATCCACGCCTTCTGGGTCAGCCTCGGGCTGGGCGCGCTGTCGTCCTTCGTGGCGCTGTTGTTCGCGGTGCCCGCGGCGCTCGCGATTGCGCGCTATCGTTTCCGCGGCCGTGATGCGCTCGCAGCCCTCTTCCTGTCGCCGCTGATGATCCCGCATGTCGTGCTCGGCATCGCCTTCCTGCGCTTCTTCACTTCGGCGGGCCTCGGCGGCAGCTTTTCGGCGCTGATCATCGCGCATGTCATCATCGTGTTTCCGTTCGCGCTGCGGCTGACGCTGGCGGCGGCGACCGGTATGGACCTCTCGGTCGAGATGGCGGCGGTCTCGCTCGGCGCCGGCGGCTGGACGCTGTTCCGGCGCGTGACCTTGCCGCTGATCCTGCCCGGCGTCATCAGCGGCTGGGCGCTCGCCTTCATCCAGTCCTTCGACGATCTGACCATGACCGTCTTCCTCGCGGCGCCCGGCACCGAAACGTTGCCGGTGCGCATGTTCCTTTATATCCAGGACAACATCGATCCGCTGGTGACGTCGGTCTCGGCCTGCGTGATCGCGATCACCATGACCGCCCTCATTCTGCTCGACCGCTTCTACGGGCTCGACCGTGTGCTCGCCGGCAAGGGCGATACGGGACGATAGGAGAACTCATGTCAGGAGAATACGACGTCGCCGTCGTTGGCGGCGGGTTGCTCGGCTCCGCCATTGCCTGGGGCCTCGGCCGGCTCGGCAAGAAGGTTGCCGTGCTCGACGAAGGCGACATCACCAAGCGTGCCTCACGCGCCAATTTTGCGCTGGTCTGGGTGCAGAGCAAGGGCCTGGGCATGCCGGCCTATACGGTGTGGACCGTGCAGGCGTCGCAAGCGTGGGGCCGGCTCGCTTCGGAGCTGAAGCAGCAGACCGGCCTGGACGTCTCGCTTCAACAAAATGGCGGCTTCCATCTCACCCTCGGCGAGGACGAATTCGGCCAGCGCACCGAGCTCGTCAAGCGCATGCACAACCAGGTCGGCGCCGCCGACTACAAGATGGAGATGCTGCCCGCGTCCGAGGTGAAGAAGGCGCTGCCGCTGATCGGGCCGGAAGTTTCCGGCGGCAGCTATTGTCCGCTCGACGGCCACGTCAATTCGCTGCGCACGTTCCGCGCCTTCCACACCGGCTTCAGGGCGTTCGGCATTGATTATCTTCCGGAGCAACCAGTCTCGGCGATCAGCAAGAGCGGCGGCGAATTCCGCCTGACGACGCCGAAAGGCGAGCTTCGTGCCGCCAAAATCGTGCTTGCCGCGGGCAATGCCAACCAGACGCTCGCGCCGATGGTCGGCCTCTACGCGCCGATGGGCCCGACCCGCGGCCAGATCGTGGTGACCGAGCGCACCATGCCGTTCCTGCCGCATCCGCTGACCACGATCCGCCAGACCGACGAGGGGACGGTGATGATCGGCGACAGCAAGGAGGACGAGCTGGACGATCGCGCGCTGAAGCATTCGATCAGCGGCGTGATGGCCGATCGCGCGCAGCGCATGTTCCCGCATCTTTCGCGGCTTAACGTGGTCCGAAGCTGGGCCGGCATCCGCGTCATGCCGCAGGACGGCTTTCCGATCTACGACCAGTCGGAAACGCATCCCGGCGCCTTCGTCGCCTGCTGCCATTCCGGCGTGACGCTCGCCTCCAACCACGCTTTCGATATCGCGCGCATGGTGGCGCAGGGCGCGCTCGAGCCTGAGCTGGTCGGCGCGTTCTCCGCGAGTCGTTTTGGCGGCGCTGGCGCAGCCAACAACAGCGGCTACTAGAGATATCAAGGAGCCAAGAGGCATCCCATGTTTAGACGATCCGAACAGGACAAACGTCCGCAAGTGCAGATCTTCGTCGACGGCGTTGCCGTCGCAGCGCGTCAGGGCGACACCGTTTCCGCAGCGCTGCTGGCCTCCGGCCAGGATGCACGGCGTTCCACCGCGGTGAGCGGCGCGCCACGTCTGCCCTATTGCATGATGGGCGTGTGCTTCGACTGCCTCGTCACCATCGACGGCGTCGGCAATCGCCAGGGCTGCCTCGTGCCCGTCGCCGAGGGCATGCAGATCGAGATCCAGAAGGGCAAGCGGGAGATCGGAAGATGACTGTGGCTCCCAAGCGCGAAGATTACGATGTGGTGGTGATTGGCGCCGGGCCCGCCGGCCTCGCCGCCGCTGCGACATCCGCCGAGGCCGACCTGTCCACGCTGCTGCTCGACGAGAATATCGGCCCGGGCGGCCAGGTGTTTCGCGCCATCGCCTCGACGCCGGTGACTGAGCGCAACCAGCTCGGTGCCGACTACTGGGTCGGCGCCGATCTCGTGCAGTCGCTGCGTGCGAGCAATGCCGAAGTCATCCAGCGTGCCACGGTCTGGAGCCTCGATCGCAACCTCGACATCGCCGTCTCCATCGGCGGCGCCTCGGCCTTCGTCAAGGCAAAGCGTGTAATCCTTGCGACCGGTGCGCTGGAGCGGCCGTTTCCGATTCCGGGCTGGACGCTGCCGGGCGTGATGACCGCCGGCGCTGCGCAGACCATGCTGAAATCATCGGCGCTGGTGCCCGATGGCCGCACCGTGATCGCGGGGCAGGGGCCGCTGCTCTGGCTGCTTGCCGCGCAGATTTTGCGGCTCGGCGGCCGCATCGACCGCATCCTCGATACCACCGCGCGCGGCAATTATTTCGCCGCGCTCCCCCATGCCTTCGCCTTCCTGACCTCGCCCTATTTCGCCAAGGGCCTGTCGATGATGCGCGAGGTGAAGGCGAAGGTGCAGGTCGTCTCCGGCGTCACCGAGCTCTCCGCGTCGGGCGACGGCCAGCTTGCGAATGTGAGCTATGTCGCCGGCGGCAAGCGCGAGACGCTTCCCGCCGATCTCCTGCTGTTGCATCAAGGCGTCGTGCCCAACGTCAATCTGGCGATGGCGGCCGGCGTCGAGCATCGCTGGGACGAGCTGCAATTGTGCTGGTCGCCGGTGCTCGATGCGAACGGTTCATCATCGGTCGCTGGCATTGCGATCGCCGGCGACGGCGCCGGCATCGGTGGTGCCAATGCCGCCGTGGTCCGCGGCCGCATTGCGGCGCGCGCGGCGGTGGAGGCATTGGCGCCCGCGGCTGCCGCGAAGCTCCCGGCCATGGCGACGCTCCGCGCCGATCTCGCCAAGGCCGAACGCGGCCGCATCTTCCTCGACACGCTGTTTCGCCCGGCGCCGCAGTTCCGGATTCCTTCGGGCGACACCATCGTGTGTCGCTGCGAAGAGGTGACGGCAAAGGACGTTCTCGACTCCGTCGCGATCGGCGCGACCGGGCCGAACCAACTCAAGGCCTATCGCCGCACCGGCATGGGCCCGTGCCAGGGCCGGCTCTGCGGCCTCACCGTCACCGAGCTGATGGCGCAGGCGCGGGCTAAGACCCCGCAGGAGATCGGCTATTACCGGCTGCGCGCGCCGGTGAAGCCAATCACGCTCGCCGAGCTCGCCGCCGTCCCGAAGAGCGAAGACGACGTCAAGGCGGTGGTGCGCGGATGACAAAAAACGTGGATGCGATCGTCGTCGGCGGCGGCATCCACGGATGCTCGACCACGCTGCATCTGTGCCTTGCCGGCCTGAAGCCGGTGCTGATCGAAAAAGACTATGCCGGCCGGCATGCTTCCGGCGTCAATGCCGGCGGCGTGCGCCAGCTTGCGCGGCACGTCCCCGAAATCCCGCTCTCGATCCGCTCGATGGGAATCTGGGAGAAGATCACCGATCTTCTCGACGATGATTGCAGTTTCGAGAGCCACGGCCAGGTGCTGGTCGCGGAAAACGAGGACGAGCTCGCCACTTGCCGCGCGCGCGTCGCCGAGCTGAACGCGCTCGGCTTCACCCATGAAGAGCTGATCGACGCCACCGAGCTGCGGCGGCTGGTGCCCGCGGTGGCCGACACCTGTCCCGGCGGCGTGGTCTCGCGCCGCGACGGCGCCGCCAATCCGGCGCAAACGACGACCGCGTTCCGGCGCAAGGCCGAACAGCTCGGTGCGACGGTGCGCGAAGGTGTGGCGGCCAGCAACATCCGCTATAGCGACGGCCTCTGGTATGTCGATGTGGGCTCCGACACCTATGCCGCACCGGTGCTGGTCAACGCTGCCGGCGCCTGGGCCGGGAAGATTGCTGCCGCGCTCGGCGAGCCGGTGCCGGTCGAAACCGTGGCGCCGATGCTGATGATCACCTCGCGCGTGCCGCACTTCATCGACCCCGTCGTGATCCTGCGCGGCCGAAAGCTCTCCTTCAAGCAGTTCTCGAACGGCACCGTGCTGATCGGCGGCGGGCATCTGGCGACGCCCTATCAGGACCGCAACGAGACGGTGCTGGACTGGAAGAGCCTCGCGACCAGTGCGCGCACCGTGTTCGAGCTGTTCCCGGTGATGCGCAGCGCGACGATCGTACGTGCCTGGGCCGGCATCGAGGCCAAGATGAAGGACGACATCCCCGTGTTCGGGCCGAGTTCGCGGCACAAGGGCCTCTACCACCAGTTCGGCTTCTCGCTGCACGGCTTCCAACTCGGCCCCGGCGCCGGCGCCGTGATGGCCGAGCTGATCGTCAACGGCGGCACCCAGACCCGCATCAGCGATCTCGGCATCGACCGCTTCCACCCTTCCACGCTCTAGCAGCAAGAGGACATCATGAGCATCACCCGCAGCATCCGCACGCCCATCATGCATCGCGCCGTCGACGCCAACGGCTTCGTCTTTCTCGGCGGCACCATTGCCGACGACACCTCGGTCTCCATGGGCGATCAGACCCGCAACATTCTCGGCAAGATCGCCGGCTATCTGAAAGAGGCCGGCACCGACAAGAGCCGCGTCGTCAGCGCCTCGATTTTCGTCACTGATCTCTCCAAGAAGAAGGAGATGGACGCGGCCTGGACCGAGTTCTTCGGCGACAACCTGCCGACCCGTGCGACCGTCGGCGTTGCCGATCTCGGCGGCAGCGCGTTGATCGAGGTCGTGGTCACCGCGCTCAAGGGCTGACGGCATCTGCCGATGGGGACGACAGCGCGCACGCGCTGTCGTCCCCTTGGCTTGATCTTGCGCGTCTGCCGGACTAGTTAGAGGCATCTCAATCAGGATATTCGCAGCCATGGATTTTACCCCGACCGCAACGCCGATCCGCCTTGCTCACGGGGAATTCCATGCCTGCTTCCATCATCCTGTCGAACCTGTCGCTGTCCACGCCTGACGGCCGTTCTCTTTTTTCCAATGTCGATCTGACATTCGCGGCTGAGCGAACCGGTCTCGTCGGCCGCAACGGCGTCGGGAAAACCACGCTGCTGGCGTCGATCTGCCGGGAACATGTTCCCCGGTCCGGGCGCATTCTGACCAGCGGAACCATCGGCCTGCTGCGCCAGGACGTACAGCTGCTCGCAGGCGCCACCGTGGCCGATCTGTTCGGTGTGCGGGAAGCGCTGGCACTGCTTCGCCGTGCGGAGCGGGGCGATGCCTCCGCCGACGACATTGCTGCGATCGATTGGACCCTCGAAGCGCGGCTCGAGACCGCGCTGGCGCGCGTCGGGTTCGATCTTGCGCCTGATACGGAGCTGTCCTGCCTGTCCGGCGGCCAGACGACGCGGGTTCGTCTTGCCGCGCTGGTGTTCGCCGAGCCCGACTTCCTGCTGCTGGATGAGCCCACCAACAATCTCGACCAGGACGGACGCAAGGCCGTGATCGATCTCCTCGCTACCTGGCGCGGCGGTGCGATCATCGTCAGCCACGACCGGGGCCTGCTCGAAACGGTGGACGCGATCGTCGAGTTGACGTCGCCCGGAGCAACGCGATACGGCGGCAATTGGAGCCGGTACCGCGAGCAGAAGGCCGTCGAGCTCGCTGCCGTCAGGCACGACCTTGCGCATGCCGAGAGGCGGCTGTCCGAGATCGACGGCAAGGCGCAGGACGCCGTGGAGAGGAAGGCGCGCAAGGACAGCGGCGGCAGGAAGAAGCGTGCCAAGGGTGACATGCCGCGCATCCTGGCCGACGCACGCAAGGATCGCAGCGAGGACACCGGCGGAAAGACCGCGCAAGTCGCCGAGCGGCGGCGCGCGGAGGCGCTCGAGGCCGCCGACACGGCGCGCCGGCGTATCGAGATTCTCCAGCCGTTGTCCGTGAAATTGCCGTCGACAAACCTGCCGGCGGGCAGGGAGGTGGTTTGGCTCGATCGGGTCAGCGCCGGCTATCATCCGGAGCGCGCGATCCTGTGGGATCTGTCGTTCACGATCGTCGGGCCGGAGCGCGTTGCGGTGGTCGGACCAAATGGGTCAGGCAAGACGACGCTGCTGAAGCTCATTGCCAGCGAGATGTGCCCCCTTGCGGGCACCGTGAGGGTCAGGCCCGACTTCGCGCTGTTCGACCAGAAGGTCAGCCTGCTTGATCCCGCGATCTCGATCCTGGACAATTTCAGGCGCCGCAATCCAAAGGCGGGCACGAATGAGTGCCATGCCGCTCTTGCGCGCTTCATGTTTCGCGCCGACGCCGCCTTGCAGATCGTCGGGAGCCTGAGCGGCGGACAGCTGCTTCGTGCCGGCCTTGCTTGCGTGTTCGGCGGGACGACGCCGCCCTCACTGCTGATCCTGGACGAGCCGACCAACCATCTGGACATCGCGTCCATCGACGCCGTCGAGGCAGGCTTGCGGGCCTATGACGGCGCGTTGCTGGTCGTCAGTCACGACGAGGCATTCTTGCAGGCGATAGGGATTACGCGGCGGCTCGATCTTGGCGGTGACCTTGCGGGCTGAAGCCGGCCGTTCGGGCCTGCGGAATGATAATGCCGATCCCGGCCACCGGCGGCGCGCCATCCTGGCGCGTCGCCCCTCGCAGCGATTATCAAACGCCCGACGCCCTGCCCCCAGCGCGTCGGGCGGAAACATTGACTATCAATCGGTGATCCCAACGCCATTGTTGTGACGCGTATCTCACCAACTTTCCACTCCGGGAAACTACCGCGTCGGACCCGGGTTGCTCCTGCCGTCGATCTGTGTCGCCTTACCCGCTGCCACCCGGCTCCAGCGCCTCGCCGATCTCCAGCGGATGGGCCATGGTCTCGTGCAGCGCGTCGCGGTCGAGCTCGCCTTCGGAGATGCTGATGACGACGCAGGCGACGCCATTGCCGATCAGATTGGTCAGCGCGCGGCACTCGCTCATGAACTTGTCGATGCCGACCAGGATCGCGATCGATTGGATCGGGATGTCTGGCACGATCGAGAGAGTCGCGGCGAGCGTGATGAAACCGGCGCCGGTCACGCCCGAGGCGCCCTTCGAGGTGATCATGGCGATGCCGAGGATGCCGAGCTCCTGCCAGATCGTCAGATGCGTGTTGGTCGCCTGCGCCAGAAACAGCGTCGCCAGCGTCATGTAGATGTTGGTGCCGTCAAGATTGAAGCTGTAGCCGGTCGGGATGACGAGGCCGACCACCGAGCGGGAGGCGCCGAGATGCTCCATCTTCTGGATCATCTGCGGCAGCACGGTCTCCGACGATGACGTGCCGAGCACGATCAGCAGCTCGTCCTTGATATAGGCGATGAAACGCAGGATCGAAAAGCCGGCGAGCCGGGCGATTGCGCCCAGCACGATCAGTACGAACAGGATGCTGGTGAGGTAGAATGTGCCGATCAGGGCGGCGAGGTTGAGCAGCGAGCCGAGGCCATAGGCGCCGACGGTGAAGGCCATTGCGCCGAACGCGCCGATGGGCGCGACGCGCACGATGATGCGGATGATGCCGAAGAACATCTTCGCGGCCTTGTCGACCGCCTCCGCGATCGGCTCGCCGGCCTTGCCGAGGAAGGCGATGGCGAAGCCCGAGAGGATCGAGATCAGCAGCACCTGGAGTAAATCGCCGCGTGCGATGGCGCCCACATAGCTGTCGGGGATGATCGCCATCAGATGGGCGACGATGCCTTCCTCCTTGGCCTTGGTGACGTAGGTCGCGACCGATTTCGGATCGATCGTGGCGGGATCGATGTTGAAGCCGTGTCCGGGCTGGAGCACTTCGCCGACCAGGAGGCCGACCGCGAGCGCGACGGTCGAGACCGTCTCGAAATAGATCAGCGACTTCAGCCCGACCCGGCCGACGCGCTTGAGATCGCCCATCGAGGAGATGCCGTGCACCACGGTGCAGAAGATCACCGGTGCGATCATCATCTTGATCAGCGCAATGAAGCCGTCGCCGAGCGGCTTCAATTCCTTGCCGAAATCGGGATAGAAATAGCCGATGAGTACCCCGAGCACGATCGCGATCAGAACCTGGATGTAGAGGATCTTGTACCAGGGCTGGTGCCGACGACGGATGGCTGGCTGGATCGCGATCTGTGTCATAATGTAGGCCCCGGAACGTACTGATCTCGCATGATCTGCATCATGTGATGGCCGCCGCAGAAGCAACAATCACATTTTTGTCGGATCGCACGAAGATCGATCGCTGCACTGCAATTGGGGGGAACATGTCGACTGCAACAGGCTCCGACGGGCAGGCGCAAGGCCGTTCACAAGGCTATTTTCCGCGTTGGACGTTGAAGACCTCAGGCGTGATCATGCCCGAGGAGCGGTTGCCCTTGGGCCAGACGATCGTCGCGGGTCTCCAGCACGGCGTCGCGATGTCGGGCGGCACGATCATCGCGCCGCTCTTGATGGGGTTCGATCCCAATGTTGCGCTGCTGTTCTCCGGCATCGGCACGCTGATCTTCTTCGCGGTCGTGGCGGGGCGCGTGCCGAGCTATCTCGGCTCGAGCTTCGCCTTCATCGCCGTCGTCATCGCCGCCACCGGCTATGCGGGGCATGGACCGAACCCGAATCTTTCGGTTGCGCTCGGCGGCATCATCGGGGCCGGCGTGCTCTACGGCGTGATCGCGCTGATCGTGATGTGGTCGGGCGTCGGCTGGGTCGAGCGCCTGATGCCGCCGGTCGTCACCGGCGCCGTGGTCGCGGCCATCGGCCTCAATCTCGCGCCGGTCGCCGTCAAGTCGGTGAGCGCTGGTACGTTCGACACCTGGATCGGGCTTGTGACCGTCCTCGTCATCGGTGTGATCGGCGTTGCGGCGCCGGGGCTGTGGCGCCGGCTGCCGATCATCCTCGGCGCGATCGGCGGATATCTGTTGTACTGGCTGCTTGCCAACGGCTTCGGTCTTGGCAAGCCGATCGACTTCACCCAGCTCGCGGCCGCGCCGTGGATCGGCTTGCCGGCTTTCGCCACGCCGACCTTCCAGGCCGATGCGATCGTCCTGATCGCGCCGGTCGCGCTCATCCTCGTCGCCGAGAACCTCGGACACATCAAGGCCATCGGCGCGATGACGGGGCGGAGCCTCGACGGCTTTCTCGGCCGCGCCTTCCTTGGTGACAGTCTTGCCACGATCGCTTCAGCCTGCGGCGGGGGCACCGGCGTCACCACCTATGCCGAGAACATCGGCGTCATGGCGGCGACGAAGGTCTATTCGACGCTGCTGTTCGCCGTCGCCGCCCTGGTGTCGATCCTGCTCGGCTTCTCGCCGAAATTCGGCAAGCTCATCCTGTCGATCCCGGGTCCCGTCATCGGCGGTCTCTCGATCGTGCTGTTCGGGTTGATCGCCGCGATGGCTGGGCGGATCTGGGTCGAGAACAAGGTCGACTTCGCCAATCCTGCGAACCTGATCACCGTGGCCGTGGCGCTGACCGCGGGCGCGGGCGACCTCACGCTCAAATTCGGCGCGTTCACGATCGGCGGGATCGGAACCGCGACCTTCGGCGCCATCATCCTCTATCAGATCCTCACCTCTTCCCTCGCGCAACACGCGGAATGAATCCCAGGGCTGCGCTGGTGGGATGGAACAAAACGTCGCCTCCGTCGATGATGAGGCACTCCGGAGAAAGCTCATGCCACAGACCGACCGCTCGATCCCGTTTCCCTCGCGCCTCGTTGGCCAATACGCGCTGGTGACCGGCGCCTCGCAAGGCATCGGCCGTGCCGTCGCCATCCGGCTCGCCCAGGAAGGCGCGACCGTCGCCATCAACTATTTCGATCACCCCGGGAAGGCCGAAGAGACGCTCGCGCTGGCGCGGACGGCATCGGGCGACCGCGGCCACGGCAAGCTCGATCATGTCATCGTCAAGGCTGACGTCGGCAACGAGCAGGACATCGCCGCGATGTTCGAGACCATCCTG
Organism: Bradyrhizobium sp. cf659; assembly: GCF_900113725.1. Classification (NCBI taxonomy): domain Bacteria; kingdom Pseudomonadati; phylum Pseudomonadota; class Alphaproteobacteria; order Hyphomicrobiales; family Nitrobacteraceae; genus Bradyrhizobium; species Bradyrhizobium sp. cf659. Next base: position 803,503 of record NZ_FOQJ01000003.1, read on the forward strand.
GCGCGCTGGAAGCGCCTCGACTGTCTCGTCAACAATGCCGGCTTCCAGCGGGAATCGCCGAGCGATGCGCTCGACGTCGAAACCTATCGCCGCATCATCGACGTCAATCTCAACGGCGCCGTGCTCTGCGCCCAGAAGGCGCTGGCGCATTTCGTCGCGCGCGGCGGAGGCGGCAGCATCATCAATTGCTCCAGCGTCCACCAGATCGTTCCGAAGCCCGGCTATCTCGCTTATTCGATCAGCAAGGGCGGCATGGCCAACCTGACGCGCACGCTCGCGCTCGAATTCGCGAAGCACGGCATCCGCGTCAATGCGGTCGGTCCCGGCGCGATCGACACGCCGATCAACGCGGCCTGGACCGGCGAACCGGAAAAGCGCGGCGTCGTCACCAGCCACATTCCCATGGGGCGCGTCGGCACGCCGGAAGAGATCGCCGCCGTGTTCGCCTTTCTCGCCTCTGACGATGCGAGCTACATCACCGGGCAGACGATCTATGCCTGCGGAGGCCTGACGCTATTCCCGGAATTCCGCGAAAACTGGGCAAGCTAGAAACTTGGATTCACGGACGAATCCACGAACTCATCACCCTCGTGCCGACCGCATCAGAAATCTGCTGCGAGCAGGTCGTAGGAGCCCCTGCTGCCGCGCACATACTTCCTGGCCGCGGTGGCACATATCAAGTCGCGATTGCAATCGAACGCGTTCAGGAATCCCGATTCGGTCGCATTGGCGCCCGGTTGAATCTGCTTCAACGCGCCTTCATCGATGAAGAACGAGGCCTCGATGGCGCTGTCGTGTCCCCAGAACCGCACGGCACGCCGTGTCCGGTCATATGAGCGACTGTGATTTGGAAAATCAATCATGGTTCGGGCCGATCAGGTTGCAGGTGCCGTGCGCCTTCACGCCGTTTGAGCCGGGGGCACGCTGGGTGGCCGACGCTCGGCTTGCGTACGTCAGGAGCACGGACGTTTCGTCGAGACCTGACGAGAGTGAGCCGGTTGCGCCTCTTTCAAATGATGATTTGGCGACAGCGTTACAACCCGGTTCGATGCCGATCGCGACAAATAGTTCGTCGCAAGCCTCGCTATTCGGCGAAAGGTGACTATATCCCGTTCATCACCGCCCGCCCCTCGGCCGTTATCGGTGACTGAGAGCATTGCGCTCCCGCCGCGACCAAGAGGCGGTCAATATGTCGGTTTCCCCCGGATTCATCCTTCGCGAGTGGCTCGTACCTCCGGTCTTGCTGCCCATCTTCTTCGTGCTGGTGATCGCCGTTTCGATGTTGATTCAATGGTAGTCGGTTTCGGCGCGCCTTCGCCCTCGGATCAGGCAAGCACCTCATCGGATTCAATTCAGCCGTCGTTGGGTTGCGAGCTGAACTCGAGGGCGATCGACGCCCTCCGTCGCGCTCGCGAAATGCCGTCGGGAGACAAGCGCATGGCGGCAATGCGCAGGGCAGCGATTCTTGGAAATGCCGCTGAGATTCACGCGTATTTCTCGCCAGCGAAGGCGCCCAAGCAAGATCACGACGCCGCTGAAATCCCGCCTTCGTGACGGAACGTTCCACTGAAACCAGGTCCGGCAGCAACCCTCGTGACACAGTCGCCAATGCTCGAGATCGATCTCCGCACGGGCCGGCACCTCGGCGGCGGAGAGTCGCATGAGGATGCTTTGGCGGCAGAGAATGTCAGCCTGCGGCTTCTCCTGGCCCAGGCCGAGATCAACACGAGGGGCCTGCTTGCCAGGGCGGGGATCGACGCCAGGGAGCGAGAGACGTCCGAGAAGCTGCAAAAGCTGATCCTTGAAGAGCTGCACCACCGCATCAAGAACACGCTCGCGACCGTCTCCGCCATCGTCTCCCAGAGCTTGCGCGGCGAGCAAGGTGTGGCGCACGCACAGCAGGCCATCGCGGGGCGGCTACTCGCGCTTGGCCGGGCGCACGATCTCCTCGTGCGGGCGAGCTGGTCGAGCGCCAACCTCGGGGCGGTCGTCCGCAGCGCTATCGAAGCTTTCGACGATCCCGCTGAATCGAAGTTCTCGATTTCGGGACCCGATCTCCGGATCAATTCGGGTGCCGTGGTCGCGGTCGCGATGACGCTCAATGAGCTTTGCACGAACGCCACGAAGTACGGAGCCTTTTCGGCTCCAAAGGGGTGCGTCGACCTCCACTGGACGATCGATCCGCAGGCGCAACGCCTGCGCCTGACCTGGATCGAGAAGAATGGTCCGTTGATCCAGTCACGCGCAAAGCGCAGCTTCGGAACGCGATTGATCGAGACGCTGGGTCGCGAACTCCAGGGCGACGTGCAATTGACCTATGCGGAGAGGGGCTTCGCGTACACGTTCGACGCTCCGTTGGCCTCTCTGAGCGTCCCGATGCCGGCCTAGCCGGCAGGCTGAAATACGTCGAGACTTTCAACGAAAGGAGGCGGCATGTTCAAATTTCTACAGTATCGTGCAAGAGCGGCCGCGTATGGCGAACTGGCCAGGAGTTCGCCCGGCAAGGATGATACCCGCAAATTCGAGAAGTTGCAGGACAGCCTTGCGTCGCGCGCGGACAACGAGCAGGTCCTCGCGGATCAATACGTGGATGCAGTCAACGCGGGGGAGACGGAGCGACTGCGCGGCGCAGCCCTCGCGGCGGAGGAAGAGCGTGTTTTGCGCTGTCTCGGCGCGGCCGTCATCATGCAATGGAATTCTCTGCCGACGACGCTTCAGCGGGAGATCTTCGACACCGCCGGATCGGTCGGAAGCTTGTTGGACACGGCGGCGCTCCGTGGGCAGATAGCCCGGTTTCTTCACAAGCACAGGCATGACACCGATCCCAGCAAGATCTGACGGATGATGTGTTCGGGCACGACAAACTATTGCGCGAGCATTCGCCGCCGGCATTTCTCCGGCGCGGATCAACCCGTCGCCGGCTTCGGGCCGCCGGTCCGGGAGTGATCTGGCAAAATGTCGCTGCACGGACTACATCTGCGCCATGGCAAATGCTCCGCTGGCAAACCCTCCGCTCCAGGATTTCGTCGCCCGGCACCAACGTCTGTTCGTGCTGACCGGCGCCGGCTGCAGCACCAATTCGGGCATTCCTGACTATCGCGACAGCCACGGCAACTGGAAGCGGACCCAGCCGGTCAATTTCCAGGCCTTCATGTCGGAGGCGCATACGCGCCGGCGCTATTGGGCGCGCAGCCTGATCGGCTGGCGGCGGTTCGGCCAGGCGAGGCCGAACGATGCGCACCATGCGCTGGCCCGGCTCGAGGCGAGCGGGCGGTGCGGGATGCTGCTGACCCAGAACGTCGACCGGCTGCATCAGTCCGCCGGCCACCGGCAGGTGATCGACCTGCATGGCCGGCTCGATCTGGTCCGCTGCATGGGCTGCGGGGCGAAGACGCCGCGCAACGAATTCCAGGATACGCTCGGCCGCGCCAATGCAGAATGGCTCGCGCTCGATGCCGCGGATGCGCCTGACGGCGATGCCGATCTGGAGCACGCGGATTTTTCCTCGTTCAAGGTGCCCGCCTGCGAAGCCTGCGGCGGCATCCTCAAGCCCGACGTCGTGTTCTTCGGCGAGAACGTTCCGCGCGAAATCGTCGCCACCGCACAGGACCATCTGTCGCAGGCTGACGCGATGCTGATCGTCGGCTCCTCGCTGATGGTCTATTCCGGTTTCCGCTTCGTGCAGGCTGCCGCGCAGCGGCAGATCCCGATCGCCGCGGTCAACCTCGGGCGCACCCGCGCCGACGATCTCCTGACGCTCAAGGTCGAGGAGCGTTGCGAAGCGGCGCTTGCATTCCTGCTCTGATCGCGTGCGAGGCGAACACGCCTTGCCTATTGCATGGGTGCCAAGCAGAATAGCCGGGCGCGGCGTTGCCGGCATGCCTGATGGCACGGAAATTGCTGCGTTTTTGTCCCCAGTCTTGACGATCAGCACGGAGAATTTGGAATGCTTGAGGGAGCCGAGGTGCGGCTTGCCGTTGATATCGGTGGCACGTTCACCGACATCGTGCTGGACATGGGTCAGGACCGTAAGACGCGCAAGGTGCTGACGACGCCGCAGCGCCCCGAACAGGCGGTGCTGGACGGGATGCGTCTCATTCTCACTGACGCACGCGCCCATATCAGCGACATCGACGTCTTCATTCACGGCACCACGCTCGCGACCAACGCGATCATCGAGCGCCGCGGCGCCAAGACGGCGCTGATTGCGACCGAGGGCTTTCGCGATGTGCTCGATATCGGCACCGAGAGCCGCTACGACCAGTACGATCTCAGCATCGACAAGCCGCGGCCGCTGGCGCCGCGCAGTCTGCGCTTCACCGTGCCCGAGCGCATCGACGCGCACGGCGCCGTCCGTCTCCCGCTCGACGAAGCCTCGGTGCGTGCACTCGTGCCAAAATTGCGTGAGTTGAAGGTCGAAAGCGTCGCGATCGCCTTCCTGCACTCCTACGCCAATCCCGAGCACGAGCGCCGCGCGGCCGCGATTCTCAGCGAGGAGATGCCCGGCATTTCCGTGACAGTGTCATCGGCGGTGTGTCCGGAGATCCGCGAATATGAGCGCACGTCCACCGCGGTCGCGAACGCCTATGTGCAACCGCTGATCGACGGCTATCTCGCCCGCATGGCCGATGCCCTGCAGGTCGAGCAGTTCCGCGGTGCCATCTATCTCGTCACGTCCGGCGGCGGCGTCACCTCGATCGAGACAGCGCGGCGCTTTCCCGTGCGCCTCGTCGAGTCCGGTCCTGCCGGCGGCGCGATCTTCGCGGCGCAGATCGCAGCGCGGCTCGGCGAGAGCAAGGTGCTCTCCTTCGACATGGGCGGCACCACGGCCAAGATCTGCCTGATCGAGAAATACCAGCCCGAGACCTCGCGCGTGTTCGAGGTCGATCGCGCCGCGCGCTTCCTGAAAGGCTCCGGCCTGCCGGTGCGCATTCCCGTGATCGAGATGGTCGAGATCGGCGCCGGCGGCGGCTCGATCGCCCATGTCGACGCGATGAAGCGCGTCACCGTCGGCCCTGAGAGTGCGTCGTCCGAGCCGGGCCCGGCCTGCTATGGCCGCGGCGGCGAGCGTCCGGCCGTGACCGATGCGGACGTTGCGCTCGGCATGATCGATCCCGACGCCTTCGCGGGTGGCACGATCAAGCTCGACCCCGAACTCTCGAAGCAGGCGCTGCTGCGCAGCGTCGGCGAGCCGCTGGGCCTGTCGGCGGAAACCGCGGCCTATGCCGTGCACGAGGTCGTCTGCGAGAACATGGCGAGTGCGGCACGCGTGCATGCGGTCGAGCGCGGTGCCGTGGTCGGCCAGCATACGCTGATCGCCTTCGGCGGTGCCGCGCCGCTGCATGCGGCGCGCGTCGCCGAGAAGATCGGCGTCTCCCGGGTGATCGTGCCGTCGAATGCCGGCGTCGGCTCGGCGGTCGGATTTTTGGCGGCGCCCATCGCTTACGAACTGGTGCGCAGCCGTCACGTCCGGCTCGACGATTTCGACACCGGAGCGGTCTCCGACCTCTTGCAGGAGATGGCGACCGAGGCGCGTGCGCTGGTCGAGCCCGGTGCTGCCGGCGCGCCGGTGCGCGAACGCCGCGCGGCCTTCATGCGCTATGTCGGCCAGGGCCACGAGATCAGCGTCGAGCTGCCGAACCGGCCGCTGACATCAGCCGATCTCGCCGGCCTGCGCCAGAAGTTCGAGGCTGATTATTCGGCGATGTTCGAGCGCCCGATCCCGGGCGCCGCGATCGAGGTCCTGAGTTGGTCGGTGCTCGCCACCACCGAGCCGCGCAATCCGTCCGTCGTCGCGGCCGTTGCACGCATGCCCGCAGGCAAGGCGTCCGGCAGCCGGAAATTCTTCGACGGCCGGGCCGGAGAGGTGATCGAGATCCCGCTCTATCGCCGCGAGGACATGGCGCCGGGCGCGACCGTTGCGGGTCCCGCCGTGATCGCGGAGGACGAGACCTCGACCTTCGTCTCCAACAGTTTTGACGCCCATATCGACGGTGCCGGCAGCATCGTCATGGAACGGAAGGCGGCCTGATCATGAGCAAGGCAAGCGGCGCGAGCCTGATCGACCTTCAGATCATGTGGCACCGGCTGATCGCCGTGGTCGAGGAGCAGGCGCAGGTGCTGCTCCGCACCGCGTTCAGCCCGATCGTGCGCGAATGCGGCGACCTCTCGGCCGGCGTGTTCGACCTCAAGGGGCGGATGCTGGCGCAGGCGGTCACCGGCACGCCCGGTCACGTCAACTCGATGGCGGAATCGGTCAAGCACTTCATCGACCATTTCCCGATCGAGACGATGAAGGAGGGCGACGCCTACATCACCAACGATCCCTGGATGGGTACCGGCCACCTCAACGACTTCGTCGTCACCACGCCCTGCTTCAAGGACGGCAAGCCGGTCGCGCTGTTCTCCTGCACCAGCCATCTCATGGACATCGGCGGCATCGGCTTCGGCCCTGATGCCACCGACGTGTTCATGGAGGGGCTCTACATCCCCATGCTGAAGCTGATCGACCAGGGCGTCGTCAACGAGACGCTGATGGCGATGATCCGCACCAACACGCGGCTGCCGATCGACACCGAGGGCGACACCTATTCGCTGGCCGGCTGCAACGACGTCGGCTGCGAGCGCCTGGTGGAGATGATGACCGAGTTCGGCATCGACACGCTCGACGAGCTCGGCGACTACATCTGCGACCGCTCGCGCGAGGCCGTGCTGGCCGAGATCGCCAAGCTGCCGAAGGGGAGCTGGCGCAACACCATGGTCGTTGACGGCTACGACGCGCCGGTGACGCTGGCCGCAACGCTGACGATCTCGGATGCGGGCATTCACGTCGATTTCGACGGCACCTCGGCCGCATCGAGGTTCGGCATCAACGTGCCCTTGTCCTACACCACGGCCTATACCGTGTTCGGCCTCGGCTGCGTCGTCGCCTCGCAGATCCCGAACAATGCCGGCTCGCTCTCGCCGCTGACGGTGTCGGCACCTGCCGGTGCGATCCTCAATGCGCCGAAGCCGGCGCCGGTCGCCTCGCGCCACATCATCGGCCAGATGCTGCCCGACGTGGTGTTCGGCTGCCTGCGCCAGATCATTCCCGAGCGCGTGCCTGCGGAAGGCACCTCGTGCCTGTGGAATCTCAACGTGCGCGGACAGACCCGTTCGGGCGTCGGCGGCAATTACGGGTTCTCGATGGCCGTCACCTCCAATGGCGGCACCGGTGCGCGCTTCGGCAAGGACGGCCTGTCGGCCACCGCCTATCCCAGCGGCGTGCGCGGCACGCCGGTCGAGATCGCGGAAACACAGACGCCGCTGATCTTCTGGCGCAAGGAGCTGCGCCCGGATTCCGGCGGGGCAGGGCGCACCCGCGGCGGCCTCGGCCAGATCATCGAGGTCGGCAGCGGCGTCGATGCGCCGTTCGACATTCTGGCCGCATTCGACCGCATCGATCATCCGCCGCGCGGGCGCGATGGCGGCCGGAACGGCGAGGCCGGCTATGTCGGCCTCAAATCCGGCAAGAAGCTGCGTGGCAAGGGCTTTCAGCAGGTGCCGCCGGACGACCGTCTGGTGGTGCTGACGCCCGGCGGCGCCGGCATCGGCGATCCGGCCGAGCGGGCACGCGCGGCCGTCAATGACGACATCGAAAGCGGCCTCGTGTCTGCGGACAACGCGGTTGCGGTTTATGGGTACACGCGGTGACGCGTCAGGCGTCGTGCGTAGAGTGAACTGAGGGGCTCAATGATCACGCGACGGAACTTCACCGCGGGCGCAGCGACGCTGCTCGCCGCCGGCCACATCTCGACCCGCGCGCGGGCAGCAACGACAAGCTGGGATATGTCGACGGTCTGGCCCGACGGCAATTTCCACACCCAGAACGCGATGGCCTTCGCCGAGGAAGTGAAGAAGCAGACCGGCGGCACGGTCAGCATCACCGTGAAGGCCGGCGGCCAGCTCGGCTTCAAGGGCCCCGAGCATCTGCGTGCCGTGCGCGATGGCCTCGTGCCGCTCGCCGACGTCCTCAACATCCAGCAGGTCGGCGACGAGCCCTTCATGGGCGTCGAGAGCATCCCGTTCCTGTGCGGCTCGATGGACGAGCTCAAGGTGCTGCACAAATATGTGCGGCCCGAATACGAGAAGGTCGCCGCGCGCAACAACCAGAAGATCCTCTACATCGTGCCGTGGCCGACGCAGTATCTGCATCTCAAGGTCAAGGTCGCCGACGTCGAGGGCCTGAAGAACATCAAGATCCGCGTGCCCGACAAGAACGCCGTCGACATGCTGGCGGTGGTCGGCATGGCGCCGGTGATGATCCCCTGGGGCGAGACGATCCCCGCGCTTGCGTCGGGGGCTGTCTCGGGCGTCTCCACCTCCGCGGTGTCGGGCGTCGACGGCAAGTTCTGGGAATTTCTGAAGTACATCTACCCGACCAACCACGTCTGGTCGTCGCAGATGCTCACGGTCAATCTCGATTCGTGGAAGGCGCTCTCCGCCGATCAGCAGAAGCTCGTCGCGGATATCGCCGCGAAAATGGAGCCGGGTTTCTGGGCGAACTCGCTCAAGGCCGACGTCGACAGTCTCAACCGCCTCAAGGAAGGCGGCATGGAGGTGATCCCGGTCTCGGATGCGATGATAACCGACATCCGCAGCAAGACCGCGCCACAGCTCGACGCCTTCCTCAAGCGTGTGCCGGCGGCCGACAAGCCGGTGCGGGCCTATCTCGCCGAAATGAAGCGCTGAGGACGAGGTGGTGACAAGCGTCCTTCCCGCGGCACCGCAAAGCCTCAATGCAGCGGCGCCGGCGCCGCTGCGCATCCTGCTCGATGGCATAGACCGTCTCGGCCGGCTCGACGGCTGGATCGGCGGCGGCTGTCTGCTCACGCTGACGCTGTTGATGCTGTGCGAGGTCGCAACCCGCTTCCTCTCGAACTTCCTGCCGTTCTTCCCGCCGACCATCTCGATCGCGTGGGAATATTCCTCCTATCTGATGGCGGCGTCCTTCACCTTCGGCGCCGCCATGACCCTGCGCGTCGGCGGCCACATCCGCGTCGTGCTGCTCCTGAAGAACGCGCCGGCGCCGGTGCAGCGCGCGCTCGAGATCCTCTCCGCCGCGGCCGGCTTCGCTTTCATGGCGTTCCTGACCTCCGCGATGGCGAAGTTCGCCTTCGGCGCCTATGTGCGCGGCCAGGTCTCGACCTCGAGCGACACGCCGCTGTGGTTTCCGGAAGCCGTCGTCACCTTCGGCATGCTGCTGCTCACGCTCCAGTTCCTGGCGCGCGCGATCCAGGCCGCGCTCGGTCTGCCGCTGGAGGATCACCGCATGAAGGCCTCCCCCGTCGAATGACCGCCTTGCCCGCCAACGGATTCAAGATCGCATGACCATCGAAGTCGTCGCCCTGTTTGCGATCCTGTTTGCGCTGCTGGCCTGCGGCGTATGGATCGGCCTCACGCTCGCGCTCACCGCCACTCTGCTGCTGGCGATGTTCCGCTCGATCCCGCTCGACAAGCTGTTGCCGCAATACGCCTGGAACATCCTGACGACGCAGGAGCTGTTGGCGCTGCCGCTGTTCATCCTGATGGGCGAGTTGTTGTTCCGCACCCGCCTGTCGCGCTCGCTGTTCCAGGGACTTGCGCCCTGGGCCGGGCTGCTGCCGGGCCGCCTGCTGCATGTGAACGTGATCGGCTGCACCATCTTCGCGGCGATCTCCGGCTCGTCCGCGGCGACCACGCAGGTGATCGGCCGCATGTCGCTCAACGAGCTCTTGCGCCGGGGCTATTCGCGCGACATCGCGATCGGCTCGCTCGCCGGCGCCGGCACGCTCGGCTTTTTGATCCCGCCGTCCAACATCATGATCATCTACGGTGTGCTCGGCGACGTTTCCATTCTCAAGCTCTTTACGGCGGGCGTGCTGCCCGGCCTGCTGCTCGCCGCCACCTTCATGGGCTGGGTGATGCTGCACACGACGCTCAAGCCCTCCATGGTGCCGGAGACGGAAGCAAAACTCTCGCAGGTGCCGTGGGGCGAACGCTTCGCCGCGCTGAAGGACCTCGCGCCGGCGCTGTTCCTGATCGCCTGCGTGCTCGGCTCGATGTATGGCGGCCTCGCGACGCCGTCGGAAGCCGCCGCCGTCGGCGTGCTCGGGGCGGGCCTGGTGGCCTGGGCGCAAGGCTCGATGTCGCAGCAGGTGATGCGCGACGTGCTGATCGGGTCGGTCGTGACCTGCTCGATGATCGCGCTGATCGTGCTGGGGGCCTCCATCCTCGGCAACGCGGCCGCCTTCCTGGGAATTCCGCAGGCCGTGGCCGCCTTCGTCAAGGGCCTCGGCCTGTCGCCCTTCATGCTGATCGTGGCGCTGATCGTCTTCTACCTGATCCTCGGCTGCTTCCTCGACGGCTTCTCGATGATCGTGATGACGCTGCCGATCGTGCTGCCGATCGTGAAGGGCGCAGGTTTCGACGAGATCTGGTTCGGCATCTTCCTCGTGCTCGCCGTCGAGATGGCGCAGATCACCCCGCCGGTCGGCTTCAACCTGTTCGTCATCCAGGGCCTGACCGAGGACGGCCTCGGCTACATCGCGCGCGTCACGATGCCGTATCTGGTGATCATGATCGGCTTCGTGCTGCTGCTGACGCTGTGGCCCGGGATCGTCACGATCCTGCCGCGGGTGCTGTACGGCTAGCCCACGTCGCGTCGACATCTGTCGCTAGAGGTCAAAACGGTCAGCGCCGCTGTCGTTTCAAATTCGCCTTCCGCGTCAAATTCGTCCTCTGCGCGCATTCCACCTTGCACTCCCTGTGATCCGTCGTACGCTGTGACGTCAGACGTGCAACAACAATCACTCCAGTGAACGTGGCTCCTTTGGGCGATATGCGCCGAGAGAGGGGACATCTGTTGGCAGCTCAGGTCCGATGGAGGACGGTCGACGCGTACTGAACTGCAAACACCCCTCGCAGCAGCGCTTACGAGACGCAATCAACAAACACAAAAGCGGGAGGAAGTGCATATGAGGAAGCAGTGGCTCAGCTCTGGCTTGCCTGTCCTTGTCGTTGCGACACTTGCAGTGTCGGCGGCGTTGGCTCAAGCCGTGGATACGGCCCGGATCGAGGCGGCCGGTCAGAACGATTGGCTCACCTATCACGGTTCCTACAAGTCGCATCACTACAGCCCACTCGCGCAGATCAATGCGAACAATGTCGGCAATCTGGGCGTAGCCTGGATACACATTCCCGGACGATCGACGCGCGGCCTCCAGTCGATGCCGCTGGCAGCCGATGGCGTGCTCTATTACTCGGGTTCTTACAGCCGGGTCTTTGCGCTGAACGGTGCGACGGGCGAAGTCATCTGGTCGTTCTTTCCGGAGCTGGATGAGGCGCTCATCAGCCGACAGACCCACTCTCCCTACAACCGTGGCGTAGCTCTGGGCGAAGGCAAGGTCTTCGTCGGCACGATGGATGGTCGTCTTTTCGGTCTGGATGCAAAGTCGGGAAAGGTCCTCTGGGAGACCAGGCTGATCGACTCGCAGAAGCTCACGGTCGGTTTCACCGGGGCGCCGCTTTACGCGAAAGGGAGCGTGATCATCGGCTCGCAAGGTGGCGAATGGCCGGGCCGTGGCCCGATCTTCGCCGTCGACGCCACCACCGGAAAGAAGAAGTGGGAGTTCCTGACGGTCGCAGGCACCGACGAGGCCATGAAAACCTGGGGCAACGATTCCTGGCGCACCGGCGGTGGTGGCGGTTGGATGCCGGGGACCTACGATTCCGAGACCAACACCATCCTGTGGGGCACCGCGAACCCGGCGCCGCTCTATGATTGGTCGGGCGCCGACTACAAGACGCAAGGCGCGCGTCCCGGCGACAATCTCTATACGAGCTCGGTGATCGGTCTCGACATCGATACCGGCAAGCTGAAATTCTACCACCAGGAACTGCCCCACGACGCCTGGGACTTCGACAGCGCCGTCGGCGAGTTCGTGATGCTCGAACGCGACGGGCAGAAATACGTGGTTCATCCGAACAAGGGCGGCTTCGTCTTCGTCTACGACCGCAATCTCGGCGTGAAGAACGTCTGGCGACTGGTTGAGAACATCAACTTCGTCAAGGATATCGATCCCAAGACCGGCGCGCTGATCGGGCGACGCGATTTCCAGGCCGGGAAAGTCGCCGAACCGCCGCTGTGTCCGTTCATCGGCGGCGGCATCAGCTGGAATGCCGGCTCATACAGCCCGAAGACCGGTCTCTACTACAAGATCGGCCAGGAATGGTGCATGACGCTGGAAGTCCAGAAGACGACGCCGGTCACCACGCCGCAGGTCCAGCTCAACATCGGCGCCGACTTCAAGATGGCGCCTCCTCCAGGCGGCGAGATCTACGGACATCTTGATGCGCGCGATCCCATAACGGGAGCGAAGAAATGGGAGGTCCGCTATCCCGAGCCGCCGCTTGGGAGCGTACTGTCGACCGCGGGCAATCTCGTGTTCGTGCCCGACTCCCGTGGCGTCCTTCACGCCTACGATGCCGAAACCGGCGCCGAGCTGTGGAAACACAACAATGGCACCGGCCATCAAGGCGGCATCGTCAGCTACTCCGTCGGCGGCAAGCAATATATCGCAGTGGCCGCAGGCTTTGGCGGGATGCTGGCGGATGAATATGCGCCAAACTTCGGCGGCGTCTACAAGAGCATGCCGCGTGACGACGGCGCGCTCATCGTCTTCAGCCTGAAATAGTCTGCCGCAAACCTTCGATCGGGGCGCGGGCGCAGGCCCGCGCCCCGATCGATCGAAGCGGCCGCGCGCAATTCAGGAATGGAGGGGACGTGTCGAGATTGCATCTGAAGACGATTCCGGCGGGGCTGGGCGCCGTGTTGCTGTGCGCTGTAGTGGCTCGGGCACAGTCCGCCACGCCCGCGCCCGAGAACGGGACCTTCGAGGTCGAGCAGGTGTTCGCGGGGACTTGCGGCTTCTGCCACTCCGACGGTGGCCGGGCGCCCGGCAAGGGGCCGCAGCTGATGAACTCGCCGCGCGACGACGACTTCATTCGCGACCGCATCAAGCACGGCAAGCAAGGAGCGATGCCGGCATTCGACGGCGCCTTCACGGACACCCAGATCGATCAGATCGTCAAATACATCCGCGCCTTGAAACCGCGCCAGGGCTGAATCGCGCAAGGCGCGATCCATCCAGATGGGAACGCCGAATGAAGGCATTTGTCCCGCTCATTGTCGCTGCCGCCATCGGACTATCCGGACCGGCGCAGGCGCGAACCCTGGACGCGATCCGCTCGAGCGGCGCGATCGGGCTGTGCGCGCATCCCAACTCGCTTCCCTTTGCGCGCAAGGCGGGCGATCCGCCCGGCTTTCAGGTCGAGCTCGGTCAGGCGCTGGCACGCGAGCTCGGTGTCTCGCTGCGGCTCGACTGGATCATCACGCAGTACCAGATGCGCAGTGCCGGCTGCGACATTCTTCTGGACGTCATCGCTGATCGCGAAGCGCAAGGCGAAACACGCCTGAGGATATCGAAACCGTACTATCGCACGGGCGTCGCGCTCGCGGTGCCGTCATCCAGCACGCTCACCTCGTTCAAAAGCCTCAACGAGGCCACCAAAGTGGGAGTGCAGGTTGGATCGGTCGCGGCCATGATCATTGGTCAGCGGCGCGTGCCGACATCGACCTTCGGCTTCGAGAGTGACAGCCTCGACGCCGTGTCGAATCATGAGATCGATGCCGCCGCGGTCACCCCCACTGCGGCGAGCTATTTCAATCTGACGCATCCGGACAAGGCGCTCCGGATCCTGGATCGCGACGAGAGCGTGGCCGATCTCAACTGGAATGTCGCCGTCGGCATGATTCGCCCCGATGATGCGATGCGCGAAGCCATCGACGGAGCGGTGGAACGGCTGCGAAGCGACGGCACGATCGAACGGATATACGGTCGCTACGGGATCGTGCTGCAAGCGCCGAGATAGTCGAATTGCAACGAAGGAACGACGTCGTCCCGGCTCAGCCGGAACGACGTCGCCGCCTTGCCTTAAGCCGCCGCCTTCTTCCTGGCGAGTTCGGCCTTGTACAGCTCGAACTCTTCCGCGATCGCCTTTGCGACCGAGGGCCGCTGGCGCAGCCGTTCGTAATAGGCCTTCACGTTCGGCCATTTGGCGAGCTCGATCGGCGGTGTTGCCATGGTCCAGTTGATGACCGTGACGAGATAGGCGTCGGCCACGCTGAAATGGTCGAGCAGGAAGTCGCGTCCCTTCAGGTAGTTGTCGAGATAGTCGAGCCGCGACAGGTTCTTCTCCAGCGCGTAGGCCTTGGTCTCCTGCGGCGCCTTGCGGTCGAGCACGGGAATGAACAGCCCCTTGTGCAGCTCGGTGCCGATGAAGCAGAGCCATTGGTGCAGTCGCGTGCGCTCGATGCCCGCCGCGGCGCCGAGGCCGGATTGCGGGAAGCGGTCGGCGACATATTGCAGGATCGCCGCGTTCTCGGTTAGCACCACGCCCTCGTCGGTGCGCAGCGTCGGCACGAGGCCGATCGGGTTCACGGTGCGGAAGTCGGTACCGTCGTTCAGGACCTTCTTGGTCGGCGGATCGACTTCGAGATAGTTCGCGTCGGCGCCGGCTTCATACAGCGCGACGCGCGTCGCCATCGAACAGGCGAGCGGCGAGAAATAGAGATCCATCTGTAGCCTCCTTGGGCAGTTCCTCTTTCGGATATCGCTCAACCTGGCCAGATTGATTTTTGTACCATCTTGCATAATATGGCGAGGGTCAAGGATTAATTTGCGAAATGGTACAAAAATCGAAGCCGCCAATTGCTGCCAATGAGCCGAAGCGCCGTGGCCGGCCGCGCGCCTATGAGCCCGATGTCGCGCTCGGCAAGGCGCTCGACCTGTTCCGCAGGCAGGGCTTTGCCGCGACCTCGCTCGACGATCTGAGCGAAGCCACCGGCATGAACCGGCCGAGTCTCTACGGGGCCTTCGGCGACAAGCGCGAGCTCTACATCAAGAGCTACCAGCGCTACCGCGAGGAAGCGCGGGCATCCATGGCCGCGATCTTTCGCGAGGAGATGCCGCTGCGCCAGCGGCTGGAGCGCATCTTCGCCTCCGCGCTGAACATCTATCTCTCCGGCGAGACGGGCCCGCGCGGCTGCTTCACGGTGGTGACTGCGGCGTCCGAAGCGGTCGGTGATCCCGACATCCGCGCCATGGTGCTCGACGGTCTCACCGAGCTCGACAAGGCGTTTGCGAGTTGCTTCCGCCGCGCCAGGGAGAAGGGCGAACTGCCGGAGAGCGCGGACCCGGCCGTGCTGGCCCAGCTCGCATCAGCGACAGTGCACTCGATCGCCATCCGCTCGCGCGCGCGCGTATCACGCAAAGATCTGGAAGCGATCGTGAAGGGTGCGATTGATGTGATGGTGGGGGCTGGCGCGAAGAGCTAGGCCGGGACGACAGTGAGTATGTGGCGCGAGCTATCTCCCCGACGTCGTCCTGGCGAAAGCCAGGACCCATAGCCACCGAATTTGGTTTGGCGAAGACGCGGGGTTAGAACTTCGCGCAGCAACTCGCCCCTGGGGTAATGGGTCCCGGCTTTCGCCAGGACGACACCTTTCGCTGAGGCGCCAGCCGTCGTCTCACTACGCCGCCCGGATATGCGCCAGGAAGCGATCGACCTCGTCGCGCAGCCGTTGCGACTGCTTCGACAGCTCGATCGCTGAGCCCAGCACTTCCTCGGCTGCCGTGCCGGTCGCGGCGATGCCGGCGGTGACGCCGGAGATGTTCTGCGAGACTTCGCCGGTGCGGGCGGCCGCCTGCTGGACGTTCTGCGCGATCTCCTGTGTCGCGGTGCCCTGCTGGCCGACGGCGGCGGCGATCGCGGCCGAGATTTCGTCGACCTGCTGGATCGTCGCGCAGATCGACTGGATGCCGTCGACCGCGCCGGTCGTCTCGCCCTGCACCGCCGTAACCTGCGCGCCGATCTCTTCGGTTGCCTTCGCGGTCTGGGTCGCCAGCGCCTTCACTTCGGAGGCGACCACGGCAAAGCCGCGACCGGCTTCGCCCGCGCGCGCCGCTTCGATCGTCGCATTGAGCGCCAGCAGATTGGTCTGGCCCGCAATGCCATTGATGAAGGAGACGACGTCGCCGATCTTCTGCGCGGCATCCGCCAGGCTCTGCACCCGCGCATTCGATTGCCGTCCGTCGCTTGCGGCCTTGCCGACCACCTCGGTCGCGTGCGCAAGCCGCCGGCTGATCTCGGTCATCGACGAGGACAATTCTTCCGCGGCGGCCGCGACCGTCTGCACGTTCTCCGAGGCCAGCGCCGAGGCCGACGACACCGTGCGGGTCTGCTCGCGCGACTGCTCGACGATATCGGACATCGAGCGCGCCGTGTGCTCCATCTCGACCGCGGCCGCGGACACCGTGGTGACGACCTCGCGGATGCTGGCCTCGAAATTGTCGGCGAGCGCGGCGAAGGCGCGCCGCTTCTCCGCTTCGGACTGCGCCTTGGCCTCGAGCTGCTCGGCCTGGAGCTTGCCGAAATTCACCGCATTGTCGCGGAACACCGCGACCGCCTTCACCATCGCGCCCACCTCGTCATTCGACTTGCTGGTGGGTACAGTGACGTCGAGACGTCCGTCCGCGAGCTCGCGCATCACGTTCGTGATCGACAGGATCGGGCGCGAGATGCTGCGGGCGATGAGATAGCCGACGATCGCCGCCAGAACGAGCCCGAGCGCGGCGATTCCGATCGCCAGCAGCCAGGCGCGATCGGCGGACGCCTCGTAATCGGCATTGTCCATGACGAGCTCGACCGCGCCGAGCGGCTTTCCGGAGAAGTCCCTGATCGGCCCGAGCAGCGCGGCGACCGGCGTGGTGTCGAGCTTGGCCTGTCGCACCGTGAAGCTGCCCTCGGCGGCACGGCCGTATTCGGCGGCATCGAAGAAGCTCTTGCCCTTCAGCGTGCCGCCGAACAGCTTGAAGCCCGAGCCGTCGGCGAGATGGAAGGCGACGTCGACATGGCGGTTGTTCCTGAAATCGTCGAGGAAAGGCTGGCCGAAGGTCAGGCCGAATTCGACCGTGCCGAGATGCTTGCCACCTTGCGCGATCGGCACCACGCCGCGGATGCCGAGCCCGGCCACGCCGCCCTCGAGCCCGACCACGACCTTGCGGTCCTGGTTGGCGACGACGACGGTCTTGCGGAAGCCGGAGAGGTCGTCGCCGAATTTGGCCGGCTGGTGCACGCGCAGATAAGACGTCGCCGGTGGCACGTGAAACTGGAACTGGTCGACGCCGTAGTCGGATTTGATGGCCGTGAACACCGGTCCGAACAGGCGCACCAGCGCGTCGCGGTCCTGCTTCGCCATCGCCTCCTGCGTCGCCGGCATCGCGGCCACCACGGCGCTCATCGCGGCGGCGCGGTGCGATTCCTCGGCGATGCGCGATTGCAGGGCGTCGTAATGGCTGCGCAGCTCGCGCTGGTCGGCGCGGTCGATGATGCCGGCGATGATCCACATCGCGCCCAGCACAGCAAACAGCGCGGTCGCCGCCGCCGTCACCGCCAGCGCAACCGTGATCCGCATCCTGAGGCCGAGGCTCGTCCGCATGTCCGACTCGTTCTTTGAGCGTTGGTTAACAACGCTTATCAACTTCTCGCTAAGAGAGGGTGAACGGGGTACCGGCGGAGCGGGGTGGTTGTGGTGGAGGCCGTCGGCCAAAGCAAAGCCGTCGTCCTGGACAAGCGCAGCGAAGCGGAGCGCAGATACAGGACCCATTACCCCAGGGAGTAGTTTGGCGAAGACTCGGGGTTACGACTTCGCGCCGCAACTCCTCCCTGGGGTAATGGGTCCTGGCTTTCGCCAGGACGACACCGAGAATCAGGCGGCCGCGTGTGGCCCTAATACCCCCGCGCCCGGTCCACCACGTTCTCCAGCGCGCCGCCCGCCTCGAACCGTGCGATCTGCTCGGCGACATAGGCCGAGATCGCTTCCGCGTCGGTGTCCGCGGCGTTGTGCGGGGTCAGCAGCACCTTGGGATGGGTCCAGAAGCGGCTGTCGGCCGGCTGCGGCTCCTGCACGAAGACGTCGAGCGAAGCGGCGCCCAGCGTGCCGTCGTCGAGGCAGGCGAGGATATCGGCTTCGTTCTGGAGGCCACCGCGGCCGGCATTGATCAGGACCGGAGCGCCGAGCGGGCTCTTGCGATTGAGCTTGGTGAAGACGTCGCGGTTGAGGATGCCGTGGGTGTCAGGCGTCAGCGGCAGCAGGCTGACGAGGATGTCGGTCGCGCGCAGGAAGGCGTCCATCCCGGCGGTGCCATGGAAGCATTCGACGCCATCGATCGTGCGCGGGCTGCGGCTCCAGCCGACGACGCGGAAGCCGAGCCGCCGCAGCACGTCGGCCGCGTCCGCGCCCAGCGTGCCTAGCCCCATCACGCCGACCGTCACCGCGCTCGCCGGCCATTGATATTTCGGCTCCCAGCGCTTCTCGCGCTGCGACTGCCGCATGTACAGCTCCTGGCGGTGGTGCATCAGTACGTGCAGCACGACATATTCGGTCATGCGATTGGTCAGGTCGGGCACGGCGACGCGCACCAGCGGCACGTCCGGCAGGCTCTTGTCCGCCATCAGCGCATCGACGCCGGCGCCGAGATTGAAGATCGCGCGCAGATTGGGGAACGAGCCGAGATCGCCCGGTACCGGCTTCCACACCGCGGCATAGTGCACCTCGGCCGGATCGAGCCCGGCATCGGGCAGCAGCACCACGCGGCGGCCGCCGCAGACCGAATCGAACCGGGCCTTCCAGCGCTCCGGCAGCCAGTTCTGCTGCGTGCTATTGATCAGGACGGCCAGGGTGCCTTTGGTCATTCGAAGTGCCTCGTCGGGGTTCCGCTCTTGAGGGCTCTCCTTGGCACGATCTGCCGGATTTTTCTTGCAATTTTTTTCCGCAGCCCTGTCGGGGCAGGGCATATTGGATCGTCTTCAAAACAAGAGGTCAGGGAAGGTACTGCCCATGCTTTATGCGATCCTTTGCTATCATGACGAGGACTTCGTCGGCTCCTGGAGCAAGGACCAGGACGAGGCGGTGATGAAGAAGCTCGCCGTGGTGCAGGAGAAGCTCACGAGCCAGGGCCGGCTCGGTCCGGTGGCGCGGCTGTTGCCGACCACCGCGGCGGCGACGCTACGCAAGGAGGACCCGCCGCTGGTGCTCGACGGCCCCTATGCGGAGACCAAGGAGCAGTTGCTCGGCTTCTACATCGTCGATTGCAAGAACCTCGACGACGCGCTCGACGTCGCGCGCGACCTCGGCGCCGCCAATCCCGGCGGGGCCTATGAGGTGCGCCCCGTCGGCGTGTTCAGGCCGGGAGGAAACCTGACGTGAGCGAGACCGACACCGCCTGGGTCGAGACCGCGCTGACTTCGGCGCGACCCCAGGCGGTCGGCGCGCTGCTGCGCTATTTCCGCGATCTCGACACCGCCGAGGAAGCCTTCCAGAACGCCTGCCTGCGCGCGCTCAAGACCTGGCCGCAGAACGGGCCGCCGCGCGATCCCGCGGCCTGGCTGATCATGGTCGGCCGCAATGTCGCGATCGACGAGGTCCGGCGCGCCCGCAAGCAGCAGCCGCTGCCCGAGGACGATCAGGCGATCTCCGATCTCGACGATGCCGAGGGCGCGCTCGCCGAGCGGCTCGACGGCTCGCATTATCGCGACGACATTTTGCGCCTGATGTTCATCTGCTGCCATCCGCAATTGCCGGCGACGCAGCAGATCGCGCTCGCCTTGCGCATCGTCTCCGGCCTCACGGTGAAGCAGATCGCCCGTGCTTTCCTGGTCTCGGATGCGGCGATGGAGCAGCGCATCACGCGCGCCAAGGCGAAGGTCGCGGAGGCCGGGACGCCGTTTGAAACGCCCGGTGCAGTCGAACGCTCCGAGCGCCTCGCCGGTGTCGCGGCGATGATCTACCTGATCTTCAACGAGGGTTATTCGGCGAGCGGCGACACCGCCGAGATCAGAAAGCCGCTCTGCGAGGAGGCGATCCGGCTGGCGCGGCTGCTCCTGCGGCTGTTCCAGAGCGAGCCGGAGATCATGGGGCTGGCGGCATTGCTGCTGTTGCAACATGCGCGCAGCGCCGCGCGGTTTGCGGACGACGGTTCGCTGATCCTGCTGGAGGACCAGGATCGCTCCTTGTGGAACGGCACCATGATCGCGGAAGGGCTTGCGCTGATCGACAAGGCGATGCGCCATCGCCGCAGCGGGCCCTACCAGATCCAGGCCGCGATCGCCGCACTGCATGCCCGTGCGGCGACGCCGGAGGAGACCGACTGGGCCCAGATCGACCTGCTCTATGGCGCGCTTGAACTGGTGCAGCCCTCGCCGGTGGTGACGCTCAACCGCGCGGTCGCGGTGTCCAAGGTGCGCGGGCCGGAAGCCGCGCTCGACCTGATCGAGCCGCTGGCGCCGAAGCTTGCCAACTACTTCCATTTCTACGGCGTGCGCGGCGCCTTCCTGATGCAGCTCGGCCGCAATGACGAAGCCCGCATCGCCTTCGACCGCGCCATCGCGCTCGCCAACACCTCGGCCGAAGCCGCCCACATCCGCATGCACATCGATCGCCTGATCCGGGACAGCCAGCCGAAGAGCGGCAACGGGGGCGCCAGGCAGGGTGCGACGGCGAAATAGGGCAGGGCACCATCCACACTGTCATTCCGGGGCACCCGAAGGGTGAACCCGGAATCTCGAGATTCCGGGTCTGGTCCTTCGGACCATCCCGGAATGACGACCAAAAAAAAGTCCCCGTCTTGTCGGCCCCAGCCTCCTCCCTTCGTCCTTAGCCCGTATCCAGGGAGCCATTCATGCTGAAAGCCATTGCCATCATCGCCATCGTGCTCGCGGTCGGGATCGTGGCCGTCCTCGTCTTCGCCCTGACCAAGCCCGACACCTTCCGTGTCGAACGCTCGCTCGCGCTGAAGGCGCCGGCCGATGCGATCTATCCGCTGGTCGCCGATTTCCATCGCTGGACCGCCTGGTCGCCTTACGAGGGCCGCGACCCCGCCATGAAGCGCAGCTTCGGCGGAACCGCGCCAGGAAAGGGCGCGACCTATGCCTGGGACGGCAACAACAATGTCGGCGCCGGCCACATGGAGATCCTCGAGGCGAATTCGCCGTCGAAGCTCCGTATCAAGCTCGATTTCGAGCGTCCCTTCGAAGGGCACAACACCGCCGAGTTCACCTTTGTGCCGCAAGGCGATGCCACACTGGTCACGTGGGCGATGTACGGTCCGGCGCCCTTCATGTCCAAGGTGATGCAGGTCTTCATCAACATGGACAGCATGATCGGCAAGGATTTCGAGGCCGGTCTCGTCAGCCTGAAGAAGCTCACCGAGAAACAATGAGCCTCATTGCCCAAGGAAAGAAAAGGAGAGACACGATGCTCAATCCCTATCTGTTCTATCAGGACACCTGCGAAGCGGCGTTCAATTTCTACGCCAAGGTTCTCGGCGGCAAGATCGAGGCGATGATGCGCGCCTCGGACGCGCCGCCGGACATGCCGGCCGCGCCCGGCCGGGAGAAGACGATCATGCATGCGCGGATGTCGCTGCCCGGCGGCAGCGTGCTGATGGCCTCCGACGCGCCGCCCGAGCATGTCCAGAAGCCGCAGGGCTTCTCGATCTCGCTGACGATCGCCGATGTCGCGGACGCCGAGCGCAAGTTCAACGCGCTCGCCGACGGCGGCACCGTCACCATGCCCTTCAGCAAGACGTTCTGGGCCAAGGGTTTTGGCATGTGCGTCGACAAGTTCGGCATCCCCTGGATGGTGAACTGCCCGGCGGAAGGCATGTAACACGCGCGACCGCCTGATACGTGGCGCCCCTCTCTCGATTGTTGCGGGTGAGGGGCGCGCCCAAGGCGGTCACGTCATTGCCGGATCGGCCGCTCGCTGTCTCAACGGACCGATCCGGTCACGTCCTCGCCGGGCGACGGCGATTGGACGCAGCGAGGGCAGATCACGAGCTTCGTGCCGAGCTGCCTGTCTTTCTCCGCCTCGATTTCGTCATGGACCGCCCACCACGCTTCGGAGTAGGGGCGCAAGGTGCCGAGCACTCTTTCCCGTTCCTGATTGGGATTATCCTGCGCAGGTGCGGGGTTCGCTGCGCGCTGCTTTGTGACGTGTGGCCGGTTCGGGTTCTGTCCGAGGCCGTCCCATGCGATCGGTCGGCGCTCCTGCGCCGGCGCCGGCGCGCAGCCCATGAGCGCTGCGCAAAAAGTGAGCAAGACGAAGCCGTGTCGCATCATGCCGAACCCTCAGTGCGGTACGCGACACGCAAAATCCGCGTGAGAGACTTTGCATCGCGTCGGTTAAATGGAACCTAAGGGAAACGACGTGGCCGGCATGAAATATGGAGTCTCGATTCGCATGACTTTGCGAGAGCAGTGGGGCCGCTTCGTGAAATGATCGGGACCGCATCGCACAACAACTGGCGCAATATTAGGCTGTGAACTGCGCGTCAGAATCGCTAATTATTCCTTCATAAATTCTACAAACTGGGATGGGCGTGACTTGGAAGGGGAGCGACCGATGGCGGCGGCGCTACAGATCAACTTTGCACTTTGGGGTATGCTCATCTGCGCGAGCATGGAATTGGCGCAGATGATCCAGGGGTTCTTCTAGAACCCGACGTCGCGCGAGACCGGCGCAATTTCGCCGGCGCGCCTGCGTGCTAGCTCACGCGCGCCCCTAGCTCACAAGCAATGCGATGAGCGTGAAGCTGACGCTTGCGATCACGATCATCGAAACGACGTAGTTGCGCGGCCGCGCCATCCGCGAGGGCGGCGGTCTCCTCGGCCGCGACGGCGCGATGTCGTGCCAGGCGGGTTCCGTCGGCGCGAGCGCGGCTTCTGCGCCCGAGCCGACATACTTCACGTAGAGCTCGAGCAGCCGCAGCTGGGACGGCAGGTCCATCAGGCCCTCGCGGTCGCGCCGTGACAGCAGTTCGAATTCGACGGTTTCCTCGGAGTTCAGTTGGCCGAGGACGATCCGTCCCTGGTCCGACAGGCGGTAGCGAAAGTCGATGGGCTGCATGGCATGCGACGCATTTGAAAATGAGTAATCTTGAAAAAGCGGGACCATTCTCGTCTGTGACCATTGCTGAGATTATGACGCCGCCGCGGCCTCAGTCTGGCCGCAACCATCATAGACTGCAGGGAAAAGCTGCAAACCGCGTAAATTGTGCAGGCATTGCGAAGCGGATGAGCGGATTCAGCGTCCGGAGAGCCGAAATTCCGCAAAATTGCTCAATCGTCGGACAGCGGCGGGCTCAACCTGGTCACGCGGCCGGTGGCCGCCTGATCCTCACCGGCAGCGCGGATAGATCGCGGCGAGGTCGCGCCCCTTCAGCAACAGCAACCGTGAGGTGAGGCCGCCGCGGCGGCCGATCCAGTCGCGCACCGGCCCCGGATAGGCTTGGAGCACCGCGTCGGAGGCTTCCGGCTCGGCATAGAAGCGCCCGCGCCGGTCGACCGAACGTGCGGCATGGAAGCCGAGCACGGCGCGTTTGGTGACACAGATGCGCTCGCCGGGCACGATGCTCAGCACCAGCGTGCAGGCGGACAGGCAGGGGCCGTCGATCACCACGCGCTCGCCGCTCTCGCGCACCTTCTCGAACAGGTCGAGGAACGGCCCGACCTGTCCGCCCGGTGACTGGATGATGCGGATTTCGGCGGCAACGGGTGCGGAGGCGAGCAGGGCGGTCGCGAGCATCAGGGCTTTGACCAAAGCAACACGTTGCATCGTACTCTCCGCACATTCGACGTCGTCGGGTGGGCAAAGGGTCGCGTGCCCACCAATGGCACCACAAATCCGGAGACGGTGGTGGGCACGGCGCGTCGCGCCCTTGCCCACCCCACAAATCCCGTGCCTACCCGTTGCGCCGTTGCCCGCGCAGCGTCGGCAGGCCGATGCCGGCCGCATCGAAGCCGCCATCGACGGCCAAAATTTGGCCGGTGATGTAGCTCGCGCTTCCCGAGCACAGGAAGAAGATCGCCTCCGCGAGTTCCTCCTCGAGGCCGTAGCGGTTGAGCGGAATGGCGTCGTGATAGTCGGCGCGGATCTCCTTGGTGTGCACCTGCTTGGCCATCGCGGTGTCGACCGGCCCCGGCGCAACCGCGTTGACGCGGATGTTGAGCGAGGCGAGCTCGACCGCGAGCTGCTTGGTCAGGTGCGCGAGCCCCGCTTTGCTGGTGCCGTAGGCCGAGCGCAAGGTCGAGGCGCGTACCGCCGAGATCGAGGTGATGTTGACGATGGCGCCGCCGTCGCTGTCGCGCATCAAGGGTACCGCGGCCTTGGTGCAGAGGAACGGGCCGGTGAGGTTGACCTCGAGCACGCGGCGCCAGTCGGTATCCGACGTCTCCATCAGCGGCGCGAACACGGCGATCCCGGCATTGTTGACCAGCGCATCCAGCCGGCCGAACTGCCGCTCGATCGCGGCAAGCGCGGTGCCGACCGCGGCCGCGTCGGAGACGTCGCAGGTCAGCGCGAGCGTCGCCTCGTCCTGGCCGATCTCGGCGACCGCGCGGCCGAGCAACTCCCCCTCGATGTCGAGCAGCGCCACGCGCCAGCCCTCGCCAAGGAACTTCTTCGCGGTCGCAAGCCCGATGCCGCGCGCGGCTCCGGTGACGAGGGCGACTTTTTGCGGGGCCTGCGGCATTTGCTGATCTGTCCTGTGTTCGAAAGGGCGTGCGGCGCCCTTGGGCTCGGTCTTTTACTTCGCTTTGGTCCCGACGAGAAAGGCCCTGACCATGCCGATCGATCTGGACGAGGACTACTCGACATATTGTTGCGTTCTGCCGGCGGAACGCCTCGCGCGATGTCGGCCCGGCCGCCCCTCTACCGTCTTCTACACGACCTCCACCAAGGAGACCGACCGATGCCTGACGACCACGCGCGCCTGATCCGAGACCTCTTCGCCGCCTATCTCGCCAATGACCGGCAACGGGTGAGCGAGGCGCTCGCCGACGACTTCCGCTTCACCAGCCCGTTCGACGACGACCTCGACGAGGCGACCTATTTCGAACGCTGCTGGCGCGACACCGGCTGGATCGCGCGCCACGATATCGAGCGCATCTTCGCCATCGGCGACGAGGCCTTTGTCACCTATCGCTGCCTGGCGACAGATGGCAGGAGCTTTCGCAACACCGAGTTCTTCACCTTCGCCGGCGGCAAGGTCCGCCGGATCGAGGTCTATTTCGGTGCCGCGTTCCAGGACGGCCGGTTCCTGCCGCAGCCGCGCTGACGCAGGAACCTCCCAAGCATGACCTCCGAAATAATTTTCGCCACGGTGTCGGTTCTATAGCAAGGCATTCGTCTTACAGGGGAGAGCGGGCCGGTTCGGCCCGCTCATCTCCCCCGTCATTCCGGGGCAGCCCGGAATCCATCGGGCCGCAGAGATTATCGATGAATGGATTCCGGGCCTGCGCCCTCGCCGCGCATCCCGGAATGAGAAGGTAAGCAAGGAACTGCCCATGCGATTCATGATGCTGATGATCCCGCTCGGCTACGAGACCGCGCCGCCGGACGTGCAGCTCGATCCCGAGCGCGTCGCCGCGATGATGCGCTACAACGAGGCGCTGAAGGATGCCGGCATCCTGATCACGCTCGACGGCCTGCATCCGCCCTCGATGGGCGCGCGCGTGTCGTTTGCGACCGGCGAGCCCGTTGTGACCGACGGCCCCTTCGCTGAAGCCAAGGAAGTGCTGGGCGGCTACTGGATGATCGAGGTCGCCTCGCTTGCGGAGGCGATCGCGTGGGCCAAGAGATGCCCGGCCTCGGCCAATGAGGTGATCGAGATCCGGCAGGTGCAGGAGATGACCGACTTTCCGCCGGACGTGCAGGCCGCCGCCGCCGGCTTCGACGGTCTGAAGAACTAGCCAGAGCGGCCGCGATGGAGTTCGCGGCCGACATCAACAAAGGAGAGAACCAATGAGCGCCGACACCTATCTCGCCGTCTTCCTCGGCAGCAAGACCAGCCCAAAATGGGCTGCATGGAACGCGATGTCAGACGCTGAGCGCAAGGCGAAGGAGTTGGAGGGCATCGCGGCCTGGAAGGGTTGGGCCGAGAAGCACCAAGGCGCGATCCAGGCGATGGGCGGTCCGCTCGGCAAGACCAAGCGGGTCGATGACAAGGGCACTGCCGACATCGCCAACGAGATGGGCGCCTTCACCGTGGTCCGCGCCGCGTCCCATGAAGCGGCCGCGAAGATGTTCGAGAACCACCCGCACTTCGCGATCTTCCCCGGCGAGCGCGTCGAGATCATGCCGGTGCTGCCGATCCCGGGCGGTTAGGGCAGACAGCGTCATTCTGGGTGCGGTCCTGCGGATCGCCCCGGAATGACGGTGAAAATACGGGTTCACCAAGCCCAGCTTGCGCTAGTGACTTCACGCCCAGCTCATGTAAAAGCTGTTCACATGAGCTGGCGCAAGGAGACGCGCCGCGCCGAGCGCGGCTATCACCACGGCAATCTGAAGGAAGCCTTGTTGCAGGCTGCCCTCGGGCTGATTGCCGAGAAGGGCGCGGCTGGCTTCACCTTTGCCGATGCCGCGCGCATGGCCGGCGTCAGCGCGGCGGCGCCCTACCGGCACTTCCGCGACCGCGACGAGCTGTTGTCCTCGATCGCCCAGCGCGGCTTCGAGCAGTTCGAGGCGCGCTTGACCGCGGCCTGGGACGACGGCCGGCCCGATACGGTCACCGCGTTCGAGCGGGTCGGCAGGGCCTATCTCGCCTTCGCCCGCGAGGAGCCGGCGTTCTACAACGCGATGTTCGAGTCCGGCCTGCCGGTCGATGCCAATCCGGCGCTCCAGGCCGCGAGCGAACGCGCATTCAACATCATTCGCGCCGCGGCGGAGCGGCTCGCGGCACTTGCACCGCCCGGCACGCCGCGGCCGCCGGCGATGATGATGGCGCTGCACATCTGGTCGATGGCGCATGGCGTGGCCTCGCTGTTCTCGCGTGGCGATGCAGCGCGACGAAAACTGCCGATGTCGCCGGACGAACTGTTAGAGGCCGAGGTGCTGATCTATCTGCGCGGTCTCGGCTTCCCGACCGATCGCCGTCCGCCCGCGAAAAGCGCCGAGCCGCCGCCGGTACCACCGGAGGCGTCCTCCGGTTCTGGCGTGCCGCCCGGTGGCCCCTGGGGCAAGCCGAAATAAAATTGCGCAAATAATTCGCCCGGCCTGTCGGGCGGCCGGCTTGACAAAATCGCGGGATGGTCTAGCTATGTAAATGTTATTTACATTCACAACGGCGCAGAAGCCGTCATGGAGATGGGAAATGGCCTACACCGCTGATGTCAATCGATGGCGCGGCCCCTCGGACCAACACTATGAGCGCCCCCATATGCTCGACTCGCCTTGGCATCCCGGCTGGATCGCCGTGACCATCCTCGGCTTCATCATCTGGTGGCCGATCGGACTTGCCCTTCTCTTTTTCACACTCGGGAGCAGAAAAATGGGTTGCTGGAGCCACCAGGATCGCTGGCAGAACAAGATGGAGCGGATGCAGTACAAGATGGACCGCATGCGCGGCCGCATGGAGCGCCGTGGTTTCGGCTTCGGCTTCGGCCCGCCCTCCAGCGGCAACCGCGCCTTTGACGAATACCGCACCGAGACGCTGCAGCGGCTTGAGGAGGAGCAGGTCGAGTTCAAGAACTTCCTCGACCGTCTGCGTCACGCCAAGGACAAGGAAGAGTTCGACCAGTTCATGGCCCAGCACAAGACGCGTCCGACTCCGCCGCCGACCGACCAGCCGCAGGGTTGATCCGGACACTTCTCAAAGCCTTCAGGCGCATGCCCCCAAAGTCCTGATGGCCCCGAGCCGCCCGCCTGCGTACCCCGCAGGCGGGCGGTTTGGTTTTGGGGGGAGCTCCGTTCCACGCAGACGAGAGATCGTCATGCCCGGGCTTGTCCCGGGCATCCACGTTCTTCGTGCCGCATGGCAAGGCGTGGATGGCCGGGACAAGCGGCGCACGCCATTTCCGCCCGTGTCCCGGCCGGCATTCGCTATGTGGCGTTGATCACGCAGATGTGCAGGACCGGTAGAACCCGATTCGCGCCAGGCCCGACCAAGCCCTGACAGCGCGCCGCCCGCGCGCGCCAACGGGTACGACCATGACCGCCGCCGAACGCAAAGAGATCAGCCAGCGCATCGCGCTCCTCGACCGCGCCTCGGCGCTGTTCGACCGGTTCGGAACCCTTGTGCCGATGGCGATCGCATTCCTCAATCGATGGCCGACGGAGGTCCAGGTTTATCCGCAGTGGCAGGTCGGCGAGTCCTGGCGGCTCTTTCTCAGTCTCTATTTCTATTGGTTTGCTTCGTTCGCGCTCCGCCGTGCGGTCTCGTTTGCGAAGGGGGGTATCGAACCATGATCCTGCTCCGCGATTTCGCGCTCTATGCCCTGCCCGCCCTGGTCGCGGCGGGTGGCTGGCTATATGCCCTCAGCCTGCGCAAGCGGGCCCAGCCCGGCCTTGCGGGCGAGAGCAAGCGCGTCCCGGCAGGAAGACTGGCGCCTTGACGCGGACCGCCTATATTCGCCGCTACAAATGCGGATGGACCGGAGGCGGCGATGGCGGAAGCTGCGATCATGGCGAGCGACAGCCTCTGGCAAAATGTCCGCGGCGAGGCGAAGCGCGCGGCGGACGCCGATCCCGTCTTCGGCAAGGCCCTTGCCGGCACCATTCTCGCTCATGATGATTTCGCCGCGGCCTTGTCCGATCTGATCGGACGTCGGCTCGGCGGCAGCGAAGCCGAGCGCACGCGCTTCTCGGCCTTTTCCCTCGATGCCTTTCGCGGCTCGCCCGATCTGATCGAGCTGGCGAGCCGCGACTTGCAGGCCATCGCGATCCACGATCCCGCCATCGCCGACCTGTTGCCGCCACTGCTGCATTTCAAGGGCTATGTCGCGCTGCAAGCCTGGCGCGTCTCGAACTGGCTGTGGCAGCACGATCATCGCGATGCGGCGCTGCTGTTCCAGAACGAGGCCTCGAATGCCTTGCAGGTCAGCATCCATCCGGCCGCCAGCATCGGATCGTCGGTCTATCTCGACCATGCCACGGGCATCGTGATCGGCACCAACGTGGTGATCGGCGACGAGGTCACCATCCTCCAGAACGTCAGCATCGGCCGCGGCAGTGAACTGCCGACGCGCTCGCCGCGGATCGGCCGCAGCGTCTATATCGGCGGCGGTGCGACCATCCTCGGCGACATCAGCATCGGCGATTTCGCCAAGATCGGCGCCGACGCGCTCGTGACGTCAGACGTTCCCGCCGGCTGCACGGCCGTCGGCAATCCCGCGCGGCTGACCAACTGCCCCGAACCTGCCTCGGCGGCCTGATCCCATCATTGTACGGAGCCACCCCATGAAGACGGCAATCGTGATCGGTGTCGGCCCGGACCGCGGGCTCGGGGCCCGGCTCTGCAAGCGCTTTGCGGCCGATGGGCTCAGGGTGATCGTCGCGGGCCGCACGCTGTCCGCGTTGCAGGCGGTTGCAGACGACATCGTCAAGTCGGGCGGAGCGGCCGTGCCCATCGTCGCGGACGCGACCAGCGAGAGCGAAATTGTCGCTCTGTTTGATGCCGCCGGCGAAGACCTCGATCTGGCCATCTACAACGCCGGCAACAATACGCCCGGCAAGATCATCGAGATGGAGGCCGACTATTTCGAGAAGGCCTGGCGCGTCGTGTGCTTCGGCGGCTTCCTGTTCGGCCGCGAGGCGGTGCGTCGCATGGTGCCGAAGAAGGCAGGCACGCTGCTCTTCACCGGCGCCAGCGCCTCGCTGCGCGGCCGCGCCGGCTACGGCGCCTTCAACTCGTCCAAGGCCGGCCTGCGCACGCTGGCGCAGGCCATGGCCAAGGAATATGCGAGCGACGGCATCCATGTCGGCCATGTCGTGGTCGACGGTGCGATCGCCGGCGACAAGATCTTTTCGCGCTTTCCAGACGCCGCCGGCCGCGAGGACAGCCTGATCGACATCGAAGGTATCGTCGACGCCTACGCTTTCCTCTACCGCCAGCCCGAACGAGCCTGGTCGTTCGAGCTCGATGTGCGGACCTCGAAGGAGAAGTGGTGAGGGGGGCCTCGACCATTTCGACCGCCGTCATTGCCCGCCTTGTGCGCGCTTGCGCACTGGGGCGGGCAATCCAGTATTCCAGAGACAGCATTGAGATACGGAGGAGCCGCAGCGTACTGGATACCCCGCTTTCGCGGGGTATGACAGTCGTGAGGGTGGCGTTGACGATGATCAGTACCCGGCCGCTAGTCCACTGTTGCGGCGTGGATCATTGGCCCCGTAGTAGCGATTGTTGCCGACTTGCTCGCCGTTAAGCGACGGCGCGCCGACGATGATGACCGCGAGGTGGTTCGCCGGTTGCGGCGGCCCGAATTTGTGGCCCATGCCTTCCAGGATCTTTCGCGTATCCGGCGACAAGGCATAGTTCTCGACGTTCGTCAGGTCCGGCAGCCATTGCTGGTGGATGCGCGGCATGTCGACGGCTTCCTGTGCGTTCATGCCGTAATCGATCGCGTTGATCATGGTCTGCAACACGGCCGTGATGATGCGGCTGCCGCCGGGCGTGCCCACGACCATGACGGTCTTGCCGTCCTTGGTGACGATGGTCGGGCTCATCGAGGACAGCGGCCGCTTGCCCGGAGCGATGGCATTCGCCTCGCCCTGCACCAGGCCATAAAGGTTCGGCACCCCGACCTTGGCGGTGAAGTCGTCCATTTCGTCGTTCAGCAGCACGCCGGTCTTGGCCGCCGTCACCTTGGCGCCGAACCAATCGTTCAGCGTGTACGTTACCGATACCGCGTTGCCGTCCTTGTCCGCGATTGAATAATGCGTGGTGTTGCTGCCCTCGTGCGGCGCGACGCCCGGCTTGATGTCCTTGGAGATCCCGGCCTTGTTCGGATCGATCACGGCGCGGATCTTGGTCGCGTAATTCTTATCGAGGAGGCGGTCGAGCGGATTCTTCACGAAATCCGGATCGCCGAGATAGCTGTTGCGGTCCACGTAAGCGTGCCGCATGGCCTCGATCTGCACGTGCACGGCCTGTGCGGAATGATAGCCCAGCTCCTTCAGCGGATAGCCCTCCAGGACATTCAGGATCTCGCAGATGATGACGCCGCCAGAGCTCGGTGGCGGCGCGGAAATCACGTGATAGCCGCGATAGTCGCATTCGACAGGTGCGAGCTCGCGCGTCTTGTAGCCGTCGAGGTCGTCCTGCGTCAGCAGGCCCTTGCCGGCCTGGCTCGATGCCACAATGGCGCTGCCGACCCAGCCCTTGTAGAAACCGTCGGTGCCCTTGCTGCTGATCTCGCGCAATGTCTTGGCGAGCTCCGACTGCATCAGCCTCTCACCCACCTGGAACGGCTGACCGTTGTTGAGGAAGATGGCGCTCGATGCCGGATCGTCCTTGAAATCGCCGGTTGCCGTGCGCAGCAGGTCGATGTCGCCCTGCTCCAGCGCAAAGCCCTGCTCGGCGAGCTGGATCGCGGGGGCGAGCAGGTCGGCTCGCTTCATGGTGCCGTACTTTTCGCGCGCAAATTCCATCCCCGAGACTGATCCCGGCACGCCGACTGCAAGATGCCCCTTGGTCGAAATGCCCTTGATGACGTTGCCGTCCTTGTCGAGATACATGTTCGCGGTCGCGCCCTTGGGAGCCGTCTCGCGGAAATCGAGGAAGGTCTTGCGGCCGTCGGCGAGCTGGATCGTCATGAAGCCGCCACCACCGAGATTGCCGGCGGCGGGATAGACGACGGCCAAGGCATAACCGACGGCCACAGCGGCATCGACGGCATTGCCGCCGCGCTTCAGCACATCGACACCCACCTGGGTCGCCAGATGCTGCGCGGACACCACCATGCCGTTTTGCGCGGCGACCGGCGCGACCGACGCCGCGCGCGCGGCGCCGAACGTGACGAGGCTGACCGATACGATCGCGGCGGCCATCCACCGCACATTGGTTTGTGGTTTTGGCAAGGGACGCTCCTCGGGCTGGCCGGTGATGCCGGCGCATTATTGTCCGCGAGCTCAGCCTATCGGCTCGTGCTCGCCGTGAGATGCGAGATGGAGCATGTGGACGTGGTGTAGCTGTGGCGTACACGACGCTTCCTGCGATTTCGGGCTGGGCGGGGGACGAGGTTCCAGACGGGGCGTCCGTTGCGCAGCGCTCGCTCCCCCTTGCGGGGGAGGGCAGGGGAGGGGGGCGCCCGGGAAATGGTGTGTCCGTCGTGCGCGTCCCGATTTCTTCTCCCTAGCCTTCCCCCGCAAGGGTGGAGGGAACCGGCCTCGCCAGTCGGATCCGGCTCCGGTCCGTCAGCCGCCATGCACCGCCACGTCCCGCGGCGAAGCGGCCAACCGCCTGCACCGCCTACCTTTCCCGCAGCCAAATTTAGCTGCGGTAACCCCGCATTAACTATCGCCGGGCTCTGGTAAGGGTGGACAATCGCGCCCATAGCCGTCGTCGAGGCCCATAGTTTTGACATCTTGGCAGGGAATGCAGGCGACCGGCTTTGGACGAGCCCCCTGCACCCCAGAAAGACAAGGCTTTGAGCGGGCTTGCCGGCCGCGCCGGTTCTAGCGCGGCAATTGGGGAACCGGCGGTCATTTGCTGCCGCGGAGCATCAGGTAACGATCGCCTTGAGAGGATACTGCTTATGAATCCGGCCGACGTGGCTCAGTCAGCCCTTCCGGTTGCCGCTTCCGCGGACGTGTCGCTGATCGCGCTGTTCTGGCAGGCTCACTGGATCGTGAAAGCGGTGATGCTGGGACTTCTGTCCTGCTCGGTCTGGGTCTGGGCGATCGCCATCGACAAGATCTTCCTGTTTGCCCGCACCCGCCGCTCGATGGACCGTTTCGAGCAGGCCTTCTGGTCCGGCGAGTCGATCGAGGAGCTTTATCGCACCCTCTCGGCCAAGCCGACGCATTCCATGGCGGCCTGCTTCGTCGCGGCGATGCGCGAGTGGAAGCGCTCGTTCGAGAGCCACGCCCGCTCGGTCGCGGGCCTTCAGATGCGCATCGACAAGGTGATGAACGTCTCGATCGCGCGCGAGGTCGAGCGCCTGGAGCGGCGCCTGCTGGTGCTCGCCACCGTCGGCTCCGCCGGTCCCTTCGTCGGCCTGTTCGGCACGGTCTGGGGCATCATGTCGAGCTTCCAGTCGATCGCGGCGTCGAAAAATACCTCCCTGGCGGTGGTCGCCCCCGGTATCGCCGAGGCGCTGTTCGCGACCGCCGTCGGCCTTATCGCCGCCATTCCTGCCACTATTTTCTACAATAAGTTCACGTCCGAGGTGAACCGGCAGGCCCAGCGGCTCGAAGGCTTCGCCGATGAATTTTCAGCCATTCTGTCGCGTCAGATCGACGAGCGGGGCTGACGGACGGCATGTATAGTGTGAAGGGCAATTTGGGCATTCGATCATGGCGATGAACGTAGCGAGTTCGTCCGGAGGCGGCGGGCGCCGTGGTCGGCGCAAGCCCGTCGTGGCCGAGATCAACGTCACGCCGATGGTCGACGTGATGCTGGTGCTGCTCATCATCTTCATGGTCTCGGCGCCGATGTTGACGGTCGGCGTGCCGCTCGACCTGCCGCAGACCCAGGCCAAGAGCCTCGAAAACAACGACCAGAAGCCGCTTCAGATGTCTGTCGACATCAAGGGCAAGGTGTTCATCAACGACGCCGAGGTCGCGATCAACGAGCTGGTGCCGAAGCTGAAGGCGATCACGGATGCGCGCGGCGGGCTCGAGGAGCGCATCTATCTGCGCGCCGACAAGAAGGCGGATTACGGCACGGTAGCCAGGGTCATGGGCCTGTTGTCCGGCGCCGGATTCAAGAAGCTGGCGCTCGTCACCGAAGCGGATCAGGGGTCCTAAACCGGTGAAGGTGAACGTCGACAAGACACTCGTTGCGTCGATTGCCCTCCACGTCCTCGTGCTTGGATGGGGACTGGTCACCTTTAGCAGCAAGGCCTTCATCGCGCCGGAGGAGTCTCTTCCGGTCGACATCATCTCCTCCGATCAGCTCGCCAAGATGATGGCGGGGCAGAAGACCGGCAAGAAGGAAGAGCCGAAGCCCAAGGTCGAGAAGATTGCGGAAGCCAAGCCCGAGGAAGACGCCGTCGGCAAGGTCACCGAGAAGAAAGAGCTGATCAAGACCAACTCGACACCGGAGCCGCCGCCCAAACCCGTCGAGAAGCCGGTCGAGAAGAAGCCCGAGCCGCCGAAGCCCGTGGCCGAGGCGAAGAAGGAAGAGCCGAAGCCGCAGGAAAAGAAGCCTGATCCGGCCAAGGAAGATCCGATCGCCGAGCTCCAGAAGAAGCTGGACACCAAGAAGCCGCCGCCCAAGCCGCCGGAGCAAAAGGTCGCGGCGGTGCAGCCGCAGCAGCAGCCGAAGCCCAAGGAGCGCAGCTTCGATCCCGCGCAGATCCAGCGCGACCTCGACAAGCGCGCTGCGACCCGGCACGAGCTCACCGGCTCGGCGCTGAATGCGTCCGCCGCGCTGGGATCGACCACCGGGACGGCCGCCAACAACGTCGCGACCTGGCGCGGTGCATTCCAGGGCGCGGTCAAGCGCTGCTTCACGCCGACCTATAACGGGCAGGACGCCGACCAGTACGAAGCCGACATCGACATTCCCATGAAGATCGACGGATCGCTCGCGTCCGAGCCCGTCGTCGTCGCGGTGCGGGGGCCGTCGCGCTCGATCGCCCAGGCGGTGGCCGAGAGCGCCAAGCGCGCCATCGTGCAGTGCCAGGTCTATTCATTCATGCCGAAGCAGCAGTACGAGAGCTGGAAGCTCATTCCGATGACTTTCGGCCTGAAAGATATGTTGTGACATCCGAACAAAAGAACTTTGCAATGAATGACGTCCGCTCGATGAACCGCCGCCGCTTCATGACCCTGACAGGATCGACGCTTGCGATGCTCGGAGGCGGACAGGCCTTCGCTCAGCAGCCGCAGGGACGGCTTCGCATCGATCCCACGGAGTTCCGGCCGATTCCGATCGCGATCAGCAATTTCGTGCCGGGCTCGCCCGCCGACGGCGACGTCGGCAACGGCGTCACGCAGGTCATCACCAACAATCTGAAGCGCTCGGGCCTGTTTGCCCCGATCGACCAGGCCGCCTTCATCGAGCGCATCAGCAACATCGACGTCGCGCCGCAATTCGAGAACTGGAAGACCCTCAACGCGCAGGCCCTCGTCACCGGCCGCATGACGCGGCAGCCGGACGGCCGCCTCAAGGCCGAATTCCGCCTGTGGGACGTGGTCACCGGCCAGCAGCTCGCCGGCCAGCAATATTTCACCTCGCCGGAATACTGGCGCCGCATCGCCCACATCATCTCCGATCAGATCTATGAGAAGTTGACCGGCGAGAAGGGCTATTTCGACAGCCGCGTGGTGTTCGTCGACGAGTCCGGGCCGAAGGAGCGCCGCGTCAAGCGGCTCGCCATGATGGACCAGGACGGCGCCAATGTGCGCTATCTGACCCGCGGCTCCGACCTCGTGCTGACGCCGCGCTTCTCGCCGAACTCGCAAGAGATCACCTATATGGAGTTCGGGCAGGGCGATCCGAAGGTCTATCTCTTCAACATCGAGACCGGCCAGCGCGAGATCGTCGGCAACTTCCCCGGCATGACCTTTGCGCCGCGCTTCTCGCCCGACGGCCAGCGCGTCATCATGAGCCTGCAACAGGGCGGCAATTCCAACCTGTTCGTGATGGATCTGCGCTCGCGCTCGACCACGCGCCTCACCGACACGCCGGCGATCGACACCTCTCCGTCCTACTCGCCGGACGGCACCCGCATCTGCTTCGAGTCCGATCGCGGCGGCAGGTCGCAGATCTACGTGATGGGTGCGGGCGGGGGAGCTGCGCAGCGCATCTCCTTCTCCAAGGACGACACCAACGCCAGCTATTCGACGCCGGTGTGGTCGCCGCGCGGCGATTACATCGCCTTCACCAGGCAAGGCGGCGGGCAGTTTTCGATCGGCGTCATGAAGCCGGACGGCTCCGGCGAGCGGCTCCTCACCTCCGGCTTCCACAACGAGGGCCCGACCTTCTCGCCGAACGGCCGCGTGCTGATGTTCTTCCGCGATCCCGGCGGCAATGGCGGGCCGTCGCTGTACTCCGTCGATATCTCCGGCCGCAACGAGCTGAAGGTGCCGACGCCGGGCTTCGCCTCCGACCCGGCATGGTCGCCGCTATTGTCTTCGACGGCGGGTCAATAGATCGCGCGTTCGGACGCGCGATCTTTTCGAAAAATCACGCCGATTTTTTCGGTTTCTGTGCGCGAGGTAGGCTTTCCTTCACCTTGCGCCCGGCAAGGCTTGCCTAGTTGATTGATATTTCAGCGGAAATTGGTTCGCTATTGCCGAAAAACAACCCGCCTTTAACGATGTTCCCTCAGGAAAGCTTCACCTGGGCTGGGTAAAAGTACGCTCCAAACAGGACGCGTAACAAGCCGATGCAGCTGGCCGACCAGAAGCAGAGCGATCGAGACGAGCTGGAGCCGATACTCTACGCCGCTCTCATCAACTCTATGGTGCAGAATTTCTGGGCGATTTTCCTGGGCTCGGCCTCCGCGGCCGTGGCCGCGGTCATGACTGCGCTGAAGACCGGCGATGTCTGGCTGTGGCCGCTCGCATTTCTGCTGATCGCCATCGGCACCGCGCGTGCGTTCCAGATGCGCGGATACGAAAACCGTACGCACCCACTGTCATTCGAAGAAGCCAAGCATCTGGAGCCGCGCTACTGGATCGGCGCGCTCAGCTATGCGGCGGTGCTCGGCGTCTGGGCCTTCGTCGTGATCTACAACAACGAGGATCCGGTGGCCGACATGCTCTGTGTCGCCATCGGCATCGGCTATACCGCGGGCGGTGCCGCCCGCAATTACGGTCAGCCCCGGGTGATCCAGTGGCACGTCGCATTGGCATGCGGTCCGATGTCGCTCGCGCTGCTCCTGCACGGCGGCTTCTATCACATCGGTCTTGCCATTCTGCTCGTGTTCTTCTTCATCGGCCTGAAGAACATCAACCTCAGCCTGCATGCGATCTTCGTCAAGGCGCTGACCTCGAGCTTCCGCGAATCCGCGCTGGCGAGCCAGTTCGATACCGCGCTCAACAACATGCCGCACGGCCTGTGCATGTTTCGCGCCGACGGGCGCCTTGCGGTGATGAACCATCGCTTCGGCGAACTGATGAGCTTGCCCGAGGACCTGGTCAAGCGCGGCGCCACCGCCGCCGACATCGTGTCGGCCTGCGTCGCCGCAGGCTCCATCTCGGCGGAGAGCGGCAACCAGATCCTCGCCGAGATCGAGCACGCGCGGATCCGCGAGATCGTCACCGCCGATCCCAATCCCGCGCGCGGCCGCTCCCTCTCCTGGACGTTCCAGCCGATGACCGGCGGCGGCACCGTGCTGCTGCTGGAAGACATCACCGAACGCACCAACGCGGAAGCCCGGATCAGCCATCTCGCCCGCTACGACGAGCTCACGGCGCTGCCCAACCGGGTCTCCTTCCGCGACGAGATCGAGCGGCTGCTGGCGATTTCGCACCATGCCGAACGGCTCTCCGCGCTGCTGTTCATCGACCTCGACCAGTTCAAGCAGGTCAACGACACGCTCGGCCATCCCTGCGGCGACCAGCTGCTGTGCGCGGTCGCCAACCGCCTGCGCGAGATGCTGCGTCCGGAGGATTTCGTCGCCCGCTTCGGCGGCGACGAGTTCGTCGTGTTCCAGCAGGACATCAGCACGCCCGAGGATGCCGCGAGCCTTGCCCGCCGCATCGTCGAGCGGCTGAGCGAGCGCTATCGCATCGACAATCACCTGGTCGAGATCGGCGCCAGCGTCGGCATCGCGCTGACCTCGCCGGAGGGCATCAGCGCCGATACGCTGCTCAAGAACGCCGACATGGCGCTGTATCGCGCCAAGGCCGACGGCCGCGGCACCTTCTGCTTCTTCCGCGACGAGATGGCGGCGACCGTCGAGGCCCGCCGCATCCTCGAGCTCGACCTGCGCAAGGCGCTCGCCAACGAGGAGTTCGAGCTGTTCTACCAGCCGCTGGTCAATCTCAAGTCCGGCAAGATCACCACCTGCGAGGCGCTGCTGCGCTGGAATCATCCGGTGCGCGGCACGGTGTCGCCGGTCGACATCATCCCGGTCGCCGAGGACATGGGCCTGATCGTCGATCTCGGCCGCTGGATCCTGCGCCGTGCCTGCATGGAATGCATGAAGTGGCCGGAGGGCGTCAGCGTCGCCGTCAACTTCTCGCCGCAGCAATTCCACCAGCGCGACGTGCTGAGCGAGATCCGCTACGCGCTGGAGGTCTCGGGCCTGCCGGCGCATCGGCTGGAGATCGAGATCACCGAGTCCTCGCTGCTGCGCAACACCCAGCTCACTCACGACATCCTGTCGCAGCTGCATGCGCTCGGCGTGCGCATCTCGCTCGACGATTTCGGCACCGGCTATTCGAGCCTCAGCTACCTGCATAACTTCCCGATGCAGAAGGTGAAGATCGACCGCTCCTTCCTCGAAGGCATCGACACCGACCGGCCGCTGACGCTCTTGCGCGGCGTGGCGCGCTTGTCCGCCGACCTCGGCATGGCGGTCGTGGTCGAGGGCATCGAGACCAACGAGCAGCTCGAGCTGATCAGCGCCGACGGCACCGTCTCCGAGGCGCAGGGCTATCTGTTCAGCCGTCCGGTGCCCGCCGTGCGGATGCGCCAGCTCCTCAACGCTTCGCATGGACGGCGCGACGAAGGCCTGCTCCAGGTCGTCGGCTCGCGTTCCTTCGCCTAACTCCGCTTCCGAGAATTTCCTGTCGTTTCAGTCTGTTGCCGGGCACCGTAGTGCTACGGGGGATTAACCCTAACCTTTCGATTGCTTTGCTTCATTGTTAAGAAGCTGTTAATAAATCATCACGCGCGTGGAGGTTGTTCCGCGCGCATGCGTTGAGCGGTGATGGGTAAGGAGTTGGAATGCAGTCCTCAGCCAGAGCGATCATTTCGGCTGTTGGACGGGGTGCAGAGCTCCTGACCGACGTCGATTATCATCTCGCCGATACGGCGGCCGAGAAGGAGAAGATCTACAATCTCCGCTACCGCGCCTATCTGCGCGAAGGTGCCGTCAAGGAATCTGCGGACGCGCGCGTCACCGATCAGTATGACGAACTGCCGAACGCGTGGACCTTCGGCGTCTATCTCCACGGCGAGCTTTGCAGCTCCGTGCGCATCAGCGTGCTGACGTCGGAATGGCGGCAGTCGACCTCGGCCGATGTCTTTCCCGAGATCCTGCTGCCGCGACTCGATCGCGGCGAGGTCATGATCGACCCCACGCGGTTTGTCGCCGATCCCGACCAGGTGAAGCGGGTTCCGGAATTGCCCTATCTGACGACCCGGCTCGCGTACATGGCCTGCGAGCATTTCAATGCCGATCTCGGCCTTGCGATCGTGCGTCCCGAGCATCAGGCCTTCTACCGGCGGGTGTTTCTGCACGAGACC
This sequence comes from Bradyrhizobium sp. cf659, assembly GCF_900113725.1. Taxonomy (NCBI): domain Bacteria; kingdom Pseudomonadati; phylum Pseudomonadota; class Alphaproteobacteria; order Hyphomicrobiales; family Nitrobacteraceae; genus Bradyrhizobium; species Bradyrhizobium sp. cf659. Next base: position 843,006 of record NZ_FOQJ01000003.1, read on the forward strand.
ATTGCCGAGCCGAGGCTGGTTCCCGGTCTCACCAAGCCGTTCGGACTGATGGCGGCGGATTTCCCGACCTTCCGCAAGAAGGTGTTCGAGCGTTATCCGATCATGCGGTCCACCGCCTTCGAGCGACGGATGCTGTTCGGGCGCAGCGGGCAGCGCCAGCTTCCGCCGCAGCAGCAGCCGCTGCTGGTGCCGGATGCCGCGCACGCCTGATTCCGGCGCGGCCGGCTGATCGAAGGCGCTCCGGGATTTTCCGGACTCAGGCCCAAAATTCAAGCAAGTCCAGTGATTTTGCCGGTTAACGCGGCTTGCCTTCACCCTCGCGCCACATTTACAACCCATTAACCATGACGGTTGCTTTTCGCCGGTGGGGGGCATTTGACCGGCTCTGGCAACATCCCATCAAGGTTGACGGAACGTTCGCTTAACCAACCCCCTGTAGACCGGACAGCAGTGGACTAACGTGAGCGTGGAGGCTCCGGAATGAAACATCCTATGCGTATCCTCCAGGGATTGAAGCTGGCCGCGGTGCTTGCTGTCGCGCTGTCGATGGGCGCCTGCGCCAACAAGAACTCTGCTACGGATGCGATGGCCAACGCGGCGACGCCGGGCAGCCAGCAGGACTTCGTCGTCAACGTGGGCGACCGCGTGTTCTTCGAAAGCGACCAGACCGATCTGACCCCGCAGGCGATCGTGACCCTGGAGAAGCAGGCGCAGTGGCTGCAGACCTATCCGCGCTACAGCTTCACCATCGAAGGTCATGCCGACGAGCGCGGCACCCGCGAATACAACATCGCCCTCGGCGCCCGCAGAGCCCAGTCGGTGCGTTCGTTCCTCGCCTCGCGCGGCATCGATCCGAACCGCATGCGCACGATCTCCTACGGCAAGGAGCGCCCGGTCGCCGTCTGTAACGATATCTCCTGCTGGTCGCAGAACCGTCGCGCTGTGACCGTGCTGAACGCGAGCTCCTGACGTTCAGTCAGGCGCCGTTCATCTTCAGGAATCGATCATGCCGGCGCCCTCACGGGCGCCGGTTTCGTTTCAGCGATCTGTGACAGAAACCCCTTTGTAGCAGTCACATTTTTGGCGTACTCCCCTTCAATGTGTGGCGCGTCGAATGTTCCGTCGCAGGCCATTTCGCTTTCGTCGTCAGGGCAAGATGTCATCCAGATTTAAGGTGTTAACCGGCACCGTGGCGACCGCCGCGCTGCTCTCCTTGTGCTCGCCCGTCTTCGCGCAGTCGGACGATGATCCCGAGATGCGGATCGAGCGGCTGGAGAACCAGCTGCGCCAGCTCACCGGCCAGAACGAAGAACTGCAATACCGCAACCGCCAGCTCGAGGAGCGCCTGCGGGCGCTCGAAGGCGGTGCGCAAGCCGCGCCCGGACAGGCGCCGGTCCAGCCCAATGTCGCCGCCGTGCCGCCCGCTCAAATTTCGCCCTCTCAAGGCGCGCCGGGCTATCGCCAGCAGCAGCCCGCCCAGCCGAATTACGAGCAGCCGCAGATCGCTTCTCCCGCACCGATCGTTCAGGAGCAGCCGGCGCCTGGTGCCCCCGGCACGCGCCGCCGCGGCGATGCCTTTGACCCCAGCCAGAATCCGAGCGCGCCCGGCGCGCCGCGCGCGCTCGGCGGCGGGCAGCAGCCGATGTCGGCAGGAGCCCCCGGCGGGCGCAACGCCGGCGAGCCGCTCGATCTCGCCAATACCAGCCCGCGCTATCAGCCACAGGCCGCGCCCCCCGCAGCCCAGCCCGGCTATCCGCCTGCCGCCGGCGGCGGGTTAGCGACCCTGCCGCCCTCGGCGACGTCGCGCGACGAGTTCGACCTCGGCATCGGCTACATGCAGCGCAAGGACTATGCGCTCGCCGAGCAGACCATGAAGAATTTCGCGCAAAAATATCCGAGCGACCCGCTGCTCGGCGACGCGCAATACTGGCTCGGCGAGAGCTACTTCCAGCGCCAGCAATATCGCGACTCCGCGGAAGCCTTCCTCGCCGTCACCACCAAATACGAGAAGTCGGCCAAGGCGCCGGACGCGCTGCTGCGGCTCGGCCAGTCGCTGGCCGCGCTGAAGGAGAAGGAGGCCGCCTGCGCCGCCTTCGGCGAGGTCGGCCGCAAATATCCGCGCGCCTCCGCCGGCGTCAAAGCCGCCGTCGATCGCGAGCAGAAGCGGGTGAAGTGCTAGGGCATGGTCCGGACCCGAAGGGCCGCGTTGGCCCAAAGTGTGCGACGGTTGTCCGGAAAGATCATGCCCAACAGTAAAATCGCGCTCGGCGCGCAGCGTTGATCGCTGACAACGCGGATGGTGCTGCGCTAAACAGTCGGTCCATCCGCTGGCGATTGCCGGGCAGCGTCATGTCAGACGACGACAATTCTCCGATCTCCGCGCGCGAAGCCAAGCAGCTCTTCGCCGGGTTCAGAAGCGCGCCCGCACTGGTGCTCGCGGTCTCCGGCGGTCCCGACTCGATCGCGCTGATGTGGCTCGCCGCGCGCTGGCAGCGCAGCCTCGCGCGCGGCCCGCTTCTCACCGTCGTCACCGTCGATCACGGCCTGCGGGCCGAGGCGGCGCGCGAGGCGCGCGAGGTGAAGCGGCTCGCCACCGAGCTCGGCTTGCCGCACCGGACCCTGCGCTGGCGCGGCGCCAAGCCGAAGACGGGACTGCCCGCGGCCGCGCGCGAGGCCCGCTATCGCCTGCTCGTGCAGGCTGCGCGCAGCGCCGGTGCGAGCCACGTGCTGACCGCCCATACCCGTGACGACCAGGCCGAGACCCTGTTGATGCGCCTCGTCCGCGGCAGCGGACTTGCCGGGCTGTCGGCGATGGCGCGCCTCACGCAGCGCGACGGCATCGTGCTGGCGCGCCCGCTGCTCGACGTCCCGAAGGCGCAACTGATCGCGACCCTGAAGCGCGCGAAGATTGGCTTTGCCGATGATCCCACCAACCGCGACACCGCCTTCACCCGGCCGCGGCTGCGCGCGCTGTTGCCGCAGCTTGCGGCCGAGGGCGGCGACGCCCGCAGTCTGGCGCGGCTCGCAGGCAGGCTGGCGCGCGCCAATGCGGCGGTGGAGGTGCTGACGGATGGCGCCGAGCGCTTCCTTCGCTTGAGGGATCGCGACGATGCGCCGCATGGGCCGGGCATGCGAAGTTTCGAGGCCGGCGCCTTCGCCACCCTGCCGGAGGAGGTCCGGCTGCGGCTCCTGCTGCGGGCCATCAATGCGCTCGGGCACGAAGGGCCGGCGGAACTCGGCAAGGTCGAGACCCTGATGGCCGTGCTCGATCAAGCCATCCTTGATCAGGACATGGCCGCAAGCCCCCGCGCAGCCGCAAATGGCCGCCCGGTCCTGAAGCAGACCCTTGCGGGAGCCTTGATCAGCCTTGCCGGCGGGCGTATCCAGATCGCACCGGCGCCGGCCCGGCGGCGCAGGGACAAATGAGGGCGGATCATGACACCGGCTGTTTCGAGGCAGCGCCGTCAGGTCACCTTAACCAGGCAGGAAAAACCCCGGATAGGTCGCCATTATTTCAGCGGGAATCGCTCTAAGATGGGATAAATAGTCCCATCTCGTTCCCTTGGCAGCGACCGGGGCGGCACCTAAATTGTATGCGTCTAACCGAGAGGATTCCTTGGGGATTTCCTCGTACCGCCCAAGGATTCAGGCCGCGATCCGCGCGACCACGAAGGAAGATCGATGAACGCCAATCTGCGCAATTTCGCCCTCTGGGTCATCATTGTCTTGCTGCTGTTGGCGTTGTTCACGCTCTTCCAGAATCCGGGTCAGCGCGCCTCTTCGCAGGACATCGCCTTCTCCCAGCTGCTGAGCGAGGTTGACCGCGGCAATGTGCGCGACGTCGTGATCCAGGGGCCGGACATCCACGGCACCTTCACCAACGGCTCCAGCTTCCAGACCTATGCGCCGAACGACCCGACGCTGGTCAAGCGCCTCTATGACAGCAAGGTCCAGATCACCGCGAAGCCGCCGGGCGACAACGTGCCCTGGTTCGTCTCGCTGCTGGTCTCCTGGCTGCCCTTCATCGCCCTGATCGGCGTCTGGATCTTCCTGTCGCGGCAGATGCAGGGCGGCGCCGGCAAGGCGATGGGCTTCGGCAAGTCGCGCGCGAAGATGCTCACCGAGGCGCATGGCCGCGTCACCTTCGAGGACGTCGCCGGCGTCGACGAAGCCAAGCAGGACCTCCAGGAGATCGTCGAGTTCCTGCGCGACCCCGGCAAATTCCAGCGCCTCGGCGGCCGCATTCCGCGCGGCGTGCTGCTGGTCGGCCCTCCCGGCACCGGTAAGACCCTGATCGCGCGTGCGGTCGCGGGCGAAGCCAACGTGCCGTTCTTCACCATCTCCGGCTCCGACTTCGTCGAAATGTTCGTCGGCGTCGGCGCGAGCCGCGTCCGCGACATGTTCGAGCAGGCCAAGAAGAACGCGCCCTGCATCATCTTCATCGACGAAATCGACGCCGTCGGCCGTCACCGTGGCGCCGGTCTCGGCGGCGGCAATGACGAGCGCGAGCAGACGCTGAACCAGCTGCTGGTCGAGATGGACGGCTTCGAGGCGAACGAGGGCGTGATCCTGATCGCCGCCACCAACCGTCCCGACGTGCTCGATCCCGCGCTGCTGCGTCCCGGCCGCTTCGACCGTCAGGTCGTGGTGCCCAATCCCGACGTCGTCGGCCGCGAGCAGATCCTCAAGGTCCACGTCCGCAAGGTGCCGCTGGCCCCCGATATCAACCTCAAGACCATCGCGCGCGGCACCCCGGGCTTCTCCGGCGCCGACCTGATGAACCTCGTCAACGAAGCCGCGCTCACCGCCGCCCGCCGCAACAAGCGGATGGTGACGCAGGCCGAGTTCGAGGAGGCCAAGGACAAGGTGATGATGGGCGCCGAGCGCAAGTCGCTCGTCATGACCGAGGAAGAGAAGCTCCTGACGGCCTATCACGAGGGCGGCCACGCCATCGTCGGCCTGAACGTGCCCGCGACCGATCCGATCCACAAGGCGACGATCATCCCGCGCGGCCGCGCGCTGGGCATGGTCATGCAGCTGCCCGAGCGCGACAAGCTGTCGATGTCGCTGGAGCAGATGACCTCGCGCCTCGCCATCATGATGGGTGGCCGCGTCGCCGAAGAGCTGATCTTCGGCCGCGAGAAGGTGACCTCGGGTGCCGCCTCCGACATCGAGCAGGCGACGCGCCTTGCCCGCATGATGGTGACGCGCTGGGGTCTCTCGGAAGAGCTCGGCACCGTCTCCTACGGCGAGAACCAGGACGAGGTTTTCCTGGGCATGTCGGTGTCGCGCACGCAGAACGCCTCTGAAGCGACCGTCCAGAAGATCGACTCCGAAATTCGGCGCCTGGTCGAGGAAGGTTACAAGGAAGCGACCCGCATCCTGACCGAGAAGCATGCCGACCTCGAGGCGCTGGCCAAGGGCCTGCTCGAATTCGAGACGCTCTCCGGCGACGAGATCGTCGATCTGCTCAAGGGCAAGAAGCCGAACCGCGAGTCCGTGCTCGAGCCGACTACGCCGCGCGCCTCCGCGGTGCCGCCGGCCGGCAAGTCTCGTCCGCGGCCCGATCCGGATCCGGGCCTGGAACCGCAGCCGCAGGCGTAATCGAGAAGCGGCAGATCGAATTGAAAAACGCGGCGGAAACGCCGCGTTTCTTGTTGGCTGATTCTGATACAGCTGCGCGTCAAACTTCGGTCTCGTGCCCCGGACGCAGCGCAGCGCTTCTTAGCGGTGCGCTGCTGAGCCGGGGCCCATGCGGCAGTGAAGCGTGTTGCCTTCTGGGTCCCGGCTCTGCGCAGCAACGTTCGCGCGTTGCAGCGCGTCCGGGACACGAGAGTTTCCGCTACTTCGCCGCAGCCCTCGGCGTATCCCGCCGCCCCAGAAAATGCAGCACGTCGTCGTTGAACCGCTCCGGATCCTGCAGGAACGAGAAGTGGCTGACCTCCGGCTGGATCAGCAGGCCGGCCCCCGGAATGTTCGCCGCCATGAACTCGGTGTTCTCGCGCTTGATCGCCTCGTCGTGATCGCCGTCCACGATCCATGTCGGGACCTTGATCGTCGCGAGGTCCGAAGCTGTCCATTTCGGCTGGCTCTCCCACATCTTGGTGATCTCGGCGACGAAGCTCTTGTACTCGGTCGGGGTCGGCGAGAGGCGCTTGTATTCGTCTCCCGCCCTGGCGATGTAGGCGTTGAAGACGTCGCTTGTCGCGATATCCGCAACGCCTGACGGGTCCGAGTTCGCGGCGAAGGCGAACAGCTTGCTCACCCGCTCCGGGTGCTTCATGGCGATGTCGAGGCCGATGATCGCGCCGTCGCTCCAGCCGACGATCGCCGCCTTCTTGATCTTGAGATGGTCGAGCAGCGCGACCACGTCCGAAGCCATCAAATCGTAGCCATACGGCTCCTGGTTGCGGCTGCTGCGCCCATGCCCGCGGCTTTCCATGACGATGACCTGGTAGCGCCGTTGCAGCGCGCGAACCTGGTGGCCCCAATAGTTGCCGTTGGCGAGGCCACCATGCAGCAACAGGACCGGCTCACCCCGGCCGAACATTGCGTACCAGACCTTGATGCCGTTGACGGGCGCGAAGCCGCTCTGCGTTGCCTTGGGCAATGTTGGCGTCGGCGGCAGGTTCAGCCATCGTGGCGCCGCGTGCGTGGCGCTGAGCGAGACCGTGACGAGAAGCGCGATGACGAGACTGCGAAGCAGCATGACGTGCTCTCCTGTTCAACCATCGGCTATTACCGCACGGCAGACGGGGTGCGTCACTTCCCAACGCGGTGAGGCACGTCCGGGGACAAGGGTGGAACGCGCCTCAGCCGCACGCTCCTTGCGTCGACGACGCGGGGATTGCCGGCCCGCCGGATCTCGCCGGGCTGCGCAACGCGCCGAGGACGAGGCCAATGAGAGCGACGGTGAGGAGCGGTGACAGCCGTCCCGCCGGGATATAGACGGCTGGGCTGAGCAACGGCACCATCCAGATGCCGAGCCCGATCAGCCAGTCGCGAAAGCGCGGAGCATCGACCGATGCGGCAAGCCACAGCACGACGGCGACCACCAGCAGCGTCGCATCATAGGGCCCCGAATGCGGGGCCGCCAGCACGGTTGCCGCAAGCAATACGATCAGCTTGTTGTCGGTGCTGAGCGAGGAGCGAAACGCAACGAAGGTCGCTGCCGCGCTCGCGAGTATCGCGGCCAGTTGCAGCATCGAGGCCAGCCGTTCCGGCAGGCCCAGCAGCACCGCGCAGGCCCAGACGCTGTGACCCCAGATGCGGCCATAGGCCAGCCATTTCGCATCAGGGCTGACCAGATTGTTGAGCGCCTGCGGTATCCACCACAGCCACAATTCGACGCCAAAAATCATGGCACTCGCAACCGCCAATGCGAATGCCGAGCATGCAGCGGCGCACAGGCTGCGATATTGGCGCAAACCCACCAGCGCGAGCGGGACGAGCAGGAAGAATTGCGGCTTGAAGCTCAGGAGCCCGAGGATTGCGCCGCCAAGGAGCGGCCGCGGTCCGAGCAGCCTGACACCCGCGACCAGCAGCGCGGTAACGAGAAAGGCGCATTGTCCATCGGCCAGGTTGAGAGACGCGGCTGGCGAGACCAGAACCGCCGCGATGATGTAGGGCGTCAGTTGCGGCTGATCGGCCCGGTTGCGAAGCGCCCAGGCCAGGAAGCCTGCGCTCGCCGTCTGGAATGCAACATAGGAGCCGACGAAACCGAGCGGCGCGACGGGCAGCAGCAGAACGAGAAAGCTGGGTGGATAGAACCAGGGACGGAACTCTAGCGGCGCCGTCAGCCACGATGCGAACGACTGGTTGAGATAGGCGGTGAACGCGTCCCCATCGATGACCAGCGCAAGATTGCCGGCGAGCATCGACCTGACGGCACCGTAAAACACCATCCAGTCGGTGCCGGGGGCGATGTGGTTCAGCCCGATCGAGCCGGGATGGACGAGGGTGGAGATCAGGATACCCCAGCCGAACAGCGTTGCGATCGCGATCGCCGGCAGGAGCATCAGGGGAATCCCGCTCCAGCTGCGCGATGGACCGGACATCGGCCGCCGAACGGACACGCTCACTTGAAAGCTTCCCTCGATGTTTCCGCTTGCGGCGCCACACCGGCCTGTGCGTCGGCGGTTCGCACATGGATCACCGCGATGTCGTCCGTATAGATCCGCTTCCATCCCTTGAGCTGATCGAGGATCTGCGGGCCCGGCGCATCGGCGACCAGGAGCGTCGCGTCGATCTTGTACTCATCCAGCAGGCGCGGAAGCAGCTCGGGCTTCTTGCCCTCCGTCGCCTTGAAGAAGTCCATGACGAATGTCTCGCCATAGAGCTCGGCGCGGCCGTCGACATAGACAGGGATGTCGCGCGAGATCAGATAGCCGCCGAACTGATAGGCGTTGAAGATGCGCTGGACCTTGCGTTGCTGGAGCAGGTCGACCGCGGCAACCGGCGTCTGCGTCATCGTGAAGGTGAAGCGGTGGTGCCCCATGTAGAGCGAGGTCGAGGTCCAGCCCGCGGCCACGATCATCAGTGCGCCAAGCGCGGTGACATAGCGGGCCGGCCAGCGGTCGGTGCCGGTGGCGTCCGGCTGCGGGCGCGGAACCATCTGGCCGAGCGGCTTCGCCAGTACCAGCGGCACCAGGAAGGCAAATGCCTCGATGCTTCTGACATGGGTCAATGCGCTCCAGGTCAGGAACAGGATCAAGAAGATCCTCGGCGCCGAGAGCACGAGGCCGCGATAATAGCCGAATGCGATCAGGCCGAGCAGCGCGCCTTCGAACGAGCTGAACGTGGCGAAGTTCGCCGGCATCCATTCGAAGATCAGCGACAGCAGCTCGCCGAGGCTGAGGATGTTGGTCGCGCCCAGCAGCGTCTTCCAGCCGTACGGCGTGCAGCAGCTCGCGATCAGTGCGCCGATGCCGAACAGCACCCAGCGCATGAACAGCTGAAGCCGCCGCCCTTTTTCCGCGTGCTCGACGGCCTCGAGCGAGATCGGACCGATCAGCGCCAGGCCGAGCACGAAGCCGCCATGCAGGTTCGCCCAGAGCGCCATCAGCGGCAGCCAGTACCAGGACGGCGCGCGCCTGCGGTCGGCAGCCGCCATCAGCAGGCCGACCCACGCCACCATGACGGGCAGCGCCAGAATATGCGGACGCGCCAGCACGTGGTGCAGCGACAGCAGCAGCGCCAGCATCGCAAACAGCACCGCACGCGGCGCCTCGATCTGCGCGTCGAGCAGATAGACGAAGATGGCGGCCGTGAGCGCGACCGCCATCGCGGTGAGGATGACGGGACCTGCCCAGTCCCATTGCGCATAGGAGAAGGCGAACAGCACTTGCGACAGCCACGACGTCGAGATCCACGGCGCGCCCGTTCGCGTGAAGGAATAGAAGTCCGTGGTGGGCACGGCGCCGTGATCGAGAATCCATTGCCCGATCTTGATCTGCCAGAACGAGTCGGAGTCCTGAAGCAGCGTGTCGCCGACATGGAGGAAGAAGAGATAGGCGCCGGCACCGACGCAGAGCGGCACCAGGGCTCGCGCGCGGCTCTGCATCGCGATGCTGTTGGCAAAGGAAAGGGACATTCCGCCTCGTCGTCCTGTTGTTCTTGTCGGCTGGCCGAGCGGCGGGCATTGAACCACGGCGGTCATAACTTCGGGTAAACCGGCGGCGGGGCCGTTTTCATGTCCGGACAATTTAACGGATTGTTTTGGATTTCGGTTTACCATCGCCCAATACACGCAGACCGCTCTGTGTTTACGCAGTCGAATTAACTGCGGCGCAATTCTTTGCCACTACGTTCGGTTCCATGGTCGGGCGGCGCTGGGAAGCCGAAAAGACCAGATCAGTTGTAGCCTCGTGTACCATTTGGAGCACTCTATGAAGAACCTCGTTGCGCGCTTTGTGAAGGATGAATCCGGCGCCACCGCCATTGAATACGGCCTGATCGCTGCCGGCATCGCGCTGGCGATCATCACCGTGGTCAACAACCTCGGCACCACGCTGAACACCAAGTTCACCTCGATCTCGACCAGCCTCAAGTAAGGCCGGACGACCTGAGAATTCTGAGAGCCCCGTCCTCGACGGGGCTCTTTTCTTTTGGCCGGCGATTTCAGTTCGGAGATGGGCAGAGCTCCGTCATGGCTCGAAGACCGAAGGCGGAGCCCACCCGCGAGACTTTGGGATATTGAAAATTGCTCGTGGGCACGGCGCTACGCGCCTTTGCCCACCCTACGGCAACTTGTCTCCGACCGCGACGATCGCGCCGTCATTCTGCGAGGCTGGTCTGCCAGACTGGCGATAGCTTAGGTGCGGCAGACACGGGCGCCGTGCGGCCGAGCCGTTGAACATAGAATGTCGTCACCCAGATCGATGCAGCGGCGACCGCGATGCCGCCGGCGACGTCGATGAGGTAATGCGCACCGATGGCCGGCGTCGCCGCGATCATCAGGAGGTTGAGCGCGGCCGCGATGCCGCCGATGCCGCGCACCGGCCACAGCGCCCACATGTAGAGCACGGCGGATGCAGCGTGAAAGCTCGGAAACGAGACGATGCCGGAGAGGAAGAACAGCCGGAGCTCGTGCAGGCTGCCGTCGCGCAGTGCCAGGATGTCGCGCAACTGCCCGGCATAGACCGCGGTGTTGATCTCGGGGAAATGCGCGGCCGGCAGTTGTAGCCCGTAATAGGTGCCGATCGCCGGCACGACGGCGGAGATCGCGATGGTGACCGCGAGCGCAAGGCTCATCGCGAGCATGAACACTTGCAGCCGCACATGGCGCGCCGTCAGTGTCAGCACGACGGGGATGCCGAGCAGCGGCCATTTGATCAGTCCGTAGCCGCGAGCCAGGCAGTCGGCGAGCCAGGGATGGTCGTTGACGTAGCGCGCGATCGGTTCGGGATCGAGGCCGAGCGCGCGGTCGATCGCCAGCAGTGCGCCATCCTGGAGCGGCCAGTTCAGCTTGCCCGCGACATAGCTGAGCGGTCCGACGATGGCGCAGGTGAGAATGACCTGTCCGATCGTGCCCAGCGAGAACACCAGTTTCGGATCGGCAAACTCGCTCTTGGCGAGCCGGTAGCCATAGGCGACTGCAACCAGGACGGCCGCGATCGCCAGTGTGATGCCGTAGGCAACAGGCTCGAGGCTCAGACCGGTCAAGGGCAGGCCGAGCGCCAGCAGGGCGCCCATGGCCGCGACAGGAAGCCAGTTCAGATTGAAGAGCTGCCAGGCGGTCCGGGCGTCCGGGTCGATCATGCTGCACCGAGGAGGGATCGCAGTAGTGCGGTAAAGTCGCCGGGCTGCTTTAAGATCGCGGTAACAATTGTGGTTAGCCGTTTACCAACCGGCTCTGTGCATTTGAGCGAATCCGTCTCGCCGCTTTGGTATGACGCTTCGTGCAAATGCATCTTGTCATCCCCCCTGAATAGTTGTTCAGTCCTTGCGGGGCGATTTGCATCTATTGCAGTGACGAAGCGTTGGGCCGCAGGGCGTGCGGCAGGCGTGTGGGACAGGAAGCGCGCCATGGTTTATCGGCGGACGCATCAAGTGGTTAAGCGCCTTGCGGCCCGGCGCAGTGCGATATTGGCGGCGGCGCGGGAGGCTGCGGCGGAAGGCGGGATGGCGGCGGTGCAGATTGCGCCGGTCGCGGTCCGGGCCAATGTTGCAGCCGGCACGGTCTACCGCTACTTCCCCTCCAAGGCCGAGCTGATCTCCGAGTTGATTGCCGAGGTCTCCCGCGACGAGCTCGCGGCGATCCGCAGGGCGGCCGATGCCGCGCCGGGGCCGTCCTCCGCGCTGGCTGCCGCCGTCACCACGGTGGCGGTCCATACCCTGTCGCAGCGCAGGCTGGCCTGGGGCATCCTGGCCGAGCCGGTCGATGTCGATGTCAGCGCCTCGCGCCTGGCCAGCCGGCGCGAGATCGCCGGCGAGATCGCTGGCCGGATCGATGCGGCCGTGCGCGCCGGTCACCTGCCGGCGCAGGACACCGCACTTGCCGCCACCGCGCTGCTCGGTGCGCTGCATGAGGCGCTGGTCGGGCCGCTCGCGCCTGACAATCTCGAAGATCCCGTCAAGATGCGCGATGCGGTGCAGACCGTGACGCTGCTCGCGCTGCGCGCCGTCGGCGTCATGGACGCCCGCGCCCGCGGCCTGGTGGTGCAGCAGACGCTGCTCCCGACGACGAAGGCGCTGGTTGGGGCTTAAGTCGAGGGCGCAACCGGGGCACGGGCCTGATCGCGCTCAGGCCGTCGTCCGAGCGCGCCTTTTCGAACAATCCGAGCATGTTCGCCGGACCGGCCGGCTACTGTGCATGGGGTTGTTTTTGACTTTTTTGTTTGTCGCGCGCCCGCGGACCTAGATATCCGCGCCGCCCTCGGGGCCGACCGAGGCGATGCGCACCATGTTGGTGGTGCCGGGGATGCCGAGCGGTACGCCGGCGACGATGATCACGCGCTGGCCGGCGCGGACGAAGCCGTCCCGGAACGCGATCTGGCCGGCGCGGCTCACCATGTCGTCCTGGTCGCGCGCGTCTTCGGCCACCACGCAATGCACGCCCCAGACCACCGCGAGCCGGCGTCCGGCCGCGATGTTCGGCGTGATCGCCACGATCGGCGGCTTCGGCCGCTCGCGCGCGACGCGCACCGCGGTCGAGCCCGAGCTGGTCCAGCAGATCAGGGCCGGCAGGTCGAGCGTCTCGGCGATCTGGCGGGCGGCGTCGGCGATGGCATCGCCCGCGGTTGATTCCGGCGCGGGGCGCTGCGCGGTGAGCACGGAACGATAAATCGGGTCGCGCTCGACCTCTTCGCCGATGCGGTTCATGGTCGAGACCGCCTCGACCGGGAATTTGCCGGCCGCCGATTCCGCCGACAGCATGATGGCGTCGGCGCCTTCATAGACGGCGGTGGCGACGTCGGAGACCTCGGCGCGGGTCGGCACCGGCGACTGGATCATCGATTCCAGCATCTGGGTTGCGATCACCACCGGCTTGCCAGCACGGCGCGCCATGCGCGTCATCTGCTTCTGGAGGCTCGGCACGCGCTCCAGCGGCAGCTCGACGCCGAGGTCGCCGCGCGCCACCATCAGCGCGTCGGAGGCCTCGATGATGTCGGCGAGGCGGTCGATCGCCTGCGGCTTCTCGATCTTGGCCATGACGGCGGCGCGGCCGCGGATCATCTTCTTGGCCTCGATCACGTCGTCGGCGCGCTGCACGAAGGACAGCGCGATCCAGTCGACGCCGGTGACCAGCGCCGCCTCGAGGTCGGCGCGGTCCTTCGGCGTCATCGCCGAGACCGGCAGGTCGGTGTCGGGCAGGCTGACGCCCTTGCGGTCGGACATCTTGCCGCCGACCACGACGCGCGTCACCGCGTGCTCTTTCGAGGTCTCCTCCGCGATCAGCCGTACCTTGCCGTCATCCAGCAGCAGCGCATGGCCGGGCCGCAGCGCGGCCAGGATCTCCGGATGCGGGAGATGGACGCGCGTGGCATCGCCCGGCGTCTTGTCGGAATCGAGCGTGAAGGTCTGGCCGTTCTGGAGCTGGACCGCGCCTTCCGCGAAGGCGCCGAGCCTGAGCTTCGGTCCCTGAAGGTCGACCAGGATGCCGATCGGCCGGCCGTAGCTGCTCTCGACATTGCGGATCGTCGCCACCAGCTCCCGCATCTTGTCATGCGGGGTGTGGCTCATGTTGATGCGGAACAGGTCGGCGCCGGCCTCGAACAGGCGGCGGATCATCGCGAGGTCCGAAGAGGCAGGTCCCAGTGTCGCGAGAATCTTGATACGGCGAAGACGCCTCATGGCTTATTCCCAGGCGGGGGCGGAGCTGCGGCCGGTGGCAGGCCGGGCGAGCCCGGGGGCGTAGCACCGGGCGGGCCATTGGGCAAACCCGGAACGCCGCCACCCGGGCCAACCGGGCCGGGCATGCCAGGCAGGCGCGGCTGTGCCGGCTGCTCGTTGGCATCGGTGAGCTGCACCGTCCAGGCGCGCTGCTCGCCGGTATCGACCTCGAAATAGCCGGTCCGGTCATAGCCGCGCGCCAAGCAATCCTCGGTGCCGCGGATGGTGAATTCCTTGTCGCGTGAGCACATGAAGGCCTGCCCCGACCATTCGCCGCCGCGGTCATAGTCGATCGCGTAGATGTAATAGTAGCGGGCGACCAGCGTTCCCCGCAGCAGGGTCTCGCAGGAGCGTGAGGAGATGTTCCACCAGCCCTCGGTGGTCCAGCCCTCGGCGTCCTTGTAGCCGAGCGCAATGCCGACCCGGCTCGAGGTGTTGTTGCACAGCCGGAAATCGGCGGAGGCCGGGCTGGTCCAGAGACACAACACGGCAATCGCCAGCACCGGGACCAACCGGGCGAGCAGGCGAAGGGGGGCGCGGGGAGATTCGGCGATCATTATCGCGGAAGCTATATCAGATCATTGACGATTTGGCGTAGAGGCGGGGAACTGCCCCAAGGCCGGGCTTGGCCCGTTTGCGCCGCGATATGGCAAAATCTGTGACAGGACCCCACCTGATCCCGTAACGGTGACCGCCATCGGGGTCAGAGCCAGGTCGGAGCTTAAGGAATTCAGCTATGGCAATCGACGACAAAACCAGAACGGAGCTCGAAGCGGCCGCCTTCCGGCGCCTGGTCGATCATTTGAAGACACGGACGGACGTCCAGAATATCGACCTGATGAATCTGGCGGGCTTCTGCCGCAACTGCCTGTCCAACTGGCTCAAGGACGCCGCCGACGCCCAAGGCGTCGCCCTGAGCAAGGACGAAAGCCGGGAGGCCGTCTACGGCATGCCCTACGAGACCTGGAAATCGAAATACCAGGGCACGGCCACGCCCGAGCAGATCGAGGCGATGAAGAAGGTCCATCCTCACGGGCACTGAACGGCGCCGGCGCGTGTCGGCTGAGTCGCACCACACAACAGCTTTCTTCGAGCAGCCGCAGGAAGGTGTGGGCGCGCTGTGGACGAGCGCGATGCTTGCTTGAACGCGGGGGGCACCAACCCTAAGGGTCTTCCAGCACGCGCGGTGAGGGATGCCGGCGTCACCTCGTTTTGCCAGTTCCATTGGGAGTACCAAGATGGCCACCTCCGCCGCCGTCCGCGACGACGAGCCCGCGACGAAATTTGCCAAGGACCAGCTCAAATCCATCATCGAGCGCATCGAGCGGCTGGAGGAAGAGAAGAAGGCGATCTCCGACGACATCCGCGACGTCTATGCCGAGAGCAAGGGCAATGGCTACGACGTCAAGGCGCTACGCACCATCGTGCGCCTGCGCAAGCAGGACCCCAACGAGCGCGCCGAGGCCGAGACCATTCTCGAGACCTACATGCAGGCGCTGGGGATGATCTGAGGCCTGTGCGGTCGTCCCGGCGAAAGCCGGGACCCGTAGCCACAGGATGTGGTTGTTGCGAAGGCCGGCAGTTGCCTTATCGTCGTGCGGGATTGGTACCGCGCTTCACCGATAGATTCCGCGGTACGGGTCCTGGCTTTCGCCAGGACGACACCGGTGTTGTGGGTCCATCGAGGGAGACCGCCGTGACCGCGCCGCCGCTGCCGCGCGAGGTGAGCCGCGCCTTCGACGCTCTTCCGGCGTCGATCGGCAAGCGGCTGCTTCAGGTGCGTGCACTGATCTTCGCGACCGCTGCGGCGCATGACGACGTCGGCCGGCTCACCGAGACGCTGAAATGGGGCGAGCCCGCCTACCTGACCGATGAGACCGGCAGCGGCTCCACGATCCGGCTCGGGCGCGTGAAGGGGGCCGAGCAGCCGGCCATTCTGTTCAACTGCAAGACGACCCTGGTCGACACCTTCCGCGAGCGCTTTCCCGATCAGTTCGAGTACCGGCAGACGAGGGCGTTGCTGTTGCCCCTGTCCGGCGCGCTGCCGAAGCAGCCGCTGTCGATCTGCCTGTCGCTGGCGCTGCGGTATCATCTGGACCGGCGGGGTCGGAAATAGCGTCGTCGTCCTGGCCTTCGTCAGGACGACACCGGAGATTCTGGAAGCAGCGAAATGTCGAAGCGCTAGCGCAACGCCGCCGTGCGCACGACGAAGGAGGTCGTCTCGAGCTTCGCGGTCGCGGCGCCCGAGAAGCTGTCGCAGGACAGGCCCTGCATCGGATCGTCGGTGAAGCCCATCGCGATCACGGCCTGCGGCTTGACGAAATAGCGGCGCATCGCGGCCATATCGAGCTCGCCCATCAGCGTCACCGACATCGCGCGGCTGGCGCTCGGCGACAGCATGACGATCTTGAGCCAGACGCTCTCGCTCTTGGCCGCGGAGAGCCGGGTCGCGGTTGCGACCATGCCGTCAACGCTCTTGCCGACCACCGTATTGATCTCGGTTGCCTGAGCGACGTTGCGCGACGCGGCGGCGGGACGGGCGGAGCGTGGGATCGGCGCGGAGGCGGCGACGACGTTGGCGCGGTCGACCGGGGATGCGGCGGCCGGCGCATAGGCCAGCGCCTGATAGGCTGCGTTGGAGACGCTGGCGGTCGGCTGCGGATCGGTCGCGGCGGCAAGCGCCTGGCGGGCCTTCAACGCGGCGACCTGCGCCGGCGTCGCCTGCTGCGGCGTAGCCGGGATGTCCCAGAAGCCGCGGGCATTGATGATGTCGGCCGGGGTTTCAGGCTTGCCGGCCGCCGGCTTGTCGGCCACGGGCGCGGGCTTCGGCTTGGGCGGCGCAACGATCTGCGCATCGGCCGAGGCGAGCTGGAGCGTGGCGGCGATCTGCGGCTTGGCGCGTGGCGTCGGCACCGGATCGGCCGGCTTGGCTGCGGCGGCGACCACGGTGGGCGCCACAGGCTTGGCGGCCGGGGCAGGTGCGCCCTCGTCGTCCTCGTCGCTGGTGGCGGCGGCCGGCGCCGGCTTGCCCCTGAACAGGGCGGCGAAGAAGTTCGGCTTGCTGCCGGAATCGTCACCATTGCCGCGCCGCTCGATCTCGGTCCTGGCGAGCTCATAGCCCTTCAGCGGCGTGCCGTCGGTCGGCAGATGTACCGTCTTTCCGTCCGGGAACACGCGGGCGAGCTGGTCATGCGTCATGCGCGGCCAGTGCCGGATGCTGCCGGTGTCCAGATGCACGAAGGGCGAGCCGGAGGTCGGATAGAAGCCGACGCCGCCACGCTGGAGGCGCAGGCCGGCGAAGCGGATCTGCTCCAGCGGCACGCCCGGAATGTAGAAGTCCATCGCATGCCCCAGCATGTGCTGGCTGAAGCGCGCCACGCCGGAGGAGCGGCGGCGGAGCATGGCGTTGGTGGCGGGGGAGCGGTAGGAGGAGATGATCTGGATCGGCTGCTTGCCGTCGACGTCGCGATAGACTTCCCAGAGGATGTCGAAGAGGTGACGGTCCATGACCGTCTCGTCCTGGGTGCGCCAGTCGCGCAGGAAGTGGTTGAGCTGCTTCAGCGACGCCTCGTCGTAGCGGCCGTCGCGCTTGAAGGTGACGGTGAGGTCTTCGCCGGAATGGGTGTGGTGGAAGGAGAGCGTCTTGGTTTCGTTCAGCGCGGCGGCGTTATGGACTGAACCGGCGGCAGCAAGCAGCAATACGGCAGCAAGGCCGATCCGGGATCCGGCCTTCACTCCCGCATGGGACGACGACAGCACAACGAATTGGCGTGCGAAACCAGTCAGCACGTATGAGCCCACCCAGTCGACGAGCGTTCAAAATGGACTCTCCCGCCAATCCCGTTAGCGCGCGAAAGAGGATGAACGCTTTCTTAAAGCGAGAAGGTTAATTCGAGGTTGACCTTCCCGACCCCAAACCAAGTCAGAATACGATCCTAACCGGTTGAGTGTGGCGAAAAAACGCCCGCTGCCCGAGGCCGGGTGGACAATGGTTAACGTTAAGCGACCCCATCCAGGGGGACGGGGTCGCTGATTTTATTGCAGAATTTCAGAAAACAAGAGGCCGGGCCGGGCTCAGCGGGTGAACACCCGCTGCGGCGGCCGGCGGCCGACCGGAGCCGGTGGCGGGGTCGGGGCCCCGAACAGCCGCTCGAAGAAGTTCGGACCGGACGAGCCGAAGCCGCCGCCATTGTTGGCCACCGCCACGCCCGAGGGCAGCGTCGTCGCCGGGCGCGAATAGCTCGGCTGGGAGTGCGCGACGATGTTCTCGAGGTCCTTGCCGCGGCCGTTCTTCAGGATGTTGATCATGGTCGCGTCGCGGCCATAGACGTCCTTGCGGAATTGCAGCTTGCCGCCATCGTCCACGAACGCGGTCTGGTAGGTGATGTTGACCGGAATCGGGGTCGGGAATTTCAGGTCGATCTCGCTCTTGCCGTACATGCTGCGCACGCGCTCCGGCGTGTACTTCTCGTTCGGCATGGTGATGTTGAGCAGCACGGAGGCGTACTGATCCGGATTCTGCACGCGCATGCAGCCATGGCTGAAGGCGCGCTCGTCCCGGGCGAACAGGTTCTTGTCCGGCGTGTCGTGCTGATAGACCAGGAACTTGTTCGGGAAGTTGAAGCGGATGCGGCCGAGCGCGTTGGCTTCACCCGGCGGCTGCGAGATGTGCACCGAACCGTCGCGGTTCTGCTCGAGCTTGAGGCCCATGCGCTGAAGCACGGTCGGGTCCTGCTGAAGCGCCGGCAGATATTCGTTGTAGACGATCGACGGCGGCACGTTCCAGGTCGGGTTGACCGTGATGTACTTCATCGTTTCGGTGAGCAGGGGCGTCGCGTGCTGGCCCGGCTTGCCGGTGACGACGCGGGTGGTCCAGACCTGCTGGCCGCGCTGCATCACCTTCAGCGTGTAGTCGGGAATGTTGAGGATGACATAGGCATCGCCGAGCGAAGGCGCGCCGAGGTCGCGCGGCAGCCAGCGCCAGCGCTCCATGTTCACCAGCACGACGTCGATCTGCTTGTCGCGCTTCGGGGTGTTGAGCGCCCTGATCGTCTTGTCGTCGAGGATGCCGGTCACCTTGAGCTCGGCGCTGTTCTGGAATTTTCGTACGGCTTCGGCGACCGTGGCGTCATAGCGGGTGTCGCTCGCATTCTCGGCGATGCCGAGCTTGGTGCGGAGCTGCGGCACGCGCGGATCCTCGACGACGATTTCAGCCTGCTTCTTGCCGGCGGGGGTGTATTTCAGCGCCGGGCCATCGGCGATCTCGATCACCGGGCCGTTGCCCTGGCCGCGGAGCTCCGCGAGCTTGGCCTTCAGTTCCTTGTAGAGCTTCTGCGGCGGGTTGTAGCTGTCGAGCGCCGCGGAGGCGTCAGCTGCGGTCGTGACCTTGGCGAGCACCTCGCTCGGGTCGACCGGGTGCTCGGGATAGAGGATGTCGGCGCTGACCTGCGACCAGTGCATGCGGCCGCTCTGCGCCTGGCGCGCATAGTCGAACATGCTGGCGGTGAGCTTGAGCTCGGCGTCGGCGAGCGCATCGGGGGTCGTGGCGGCGGCGAAATCCGGCACCGGATAGTCGGCCGGATTGAGGCCGTCGGAGGCTGCATCCTTCAGCCGCGCGATCACGCCCTTGGCCGCGGCGGTCAGGCTGCCGCCCTGGGTCCAGACCGGAGCGAAGTCGCGCGCACCGTAGAACTTCTCGACGGCGGCGCGCTCGTTCTTGCGGTCGAAATGGCGCGAGGTCTTGGCGCCGATGATGTCCTTGAGCTTGTCCGCGACCGGCTGGTCGGCGGCGGGAACGGCGCTTGCTGCCTTCACGGGCTCGGAGGCTGGCTGCTCCTTGGCGACGTCCTTCGGCGGCTCGGCCGGAGTCGCTGCGGCGGCGGGGGCCGTCGCAGTGTCGGCCTTGGCCGGCTCGGACTTGGCCGGTTCGGACTTGGCAGGTTCGCTCTTGGCCGTCTCGCTCTTCGGCGCCTCGCTGGCGGGCGTGGTGGCGACGTCGGCAGGCTTGGTCCCGACCCTGTCGGGCGCAGGTGCGGCTTCGGCCTTCGCAGCTTCCTTGGCCGGCTCCTTCGCGGAATCCTGGACCGTGGCGGTGGTGTCGAGCTTGATGTCGGACGCGGTCGGGGGCGGGACGTTGGCGGGCTCGGGACGCGGGATCGCGGCTTCGATCGCCAGCTCGGCGGCGCTGCTGCGCACCTGATCCTGCGCCAGGGCTGAGCTGGCCGACACCGTGAGGAAGGTTGCCGCAACCGTCATCAAGACACGGTCAAAGCCTGCACGGTGGTTCAAACAGTCACGCATTGTGTCGCACCCCTCGGGTGAACTGTCCCTCGTGGAACAGCTTCGTTATCGCCTAATTGAGTTTCGGCTAAACCGCGCCGGCCTCTGGAAAGTTGCACGCCTGCACGCAACGATTCATACGCAGACGATATACAGGCCCCGGATTTGCAGCCAGCGCTACCCGGGACAACTCACGACAAACTGACTTCAAGGGAGCCTCTTGGCAACGGATTGTGGGCCTTTGCCACACGCTTTTCCCTCTGTCTGTCACTTCCAAGTCACGGTTCAAATCGCAGTCGAATTCTATCGTCATGCGAACGGCTTACAGCGTCACCGCGCCGTCGCGCGAACCTCCGTTCGCATGAGGCTCAGTGCGTCTCCTCACCGCTTTTCCCGCCATGTCCGGGAACCCCGGCCTCGTCGAGTTTTCGGTAGAGCGTGGACCGGCCGATTTTGAGGCGGCGGGCGACCTCGGACATCTGCCCGCGATAATGCGAGATCGCGAAGCGGATGATCTCGTTCTCCATGTCCTCCAGCGGGCGGACGTCGCCGGTCGCGGTCAGCATGGGAAGAGTTCCCACCGAGGTGAGCGGCGCAATCGGTATTTCGCTACCCGACGACACGACCGAAGGCGCCGCGATCGGCTCGAGCATCAGCGGCGCGGTCGGAATGTCGGTCGCGGGATGCGGCTGCGAGGCGAGCAGGGGGAAGTCGCCAAGGCCAAGCTGGTCGCCCTCGCTCATCACCACGGCGCGGTACACCGCATTTTCGAGCTGGCGAATGTTGCCGGGCCAGTCGAGCTGGGCGAGATGCGCCACGGCCTCGCCACTGATGCCGCTGATGGGGCGGTTCTCCTCGGCGGCAAAGCGCGCCAGGAAATGCCGGAGCAGATGCGGAATGTCCTCGCGCCGGGTCCGCAGCGAGGGGATCGTAAGCGGCAGCACGTGCAGGCGATAGAACAGGTCTTCGCGGAAATGGCCCTGCTTCACCCGCTCCAGCAGCCTGCGGTTGGTTGCCGAGATGATGCGGACGTCGACCTTCACCGGCTTGCGGCCGCCGACGGCCTCGACCGCGCCTTCCTGGAGCGCGCGGAGCAGCTTGACCTGCGCGGCCAGCGGCAGCTCGCTGACCTCGTCCAGAAACAGCGTGCCGCCATGGGCCTCGACGAACTTGCCGGTGTGCCGTTCGGTGGCGCCGGTGAAGGCGCCCTTCTCGTGGCCGAACAGGATGGACTCGACGAGGTTGTCGGGGATCGCGCCGCAATTGACCGCGACGAACGGCTTGGCCTTGCGCTCGCCGCTGCCATGGATGGCGCGCGCGAACATCTCCTTGCCGACGCCGGACTCGCCCTCGATCAGCACGGGGATCGAGGAGTTCGCCGCCTTCTGCGCGGTGCGCATGACGCCCGCCATTGCTTCCGCGCGGGTGATGATGTCGGAGAAGGTCAGCCGGCCCTCGCGGCTGTGACGGATGCGCTGCAATTCGCCCTTGAGCGCGGAGGCGTTGAGCGCGTTGCGAAGCGAGACCTGGAGCCGCTCCATGCCGACCGGCTTGACCACGAAATCGGCAGCGCCTGCGCGCATCGCCGAGATCACGTTGTCGATGCCGCCATGGGCGGTCTGCACGATGACGGGCACGCTGAGGCCGGCTTCGCGGATCTTCGCCAGCACGCCCATGCCGTCGAGGCCGGGCATCACGAGATCTAGGATGACGCCGTCGATCACAGGTGCATCGGGGGCGGTGAGGGCGGCGACCGCGGCGTCTCCGGACTCCACGACGATCGTTTCATAGCCGCATTTCTGCACCATGTTCTCGATCAGCCGGCGGGCCACAGCGTCGTCGTCGGCGATCAAAATACTGGCAGCCATGGTGTTCCCCGCACGCTACTACTATCTGTCTCGAATCGGGGCACTCTGGCCGAAGCCGATTAACGCACTCTTAAACCTTGATGCCCCCGCCCGCCGTTGCGATTGTTGAACACAGGTTTCCCACAGAATGACTTCGCGCTCCAAATCTGCCTTGAAGAAGCCCGCTCCCAGCAAACCCGCTCTCCGCAAGCCGACCACCAGGACATCCGCCGCCAAGAAAGCCGTCGTCAAGGCAAAGTCCTCCAAATCTTCACTCGCCAAGTCTTCACCAGCCAAGTCTTCACACGCCAAGCCTGCGAGCAAGACCGGCAGGCTTCCGGAATGGAACCTCGCCGATCTCTATTCCGGGATCGACGCGCCGGAAGTGGCGCGCGATCTCGAAAGGATGGATGCCGATTGCGTCGCGTTCGAGACCGACTACAAGGGCAAGCTGGCGACAGGGACAGCAAACGAAGATGGCGGAAAATGGCTCGCCGAGGCGGTGCGACGCTATGAGGCGATCGACGATCTCGCCGGCCGTCTCGGCTCCTATGCCGGCCTCGTCCATGCCGGCGACAGCGTTGATCCCAAGATTTCAAAGTTTTACGGCGATGTCTCCGAGCGGCTGACGGCGGCGTCCACCCATCTTCTGTTCTTCGCGCTCGAGCTCAACCGTGTCGATGACGATTTGTTGACCCGCGCGATGCAGGAGCCGGAGCTGGCGTATTACCGTCCTTGGATCGAGGATCTGCGCAAGGAGAAGCCCTATCAGCTCGACGACAAGCTCGAGCAGCTTTTCCTGGAGAAGGCGCAGACCGGCTATTCCGCTTTCAACCGGCTGTTCGACCAGACCATCTCCGGCCTGCGCTTCAAGGTCGGGCCTAAGGAGCTCGCGATCGAGCCGACGCTCAATTTGTTGCAGGACCGCGACGGCGCCAAGCGCAGGAGCGCGGCGGAGGCACTGGCGAAGACCTTCAAGGCCAATGAGCGCACCTTCGCGCTGATCACCAACACGCTGGCCAAGGACAAGGACATCTCCGACCGCTGGCGCGGCTTCAAGGACGTCGCGGATTCCCGCCACCTCAACAACCGCGTCGAGCGCGAGGTGGTGGATGCGCTGGTCGCCTCGGTGCGCGCGGTCTATCCAAAGTTGTCGCATCGCTATTACGCGCTGAAGGCGAAGTGGTTCGGCAAGAAGCGGCTGGCCTATTGGGACCGCAACGCGCCGCTGCCGTTTGCGGCGACCGACGTCATCGGCTGGCCCGATGCGCGCAACATGGTGCTGACGGCCTATCGTGGCTTCTCGCCCAAGATGGCCGACATCGCCGAGCGCTTCTTCACCGACCGCTGGATCGACGCGCCGGTGCGTCCGGGCAAGGCGCCGGGAGCGTTCTCGCATCCGACCACGCCGTCGGCGCACCCCTATGTGCTGATGAACTACCAGGGCAAGCCGCGCGACGTGATGACGCTCGCCCATGAGCTCGGCCACGGCGTGCATCAGGTGCTGGCGGCCAAGAACGGCGCGCTGATGGCGCCGACGCCGCTGACGCTGGCGGAGACCGCGAGCGTGTTCGGCGAGATGCTGACCTTCAGGCGGCTCTTGGCGCAGACCAAGAGCGCCAAGCAGCGCCAGGCGCTGCTCGCCGGCAAGGTGGAGGACATGATCAACACCGTGGTCCGGCAGATCGCCTTCTATTCCTTCGAGCGCGCGGTCCACACCGAGCGCAAGAACGGCGAGCTCACCGCGACGCGGCTCGGCGAGATCTGGCTGTCGGTGCAGGGCGAGAGCCTGGGGCCGGCGATCGAGATCAAGGCCGGCTACGAGAACTACTGGATGTACATCCCGCACTTCATCCATTCGCCGTTCTACGTCTATGCCTATGCCTTCGGCGATTGTCTCGTGAACTCGCTCTACGCGGTCTACGAGAACGCGGCCGAGGGCTTTGCCGAGCGCTATCTCGACATGCTCGCCGCCGGCGGCACCAAGCACTATTCCGAGCTGCTGCGGCCGTTCGGGCTCGACGCCAAGGATCCCAAATTCTGGGACGGCGGCCTCTCGGTCATTGCCGGCATGATCGACGAGCTGGAGGCGATGGGCTGAGCGGCGCGGACGCTTCGCGCTAGCTGGCCGGATTGGCCCTGCGGCCGAGGCTATTCTGCCCCGCCCCCGCCGCAGGTTCGTTCACGTCGGCGAAGGTGAGCATCGCGCCAAACCGGTCGGTCGCCGGCTTGTCGAAACCGACCGCGCCCTCGAAGCTCGCGGGATTGCGAAAGGTGCCGAGCAGCATGTCCCAGATCGGCAGGTCGCCATAGTTGAAGGCCTGCGCGACGCCGGCTTTTCCGACCGCGAGGCGGCCATCTATTTTCGGGAACTCGGCTATTACCTCACGGGCGCGGCACTGGATGAGACGGCGGGCTACGCCCGCGGTCCTTCCTCGGCGGAACCGGTCCCGGACGAAACGATCGCCGCGAACTTCAAGCATCTTGCGGCCGCTGCGCCGTATTTTCAGCCTGCGCATTTTGACGCGACGTTCGAGACCGGCCTCGAGATCCTGCTCGCCGGCATTGAACGTTCGAACCAGAAGCAAGACTAATCCTGTAGATACTTGATTGACTTTTTCAACCGCTGATTGCCGATTGCCATTTATTGCCCGGGGGAGGCTCGTATGCCCGATCAGGGACAGGTCCCGCGACCTGGAGCAGCGCGGAACGCCGCAGCCTTCGAGGCGGAAACGCCCTGGTGCGAGAAGCATCAGCAGATCGTTCGCGACGAGATCGAGGCCATCAACACACGCCGCGAGGCAGCGCGGCAACTCGACCCCGACGGCATCGTCGCCTGCCAGATGCTCGACGTCGTCGGGCTCGCCTTGTCCGGCGGCGGCATCCGCTCCTCGGCCATGTGTCTCGGCGTGCTCCAGGCGCTGAACCACCACGATTTGATCAGGCGGATCGATTATCTCTCCACCGTATCGGGCGGCGGCTACATCGGCACCTCGCTCAGCACGACCATGACGGTGACAGGGCGTTTCGTGTTCGGCGAGCGGCCGGCCGGAGAAACCGTGACCGCCAGCGAGATCAGCGATACGCCGTCGGTCGGGCACATCAGGAATTATTCCAACTACCTGGTCCCGGCCGGCTTCCGCGATCTCCTGACCGGGATTGCGATCGTGGCGCGCGGCCTGATCGCCAATATCGGGCTGACGCTGCCGGCCGTGCTGCTGCTCGCCGCCGTCACCATCTGGTCGACGCCGCTGCGGAGCTGCCTGACCGTCGCGAACTTCTTCGGTGTCGATCTTGCCGACGGCGCTTCGCCGCAATGCGAGCTGCACCATTTCGGCTGGATCGCGGACCGTTTCGGCTTCGCCGCCATCGGCGCGATCTTCGCGCTGGTGCTGCTTGCCTGCGGGGGAATTGCCTATCTGCGCTCACGCGCGGAGCGGGGCATCGGCCCAACCGTCTTCCTGACCTATGCCGCAGGCATCGCGTTCCTGCTCGGCATCGCGTGCGACTTCGCCCGCATCCTTCAGATCAGGAATTTCGCGCTGACGCTGGCAGCGGCGATCATCGGCGCCGCCCTGTTCTTCGGCTGGGCGCTCAAGCAGTCATTTGCAAGTCCCGAGAAACGCCAGGAGTTTCGCTCGCATTGGCCGACCGCCGGCGCGACCTTCCTGGTGCTGCTTGCCGTGATCGCGTTCTTCGAGTTCCAGCCCTTCATGCTGTTGCAGATGTTCGATGTCGTCGACAGCAACACGATCGGCGGGCCGGTCGGCGGCGTGGCCGTCACCTGGATCAAATCGCTCGCCGCGATTGCCGCGCCGATCGGCATATTCGTCACTGCCTTCAGGCAGCAGTTCGCCGAATTCCTGAAGGGCAACAGCGCATCTTCGCAATGGGGCTCGCTGGTGCTCGCGATCATCGCCAAGATCGCGCTGTGGATCGCAGGATTGGCGCTGCCGCTGATCATCTGGGTCGCCTATCTCTATCTGTCCTATTGGGGCATCGCCAACGATCCGATCGAAAAATGTCAGGCGCCCCTGACCGCGATTGCGCAGAAGGGCTGTCTCGCCGCCAACAAATCGACCGTGCCCGCGTCGGGAAACCTGTCGGGCAAGATCGAGTTCGACGCTGCCGCCGGCACCTTCACGGCCCAGATCACGCCAAAGGCCGCCGCAACGACGGCGACGACGGACTGGTTGACGCCGGTATCCCACGTTCCGGCCTGGCTCGGATTCGCCGCGGGCAATGTCGCAAGACACTTCGATTGGACGGCTCGAGGCTCCGGCTACGCGCACAGCCTGCCCGTGGTGATCCTGTACACGCTCGTCGGCATGCTGCTGTTTGCGATCTCCTGGTCCCTGACGCCGAATGCCAATTCGCTGCATCGCCTCTACCGCGATCGGCTGAGCAAGGCTTTCCTGTTCGACCCCGGCCGCTCGGCAGACGGCAATATCGCGCGCGCCGAGGCGAGCCTCGACCAGGGGCGCGATTTCAAGCCGCTCGATCGCATGAAGTTGAGCGAGCTCTTCGTGGTCGCCGACGACGGTGCCACGACGAACGATCGGCCGGCCGCGCCGAAGCTGCGGGCGCCCTATCATCTCATCAACACGGCGCTCAACATCCAGGGGTCGGACTTCGCCAACCGGCGCGGCCGCAATGCGGACTTCTTCGTCTTCTCGCCGCTCTATGTCGGTAGCGAAGCGACGCGCTACGCCGGGACCCCGGCGGTCGAGCGTCTGGAGCAAAGCCTCGACCTCGCCACCGCCATGGCGATCTCGGGGGCGGCCGCATCGTCGAACATGGGCTCGAATTCGATCAAGGCGCTGACGCCGACGCTGGCGCTGTTGAACGTGCGGCTGGGCTACTGGCTGAGCAACCCGCGCTATGTCGGGGCCACCGCCCGGCCGCAGCGCCGCTCCACGCCGCTGTTCCTGTGGTCGGAAATCTCGGGCCGTCTCTACGAGAACAGCGACGGCGTCTATCTCACCGACGGCGGCCACATCGAAAATCTCGGCGTCTACGAGCTGCTCCGCCGGCGCTGCAAGGTGATCGTCGCGGTCGACGCGGAAGCCGACGCGCCGATGAATTTCTCCTCGCTGATGAAGCTCCAGCGCTATGCCCGCATCGATCTCGGCGTCCGGATCGATCTGCCCTGGACGCCGATCCGCGATCGCACGCGCGCCATCATGGCGGAGAACGCCAGGAAGTCCGTACAAGCATCCCCTGAGACATCAGACGAGGCCGCGAAGGACCATGTTCACGTCGCGATCGGCGTCATCGACTATGGCGGCGATGACAAGGGCTATCTCGTCTATATCAAGTCCTCGCTCTCCCGCGACGAGAACGACTACATCCGCGATTATGCGCGGCGTAACGACACGTTCCCCCACGAGACCACCGGCGATCAGTTCTTCTCGGAGGAGCAGTTCGAGGTCTATCGTGCGCTGGGGTTCCACATGACCCATGGTTTCCTGGCCGGCGACCATTCCGTCGCGGTCGGTCCCGGCACGGATCCGCGCATGGCGCGATTTACCGAGGCGGGCGAGCAGGCGATCGACGCGGTCCGCGAGGCGCTCGGTCTTCCGGAACCCCGGCGACCGGCCGCGAGCGCCGCCACCACGATGATCGACCAGGGCTGAGCGGCGCCAGAGCCGGATTCCCGGCAATCGGAATTCCAAATGACCTGATTTGCGGGAAAACCGCGCCTGCCTGCCGTTGCCCTGCCCGGCGGTTTGCGCTATTGCCAGCCGGGAATTCGACTTTCGACTGGGGACAATCCATGGCTGACCATAGCGAAGTGGCGTACACCACTGCCGACGGCAACGACTACGTTGCCCACGAGCAGACCTATGAGGGCTTCATCAAGCTGGTGAAATACGGCACGGCCTCGGTCGCGCTCATCGTGATCCTGATGGCGATCTTCCTCACCTGATCCATCGTCTGCCGCACCGCCAGCGTCGTCGGTGCCCATAAAATTTGCATTCAAGCCGGATTGAAAACCGGTATCCAACGTTGCGGGAGTAACGCTAAGTTCGCGTGCGCGCTTTTTCCCGCGTCGCCGGAGGGCCTATGAAGATCGCCGTTGCCAAGGAAATCGATCCGTCGGAGCCGCGCGTTGCCGCTTCGCCTGATACGGTGAAGAAGTTCAAAGCGCTCGGCGCCGAGATCGCCGTCGAGCCGGGCGCCGGCCTCAAATCGGGGCTGCCGGATTCCGAGTTCACCGCGGTCGGCGCCACCGTCAGCGCCGATGCGTTGAAGGACGCCGACATCATCATCAAGGTGAAGCGCCCCGAGGCGTCGGAGCTCTCGCAGTACAAGCGCGGGGCGCTCGTCATCGCCATCATGGATCCTTATGGTAACGATGCCGCGCTGAAGGCGATGGCCGATGCCGGCGTTTCCGCCTTCGCGATGGAATTGATGCCGCGCATCACGCGCGCGCAGGTGATGGACGTGCTGTCCTCGCAGGCCAACCTCGCCGGCTACCGTGCCGTGATCGAGGGCGCCGAAGCCTTCGGCCGCGCCTTCCCGATGATGATGACCGCGGCCGGCACCGTGCCTGCCGCAAAAGTGTTCGTGATGGGTGTCGGCGTCGCCGGTCTCCAGGCGATCGCGACCGCGCGCCGTCTCGGCGCCATCGTCACCGCGACCGACGTGCGGCCCGCGACGAAAGAGCAGGTCGAATCGCTCGGCGCAAAATTCCTCGCCGTCGAGGACGAGGAGTTCAAGAACGCGCAGACCGCCGGCGGCTACGCCAAGGAAATGTCCAAGGAATACCAGGCCAAGCAGGCCGCGCTCACCGCCGAGCACATCAAGAAGCAGGACATCGTGATCACCACGGCGCTGATTCCGGGCCGGCCGGCGCCGAAGCTGGTCTCGGGCGAGATGGTCAAGTCGATGAAGCCCGGCTCGGTGCTGGTCGATCTCGCCGTCGAGCGCGGCGGCAATGTCGAAGGCGCCAAGGCCGGCGAGGTCGTCGACCTCGATGGCATCAAG
The DNA here is from genome assembly GCF_900113725.1 of Bradyrhizobium sp. cf659. Taxonomy (NCBI): domain Bacteria; kingdom Pseudomonadati; phylum Pseudomonadota; class Alphaproteobacteria; order Hyphomicrobiales; family Nitrobacteraceae; genus Bradyrhizobium; species Bradyrhizobium sp. cf659. Next base: position 871,955 of record NZ_FOQJ01000003.1, read on the forward strand.
ATCGTCGGCTACACCAACGTGGCCGGCCGCGTCGCGGCATCCGCCTCCAGCCTCTATGCGCGCAACCTGTTCAATTTCATCGAGACCATGGTCGACAAGGGCAGCAAGGCCCTTGCCGTGAACTGGGACGACGAACTGGTCAAGGCCACCGCGCTGACCAGGGACGGCGCCGTCATCCACCCGAACTTCCAGCCGAAGGTCTAAGGAGAACCGCCATGGAGCATGTTGCACAGGTCGTCGACCCCTTTGTCTTCCGGCTGTCGATCTTCGTCCTCGCCGTCTTCGTCGGCTATTTCGTGGTGTGGTCGGTGACGCCGGCGCTGCATACGCCGCTGATGAGCGTGACCAACGCGATCTCCTCGGTGATCGTGGTCGGCGCGCTGCTCGCCGGCGGCGTCGCGAACGTCTCGAGCGGCTCGGGCTGGGCACGCGCCTTCGGCTTCGTCGCGCTGATCTTCGCCTGCGTGAACATTTTTGGCGGCTTCCTTGTCACCCAGCGCATGCTGGCGATGTACAAGAAGAAGTCGAAGTAAGCGGCCACCTCGGGCTGAAGGGATCAATGGGGACCTGAGATGAACGCCAATCTCTCTGCATTCTTGTATCTCGTGGCGGGGGTGCTGTTCATCCTGTCGCTGCGGGGATTGTCGAGCCCGGCCTCTTCGCGCCAGGGCAATTTGTTCGGCATGATCGGCATGGCGATCGCGGTTGCGACCACGCTCGCCAACCATCCGCCGGCTGACGGCCTGGCCTGGGTGCTCGTCATCGTCGGCATCGCCATCGGCGGCGCCATCGGTGCGGTCATCGCGCGCCGTGTGCCGATGACCTCGATGCCGGAGCTGGTCGCTGCCTTCCACTCGCTGGTCGGCATGGCCGCGGTGCTGGTCGCAGCCGGCGCGTTCTACGCGCCCGAAGCCTTCGACATCGGCACGCCCGGCCACATCCATGCCCAGAGCCTCGTCGAAATGTCGCTCGGCGTCGCCATCGGCGCGCTGACCTTCACCGGCTCCGTGATCGCGTTCCTGAAGCTGTCCGCGCGGATGAGCGGTGCGCCGATCATCCTGCCATTCCGCCACATCATCAACATCGCGATCGCCGCTGCCCTTGTCTTCTTCATCGTCGGCCTCGTGATCTCCGGCAGCGCGTTCGACTTCTGGATGATCGTCATCCTGGCGCTGGCACTCGGCGTGCTCATGATCATCCCGATCGGCGGCGCCGACATGCCGGTCGTGATCTCGATGCTGAACTCCTACTCCGGCTGGGCCGCGGCCGGCATCGGCTTCACCCTCGGCAATTCCGCGCTGATCATCACCGGCGCGCTGGTCGGCTCCTCGGGCGCGATCCTGTCCTACATCATGTGCCACGCGATGAACCGGTCCTTCATCTCGGTCATCCTCGGTGGCTTCGGTGGCGAGACCGCCGCGGCCGGCGGGGCGACAGGCGAGCAGAAGCCCGCCAAGCTCGGCTCGGCGGACGATGCCGCCTTCATCATGAAGAACGCCTCCAAGGTCATCATCGTGCCGGGCTACGGCATGGCGGTGGCGCAGGCCCAGCACGCGCTGCGCGAAATGGCCGACATGCTGAAGAAGGAAGGCGTCGAGGTGAAATACGCCATTCACCCCGTCGCCGGCCGCATGCCCGGCCACATGAACGTGCTGCTGGCCGAAGCCAACGTGCCCTATGACGAGGTGTTCGAGCTCGAGGACATCAACTCCGAATTCGCGCAGGCCGACATCGCCTTCGTGATCGGCGCCAACGACGTCACCAACCCCGCGGCTGAAGAGGACAAGACCTCGCCGATCTACGGCATGCCCGTGCTCCAGGTCTGGAAGGCCGGCACCGTGATGTTCATCAAGCGCTCGCTCGCCTCGGGCTATGCCGGCATCGACAATCCGCTGTTCTATCGCGACAACACCATGATGCTGCTCGGCGACGCCAAGAAGGTCACCGAGAACATCGTCAAGGCGATGTAAGACGAGCGACGCGGGCCGTGGCCATCAACAGGGAATGGCACCGGTCCCATCGCATGCCATCGAAAGCGACGCGCGAGCAGCGCGTCGCCTGGCACGCTGCTCACAAGGCGGCGTGCGGCTGCCGCGACGTTCCGGCGAGCCTCCGCCCTGACGTCATGAAATTGCTGCGGAGCCGTCGCAAGCCCTAGCCGGGATCGAGGGCCGGCCGCGCAATGATGACCATCGTCAAGTGGATCGCCATCCTGCTCGCGGCCGCCTATTGCGCCGGTCTCGTGGTGCTGTATGTCCGCCAGCGCGAGATGCTGTTTCCGATCCCGCCCGTCGGTCGCACCGCTCCCGATGCCGCAGGCCTCCCCGAGGCGGAAGAGCATGTCCTGACCACGTCGGACGGCGAGAAGGTCATTGTCTGGCACGTGCCGGCCAGGCCCGGCCGCCCCGTGATCCTGTATTTCCCTGGCAATGGTGATTCTCTCGCCGGCTGTGTCAGCCGCTTCAAGGCGACGACGGCAGACGGCACCGGCCTCGTCGCGCTGTCCTATCGCGGCTATGCCGGCTCCTCCGGCGCGCCGAGCGAGGAGGGCCTGCTGCGCGATGCCGCGGCCGCCTACGCCTTCACGACGGCGCGCTACGCGGCGGAACGAATCGTCGCCTGGGGCTTCTCGCTCGGAACGGGCGTCGCGGTCGCCATCGCCGCCGAACATCCGGTCCGCAAACTGATCCTGGAGGCGCCTTACACGTCGGCGGTCGATGTCGCCGCCTCGCTGTACCGCTTCGTTCCCGTTCGCCTTCTGATGCGCGATCAGTTTCGCTCCGACGAGCGGATTGCGCGCGTCACGGTGCCGCTATTGGTGATGCATGGCACCAACGACCTTGCCATTTCGATCGTGTTCGGAGAGCGTCTGTTCGCGCTCGCGCATGAACCGAAGCAGTTTGTTCGCCTTGCGGGCGGCGGACACGACGATCTTGATTCCTTCGGTGCGATCGAAACAGCGAGGCGCTTCATTGCTTCCTAGACGGCTGGTGATGCTGCGCGGCGGCGTGCCCGTCGCCGCCATCCTGGCGCTGCTGCCGCAGCCCGCATGGGCGGCGGCCGGGCTCGACGGTGCGGCGATGCGCTGGCCCTATGCGCTGCCCTTTGCCGGCCTCCTGCTGTCGATCGCGCTCGGGCCGCTGCTGTTTGCAAAATTCTGGCACCACCATTACGGCAAGATCGCCGCGGCCTGGTCGCTGCTGGCGCTCGGCTCGCTGGTCTGGCTCGCGGGAGGCATGGCGACGCTGGCCGCACTCGTCCATGCCATGCTCGCCGAATATCTCGGCTTCATCGTGCTGCTGTTCTCGCTCTATGTCGTGGCCGGTGGCATTCTCATCACGGGCGACATCAAGCCTACGCCGTCGGCCAACACCGGCATCCTCGCGCTCGGCACGCTCATGGCGAGCATCGTCGGCACCACGGGTGCCGCCATGATCCTGATCCGTCCGCTGATCCGCGCCAACCGGCCGCGGCGCCACAACGCCCACGTCGTGATCTTCTTCATCATCCTGGTCGCCAATGTCGGCGGTGCGTTGAGCCCGCTCGGCGATCCCCCACTGTTCGTCGGCTTCCTGCATGGCGTCGACTTCTTCTGGACCACCCGGACCATCTGGCTGCAGACGGCGATCGTTGCCGGAATGTTGCTGGCGATCTTCGTCGTCATCGACGTCTGGCGCTTCCGTAGCGAGCCGGTGCAGGGAGACGCCGGTCCCGCCAAGCCGCTGCGGATTCGCGGCCTCATCAACCTCGTGCTGATCGCAGCGATCGTCGCGAGTCTGCTGGCCTCCGCGATGTGGAAGCCTGGCATCGCCTTCGATATTCTCGGAACGAAGCTGGAGCTGGAAGACATCGCGCGCAACGTGGCGCTGCTCGCCATTGCCGCCCTGTCGGTGTGGCTGACGCCGGACGAGCACAGGCTGGCCAACGGCTTCACCTGGGAGCCGATCCGCGAAGTCGCAAAGCTGTTCGCGGGTATCTTTGTCGCCATCATCCCGGTCATTGCCATGCTCGATGCCGGGCATCACGGCGCCTTCGCCTGGCTTTTGTCCGCCGTCACGGCACCGGACGGAACGCCGCGCGAGGTCGCCTATTTCTGGTTCACGGGCATGATGTCGGCGTTCCTCGACAATGCGCCGACCTACCTGCTGTTCTTCGAGCTCGCCGGCGGCGACCCGCAGGTGCTGATGCATGCCCTCTCGGGCACGCTCGCCTCCATCTCCATGGGCGCGGTCTACATGGGGGCGCTCACCTATATCGGCAATGCGCCGAACTTCATGGTCGCCAGCATCGCCAGCGAGAATGGCGTCGAGATGCCGAGCTTCTTCGGCTATTTCCTGCGCGCCAGCGCCGTGCTGATCCCGCTGTTCCTGCTGCTGACCGTGCTGCCGGTCGCGCCGTTCCTGCACTGGCATTGAATCTGCGGGCTTGCTACTGCTCGGCTGACAATTGGAGCCGGTGGATGAGCGCGCATAATCCGATGCCCCGGTCGGCCTGGATCTTTCCGGCGCTGGCCGTGCTGATGTTCGTGGCCGTCAGTGCGACGGGCTACGTCTTCACGCTCTCGCTGGGCGGGCTCGTCTTCGCCATCGTCCTTCTGGTCATCCTGTTCGGCACGGTGTTTGCCGCCGTTCATCATGCCGAAGTGATTGCCGAACGGGTCGGCGAGCCCTATGGCACGCTGGTGCTGACGCTCTCGGTGACGATCATCGAGGTGGCCCTGATCACCACGATCATGCTGGGCGACAAGCCGGCGCCGGAACTGGCGCGCGACACCGTGTTCGCCGTGGTCATGATCGTCTGCAACGGCCTCGTCGGGCTCTGCATCTTTATCGGCGGCCTGCGCTATCGCGAGCAGGGCTTTCAGCTCTCCGGGGCCAACGTCTATCTCAGCGTCCTGTTCGCGCTCGCGACCATCACGCTGATCATGCCGAATTACACGACCACCACGCCGGGTCCGGTCTATTCGACGGTTCAGCTCGGCTTCGTCGATGTGGTGACGCTCGCGCTCTATGCGGTGTTTCTCTACACCCAGACCGTCCTGCACAAGGATTACTTCGTTCATGAACGGACGGAGGGCGAGGGCGGCGAGGCGCACCTGTCGGTCGGGGCGCTTGCGCTCACCGTGGGGCTGCTGCTGGTCTCGCTCCTGGCAGTCGTGCTGCTGGCCAAGAAGTTCTCGCTCGTGGTCGATGCCGTGGCCGCCAGGATCGGCGCGCCGCCGGCCTTTGCCGGCCTTCTGGTCGCGCTCCTGATCCTGATGCCCGAGGGCGTCTCGGCCATTGCGGCGGCCCGCAAGAACGATCTCCAGAAGAGCATCAACCTCGCCCTCGGCTCCTCGCTCGCGACCATCGGCCTTACCATCCCGGCCGTCGGCATCGCCACCTACGCCTTCGACAAGGAGCTCGAGCTCGGCCTCAGCGCCCAGGGCAGCGTCCTTTTGCTCCTGACCTTCTTTTTGAGCATGCTGACCTTCGGCACGGGCAGGACCAATGTCCTGTTCGGGCTGGTCCATATGGTGGTATTTGCCGTCTACGTGTTCATGGTTTTCGTGCCCTGAAGCGATTCTCCAGGAGAGTTCCGATGCTTGCCGCCAGGTCCGAGGTTCAGATCGACAATGAAGAGGTCCGGGTGACCGAATGGCGGCTCGCCCCGGGCAGCGCGACCGGGCACCACACCCACGGGATGGACTATGTGATTGTTCCCGTCGTTGCCGGCGAAATGACCATCGTGGCACCCGGCGGCGAGCGTTCCAAGGCGCAGCTTGCGGCCGGAAAATCCTACTTCCGCAAGGCCGGCGTCCAACACGACGTGCTTAACGAAACCTCAACTGAGATCGTGTTCCTTGAGATCGAGCTGAAGCCGTAAGTCCGGCGTTACCGTTTGCCATCGATCCGTCGCAGTTGATCCCTTACAATGCCCCAAAGTTCCCGCATCAGAATGCGCGGGGAGTGGCCGAGAAATGCTGAAATACCTCGCTAAAATCTCGATGGATATTTTCCCCTCGGTGCTCGCGACGATCATCGGGGCGTACATCGTTAATCACTACATCAACGCCAAGCCGGCGGCCGATACCCCTGCGGCCGTGGTGGCGCCTGCCGAGGCCGGCAAGAGCGGCAAGCCCGCCGACGTCGCCAACCTGCCGGCGCCCGGCGTCAAGGCCAAGGGCATCTCGGAAAAGAGCGTGACGGACAAGCCGGCAGCCGAGAAGGCCGCCGATCAGCCGGCCGCCGAGACCAAGGCCGCGGACGTGGCTCCGGCCGAGACCGCCCCCGCCACCACCCCGCGCAGCCGGCCCGCCGCGCGCGAGAAGGCGGCTGCCAAGTCCACTCCGGCCGCCACGGCTCCCGCTCCCGCCGCCCCGGTGGTCGAGGCCAATTCGGCGCCGGCTGCGGCCGCTCCGGCTGCAACCCCCGACGCCAACGATCTCGTGCGGGCTGCGATCGAGCGCCTGCGCAAGTCGCCCGAGGGCAAGTCTGCTGAGGGCAAGTCTGCTGAGGGCAAGTCTGCTGAGGGTAAGTCTGCCGAGACCAGGTCGTCCGAGAAATCGCCTGAGCCGGTGGTGCAGGAAGCCGCCCGCGGACCGGAAGCGGCCCCGCGCGTCGTGACCGCGCCGCCGTCGGCTTTGCGCCCGCTGCCGCCGCCGATCACGGTGTCGACGCCGTCGGCCGAGACCTATCCCAACAGCCCGTCGTCGCAGCCCGGCCCGTCCTACACGGCCTCGGTCGGCAACGACGACCCGAATCGGCTGACGCCGCCGGCTGATATTCCCGTGCCGGTGATCGCGCCTCCGCTCGATCTGCGTGCCGATGCCGGTGCGTCCATGCCGCGGCCGAAGAAGACCAATGTCGCCGACGAGATGCTGTCCGGCGTCAAGTCGATGTTCCACGCCGTTCTGCCGAAAAGCGCCACCCCCGACTAGGACGGCCCTTGCGCCGCGCAGTCAGCCGCCGACGCGGGCGAGGCCGCTGCGGGCGGCATCGTCGCGTGGACGAAGCGCGACCGCCCTGGTGTAGGAGGCCGCCGCCTTGGCCTTGTCGCCCAGCCGCTCATAGGCCTGCCCCCGCGCGGTCCAGACCTGGGCATTGTGCGGATCGGCCTCGGAAGCCTCGTCGAGATCGGCCGCAGCCTCCTTGATCTTGCCGAGGGCGAGATGGCTGATGGCGCGGCCGAGCAGCGGCTCGGCCTTTTGCGGGTTGAGCCCGCTCGCGGCGGTGAAATCGGCGATGGCGAAATCGTGCTGGTTATTGCCCTGGTAGATCAGCGCGCGGCCATAGAGCGCCTGCGCGTTGTAGGGATCCAGCCCGACCGCGCGATTGAATTCGTCCAGCGCTGCTGCCGTCTCGCCTGACTTGGCCAGGGTCTGGGCCTTTGCGGTGTGGGCCTGGGCCTCAGTGACGTTGCCGGGGCTGACCGCGCTCTCCGTGGCGGCCGCCGCCTTGGGGGCCTCCTGCGGCTTCTCCTTCTCCGGCATCAGCGATCCCAGATCGAAGGAGCAGCCGCACAGTGCGATCCCCATCAAGGCCAGCGCGAACGGCTGCCGCCAGATCTGGCGCAGTTGCGCCAAGCCACGCTCGGGGAAAGGGGAGGCCATCTACGGATCGCTCGCGCCGGTGCCGCATCGGTAGTGCCCCGTCCCAGAAAGGCACCGCTCACAAACAATAACGCGGGCCAGCGGCCCGCGTTATCGAAAACTGAGGTCTTACAAATTCGGCAAATCAGCGCGGTCCGCGCGGACCTGCACCCGGGCCGCCACGGCCGCCGCGCTCGCCACCGGGGCCAGCGCCGAACACCGGCTTCGGCTTCATCGGCAGCAAGCCTTCACGCTGGAGCTTCTTGCGGGCCAGCTTGCGCGCGCGGCGCACGGCTTCGGCCTTTTCGCGAGCCTTCTTCTCGGAGGGCTTTTCGTAGTGACCGCGGAGCTTCATCTCGCGGAAAATACCCTCGCGCTGCATCTTCTTCTTCAGCGCCTTGAGGGCTTGATCGACATTGTTATCGCGAACGAGAACCTGCACGCGGCATCCTCTTCAGTGGACAGGATTTGAATTCTGGTAAGTCAAAGGGGATGGCAAAACGCGCAAGCCCTTAGCCTTGAGCGCGCGGATGTATCAGACAAAACCCTGGATGTCCACCTGCCAAGCGGGGTTTCGGGCCAAGTTCAGCCATTAAATAAGGCGAAAAGACCTCTGTGCGGCCCCGATTTGGGAGATTTGGCGTCTTTGACGGGGCTGTGACCGGAGCTTTGTTCCGGAAACTTTGAAATGAGGGGACGACACATGGATATGAAGAAATATGCTGCCGAGGCCATCGGCACCTTCTGGCTCACATTCGCAGGCTGTGGCAGTGCGGTGATCGCGGCCGGCTTCCCGCAGGTCGGAATCGGCCTGGTCGGCGTGTCCCTGGCGTTCGGCTTAAGCGTCGTCACCATGGCCTACGCGATCGGTCACATCTCGGGCTGTCATCTCAATCCGGCCGTCACGGTCGGCCTTGCCGCCGGCGGGCGCTTTCCGGCCGGCCAGATCCTGCCCTACGTGATCGCGCAGGTCTGCGGTGCGATTGTTGCCGCCGAACTGCTCTACGTCATCGCCAGCGGCGCCCCAGGCTTCGACGTCACCAAGGGCTTCGCGTCGAACGGGTATGATGCGCATTCGCCCGGCCAATACAGCATGATGGTCTGCTTCATCACCGAGGTGGTGATGACCATGATGTTCCTGTTCGTCATCATGGGCGCAACTCACGGCCGCGCGCCCGCGGGCTTTGCGCCGCTCGCGATCGGGCTCGCGCTGGTGATGATCCATCTCGTCAGCATTCCCGTCACCAACACGTCGGTGAACCCGGCGCGCAGCACGGGCCCCGCGCTGTTCGTCGGCGGCTGGGCGCTGGCGCAGCTCTGGCTGTTCTGGGTCGCGCCACTGATCGGCGGCGCGCTTGGCGGGGTGATCTATCGCTGGCTCAGCGAGGAGCCCACCGGCGTCGTCGCAGGCGTGAAGCCGGCCTAGAGTATTTTCGAGCGAAGTGGATACCGGTTCGCGTCAAGAAAACGCGTCGAAGCAAATCTAGTCGGCAAACGGGATCGCGGCAGTTGCCGCGGTCCCGTCACTTCTCCAGGGGCGGCCGGACTTCGGTGACATGGCCCATCTTGCGGCCGGGGCGCGGTCCGCCCTTGCCGTAGATGTGGATGGTCGCGCCCGGAACGCTCAGCCATTTCTCGTAGTCGTTGATCTCGTCGCCGATCAGGTTGGTCATGGTGACGATCTCGCCGTGGCGCACCGGCTTGCCGAGCGACCAGCCGGCGATGGCGCGGATGTGCTGCTCGAACTGCGAGATGGAGGCGCCGTCGAGAGTCCAGTGTCCGGAATTGTGCACGCGCGGGGCGATCTCGTTGACCAGCACCTTCGGTCCGGTGCCATTGGCAAGCACGAACATCTCCACCGCCAGCACGCCGACATAGTCGAGCGCGCTTGCGATCTTGCTCGCGATGCTGCGCGCTTCTTCGGCAAGCGCGTCCGGGATCGGCGCGGGCGCGCGCGATATCTTCAGGATGTGGTCGCGGTGCTCGTTCTCGGTGACGTCGAAACACTCCACCTGACCCGCAGCCGAGCGCGCGGCGATCACGGAGATCTCGCGCTCGAACGGCACGAAGGCCTCCAGGATCGCCGACTTGGTGGCGAGGCTGGTCCAGACCTTGGCGATGTCGTCGCCCTCACGGATGATGGCCTGGCCCTTGCCGTCATAGCCGAAGCGGCGGGTCTTCAGCACGGCCGGAAGACCGATCCTCAGAATCGCCTCGCGCAACGAGGGAACGGAGGTGACGTCGGCATAAGCTGCGGTGCCGATGCCGAGCCGCGTCACGAAATCCTTCTCGGCGAGCCGGTCCTGGGTGGTCTCCAGGATCTTGCGGTTGGGCAGCACGGGGCGGCGTGCGTCCAGCACCATCGCGGCGGCGGCCGGCACGTTCTCGAATTCGTAGGTGATGACGTCGACGTCGTTGGCGAACAGCTCGAGCGCCTCGACGTCGGCATATTCGGCGCAGGTCGCGTTCAGCACGACGTCGAAGGCCGGGGAATCAGGATCGGGCGAGAACACCTGGCAGCGCAGGCCGAGCCGCGCCGCGGCCATCGCCAGCATTCGCCCCAATTGTCCGCCGCCGAGGATTCCGATGGTGTCGCCGGGCTTCAGCTTCACCTGCTTTGCGTCAGTCACGCCTTGTCCTCCGGGCGCTCGGCAACCGCCTCGGTCTGCGCCTTGCGCCAAGCGGCGAGGCGGTCGGACAAGGCCGGGTCGGACAATGCCAGCACGGCGGCAGCGAGCAGCGCCGCGTTGATCGCGCCGGCCTTGCCGATGGCAAGGGTGCCGACCGGGATGCCCGCGGGCATCTGCACGATCGAATAGAGCGAATCGACGCCCTTGAGCGTCTTCGATTCGACGGGAACGCCGAAGACCGGGAGTTCCGTCAGCGCCGCCGCCATGCCCGGTAAATGTGCAGCGCCGCCCGCGCCGGCGATGATGATCTTGTAACCCGCCGCCTTGGCACCCTTGGCGAAAGCGACCAGCCGGTCGGGGGTGCGGTGGGCCGAAACGATGCGGGTCTCGGCGGCAACGCCGAGCGCCTCAAGCGTGTCGGCGGCATGCCGCATCGTGTCCCAATCCGACTGACTTCCCATGATGATGGCGATCGGCGCGGTCATGACGTTAATTGTGCTCGGGAAAACAGAAACATAGGCCAGATTAACGGTTCCGGCCGGCGGCTCGCAAGGCGGTGGCAAGGAGAAGGGAATGCACTATCCTGTCTTGGTGAATCCCCGCAAGCCTTCATTGAGCAGGATGCCCATGAAGAAACCAAAAAGGGCAAGCGCTGCGAAGGCCAAAAAGGGCCGGAAGATCAGTGCCAGCCGATCCAATGCCGCCCCCAAGCGTTCAGTCAGGCGTGGGGTCAAGGCGCCGCGGCGCGGAGCGTCGGCCGATGATGGGGGCAACGTCGCTGCCAAGGTCATCCGCGGCCTGCGGTCCAAGCTCAAGCAGGCCTTGCAGCGCGTTGCCGAACTCGAGGCGGCCGCCGACACCGATTTCCTGCTCGAGATTCCGAACCGGCGCGGCTTCGAGCGCGAGCTCACGCGCGCCATTGCCTACATGAAGCGATATCACGCCAGCGGCGCGCTGATCGTGCTCGATGTCGATCGGCTGAAGCCGATCAACGATTCCTTCGGCCACGCCGCCGGCGACGAGGTGCTCAAGGCGATCGTCGGCGCGCTGACGCGGCAGGTCCGCGCCTCCGACGTGGTCGGCCGACTCGGCGGCGACGAGTTCGCGCTGCTGCTGTGGAATCTCAACGAGACCGATGCCAAGGCGAAGGCCGCGGTCTTCGAGCAGGCGATCGACGAATTGTCCTTTGTCTTCCGCGACCAGCATGTGACCGCGGGCGCCTCTGCCGGCGTCGCATTGCTGGGGGCGCACTCCGACGCGGGTCGCGCCCTGGAGGAAGCGGATGCCGCAATGTATGTGCGCAAGGCGCGCCGGCGGCACGAGCCGCGGATCAGGCTCGTCAGCAACTGACTCTACAGCGTGGCCAGATCTTCCGGCACGTTGCCGAATTTGCGCAGCAGCGTGGCGTCGCCGAATTCGCCGGTCATGGGATCTCCGCTGCGGCAGAATGCGACCGCGCCGATGTGGCCGGCACCGCGCGCCAGAATCTCGGCGCGCCGCAGCGCAGCCGTCGAGGACTGACATTCCTCTGCGGCGCCGGCGACCGGTGATCCGTCGTCATCGATCAGGAAGGGCATTGCAACGTAGTAGGTGACGTCCGACATGGCGTTGCTCCGGTCATCAACATCAGGCGGCGCTGCTCCGCGCCTTGCTGCGAGAGGTCTCCGGAATGCAGCCGGCTGAAATCGCCGCCTGCAATTCCTCGAGCTCCGCCTCCAGATATTCGTTGGCCATGATCAGCGCCTTGATGGTGCTGCGCAGATTGCCGTCGCACATCGCGATCGCCTGATCGCAGGCCTGTTCATAATGGCTGTTGTCCAAAAGGGCGGTTGCCGACATCTGCGTTGTCCTTGCTGGTTCCTTGGGCGCTTCTCTGGGCGTTTCCTGGGGGCGTTGGATGTTAGAATGTTCCTATTTTGTTCTTTTGGAGTCAAGCGGATTCACCTGCGGCGCCCTGCCGCGAAAAGCCGCTGGGGATCAGGCGATGATGTCAGGCGTGATCTGGTCTTCGATGAAGGCGATGCGGTCGCGCAACAACAGCTTGCGCTTCTTCAGCCGCTGTAACCGCAATAGGTCGGGGGCAGGCGATTGATGCAATGCATCGATCGCGGCATCGAGATCTCGGTGTTCCTGCTGCAACCGGGCGAGCTCGGCTTCGAGTTCGCGCTCGTCTTCATGGGTCATGTCTGCGGTGGCCGAAAAACCGGTAGGCGTGAGATTGAGATTAAGGCTGTGGATGCCCTGTGGAAATTATCGTCCTTGCGCGCCGTGACCGCAAGCGATCTCGGGCCGTCGCTCACCGATCTCTCGCAAGATATTTCGACGGTTCGCTGCGGCGCTTGCGCAAGCGCATTGATATCATGGATTTTTCCCAACGTGGTTCCTTACTCACGCTTCGTTACATATGAATTTTCAAAAATGACATTGCGACGACGGATATTCGTCGACAGAACGAATCGGTGATGTACACTTGCTCGTCCGGATCGAATCCAAGGTCACCCCTACCGAGGAGGTTTCGAATGACAATTCAGGCACATCTGGTTGAATTGGAACGGAAGCACAAAACTCTCGAAAACGAATTGCACGAAGCTCTCGTGCACCTTTCAACAGACGACCTGCAAATTGTTGAGTTGAAGCGCCGGAAGTTGATGGTCAAGGACCAGATCGAGCGTCTGAAGCAAACTAGCGACACGCTTCACTAGTAAACCCCGTAACAGTGCAAAGTTTGATCGTACCCTTTCAGGCAGGGGTGAGACCTGTTGCGCTCATCCCTGTTGGAAGGTGCAAACCGCGCAAGGACATTTGCGCGGCGTCCTAGATTCCTGCGAGCTCGGCGACGTGATCCGCGATCGCGAGCGAGGACGTCAGTCCCGGCGATTCGATACCGAACAGGTTGATCAGGCCTTCGACGCCGTGATCGCGCGGGCCCAGCATCAGGAAATCCTGCGTGGCGACCGCCGGCGGCACGATCTTCGGGCGGATGCCCGAATAGCTCGGCATCAACGCGCCGTCAGGCAGCGTCGGCCAGTATCGCCGGATTGCCGGATAGAAGCGATCGGCGCGTGACGGATCGACCTCGTAGTTGATCGTCTCGATCCACTCGACGTCAGGGCCGAAACGCGCCTGCCCTGCCATGTCCAGCGTCAGATGCACGCCGAGGCCGCCGGGCTCGGGCACCGGATAGATCAGGTGCGAGAACGGCGCCTTGGCATTGCAGCTGAAGTAATTTCCCTTGGCGAGATAGGCCGGCGGAATCCGGTCCAGCGGCATGCCGTCGATGTTGCGCGCCACCGTTGTCGCCGCCAGGCCCGCAGCGTTGACGAGCAGGCTGCATTGCAGCGCCATCGGTGCCTCGCCGCCGGCCTCGACCTCGATCACGCCGGCGGCCGCCTTGGCGCGGATCAGCGGGGTGTGAAACGCGAAGGCCGCGCCGGCTTCCTCGGCCTCACCGCGCAGCGAGAGCATGTAGGCGTGACTGTCGATGATGCCGGTCGAGGGCGAGAGCAGCGCGGCGTCGCAGGCGAGCGCCGGCTCCAGCGCGCGTGCGGCCTCGCCCGTGAGCAACTGCATGTCGAGCACGCCATTGGCCTCGGCGTGCGCCTTGATCGATTGCAGCTTCTTGGTTTCCTTCGCATTGGTCGCGACGATCAGCTTGCCGCAATTCTTATGCGGGATGCCACGCTCGCCGCAGTAGCGGTAGAGCGCGTGCTTGCCGCTGACGCACATGCGCGCCATCCAGCTCCCGGCGCGGTAGTAGATGCCGGCATGGATCACCTCGCTGTTGCGCGAGGAGGTGATGGTGCCGATGGCCTCGGCTTCCTCGAGCACGATGACCTCGCGCCCGGCCTGGGCCAGCTTTCGAGCCACAGCGAGCCCGACCACGCCGGCTCCGATGACGATGCAGTCGACCCTATCCATGGTTGTGCAGGAGGTTCGCTGGAAGCGCCGGTGGCATCAAGCCCGGGAACGAAGGCGCGGGGTCGTTTTCCGTTAAGGAAGCATTTATCATGTCAGGGCAATTGCCGTATTTCACGTGACATTTTTCTGTTGCGCGTACAGGCGTTTACCCGATCCAAACCCGTGAAGCCAGACAATCCGACGTTGAAATCGCGGGTGGCTGATGGCTGAGAAGAACTGGCACGCGGACAGCACGATGCCGATTGCTGTGCAGGCCGTCGTGTGCCTGGCCGGCACGGTCGCGCCTGCGCGTGCCTTTGCGCTGTCGGACAGCTTCGCTCCGCCGAGCTCTCTCGACAGGCTCGATCCCAACCTGATCTGGGAAGCCCTGATCGGGGGCATCGTCGTCTGCGCGTTCCTCGTGGCAATCGCGTTGTGGATCCACTCTGCACTGCGCCGGACCAGGCGGTTGCAGCTGCGGCGCAACGCCTTCGTCTCCTCCGCCATGAACAGTCTCAACCAGGGCGTGGTGATGACCGATGCGCAGCGGCGCATCATCTTCTGCAACGACCGCTATCTCGAGCTCTACGGTCTGACGCGCTCGGATGTCTGGGCCAACATGAACGGCTACGAGCTCCTCGAGCTGCGGCGCAAGCGCGGGGTCCTCGGCGACGTCTCTGACGACGAGTTCTACGACAAGGCGTCAAGCAGCAACGGTCTGATCACCGAACTGCCTGATGGCCGGGCCATCCTGGTGAAATATTTCGTGCTGCCGAACGGCGGCTCGGTGGCGACGCATCTGGACGTCAGCGAGCAGCGCAGGCTGTCGCGGCAGCTCGCCTCGACCAAGCAGTTCCTGGAAACGGTGCTGGACAACGTGCCGGCCTGCGTTGCCGCGAAGAACATCGAGGACGGCTGCTACATCTTCGCCAACAGCGCCTATGAGCGGTTCTGGGGTTTCTCGCGGGACCAGGTCGTCGGCAAGAACGCGCGCGAGCTGTTTGCCCCCGTCTCGGCGGCCAGAATCGAGGCGACCGACCAGGCCGCGCTCAATGCGCCGGACGGCCAGTTCCGCAACGAGTTCGAGGTCGACCGCGGCGGTGAACGGCGCATGGTGGCCTCGATCCGGATCGTGGTCCGCAACGAGAACAACAAGCCCGAATTCCTGATGCTCGTGTTCGAGGACATCACCGATCGCCGCTCGCTGTCGCAGGAGCTGGAGAGCACCAAGAAATTCCTCGAGCTCGTCGTCGACAACATCCCGGTGGCGCTGATCGTCGAGCAGGTCAAGGACGGCCGCTATCTGCTCGCCAACCGCAGCGCCGAGACGATCCTCAACCGCAGGCGCGAGGAAGCCACGGGCCTGACCGCGTCCGACATCTTCAATCCCAAGGAAGCCAAGCTGATCATCGCGCGCGACGAGGCCGCGATCAAGAAGCGCGGGATGATCACCGAGGAGCATCCGATCTCCACCAAGGACGGCCTGCGCCTGTTCCTGACCCGCCGCGCCACCGTGCTCAGCGATGCCGGCGAGCCGCAATACCTGATCAAGACCCACGAAGACGTCACCGACCGCCGGCAGACCGAGTCGCGCATGGCGCACATGGCCTATCACGACGGCCTCACCGATCTGCCGAACCGCGCCGCCTTCCTGCAGGCGCTGACCCAGATGATCGAGGCCTGCGAAGGCACCGGCGAGGAGTTCGCCGTCCTCTGCGTCGATCTCGACGGCCTCAAGGAGGTCAACGACGTCTTCGGCCATGCGCTCGGCGACAAGCTCCTGATCGAGGTGGCCCAGCGGCTCCAGGACTCCGCGCGTGGCGGCGTGGTGGCGCGTCTGTCCGGCGACGAGTTCGGCCTGATCATCGACGGCAAGCAGCCGGAGGCGGGTCTTGCGCTGGCGCAGCAGCTTGGCGAAGCCGTCGCGCGGGAATTCCAGATCGACGGCCGGCCGGTCCGCGCCGGCGTCACCACCGGCATGTCGATCTTCCCGCACAATGGCGCCGACGGCGCCTCGCTGCTCGCCAATGCCGGTGCGGCGCTGTTCCGCGCCAAGCAGAAATCGCGCGGCACGATCAGCCTCTACCAGCCGGAGATGGACCAGCAGATCCGCGATCGCCGCGTGCTGCATCAGGACCTGTCGATGGCGATCAAGAACGGCGAGCTCTCGCTCGCCTTCCAGCCGCAGGGGGCCGCCGGCCATAGCGTCGCCGAGAGCGAGATCATCGGCTTCGAGGCGCTGGCGCGCTGGCAGCATCCGGTGCGCGGCCAGGTCTCGCCGGCCGAATTCATCCCGATCGCCGAGGAAAGCGGCCTGATCGTCGAGATGGGCGAGTGGATCCTGCGCGAGGCTTGCCGCGAGGCGGCGTCCTGGCCGAAGCCGCTCCAGGTCGCGGTCAATCTGTCGCCGGCGCAGTTCATGCACGGCGACGTGGTCGGGCTGGTCCATTCGATCCTGATCGAAACCGGCCTCGCGCCCGGCCGGCTCGAGCTCGAGATCACCGAGGGCGTGCTGATCGAGGATTTCGACCGCGGCCTGGCGCTGTTGCGCCGGCTCAAGGCGCTCGGCGTGCGCATCTCCATGGACGATTTCGGCAGCGGCTATTCCTCGCTGAGCTATCTCCAGGCGTTCCCGTTCGACAAGATCAAGATCGACCGCGCCTTCATCATCAATCTCGGCCGCAACCCGCAATCGGCGGCGATCGTGCGCGCCGTGATCGATCTCGGCCACGGCCTCGAAATGTCCATCGTCGCCGAGGGCGTCGAGACGCTCGACCAGCTGGCCTTCCTCGCCAAGGAGGGCTGCGACGGCGTGCAGGGCTATCTGCTCGGCAAGCCGCTGCCGATCGGGAAATATGCCGGCCTTGTCGGCCGCGCCGAAGCCATGGAGCTTGCGCTCAAGACCGGCTAGAGCGTCTTCGAGCGAAGTGGAAACCGGCTCGCGTCAAGAAAACGCGTCAAAACAGGAATCTGGAGCCCCGTTCCGATACCATCGGAACGGAAATGGCTCTAGTGATGAGAGCGTTTCGTTTCGCTCCTTCTCGACGGCTTCATGGCGGACTACGACCTTGCGATCATCGGCGGCGGCCTGAACGGTGTCAGCCTCGCGCGCGATGCGGCCGGCCGCGGCCTGCGGGTCATTCTGTTCGAGCAGGGCGATCTCGGCGGTGCCGCCTCGTCGGCGACGCCGCGGCTGATCCATGGCGATCTGTCGGTGCTGGAGCGCCGCGGGTTCTGGCGGGTGCGCCGGGCGCTCGCCGAGCGCCGGACCTGGCTCCGGATCGCGCCGCACCTGGTCCGGCCGATGCGCTTCGTGATCCCCGCCCATTCCGAGGAGCGTCCGCCATGGCTGCTGCGGGCCGGCCTGTTCCTCTATGACAGCCTGACGAGCCGGAGCGGCCTGCCTGTAACGGCGACGCTCGACATCACGCATCATCCCGTCGGCAACGCGCTGAGGCGTCTGTTCGGCACGGCGTTCGAATATTCGGACTGTGTCGTTGATGATTCCCGCCTGGTGGTGCTCACGGCGCTGGATGCCGCCGAACGTGGTGCCGCGATCCGGACTGGAGCACGCTGCGTCCGCGCCGATCGAACCGACATCTGGCGGCTCGCAGTGGTCGATCGCGGCCACCGCCGCGCGATCACGGCGCGGGCGCTGGCCAACGCCACCGGCGGGTGGACGTCGATGGTGGCGGACACCGTGCTGCGGCAGCCGCTGCCCGCCATGGCCGCCATGCAGATGAGCCAGATCATCGTGCCGCGGCTGTTCGATTCCGGGAACGTCTACGTCTTCCAGAACAATGATGGACGGCTGATCTTCGCCCGGCCCCTCGAGCGCGACTTCACGCTGATCGGCACCGTCACGCACGCTTTCACCGGCGATCCCGCGATCGTCGCGATGGCGGGCGCCGACGTCAGCTATCTCTGCGAAGCGGCCAGCCGCTATTTCCGCGAGCGCGTCGCCCCGACCGACGTGGTCCGCACTGTCTCGGGCGTCAACCTGACGCTGGCGTCCGCGCGAGGACGCGACGGCACGACGCTGTTCCATGCGCGCCGGCGCAAGGCGCCGCTGATCACGATGTTCGGCGGCGATGTCACCACCTCGCGCCTGCGCGCGGAGCGGGCGGTGACGCGGCTGACGCCGTTCTATCCGATGTCGCCGCGCTGGACCGCCGGAGCGGCGCTGCCCGGCGGAGATTTCGCCTGGGATCGTTTCGATACCGAAGTCGACCTCGCGCGCGACCGCTGGCGCTTTCTCTCGGAGCCGGAGGCCCAGCGCCTGGTTGCGGCCTACGGCTCGCGACTGCCGATGGTGCTCGGCGAGGCAAAGGGCCGTGACGAACTCGGTCCCGCCTTCGGCCCCGAACTGACCGGCGCCGAGGTGCGCTATCTGATGGGCCACGAATGGGCGCGCTTCCCGGAGGACATCCTGTGGCGCCGCTCCAAGCTCGGTCTGACCATGCCGGCAGCGGACCGCGACGCGCTGGCCGCGTTCATGGCGGATGTGAACGATCGCCCCGAACCGGTTGAGCAAAGGCCGATCGGCCGCTAGCGTGCGGCGGAATCGGGGTTGGCAGGGACCATGGCGGAAGAGTTGCCCGGAACGGACGTCGCGGCAGATACGGCCGCCGGAGATGCATTTCCCGTAGCGGGTCAGCCTTTGCTGCGCATCGAGGGCGTCGCCAAGACGTTCGGGACGTTCCGGGCCGTGGACGGCGTGTCACTCGACATCAAGGCCGGCGAGTTCTTTGCCCTCCTTGGCCCGAGCGGCTGCGGCAAGACCACGCTTCTGCGCATGCTCGCCGGCTTCGAGGCGCCGGACGAGGGGCGCATCCTGCTCGGCGGCAAGGACATCGCGCAGGCGCTGCCGCATGAGCGCCCGATCAACATGATGTTCCAGAACTACGCGTTGTTTCCACACCTCTCGGTGCGCGACAACATCGCCTTCGGCCTGAAGCGTGCAGGCATGGCGCGCGCCGACATCGCCACGCGCGTTGCGGAGATGCTCGCATTGGTGAAGCTCGAGGGGCTCGAGAAGCGCAAGCCCGACCAGCTCTCCGGCGGCCAGCGCCAGCGCGTGGCGCTGGCCCGCGCTTTGGCACGCCGCCCGCAACTGCTGCTGCTCGACGAGCCGCTTGCAGCGCTGGACAAGAAGCTGCGCGAAAGCACGCAAGGCGAGTTGATGGAGCTCCAGCGCCGGCTCGGCATGACCTTCATCATCGTCACCCACGATCAGGAAGAGGCGATGACGATGGCGAGCCGGATCGGCGTGATGAAGGCCGGCAAGCTCGCCCAGGTCGCTGGCCCCCGCGAGCTCTACGAGGCGCCGCGCTCGCGCTGGATCGCGGAGTTCGTCGGCGACATCAATCTGTTCGACGGCGAGTCCAAATTGCGCGACGGTCATCGTCTGGTCATTGGCACGCGTGATGCGGGGGCGCTGGTGGTGGCCGAGCCGCGCGAACCGGTCGGTGCGGGAAAATTTTCGGTCGCGATCCGTCCCGAGAAGGTCAAGCTCTCGCGCCGCGGACCGGTGAGCGAGGCGGGTCAGGCAAAGGCGATCAACCAGCTCGACGGCGTGATCGCCGACATCTGCTATCTCGGCGGCACCACCACCTACAAGGTGAAGCTCGACACCGGCGGGATCGTGCAGGCGTCCGTCGCCAACAGCGCGCGCCTCGACGTCGACGCCTACAGCGTGAACCAGAACGTCGTCGCCTGGTTCACGCCCGACGACTGCATGGTGTTGCCGTCATGAGCTCCCGCCGCATCTTCGCGAGGCCGGCGCGCTTTGCCGCAATCGCTCCCTATGTCTGGATGGTGTTGTTCTTCCTGGTACCGTTCGGCTTCGTGCTGAAGATCAGCCTGTCGCAGACCGCGATCGCGCAGCCGCCCTACGAACCGGTGTTCGACCTGACGGCGGGGTGGGAATCGCTCAAGGCAGCCTTTGCCGCGCTGTCGTTCGACAATTTCAGGCTGCTCGGCTCCGATGACATCTATGTGTACGCCTATGTGCGCAGCCTCACCGTCGCGGTCACGGCGACGGCACTGCTGCTCCTGATCGGCTATCCCATCGCCTATGGCATGGCGCGGTTGCCGAAGCGCTGGCAGGCGGTGGTGATGGTGCTGGTGATCGTGCCGTTCTGGACCTCGTTCCTGATCCGCATCTATGCCTGGATCAACATCCTTCAGCACGACGGCCTGCTCAATCAGATCCTGCTCGCGCTGCATCTGATCAGCCAGCCGGTGGTGTGGCTCTCCACCGATACCGCGATGTATATCGGCATCGTCTACTCTTATCTTCCGTTCATGATCCTGCCGCTCTATGCCACGCTCGCCAAGATGGAGCCGGCGCTGGAGGAGGCGGCCTCCGATCTCGGCGCGCCGCCCTGGCAGGTGTTCTGGCTCGTCACCTTCCCGCTGTCGCTGCCCGGCGTCGGCGCCGGCGTGCTCTTGTGCTTCATCCCCATCGTCGGCGAGTTCGTGATCCCCGACCTCCTGGCCGGCTCCAATTCGCTGATGATCGGCCAGACCCTGTGGCTCGAATTCTTCACCAACAAGGACTGGCCGGTCGCCTCCGCTGCGGCCATCGTGCTGCTGGTGGTGCTGCTGGTGCCGCTGTTGCTGTACGAACGGCTCCAGAAGCGACAACTGGAACAGGGACGGTGAGTCGATGCGCAAGGTCTCTCGCCTGTCCCGCTTCAATGTCGCCTCGCTCGCGCTGGGGCTGGCGTTCCTCTATCTGCCGATCCTCATTCTCGTCATCTATTCCTTCAACGCCTCGCGGCTGGTGACGGTGTGGGGCGGCTGGTCGCTGCGCTGGTATCACGAGTTCTTCAATGATCGCGCGATGATCGAGGCGGCCTGGATGAGCCTGCGGGTCGCGACCTCCTCGGCGACCATCGCCACGCTGCTCGGCACGCTCGCCGCGGTGGCGCTGTCGCGCGGCGAGCGGTTCCGCGGCCGGACGTTGTTCTCCGGCATGCTCTACGCGCCGCTGGTGATGCCTGAGGTGATCACCGGATTGTCGCTGCTGCTCTTGTTCGTGGCGTTGAACGCCGAGCGCGGCTTCTGGACGGTGACGATCGCCCATACCACGCTGACGATGTGCTTCGTTGCGGTGGTCGTGCAGTCCCGCCTCGGCTCGCTCGACCGCTCGCTGGAGGAGGCGGCGATGGACCTCGGCTGCAACCCGGTGCGTGCGTTCATGGCCGTCACGCTGCCGTTGATCGCGCCCGCGATCGTCGCCGGCTGGATGCTCGCCTTCACGCTGTCGCTCGATGATCTCGTGATCGCGAGCTTCACCACCGGTCCCGGCTCGGCGACCTTGCCGATCCGGATCTATTCGGAGGTGCGCCTTGGCGTGAAGCCCGAGATCAACGCGATCTGCACGCTGGTGATTGCCCTGATCGCGGTGGTCATCGTCATTGCTTCGCTCGCCTCGAAGCTGTCGAGCTCGCAGGGCGAGAGCGCGGCGCCGCTGTAGGCCCTGCCGTCATTGCGAGGAGCACTTGCGACGAAGCAATCCAGGTCTCTCCGCGGATGCAGTCTGGATTGCTTCGCTTCGCTCGCAATGACGAAGGGCGCCTAGGACTTCACCGCGCCCGCCGTGAGCCCGCCCACCATGTAGCGGCGGAAGGCGTAGTAGATCGCGGCCGGCGGCAGGGCGTAGATGAAGCCGGTGGTCATCAACAGCTCCCACGGCGAATCGTCGGCGGCGAGGAAGTTGCCGAGCGCGACGGGCAGCGTGATCTCGCGGTCGTTCGAGAGCAGCAGGAACGCGTAGAGATATTCGTTCCAGGCGAGCAGCACCGCGTAGGTGCCGATCGCGACCAGCGAGGGCATCATCAGCGGCAGATAGACCAGCCGGAAGATCTGGAGCGTGGTGGCGCCGTCCATCACGGCGGCTTCATCCAGCTCGACCGGCAGCTTGTCGGAGGCCTGCTTCAGCACCCAGATCGCGTAGGGGCTGGCGATCGTCACCATGGCCAGGATCAGCGCCCAGTGATTGTTGAGGAGGCCGTAATTGCCCATGGTGCGGTACATCGGCACGGCGAGGAACGCCGCAGGGATGAAATAGGTGAAGAGCGCCAGGTTCATCACGATGCGCCCGCCGGGCACACGCAGCCGCGAGATCGAGAACGCGGCGGCGGTCGCGATGAACAGCGTCAGCACGCCGACGGACGCCGCGATCACCAGCGAGTTCCAGAACTGCACGTAGAAGTCGCGCAGGAAGTAGTGCTGCTGCTTGAACACGATCTCGAAGTTGT
The DNA here is from genome assembly GCF_900113725.1 of Bradyrhizobium sp. cf659. NCBI lineage: Bacteria > Pseudomonadati > Pseudomonadota > Alphaproteobacteria > Hyphomicrobiales > Nitrobacteraceae > Bradyrhizobium > Bradyrhizobium sp. cf659. Next base: position 894,319 of record NZ_FOQJ01000003.1, read on the forward strand.
GCAGCGTCGGATGGTCGGGCCACAGCTTGCCCGAGAACGCGTCCTCCTTCGGGGAGATCGCGAACAGGAACATGTGATAGATCGGCACCATCGTCCAGATGAAGACGGGAATGCCGATCAGCAGCAACCGCGCTTCGGTCGCGACTTCGCGCAAGGAGGGGAGCTTCATCGCGACAACCGTTTCATCATGAAGTACACGAGCGGCAGGACGAACGGCATCGCGCAGACGATCGATGCCATTGCCAGCGAGAGCTGGTCGAGCCGGAGATAGCGGATGCCGAGCGTCGCCAGCACATGCGTGAGGTCGGCCGGGCCACCGCCGGTGAGGAGGTAGACGCTGTTGAAATCGCCGAGCGTCCAGATCATCGAGAGCAGCGTGCAGGTGATGTAGAGCGTCTGCATCGACGGCCAGGTGATGAAGCGGAACTTCTGCCACCAGCTCGCGCCATCCACCTCGGCGGCCTCGAACAGATCGTGCGGTATCGCAAGGCGTCCGGTGATCAGGATCAGCGTCCAGAACGGCAGCGATTTCCAGATGTGGACGCCGATCGCCATGGTCAGCGCCACCGTCGGGTCGTTCAGCCAGTTCGGGCCGTCGTCACCGGTGAACGAGAAGATGAGGTGGTTGATCACGCCCCATTCGGGGTTGAGCATGAAACGCACCGACAGGATGGTCGGGATCGACGGCACCGCCCAGGGCAGGATGAAGATCACCGAGAGCCATTTGATCCAGGTGCGCTGCTGGGCGAAGAAGCCGGACAGGAACAGCGCGATCAGCATCTTGATGTTGATGCCGATGACCAGGAAGATCAGCGTGTTGACCGCGGCGCGCGCGAAGATCGGGTCGTTGTAGAGCGCGACATAGTTCGCCGGTGCCCGCGCCAGCCACAGCCCGTAGCAGACGGGATAGACGACGAAGGCGAGGAAGACCAGCAGATAGGGCGCGAGCAGCGCGATGCCCCAGACCTGCGCCGGGGTCAGCCGCGACGACAAGGGCGGCGCGGGGATTGCCTGATCGCCAGAGAGCGTGATCGCCATTCTTTCGGACTCTTCTCTCAAATCTAATACCTCTCCCCGCTTGCGGAGAGAGGTCGGAGTGCGAAGCACTCCGGGTGAGGGGGTACAGGACTCACCGCGAGCATTACTCGTGGATAGAGCCCCTCACCCCAACCCTCTCCCCGTGACGAACGGGGAGAGGGAGGGATGGACCTTAGCCCGCGACCTGCTTGATGCGGGCGATCAGCTCGTCGACGGCCTTGTCGACCGGAACCTTCTCGCTGACGACCCGGTTCATCGCCTTGGCCCAGACGTTCTCGTTGTTCAGGATCGTGAACTTCCAGTTCTTGGTGAAGTCGAACGCAGCGGTGCCGCCGGTGAACTGGGCGTAGACCGCCTTGCGGTGCTTGTCGGCCTGCCAGAACGGGCTGGCCTGGCTTTCCTTGGTCACCGGGAACCAGCGGCCGAGCGCGCCCTCGATATAGGGGCGGACGTTGTCTTCCTGGAGCAGGAAGCTGATGAACTGCTTCGCCTCGGCCTTGTTCTTGGCCGCGGTGAAGACCAGCCCGGTCTTGACGTCGGAGCGGTAGCGGATGGTCGTGCCATCAGGCGCCTTCGGGAAAGAGGCGGTGACGATGTCCTGCTCGTAGGCCTTCTTGCCGGCCTCGCGCTGCTCGGGCGTCAGCGCCTGATTCTGCGAATCCTCGTACCACTTCGCCGCGATCGAGATCGTGAAATTGTGGGTCATCACAATGGTCTTGTTGTGGAAGGCGACGTTGTTGTCCGGATCCTTCCAGGTCGTGGACGAGGGCGGGGTGCAGCCCTTGATGTAGGTGTCGGTGTAGTCCTTCATCGCCTTGATCAGGTTCTCGCGGACCTTGGGATCGTCAACCAGGAGCTTGCCGTCGTCGTCGACCAGCTTGACGTGGTAGGCGTCCATGAAGGTGTAGAACGACTGGAAGGCGTCGGTGGATTCCACGCCCATCGGCTGGCCGACGGCGTAGATGCGCTGGCCGGTGGCCTTGCGGATCGCCGGTTGCACCTTGTCGCACCAGAACGTCCAGTAACCCTCCCAGTCGTTCGGGATGTCGGCGACCTTGAAGCCGGCCTTCTCCAGCATGTCGTTCCAGATCTGGACGTGCATGCTCTGCTGCTTCAGCGGGAAGCCGTAATAGGCCTTCTTCTTGGTCACGTCGTTATAGAGGATCGACGCATCCAGCGTGTTCTGCACGAACCGATCCTTGATCGGCTCCATGACATCGGTGAGATCCTCGAGCTTGCCCTCATAGGCCCACTTGCCCTGGGCCTGCACGTCATAGGAGTCGGAATAGGCGACGTCGGGCACGGTGCCGGCATCGAGCGCTGCGACCGTCTTCGGAATCATGTCCTGGATCGCGTACTGCGACAATTCGACCTTGATGCCGGTCTTGGCTTCGAACTTCTTGATCGTCTCGATCAGCGCGTCGTCTTCGGAGCGGTAGAAGCCCTTGCCCCACCAGACCGTAATCGTCTTCTGCTGCGCAAATGCGGGTGCAGCGGCTGCGAACAGCCCCGCCGCAGCGACCGCCAGTGTGACTGCGCCAATAACCTTGGATCTCACGTTTTTCTCCCTCAAACGGCCGGTGTTTTTAACCGGTCGTATAAAACACTAGCGCATGGCCGCCAGCCGATCTAGCGGCATGTTGTCAGACCTAGGTCGTGGGGACGGGGCCTGTGGAGATGCTTAATGCGCGCATCGATCCAATCGCCGCATCAATTCGGCCGGATCAATTCGCGATGGTCGGACAGTGCCGCTCGAGCGCGGTCCTCAGTTCGACTTTGCGTTTTCCTTGGCGTTCTCCGCCGTCGGCGATTCTGCCGGTGCGGGGCGCTTGCCGCCGCCGGTGATGCGCTCGATCGCGGAGCGCACGGCGTCGCCCGCCTTGCGGTCCTTGAGCATGTCGAGCAGGGGGGCGGAGGCGGGCGAGCGGCGGATCAGGCTTTCCGGATCGGGGAAGATCAGGGGATCATCCCAGGGGCCCTGCACCACGAAGGGCAATTCGAAGCCCGAGGCGCTGTTGAGGCTGGCCACGCCCTTCATGTCGTATTCGCGCGTCGGCACCGAGGCGGTGCCGGTCATCGTGATCTTCGCCGCCGGCCCTTCGACGCGGATGTCTTCGGCGGTGGCGACCCCGTCGGAGAATTTCACCGCGATGGTGAGATTGTCGTAAGGCGTCGAGCCGTTGCGGAAATTGCCGCCGCCGGACAGCGGCCGGCGCTCCAGCCGTTTCAGGAGCTGTTCGGCATTGAAGCCCGAGATCGCGCCGTTGTGCCCGGTGACGGTGGCGCTGCCGTCGAGCGACTGCACGAGGCCGAACGGGCTCGAGCCGGAGGCGACGAGGGAGACGTTGATGTTGCCGCGGCCGGACAGTTTGTTGAGGCCGAACAGTTCGGAGGCGCAGGCCTGGAGGTCGACGTCGGTGAACTGGAATTGCGCCTTGATGTCGGCGACGGTGTCGGCGCGCGCGATGCCGAACGAGCCCTTGGCGATACCGCCATAGACCTGGGCTTCGCCCACCGAGAGCGCCAGCGTACCGTTGCGCAAATTGGCGCCGATCGCGGTGCGGCCGAGCTTCGACGGCCCGACCGTCAGCCGCGCCGCCGACAGGCGCATGTCGAGGTCGGTGGTCGAGAGCCCGTTGAGATCGAACAGCTGCCTGTTCCAGTCGCGCGCGCCGCTCGCGAGCAGGCGGAAGGTCGAGATGTAAGGCGTGAAGTCGAGCGTGTCGGCGGCCAGCGTCGCCTGGAGCGTCTGCCGGCCGTTGTTGGCGTAGGTCATGACGCCCTCGGCGGCATTGCCGTCGAGCTCGACATTGACGTTGGTGAGCGCGATCGAGGCGCCGACGACATTGGCGCGCGCCTTCAGCGCGAAACGGCCGAAGCCGCCGCTGGCGGGCTGCGGCTGGCCGGTCCAGCGCAGCGCGTTGCGCAAGGACGGGCTGTCGATCGTGAGCGTGCCTTCCATCATCGGGCTGGTGCGGTTGGCGACGCTGCCGTCGAAGGCGAGCTTGAGCGGGGCGCTGGCGATCCGCGCCTTCAGGCCGGAACGGTCGCCGGAGAGGGCGGCGACGAAATCGGCGAAGCTGATCGAGCCATCGACGCGTTCGCCGCGCCAGTCGAACTGGCCGGTCGCGGCGAAGGAGCGCGAGATCGAGGGCCAGGCCAGCGACAGGTCGATGTCGTCGAACTGCTCGGTGGCGTGCGTGGCGGCGTCCTCGTAATTGAGCACGCCGTCCTGGATCCGGATCTCGGAGAACGAGACCTGATTTTCGGCGCCGGGCTTCATGGTGCGCGCGATGGTCTGGATGAAGGGCGTCCAGTTGCTCTCGCCGTCCGGCTTCAGGCTGACATGGATGCGCGGCCGCAGCAGCGTCAGGTCGGCGATCTCGAACCGTTGCAGCAGCAGCGGCAGCAGCCGCAGATTGGCGGTGAGCACGTCGACACGGAGCGCGGGATCGCTGGTGCCGCCGCCCTTCAGGCCGACGTCATGGAAGGAGATGTAGCTCGCCGGCAGCACCGAAATGTCGATGGCGCCTGCGACATTGAGCTCGAGCCCGGTGACGTCGCGGATCTGCGCTTCCACGGCCTTGCGCAGCGCGTCGCGGTTGATGAGCCAGGAGGTCGCGATCAGGGCGATCAGCGCGACGCCGAGCAGCGCCGCGATCGGCGTCCCGAGGCGCTTCATTCCTTGGGCCATGGTCAATGGCATGTCCTGATCGGGTTGGTCGTTGGAGCCAGAAGGGCGGGCCGGGAAAACCCGCGCGCCCCACGCCCAAGTCCTGTTAGGTTAAGTGCCGCAACTTGATGGGTTTTCTTGTCGCTTTCAAGGCCACGGGCGGTCTTGCCCACGGCGTGGGCAGCTTCTACCACCGCCCCGCGGCGCGGAGAACCCCGTATCATTGACGGCTTCGGACGATTTCGCCTAATAATCGCCGCCAATGAGGCGCGACGCCCGCAAGCCGAAGGTTCAGTCGAGGTTTTTTGCATGAACAAGGTCTATCCCGACGCCAAGTCGGCGCTCGACGGCATTCTGAAAGACAACATGATGATCATGTCGGGCGGCTTCGGCCTCTGCGGCATTGCCGAGGAGCTGTCGGATGCGATCCGGGAGTCCGGCGTCAAGGGGCTGACGGTCGTCTCCAACAATGCCGGCGTCGACGGCATCGGGCTCAGCCGCCTCCTGGAAACCCGGCAGATCAAGAAGATGATCTCGTCCTATGTCGGCGAGAACAAGCTGTTCGCCCAGCAATTCCTCGCCGGCGAGCTGGAACTCGAATTCAATCCCCAGGGCACGCTGGCCGAGCGCATCCGCGCCGGCGGCGCCGGGATCCCGGCCTTCTACACCAAGACCGGCGTCGGCACGCTGATCGCCGAAGGCAAGGAAGTGAAGGAATTCGATGGCGAGAAGTACCTGATGGAGCGCGGCCTGTTCGCCGACCTCGCCATCGTGCACGCCTGGAAGGGTGACACCGCCGGCAACCTCATCTACCGCAAGACCGCGCGCAACTTTAACCCGATGATGGCGACCGCCGCCAAGATCACGGTGGCCGAGGTCGAGCATCTGGTTCCGGCCGGTGAACTCAATCCCGACCACATCCACACGCCCGGCATTTTCGTGAAGCGCATCGTCGAGGTCGGCACGGCCAAGAAGCGCATCGAATTCCGCAACACCCGCCCGCGCACGGCAGCTTGAGAATCAGGAGAGCGATATGGCCTGGACCCGTGAACAGATGGCCGCGCGCGCCGCGAAGGAACTGCGCGATGGCTACTACGTCAATCTCGGCATCGGCATCCCGACGCTGGTCTCGAACTACATCCCTGATGGTGTCGACGTCAGCCTCCAGAGCGAGAACGGCATGCTCGGCATGGGCCCGTTCCCCTATGAGGACGAGGTCGACGCCGACCTCATCAACGCCGGCAAGCAGACCGTGAGCGAGCTGCCCTCGACCTCGTATTTCTCGAGCGCGGATTCCTTCGGCATGATCCGCGGCGGCCACATGGATCTGTCGATCCTCGGCGCCATGCAGGTGGCCCAGAACGGCGATCTCGCCAACTGGATGATCCCCGGCAAGATGGTCAAGGGCATGGGCGGCGCGATGGATCTCGTCGCCGGCGTCAAGCGCGTCGTCGTGGTGATGGAGCATTCCGCCAAGGACGGCTCGAAGCTCCTGAAGAAGTGCAATTTGCCGCTGACCGGCGAACGCGTGGTCGACATGGTCGTCACCGATCTCGCCGTCTTCACCATCGACAAGCACGGCGACGGCGGCATGGCGCTGATCGAGCTTGCCGATGGCGTCTCGCTCGACGAGGTCAAGGCCAAGACCGAAGCCGAATTCCGCGTCGCGCTGAAGAACACGTAAGAAGCGCTCGCGAATAATTGTGAAATGGCCGGGCTTCGTCCCGGCCATTTTCGCTTGAACTTGTAGGGTGGGCAAAGGCGCGATAGCGCTGTGCCCACCATCCATCCGCGCAGCGTAAAAGTCGGTGGGCACGCTTCGCTTTGCCCACCCTACGGTGGCCGTGCGAGTGGCGCACCTTGATCCACGCCGTCAATTGCGGGCGCAGCGAAGCAATCCAGAATCTTTCCACGGCTACAGTCTGGATTGCTTCGCTGTGCTCGCAATGACAGCGCGTGTGGCTACGACCTCGCCCACGTCTTGCTCCATCGCGCCGACACGCTCGCAATCCACGACGGCTCCTCGCGCACCAGGCGGAAGCCGAGATTGGCGGGCGGCACGCCTTGCGCGCAGCCGCCGGCGCGGGCGTCGCGGATGAAATCGGTGACATAGGCGCGGTGCGCGCCCTCGGCGATACGCACGCCGCAATTCACGGTCGGTTTGCCGGCATTGCCGGCCTCGTCGGTCCGCGAGCGCACGAAGCAGGTCGAGGTCCACTCCCAGACGTTGCCGGCGAGATCTTCGATGCCGTGCTCGTTCGCGCCGAACTTGCCGAACGGATAGGCCGTCGTGTCGGAGCGGTCGCGTTCGGATTCCCGCTCATAGCGGCTGATCCAGCGCCTCGAAGGATCCTCCGCGTCCACCGGCGCGCCATCGTCCTTGAACCGCGAGCCCGCCGCAAAGGCCCATTCCGCGTCGCTCGGCAGGCGCCACGTCTTGCCGGTCTTGTGCGAGAGCCAGCCCGCATAGGCCTGCGCATCGTGCCAGTTCACCTGCACCGCGGGGCGATCGGTGGCTATCGCCACGTCGCGGTCGAGCGCACGGCAGGCGCCGTCCTGCACACAAAGCCGGTAGTCGGATGAAGAAACCTGATGCCGCATGACGTGCAGCGGTCTCGCGAACCGCATCGCGCGCAGCGGCGCTTCCGCCTGTTGCCCGCCACGCGTGAAATCGCCGGCCTCGCGATAGGACAGGCTGCCCGGCGCGATCTGGACGATCGCAGGCTCCGCCGCCGTGCCGCGGACCGCCATGTCCGAGACCAGCGGCGCCACCGCGATCGGTCCTGCGAGTCCGGCTGCGCAAGCCAGTGCCAGTTTCAGCTTGAATGCGATCAGCATGATCGTCCCCCGAAAGGAAGAAGGGGCCGGTGATCACCGGCCCCTTGTCGCGTCTAGTTGGTGTTGGCCGGTATTTCCGCAGGCGCCTTCACCTGGGTCATCAGATCGTCGTTCCACTTGCCTTCGACCTTGAAGTGCGCGGTGGCGCCGAGGTCGGCGGCCTCGATCAGATTGTGCGTGACGTAGGCGTAGATGCCGGGCTGCATGAACTTGTACAGCGCAGCTCCCGCCGAGCCGCCGCGGATGAACCAGGTCTCCAGCCCGACCTCAGGTGCATTGCCGAACTTGCCGGTCTCCCAGACATAGTCGCCATGGCCGCCGATCAGATGCGGGCGACTGTCGCGATTGGCCTGCGAGTGCACGATCAGCACGTTCTCGCCGACATTGGCGGTGAGCGCATTCTTGCCGGTGAGTGCGCCGGCCTTGCCGTTGAACACGACATGGGAGGGGATCAGCTTCTTCATCACCTCTTCGGTGTCGGTGAAGGCTTCGCCCGGCGAGTCGTAGGACTTGAAATTGCCCTTCTCGTCGCGCGGCACATACATGTCCTGCTCGCCGATATAGTAGACCTTGTCGTATTTCAGCGCGTGGCCCTTGCCGTCGTTCAGTCCCTCGCGCGGCAGCACCATCACCGCACCGTTCATGCCGGAGACGACGTGCCAGGGGATCATCGGGCCGCCCGGCGCGCAGTGATAGACGAACACGCCGGTCTTGGTCGCCTTCCAGCGCAGCACGACCTGCTCGCCGGGATTGATCAGGGTGAGCGCGCCGCCGCCGAGCGCGCCGGTCGCGGAGTGGAAGTCGATGTTGTGCGGCATGGTGTTGGTCGCGGGATTGACCAGCGTCGTTTCGACGTAGTCGCCCTCATGCACGACCATCAGCGGGCCCGGCATCGAGCCGTTGAAGGTCATCGCCTGGAAGGTGGTGCCCTTCTCGTCGATGACGACCTTCTTCTCCTCGATCGTGAGCTTGAACTCCACGATCTTCGGGCCCTGCTTGGTCGCCTGCTCGTGCGCATGCACGAACGGCGGAGCGACCAGCTCGACCTTTTGACGCGGCAGTTTGAGATCCTCGGCCGCCAGGGCGGGGGTTGCCAGCATCAAGGCGGTCGCGGCGGCGCTGATCAATGCGGCTCTGCGGGTGAACATCGGAAGCATCCTTCATCTGAAATGGTTTTGATGACGGGATGCAGTGTGCGCCTGTTACGGCAAGAGTGTTTGCGCTGCGACAAGCTTCTTCTGGATTCGTCTACGCAACAGTACTTAGGCGGCTCAACGGAGCAGGATCGGTGACACCACGTTGACCGCGTCCGAGGGCGTGATGCGGATGTCGAGGCCGAGCGACCAGCGGCCGGACAGCGGCGCCGACATCCTGACACGCCACTGATCGTTGCCGATGCGTTCGGCGTTTGCGGTAACCGGCGCCACGCCGTGCTCGGGGTTGCCGAGCGTGACTGCAACGGCGTCGGCGCTCAGCGGCAATTCGTTCGCATCTTCAAGCTGGATTGCGATCTCGACCGGCCCGGCACGCCCGGGCGAGACCGTGACGTTCGCCATGGCCTTTTCGGCATGGAGATGCGTGAAGAAGCTTTCGTCTGCTTCGGAAACCATGGCGGGTGGAGCGGCCGGCTCCGGACGGGGCGCGGGCGGCGCGATCTCCGTGCGCTCTGTCTTCTCCGGCGCCTGCGCGCCGATGGCCTGCACATCGAGCGTCACCTTCACCTCGCCGGCATGCTCGAACGACAGCGTCACCGGGACCTGATCGCCGACACGAAGCGGCGCATCGAGACCGATGAACATCAGGTGTCCGCCGCCGGGCGCAAGCGAGAGGGATTGTCCCGGCGCGATGACGAGCCCGTCGACGAGCGGACGCATGGTCATGACGCCGCCATTGACGGCCATTTCGTGGATCTCGGTTCGAAGCGCATGCGCGGTCGAGGCGGTCTTCAACCGCTCCGGCGCAGCGCCCCTGTTCTCGATGGTCAGATAGCCGCCGGCGACCTTGGCTCCGCCGGGCGTCGCCCGGCTCCAGGCCCTGGTGATGACGAGATCGCCACTGGTTCTGTCGGCGGCGAAGGCGGGCGGCCAGACAAGGCATGTCAGGGCGACCGCGCCGGCAAATGCGCGCTTGGATGAGATCATGATCGAGGCCTTCGCGAAGACGCGGCTAGATGAGATGAATGGCAACCCAGACCGCGGCCCAGATCGCCAGCGACAGCACGGCGAAGACAGCGATTGCGGCGGCCAGAGCGCGTACGGCGCCGGCCGGGGCCGGCGCCGCCGGGACCGGCCGGAAGTCTTCGAAGCGCGGGATATGGCCGCGAACGTCCAGCAGGGAGAGAAGCAGTTCGAATGCGAGAAACCTCATGGCAAACGCTCCGGATGGCCGTGCGAATTGCCCATGATCATGGCGCGGAACCGGCCGCCGCGCTTTGCGCGAGCGCAATGTTTGCGGCGCCGCGGTCCGACTTTGCGCGAGCGCAAGGTCGCCTCCGCAAATCCGGGTTAGCTGAATGCATTCCGTGATTTGCCGTGACGTCTGCGGCTGAAATTTACGAATGGGTAAGATATGAGAGCTGATCTTGCAGCGAGCTACGGCGAAGAGAGATTGCCGCGCTACACGAGCTATCCGACCGCGCCGCACTTCTCGCCCGTCATCGGCGCCGACACCTACGCCCGGTGGTTGTCCGCGCTTCCTGCCGGGGCCAGCGCGTCGCTCTATCTGCACGTGCCGTTCTGCCGCGAGATGTGCTGGTATTGCGGCTGCCATACCCAGATCGTCCGGCGCGACGATCTGATCGCGGCCTATCAGCGGACGCTGCGCAGCGAGATCGCGCAGGTCGCCGAGACCATCGGCCGCCGCATCAAGGTCGAGCATATCCATTTCGGCGGCGGCACACCGACGATCATGGCGCCCGAGGCTTTTGCCGAGTTGATGGCGGCGATGCGCCAGGCGTTCTTCGTGCTGCCTTCGGCCGAGATCGCGGTCGAGATCGATCCCCGCACACTGACCGCCGACATGGTCGAGGCCATGCGGCTTTCCGGCGTCAATCGCGCCAGCCTGGGGGTGCAGAGTTTCGACCCCATCGTGCAGCGTGCGATCAACCGCGTGCAGAGCTTCGAGCAGACGGCGGCCGTGGTCGACATGCTCCGGCGTGCCGGTATCGCGGGAATCAATTTCGATCTGATCTACGGGCTGCCGCATCAGACCGTCGCCTCGTGCCTGGACACGGTGCGGCGCAGTCTCTCGCTCGCGCCCGACCGCTTCTCGGTGTTCGGCTACGCTCACGTGCCTGATTTCAAGAAGCACCAGCGCATGATCAGCCAGGGCGCGCTGCCCGACGGCCTGGCGCGTCACGACCAGGCCTGTGCGATCGCGAATGCGCTGAAGGAGGCCGGTTACGTGCAGATCGGGCTCGATCATTTCGCGCGGCCCGACGATTCCATGGCCGTGGCCTTCGAGGAGCGGACGCTGCGGCGCAATTTCCAGGGCTATACCACCGACAAAGGCGAAGTCCTGCTCGGTTTCGGCGCGAGCGCCATCGGACATCTGCCGCAGGGTTACGTCCAGAACGAGGTGCAGATCGGCGCCTATGCGCAGAGCGTCAGTGCCGGCCGCCTCGCCACCGCGAAGGGCTATGGGCTCACCGACGACGACCGGCTGCGCGCCGACATCATCGAGCGTATCATGTGCGAGTTCAGCGCCGATCTCGGCGACATCTGCGCGCGCCATGGCACAGAGGCCGAGACGATGCTCAAATCGGCGTCGCGTCTGAAGCCGCTGATCTCGGACGGCGTCGTGAGGCTGGAGGGCGACCGGCTCGCGGTCGCGAACGACTCGCGCTTCCTGGTCCGCAGCGTCGCCGCCGCGTTCGACGCGCATCTGGATCCGGGCAAGCAGCTGCACAGCCGGGCGGTGTAGAACTCTCTTCCCCGTCATTCCGGGGCGCGCCACCCGAACTCGGGTTTACCCGAGTTCGGCAAATTTCAAGATCCAAGTCGGCAATAGCCGACTTGGATGGCGCGAACCCGGAATCCATTGCTCCTCGACATGTGCTGTACAATGGATTCCGGGCTCGCGCTACGCGCGCCCCGGAATGACGACCTTGCTTGCGCTCCAACAAAGAAACCGCCGCCCGCTCCGCTATCGTCGTTTCGGAACGGAGTTGTCCATGCCCTTTCGATCCGACGATCTGGTCGATGACATCATGCGTACGGCGCCGCACACGATCCGCGTGTTTCTCGCCTTCAGGATGGCCTGTGTCGGCTGTCCGATCGCAACCTTCCACACGGTGGATGACGCCTGCCGCGAGCATGGCATCGATCGGGAAAAATTCCTCGCCGCGCTGTGCGACTGCGTGCCGGCGTGAGACGGTCTGGAATTCGCGCGGGCCGCGTGCGGATTCCCGGGTGAGGGAGCGCTTTCGCCGTAAGCGGGAGCGTCCCTCACCCCTATCTTCCTAGCTCGAGGTGGTGTTCACCACGCCCCGCTTGCGGGGAGCGGTCGGATTGCATCGAAGATGCAATCCGGGTGAGGGGGACTCTCCGCGAGTTCATCTGTTAGCGAGTTCGCGGAAGCGGCCCCTCACCCCAACCCTCTCAGCGCGAGCGAAGCTCGTCGCGGCTCCGTAAGAACGGGGAGAGGGAGAAGAAGAGTTACGCCGCACCGCTGTCGGGGCTGCGCTCCGCCAGCACGACGATCCTGTGCGGTTCGCGCAGGATGATGCGCTGACGGCCGCTCTCGACGATGCCCTGCTGTTCCCAGCCGCTGAGGATGCGGCTCACGGTGTGCAGCGTGGTGCCGGTCATCTGCGCGATGTCCTGGCGGCTGATCGGGAAGTCGATCTCGATGCCGTGGTCGAGCTTCTTGCCGGATTGTTTGGCGAGGCGCAGCAGCGCATGCGCGACGCGCTGCTCGACTTGCTGGGTCGACATTTCCAGGATGCGGGTGTGGCTCTCCTGGAGCCGCGTGCCGACGGTCTGGAGCGTGTTGGCGGCCAGCGCCGGAAACCGCTCGACCAGCCGCGGCCAGGCCGAGGTCGGCCAGATCAGCACCACGCTGTCGTCGACGGCCATCGCAGTCGCGGGGTAGCGCGCGGCTCCGATCGCCATCGCGAGCCCGAACGTCTCGCCGGGCGCGACGTAGCGCACCACGATCTGCTCGCCGGTCGGCGTGGTCTTGGCCGCGCGGACATGGCCGTGCAGCAGCAGGAAGAAGGACTGCGCGTCTGCGCCCTGCTCGAAGATGGCGCTGTTCTTGGGATAGCGCGCCGAGCGGGCCTCGCGCAGGATCTCATCCAAGGCTTCCGGCGTGACCCCGGCAAACAGCGGCAAATGCGCAACCAGCGATGTGTCGACCTTGGCCATTCTGCCTCCTTGGCGCTCGGGAGTGTGATGGCACCTGCAATCGTCCAGGTGTTTGCGATAGCGCAAAACCGGCCGGCCGGGACGGCAGTATTTTTCCAGGCAACGGTCTGAATTCACAGGAGTTGCCTCATGGCTGGCGCCCGATCCCGCAATTTTGCGGGCTGGCCGCTGTTCGCGAACAGCTTTCGGCCCTTTTTCCTGCTCGCCGCCATCCAGGCAGGGCTGTCGATCCTGGCCTGGCTGCCGATGTTCTACGGCGAATTGTCGGTGACGTCAGCCTTCGCGCCGCGCGACTGGCACGTCCACGAGATGCTCTATGGCTTCCTGCCGGCTGTGATCACCGGGTTCCTGTTCACGGCGATCCCGAACTGGACCGGGCGGCTGCCGATCCAGGGCGCCTCGCTGGGCGCGTTGCTGGTGGTGTGGCTGGCCGGCCGCCTCGCGGTGACGCTGTCCGCCGAGGTCGGCTGGGCGTTCGCGCTTGTCGTCGATGCGGCGTTCCTGGCGCTGGTCGTCGCCGCCGCGACGCGCGAGATCATCGCGGGCGGCAATTGGCGCAACCTGCCCGTGGTGATCCTGGTGCTCGTGCTGCTCGCCGGCAATGTCGGCTTTCATCTCGAAACGCATTACGCGGGCGCGGCCGATGTCAGCATCCGTGTCGGCATCGGTGTGGTCGTGCTGCTGATCGCGCTGATCGGAGGTCGCATCATTCCGAGCTTCACCCGCAACTGGCTGGTCAAGTTCAATCCCGGCCGCCTGCCGGTGCCGTTCGGCCGCTTCGACGGAGCGGTGATCGGATTGAGCGCGTTGGCGCTGATCTCGTGGATCGTGGCGCCGTTGAACGTGATCACCGGTGCCGTGATGGCGCTCGTTGGCCTGCTGCATCTGGTGCGGCTTGCGCGCTGGGCCGGCGATCGCACCTCGCGTGAACGGCTGCTCCTGATCCTGCATGTCGGCTATTTCTTCGTGCCGCTCGGCTTCCTCCTGCATGCCCTGGCCGTGTTCGGTGCGTTGCCGCCGAGTGCGGGGATTCATGCCTGGATGGCGGGCGCGGCCGGAACCATGACGCTCGCGGTGATGACGCGCGCGAGCCTCGGCCACACCGGACAGGCGCTGACGGCCTCGCCGGCGACGCAAGGCATCTATGTCGCGATCGTCGCTGCGGCGCTGGCGCGGGTTGCTGCGGTGGCGTGGCCTGCGCATGGCGATGTGCTGCTGCACATTGCCGCCTGCGGCTGGGTCGTCGCCTTCCTCGGCTTTGCGATTGCGTTCGGCCCGCTGCTCGCCGGCAGCAATCGGCGCGCACTTGCCATCATGGGCGTGCCCGCTCCGGCACGATAGAGTTAGGCCGCAGATGCCGACGGCACGCCGGCCGGCTTAGCCAACGGCCGCACGCCCTTGCGCCACGCGGTGATGGTGCAGCCGAAGCGGCCGCGGAACCAGCGGGCCATGGCGCTTTGCGCGGAGAAGCCGAGCTGCGCGCCGATATCGGCCAGCGGCCGGCCGGGGTCGTCGATCAATTCGACGACGAGATCGGCGCGCTGCGCGTCGAGGATGGCCGAGAAGCTGGTGCCTGACGCGGCGAGGTGACGGTGGACGGTGCGGCGGGTGCAGGCGAGATGCTCGGCCACGCGCTCGACCGTGCAGTCGCCGCTGGCGAGCAGGAGGCGCACGACCTCGTCGACCTTCTCCTCCCAGCTTGCCGGCCGGGTCTCGATCGCCTCGATCCGTTTGCGCAGATAGCTCGCGATCAGCGGATGCGCGCTCGGGATCCGGCGCTCCATGTCGTGCACCGACAGCAGGATTGCGTCGTCCTCGGCGTTGAACGTCACGTGGCAGCCGAAGAAGTCGCGGTAGCGCTTGCGGTCGCGCGGCGGCGGATAATGCAGATGCACTTCCTGCGGCCGCCAATCGCTGCCGAACAGCGACTGGATGATGCGGTGGACGCTGCCGAGCGCCATGTCGATCGACTGCCGCGGCGCGCTCGGCTGCCGGCCGCGCAGATGCAGCGCGACGGTTACGGTCTGCTTGTTGCGCGCAACGTCGAGCCGCATGCCGTCATGATGGATATGGATGAAACGCGAAAACGCTTCGATCGCTTCGCCGACGGTCGCCTGTTCGCGCACGATCAGGCCGACCGCGCCGAAATTGGTCAGGCCGCCGCGTTCGGCGAGGCGCAAGCCGAAATCTTCGGCGCCGGACATCTGCGCCGATAGTTCGAGCAGGCGGCGCAGGCCCGTCACGGCAATGGGGGTATCCGGCTTGTCGAGGCAGGCCAGCGGCAGCCGGACCTTGCGCATCATCTGTCTGGGGTCGAGCCCGACCGACCGGGCGACCTCCGGGTAATAGCTCAAGCCTGCGCTGCGAATGAGGTCGGTCATGCAAACCGTTCCTGCCAGCCATTCCCGCAGATGTCCCGAAATGTAAAGTTTCTGTCCCGATCCGTCAAATCCGGGAACAGCACGGAACATACATAAGGAAAACCGAAGCACGGGCGTGAATGCCGTGCTCATGACGCCGGGCGCGACGAGGCCCCGCCGTTTCGGATCATTTGACCAAGACATTGCTGGATCGGGATTATGCCGGGAAACATGCTTTCCAAGGGTGAGGTATTCGTCATCGACACCGACGCCGCCTCCCGCGAACAATTGTCCACCGCGCTCCAACAGAGCGCCTATGACGTGATCTGCTTCGCCGACGGTGCGTCTCTGCTCTCGGAAGCGAGGGCGCGGATGCCGGCCTGCGTGCTGCTGGAGATGCCGCCGGATCGCTCCGCCCTCGACGTGCTCAAGCGGCTGCGCGAAGAGAATTGCATGGCGCCGGTCCTGGTGACTTCGGCGAACGGCAGCATCGCCATGGCGGTCGACGCGATCAAGAGCGGCGCGGCCGACTTCATCGAAAAGCCGTTCCGCACCCGCGACATCGTGGACCGGATCGATGCCGCCATCGACGAGTTTGCGCAGCCCGGCTCGCGCCGCCAGCGCTGGTTGCCCGGCTGCGAGCCCCTGACGGCGCGCGAAGGCGACGTGCTCGAGCATCTCGCGGCCGGCCGCACCAACAAGGAGATCGCCCGGCGCATGCATCTGAGCGCACGGACGGTCGAGGGCTACCGTGCCAGCGTTCTGAAGAAGGCTGGCGCACGCAACGTGACGGACCTGCTCCGCCGCATCTTTGGTCAGGGTTCGCCGACCCAAACTTGGGTTTAACGGCTCCGCCGCGGCGTACGACGCGTTCCGCGGCCATGGTGCCGCCGCAGCGGCGCCCCACGGAAACCCCAATCGAACCAGTTCCTTCCCTGCCGCGTCTCACCACGATGGCGAGGCATTTGATCGCGCGTCCGGCTGGCGGCGCGGCGATACCGGCAGGAGGGAATTTATGCGCATCACCGCAAAGTGTTTGGCAACGACGAGCCTGGTTCTGGTGACCACGGCATTCGCGCTGCCGTCGTGGGCCGCCGATGTGGACGCCACATCGGCCATCGACACCGTCACCGTCTATCCCGACGGCGCCACCGTCACCCGCATCATTGCGCTGGATCTCGCCTCCGGCGACAGCACGCTGGTCGCCAGGGACTTTCCGCTCTCGCTCGATCCGTCCTCCCTCCGCGTCGAGGGCGAGGCGGGCGCCAAGCTCACCATCGGCACGATCGACGCGCGGCCGCCGCGCGCGGCGCCGCCGGTCAATCTGTCCGAGCTCGACAAGCGCATCGAGGCACTGAAGGATCAGCGCGCTGATCTGCAAGGCACGATCGATTCAGCCGCCGCGCGGCGCAAATTCGCGCAGCATTTTGCCGAAGCCTCTCCCGCCGGGCTTGGCGACAAGGGCGAGGCCCGGCCGATCACCGAATGGCGCGCGGCTTTTGCCGCGGTCGCCGAGGAGATCGCGACCGCCGACACCGCGATCCGCGATGCCACGCGAAAGCAGCGCGAGATCGATCGCCAGATCGCGCAGCTTGAAGCCGAGCGCTCCGCCAAGCCGCCGAGCAAGCTGGAGGTGCGGATCGACGTCGCCTCCGCGGCGGCGGCGAAGGCGACGCTGCGGGTGACCTATGCGGTGCGCAATGCGCGATGGATGCCGCTCTATGACGCCCGGCTCGACACCGGCGCGAAGGACCGCAAGCCGCAGCTCGAACTGGTCCGCCGCGCCGAGGTCACGCAATCGACTGGCGAGGACTGGTCCAACGTCACGCTCGGCGTCTCCACGGTCCGCATCGGCCGCGGCGGCAGCGCGCCGGAGCTGAATTCGCTGGTGGCGCAATATCCGCAGGTGCCGAAGCCGCTGGCGCTTGGCACTGCCTCTGATCTGGCGAGGCCCGCTCCGGTCGCACGTCAGATGCAACTCCAACTTTCGAAAATGGCCGAGGCGGCCGAGCCGCGCGAGCGCGCCGACGAGCAGCAGGCGGTTGCCGAGATCGGCGATTTCCAGGCCACCTTCAGGATTCCCGGCCGCGTCAGCCTCGGCGCTACCGAGGGCGCCAAGGCGTTGCGCATCGCCTCGATGACCGTGCCCGCCGATCTCGCCGTCCGAGCCGCGCCGGTAATGGACCCGACCGCCTTCCTCGAAGCGAGCTTCAGGCAAACCGACGATACGACATTGTTGCCGGGCAAGGTCGCGATCTATCGCGACGGCGTCTTCGTCGGCCGCGGCAAGCTCTCGGCGTCGGCCAAGGACGACATCGTGCGGCTCGGCTTTGGCGCTGACGACAAGATCAAGATCGAGCGCGCCGTGCTCAAGCGCAACGAGGGCTCGGCCGGCTTGCTCGTGACGACGTCGAAGACCGACGAGCGTTCGTTCAAGACCACTGTCCGCAACGGTCACGACTTTCCGATCAAGGTTGCGATCGAGGACCAGTTGCCGGTCAGCGAGAACGAGGACATCGTCGTCGAGATGCTGCCGTCGACCACGCCGCCGACCGCGAGCAACATCCGCGACAAGCGCGGCGTGCTGGAATGGTCGTTCGACGCCAAGCCCGGCGAGGCCCGCGACATCAACTTCGCCTGGCGCATTCGCTGGCCGAAGGACAAGAGCATGGTGATCGTGCCGGCGGGGTAGGAGCCTGAGGCGCGATGCCCTCTTACCTCGCCCCGCTTGCGGGGAGAGGTCGGATTGCATCGAAGATGCAATCCGGGTGAGGGGGCGCACCTTCATCGTGGCGGCGTCGAGCTCGCCCGCATCGATTGCGGCAGCACGTAAGGCGCGCCGTCGTCGGCCCGATGGACGACGGCGTCGATCTCGAAGATGTCGCGGATGGTCTCGCGCGTGACGACATCGGCGCGCGGGCCGTCGGCGGCGAGCTTGCCGCCGCTCAGTACCACAAGTCGGTCGGCAAAGCGGATCGCCAGGTTGAGGTCGTGCAGGATCGCGATCACGGCGGTGCCGCCGGCCGCGCGGCGGCGCGCGGCCTCGACCAGGTCGATCTGGTGGCGCAGGTCGAGGCTCGAGGTCGGCTCGTCCAGCAGCAGAAGTCCAGGTCCATGCTCGGCCTCGCCGCAGGCAAGCTGCACCAGCACGCGGGCGAAATGCGCGCGCTGCTGCTCGCCGCCGGACAATGTGGGCAGTTGCCGTTCGCGAAAATGCGCAAGGCCGACCTCGTCCAGCGCGGCATCGACGAGCGTGCCGGCCTCGCGCCGGCTGCGGTCGCCGGCGCCCATCAGCACGATCTCCTCGACGGTGAAGGGGAAGGTGACGTTGATGTGCTGGGACAGCATCGCGCGTCGGGCGGCGAGCTCGCGCGGGGTGAAGCTGTGGATGTCGCGCTGCTTGAGGCGTATCTCGCCCTCGCTCGGGCGGAGGTCGCCGGACAATAGCCGCAGCAGCGTCGACTTGCCGGCGCCGTTCGGACCGATGATCGCGACCATCTCGCCGGCTGCAACCGTGAGACTCACGCCATCCAGCAGCCTCGCGCGGCCGGCGCGCTTGCTTAAGTGTCGCGCCTCGATCACCGCGCTCATAGTGAGGCGAGCCCGCGCTGCCGCAGCAGGATCCCCAGGAAGACCGGTGCACCGACGGCCGCGGTCAAGATGCCGACCGGCATCTCCGCCGGTGCCACGATGGTGCGTGCGAGCGTGTCGGCGCCGACCATCAGGATCGCGCCGAGCAGGACCGAGGCCGGCAGCAGCAGGCGATGCGCCGGTCCGATGATGAGGCGGAGCAGATGCGGCACGACGATGCCGACGAAGCTGATGACGCCGCTGATCGACACCGCGACCCCGGCCATGGCCGAGACCAGGACGATCGAGATTCGCTTGAGGCGCTCGACATCGACGCCGCCGTGGAAGGCGTCGGCCTCGCCGAGCACGAGCAGATCGAGTCCACGCGAAATGTAGGCGCAGGCCCAAAGCCCGACCGCGAGAACTGGCGCGAGCACGGCGGCCTTGGTCCAGGTCGCGCCGCTCATCGAGCCGAGCAGCCAGAACTCGATGTCGCGGAGCTGGCGGTCGTCGGCGATGAAGGCGAGCAGGCCGATGCCGGCATTGGCGATCGCGGTGATGGCGATCCCCGCGAGCAAGAATATCCCGATCGAGGTGCGCCCCGAGCGGCTGGAGATGCCGTAGAGGATCGCAGTGGTCAGCAACGATCCAGCAAAGGCCGCGAGCGGCAGTAGCTCGGTCTGGAGGAAATGGAGCGCCGCGCCGAAGCGCGAATCGGTGAAGACGATCGCGCCAGCGGCGGCGAGCGCGCCGCCGCTGGAGACACCGGCGAGCGCGGGGTCGGCGAGGGGGTTCCGAAACAGGCCCTGCATGATCGCGCCGGCCGCGGCGAGCAGCCCGCCGACCATCGCGGTCGCCGCAATCCGGGGAATGCGGATCGACCACAGCACGAGCTGGTCGCGGGCCGTCATCGCATCGGCGGCGCCGTCCCGCCATAAGCCGAGTGCGGCCGGCAGGCGGGAAAGGGGAATGCCGGCGGCGCCGACCGTCAGCGCGACGATCGCGGTGGCCGTGAGCACGGCGATCAGAAGGGGAAGAGCAACCGATGCGGACCGCCGTCTCGCGCCAGCGTGTCGCTGCGGGCGTCGCGCCTCGGTCCCGATCGCCACGCTCATTGCCGGCAATTCGCCGCCGACAGAGCCGACGGGAATGCGCCGCCCTGGTCGGCCAATGCCGGATAGAGTTTGACGGAGAGATCGCGCGCCGCCGCCGCCGTGCGCGGCCCGAAGCCGAGCAGATAGAGGCCGTCCATGGTGATGAAACTCTTGTTGGCCGCGACCGGCGTCAGCGCAAAGCCGGGATGAGCATAGACCGCGTCGGCCTGGAGCGACTCCCTGCCGCGCTCGATCGACAGCACGAATTCGGGCCTGGCCGCCACGATCGCCTCGTCGCTGATGATCTTGTAGCCGTCGTAATCGTCGACCGCATTGGCGGCACCGGCGAGCTGGATGATCTCGTCGGCAGCGGTCTTGTGACCGGCGACCATGGCGCGCCCGTTCTGGAGCGACATCACGAACATGACGCGCACGGGCTTCTTCACCTTGGCGCGCAGCGCGCGGAGCTGGGCGAGATCGGCGCCGACTGCGGCGCTGAGGCATTCGGCGCGTGCATCGACGCCCATGGCGTGGCCGACCAGCCTGATCTTCTCGATCAGCCCGTCCTCGGAAAAGGTCTCGGGCACCAGCACCAGCGGCACCTTCGCCGTCTCGAGGATGTCCATGGTCTCGCGCGGGCCCGACCCCTGGATCGCCAGGATCAGCGTGGGATTGAGGCCGAGCACGCCCTCGGCCGAGATCTGGCGCATGTAGCCGACATTGGGTTTGTCGTGCAGCGCCGCCGCCGGATAAAGGCTCGTGGTGTCCACGCCGACCAGCCGGCTCTCGAGCCCGAGCGCATAGAGGATCTCGGTGATGGCGCCGCCGATCGAGACCGTGCGTGCGACGTCGGCGACAGTGACGTCGCGATTGCGGGCGTCATGCACCGTGATGCCGGCGGCGTGCGCGGTGGACGCGAGTGCGATCGTGCCGGTGAACAGAAGCTTTGTGAGGGTGCGGCAAAATGTCATTGCATGTTACTTCGTCAGGATCAGCTTGTTCTGCGAGGTCAAACGCAGGCGATAGGCGTCCTCGCCATGCGCGATGATGATCTCGCGCTCGTGCGCAAAGAGCTCGCGGCTATCGATCCGGCTCCCTCGCATGGTGAGGGTTCTCGTTGTTGCGGAAGGGCTTTCCGCCGGCCCTGCCGCGCCGCTGCCGGTGTCTCCGGAGATTGCTGACATTTTGGTGTGAGGCGCCTTCGAAATTTCAGATGCTGCCTGTTTGTATAGGCGGCATCCGGCGCTTTCCAACGGCGGCAATTTACAATCGATATAAACTGTAACCTGATGTCATTGACCGTCAGAGTGTTGCCACGTTACCAGTCATGACAGCAGGCAAAATGCCCGCGTCTCGAAAAATCAGCCAGCCAGTCGCTGCGTCGTGCGGCGCACGCCAGCCAAAAGACATCAAAACTAAAGTGAAGTGCAGGCTGGGGCTGATATGGCTGACGGGGCTAGGTATTCGCGCGCCCTGATTTTGGGCGCGTCGGTGGTTTCAATCGCGGCAGTGATGACGGAGAGCAGTCTCGCGCAGACCGCATCGCCGCAGGCCGAAAACGCGCCCTCGGAACGGCCGAAGCAGGCCAGGCGCAAGCCGGCGAAGCCGCTGGCCGCGCAGCAGGCAGCGCCCGAGGTGATGAACGCCCGCGCCCAGGCGGGCGGCGCGTCGCCTGTGCAAACGCTCGACACCATCACGGTTGCCGCGACCAAGACCCCGGAACGCGCGGTCGATGCGCTCGCGCCCGTCAGCTCCATTTCGCTCGACCAGATCCAGGGTCTTCAACCGAACCGGCTGTCGGATGTCTTCTACGCCATTCCCGGCGTGTCGTTCCAGGAGCGCGGCGACGATCCCGCGACCGTCATCAATATCCGCGGCTTGCAGGAGTTCGGACGCGTTGCGGTCGTCGTCGACGGCGCGCGGCAGAACTATCAGCGCACCGGCCACAACGCCAACGGCTCCTTCTATCTCGATCCAGAGCTCGTCGGTGGCGTCGACGTCGTGCGTGGCCCGACCGCCAATATCTACGGCTCCGGCGCGATCGGCGGCGTGGTGTCGTTCCGTACCAAGGATATCGAGGACGTGTTGCGGCCCGGCGAGCGCTGGGGCGTCGACATGAGCGGCTCCTACGGCACCAACAAGGATCGCGGCCTCGGCTCGATCTTCGGCGGTGTGCGCGCCACGCCCGACGTCGACATCTTCGGCGGCGCGGTCTACCGCACCCAAGGCAACTACAAGGACGGTAACGGCACCGAGATCGGCAACACCGGCAACGAGATCACCAGCGGCCTGATGAAACTGACGGTGCGACCGGCCGTCGGGCACGAGGTCAAGTTCGGTGCGATCTTCCAGGACGACAAATACGACATCGGCCAGTTCAATCGGGGTCCGGTGGCCACGGCAGCGCAGCGTGCGCTCTATCAGGGCACGTCTGTCTACGCTTCCGACGTCAAGAACTATGCCGGCACGATCACCTGGAACTACGCCCTTCCGAGCGACGATCTGTTCGACTGGCACATGTCGGTCTACGGCAACCGAACCGACAACGACCAGACCAAGACCTATCATTACTCGACGTCCGGTGCCGCCTATTGCGGCACCGGCAATTTCGGCAACAACATCTCCGGCTGCGTCGGCGACAAGCGCGGCTATGTGCTGGATACCGTCGGCATCGATGCCAACAACACCACGCGCTTCAACGTCGGCGACTGGCGCAACGCGTTTACCTGGGGCGTCGATGCGTTCCAGGACGATGTAAAGACGACCGACAGCCGCGGAAACTCCAATATCACCACGCCGAGTGGTATCCGCACTGTCTCTGGCGGCTTTCTCCAGTTGAAGCAGAACTACGGCACCTGGTTCGAGGCGGTGAGTGCCATCCGCTACGACCGCTACGATCTCGACTCGGGCAGCACGCATGCCGGTGGCGACCGCTTCTCGCCGAAGATCACGATCGGCGTCACGCCGGTTCCGGGCTTCCAGCCCTATGTCAGCTATGCCGAGGGCTATCGCGCTCCGTCGATCACCGAGACGGTGATCTCCGGCGCGCACGCGACCGGCGGCAGCCCGGCCTTCTTCCCCTGTCCGGACGGCACCAGCGGTTTGTTCTGCTTCCTGCCCAACCCGAACCTTCGTCCCGAGGTCGGCAAGAACAAGGAAGTCGGCTTCAACCTGAAGTACGACAACATCTTCAGCGCCAACGACTCGTTCCGCGGCAAGATCAACCTGTTCCGCAATGACGTCAGCGACTACATCGACCTCGTCGCTTCGACGCCGGTCGCGGTGCCGCCATTCGGCTCGTTCAGCCAATACTACCAGTATCAAAACATCTCGCAGGCCCGCATTCAGGGCTTCGAGGCGGAGACGATGTATGACGCCGGCAACTGGTTCATCGGTGTCGCCGGTCACTACATCCAGGGCAAGAATGCCGCGACCAATATCGGGCTCGCGACCATCACGCCGCGCAAGGTCGTCACGACCGGCGGTGTTCGACTGCTCGATCGCACGCTGATCTTGACGGCGCAGTGGGCCTCGTTCGGTCCCAACAACGACGTGCCCGCCGGCTATCTGCCTGCGACCGGGTACGAGCTGGTCAATCTTTACCTGACTTACAACGCGACCAGGGACATCGTGTTCTCGGCCTCGATCGACAACCTCTTGAACCAGTATTACCGGCCCTACGCCATCCCCGGTACCTCGACCGACGGCACCACGCAGAACGACGTGCTGTGGTCGAGCCCGGGACCGGGCAGGGTCTACAAGGCCGGCATGAAGATCCACTTTGGAGGTGCGTAAGCCGAGAGGCGCCGCAACACCAGCAACTCCCGCCGGGCCGCGCTGATGCTCCAGCGCGGCTTCGGCGCGTTTTCGTCTTGATCAGAAGGAGAGACTCTTATGTTCATCGCCATGAACCGGTTCCAGGTAAAGAAGGGCGCGGAGACTGCGTTCGAAACGGTCTGGGCTACGCGCGAATCCTATCTCGGCAGCATGCCGGGCTTCGTCGAGTTTCATCTCTTGAAGGGCCCGGAGGCCGAGGACCACACGCTCTACTCGTCGCACACCACCTGGGTCGACAAGGCGGCGTTCGAGGCCTGGACTCGCTCCGAGGAATTCCGCCGCGCCCATGCCCGCGCCGACAACCGGACCGGCGACAGCCTCTATCTCGGCCATCCCAAGTTCGAGGGCTTCGAGGTGATCCAGAGCGAAGGCAAGGCCGCGGCCGCCTGAGGTGGCGACGCAGGAGAGGAGCTGGACATGTTGAGCACCGATCTCGCCGATCTCAAGGCGTACATGGCCGACAATCCCGGTGCGGTGATCGAGGACGTCGCGCGGGAGCGCAAGGTCACCCCGCGTGCGGTGATCGAGGCGCTGCCCTCGTCGATGGTGCGCATGGGAGGCGGCGAGCATTTTGCCGCCGCCATGCAGGACGTCGCACAATGGGGCGAGGTCACGCTGATCGTGCACACGGATGACGCGATCTTCGAATTTACCGGATCAATCCCCGCGGGTGAGATCGGCCGTGGCTATTTCAACCTGATGCAGCCGAAGGGATTGCACGGACATCTCCGCCACGAGCGCTGCGCGGGTGTTGCCTTCGTCGAACGTCCGTTCATGGGCAAGAATTCGGCCTTCGTCGCCTTCGTCAATGCCGACGGCGGCATCATGTTCAAGGTCTTCGTCGGCCGCGATGAGATCCGGGCGCTGCGTGGAGACCAGTTGGCGCGGTTCCGCCAGCTTGCGGACCGGATCGCGGCATAGCTTCCCTCTGTCTGTCGGGAGATCAGGATGCAAGGCAAGTCCAGGCTTCGGCACGTGATCCTAACAATCGGGCTGGCGCTCGCGCCGGCGCCGGCCTTCGCGATCGACGAAGCGCTGTTGCCGCGCAATCTGTCGCCCTGGGGCATGTTCATGGGAGCCGACATCATCGTGAAGGCGGTGATGGTCGGACTGGCCTGTGCCTCGCTGGTGACGTGGACGGTGTGGCTCGCCAAGACCATCGAGCTGCGCCGCAAGAGCGCGCTCGCCGTGCAGCGGACGCGTGCGCTCGAGGGCAAGATGAAGCTGGCGGAGGCGGCGGAGCGGACCTCAGGCGCGCACGATGCGGTCGCCCAGCTCATCCAGTCCTGCGCGAAGGAGGCGGAGCTCTCCTGCGGCATTATCGATGACGGTCTTCAAGAGCGTGTGGCGCTGCGGCTGGAGCGGGTCGAGGCCGCGATGTCCAGGCAGATCGCGCGCGGCACCGGCGTGCTCGCGACCATCGGCGCCACCGCGCCGTTCGTCGGCCTGTTCGGCACGGTCTGGGGCATCATGAATTCCTTCATCGGCATCTCCGAGAGCCACACCACGAGCCTTGCGGTGGTGGCGCCCGGCATTGCGGAAGCATTGCTCGCGACCGCGCTCGACCTCGTCGCCGCGATTCCGGCGGTGGTCATCTACAATCATCTCGTCCGCGGCATCGCCAACTACCGTGCGCTGCTCGGCGATGCCTCGGCGCAGCTCATGCTGCTGGTCAGCCGGCAGCGCGACAACCGAGAGTTCCGTCTGGCACGGGCAGCGGAGTAGGCCATGGCTGCCAAGCTCGGCGCACGTTCCGGATCGCCGCTCAAGCGCGGCGTCCCTGACGATCTCGATGTCACCCATGAGATCAATGTCACGCCGTTCATCGACGTGATGCTGGTGCTGCTGATCATCTTCATGGTGGCAGCCCCACTCGCGACCGTCGACATCGGTGTCGAGCTGCCGGCGACCGCGGCCGAGCCACAGCCGCGGCCGGACAAGCCGACCTTCGTGACGGTGAAGCCCGATCTCACCGTTGCTGTCGGCGAGGACACAATGGCCCGCGATGGTCTTGTCACCGCGCTCGATGCCGCCACCAAGCGCCGCAAGGACGAGCGCATTTACCTGCGCGCCGACAAGACCGTCTCCTACGGCGACTTGATGGAGGTGATGAACACCTTGCGCAACGCCGGTTACCTCAAGGTCGCCCTGGTCGGCCTTGACGGACGCAACTGATGACCGCGAACGCTTTTGCGCTGCACGAGCCGCTCGGCGAACGCGAAACCGCGCGCTGGGGCGGATCGGCGGCGGTGATCGTGGCGCTCCATATTGCCGCTGCATTGCTCGCGATGAATTGGCTGAAGCAGATGCCGGACCAGGGTGTCAACATGCCGGCGATCCTCGTCGACATGACGCCGGAGACGTCGGCGCCGCAGTCGACGCCGCTGGATATCGCACCGGGACCTGTGATGGAGCAGGCGGATGCGTCGCCGCCCGAGCCGGTGCAGCAGCAGGCGGTCGAGGAGATGATTCCGCCGACACCACCGCAGGAAAAGCCGGACGTGGTCGCGCCGCCGGAGCAGAAGTTCGAGCCAAGCCCGCCGAAGCCGGAGCCAATGAAGGTTACGCCGGTGGAGAAGCCAGCCCCGGCGAAGCCCAAGGTGGTGCGCCCTGACGCCCGGAAGCCGTCGGAGGCGTCGCCCGCCCCCCGCACCAGCGCGCCGCCGCGTGCGGAGCGCGAAGCGCCGCTGGCCTCCGCCGTGAATGCGGGCTCAGTGGCATCGACGATGGCGACCTACAACCAGCGCGTCCGCGCGCATCTCATGCGCTTCCATCAGTACCCGACGAGCGCCAACGGACAGAAGGGCGTGGTCACGCTGAACCTTACCCTCGGTCGCGGTGGTCAAGTCTTGTCCAGCCGCGTCGGCGGCTCTTCGGGCGTCGCGGTCCTCGATGCTCAGGCCATGGCCATGGTGCGTCAGGCCCAGCCATTCCCACCCGTGCCGCCCGAGATCACCTATGCGACAATGCTCATCAAGGTCGGGGTGAAGTTCGGGGACCGGTGATTGGCGACGACCTCCTCTCCCGCTTGATGCAGGAGAGGAGAGACCGGACGGCGACTCACTTCGCCTTCAGGAAATCCGCGACCTCGAGCAGCATGAACTCGTCGTCGTCGGCCTTGTTGGGATCGCGGCTGGACGAGAACGGCAGGTTGTTGTCGTTGCCGACGATGATGTGGGTGTCGTCGACGCGATCGACGTTCTCGATGGTGAAGAACGGGAAAGTGTAGACGCCGTCGTTGAGCGGCTTCTTCGCCTTCTTGTCGGGATCCCGGATCTTCATGAGGTCGATATAGCCGATCTTGCGCACGGGCTTGCCGACATTGGCGTCCGAGAGCTCGATCTTGTAGACGCGCTTGAACTTGGCGAGATCGGGGAAGCAGTTCTCGCCGCGCTGGCCTTGCGGGCAGGCCTTGTCGGCCGTGCCTTCGCCATTGTCGCGCTCGATGACGAGGCCGGCCGTGGGATCGATCATGTTGAAATCGCCGATGGCATTGCCGTTTTGCTCGAACACGTATTGCCAGTAGCGGCCGGTGAACTTTTCAGCAGCGACGTCGAACTCGAGGATGCGGGAGGCTTCCTTGCCGTCGACCTTCTCCCAGTCCTTCTTCTCCGTGTCCCACAGCGGGCCCTCGAGCAGGCCGTAGAGGAACTTGCCGTCCTTGGACGAGGCAAAGCCCTCAAAGCCCTTGGAGCGGCGGAGGTTGACGTTGGTGTAGGTCGCGCCCGGCGCGCCCGGCGTCGCCACCGCCCAATGATCGGGCGAGCGTACCGGCTTGCCGTCGGCAACCGTCTCGAACACACCGAGGATCTTGCCCGATTTGTCGGCCTTCAGGATGTAGGGGCCGAACTCGTCGCCGATCCAGAACGTGTCGCCGATGATCTGGAAACCTTCGGTGTCGAAGTCTGAGCCGGTGAGGTAGCGCTTCTGGGTATCCTCGTGCACGATGCGGAAGGGGACCTTCTTGTCGGGATCGTGCAGGAAGATCGTCTCCTGCCGCTCGATCTTACCGCTCGCCCAATCCATCTTGTAGCGGTTGAGATACAGCATCGAATCCGGCGAGTTGGCGCGCGCGCCCATGCCGTTGTCGGTGATGACCCAGAAGCTGCCGTCGGGCATATGCTTGATGCCGGAATGGCCCTGGAGCGGCTGGCCCTTGAACGGTAGCGAGACGCCGGTGGTCCGCTCGAAGGACTTGCCCATCACGGTGCCGAGCGCGTCCACGCGCTTGCCGGTGGTGTATTTGCCCGAGGTCTTGAGATCGGCCGGGGCATCGGCGGGGGCTTCGATGAACGACTCGGCCGGCATCACCACGTGGCCGGCGAGCTTGGCCGGGAATTCACCTTCGCTCTGCGCGAGCGCTGGGCTGGCGATGAGAATGATCGTTGCGACGGTGCTGAGAAAAGTCGCGCGCATGTGCGTCTCCTGTTGGCGGACGCACGCGTTATGCGGATCGCTTGTTGCAGTTTTGTGAAACCGGGCCAAACGCCGCAGGCATCTTCGCCTCTCCCCGCTTGCGGGGAGAGGCCGGAATTTGCGCTAGCAAATTCCGGGTGAGGGGGACTCTCCGCGAGTCCGTCTCTCACTGTCTGCGCGGACAGAGCCCCTCACCCCGCCCTCTCAGCGCGAGCGAAGCTCGTCGCGGTCCCGTAAGAACGGGGAGAGGGGGACGAGAGAGCGGGATTACTCCTTGACCGCGCCGGTCAGCGAGGACACGTAATAGTCCACGAACAGCGAGTAGAAGACCGCAACCGGCAGCGAGCCGAGCAGCGAGCCCGCCATCAGCGCGCCCCACTGGTAGACGTCGCCGGTGACGAGCTCGGTCAGGATGGCGACCGGCACGGTCTTGTTGGCGCCGCTCTGGATGAAGGCGAGCGCATAGATGAACTCGTTCCAGGACAGCGTGAACGAGAAGATGCCGGCCGAGATCAGGCCGGGCACCGCGAGCGGCAGCGTGATCCGGCGCAGGATCTGGAGCCGCGTCGCGCCGTCGACCAGCGCGCATTCCTCGAGCTCGTAGGGGATCGACTTGAAATAGCCGATCAGGAGCCAGGTGCAGAACGGCACCAGGAAGGTCGGATAGACCAGGATCAGCGCCATCGGGCTGTCGAACAGGCCGAACTGCACCACCACGGTGGCGAGCGGTATGAACAGGATCGAGGGCGGCACGAGATAGGCGAGATAGATGCCGAGGCCGACATAGGGACTGCCACGGAAGCGCAGGCGCTCGATTGCATAGGCGGCAAGCGTGCTCGCGACCAGCGACAACGTGGTCGAGCCGATCGCAACCAGCATCGTGGTCCACAGCCAGCGCGGATAGGCGGTGTCGAACAGGAGATGCTTGATGTGCGCAAGGGTCGGCGAGGAGATCCAGAACGGATTGTGCGCCTTGTAGTTCATCAGTTCCGCGTTCGGCTTGAACGACGTGATCGCCATCCAGTAGAACGGAAACAAGAGGATCAGCACGAAGCAGCCGAGCGGCAGGTAGATCATCATCAGCCGCCGCAGCCCGGAATCCCAGGCCATGGTGTCGGGTGCCGCTTTCGCGTCGGCGGTGGCTTGCGCGACGGTATCAGTCATTGCTCTCTCCCTGCTGCCATTTGCGGCGCGCCAGGCCGAAATAGGAGAACAGTGTCGCGAACACCAGGAACGGGATCATCGACACCGCGATCGCGGCACCTTCGCCGAGCTCGCCGCCGGCGATGCCGCGCTGGAAGGCCAGCGTCGCCAGCAGGTGGGTGGAGTTGCCGGGGCCGCCGCGGGTGATGGCGTAGACCAGCTGGAAGTCGGTGAAGGTGAAGATGATCGAGAAGGTCATCACGATGGCAAGGATCGGCATCATCATCGGGAAGGTGATGTAGCGGAAGCGCTGCCAGGCGCTGGCGCCGTCGAGCATCGCGGCCTCGTAGAGCGACGGCGAGATGGTCTGCAGGCCCGCCAGCAGCGAGATCGCGACGAAGGGAATGCCGCGCCAGATGTTGGCGGCGATCAGCGAAAACCGCGCCGGCCAGGGCGAACCGAGGAAGTCGACATTGCTCGACCGCCAATGCAGCACGTCCACCAGCAGATAGGAGATGATCGAGAATTGCGGATCGTAGATCCACCAGAACGCCAGCGCCGAGAGCACCGTCGGCACGATCCAGGGCAGGAGGATGATCGCCCGTAGCAGGCTCTTGAACGGAAAATGGTTGTTGAGCAGCAGCGCGAGCCAGAAGCCGAGCGCGAATTTCCCGAAGGTTGCGATTCCGGTGTAAATGACGCTGTAGAACACCGCGTTCCACCACAGGGGGTCGGTGAGCAGATACTGGAAGTTCTCAAGACCTACGAAGACGCCCTTGCGGCCGATCGTGGTGTCGGTGAAGGCGAGCCAGATGCCGAGGCCGAGCGGATAGGTCAGGAACACCGCGAGCAGTCCGATCGCGGGTGCAAGGCACATCACGATCAGGAACGGCTTGTAGTCGAACAGGCGTACGATCCAGCCCGGCTGCCGCTGTGTCAATTCGGGGGAGGAGAGGGTGGTCACGGACATCAGTTTGTTGTCCTGTCGTTGAAGTTCACCACACCGTCATTGCGAGCGAAGCGACCGGTCCGCCGAAGCCTTGGCGAAGGCGGAAGCAATCCAGTTTGTCTCCGCGGTCATAGTCTGGATTGCTTCGTCGCCAGCGCAAAATTGCTTCGCAATTTTGTCGCGGGCTCTTCGCAATGACGGCCGCGCCGCCGGGCGTTACTTCTGCCGCCGGAAGTACCGCTTGCAGCGCTGTTCGGCTTCCGCGGCCGCGGCCTCCGGCGTGGCAGCGCCGGTCGCGACCGACGCGCACATCTGAATCAGCACGTAGTCGGCGCTGACGGCACCGGTCGCCGTCGAGATCGGGCCTCTGTAGCCGTCATAATAGGTGCTGTTCATGGTGTCCTTGAACAGCTTCACCTTGGGGTCCTGCGACCACACGGCGGCATCGGCATAGGCGGCCAGTGGCTGGGACCAGTAGCCGGAATTGGCATTGAGCCACGGCTCGTACTGGTCCTTTTCCAGCATGAATTGCAGGAAGGCCTTTGCGGCGTTGGGATACTGGCTGTGCTTGAACAGCATCGCGTTCAGCGTCAGGCCCGCCATCGGCGAGATCTTGGCCACGCCCTTCGGCAGCAGCTGATGCTCGCTGTCGTCGGCGATCGCCTTGGTCGCCGGATCGTTCTTCAGCGAGAAGTACAGCGAGACGCCGTTGGCGGTCAGCGCGATCTCCTGCGAGGAGTAGGCGCGGTTGTTGCTGACGTCGTTCCACGAGGTCGTGCCGGCGATGAAGGTCGGGTAGAGCTGCTTGACCCAGTTCAGTGCGGCGATCGTCTCCTTGCTGTTGATGATGACGTTGCCCTCGTCGTCGAGCAGGGCGGCGTTGTGTGACCACAGTGCCCAGTTCGCGAAGCCGTTGCCGTCGCCCTTGGCGTTGCCGAGTGCGAAGCCCGCCGGCTTGCCGGCCTTCTGAAGCTTCTGGCACAAATCGAGGATCCCGGCATGGTCTTCCGGCACCTTGTCGAAGCCGACCGATTGCAGGATCGATTTGCGGTAGATCAGCGGACCCGCGGTGGCGCCGAACGGCAGTCCGATCCAGGCGTCGCTCTTGTTCCTCTTGCCGTAGCGCTGCGCCAGCGGCAGCCAGCCGCCGTAACGCTTGCCGACATAGTCGGCGACGTCGGTCAGCTCGATCAGCTTGTCGATGTAGATGTGCGGTGCATCGGAGAAGCCGATGATGATGTCGGGACCGGCACCGGAATTGGCGGTCACCGCGGTCTGCTGGTTGATGTCCTCCCAGCCGACGAAGTCGACCTTGACCTCGACCCCGGTCTCCTTGGTGAATTTGGCTGCATTGGCGCGGAATACGTCTTCGTCGGCCTGGACGAAGCGCACCGGCCGCAGCATGCGCAGGGTTGCGCCCTTCTCGATCGGCAGTTTCGGTGCGGGGACGTCCGCGGCCTTGATCGTGGATTGCGCGTGCGCTGCAACACCGGTTGCCGCGAGCGTCGCAGCGGACAGGCCGAGCGCCAAGGCGTCACGACGTGTGAGGTCGTTCCTCATCAGTTCCTCCCTGTTGTCTCCCTTCCCGGCGTTGATCGCCGGTGAAGGGTCTTTCCGGTTTCCGGCGCGTCGTGCGGCCGGCCGCCTAGCTGTTCGGCCCGCGATCCATGCTGACGGGCTGCCAGCGGCGGAGCGCGGTGCTTTGCAACACCGACGGATTGACGCAGCTTACCGGCCACATGCCCTGAAGCACCAGTGACAATTCGTAGCCCACGCGGCGCTTGCGTGCCTCGTCGAACCGTGCCGAGGCCGAGGCGACATGCGCGGTCAGGGTCACGTTCTCCATGCTGAGGATGGGATTGTTGTGCGAGGGCGGCTCCTTCTCCAGCACGTCGAGGGCGGCGTGCGCGATCCAGCCCTCTTGCAGCGCCTTGATCAGGCTCTCCTCGTCCACCGTGGCGCCGCGGCCGGTGTTGATGAAGATCGAGCCCTTCTTCATCTGCCGGAAGTGCTTCTCGGTCAGCATGTGATGCACCTCGGGCCGCGCGGGCGCGTGCATCGAGACGAAGTCGGATTGCGACAGCACCTCGTTCAGCGTCGCGGGGATGACGCCGTGGTCGTACATCAGCGTTTCCTGGATGAAGGGATCGTAGGCCATCATGCGCAGGCCGAACGGCGCGGCGCGCTTCGCAACTGCACGCGCGACGCGTCCGAACGAGATGAAGCCGAGGGTCTGGCCCATCAGCCGCGGGATCTTCAGCAGCGCCGGTCGGCCCTCGGCCCAGCGTCCGTCGCGCACCATCCTGTCCTGCTCGACCAGGCGGCGGAAGCCGGCAAGCAGCAGCATCATGGCATGGTCGGCGACCTCCTCGATGAAGGTGTCGGGGATGTTGGTGACGGGAATGCCGCGTGCGGTGGCGGCCTTCACGTCGACGCTGTCCACGCCGACCGAGCCGAGCGTGATGACCTTGCAGCTCTCCAGTGCGTCGATGATGGTCTTGGTGATCGGGATGCCCTTGGCATAGATGGCGTCGGCGTTCTTCGCTGCGGCGATGAACTCGGCCTCGTTGGCCGGAGCCTCGACGATCTCGGCGTCGATCGGATCGAGCGCCTCGCGCTCGTAGGAATAATCGCTGCCCGCGACCGTGAAGCTCGCGCCCTTCGGCGTCACCACCCTGTATTTCGGCATTGCCTGCTCCCGATTTGGTTTGTCGGTTCTTGTTGCGGCCCGGCCTTCTAGGCGGGCCTTTGCGTCTTTTACGCGAAATCGGGGTGCATGCGTACAATCGCCGGTTGCCTGCTTGACCATTATTCGCAGCTTTTCGCGGCACCGTCCGGCCTTCTACGGAGGCACGTAAGTAACTTGCTAAGGGGTCGCACACTAAAAGTTGATTCAAATTAAAAAGGTCTGCGCTTCAGTCCGCGCCACCCGAGGAGCCCATCGTGAAGTTGAGCAATCTGAAGATCGCCCCCAAGCTTGGCATCCTTGTCGGTGTTACCCTGTTCGGCCTGTGCATCTCCGGAGTTCTCGCCGGATATCTGATGAAGCGCGAGATGGTGAATGCACGCATCGACCAGACCAAGGCGATCGTGGAGATGGCCCGCAATTATGCGGCTGCCTTGATGAAGCGCGTCAGCGCCGGCGAGATGACCAAGGATGCCGCGCTCGCGGACCTCCGCCGCTACGGCAACTCCATGACGTATGACAAGAACTCCGGTTATCTGTTCGGGACCACCTATGACGGCATCACGCAGCTTGCGCCGGATCCGAAGGTGATCGGCCAGAACCGCATGGACGTGGAGACGAACGGACGCAAGCTGTCCCGCGAGATCATGGACGGGGTCAAGGCCAGCGGCGAGATCCTGCTGTTCTATGAATACATGAAGCCCGGCCAGGACAAGCCGATCCGCAAG
Source organism: Bradyrhizobium sp. cf659 (assembly GCF_900113725.1). NCBI lineage: Bacteria > Pseudomonadati > Pseudomonadota > Alphaproteobacteria > Hyphomicrobiales > Nitrobacteraceae > Bradyrhizobium > Bradyrhizobium sp. cf659. The sequence goes on from NZ_FOQJ01000003.1 coordinate 928,017, forward strand.
CTCGGCTACGCGGTCGCCGTCCCCGGCTTCGACATGTATCTCGGCACCGGCGCCTATCTCGAGGATATCGACGCCAAGATGGGGCCGATCTACTGGCTGCTCGGTCTCGCCATGCTCGGCATCGTCATCGTCGCCGGCAGCGTCGCCTGGCTGATCGGCCGCAGCATCAGCCGTCCGCTGGCGCTGCTCGGCGCCCGCATGAAGGATCTCGCCGACGGCAAGCTCGAGGGCGACATTCCCGGCGTCGGCCGCGGCGACGAGGTCGGCGCGATGGCCGCGACCGTTCAGACCTTCAAGGACAACGCGGTCCGTATTCGCGACCTCGAGAAGACCGAGGCGGACGCCAAGGAACGCGCCGCGGCGGATCGTCGCAGTGCGATGGAAGAGATCGCCAACGACTTCGAGCGCAGCGTCAACGGCATCGTCCGCTCGGTCTCCTCGGCCGCGGCCGGCATGCAGAGCACGGCGCAGTCGATGACGGCGACCGCGAGCGACGCCTCGTCGCGCGCGGCGACCGTCGGCGCGGCCTCGCAGAAGGCCTCCGGCAATGTCGGCACGGTTGCCGCCGCCGCCGAAGAGCTGTCGAGCTCGGTTGCGGAAATCTCCCGCCAGGTGACGCGCTCGACCGAAGTGGCGAGCCGCGCGGTCAACGATGCGGAGCGCACCAACGCCACGGTGCAGGAGCTCTCCACCGGCGCGGAGAAGATCGGCGAGGTGGTCAAGCTCATTCACTCGATCGCGGCGCAGACCAACCTGCTCGCGCTCAACGCCACCATCGAGGCGGCGCGCGCCGGCGAGTCCGGCCGCGGCTTCGCCGTCGTCGCCTCCGAGGTCAAGGCGCTCGCCAACCAGACCGCGAAAGCCACCGAGGAAATCTCCGCCCAGGTCGCGGCGATGCAGACCTCGACCAGCGATGCGGTCGCGGCGATCGGCGGCATCACCCAGACTATCGCCGAGATGAGCGAGATCACGGCGGGCATTTCCGCCTCGATCGAGCAGCAGGGCGAGGCGACCCGCGAGATCGCCCGCAACATCCAGTCGGTCGCGGCCGGATCGAACGAGATCAATGCCAATATCGGCAGCGTCACCTCGGCCGCGGAAGCGACCGGCACCGCGGCCACCGATGTGCTCACCAACGCCCGCGAGCTGGACAGCCAGTCCGGCGCGCTGCGCAGCGCGGTGGACGGCTTCCTCGCCAAGGTGCGTGCGGCGTAAGCCGTCGCACAAGGCTGCCATCAACAGCGACGTCATGCCCGGGCCTGTCCCGGGCATCCACGTTCTTGGGCACCTTATGTGCGGATGCGCGTGGATGGCCGGGACAGGCCCGGGCATGACGGCGAATGCGGAGCGCGCAGCTCTCGTGCCCCGGACGCGGCGCAGCGCTTCTTCAGCGGTGCGCTGCAGAGCCGGGGCCCACGCTTGCGGCAGTCTGGGTCCCGGCTCTGCGTCGCGTCATGTCATGCCGCGCCGCGTCCGGGACACGAGCGCGTCACTGCTTCTCGATCTTCGCGTTCGTGATCAGCTTCTCCCACAGCACCAGCTGCTCGTTCACAAAGGTGCCGAGCTGCTCCGGCGTGCCTGAGAAGGCATCCATGCCGAGGGTGGCGAGTTGCGCCTTGATCTCCGGCTTCTCGACGATCTTCCTGATCTCGGCGTTGAGCCGCGTCACGATCTCCTTCGGCATGCCGGCCGGGCCGAAATAGCCCTGCCAGGAGGAGATGTCGAAGTCCGGCACGCCGGCCTCCTGCATCGAGGGCAGGTTCGGCACCAGCGGGGAGCGGTCCTTCGTGGTGACCGCGAGCGCGCGCAGCGCGTTGCCGTTGACGTGCGGCAGGCCGGTCAGGATGTCCACGAACATCATCGAGACGCGGCCGCCCATGACGTCGTTGAGCGCCGGCGGCGAGCTCTTGTAGGGCACGTGCAGCAGGTCGAGCCCGGCATTGTGCGCGAACGTCGCACCCGACACGATCGCCGAGGACGAGCCCGAGGCATAGCTCAGCTTGCCGGGATTGGCCTTGCCATAGGCGACCAGCTCGCCGACGGTCTTGGCCGGCACCTCGGGGTGAACGACCAGCATGAAGGGCAGATCGCCCGTGCGCGCGATCGGGGTGAAATCCTTGACCGGATCGTAAGTCAGGCTCTTGAGCAGGTAGGGATTGGCCGAATGCGTGGTGTTGGTCGTCACCAGCAGCGTGTAGCCGTCGGGGGCGGCGCGCGCGACAAAGGTCGCCGCGATCATGCCGTTGGCGCCCGCCTTGTTCTCGATCACGATGCCGACGCCGAGCGCCTGCGACAAATGCTGCGAGATCAGCCGCGTCGTGGTGTCGGTGCCGCTGCCGGCCGCAAACGGCAACACCAGCGTGATGTTGCGGCTGGGGTAATTGTCGGCCTGTGCGGTGGTCGAGGCGGCAAGGCAGAGCGCGGCCGTGCCGATGGTGCGCAGGTTTCGAATCAACGCTGAAAGCATGTCTGGTCGTTCCCTCATTTTCGTTGGCGGGGAACCTAGCTTCTCTTTATTGGAATCGGAAGGCTCGAGTTTGTCGCGTTGCATCCGCGGCGCGGAATTACGTCGCCGCCGAGCCCCGGCGCGAGGCGATGACGACGCCGGCGAGCACCAGCGCGTAGCCGATCAGGTGAAACGGCCGGAGCTTTTCGCCGAGCAGCAGGATCGCCATCGCCGAACCGAACACTGGCACGAGATGGAAGAACGGCGCGGCCCGGTTCGGCCCGATCAGCGCCACGCCGCGGTTGAAGAAGAGGTAGGCGAGCGTCGAGGGGAAGACCAGGATGTAGCCGAGCGTCGCCAGCGTCACCCCGTCGAATTGCATGACGTTGCCGCGCCAGGCCTCCCAGACGGCGGTGGGCAGCAGCATGATCGCGCCACAGCAGGTGGTGAAGGACAGGAAGGAGAGCTGATGGACCTTCGGCCGGCGCGGGATGAAGGCGGAGTAGAGTCCGAATGCCACCAGCGAGGACGCGAACATGATGTCGCCCCTGTTGAAGCTGATGCTTGCCAGCGCCGCGAGGTCGCCGCGCAGGATGATGGTCAGCACGCCGAGAAGCGAGATCGCGATGCCGGCGAGCTGAGCACCGGTCAGCCGCACGCCGAACAGCGCCAGCGACCACAGCGCCACGAACAGCGGCCCGGCCGACTGGATCAGCAGCGCGTTCAGCGCTTCCGTGTATTGCAGCGCCCAGTACGAGATCGCGTTGTTGAAGGCAAAACCCACCAGCGACAGGAACAGCATCAGGGGCAGGCTCTTGCGCAGAGCCGGCCAGTCGCGCTTCAGATGCGGCCAGGCGAACGGCAACAGGATGAGGAACACGCCGAACCAGCGGATCGTGGTCACCGTCAACGGCGGCACATGCGCGCCGACATGGCGCGCGAGCACGATGTTGGCGGCCCAGAACAGCGAGCTCAGGCTGAGCAGCAGATAGGGCTGGTTGTTGAGCCAACTGGCCGGATTCGAGGCTGGTGGCGCTGGCGAAGCGATCGTCATTGGGGTCGGATGCAACTTGCGCCGGATTGCCGTCGTGACACAAGCCACGCGACCGCAATGCTACAATGCAGGCATGACCTGAGGAGGTGCCTTTGGCGGTCAATATGTTGAACATCGCTGCGCCCGGCGCGTGATCGTCGCGACGAGGCAGTGAGACGAAGAGCCGCCGCAGCCTACTTCTTCTTCCGCCCGGCAGGCGCATCCGGCATCGACGCATCGACAGCGGCGTGGCAGGCCGTCTGCAACAGGCGGCAGACCTCCTCCGTCGACCGCCGCGGGCTCAGCGCCGCGAAGGTCGGATAGCTCGTCAGGACGAAGATCAGGTCGACGGCATCCTGCACGGCTCGCTTTGCGGCACGGCTCTCCGTGATGCGTGTCACCAGTCCCGTCACAAGCTCACGCCGCCGCTCGTTGCGCGCGACCAGCGCAGTGCCGAATTCGGGATCGGTTGCGATCGCCTGGTTGAGGCCGCCGATCGCAGGGTCGTGCGCCCAGAAGGTACAGAAAATCGCGACGACGCGATCGAGCGCGGCGCGGGGGTCCGGCAACGCCATCGCCTCGGCCAGCTCGAACAGCCCGCCCTGCCGCGCGATGTCGTCGAACACGGCCTCCAGCAGTCCGCGCCGCGATCCGAACTGGTTGTAGACGGTCAGCCGCGTGACGCCGGCCTCCTTCGCCACCACGTCGAGCGAGAAGTTCGCGATGCTCGCATCCTTGCGCAGCAGGCGCGCACCGGCCGCGATGATGCGTTCGCGCGTCTCCGCGGTCGCGGAGGCGCGGACCGAGCTCACATAGCTGCGCTTCGGCATCGCCCTGCCATTGTCTTGACGTATTGATTATACATATTGTATATCCAATTTAGAAGCCGGTTTGGAGCTTGCCATGCAGACTGCCCTCGTGATCGCGCTGTCGCTTCATGTGTTGTCGTCCGTGTTCTGGGCCGGATCAAGCTTTGCGCTGGCGCGAACCGGAGCAGCGGGGGGCGAGCAGCTCGTCGGTCCGCAGCTCGGCGCGGCGACGATTGCGATCCTCACCGGCGGCTATCTCGGGCATCTCGTTCATTCCGGCAGTTTTGGCGCGGCCGAGCAGGTGCTCGCGCTTGGTGCGGTTTGTGCGCTGATCGCCGCCGGCATCCAGGCCGCGATCGGTCCCCGTGCGCTGCTGAGCTTGCGCCGTGGCACGCGTGAGGCGGCGGATGTGCGTTCGCGCATCGCGACCGCCCAGCGCGTGGCCGCCGCTCTGCTCGCCATCACCGCCCTCTGCATGGGCGCGGCGCGCTACGTCTAGGGTCTCATTCATTCAAGGTAACAGCTGACGGCGAAGCGCCGCAACGGCCTCGAGGCCGGTAGGCAATTCGCAAGCAGAGCCTTGCAAGAGCGCGGCATCCCGCCGCTGAAGAAGGAAAAGCAATGTCCAGGATGATTCTGTTGAACCTGCCCGTGCGCGATCTCGCCGCATCGACGGCGTTCTATGTGGCGCTCGGCGGCACGGTGAACCCCCAGTTTTCGGGCGAGAATTCGACCTCGCTCATGGTCACGGACGCGATCGGCGTGATGCTGCTGACCCACGATCACTACCGCCAATTCACCAAACGTCCGATTGGTGATCCGCGCCGCGACAGTCAGGTCCTGATCGCTCTCACGGTCGATGACCGCGACGCCGTCGATGCAACGCTGACTCGCGCGGTGGCGGCGGGCGGTCGCGCCGATCCCAATCCGGCTCAGGATCTCGGCTTCATGTATAACCGCCACGTTGAAGATCCGGACGGCTATGTCTGGGAAATCGTATGGATGAACCCATCGGCGAGCACCTGAGCGCAGACGATTGCGCGACGAGCTTACGAGGCGAGTCTAACTCGCCTGCTTCCTCGACGCCGCGAACACGCCCGACAGCACCAGGGCGAAACCGATGAAGTGGAACGCCTGCGGACGTTCGCCGAGGAAGACCATCGCCATGATCGAGCCGAACACCGGCACGACGTGGAAGAACGGCGCGGCGCGGTTGGCGCCGATCAGGCGCACGCCGCGATTGAAGCAGAGATAGGCGAGCGTCGAGGGGAATACCGCGACATAGAACAGGGTGAGCAGGTTCGGCCCGTCGAGCTTCATCACCGGCCGCGCGGCCAATTCCCAGATCTCCAGCGGAATGAGGCAGGCGGCGCCGGCACCGAAGGTGAAGGCGAGGAACGACAGGCCGTGCATCGCCGGCCGCTTCAGGCTCAGCACCGAATAGAGCGCGAAGATCAGCAGCGCGAGGAGGAAGATGAGGTCGCCCTTGTTGAACTCGATGTTCGACAGCGTGGTGAAATCGCCATGCAGCAGGATCGTCAGCACGCCGCACATCGACAGCAGCACGCCGAAGGCCTGTGCCGCGGTGAGCCGGATGCCGAGGATCGCCAGCGACCACAGCGCCACGAGCAGCGGCGCGGCCGACTGGAGCAGCAGCGTGTTGAGCGCCTGGGTGTGCTCCAGCGCCCAGTATTGCAGCGTGTTGAAGGCGCCGATGCCGGTGATCGAGAGCGTGACCATCAGGCCGAGCTTGCCGCGGATCGCGGGCCAGTCCTGCGCGAGATGTTTCCAGGCGAACGGCAGCACGAGGAGGAAGGCGAAGAGCCAGCGCAGGAACGACAGCGTGACCGGCGGGATGTGGCCGGCGGCAAGCCGCCCGACGATGGCGTTGCCGGCCCAGCACAGCGCGGTGATGCTGAGCAGCAGATAAGGCTGGTTGGCGATCCAGTTGTGGCCGGGCGTTGCGGCGCTGGTGGTCTGGCCGGTGGCGGACATTGTGATTGTTATGGCCCCGCGTCATGCGCCGAGGCCCCGGCCCGGCGGCACCCGGGCCGGCTCATCGCCCGGCACCGTCCAAAGACACGGAAATATGCCTGATATCAATGGGGCAGATGCATCGCCATCATGCGCCGCGCGAAGCGGCGGAACTTCACGAGGCCGCCTGCGCGCCGCGTGGCCCCGCATTGGGGAGCATCGCTGCCCGTGCGGCCCAACCTCCGCCGAGAATCGCGCCGGTAAAGCCGCCGCCGCCCGTGAACGCCGAGGCGAGATAAAGGCCGTCGATGGCGGTCGTCGGCATTGGCTTGAATCCGCGCGTCTGCGGTGCGAAGCCGTAGATCGCGCCGCCGGGCGTGTTGAGGTAATGCGCGAAGGTTTCGGACGTCGACATCTCGCGCTGCACGACCGCGTCGGCGATTCCGGGATAATTCCGGTCCAGATCGGCAATGACGAGGTCCATCCAGCGCTCCTTGCGGCAGCGCTTTGCTTCGGCGGGCAGACCGGTCCAGTTCGCGAGCCGGTCGACGCCGACGAGCGCGCCGAGATAAGGCGGTCTCTCGTTCAGGCCCGTATCGATCCGATCGTAGGCGACGAAGCCGTAGGGGGGGAGACGTGCCGGCGAATCCTCGCCCAGCAGTGCGCCGGCCTCGCGGAATCCGGAGAGTTTCGTCAACCACCCCGGCAGCACGCTGGTCGAATAGTGCCTGACGCCGAAATCGCCGGACGGCCGGCTGAGACCGATCGCGATGCTCCAAAGTGAGATCGATGGTTGCCGGTCCTCGTAGCGCGACAGGAACGCGGCGCGCTTGTCCTGCGGCAGCATCGAGGCCAGCACGGAGGGCGCCGCGTTGCCGAGCAGAACCGGCGCCAGCTCCTCGCGCACGTCGTCGGCCCCCGTCGCGCGATGACGCACGCCGCGGGCGCGGGTGCCGTCGACCAGAATGGCCTCGACCTCGCGCCCCGCCTCCACCGCACCGCCGGCGTCGCGAATGATCGCGATCAGGCGATCGCTGAGCGCCTGCGATCCGCCGCGGACATAGTGTCCGCCGCCGACGAGATAGGAGGCCTGCGGAATCGCAAACTGGATGAAAGGCATCGTGTCGGGATCGTCGGTGTAGTAGCTGAGGTTGGAGGCAAGCGCGAGTTTGATCGCCTCGCTGTCACCGAACAGGCGGGTGAGCACTTCGCTCAAGGTCGCATGCCGGTCGCGGATCAGCGGCCACAGGCGCCACGGCAATGTCGGCGCGTTCCAGAGCCACCAGTCGCGGTCGTCCTGATGCTCGCTCATCAGCGCGACCGCCTGCCGGACGGCGTCGATGCGCTCGAAATATTGGGCGATGCCCTTGGCGTGCGCCGGAAACTGCGCCTTCGCCGCGGCCGTGGCGGCTTCGATGCCGTGCGGCATCACGAAGGGGCGCTCGAACAGAGGGCTTCGCACCTCGTGCAGCGCGCCGACATCCACGAAGGGCAGATCGCGATCGATGCCGAGCGCACGCAGGATCGGAAGCTTGGGATCGGAGGCGTCCAGGCCGTCGATCTCGTGCAGCGAGGCCTCGATCGCGAGCTGGCCGTGACGATAGACCGTGGCCGCTCCCCCGAAATTCTGGTTGCGCTCGAGCACCAGAACCTTGTGGCCTGCGCGGGCGAGCAGGGCCGCCGCGGTCAGGCCGCCGAGCCCCGATCCGATGGTGATGGCGTCAAAGCTGCGTGACATCTCGGGTGACCTCGCTGCAACATGGCGGCAGACGCCTAGTCGCCTCCATGGCTCCCGGTTCCATACTAGTAGCGCGCAGCGGGGGGCGCGATTGACCTGCGTCAATCGCTGTCGGTGGAAATTTGTGCGGGTCCGAACTGATCTGAAATATCGCGGTCACAAATCTCTATCGCTTGCGTTTGCTGCGGATCGCAAACGGCTTCACCAGTTCGGCACAGGCAAGATAGGCCACCACCAGAAGCGCGATGCCGACCATCATCAGTGGCGGCGGCGCGACAAAGCCGAACCAGGTGCCGACCGGCGTGAACGGCACGACCATCGCGACCAGCAAGGCAATCAGCGACGAGGCCGACAGCACTGGATCGGGCCAGTTGCGCCACGGTCGGCCGTTGGTGCGGATGACGAAGATCACCAGGATCTGCGTCGCCATGGATTCGATGAACCAGGCGGTGCGGAATTCGCCGGGCGATGCGTGAAACAGCATGATAAGGGCGCCGAAGGTCAGGAAGTCGAACACCGAGGACAGCGGTCCCATGATCGCGGCGAAGCGCGCCAGCCGCGTCATGCTCCAGACCTGCGGCTGCGCGGTGGCCGCGCGCGAGACCCGGTCGAAGGGAATGCCGAGCTCGGAGAGATCGTAGAGCAGGTTGTTGAGCAGGATCTGCGTCGGCAGCATCGGCAGGAACGGCAGCACCATCGAGGCGATCGCCATCGACAGCATGTTGCCGAAATTCGAGCTCGCGCCCATGCGGACATATTTCATGATGTTGGCGAAGGTGCGCCGTCCTTCCTCGACGCCGTCGGCGACGACCTCGAGATCCGAAGCGAGCAGGATCATGTCGGCGGCGGCCTGCGCCACGCCGGTCGCGCCGTCGACCGACAATCCGACGTCGGCAACCTTCAGGGCCGGTGCGTCGTTGATGCCGTCGCCAAGGAAGCCGACCACTTCGCCACCCGCCTGAAGCGCCTTCACGATGCGCGATTTCTGGTCCGGCGCGAGGCGGCCGAACGCGTCGGTGGAACGCACCTTCACGGCGAGCGCTTCGTCGCTGAGCTGTGCAATGTCGGCCCCCGACAGCACGCGCGCGGGATTCAGCCCGACCAGGCTCGCGAGCCGCTTCACCACCACGGGGTCGTCGCCCGAGAGGATCTTCAGGCCCACGCCGCTTGCCGCGAGCCGCGCGATTGCGGCTGCGGCCGTCGGCTTCGGCGGATCGGCGAAAGCGCAGAAGCCCTCGAAGACGAGATCGGTCTCGTCCTCCGTCTCGACCTCGCGTACCGCCCCGCTCCACGCCCGCGAGGCGATCGCCACGGTGCGCAGGCCCTCGCTCGCGAGCTCGCGCACGCGCGCCGTCGCAGCAGTGCGCGCGCTCTCGTCCATCCTGCACAATGCGAGCACGGCTTCCGGCGCACCCTTGACGATGAGCAGCGTGCCTTCGGGGCCGGTGGCGAGCACCGATCCCAGCCGGCGCGAGAAGTCGAAGGCCTGCCGCCCGGCCAGGGTCCGGCCCTGCGCGGCGTCCGGCCGGCCGGCGACGAGGGCTGCATCGAGCGTACCGCGGTCGCCGCCGAGCGATGCCGCGATGGCGCCGAGCTGCGCGGCGCGGGCATTGTCCTTGCCCTCGGCGTCGAGGCTTCTGGCGAGCGTGATCTCGGCCGAGGTCAGCGTGCCCGTCTTGTCGGTGCACAGGACCGTCATGGCGCCGAGATCGTGGATCGCGGCCAGCCGCTTCACGATCACCTTGCGGCCGGCCATCCGCAGTGCGCCGCGCGACAGCGTCACCGTGGTGATCATCGGCAGCAGCTCCGGCGTCAGCCCGACCGCGAGCGCGACCGCGAACAGCAGCGAATCGAGCACCTCGCGGCCGAACACGACGCGGACGGTGAGCACGACCAGCACCAGCGCGAGCGTGGCCCGCGCGATCACGAGGCCGAACTCGCGCAAATCGCGCTCGAAGGGGGAGGGCGCCTGCGTCTCGGCGAGCGCGGAGGCCGCCGCGCCGAACACGGTGTCGCGGCCGGTCCTGACGACGAGCGCGATCGCCTCGCCGGTCTGCGCCACGGCGCCGCGGAACAGGGCATTCGACGTGTCGTCGGGGTCGGTCGCGGCGCCGGCGCGCTTCTGCACCGGATAGGGCTCGCCGGTGAGCGCGGCTTCTCCGGCCGTGAAGGCGGTGCTCTCCAGGATCAACGCATCCGCCGGGATGATGTCCCCGGCGCGAACGCGCAGGAGGTCGCCCGGAACGACGTGGTCGACGTCGATCTCGCGGAAGGCGCCGTCACGCCTGACCTCGGCCTTGAGCGCCACCGAACGGCGGAGGATCTCGGCGGCGCGGACCGCGTGGCCCTCCTGGATGGTGTCGAGCCCGATCGAGAGCACGAGAATCAGGACAATGATGAGCCCGCCGATGTCGTCGCCGGTCAGCATCGAGACGATGCCGGCGACCAGCAGGATCAGCGACAGCGGCTCCAGCAGCCGGCGCAGGATCGCACGCGCGGCCCCCTCGATGCGCGGCGGCGCGTCGCTGTTCGGCCCGAAACGGCCGAGCCGTGCGGCGGCCTCGGTCGCGGTCAGGCCCTGCAAGGAGCAGCCGAGCTCGGTGCAGAGTGCATCCGGCGGCAGGCGCCAGAACTGGTTCGCTTGGCTGTTCGGTGGCTTGGTCACGGCGTATCCGACATGAAGGCTTCCAGGCCCGGGAAGGGTAAGCTGGGGAGGTGACAGCCATCCCTTGGCGCAATCGCGGGCCGGAACGGTTGATGCGTGTCAATTCCGCTGCCGCCGGGCCGCCAACCTTTCAGGATTTTAAGGGGATATCAAAGGCTTGGAGTGCCTTCCCGACCTCGAAAAAGCCCCGTTCTTGCTTGCCTAGAGAGGCTGCTTCCTTTATCCGGTTGGCTGCCTTGCGTGCGAGCGGCCCTGGGCCGCAGAGAGGGCTTGGCGCAGGCATGATCCCGGAGAAGTGGGCACCGGTTTTCCGCGAGGATCATGCCTCCTAGAGACAGATTGAACAGGGATTACCCGCGAATGGCCAATGTTGTCGTCGTCGGCGCCCAGTGGGGCGACGAAGGGAAGGGCAAGATCGTCGACTGGTTGTCGGAGCAGGCGGACATCGTCGTCCGTTTCCAGGGCGGCCATAACGCCGGCCACACGCTGGTGATCAACGGCAAGACCTACAAGCTCGCGCTGCTGCCCTCGGGTGTACTGCGCGAGCACAAGCTGTCGGTGATCGGCAACGGCGTGGTGTTCGATCCCGCCGCCTTCCTCGACGAGGTCACCAAGCTGCGCTCGCAGGGCGTTGCCGTCTCCCCGGAAAATCTGCGCGTCGCCGAGAACGTCACCCTGATCCTGCCGCTGCACCGCGAGCTCGATGCCCTGCGCGAGTCCTCCAACGCGGCGACCGCGATCGGCACCACCCGCCGCGGCATTGGGCCTGCCTATGAAGACAAGGTCGGCCGCCGCGCCATCCGCCTGATGGACCTCGCCGACCTCGACACTCTGCCGCACAAGATCGACCGGCTCCTGGCTCACCACAACGCCTTGCGCCGCGGCCTCAATCTGCCGGAGTTCGACGGCAAGGATATCCTGAAGGAATTGACCGCGCTGGCGCCGCAGCTGCTGCCCTATGCCGAGACGGTGTGGCGGCTGCTCGACATCAAGCGGCGCGAAGGCAAGCGCATGCTGTTCGAGGGCGCGCAAGGCGCGCTGCTCGACGTCGACCACGGCACCTATCCCTACGTCACCTCGTCCAACACGGTGGCGGCGCAGGCCGCGACCGGCTCGGGCCTCGGCCCCGGCGCGGTCGGCTACGTGCTCGGCCTGTGCAAGGCCTATACGACACGCGTCGGCCAGGGCCCGTTCCCGACCGAGCAGGACAACGCGATCGGCCGGAAGATCGGCGAGCGTGGCCGCGAGTTCGGCACCAATACCGGGCGGCCCCGGCGCTGCGGCTGGTTCGACGCCGTGCTGGTCCGCCAGGCGGTCCGCACCTGCGGCATCAACGGTCTCGCGCTGACCAAGCTCGACATCCTCGACGGCTTCGATTCGATCGAGGTCTGCACCGGCTACAAGCTCGACGGCAAGGAGATCGACCACTTCCCGGCCGGCGAAGGCGCCCAGGCCCGGGTCGAGCCGATCTACGAGACCATCGAGGGCTGGAAGGAGCCGACCGCCAGTGCGCGCTCCTGGGCCGACCTGCCGGCCCAGGCCATCAAATATGTCCGCCGGATCGAGGAATTGGTGGGGTGTCCCGTCGCGCTGCTTTCCACCAGCCCCGAACGCGAAGATACTATCCTGGTGCAAAATCCGTTTGAGGCTTAACGATATCTTACCGGGACGCGCGCATAGTTGAGTAGAAATGGCTGATTACTATCCGCTGATCGCCCGCGCTATTGCCGCCCTGGACCCCAACGCTCCCGGCGAAAGCCGTCGCGCGCTCTATGAGCGGGCGCGCACGGCGCTGATCGCACAGCTCCGCAGCGTGCAGCCGCCGCTCTCCGAATCCGAGATCACGCGCGAACGGCTGTCGCTGGAAGAGGCCGTCCGCAAGGTCGAATCGGAGGCCGCCCAGCGTGCCCGCGAGGCCTCGCGCCCCGGTGGCGGCACCCGCAGCAGCGGCAGCGGCGATGCCTTCCGCCGGGCCAGCACCCGTGCCACCGAGGGCAACCCGGCCGCAGCTCCTCCGGCTGCTCCGCCGCGTGCCCGTCCGGCGCCGACGCCGCCGCGCGCCGACCGCCCGTCCTTCAACGTCGATGACCAGGGCGACGCCCAGCGTCCGTCGCGCGCGCCCCGTTTCGACGCGCCGCGCCAGCCGGGTCCGCCGGCGATGCCGGAGCCGCCGGCCCCTCCACCTGCCGGACGCGATCGCGCGCCTGGGCGCCGCCCGCCGGACATCGGACCTCCGCCGCCGCTGCCGTCCGCACCGGGCGTTCGCGGCTTCCGCGACATCACCGCCGACGTCAACGATCTCGGCGGCGCCGCCGCGCAGGCCAATCGCGCCGCGCGCCGCACCTATGCCAACGTGCCCTCGCCCTCGCCGGAATTCGACCGGCTTGAGCCGAGCCTGGAGAACCGCGCCGGCGAGGGCGATGCGCCCTATTCCTATGACGAGTCGATCGAGGAGGCCGAGCGCTATGCGCCGCGGGCCGCGTCGACGCGCCCGCACATCCCCGTCCTCGATCGCGACACCAAGAAGCCCAAGCGCGCCCGCTCCGTCTTCCCGTTCAAGAGTGCGATCGCCGTCGGCATCGTGCTGATCCTGGTCGGTGCCGGCATTCTCTGGGGCAAACAGCTGGTCCAGATCGCGAACGGCCTGCTCAAGTCCTCGCCGACCCAGGTGGTTGAGGCGCCGAAGGATCCGTCCCAGCCGCAGAGCAAGCCGAAGATCCCCGATCGGGTCGGCCAGCCCTCGGCCAGCGACCAGCCGGTCGCGCCGGTGGCGCAGAAGGTCGTGCTCTATGACGAGGATCCGTCCGATCCGAAGGGCAAGCAATATGTCGGCTCGGTGGTGTGGCGGCTCGAGCCGATCAAGGCGTCGGGCAACCAGAAGGCCGACGTCGCCGTGCGCGCCGACATCGAGATTCCCGACCGCAAGTTCAAGATGACGATGTCGTTCCGCCGCAACACCGACTCCTCGCTGCCGGCGAGCCACACCGCGGAATTGACCTTCATCCTGCCGCAGGATTTCCCGGGCGGCAGCGTCTCCAACGTGCCCGGCATCCTGATGAAGTCGAACGAGCAGGCGCGCGGCACGCCGCTCGCGGGCCTCGCGGTCAAGGTCACCGACGGCTTCTTTCTGGTCGGCCTGTCCAATGTCGACGCCGACCGCGCCCGCAACGTCCAGCTCCTGAAGGAGCGTTCCTGGTTCGACGTGCCCCTGGTCTACGCCAACCAGCGCCGCGCCATCATCGCGATCGAGAAGGGCGCCCCCGGCGAGCGCGCCTTCAACGACGCGTTCGCGCAGTGGGGCGATTAGGATACCCTGTCATTCCGGGGCGTGCGCAGCACGAGCCCGGAATCCATTGTGCAGCACGTGACATAGAGAAATGGATTCCGGGCTCGACGCTACGCGTCGCCCCGGAATGACCTGCAGACCTACTGCGCGGCGGCTTCCCGCTTGCGCGATGCCGCGGTGGCTGCGTGCTCGCGGTCCATCACGGCGCGGCAGCCGGGGCTGACCTGCGCCTTGTTCCGCACCATGCAGGCGGTGATCCGCGGGATGTCGGGGATTTCACTGGAGCACAGCCGCATCGCATCGCCCGAGCACATCTGCTGCGCTTCGGGCGAGAAGGCGAAGCCGGGCGATGTCTGGAATGCGACGGCGGTGGTGGCGAGGGCGAGGGCGAAGAGAGTTGCGATGGTCTGGTTGCGTGTCATGTCGAATGCGTCCCCGAGGTCCGTGGGCTTGAGCCGCTTGGTTTTGGGGCGCCGCACGCGGCTTGACCTGCCGCATGTCGCAGCCATCACGCCGGGAACTCAATCCCGCATGTGGTTGCTCGATCTCGTGATGTTCGAATCGAAAAGTGCTGCGCCGCCCGAGCCGAGTATGCGCCATTGTCGTATGGCTGCAATGGGCCGCGCGAACGAATTCGCAATTGTTGCGCAGACGTCACGCAGAAAGCGACGCGTTGCGTCAGATGAGGCGATAGGATGGCGTGCTTGTGGCGTCGCTCTCGCCAAGTGCGGCGGCGTGTTCCTCGACCGCGGTGATGCCCTTCGCGGTGAGCTCGAACAGATCGCCGTCCTTCATCACGTAGCCGTCGGCGATCAATTGTCCCATCTTGCCCTGACGGTCGTCGGCAAAGGCGATGGATTGACAGATGTCCCTGAGGATCGAGAGCTGTTCGTCGCGCAACATGGCTTCACCTCTCCGTTGACAGGGACTGTTTCCGATCCTCACATGCCGTGACTGGCAAACACCTTGCTGCATGACTTCGACAGCTTGGCCCGGTTGGCCTGCAGGCAGCTCTGCACCGCGCCGTCATTGCCGAGGTCCTTGCGGCACAACCGCGAGGCATCGCGCGAGCAGGCGTTCTGCTCCTGCGGCGTGCCCATGTGGCCTTGCGCGAGAGCGGGCGTGCTCGACAGGCCACCGAGGGTTGCAAGCGTGATCGTCGCCAGAAGAAATTTGCGGGACATCGGCGGCTCCAGTCCAAGAGGGGTGATTGAGGTCCTGTCTGAACTCGTCGCCTTGCCACTTGTTCCCCCCGGGGGAGGCGCCGGCGCCCGCTATTCAAGGTTCCCGAGGCGCTGCTATAACAGGGGCGAATTGTGAGGGTCTTTGATGAAACGCTATCTGGTGTTTGCGCTGGTCGGGCCGTTCGTCGGCGGGTTCCTGCTGCTGCTGACGACGACCTACCAGTCCGGCTACTGGACCCAGACCAGCCTCGGCGAGGTCGGCAAGCTGTTCGCAGTGTTCTTCAAGTCCCTGCAATACAGCTATCTGTTCGGCTTCCTGCCGTCGCTGATGATCGGCGCGGTCGATGACATCCTGGTCCACATCCGCCGGGTCGGCCCGGTGCTGCGGATGCTGCTGGTCGGCCTGTTCGCCTTCGTCCTGGCCTCGCTGACCTACAGCTCGCGCGGGCCGGATTCGGGCGCGGTTCAGTTCATCCTGTACGGCCTGGTCGGCTTCGTGCCGTCGGTGATTTCCTCCTGGCTCGTGCATAGATATGTCGAGGAGCCGCAAGCGGCGGCGGCGCCGACCTGACCGCGCGACGTTCGGACGCGGTGCAGCAACCTCCGCCGCGTCGGCGAGTTTCCCTGGGCCATGACCATGTCCGACGACGATATTCTTGCTCCGCGCAAATCCCGTTCCGGGAGCCGTTCGCGCGCCACCTTCTCAGGCACGGAAGCACGCGGGCCGATCATCGACCAGGACGGCCGCGAGATCCGGCCCGAGACGCTGGAGCAGGGCTTTCGCGAGTTTCGTTCCGAGTTCGGCCAAGGTCCGCTCGGAGCAAATCCGTTCGGCAACCTGACGCGCGAGCAGCGCATCGCGCGGCTCGAGGCGATCGCAAAGCTGCTCGACGTCGCCTTCATCCTGCCCGGCACCAACATTCGCTACGGCATCGACGGCCTGATCGGACTGATCCCCGTCGTCGGCGACATCATCACCACGGCGATCTCGCTGTGGCTGGTGCGCGAGGCCCGCGCGCTGGGCGCGCCCTGGTACCTCACCGCGCGCATGCTCGGCAATGTCGCGGTCGACGGCGTGGTCGGCATGGTGCCGCTTGCAGGCGACGCCTTCGACGTCATGTTCCGCGCCAACATGCGCAACATGCGCCTGCTCCGGCGCTGGCTCGACAAGCAGCCGCGCTTGTAGAAGTGGAGGCTTTCTTTCTTCGCCTCTCCCCGCGTGCGGGGAGAGGCCGGAATTTGCGTCAGCAAATTTCGGGTGAGGGGGAGTCTCCGCGAGTCCAACTGCTACCGTCCCTGTGGAGACTCCCCCTCACCCCGACCCTCTCCCCGCAAGCGGGGCGAGGGAGAAGAAAGAGCACGGCCCGCAAACGCAAAAAGCGCGATAGCCTTTCGGCCATCGCGCCTTCTGCGCACATCGGAGGCTTGCGAAAAACTTACGCCGCGTCGGCGTCGGTCTCCGCGGCCGCGGGTTCGGGCTTGCGGCGACGGGGCAACGGGAAGGCTTCGCTCTCATAGAGCGAGCGGATGCCGTTCTGGTCGAAGCGCGCTTCCTCGACCTGGAGATAGGCGCCGTTCAGCGAATCCGTCGGCAACTGCTCCATCGCGAACTGCACGGCCTCGGCCGCGGTGCCGAACCGGCGATAGGTGAAGCCGGCACGCTTCTTCTTGCGGATCGCGGCGGGGAAGAGCTCGGCGGAGGTGTTGAAGTTGAACGGACGCAGTGGACGCATGGTCAAAGACCTCGTGATCTTCTCTGGGGCTTTAAGCGCGTGGGGTTTGGGAGGGCGGAGGCCACAAGCGCGTGGGCCCGCCGCACATGTCATTTTCGCCCTCTAATATAGGCCGTTTTGACAAAATTGCGACCCCTGCGATGGGAGATGATGAATCCGCGCATGGCTGCCCCGCAAGGGCTGTAAACCAAGTAATTTCAATATGTTAAATGGTTTACAGTTTGCCGAGAAGCAGCAGCACGATCAGCACCACGAGCACGACGCCGCCGATCCCCATGCCGGAATGGCCCATGCCGTAGCCATAACCGCCGACACGGCCGGACAGGCCGCCGAGCAGGTAGATGATCACCAGGATGATCAGGATGGTCCCGAGTGTCATGGCATCCTCCCTGGCGGCCGCCAAAACGCGATGATCAGCCGCACCGCCAGAGGAGAAAAGCACATCGCGCCCACGGGTTCCATGGCGGAACCCGGCGGCGCGCAACGTTTATTTCGGCTCGAGCTTCAGCGCCGCCGAGTTGATGCAGTAGCGCAGGCCCGTCAGCCCGGGGCCGTCGGGGAAGACATGGCCGAGATGGCCGCTGCACTTGGCGCAGAGCACCTCGGTGCGGATCATGCCGTGGCTCACGTCCCTTTCCTCGTCGACATGGCTGTCGACGGCGGGCTGGGTGAAGCTCGGCCAGCCGCAGCCGGAATCGAACTTGGCGTCGGACTCGAACAGGACGTTGCCGCAGCCGGCGCAGACATAGGTGCCGGCACGGTGGTCGTGCTCATATTCCCCGGAGAAGGGACGCTCGGTCGCCTTCTCGCGCAGCACCGCGTACTGCATCGGCGACAGCTCGCGCCGCCACTGCTCTTCGCTCTTGATGACTTTGTCGTCCGTGGTTTTCGTCTTGGCGTCGGGCATGGGTCTCCCGTTTCTTGGTGATCTCGCGATCAGTTGGTGGCCTTGCTGGCATTCACCAGCGTCGGCTTCTCGATGTAGTTATCCGCGAACAGCTTTTTCAGGTTCTCGATCTTGGGGAGGTCGTTATAGGCGATGTAGGGCTGGTTCGGATGCAGCGTCAGATAGTCCTGATGATAGGCCTCCGCCGGATAGAACGCCTCCAATCCGCCGACCTTGGTCACGATCGGCTTGCCGAACACCTTGGCGCCGTTGAGCTGGGCGATATAGGCCTCGGCCACTTTCTTCTGCTCGTCGGAGGTGGTGAAGATCGCCGAGCGATATTGCGTGCCGGTGTCGGGACCCTGGCGGTTGAGCTGGGTCGGGTCGTGCGCCACCGAGAAGTAGATCTGGAGGATCTTTCCGTAACTGATCTTCTTCGGGTCGTACTTGATCTCGACCGATTCCGCGTGGCCGGTCCGGCCGCTCGAGACGGTCTGGTAGTCGGCGGTCGCCTTGGTGCCGCCGGCATAGCCGGAGACCGCGTTGACGACGCCCGCGGTGTGCTGGAACACGCCCTGCACGCCCCAGAAGCAGCCGCCGGCGATCACGGCGGTCTGGATGCCGCTCGCCGGTGCCGCGTCGATGGTCGGGGCGGGGATCACGACCGCATCCTCGGCGGCCCGGGACGGCACGGCAAAGGCCAGCGTCAGGGCGGTCGTGGCAGCCAGCAGGGACAGGAGGGCGGGACGGCGCATGGCGGATCCTTTTTCCGGAAGGTGGATACTCTAGGTCGGTTGGCGCCGGGCGAACAGCCTGCCCGGCGGCATTCGGTCACCTGAGATACGGGGACAGGTGCCGATTGTTACGCCGCGGCGGACACGACTCTGTGAAACACGCGGCCCGAGACAGCCCGGCTTGGCGCGGTGAGGAACTCTGCGCTAGATGAACCCGCGCGATCGACGATCGACCTAAAAAAAGTGGTGGCTGGAGCTGGCCTGACAACATGCTGCGCGTCGTTTCCCTGACCCTCGTCATCCTGATCTCCGCCGCCGCGATCGCCGCGGCCGATCCGCAAGCCGGCGACGACCTCGCCGTTTGCCGCGACCGCCAGGCGGAGGCGCAGGCCCGCGCGGCGGCCTGCGACAATCTGCTCAACGCCGACCGGCTCGCCGGCAAGGACAAGGCGATCGCGCTGTCCGTGCGCGGCAACACCATGATCAACAAGCGCGACTACGTCCACGCGATCGAGACCCTGTCCATGGCCGTCGACCTCGATCCGGACTACGTCATTGCGCTCAACCTGCGCGGTCTCGCCTATGAGCGCAGCGGGCAGGACGACCTCGCGATGGCCGACTACAACCTCGCGCTCCAGAAGCGCCCGGCCTACGGTGTCCCCTACAACAACCGCGGCATCATCCAGGCGCGCCGGGGCGCGCTGCAAAGCGCGCTCGACGATTTCAACCTGTCGATCAAATACACGCCCAAATTCCTGCTCGGCTGGACCAATCGCGCCCGCGTGCGCACGCTGATGAAGGATTTCGACGGTGCGATCGCCGATTTCGCGGAGGCCGAGAAGATCGATCCGACCGCGCCGCAGATCGCCGGCAACCGCTGCATCACCTGGGGCATGATGGGCAAGTTCGACCGGGCCCTTGCCGATTGCAACGGCCTGATCGAGAAGCAGCCGAAAAACGTGTTCGCGATCAACAATCGCGCCGACGTCAACATGATGAAGGGCGATCTCGACGCCGCGCTGAAGGACTACAACACGGCGATCCAGATCAATCCGAACAACGTCCGGGCCCATTCAGGCCGCGGCCAGATCTACGAGCGGAAGAAGGATCTCGCCCAGGCCCGCGCCGACTATCGCGCCGCGGCCTATTCGCTGACCAAGTTCGACGAGACCGAGGTCGCGCGCGCCCGCGCCATCGCGCAGGAGCGGCTCGCCGCGCTGACGCCGCAGGCGCCCGCCGGGGTGACCGGGCGCCGCGTTGCGCTCGTGATCGGCAACGGCGCCTACAAGAACGTCCACGCCTTGCCCAATCCGCCACGCGACTCGAAGCTGATCGCAGACGTGCTGCGCGAGGTCGGCTTCCAGACCGTGATATCCGTCAGCGACCTGACCCGCGACAAGTTCTTCGAAGCGCTGCAGACGTTCGCTGCCGAAGCGGAGAAGGCCGACTGGGCGGTGGTCTATTACGCCGGCCACGGATTCGAGATCGGCGGGGTGAACTATCTCGTTCCTATCGACGCCAAGCTGGCCGCCGACAAGGATGCCGAGGCTCAGGCCGTCGCCCTGGAGCAGGTGATCGCAGCGGTGGGCGCTGCGCGAAAAGTGCGTCTGGTGATGCTGGATGCATGCCGCGACAATCCGTTCGCGCCGACCATGCAGCGGACGCTGTCACTCAAGCTGGTCGACAAGGGCTTTTCCAACATCGAGCCCGGCGCCGGCTTCATGGTGGTCTACGCCGCCAAGCACGGCGAGACCGCGATGGACGGTGACGGCGGCGCCGACAGCCCGTTCGCCACCGCGCTCGCCCGCGAGATCAAGGAGCCGCGCGTCGAGATCAGAAAGCTGTTCGACATCGTCCGCGACGACGTCTGGTCCGCGACCAGGCACGGGCAGCAGCCGTTCACCTACGGCTCGCCGCCGGGGCGCGAGGATTTTTATTTTGTGGCGGGGAAGTGAGGGGCGGCGCGTGGGATGCGACGGCGCTCCCTCATAACCAGTGTCGTCCCGGCCTAGTGCGCAATTGCGCACGGGGGGCCGGGACCCATAACCACAGGGAGAAGTTTGGCGAAGACTCGCAGTGATCGAGCTTTCCTTGGTACTCATACCGCCGACCACGGATAGATTCCGCGGTATGGGTCCCGGCCTTCGCCGGGACGACGATTGGAAATCGTAGCCCGCATGAGCGTAGCGACATGCGGGTCTTTCTATCCCGGATATCGCTTCGCTCATCCGGGCTACGGCAGCGTCACACCACAATGCTCAACCTTTTCGCCGCGCGCGTGATCCCCGTGTACAGCCACCGCGCCCTGGAGTCCTGGAACGCAAAGCTCTCGTCGAACAGCACGACGTCGTCCCATTGCGAGCCCTGCGACTTGTGCACGGTCAGCACGTAGCCGTAGTCGAACTCGTCATAGGGCTTGCGCTGCTCCCAGGCGATCTGCTCGACGCCGCCCTCGAAGCAGTCGGCGCGCACCGAGACCTTCGTCACCTTGTGGCCAAGATCCTCGTCCGGCGACAGCCGCATGCTGAGGATGCGCGATTTCGAGCGCGAGGTGTTGCGCGACTTCACGCGCCAGAGGCCGCCGTTGAACAGGCCCTTCTTGCGGTTGTTGCGCAGGCACACCAGCTTGTCGCCGGCGACCGGAAAGGCGTCCTCGATGTTCTGGCGCTGCCGCACCCGCATGTTGTAGGCGCGTCGCGTGTTGTTGCGGCCGACCAGCACCTGGTCGGCACCCATGACGCGATCAGGATCGAGCTCCTTGCGCGACACCACCTCGCTCTCGCCATAGCGGCCGATGTCGAGCTCGCGGCCTTCGCGGACGTCCATCGACATCCGCACGATCGGATCGTCCTGGGCCTGGCGGTGCACCTCGGTCAGCATCGCGTCGGGCTCGGTGTTGGTGAAGAAGCCGCCGCCCTGGATCGGCGGCAGCTGCGCGGGATCGCCCAGCACCAGCAGCGGACAGTCGAACGACATCAGGTCGCGTCCCAGTTCGGCATCGACCATCGAGCATTCGTCGATCACGATCAGCTTGGCCTTGGACGCGGGGGCGTCATCCCACAATTCGAAGCTCGGCTGCTCCTCGCCGGATTCGCGGGCGCGGTAGATCAGCGAGTGGATGGTGGAGGCCTCGTCGCAACCCTTGTTGCGCATCACCAGCGCGGCCTTGCCGGTGAAGGCGGCGAACTTCACCTCGCCGTCGACGCCCTCGGCGATGTGCCGCGCCAGCGTGGTCTTGCCGGTGCCGGCAAAGCCGAACAGGCGGAACACCGGCGGCGTGCCGTTGCGTCCGGGTTTTGCTTTCAGCCAGTCGCCAACGGCTTTGAGCGCGGCGTCCTGATGCGGGGTGAAGGTGGCCATATCTGTCTTGAGGAGGGGCGAAACCGACCGATTCGCCATCCCTCAAAACTAACCATTCGCACCAAGGGTTCAAGCCTGGTGGACTACCCTATTGCCAGCCGGGAACGCCGCGCATGTCGGGCAGATGGTGGGCGATGCCCTTATGGCAGTCGATGCAGGTCTTTTCCCCCGTGAACAGGAAGCGCTGGTGCGCCACCGAGGCCCGCGGCGACTGCTTCGTGATGTCCATGGAATCGGCGCTGTGGCAGTTGCGGCATTCCAGGGAATCGTTGGCCTTGAAGCGGGCCCATTCATGAGCGGCGAGCTCGAGCCGGTGATCCTGGAATTTCTCCCTCGTGTCGATCGTGCCGAAGATCTTGCCCCAGACCTCCTTGGAGGCCTGCATCTTGCGCGCGATCTTGTCGGTCCAGTTGTGCGGCACGTGGCAGTCCGGGCAGGTCGCGCGTACGCCGGAGCGGTTGCTGAAGTGGATGGTCGACTTCAGCTCGGCATAGACGTTGTCCTTCATCTCGTGGCAGCCGGTGCAGAACTTCTCGGTGTTGGTCAATTCCAGCGCGGTGTTGAAGCCGCCCCAGAAGATCACGCCGGCGGCAAAGCCGGCCAGCACCAGCACGCCGAGCCCGAACACCGAGCTCGGCCGGATCAGCACCTGCCAGAGCTCGAGCGCGAAATCCCAGCTTCGTGTGATGAAGCCGCGCTTGGCTTTTGGCTCGTCAGCGGTCGTCGTCATCGGCGGCCACCGGGGCTGGCGCGCGACAGCAGCGTGTCGATGTCGGTGAAGTCGTTGCTGACGGGCGGGGTGGCGGTGTTCTGCGGCACGTGGCATTCCGTGCAGAAGAAGCGCCGCGGCGAGATCGAGGCCAGGAACTGGCCGTCGCGGTCCATGAAATGCGTGATCGAGACCATCGGCGCCTGCGATTCCGCGGTGCGTGCCCGCGCATGGCAGGACAGGCATTTGTTGCCGTTGAGGTCGATCTGGTAGCCGTCGATCGTGTGCGGGATCACCGGCGGCTGCTCCGGGTAGTTGCGCACCTCCCGCTCGGACGTATTGCGGTTCGGCAGCATCGGCGGCGCCGGCCCCTCGTCATTGAGCGGGGCCGGGCCACGCAGGCCCGACGTCACCGTCTGCGCGGTCAGAGAGCTCGCGCCCGCGGCGATCGCGACCGCGAGCAGGGCTATGCCAAATCGTTTCATCATGAGAGGTTCACCCGCTCGATGCGCACGGCGCATTTCTTGTAGTCGGTTTGCAGCGAGATCGGATCGGTGGCGTCCAGCGTCACCTTGTTGATCATCTTGGATTCGTCGAACCACGGCACGAACACGAGGCCACGCGGCGGCCGGTCGCGGCCGCGCGTCTCGACGCGGGCGCGGATGAAGCCGCGGCGGGACACCACCTTCACCTCGTCGCCGCGCCGGATCTTCGCTTCCTGCGCGTCGTCCGGATGCATGAAGCAGACGGCTTCGGGGAACGCCTTGTAGAGCTCAGGCACGCGGCGCGTCATGGTGCCGGAATGCCAGTGCTCCAGCACGCGGCCGGTCGAGAGCCAGAACGGATATTCGCCGTCGGGCGATTCCGCCGGCGGCTCGTAGGGCAGGGCGAAGATGCGCGCCTTGCCGTCCGGATAGCCGTAGAACTGCACGCCCGTGCCCTGCTTGACGTAGGGATCGCTGCCCTCGCGGAAACGCCATTTGGTTTCCTGGCCGTTGACGACGGGCCAGCGCAGGCCGCGCTCGCGGTGATAGGTGTCGAACGGCGCGAGGTCATGGCCGTGGCCGCGGCCGAAGCTGGCGTATTCCTCGAACAGGCCCTTGTGAACGTAGAAGCCGAACGCCTTGGACTCGTCGTTGAGATAGCCCTGCTCGATGTCGGAGACCGGGAACTTGTCGACCTGGCCGTTCTTGTAGAGCACGTCGAACAGCGTCTTGCCGCGAACCTCCGGCTTCTTGGCGATCAGCTCCTCGGTCCAGACTTCCTCGATCTTGAAGCGCTTGGAGAATTCCATGAGCTGCCAGAGATCGGACTTGGCCTCGCCGGGCGCCGCGACGAGCTGATGCCAGAACTGCGTGCGCCGCTCGGCATTGCCATAGGCGCCTTCCTTCTCCACCCACATCGCGGTCGGCAGGATCAAATCGGCGGCGAGCGCCGTCACCGAGGGATAGGCGTCGGAGACCACGATGAAATTGTCGGGATTGCGGAAACCCGGATAGGTCTCCTCGTTGGAGTTGGGACCGGCCTGGAGGTTGTTGTTGACCTGCACCCAATAGGCGTTGATCAGACCGTCCTTCAGCATCCGGCTTTGCAGCACGGCGTGCGCGCCGGGCTTGTCGGGAATGGTGCCTTCAGGCAACTGCCAGATGTGCTCGGCATGATCGCGGTGCGCCTTGTTGGTCACGACCATGTCGGCCGGCAGGCGGTGCGAGAAGGTGCCGACCTCGCGCGCGGTGCCGCAGGCCGAGGGCTGGCCGGTCAGCGAGAACGGGCTGTTGCCGGGCGAGGAGATCTTTCCGGTCAGAAGATGGATGTTGTAGACGAGGTTGTTGCACCAGACGCCGCGGGTGTGCTGGTTGAAACCCATGGTCCAGAACGAGACCACCTTGGTCTTGGGATCGGCGTAGAGCTCGGCGAGCGCCTCCAGCCGGTTCAGCGGCACGCCGGACATCTCGGCCGCCTTCTCCAGCGTGTATTCGGACACGAACTTCGCGTACTCGTCGTAGCTCATGTCGGTGGAGTCGTTGGCCTTGGCCGCGCCCGTCGCCTTCTTCTGCAGCGGATGCTCGGGCCGCAGGCCATAGCCGATGTCGGTTTGTCCGCGCCTGAAAATGGTGTGCGCGGCGACGAAGTCCTTGTTGACCCGGCCGGTCTTGATGATGTGGTTGGCGATGGCGTTGAGCAGATAGAGGTCGGTCTGCGGCTTGAACACCATGCCGATGTCGGCGAGGTCGAACGAGCGGTGCTCGAAGGTCGAGAGCACGGCGACGCGGACATGCGGGGCGGACAGCCGGCGGTCGGCCAGGCGCGTCCACAGGATCGGGTGCATCTCCGCCATGTTGGAGCCCCACAGCACGAAGGCATCGGTGGCCTCGATGTCGTCATAGCAGCCGGGCGGCTCGTCGATGCCGAAGGTGCGCATCATGCCGGCGACGGCCGATGCCATGCAGTGCCGCGCATTGGGGTCGATGTTGTTGGTGCGGAAGCCGGCCTTGAACAGTTTCGAGGCGGCATAGCCTTCCCAGATCGTCCACTGGCCGGAGCCGAACATGGCGACGCCGTTGGGACCGCGCTTCTTCATCGCCTCCTTCCACTTCACCTCCATGATGTCGAAGGCTTCGGTCCAGGACACGGGCGTGAAGTCGCCGTTCTTGTCGTATTTGCCGTTCGCCTTGCGCAGCATCGGCTGCGTCAGGCGGTCGTGGCCGTACATGATCTTGGAGAGGAAGTAGCCCTTGACGCAATTGAGGCCGCGATTGACCTCGGCCTTGATGTCGCCGTGCGTCGCGACGACGCGGTTCTCCTTGGTCGCGACCATCACGGAGCAGCCGGTGCCGCAGAATCGGCAGGCGGCCTTGTCCCATTTCAATTCGCTCGCCTCGCGTTCGGTGGCGAGGTTGGCGGCGAGCGCCGGCACCGGCAGCCCGGCGGCAGCCGCCGCGATGGCGGCGGCCTCGAGCTTGAGCATCTGGCGGCGGTCGAGCTTCGGCGATGTCATGATGGCTCTTCCTGACTCAGGCGGTTTCGATGGCGTGGAAGACGAGCGCCGCGGAATAGACGTTCGGCAGCGACTGGATGGTGTTGAGCAGGGTGCCGAGGCTGCCGGCGTCAGGCGCTTCGGTCACGACGACGAGCTTGCCGCGCGGGTCGCGGCCGTGGATCTCGCAGCCGGGCAGCGCGGTGATCTCGGCTTCGAGCTCGGCGAGCCGCTCGGGGCGCGCCTGCACGATGATGCTGGCGATCTCGGCGCCCGGCGGCGGCACGATGCGGTCGGTGCTGAGCACCCGGCCGGTGATCAAGGCGCGGCGGTTGAGCGTGGCTTTGTTGAGTGAGGCTTGGGCCATGATGCCTGTCTTTCGCTCTGGGGATCAATGCGGGGAGGCTGGTGGGCCGGGAGGACCGGCAAACATCTGGTAGATCCAGACGCCAAGCCCGTAGGAGCCGACCGTTCCGACGGCGAGGACGGGCATCACGACCGCGGTCAGGAACAGGAAAGCGAAGATCTCCATGCGCTTACGGCGCACGCGCGAAGTCGTGTCGTCAGGGGCCGACATATTCGGTCTCTTTGAAATTTTGGGAATTGGGACGGCATCCGGGCCGTTGCCTTGCCCTGCTTGTGCTGCAACCGCGGCGTCAATGCGTTGATCTGGATCAAGCGGTCGACTTGCAGGGATGTCGCAGCACGCCCCGTGGACGGCGCTGCGGTGCTAACGCGCGCGAGTTGAGCTAGTCCGATCGTGTCGTTGACCTGCCACAGGCCGACATTCCGTAAAGTACCATTTTGACGCAACGCGGACCAGTTGCGGCGAACTCGTGCGGAAACCGCGGGCTCCAGTAGCTTGCGGGTGCCGAGTGTGGCGCGACTGGAGAGGCGCCTTCTCGGCAACATCGGAATGCAGCGGCCGGTTCGTCACGAAAGATCGAAATCCGGTCTCGCCGAGTCCATGCAGTTCGAATTTCGAACGCGCGCATCCTTGCCACTGCGCCTGACAACTCAAGTATTGCAAGCGCTTAGAGCCTGAGACGTGCTCTGGCACGCAACATGCGTAACTCCGAATTGTCTCCTGCGCCTGGCGGCGGGGAGGAAAACAAACCTTGGGAGGGAATGCATGAGTGAGCACAAGACCAACGGCGTGCGCCAACATGAAAGCCTGGACGCGGTCGTCATCGGCACAGGGGTTGCCGGACTTTACCAGCTCCACAAGCTGCGCGACGAGCAAGGCCTCAAGGTCAAGGCTGTCGATACGGCGACCGGAGTCGGCGGCACCTGGTACTGGAATCGCTATCCGGGAGCGCGCTTCGACTCCGAGGCCTACATCTATCAGTACCTCTTTTCGGAGGAGCTCTACAAAGGCTGGAGCTGGAGCGAGCGCTTCCCCGGTCAGCCGGAGATCGAAAAGTGGCTCAACTACGTCGCCGATAGGCTCGACTTGCGCAAAGACATCCGCTTCAGCACGACGGTTGCAAGCGCCGTCTTCAATGAGGCGACACAGCGTTGGACGATCACGACCGACAAGGGCGACACGATCGACGCGCAGTTCCTGATCACGTGTTGCGGCATGCTGTCGGCGCCGTTGACGTCGGTATTTCCCGGACAGGACACGTTCAAGGGCACCCTCGTCCACACCGGCCGCTATCCGAAGGAGAAGCTCGATCTCGCCGGCAAGCGCGTCGGCGTCGTCGGCAATGGCGCCACCGGCATCCAGGTGATCCAGACGATCGCCGGCGAGGTCGGAAGCATGAAGGTGTTTGTGCGCACGCCGCAATACATCATCCCGATGAAGAACCCGAAATACGGGCCGAAGGAGGTCGAGGGCTACAAGGCGCGGTTCGAGGAATTCCGCAAAACCCTGCCCCACTCGTTCACCGGATTCGAATACGACTTCACCAACGGCAATTGGAAGGATCTCAGTCCGGAGCAGCGTCACGCCGTTCTGGAGAAGATCTGGGATGAAGGCTCGCTGCGGCTGTGGCTCGCCTCATTCGTCGAGATGTTCTTCGAGGAGGACGTCAGCGAGGAGATATCCGAGTTCGTCCGCAACAAGATGCGCGCGCGCCTCAAGGATCCCAAGCTCTGCGAGACGCTGATCCCGACCGACTACGGCTTCGGCACGCATCGCGTCCCGCTCGAAACCAACTACCTGGAGACTTACCACCAGTCGAACGTCGAGCTGGTCAGCGTCAAGAACAACCCGATCAAGCGGATCACGCCGCAGGGTATCGAGCTCACCGACGGAACGGCGTACGACCTGGACGTGATCATCCTGGCGACCGGCTTCGACGCCGGCTCGGGTGCGCTGACCCGCATCGATATCCGGGGCCGCGACGGTCGCTCGCTGAAGGACGAGTGGAGCCGCGACATCAGGACCACGATGGGGCTTCAGGTCCACGGCTACCCGAACCTCTTCACCACAGGCGCGCCGCTGGCGCCGTCGACGGCGCTCTGCAACATGACGACATGCCTTCAGCAGCAGGTCGAGTGGATCAGCGATTGCATCGCTTATCTCAAGAAGAACCATCTGAGCGTCATCGAGCCGACCAAGGATACGCAGGACGCCTGGGTTGCGCATCACGATGAGATCGCGAACACGACCCTCGTGACCAAAACGAACTCCTGGTACATGGGCTCGAACGTCGAGGGCAAGCCGCGCCGTCTGCTCTCCTATATCGGAGGCGTCGGAACCTATCGCCAGAAGTGCGATGCGGTCGCCTCTTCGGCCTATCCCGGCTTTGCCAAGCAGTAACGACACACGGGGCCGCGCAACCAGCTTCTTGGCGGGCGCGGCCCCGCATCCCGCATCATCACAACAATTCGGAGGAACACATGACGAAGAACTTCAAGGCGGCGGCTGATGCCGTCCTCAATGAAACCGTCACGACCGGCCAGGGCGTCCCGGGCGTGGTGGCGATGGTGACAGATCGCACCGGCAACATCTACGAGGGAGCCGTGGGCAAGCGTCGCATCGACCAGTCGGCGGCGATGACGACCGATAGCAGCTTTGCCATCTTCTCGACGACCAAGGCGATCACCGGCACGGCTGCGCTTCAACTGATCGAGGAAGGCGAGCTCGACCTCGATGCGCCGGCAAGGACCTACGCGCCTGATATAGGCAAGCTGCAGGTGATCGACGGCTTCGATGCGAAGGGCCAGCCCAGGCTTCGCGCCCCGAAGCGTGAGGTGACCACGCGCATGCTGCTGCTGCACACCGGCGGGTTCGGCTACGACTTCTTCAACGAGAACTATCTGCGCCTGGCGACCGACCACGGACAGCCGAGCGTGATCACCTCGTCGAAGGCCGCCATCATGACGCCGCTGCTGTTCGATCCCGGCTCGAAATGGGAATATGGGACGAACATCGATTGGGTCGGGCAAGTCGTCGAAGGCATCACCGGCAAGCGGCTGGGCGAGGTCTTCGCCGAGCGCATCTTCAAGCCACTCGGCATGACCAACACGACATTCGAGATCAACGATGCGGTGCGCAGCAAGCTGGCCGGCGTGCACGCGCGCAACGCCGACGGCTCACTGACCCCGATGGACTTCGAATTGCCTGCTAATCCCGAGGTCCATATGGGAGGCCACGGCCTCTACAGCACGGTCGGCGACTACATGCGCTTCATCCGCATGTGGTTGAACGACGGAGCCGGCCCGCACGGCCGGGTGCTGAAGCCGGAGACTGTGGCGATGGCCGAGAAGAACCAGCTCGGCGATCTCAAGGTCACGGCGCTGCCGGGCGTTATCAAATCGCTCTCGAACGATGCGGAGTTCTTCCCTGGCCTGTCGAAGTCCTGGGCGTTCACCTTCATGGTCAATGACGAGATGGCTCCGACCGGACGGCCCGCCGGCGCGCTCGGCTGGGCCGGGCTGGCGAACCTGTTCTATTGGATCGACCGTCAGAACGGCTTTGGAGGCTATTGGGCCACCCAAATCCTGCCCTTTGCCGATGTAGCCTCGTTTACGGGATACATGCGCTTCGAAACTGCCTTCTACGACAGCTTGAGCCGGCGCAAGGCCGCCTAGGTTCGGCCGGCTTGAGGCCTTCAATCCGCCTCCGACCTCACCGTGTTGCGGTGCAGCCGGAGGCGAGCCTGATAGCACCAAGGGCGGGATACCCCGTTGCGCGTTTCCGTGGATGGCTTCACAATCAGGAGATAAAGCTCGGGGTCCGGCAGATCATTTGGACCACTCAGCGCGTCAAAGGAGGGAACGTGTTGGGTCAGACGCCAGAGGATGCTTTCGCCAATCCAGGTATCGAACACGACGTTCTGACCAGTTGGGAACGCTTTCTGTCCGGAAGCGACAGCACGCGTCAGCAGGTCGTACGATCAGCTATTACCGATTCCTGGCAGCGCTGCCAGCAATCGGCTGTCGACTACCGGCGCGGTCAGGCCCCGATGCCGATCAGGGATGACAGGCTGCAGCGCCTGCTCGACAAGCGCAGCCGTCTTGTGCTGGCCGGCGCTTCGACGATGGCGCTGGCGCGCGACTACATGCTGGAGACCGGCACCGTGATGGTGCTGACCGATGTTGACGGCGTTGTCTTGCGTCTCGAAGGCGACACCAAGCTCGCGCTGCGCGATGCCGTTGAAAAGACGCATTTGCTGCCAGGCAGCAACTGGAGCGAGACGACCTGCGGGACGAACGCGATCGGCACCGCCCTGGAAACCGGGCAGCCGATCCAGGTACACGCCACGGAGCATTTCTGTTCCGGCATCCACCGCTGGACTTGCTCGGCCAGCGTTATCCGCGATCCGATCGACGGCGCCGTCATCGGCGCGATCGACATCTCCGGATTGTCCTCGTCCTACGGGCGGCCGGCGCTCGCACTGGCGATTTCAGCGGCGGCGCGCATCGAGGCTCAACTGCTGCAGATGGAGCTGGACGCCCGCTACCGGCTGCTCGATCAATGCTTCTGGATGCTGCCTCCGTTGAACCGGCATCACGCCGTGCTGTTCGACAGCGCCGGACGTCCGTTCAAGGCGAATGGCGATATGTCGCAGATCATGCATGATTTGGGTGCGCCGCGAGGCCAGTTCGACGTCCCCCAACTCGGAAGCCACGACGATCAGCGTGATGGCGCATCATGCCCGCCCTGGATCAAGAAGGAATGGCTGAGACCAGTCGTGCATCATGGCGAGCATCTGGGCACCGTGATGGTGGCGCCAAAGCGTGCGGCCTCCGACAAGGCGCTTCCGGTTCCGGACCGACACGAGGCCCGCGCTTTCTCAAACGTCATCTACAGCGATCCCAAGATGCAGGCGTTGGTTGTGAAGAGCCGCCGCGTCGCTGCAACCTCGGCTCCGGTCTTGCTGCTCGGTGAAACCGGCGTAGGCAAGGAGGTGTTCGCGCAAGGCATCCATGCGGCATCGCCGCGTCGGGACAGTCCATTCGTTGTCGTCAATTGCGGCTGTGTCTCCCGGGACTTGCTTGCCAGCGAACTTTTCGGCTACATCGACGGCGCGTTCACCGGCGCACGCCGCGGCGGCATGGCGGGAAAGATCGAAGCTGCTTCCGGCGGCACGCTGTTTCTCGACGAGATCGGCGAATTGCCGCTCGATCTCCAGCCCATGTTCCTGCGAGCGCTGGAGAGTGGGGAGATCAGTCGAGTCGGAGAGGCGGTCGCGCGCAAGGTGGATTTCCGCCTCGTCGCAGCAACCAACCGCGATCTGCGGGTCGAGGTTGACGAAGGACGCTTCCGCAAGGATCTGTATTATAGGCTGGCTGTCGTCCCGGTTGTCATCCCGCCGCTGCGGGAGCGATCGAGCGATATCCGGCGGCTGGTCGAGCATTTCGCCGCGCAGGCAACGGCGCGCTATGGTCTTGCGCCCCGTCGCTTTGCGCCGGAGGTGCTGGCGCGCCTGCAGGGCTACGATTGGCCCGGCAATGTGCGCGAATTGCGCAACCTCGTCGAAAGCCTCTTGCTGACGAGTGTCGGTGTTGCGATCGAAGCAACTGATTTGCTTGACACGATCCGCCCCCACGAGCCGTTGTGTGAACATATACCGCACCTTTCGCTTGCCGAGTCTGCCGAGCGGGACCTGATCTCGCGGACGCTCCGCTCGTGCAACGAGAATGTGGCCGCGACCGCGTCTGCGCTCGGTCTCGCCAAGAGCACGGTTTACGCGAAGCTGCGCCGCTATCATCTTCGTTCGGACTTGGGGTCCGCAAAGAGCTCAGGTTGAAGTAGTTCGGATTACCGAAGGAGATCGTTCTCCCGCATGGCGGAATTGTGATTCCGTAGACAGCGCCGTCCCGCTCACTAAGATGAGTGCAACAAAAAATAAGCGGGAGAGGCGTCATGAAGTTCGGCATCTTCTACGAGCTGCAACTGCCACGGCCCTGGGTGGCGGGCGATGAGCTCAAGCTCTACCAGAACGCCCTCTCGCAGATGGAACTCGCCGACAAGCTCGGCTACGACCATGCCTGGGTGGTCGAGCATCACTTCCTCGAGGAATATTCGCACTCGCCTTCGCCGGAATCGTTCCTGGCCGCGGCGAGCCAGCGAACCAAGAACATCCGGCTCGGCCACGGCATCCTCCAGCTCACCACCAATCATCCCGCGCGCGTCGCCGAACGCGTCGCGGTGCTCGACCTGCTCTCCAACGGCCGCTGCGAATTCGGCATGGGTGAGAGCGCCTCCATCACCGAGCTCGAACCGTTCGGCCGCGACATGGAGATAAAGAAGGAAGTGTTCGAGGAGGCCGTCGCCGCGATCTTCCCGATGTTCAGGGACGCCGGCAGCGAGCACCACGGCAGGTATTTCGACATCCCCTTGCGCAACGTCGTGCCGAAGCCGGTGCAGAAGCCGCATCCGCCGCTGTGGATGGCCTGCTCGCAGCTGCCGACCATCGAGCGCGCCGGCCGCCACGGCTTCGGCGCGCTCGGCTTCCAGTTCGTCAGCGCCGACGCCGCCCACGCCTGGGTCCACGCCTATTACAACGCCATGACCAAGCGGCTGCACAAGCTCGCCGACTACGAGATCAACCCGAACATGGCGCTGGTCTCGTTCTTCATGTGCGCGAAGACGGATGAAGAGGCGCGGGCGCGCGCCGACGGCGCCACCTTCTTCCAGTTCGCGCTGCGCTTCTACGGCGCCGCACAGAACCGCCAGCGCCCGGCGCCCTACACCGTCAACATGTGGGACGAGTACAACAAGTGGAAGCGCGACAATCCCGAGGCCCAGGAGGCGGCGCTGCGCGGCGGCCTGATCGGCTCGCCGGAGACGATCCGCAGGAAGCTCAAGCGCTTCCAGAGCTCGCATATCGACCAGGTCATCCTGCTCAACCAGGCCGGCAAGAACAGCCACGAGCACATCTGCGAGTCGCTCGAATTGTTCGGCCGCGAGGTGATGCCGGAGTTCCAGAACGATCCGGCGCAGGCGGCCTGGAAGAGGAGCGTCATGAGCGGCGAGATCAAGCTCGAGGAGATCGACACCCAGGCCTTCACCGACCGCTACGGCAAGCTCGCGATCAACGTCGCGCCGGCGAGAGCGGCGGCCGTGGGATAGCGGCGTACGTTCGACGTCGCCATGCCCTTATACCCTTATAGGCGGCGCGGGGCTTCCCGCATTGGGCCAATCGCCCACGCCCGCGCCGTCGCAACCCTTGCTGGTTAATCATCTCGTCGAAAGCCTACGGATGCAAGAGGTCGTTAACCGTATGATGCGTTCAAGATCCTGTTTGCGCGGGAAGAATGCCGGTTGGGACCGCAATAGTCCGTACTTGATCTCCCCTCAGGGCTCTGTTTGGATATTTTCGTTCGCCAATTCGAATTTCGGGTAATCGAAATGAATAAGAGAAGTGGATACCGTTGTTCATGACTGCTCGTGCACCGGAAAGCATCGCGACCGTCCCCCGCACTGGCGTCGGCAACCGGTTGCTGGCGGCGTTGCCGCCGGCGGATCTCGCCTTGCTCACGCCCCACTTCCAGAAGGTCTCGTTCGAACCCGATACCGTCCTGGTGCGGTCGGGCGATGAGCTCGACCCGGTTTACTTTCCCCATAGCGGCGCAATCGCCTTCATGCTCGATATGCCGGACGGGCAAACGGTTGCAACCACGTTGATCGGACGGGAAGGCGCTCTGGCCTCGTTCTCCGCGCTCGGCCCGTCGCTCTCATCCGTGACCGCGGTTGCTCGCGTGGCCGGCACGGCATCGCAGATCTCCGCCGCCAGGTTTCGGGCTGCCTATGCGCGAAGCGAGGCCATCAGGAATGTCGTGCAGGTCCACGTCCGCGCGTTGCTGTTGCAGCTCCAGCACGTTGCGGCCTGCAACGCGCTGCACCTGGTGGATGGCCGCATGGCGCGGTGGCTCCTGCAGCTCCACGACCGCGTCCCCAATGACCTCCTGCCGGTGACGCAGGAGGCGCTTGCGCAGTTGCTTGGGGTGCGGCGGACAACGGCGACCCTAACGATGAGCAAGCTGCGCGCGGCCGGCGCCGTCCCGTCCGACCGGCGCGGGTTTGTCGAGATCGACCGGGTGCGGCTCGAGCGCGTTGCATGCGATTGTTATGCGCTCATGCAGGACAAGATCGATCGGATGTATTGTCAGGAATTGTCGGCGCCGCAGCCTGCCCTTGCGCCGTTCCCGGAAACAACCGCGCAGCAGTCAAGGCGCATATGAGGTCCGCTGCGTCCCGTTCATGAGGACTCACTCTGGACGGTTCGGCGTCTTCCGCGCCGGAGCGAGCTTGCGCCGTCGCGCCGCGATCTCGTGCGGGCTCCTCCGCCCCGCTTGATCGTGAACGGCGGGCTGCAACTGGGCCAGGCTTTCGCGAAGGCGCGGGTCGGCCGCCGCGACCGCCGGGTTACCGTCATCGTCGTGCACAATGGCGTCGCCGACTTCAGTCTCGGGCAGCTGCGCCTGGGCGATATCGTGCTCGGCGGGCGCGGGATGCGGTCCGAACCCGCTGGTGTCGATGACGGCCGCTTCGGGTCCCCTCCGGTCCGAGTGAATCCGGATCGGCGGCAACGCGGAATGCGAGTCCGTGAGCCGGCTCGGCGAAGGTGCGGGCAACACCCAGTCGGCCGCCAGAAGCAGCAGGAGCAGCGCGCCTCCAACCGAGAGAAAATACACCCGCAGAGGCAGCTCGGGCTCGCCGCCGCGCGCACGTCGCGACAGTACGGATCTCCTGCTCACGGTCGCCAGCTCCCGGACATGAAATGATTCCGTCTCATTTTCAGAAGCTCGTGGGCCGCGGGTGCCGGGACGCGCGTTCGGCGTCGAGATAGCCGCGCTCGTCGAGCCATTCGATCGGGCAATAGACCATCGCCTTCGGGTCGACCATGTGCCCGTCGCGCTCGAGGGCCGTTCGCGTGCCGGTGAGTCCGGTCCAGACTGAAGAGCCGGTGGCCGGCTCCACGTTCATGACGTCGAACACTTCGATGAAGTTGAGCATGTCGGACTTCCGGGATGCTCACGCGGCGGGCGGGGAAGGGGGCTCGACGCCTTCAAGCGCGACACCTCTGCGGACGAGTTCGGATTCGATCGCGTCGAAGATGGATTCGACCGGCGCGAGCCACACCGTGACCCAGCAGATGATGCAATTGCGAGCAAGCAACAGCCCCGACGTCATGCGAGGCTCCTCCGGCTGGCCGCATGCCGCACCGGCGCGGCTTCGCCGCCGGCGAGCGCGTGCACCCAGGCGAGCACCGAAATGGTGAGACCCAGCAGCAGGCTCAGGCCCACGAGCGACACGGCCACCATCAGATTGAGCGACGCGACGGCAATCGCAGGCCAGGGATTTTCCCGCACGAGCGCCAGGAACAAGCTTGACATCTTCGGTCTCCTAAATATACTACACCGTATAGTTCATATACAGCGCGGATCGCGGGATGTGTCAAGAGCCGAGACTCACAAGCCCGTGTTCGTCCTGGTCGGACGAGGGAGACTTCGGAGTGAGGCCAAGGGTCCCTTTGAAAGCAGATGCCTCAACCTGAGAAAGGATTCGATATGTTCAAGAACCGGTTGGTGCTCGCAGTCCCGGTGCTCGTTGCGTTGGGCACCGCTGCGTTCGCGCAGGAGGACCGCGGCACAGCCGAGCAGAGAGCGGCGTGCACGTCTGACGCGTTTCGCCTGTGCGCCGGCTACATCCCCGATCCCACCAATGTGGAAGCCTGCCTCAGGCAAAGAAAGTCGGACCTGAGCGAAGCTTGCAGAGCCGTCTTCGACCACGCAGCCGCCGCGGTTTCGGTCAGGACCGTGGGATCGCACCGATAGCGCGACGCCAGGAATGAGGACCGATCGTATGAACACAATATATGCTCCTGCTTTCGCCGCGTTCGGAGGTTCGGCCTTCGGAGCGATTTCAACGATCGTGACGGGATGGATGTCCCGGCGCCGCAGACTCCGCGAGCGCCATCACGCGCACGCGACGTCGAAGCGTGAAAAGCTCTATCGAAGCTTTATCGAGGAGGCGTCCCGACTTTACGCGGACGCGCTCACCAGCGACAAATCCGAGATCCCGGCATTGGTGAATTTGTATGCGCTTATCGGGCGCATGCGGATTCTGTCCGAGGATGAGGTGGTCCATGCCGCGGAGCGGGCAGGCCGGCTGATCATCGAGACCTACCTCGCGCCGAACACGTCGTTCGTCGACCTGCCGGGCTTCCTCGAGGAGATGGATCCGTTGCGTGAATTCGGCGAGGCCTGTCGGCGTGAAATGCACGCGATTCCGTTGCGTTGAGGCCGAGCATGCAGAAGGCGCAGACGACCCGCCAGGCTGGATTGTCGTGCACGCGTGAACGAATTGTGCAGGCTGCAATCCGCTTGTACCGGGAGATCGGGTACCGAAAGACCACGGTTGCCGACGTCGCTCGCGACGCAGCAATGTCCTCCGCAAATCTCTACCGGTTCTATCCCTCCCGCCGAGCGCTCGAAGAGGCCGTCGTGACGGAGTTGCTCGAGGAGGTGTCGGCGGCGGCCGCAAGTGCAGCGCGAGGCGGCCGCTCGGGCCTGGACCGTCTGAATGCAGCGTTTGGTGCGATCTCCCGGATGCATGAACACCGGCTGGCAAACGATGTCCGATTGCACGAACTGGTGGTGGCCGCAGGACAGGCGAACTGGCTGGCCTGCCTGTCTCATGCGGATCGGCTTCGCGGCGTCGTGCGGTCGATCATCGCGGCCGGGCAGGTGAACGGGGAGTTCCGGGGCGGCAGCCCGATGGCGCTCGCCTGCTGTCTGCTGGACGCGATGGACGCTTACCTCAATCCCTCCCGTGTCAGGGCGACCGCGCTTCGGCCTGCGTTCGACGAGATGATGCGCTTTTGCGGGGGGGCGCTTGGCAACAAGGCGTTCGCTGGCCCGGTGCCTCCTCAACTCATCAACGTTCAGACCGGTTTGCGCCACAAATCCACCTGTTGAGCCCGGAGCTCGACGGCTCACGGCGTCCAGTCTGCCTCACAGGCCGCAAGGAAGAAGCCGACACGTTCGCGCATGAAGGATGGCAGCTCCCGTCTCAGCTCCTTCGGTGTCTCCCCGACCAACGAACGAAACAGCATCGGCAACAGGATCAGATCCAGGAAGATCTGAGCGGTGGCAAGGCTTCGCTTGCCGCTGAAGGGCCCCTTGGGAGCGCGCGCCAACTTCTGCGTCGCTTCATTCAAGAGTTGGGAAACGGCGTTGACTGAGCGATCGCGCGCGGCGTCGTGGACGTTGCGGCTCAACTCGGGAAAACGCTGTGCTTCGGCGATCGTGGCGCGAACCATGCCCAACGATTCCTCGATGAGCTTTTCCACGATGGTGGTGCCGAGGTTCGAGAGCTTGTCATGAAGGGTGCGGCCCTCGGGCTCGATGCCTTCGAAATCCGTCAGCCTGCTGATGGTGCGGGCCACCGCCGCCGCGAACAGTGCCTCCTTGCCGGGGAAGTGCGCGTAGATGGTCGGCTTGCTCGCCGGCGCCAGCTCGGAAATGTCGTCGATGCTGGCACTACGATAGCCCTTCTCGAGAAAAAGCTGCTGGGCTGCGTCAAGGATCCGGACCTGGACGTCGCCGGCAAGGTCTTTGGTCGGTCTGCCCCGTTTCGGGGTGCTCTTCTTGGTCATCCGTCGATCCTCCAGTCACGAGTCTGTGCGCGCGCAGATCGCACTTGACATGCCGGGCCGGAAAAGGCAACAAAAAGAAAATATACGGTATAGTTTATTTAATAGCCGCGACGTCCATCAGGACCAGCGGCGACACCTCCCGGACGGTCGAAGCCGCAAACCTGTGTGTGCATTGGCCCAGCGATCGTCCGGTCGACCTCAGGAGAGAGTGAATATGTCGTGCCCCGACCCGGACCGCCCACACCACGGCATCCTGCTGCGCGAGTTGCATCACAGGGTCGATAAAGGGATCGCCTCGGCGATCGATCTGGTCTCGGCCGCGGTCATCCGCGCCGACGGAGCGGAAGCCAAGGCCGCCTTGAGCGACGTGGTCGAGCTGCTGCACGGACACGCGGAGTTGCATCGGGCGCTGGCCATGCCAGAGGGCGATGTCCTCAACGATGCCGCGACTTACATTCGCAGACTGGGCTGCGCCATGCGCCAGTCCTTTCTGGACCGAATGGGGATCCGGCTGGCGCTCACCGCCGAATCTCTCCCGCTTCAGCCGGAGCGGTGCGGACGGCTTGGCCTGATCGTCCACGACCTCATCGTCAACGCCGCGAAGCATGCGTATTTCGACGCGCGCTCCGGCGAGATCAAGGTCAAGCTGTCGCGCATCGGCTCGGTCGCGAACTGCGTGGTGCTGGACAACGGCTCGCGGCCGGCGCGGGCCCTGGGCCGGGAGTTCCAGATCAGCAATGACCTTGCGAAGGGGCTCGGCGGACGGATCGAGCACGGCTTCGCTGCCGACTTCACATCCGTCGTGGTCTCGTTTCACCTGAGCGAGCGGGAGCGGCAGGCGAGCTGGTCGATGGCGACGCGCCGCATGAGGCCGCCGCGCCGGCTGAAGACCAACGCGTCCGTGACGCCCGGCTCCGGCCGCTCGGATCAGATCGAGCGTCCGGCCGCGATGCGAGCGGATCCAGATTCCCTGCGGGCGCGTCCGAACGAACGGGCCACGCTCGGCACGGGCCCGGACATCCTGGGCAATCTCCTGTCACCCTGTCACCGCACGGACGCGCTATGAGCCCGCGCTATTCGAATCTCTCCAAGGTCCACCGAACCGGGCGTTTGCTGAAGCCTCTTGGCGGCCTGGCCCTCGCGCTTATTGCTGCTGCGCTCGGCGGCTGCGACGATCGCACCACCATTGCTCCCGCGCGCGCCGCTGTCGTGCGCACGGAAATCGTGCAGCCGAGGGACCGGCAATCCTCGATTACCTTGACCGGTGAGGTGCAGGCGCGCTTTCGGGCGGACCTCTCGTTCCGCGTCAGCGGGCGCGTCCTTGCGCGCTATGTCGATGTCGGGACCCACGTGAAGGCCGGCGAAGTGCTGGCCATTCTCGACCCGGCCGAGCAGGAGGCCGATGTCGACGCAGCCACCGCCGCCGTTCTCGCCGCAGAATCCCAGCTGCGCGTGGCAAAGGCGACTTTCGATCGGCAGACGGCGCTGATCGCAAGCGGCTTCACCACGCGCACGGCCTTTGACCAGGCGCAGGAAGGGTTGCGAACCGCGGAAGGTGTGCTTGAAGCGGCAAGAGCGCAGCTCGGAACCGCGAAGGACGTTCTCGGCCATACCGCGCTGCGAGCCGAAGCCGACGGTGTCGTCACCGCACGCAATCTGGAATCCGGTCAGGTCGTACAGGCTGCCCAACCGGTATTTTCGCTGGCGCAGGACGGGGAGCGGGACGTCGTCTTTGACGTCTATGAGTCCATTTTCCTCGGAACTGCCGACGGAAGCAGCGTTTCGTTGACGCTGCTCTCCGATGCGACCGTGACCGCAGGCGGTCAGGTTCGGGAGGTCTCGCCGGCCGTCGACGCCAGGAGCTCGACCATTCGGGTCAAGGTGGCGATCAAGGACCCGCCTGCCGCAATGACGCTTGGAAGCGCCGTCGCGGGAACTGTGAGAGTGACGGCCGAGCGGCAGATCGCATTGCCCTGGCGTGCATTGATGGCGGCGGGCACCAGCCCGGCGGTCTGGACCGTCGATCCAGCTACGCGGACCGTCTCGCTGAAGCCGGTGACAGTCGGTGGCTACGAGGCCGGAGAAGTATTGATCAAGGCAGGTCTGGATCCGGGCGCGCGCGTCGTCGTCGATGGCGGCAAGCTTTTGAGCGTGGGCCAGCTCGTGATTTATGAAGGAGAACCCTCGTGACGGGCCGTGCAATGATCGTGGCGGGTCCGCTTGCATGCGCGCTCGCGCTTGCCGGATGCCAGCAGGAGACAAAGGTGTCCGAGGTCGTGCGGCCCGTCCAGTCGCTGCTTCTCGCAGCGGACCACGCGGACGATGCCGTTGCGGTGGGCGTTATCGAGCCGCGCTACAAGACCAATCTCGGCTTCCGCGTGCTCGGACGTCTGATCACGCGTCCCGTCTACGTCGGCGATCTCGTGACAGAAGGACAGACGGTCGGCACAATTGATTCCACCGCCATCGAGCTCGCCGTTCACGCGGCCAAAGGCCAGCTTGCCAAGGCCGAGGCGCAGTTCGCGACCGCGCGAGCGACCGAAGAACGGCAGCGAACGCTCATTGCCACCGACGCAACCACAAGGCAGACGCTGGATAACGCCGAGCAGGCGCGTGCCGGCGCGGAAGCTACGGTTGCGCGCGAACAGGCAAATCTGACCAAGGCGATCGAGCAGCTCGGCTATTCGCAGATCAAGGCCGACTTCGCCGGTGTGGTCACTGCAGTCGGTGCGGACGTCGGCCAGGTGGTGTCCCCCGGCCAAAGCGTGGTGACGATCGCAAGGCCTGATATCCGCGAAGCGGTCGTCGATATCGGACCGGACTTTCCACTGCCGCTGGAGGTCGGTCTGGCGTTCACGGTCAGCCTGCAGCTCCTGCCGGCGGTTGAAGTGGAAGGCAGCGTCCGCGAGATTGCGCCGCAAGCCGATCCGGTAACGCGCCTGCGGCGGGTCCGCATTGCACTCAGCAATCCGCCTGACAGCTTCCGGCTCGGCGCGACCGTCACGGCAAAGCTCGGCAGGCAGCAAGGCCCGGCTCTGCGACTGCCTGCGTCGGCGCTGCTCGCCAAGGATGGCGCCAATTTCGTCTGGATCGTCAATCAGCCCGCCAACACGGTGTCGCTGCAAAGGATCGATGTGGTGGCTGGCCCAACCGGGGCGCGCGTCACCGGCGGACTTGCTCCTGGCGCACGCGTCGTCACCGCCGGGGTCCACAGTCTCAAGCAAGGACAGCAAGTCCGTATCGAACAGGATCAGCAGCCATGAAGTCGTTCAATCTCTCCGACTGGGCGCTCGGTCATCGCTCGCTCGTCTGGTATTTCATGATCGCCTTCATGGCGGCGGGTCTTTTTGCCTATCTCCAGCTGGGACGGCAGGAAGACCCCGACTTCACCATCAAGACCATGGTCGTCCAGGCGCAGTGGCCGGGTGCGTCACCCGAGGAGATGACGCGCCAGATCACCGACCGGATCGAGAAGAAGCTCGAGGAGCTGGAATCGCTCGATTACACCAAGAGTGTGACGGTTGCCGGGCAGACCACCGTCTTCGTCTATCTGCGCGACAGCACCAAGGCCGCCGACGTGAAGCCGACCTGGATTCGCGTTCGCAACATGATCGCGGATATCAAGGGCGACTTCCCGCAAGGGGTGATCGGGCCCGGCTTCAACGATCGCTTCGGCGATGTGTTCGGCAACATCTATGCCTTCACCAGCGACGGCCTGAGCCAACGTCAGCTGCGCGATCATGTGGAGGACATCCGTGCCAAGGTCCTGACCGTGCCCGATGTCGGCAAGGTGGACATCCTGGGCGCGCAGGACGAGGTGATCTATCTCGAATTCTCCACCCGCAAGATCGCGGCCCTTGGCCTCGACGTTCACGCGATCATGAGCTCCTTGCAGGGGCAGAATGCGGTTGCGCCATCCGGCGTATTCCAGGAGGGGCCTGAGCGCATCAGCGTACGCGTGAACGGCCAGTTCACGTCAGAGGCAAGTCTGAAGGCGGTCAATCTGCGCATCAACGACCGCTTCTTTCCCCTGACCGACTTCGCAACCGTCAAGCGCGGTTATGCCGATCCGGCCAAGACTCTGTTCAGGTATA
This sequence comes from Bradyrhizobium sp. cf659, assembly GCF_900113725.1. Taxonomy (NCBI): domain Bacteria; kingdom Pseudomonadati; phylum Pseudomonadota; class Alphaproteobacteria; order Hyphomicrobiales; family Nitrobacteraceae; genus Bradyrhizobium; species Bradyrhizobium sp. cf659. The sequence goes on from NZ_FOQJ01000003.1 coordinate 969,704, forward strand.
ACGGGGAGCCGGCGATCGCCCTTGCCATCGGCATGAAGTCCGGTGCGAATCTGCTGCACTTCGGCGAGGCGCTGAAGGAGGAGATGTCGAGAATTACGGCCGACTTGCCGGTCGGCGTCGGCGTTCACCTCGTCGCCGATCAGCCCGTCGTTGTCGAGCATGCCGTGTCCGGTTTCACCGAGGCGCTGTTCGAGGCCGTGATCATCGTTCTCGGCATCAGCTTTCTCAGCCTGGGCATGCGCGCCGGCCTCGTCGTGGCGATCGCGATTCCGCTGGTTCTCGCCATCACCTTCGTCGTGATGGCCTATGCCGGCATTTCGCTGCAGCGAATTTCGCTCGGCGCCCTGATCATCGCGCTCGGCCTGCTGGTCGATGATGCCATGATTGCCGTCGAGATGATGGTCGCGCGGCTCGAGGTCGGCGATCCCCTGGAAAAGGCGGCAACGCACGTCTACACCTCGACCGCGTTTCCCATGCTGACTGGAACGCTGGTGACCGTGGCCGGCTTCATTCCGATCGGGCTCAATAGCAGCAATGCGGGCGAGTTCACCTTCACGCTGTTCGTGGTCATCGCCGTCTCGCTGATCGTCTCGTGGATCGTGGCGGTGCTGTTCACGCCGTTGCTCGGCGTCACCATCCTGCCCGCCAGGATGAGGGGCCATCACGAACAGAAGGGGCGCGTGGCGCAGTTGTTCGCGCGTCTCCTGCTCTTCTGCATGCATCGCCGCTGGACGACGATTGGCGTTACGGTTGCAGCCTTCCTGCTGGCGCTGTTCGGCATGAATTTCGTGCAACAGCAATTCTTCCCGTCCTCGGATCGCGCTGAGCTCGTGGTCGACTGGAATTTGCCGCAGAACGCATCCATTGCCGATACCAATGCGCAGATGGCGCGCTTCGAGCGCGAACAGCTCCAGGGCAACAATTCGGTCGACCACTGGTCGTCCTATGTCGGCACCGGCTCGCCGCGCTTCGTCCTGTCCTTCGACGTGCAGACCGCCAACACCTGGTTCGGCCAGATGGTGGTCGTGACCAAGGGCGGCATCAAGGCCCGCGACCAGGTCAAGGCGCAGTTCGAGGACTACCTGAAGAAGACGTTTCCCGGCACCGACACCTACGTCAAGCTGCTCGAGGTCGGCCCCCCGGTGGGGCGTCCCGTGCAGTATCGCTTGAGCGGGCCCGACATCGCGAAGGTGCGAGACCTCGCGCAGAAGCTGGCCGGCATCGTGCGGAGCAGCCCCGATCTCGGCAATGTCGTGTTCGACTGGATGGAGCCGGCCCGCGTCGTCAAGGTGGACGTTCTCCAGGACAAGGCGCGCCAGCTCGGCGTCACCTCGGAGGACATTGCCACCACCTTGAACTCCGTGCTCGAGGGCACGCCGATCACCCAGGTGCGCGACAGCATCTATCTCGTCAATGTCACGGGACGTGCGACGGCGGCTGAACGTGCCTCCATCGACACCCTGCGCGACCTGCAATTGCCCGGGCTCGGTGGCCAATCCGTGCCGCTCGGTGCCGTGGCCAATCTGCGTTACGAGCTCGAGCAGCCGACGATCTGGCGGCGCGCGCGGATCCCGACCATCACGTTGAAGGCCGGCATCGTCGGTAACGTGCAGCCCAAGACGATCGTGGACCAGCTCGCGCCGAAAGTCGCGGAATTCACCAAGGAGCTGCCGGCCGGCTATTCGGTGAGGATCGGCGGGTCCGTCGAGGAGAGCGCCAAGAGCCAGGCGCCGATCGTCGCCGTCGTTCCGCTCATGCTCTTCGTCATGGCCACGGTGCTGATGATCCAGTTGCAGAGCTTCCATCGCCTGTTCCTGGTGTTCGCCGTCGCGCCGCTGGCCGTGATCGGCGTCGTCATGGCGCTGCTGCCGAGCGGCGCTCCGCTCGGCTTCGTCGCCATCCTCGGCGTGCTCGCCCTGATCGGCATCCTTGTCCGAAATTCGGTGATCCTGATCGTGCAGATCGAGGATCTCAGGAAGGAGGGGCGACCAGCCTGGGACGCGGTGGTGGAAGCGACCGAGCATCGTATGCGGCCAATTCTGCTGACGGCGGCCGCGGCAAGCCTCGCGCTGATTCCGATCGCGCGCGAGATATTCTGGGGGCCGATGGCCTACGCGATGATGGGCGGCATCATCGTCGGCACGCTGCTGACGCTGCTGTTCCTGCCGGCGCTGTATGTGGCCTGGTTCCGAATTCACCCTGATCACGGCGATAACTGGTCCATGCATGAGCCCGCAGCGCCCGCGCACGACATTTCGCCGGAGCCGATCTCCGCGGCCACGCCGGTGCCGGTTCTCGAAACACAGAACTAACAAGGGAAAGTACAATGCTTCGCAACACAGGTCTGATGCTGTCCATCGGTGCGGTCCTCGTAACGATGACGTTGACGCCCAATCCGGCGTCCGCGCAATTCCCGCCGCCTCCGCCCATGGCGGGGCCTCCGCCGATAGCAGCCGGAGGTCCTCCGGCCTTCGCGGCTCGTCCGCCGATGGGACCTGGCGGTGCGCCACGTGCCGGCCTCGGCGGCCCGGCGCCGCGCCTCGGTGCTGGAGCTGCACCGCGCGGTGCTCTCTCGGGAGGCGGTCGCGGCGGACCGGCGGTCGCGAACGCCACTCGCGCCACATTCGTTACCTCCAGCCGCTTTGGAGGCTACGGCCGCTACGCTGGTGGAGCCCGATACGGCTATCGCGCCGCGTATGCGGCGAGCGCTCACGCCGCCTACGCCTATGGCGGCTCGCGCTATTCCTCTGACAGTGACTGCTACTACGTTTACAGACGTTATCGGCGCGTGATGGTGTGCGAATAGTCCGCACACCGACCGCTACGGCAAGCCCGCCATCAACGTCGCCCCGGCGAAGGTGGCGGCGGAGTAGGGCGTGTACTCCCCTGGATCAATCCTTTGCTGGACGCGTTTTTTGCCGCCGATTGTCCGCCAGCGTAATAGCGCCGGCAGCCACCAGGACAATGACGATGACCATGGCAAGCGCCTCCACCGAGGCCAGGGTGTCGTACCAGCTGTTCCAAAGCTCAAGCATGCGCTGGCCTCCATCTGAGCGGGCGTCCACCAGCGATAAAATACGCTCTGTCGAAAGGACGTGCCTTCGCGCACAGGGACAATGCTACGTTTCGTCGCGCGCGTTTTGATCGCGCGGCAACATGACCTATGCCCGGCGCCCGAATATCGAGCGAACGTAGGTTCCGGTCCCGCGCACTGAGATCGCCCGCGGCTATGCCGAAGATGTTGGCCGACTGTGAAGTAGCTTACATCCCGTGTTCTTGGCCCGGGCTAATGTGGCGGAAGCTTCTTGCTTTGAAGGAGGCATCCAATGCTCGCAGCAATCAAATGGAACTCCCGATACAACGCTCGCGAATGGGGGATGATGGTTGGGATGCTCGCCGTTAAACTCCGTGCACTGAATGCAAATCGGCGGAAGGGCGAAAGCAAGCCGAGGCGGCCACCCTGGAAACACTTCGACGACACCCATCATTGGGACACTGCCGCGGAGGAATGGGTCCCCAACAAGGATCGGTGATCAGGCTTCAAGATCCCTTTCGCTGATGGAACTGTCGAGCGGTGCGGTCACGTACAAGCAGCTGGATCGGGATGTGCGTCGGGACTTCCCGAATGAGTGACGCCGCAGCGCTCCGCCGAAGCGGCGTAGCGCTGCGGCGCCGGGCCGGGACCCGGAGGCGGCATGGTAACGGCCAGCTTCCGGCACGCCGCCCTTGCTGATATTCTCCGCCAAAAGACGTTTGGCGGAGGATAACGATGCGGCCCCACGGGATGGCCTCGAATGTAGCGGCTGGCGATGTCACGCCCGCGGTCCTCGCCATCGGTCGGCCGGATTTTCCGGAAGTGCTCATCGACACGCTGCGCCGGCAGGCGGCCGTCGGCCATTGCATGGTGTTTTCGCTGAGCCGCGCGGGCGCCGCGCACTGCCTGCTCGATGCCGGCAACATCCCGATCGGCGCGGACCTCGGCGCCGCCTATGCCGGACAGTTCCATGAGTCCGATCCCAATCGCGATGCGATGTTCGAGGGCGAGGGCGGCGCATCGATCATGCTGCCGGCCTTCGCACCGCGCATGTATGGCGCGCGCTATCGCAAGATCTTCTTCCAGGATTCCGGCATCGTCGACAAATGCGCGACCGCGATCTGGGTCGACGACACCTGCTTCTACGTCAATTTCTACCGCATCGCCGCGCAGGGCCGCTTCAGCGACGCCCAGCGCGAACGCCTCCGGGCGATCGCACCTGCGATCGGGGCGAGCGTCGCACGCCACTTTCAGCGCAGTGCAACGTCCGATCAGTCCCTCGCCACGCTGTTTGCCACCCGCGTGCCGCTTGCCGATCTCACGCCGCGCGAGCAGGAGGTCTGCCGGCGCATCCTCTCCGGCTTCAGCTCCGAGGCGATCTCGCAGGCGCTCGGCATCAGCGTGCATTCGACGCTGACCTACCGCAAGCGCGCCTATGGGCGGCTCGGCATCTCCTCGCAGAGCGAGCTGTTTGCGATCGTGCTGCGCCTGCTCGCCGGCTCCAGCCTGAACTAAGGGGTACTCTTAGGTCCGCGATCTCGGCTTCCAGGAGCAAAGCGGACACGCGGCCCGCCCGCCGGGATCGTCGCCTTTTGACCCATTTCAGCCTTCGAGGGGAGGGCTCACCAGCAGTTGCGCGTTCTTCTAACTCGAAATGGGTAGTTTCCTCAACGAACCCGATTTGCGATAAGCCGATGACGATGCCGATCGGCATCGGCAGAGAGTTTGCCCTCGTGAACCAAACACGCGCCATCTCTTCGTCCGTCGGCAGACTGCAGTGATCAATCCGATCTGAGCGCACCTCGCCGAGTTTTGCATTGGCGCACCGATCGGACGCAGGGGAGTCGATCAACCGCTTGGTAAGCGGGAAAGTAGCGATCTTCGATCCTTATCAGGGAGATCAAAAGGTCAGCCATGATGGACAATCCAACTGCCTGGTCCAGGCGTCGACGATGTCCGATCCACGATCGCTAACGCCAGAGATAGATTTTCGCCGAGGCACTCAGTATGCCGGCGGCCTGGTCGCGATTGGAGTGATCTATTTCGTCCTGGCAAAAGGCGGCCTCGCTCTCGCCTCTATTCATCCCAGTGCAACGCCAATCTGGCCACCGACGGGTCTCGCGCTGGCGGCGGTGCTGTTGTGGGGATATCGGACCTGGCCCGCGATTTTCATTGCAGCGGTGATCGCCAATGCGACCACCGCCGGCTCCGTTGCCACCGCAATTGCGATTGCGACCGGCAACACTCTTGAGGCCGTTGTTGGCGCCTACCTGATCAATCGATGGTCGCGCGGACGTCATACGTTTTCGAGACCAAATTCTGTCGCGAAGTTTGCTCTGATCTGCATCGTGATCGCGACGCCGATCAGCGCCAGCATTGGACTGACCAGCCTGGCGACCGCCGGGTACATCGATCGGACCAATTTCGCGGACGCCTGGGTCACATGGTGGCTGGGAGATGTGACCGGCGCGCTGGTCATTGCCCCCGTTATCGTGCTTTGGGCATCAAGCCACGATCATGCTTTCAACCGCAATGATTTCTTGGAGACGGTCGGCGTCCTCGCAACCGCGGCGGCTGTTGGACTCATTGCTTTCAGTCCCCTGATCGAGCAAACGCCGACCAGAGATCCACTGGGTTTTCTCGCGATCCTGCCAATGTTGTGGGCGGCGCTGCGCCGCGGTCCACGTGACACCGCAACAGTTGCGCTGGTGCTTGCCGGCATCACGGTTTGGGGGACGCTCACGGGCGGCGGCCCCTTCACGACCGCGGACCTCAACGTTTCATTCCTGCTGGTGTTGATGTTCCTGATCAGCATTACGGTTCCGAGCTTGCTACTGAGCGCCGACGTCGAGGTCCGCAAGAGGGGGGAGAAACGTCTGCGCCGCGCGCAGATCGAACTCGAACGGAAGGTCGCAGAGCGTACGCAGGAGCTTGAGCTCGCCAATGCAGCAAAATCGCGCTTCCTTGCCATGGCAAGCCACGATTTGCGGCAGCCATTGCATGCGCTGGGCTTGTTCGTTGCCCAGCTGCGCATGCCGCTCAGATCGGGGGAACGGACAAGGACGATCGAGCTGGTCGATGCGACGCGCAAGGAAATGGATGAAATGCTCAATTCGCTGCTGGATATGTCCAAGCTGGATGCTGGAATCCTCATACCCACAATTACTGAATTCCCGATCGCGCGCCTGTTGCAAAAAATTGAGACGACGTTTGACCAGGCAACGCGAGAAACGGGCTTGCGTCTACGCGTCAGGCGAAGTGACGCCTGGGTGCGGAGCGACGCCATGCTGCTCGAACGCATACTGCTTAATTTGGTATCCAACGCCGTGCGCTATACATTGCGGGGTGGGATCATTGTCGGCTGTCGCCGGCGCGGTCAAATGTTGCGCATCGAAGTATGGGATAGTGGTCCCGGCATTCCCGAGGATCAGAAGCAGAATATCTTTGGCGAGTTCTTTCAACTGGCCACCCGAGACCGGAACCGGTACGGCAGCATGGGGCTCGGCCTGGCTATTGTCGACAGGCTTCGCCTGCTTCTCAACCATCCAATCGACTTAGCTTCGACCGTGGGCCGAGGTTCGCGATTCGCGATCCTGGTTCCGATGGTCGATGAATGCGATACATCCGCCGAGCCCGTCGACTCTCCCCACCCCGCGGCCTTTGCAGTCGAAGGCAAGGTCGTTCTTGTTATTGCCGATGCTCCAATTGTCCAGGAGGGAACGGGCGGATTGCTTGGCAGATGGGGATACACCGTCCTTACCACCGGATCCGACGAAGCGGCACTTATCCGACTTGCGGAGCGCCGACAACGCCCCGATCTCATCATCTCGGATTATCATCTTGCGAACGGAAAGACCGGGATCCGAGCCATTGAGAAAATCAATGCGGCGTTTGGTTCATCCATTCCAGCTATTCTCATCAGCGGCGATACGGCACCCGAACCAGCACGTGAGGTCAAGGATAGAGGATACATTTTGCTGCACAAGCCCGTCGACCCGATGCGGCTCCGCGCTGTCATGCACGAGCTCTTGATGGATCATGACGATGGGAGGGATACCCGGGCGGCTTCATGACTCGGATCTCGGCGGCGATTCCCAGCCCATTTTTCCTACTTTTATGACTGCCTCGGTTCGGCTCGTTACGCTGAGCGCCTTGAGAACGACCGTGATGTGATTTTTCACTGTCGGCACTGCCATGTTGAGCGTCTTGGCAATGATCTTGTTGCTTTTTCCCTTCATCAGAAGCGCAAGCACTTCGATCTGCCGATCGGTCAATCCGAGACCCCTGAGAAAGTCGGGCGTCGTTGGTTCATTTGTAAGCCGCCGAGACGGTGTTTCCTCCAGAATTTCAGAGGGAATGTAAATACCGCCAGAGAACACCAACTCAATGGCGTTGAGCATGACCTCTCGTTCGGTCGTTTTAGGGATGAAACCCAGCGCGCCAAGTTTGAAAGCGCGCTTGACTGTGTCTTGATCATTCGAGGACGAAACAATGATGATGGCAATGGTCGGATAGCTGTCTCGCAGTTCGCGGAGGACAGAGAAGCCGTCTCTGTCAGGCAAATTGATATCAAGCAAGATGAGGCTGATGTCGGGATGTTCCTCGACTATGTCCACTGCCTGACGGCTGCTCGAAGCTTCAAATATGACGGCTTCTCGCTTCAGCTGTTTCAGGACGGCGTACAACGCCTCGCGTATCAATGCATGATCGTCAACAATAAGGACTTTCATGAAAAGCTCTCCGTCATCCCATGGCGCGGAGATCCAATTCAGGAAATCATACACCCGCCTTCGGGTCTTTGGCGAGGAAGAGGCTGGCGGGAAGACCGGCCCGAAACCGTCCATTTTTCGTCGCTGGTCCAACCAGCGGCTCACGGTTGGGCACTCAAGATAGAAGTTGAATGCCGTTGTATGCTGTAATTGCAATCAGCTCACCGAACGCCCAAAAAAGCGCGTGCGGACCACAGGAGTCGCGGGATTCAGGCTGCGGATATTCGTAGGTACCTTGATCATAGGACCTAGGAACCCCTCCGTGAGGACCTCCGGCTGATTTACGCGCTGTGCCGTTGAACGATAATCGTCAACCGACAGCCTCCCGCGCCAGGAGGTTCTACCAGGCGTCGCCATATTTCGCGGCCGGGTTCGGCGCGGCTGATGTTTTTCGTCAGTTTCGGTCCCTCTTGAAACGTGCTCGGACGCCGGACGGGGAACCAGATGCTTGATCGAACGGCAACCCCGAAGCCATTCGCCGGCGCGCTGCCGGAGCTGAACGGCTACGGCCGCGATCTGCGCATTGATGCCTGCCGCGGCATCGCGCTCTGGTGGATCTTTCTTGACCATGTCCCCAACAACATCGGGAGCTGGCTGACGCTGCGCAACTACGGCTTCAGCGATGCTGCGGAAGTATTCATGTTTCTTTCGGGTTTGACCTGCGCGCTGTCCTACGGCAAGGCACGGCAGAGCGGGGGCTGGACCGGCGTGATCGGCCGGACGCTGTGGCGAAGCTGGGATATCTATGTCGCATTTCTCCTGCTCATCCTCGCCTGCGCCATCGTGGTTCACCTCGCAGGCGGCGGCCCTCTTGCCGACAAGAGCAATACGCGCATTCTGTTGGATCAGCCGGGCGTGACGCTCGCGCACGCGGCGATCCTGCAATACCGCCCGGTGAATACCGACATCTTGCCGCTCTTCGTGCTTTATCACCTTTTGTTCGCGCCGCTGCTGTGGCTGTTGCTGCGAGCGCCGAACGCAACGCTGGGCGCGTCGCTGCTGCTTTACACACTGGTGCACGTCTTCGGCTGGACCATCCCGGCATGGCCGAACGGCCAATGGTTCTTCAATCCGCTGGCCTGGCAGCTGCCGCTTGTGCTTGGCGCGTGGTGGATCATCGAGGGCAAGAGATTTCGACCGTGGGTGACCTCGCGCACCGTGCTTGTTCCTGCGGTTCTCTATCTGCTGATCAGCCTCATCATCGCATTGAGCTTTAGCGTCAAGCCGCCGGAAGCGTTGGTCCCGCAGGCACTCCTGACGCCGTTTTACCCGATGGACAAATCGAATCTCGCTCCATTGCGACTGCTGCATTTTCTGGCCCTTGCGGTCTTGGCCGTATGGCTCGTGCCTCGCGATTGGCGAGGGCTGACGACGCCGGTGCTGCGTGGTGCCATTCTCTGTGGCCAGAATTCGCTGCCAATCTACTGCCTTGGCGTTCTGTTGACGCTGGTCAGCCACCTGGCGCTGCTCGACATCTCGGAGGGGCTGACGATGCAGATCGCGCTCAGTGTTGGTGGCGTCCTGGTGATGATCGTGGTGGCGACGCTGCTGAATTTGATCACGATCAAACCCAGGCAGCAGCCGCAGGCGAAGGCCGTCGAGCAGCCAACCAGGCCTGAGCTGGTCATCAATCCCATGACAGCCAGGGCGCCCGGCATTGATATTCCGCTCGCGTGGCTCGCCCGTGCCGACAAGGTTGATCGACTAAAGACGCTGTTTGTTCCGGTGCGCGAGTCCGGCTGCGGCGCGGGTCCAGTGCCGGCAATCGCGCACGCCTTCGGGCCACCAGCGAAAAGTGTGGGTCAGGATGTGGACTAGATCACAAGGACTGTGGAGCCTGCCCCTTAATCTTCCGGCCATCGTACAGGAGCCAAGGCCATGATTTCTCAGCCAAGGACCCACAAGGGAGCGATGCTGATCGCGGCGTCCGTGATGTTTGCCTGCGTAGCGGCATTTCTGTCGGTCAACCTGACATCACCCACCAGCGCCGCGCTCGGCGCGGACTGGCAGTGCAGCCGGTTTGCGCTCGTATTCACGACCTGCACCCCGGTGGGTGCACACGAGACCGTTTCCACCGGCAAGCGCAAGCTGACCTAGTACACCAAAAACCGGACGCCATGCTGCGAATGTAAGCTGAAATCAGGGGACACCCTCTGCCAGGGCTCCGTTACCAATTTGAGTCGGGCTGCCGATACGCTCAGCCAACTCCAACAGCTGCTCGGTCTGGCGCTCGGTAGGAATGTCGCCTCTGTCGCTTCATGGCCCTTAACGAACATTGTTGATGCGTTTGTCGATGTCCGCGGTTGTGGGCCATGCGGACCCGCTACCGTGTGCGCGCACCCCCTGTCCCTGTCGCTAGGGACAGACGGCAGCTCCTGAACGCGCTAGCTTGGCGCGACACAGCAGGAGAGCCAAGCTTGAGCACCGCGCCGCGCATCGACATCGACACGGCCGCGTTCTGGGCCGACCCCTATCCGATGCTCGCGACCATGCGCAGGGAGGCGCCGATCGCCTTCGTGCCGCAGCTCGGCTCGACGCTGCTGACGAGCCGCGACGACATCTCGATCTCCGAGAAGCAGATCGACGTGTTCTCCTCGCACCAGCCCGCCGGCCTGATGAACCGGCTGATGGGCCACAACATGATGCGCAAGGACGGCGAGGCGCATCAGGTCGAGCGCCGCGCGATGTTTCCGACGGTGTCGCCGAAGACGGTGAAGGGCTACTGGACCGCGCAATTCCAGGCCCATGCCGACCGCATCATCGATGCGATCGGGCCGGGGCGGATCGACTTCATGCGCGATTTTGCGCTGCCGTTCTCGGGCGAATGCCTGAAGTCGATCACCGGCCTCACCAATGTCGGCTTTGCCGAGATGGACGCCTGGTCGCAGGGCATGATCGAGGGCATCGCCAACTACGCCGGCGATCCCGCCGTCGAGGCGCGCTGCCATGCCGCGACGTCGGGCATCGATGCCGCGATCGACGACATGCTGCCGGTGATGAGGAAGAATCCGGACCAGAGCATCCTCGGCGTCCTGCTCGCCTCGGGCATGCCGATGGAAAGCGTGCGGGCAAATGTGAAACTTGCGATCTCCGGGGGCCAGAACGAGCCGCGCAAGGCGATCGCCGGCACGGTGTGGGCGCTGCTGACCCATCCCAAGCAGCTCGATCTCGTCCGCAAGGGCGAAGTCTCCTGGCTCCAGGTCTTCGAGGAATATGCCCGCTGGATCTCGCCGATCGGCATGTCGCCGCGGCGCATCGCAAAGCCCTGGAGCATCCGCGACGTCTCCTTCGAGCTCGACGAGCGCGTGTTCCTGATGTTCGGCTCCGCCAACCGCGACGAGAAGCATTTCGAGCGCGCCGACCAGTTCGACGTGCGGCGCGACACCGGCAAGAGCGTCGCGTTCGGCGCCGGCCCGCATTTCTGCGCCGGTGCCTGGGCCTCGCGCGCCATGATCGCCGACGTCGCGCTGCCGACGGTGTTCGCGCGTGCCAGCCGGATCGAGATCGCCGATGACGAGCCGGTGCGGATCGGCGGCTGGGCGTTCCGCGGGCTACAGAACTTGCCGGTGAGATGGGGGCACTAGGACGCGGGTGCGTACGCCGCGAATGGGACTTTGGCGCGCTTCTCGTCGTGCGCATTCGGTGTCATCGCCCGCGAAGGCGGGCGATCCAGTATTCCAGAGACAGTTGTTGGGTACGGAGACGCCGCAGCGTACTGGATTCCCCGCCTTCGCGGGGAATGACAGTTGGGGCGGTGGAGGGAGCCTCGCCACAACAGCTCCCATTCGCCGATCATGCCATCATGCTCCTGTCTTGCCCGACGGGTCAAACGACTCGGCCTGCCGCGTAAGTCATTGATCGGGCTATGGTCGGCTACTGTGCATGGGGTTGTTTTCGACGTTTTATGTTCCGGCCCTGCATCGTCGCACCAAATCCGTGCGGCGCTCACATTTGCGTGCAGAAAAATTCCATCTGCGTTCGCTCGGCGGGTTGAAAGATTAATCATGCACTTCGCCTCGCGCGCAGTGCTTGCATCGCTATTTTCCCCGGCGTCTCGACACTCCTGCCGCTCCGCACCATCATTCTCGACACGCGAATGAATGACGGCCGCATGCGGCCGGGAGTGTGGAATGCAGCGTCGTGACTTTCTGAGAATTTCCGTTGGAACCGCAGCCGCAGCGGCATTCGCCTCACGCGCGACCGCGCAGGGCGCGGTGAAGGAAATTCGTATCGGCTACCAGAAGACCGGCGTGCTGGTCATCACGCGCCAGCAGGCCACCCTGGAAAAACATTTCACCCCGCAAGGCATCGAGGTGAAATGGGTCGAGTTCTCCTCGGGCCCCCCGATGATGGAGGCGGTGAATGTCGGCAGCGTCGACTACGGCGCGGTCGGTGATTCCCCGCCGGTGTTCGCGCAGGCCGCGGGTGCGGCGATCGTCTATGCCGCCGGCCAGCCCATCACCAACGGCCAGGGCATCCTGGTGCCGAAGGATTCGCCGATCCGCTCCATCGCCGACCTGAAGGGCAAGCGTATCGGCTTCACCAAGGGGTCCAGCGCCCACAATGTCGTGGTGCAGACGCTGGAGAAGACCGGCCTCACCTATGCCGACATCACCCCGGTCTACCTGACGCCCCCGGACGCCGGCCCTGCCTTCGCCAACGGCAGCATCGAGGCCTGGGCGATCTGGGATCCGTATTTCGCGATCGGCGAGACCAAGCAGAACGGCCGCATCCTGATCAATTCGCGCGAGGTCACCAAGACCAATTCCTTCTACATCGCCAACCGCGATTTCGCTAGGAACCACGGCGCCATCCTGCAACAGATCGTTGATGTGACGACCGCGACCGGCAAATGGGCCGAACAGCACCGCGACGAAGTCGCCAAATCGCTGGCCGCGATCACCGGCGTCCCGCTGGACATCCAGACCGTCGCCGCCAACCGCTCGAACTTCGTGATCGGTCCCGTCACCGACGACATCGTCACGACCCAGCAAGGCGTCGCCGACCGCTTCTACAAGCTCGGCCTGATCCCGAAGCCGGTCGTCATCCGCGACATCGTCTGGCGCAATCCGGCAGCCTGATCGTGCCGACCAATCTCCCCGTTTCAAAAGGTCTGAACATGAGACGCATCGCTCAACGCGTGATCGCAGCCATCGTCATGTCGGTCGGCATCGTCGCGGCCGCCGTCGGCACGACCTATGGCTAGTCATCGGAGCCCATCCATGAGCCAATCCAAAAGCAACATCCTCTGGTTCCTGCCGACCCATGGTGACGGCCGTTATCTCGGCACCGGCATCGGCGGCCGCGAGGTCAATTTCAACTATCTGCGCCAGATCGCGCAGGCCGCCGACCAGCTCGGCTATTTCGGCGTGCTGTTGCCGACGGGAAGGTCCTGCGAGGATTCCTGGATCGTAGCCTCCTCGGTCGCGCCGTTCACCGAGCGGCTGCGCTATCTCGTCGCCGTTCGCCCCGGCCTGCAATCGCCGAGCGTCGCCGCGCGCATGACGGCGACGCTTGACCGCGTCACCAATGGCCGGCTCCTCGTCAACGTCGTCACCGGCGGCGATCCCGTCGAGAACAAGGGCGACGGCATCTTCCTCGGCCATGACGAGCGCTACGAGGTCACGCGCGAGTTCCTCAACGTCTATAGCGACCTGCTCGCCGGCAAGACCGTCAATGTCGAGGGCAAGCACATCCACGTCGAGGGCGGCAAGCTGCTGTTTCCGCCGGTGCAGTCGCCGCGGCCGCCGCTCTATTTCGGCGGATCGTCGGATGCCGGCATCGACGTCGCGGTCGATACCGTCGACAAATATCTCACCTGGGGCGAGCCGCCGGCGCTGGTCGCCGAGAAGATCGCAAAGGTGAGGGAGGTCGCGAGCGCGCGCGGCCGAAAACTCTCCTTCGGCATCCGGCTTCACGTCATCGTCCGCGAGACCAATGAAGAAGCCTGGAGTGCGGCCAACGAGCTGATCAAGCATGTCAGCGACGACACCATCGCGCTGGCGCAGAAGAACTTTGCCCGTATGGACTCCGTCGGCCAGCAGCGCATGGCGCAGCTCCACGGCGGCAAGCGCGACAAGCTCGAGATCGCTCCGAACCTCTGGGCCGGTGTCGGCCTGGTGCGCGGCGGTGCCAGCACGGCGCTGGTCGGCGACGCCCAAACCGTCGCGGCCCGCATCAGGGAGTATCAGGACATCGGCATCGATACCTTCATCATGTCGGGCTACCCGCATCTGGAGGAAGCCTATCGCTTCGCCGAGCTGGTGTTCCCGCTGCTCTCGCTGGAGCAGCCCTCCAACGTGACCAAGCTGCACTTCAACGGCGGCCCGTTCGGCGAGACGGTCGGCAGCGATTTCCGTCCGCAGCACCGGGTGTCGCAGTCATGAGCCTCATCGACAGCATTTCACTTCCGCGCGGCTTCCGCCTGCCGCGGGTCGACGGCCTGATCCAGTGGATCGTGCCGATTGCCATCATCGCGATCTGGCAGGTGGCGAGCGTCACCGGCTTCGTGCCGGTCCGCGTGCTGCCGGCGCCGAGCGACGTCGCGCTCGCCGGCTGGAAGCTGCTGCTCTCCGGCGAACTCGTTCGCAACATCTGGGTCTCGTTCTGGCGCGCCTCGATCGGCTTTTTGATCGGCGGCAGCATCGGCTTCGCCTTCGGGCTTGCCAACGGCCTGTCGCAGCTTTCGGCCAAGCTCACCGACACCACGCTGCAAATGGTGCGCAACGTGCCGCATCTGGCGCTGATCCCGCTGGTCATCCTGTGGTTCGGCATCGACGAGAGCGCAAAGCTGTTCCTGGTGGCGCTCGGTGTGTTCTTCCCGATCTACCTCAACACGCTGCACGGCATCCGCACCGTCGATCCTCAACTGATCGAGATGGGCCGCATCTACGGCATGAGTGACGGCGAATTGTTCCGCCGGGTGATCTTTCCGGGCGCGCTGCCCTCGATCTTTGTCGGCATCCGCTTTGCACTCGGCATTATGTGGCTGACCCTGATCGTCGCCGAGACCATCGCGGCGTCCTCAGGCCTCGGCTACATGGCGATGCAGGCGCGCGAGTTCATGCTGATCGACGTCGTCGTGCTCTCGATCCTGATCTATGCCCTGCTCGGCAAGCTCGCCGACAGCGCCTCCCGCGTGCTGGAGCGGGCGACGCTGTCCTGGCATCCCGCCTTCCAGAAACGTTGAGAGTGACATGCAGACAGCCCTTCGGACCTCCCTTCCCGAAACCGAGCTCGCCAGCCGCGCCAATTTCGCGCCTCACGCCCGCGCGGTGCGCGAGGAGCGGGTGGTGCAGACCAGCGGCCTGCCGCTCAGCATCCGGGGCCTGCGCAAATCGTTCGGCGACAACGAGGTGCTGCGCGGCATCGACCTGCACATCCCCGCCGGCCAGTTCGTCGCCATCGTCGGAAAGAGCGGCTGCGGCAAGAGCACGCTGCTGCGCCTGATCGCCGGCCTGGACAAGATCGATGCCGGCAGCATCAGCTTTGGCAGTGACGTCCAGCCCGAGGATATCCGCGTGATGTTCCAGGAGCCGCGGCTGCTGCCCTGGGCGCGCGTGCTCGCCAATGTCGAGGTCGGTCTCGGCCGCGATCGTTCATCCGCCGATGCGCATGCCCGCGCCGAGAAGGCGCTGACCGAGGTCGGCCTCGCTGACAAGCGCGACCAGTGGCCCTCGGTGCTATCGGGCGGCCAGAAGCAGCGCGTCGCGCTCGGCCGCGCGCTGGTCTCCCGTCCGCGCGTGCTGGCCTTCGACGAGCCGCTCGGTGCGCTGGACGCGCTGACCCGCATCTCGATGCAGCGGCTTCTGGAGCGGGTCTGGCGCGACCAGGGCTTTACCGCGATTCTGGTGACCCACGACGTTTCCGAGGCGGTCGCGCTGGCGGACCGGGTGCTGGTGATCGAGGAGGGCCGGATTGCCCATGACGTCGTGGTTAACGCAGCCCGGCCGCGGGAGCGCGGCTCGGCCGAGCTTGCGGGTCTCGAAGGCTCGATCCTGAGCCACCTTTTGTCGGCGGACGATCGTACCTAAATAGAGGGAACCCCGCTTCGGGGACCATGCCATGAATGTAGTGCCTCGCGATCTCATGACTGAAATCCCCGTCTCGTCCGCCGATTTCCGCGGCGCCATGCGCCACCTCACCGGCGGCGTCAGCGTCATCACCGCCGGGCGGGGCAAGGACATCACCGGCATGACGGTGACCTCGGTCACCTCGCTGTCGGTCGAACCGCCGACGCTGCTGGTCAGCATCAACCGCGATGCCTCGTCCTTCCCGCTGATCCGGCGTCACGGCGCCTTCGGCGTGAACATCCTCAACGCCGACCAGCTCGACGTCGCCGAGCGCTTTGCCGGCAAGGGCGGGCTCAAGGGCGCAGACCGTTTCACCGGTGCCCGGTGGGTGACGGCGGTCTCGGGAGTCCCGCTGCTGGTCGGCGCATTGTCGGCCTTCGATTGCGAGGTCGAGGAGATCGTCGAGCGGCACTCGCACGGCATCGTCATCGGCCGTGTCAGGGACGTCAAGAGTTCGACGCGGACTGCGGCGCTTGCCTATTGGCACGGCCAGTACGTGGCGGTCGACCAGGACGAAGACGCGGCAAGGCTCGCCGAGGTCAGCCTTCCCGCGCGCGGCCGGCGCGGCATTTGATCGCCGCGGGCTTCGGCGCAGAAGACTGGCCTTTTCGCTCTCATCGCTCTAGAAGCGCTGCCTGAGCCTCCCGCCGGGGCGGCAAAGGAGCGGAATGATGAAGCGCGTTGCGACCTGGGCCTTCTACGCCGTCGGCGCGCTGGCGATCGCCTATCTCGCGCTCTACGCCTATGCGATGTTCAGCGGCCAGCCGATCATTCCCGGCGATCCCATCCACATCTTCCGCAAGCCGGACGCGCCGAGCTATTCGTGAGCCTCGCGACCGTCATTCCGGGGCGCGAGCAAGCGCGAACCCGGAATCTCGAGATTCCGGGTTCGATGCTTCGCATCGCCCCGGAATGACGGGGATCACCCCCGCAAGATCGCCAGCGCCAGCGCCTGGGCGCGCGGCACGATGCTGTCGATCTCGAGATATTCCTCCGGCGTGTGCGCGAGCCCGCCGACCGGGCCGAGGCCGCAGATGGTCGGCGTGCCGACTGCGGCGGTGAAGCCGGAATCGGCGCAGCCGCCGGAGAACTCGCCCTGAAGCGTGGTGAGGCCGACCTGTCTTGCGGCCGCTTGATAACCCTCGAACAGCGTCTTCGAGGCCTCGCTCTGCACCACCGGCACGAACTCGCCCTTGATCGTCAGAGTTGCGCTCGTGCCCGGCACGTAGGAGGTGGCGACGATTGTCTCGATCGCGGCCATCACCGTGGCCCGGTCTGCGGGATCGACATAGCGCAGATCGATCTGGCCTTCGGCATAGGGCGCCGTCGTATTGACGGACTGGCCGCCGGAGACGAGGCCGACATTGAGCGTGATGCCCTTGTCGAGATTGGTCAACGCGTGGATCTGGACGACCTTGTGCGCGAGCTCGCCGATCGCGCTGACGCCGGCGGCGAAATTGGCGCCGGAATGCGCGGCTTTGCCGGTGATGGCGACATGCATGAAGATGCCGCCCTTGCGGCCGGTGACGACGTTGCCTGTGGGGCGGCCCGGCTCGGAGTTGAACACCGCGCGCGCGGCGCGTCCTTCGCGCTCGATCACGGGACGTGACGAGGGCGAGCCGATCTCCTCGTCCGAGGTGATCAGCACCTTGATCGGATGCGGGCTGCCACCGAATTTGTGGAAAGCGGTCGCCACGAACACGTTCATGACGAGGCCGGACTTCATGTCGGCAACGCCGGGCCCATAGGCGCGCCCGTCTCGGATCGTGAACGGGCGCCGCCCGACCTCGCCCTTGCCGAACACGGTGTCGCGATGCCCCATCAACAGCACCGGCTTCTCGTTGCTGCCTGGCTTTGTCACCTCGGCATGGATCGCATCGCCGAAGGTGGAATTGTTCTCGCGCCGGAACGGAATGCCGTGCTCGGTAAAGTGGCGCTCGAACCGTGCACCGACCGCATCGACGCCCTCCTTGTCATAGGACCCGGAATCGATGTTCACGACATCGCGCAAGAGATCGATCATCGCCTGCCGCTGCGACGCCAGCCAGTCCGTGATTTGAGCTTCCGACATGTTTACCCTCGTGTGGTTCTCACGCGGGGTTATAGGGCCTTGCGCAGGCGCGACCTAGTCGCCGGATGCGGTGCGGCCATGCCGCCGTCTGCGGGTTTGGACGCACACTGGCTCTCCAACGTCGTCCTGGCGAAAGCCAGGACCCATACCGCGGAATCTATCGATGGAGGGCAGTAGGAGTACCGGACGACGAATCTTCGTCAAACTCCTGCCTGGGGTAATGGGTCCTGGCTTTCGCCAGGACGACACTGGGGGTGTGGGCACCAGCCTTAACGCTTCGGTTGCGCCATCGCCTCCACACCGCGGAGCTGGGTCGCGACGGTCAGCGCACCGACCTTCCGGCCCATGTCCTTGCCGACTTCGGTCGAGAACCGGTAGTGAAAGCCGGCCCAGATGCGGGCGTTGGAGACTTCGTCGCTATAGTCCTGGAGCCGCGACCACTTTCGCGTGACGCCTGGTGCAGTGGGACTGGTCAGCGAGAACTCGCCGAAGTCTCCAACGACAGTCTGGAGCACGGTCGAAATCGCTGCCGACGTGATGCAGTGGGCGCAGGGATATTCCGGATGCATCGGCGTTTCCCCCAGCGGCAGCCAGGATGCATCACGAGGCGTTGCCGCATTCGACGTCAGGTCGGCGTTGCGTATGGCCGTGATCGGCCGCCAGAGATTGTAGTGGTATTTTGCGTCGAACACGGCGACGAGGGCGTCGTTGCCCGCAATTGACGTCAGCGCGAACAGCCGGGCACAGTCGACGAGATCCATTCCCTTCGCCGTTGCGGCCTGCCTCACGATCGGGTTGTAGGTGCGGGCACCGACGAAGAACCAGAATCGTCCGATCGTCGTTTGCTCGGGCGTCCGGGTTGAGCTGCCTCGGCTGCCGACCTCGCGGATTTCGTTGACGTCCCGGGTCCAAACCTCTGAATCGAGCGCCGGCGGCGGTCCCGGGCGGAACTGTGATCCGGAGACCATGACCCACGGCGTTGTCGCACCCGTGGTCGAGAAAAGCGGGACGACGGTTGGAACATAGGCACCCGGTGTGGTCAGGGGCCGGTACGTTTCCACGGCGTTGCTGCCATCCTTCGCACGAAGCTCCATGATCTGCGCCGCAGCCTCTTTCCCGAGGGCGATGCCCGCGATCTTGGACTCGCCTTCGGCAATCGGTGCCAGCGCGTTCGTCAGTGTCGCATCCAGGTCCGGCTTGAGGTCCGGATAGATCGAGAGCAGCACGTCGTGAGCCGCAACTGCCGCTGCGGCTTCCCGCGAGGTCGAGCGGTCCGCTGACAACGAGATCTTGTATGGCGCGTAGCGGCGGTCGATCGCGTTGACCGCCTCGAACATTGCAACGTGCATCATGGACAAGACGCGGCTGTGCGGCGCCGGAAGAATTTGTTTCTCGGTGGCGATCGCATCGGCTTTGGCGTTCCAGTCCATGATCACGTCGGCGCGCGCAAGCGGAGCTGCGGCCACGATCAGCGTTGCAATCAGCGATAAGCGGGAAATCGTCCACGAAAAGTGGTTCATGGCTTGCCCTTTCGGTTTGAAGGACGTTCGCAAAGCGGATGCGCCCCCGGCGGACATCACGCCACGCTGCTCCCGAACACTAGCGCTCCCGGCGCCTCTTGCTTGTGAACTGCTTCACTCAGCAGGCGGCCAACGGCCGTGTTGGTCCCGCCCGGCACAATGGTCCCGTAGCCCGGATGAGCGAAGCGATATCCGGGAGTGATCTTGGCGGTGTTGTCTCGCATGTCGCAGCGTTCGTGCGGACCTCGAGACTTTGTTCGCCGTCACCCCCGCGCAACGGCGAAGCCGTTGTCGCTGGAGGTGCGAGCCTGGCGGCGCAAATGCGCCGCTTGGCGAGCCTCGAAGGGCGACGGCCCGGCTGTGGCGGGGCCGTTCATCCTTCGAGGCTCGGCATGTGCTGCTTTCGCAGCCCATGCCTCACACCTTAGGATGACGGATCACAGGTGTGCGCAGTCGACTTGCAAAAGAAAAATGCCCGGGCCAGGCCCGGGCATTCGCATCCTCTCAATTCGTGTGGAAGCTTTACGCCCCCACCATCGGCATGCGCGGATATTCGCCCGGCGTTCCCGCCGGGGTGATCGGGATGCCGCCGTCGGCGTATTCGTTGAGCTTGTTGCGCAGCGTGCGGATCGAGATCCCGAGGATGTTGGCGGCGTGGGTGCGGTTGCCGAGGCAGTGCTTCAGCGTCTCCAGGATCAGGTCGCGTTCGACGTCCGCCACCGTGCGGCCGACGAGAGCGCGCGTCACCTGCTCGGCGGCCATCGTGGCATGCGCCACGGCCGGCACCGTCTTGGCGAGGTCGAGGCGGTCGCCGTCCGGGGTGAGGATCGCGTCGGGTCCGATCTCGTCGCCCTGCGCCATCAGCACGGAGCGGTGCATGGTGTTTTCGAGCTCGCGGACGTTGCCCTGCCAGCGGTTGGTCGAGAGCACGCGGCGCGCTTCCGCCGAGATCGGGCGCACCGGCACGCCGTTGGCTTCGGCGTACTTCTTCACGAAGTGCTGGGCGAGCTCGAGGATGTCGAGGGGACGCTCGCGCAGCGGCGGGATCTTCAGGTTGACGACGTTGAGGCGGAACAGCAGGTCCTCGCGGAACGTGCCTTCGCGCACGGCCTCGGCCAGATTGCGGTTCGAGGTCGCAATGATGCGGATGTCCACCGGCACCGGCTTGGTGCCGCCGACGCGGTCGATCACGCGCTCCTGGATGGCGCGCAGCAGCTTCGATTGCAGGCGGACGTCCATCTCCGAGATTTCGTCGAGCAGCAGCGTGCCGCCGGTCGCTTCCTCGAACTTGCCGATGCGGCGGGCGATCGCGCCGGTGAAGGCGCCCTTCTCGTGGCCGAACAGCTCGGACTCCAGGAGATGCTCCGGGATCGCGGCGCAGTTGATCGAGATGAACGGGCGCTTGGCGCGGGTCGAACGGGTGTGGACGTAGCGGGCCAGCACTTCCTTACCCGTTCCGGATTCGCCGGTGATCATCACCGAGGCGTCGGAACCTGCGATCTGCTGCGCGAGCTTGATCACCTTCGCCATCGCTTCGTCGCGATAGACCAGCTCGCGGGAATCGTTGGCGACGGCGGCCAGCACCGCGGCGATCAGCTCCGGATCCGGCGGCAGCGGGATGTATTCCTTGGCGCCGGCATGGATCGCGGCGACCGCGGCGCGGGCGTCGTTGGTGATGCCGCAGGCGACGATCGGGGCGTGGATGTGCTCGGCCTCCAGCCGCATCACGAGGTCGCGGATGTCGAGGGCGACGTCGACCAGCAGGAGGTCGGCGCCCTTGCCGCCGCGCAGCACGCGCATCGCCTGCTCGTGATCCTCGGCATGGGTCACGGTGGCGCCGTTCTCCATCGCGATCTTGGTGGCGGTGGTGAGCTGGCCCTTCAATGTGCCAACGATGAGAAGCCGCATGTCAGTCTCCTGTCCGTCTGGTCGCGCTGCCGCGCGTCATTCCCTGCAATGGCAAATAATCAGGTGCGTTCGGTCTTGATGATTTCGGTCATGGTCACGCCGAGCTTGTCCTCGACCAGGACGACCTCGCCGCGGGCGACCAGCTTGTTGTTGACGTAGATGTCGATGGCCTCGCCGACGCGGCGGTCGAGCTCCAGCACGGTGCCGGGCCCGAGCTTCAGGAGCTCGCCGACGTCCATCTTGGAGCGGCCGAGCACGGCCGAGACCTGCACCGGCACGTCGAACACGGCCTCGAGGTCGGCGGCGGCGCGCGCCGCATATTCGTCCTCGTTGTAGCCGACGTCGGTGCCGGTTGGCGGCATCGGGCCGTTGAGATCGGGCAGCGGGACCTGTCCGTCGGTGTCGCTCATGGCTTAGCTCCCCCTGCGGGACGCGATATAGCGTCCGACCATTTCGTCGATCTTGGCCGTGATGGCGCCGCGCTCCAGCACGACGCCGCCATCGGCCCATTCGATCCGGCAGTCGCCGGTCGCAATCTCCGGCTCGGCCAGGATCACCAGCCGGCCCTCGAATCCGCTCTGCTTGGCAAGCCGCTCGATCTTCTCGCGGGCGCTGTCGTAGAGCGCGTCGTTGATGCGGACGACGAGATGCGGCGTCGCGACCAGATGCGAGAAGCAGTCCTTGACCAGCGCCACGATCTCGCCGAGCGGCTCGGCGGCGACCAGATCGGCGCACAGCTTGCGCGCCACCGCGACCGCGACCTCGACCGCCTCCGTCTCCATCTTGGTCTCGATGCTGCCCATGCCCGAGGCGACGCCCCGGATCGCGATGTTGATCTCTTCCATGGCGAGCGCGACGCGGCGGTCGCTCTCGGCCTTGGCCTCGCGCTGGCCGGCAGCAAAGCCGTCCTGATAGGCGCGCGCCTCCGCTTCCGCGACCTTCTGGGCGATTTCAGCCGCGGACGCGGCCTTCTCGCGCGTCCGGTCCGGCGCGGCGAAGTCGGTGTCGAACAGGAATTTTGCCGGAGCGGCCATCAATACACCAGTTCGTCGTCGGCGCGGTTCTTGGTCAGCATGATCTCGCCCTTGGCGGCGAGGTCCTTGGCGAGGTTGACCAGCAGCGCCTGCGCCTCGTCGACGTCGCGCAGACGGACCGGGCCCATCGCCGCCATGTCGTCCTGGAGCATCTTGGCCGCGCGCGAGGACATGTTGCCGAAGAAGAAGTTGCGGACGTCCTCGTTGGCGCTCTTGAGCGCGACGCCGAGCTTGTCCTTGTCGACGTTGCGCATCAGGGTCTGGGCCGAGCCGGAATCCAGCTTCACGAGGTCGTCGAAGGTGAACATCAGCGCCTTGATGCGCTCGGCCGATTCCCGGTTGTCCTCTTCCAGCGAGGTGATGAAGCGGGTTTCAGTCTGGCGGTCGAAATTGTTGAAGATTTCGGCCATCACCTCGTGGGCGTCGCGGCGGCGGGTCTGCGACAGGTTGGACATGAATTCGGTGCGTAGCGTCTTCTCCACGCTCTCGATCACCTCCTTCTGCACCGCCTCCATCTTCAACATGCGGTTGACGACGTCGAGGGCGAGGTCCTCGGGGAAGATACCGAGCACGCGCGCGGCGTGCTCCGGCTTCAGCTTCGACAGCACCACCGCGATGGTCTGCGGATATTCGTTCTTGAGATAGTTGGCGAGAACCTCTTCCTGCACGTTGGAAAGCTTCTCCCACATGTTGCGCCCCGCGGGGCCGCGGATCTCGTCCATGATGCCGTTGACGCGCTCCGGCGGCAGGTATTGCTGGAGCAGCCGCTCAGTGGCGTCGAAATTGCCCATCAGCGCGCCCGAGGCCGACATGCGCGAGACGAACTCGAGCAGCATGTCCTCGACCGTGTCGACCTCGACGGTGCCGAGCGTCGACATTTCCAGCGAGAGCTGGCGCACCTCGTCGTCGTCGAGCATCGACCAGATCTTGCCGCCGTACTGCTCGCCCAACGCCAGCATCAGGATCGCGGCGCGCTTGGGGCCTGCCACGGCCTCGGACTTGCCGCCCGCACGGCTGCCCTGGCGGGCGCCGAGCGTCGAGATCACGCTGGTGATGTCGTTGGAGTTGGCGTTTTGCAAGCTGGCGGCCATGTCAGTTCACTTCTCGATCATTTCGCGGGTTCGGTCAGCCATTGACGGATGATGGCGACGGTTTCGTTGGGGTTGCGTTCGGCGAGCTCGCCGACGCGATGAACGGACTGGGCGTGGACCTGGCCCTGGATGGTGGCGACGTCGATCGCGCTGGCGGCGCCGCTGGGCAGCAGCGCCTGGCCGGCCGGGGCGGCCTCTTCCGAGGCGGCCGGGCCGGCGAGCACGCCGCTGATGGCGGCGGCGACTTCGTCGGAGGCGAGGATGCGCTTGACCAGCGGGCGGATCACCAGGAACAGCACGACCAGGCCGAGCAGCATCATCACGCCGAGCTCGACGAAGTACATGACGTCGTCCTTGGTGAACTGGAGCATGCCGAGGAAGCCGCCAGGTTCGCCGATCGGGGCGGTGGAGGGGGCGTCGGCAAAGCGCAGATTGACGACCTCGACCTGGTCGCCGCGTTTCTGGTCGAAGCCGATCGCCGAGCGCACCAGGGTCGCGATGCGGTCGAGCTGCTCCTTGGTGCGGTCCTGATAGGCCAGCTCGCCTTTCTCGTTCTTGCTGTAGATGCCGTCGACCAGCACCGCGACCGAGATGCGGTTGACCCGGCCGGCCTCGGTCACCTCGGTCTTGGTGGTGCGGGAGATCTCGTAATTGTTGGTCTCCTCGGTCTTCTTGCTCTGGTCCTTGGCCGCGACGCCGCTGTTCTGCTGGTTGCCCGGCAGCTCGTTGTTGACCGTGACCTGGCCGTTGTTGTCGGCGGTCATGCTGCTTTCTTCGCGGGTCTGGCTCGAGCGCAGCACGCGGCCCTCGGGGTCGAACTTGTCCGAGGTCTGGGTGATCTTGTTGAAGTCGAAATCGGCGGAGAGCTGGACGCGGGCGCGGCCCGTGCCGACCACCGAGGAGACGATGTCCTCGACCTGCTTGCGCATCCGCTTCTCGAAGGTGGTGCGGCGCTCGTCGCCGAGCGCCTGCTCCGGATCGGTCGCGGCGCCGTCGGCGAGCAGCTGGCCGGCCTCGTCGACGATCGAGACGCGCTGCGGCTTCAGCCCGTTGACGGCGGAGGCGACGAGATGGCGGATGGCCCTGATCTGCTGCGCCTCCAGTGCGCCGCGGACCCGCACCACGATCGAGGCCGACGGCTCCGGCGCCTCGCGCGAGAACAGCGGGCGCTCCGGCAGCACCAAATGGACGCGGGCGGCCTGGATGCGGTCGATGGCGCGGATGGTGCGGGCGAGCTCGCCTTCCAGCGCGCGCAGATGATTGATGTTCTGGACGAAAGAGGTGGTGCCGAGCGCGTCCGACTTGTCGAACACCTCGTAGCCGACGCCGCCGCCCTTGGGCAGGCCGCCCTCGGCGAGCTTCATCCGCAGCCGCGTCACCTTGTCCTTGGGCACCATGATGATGGTGCCCTCATTGCGCAGCTCGAACTGGATGCCCTGGCGTTCCAGGTCCTTGATAATGCTGGAAGAATCTTCGACCGAGAGGTCCGTGAACAGCGTCGTCATCTGCGGCGTGGTGACCCGCATGATGACGAACGCGAAGAAGCCGATGAGCGCGGCGGTGACCGCGATCATCGCCCCGAACCGGGCGGCGCCGATACCTTTTAAAAAGTCCGCAAGACCTTGCAAGCAACCGCCCCGACCAATTCGACCCGCATTCCAGAGCGGCCGACTGGGCAATTATTGCCTAGGTGATGGTTTCGATATGGTTAACGAAGGTTAAGAGCTGGGACAAAAGTAGCGCCAAGAATGAACAAGAACGAACATGAAAAAAATCGGCCTCGCAGGGCGAGGCCGATTTTCGTCAAAAGCCGCAGATTTCCGGATCGCTTACTGGCGATATTGCTGGATGCGGGTGGTGCGAAGACCCGCCAGACCGTGCTGGTCGATGGAAAACTGCCAGGAGAGGAATTCGTCGACCGTCAGCGTATAACGGCTGCAGGCCTCCTCAAGGGAGAGAAGTCCGCCGCGGACGGCGGCGACGACTTCAGCCTTGCGGCGGATGACCCAGCGTTTGGTGCCGGGTGCGGGCAGATCTGCGATCGTCAGCGGACTGCCGTCCGGCCCGATGACGTATTTTACCCTCGGGCGATGGGGTTCTGTCATGGCGTACTCACAAACTCTCAACCACTGAACTCACGCCGTAACCCTACGCCCCGCGGCTTAAAAATCCGCTAAGCCTAAGGGTTCAATACAATTCTCGTTGAAACTTGCGGGAACGCGGCCGGCTTGGCGGGCTGAACACCAGGATTCGAGCCGGCCAAGCGGGTCTTCGTAAATACTTTACTAACAAAACGAGGCCTGCGCGGCGCCGAAACGCCCCTCAACCGTCGTCCTGGCGAACGCCAGGACCCATTACCCCAGGGGGTAGTTCTTACGAAGACTCGGGGTTACGTCCTCACTCCAAAACGACTTTCGGTGGCTATGGGTCCTGGCGTTCGCCAGGACGACACCGAGTATGTCGTAACGGCAGCGCGCCTTTAATTGCTGCTCGTCGCGATGATGCTCTTCACCTGGCTCAGGGTGTAGCTGGCGCCGTCGATGGTGAGCAGCGGCGGCGACTGGGTCAGGTCGACGGACGACACCACGCCCTGCACCTGCGCGGCGATGCCGACATTGTTGTTCGCGACGTCCTTGCCGGTGGCCGAGATCGTGTACTTGCCGTCGGGCCATTGCGTGCCGTCATTGCCCATTCCGTTCCAGGTGAAGGGAATGTCGGTGCCGGCGGCGGCGGTGTATTTGCCGTTGAACACGGTCTGACCGCTGGCATTGGCGATGGTGATGTCGACGGTCGAGTCGGTGGGCACGTTGAGATGCCAGGTCGCCGACGACTTCGTCATGGTCGCGGTCGAGCCGTCGACCAGCGCGGTCTTGCCGACGAAGCCCAGCGCCTGGGTCGCCTGCGTGGTCTGCTGCAGCGTGACGAGCTGAGCCAGCGAGTCGTTGGTCTTGAGCTGCTGCTCGACGCCGGCGAACTGCACCAGCTGCTGGGTGAACTGGTTGGTGTCGAGCGGATCGAGCGGGTTCTGGTTCTGGAGCTGCGTCGTCAGCAGCGTCAGGAAGGTCTGGAAGTTGCCGGCCAGCGTCGATCCCGTCGTCGAGCTCAGCGAGTTCGACGAGGAGGATTTCGGGATGTCGGTCGTGCCGGAGACGACGGACGGGGCGGTGGCGGCATTCGTGGTGGTCATGACCGAATACTCCTCACACTCTGATGTCGACGCCGCTGCTCGATCCGAGCATGCGGCCGTAGCCGCGTCCCACGGGCGCTGCGGGAACGGTGTCGTCCTCGCTGATGATCAACCGGCGGGCATTGCCGCCATTGTCGTTGTTCTGGCCGGAGTTCTGGCCCGACGAATTCTGGTCGCGCAGGCTGAACGAGAGCCCGTTGCTGCCGGTCTTGAAGCCGGCATCGTCGAGCGCGCGCTGCAATTGCGGCGCGTCCTGCCGCAGCATCTGCAAGGTTTCCGGCTTCTCGACGGTGAGATGCGAGGTGACCTGACCGTTGCGGTCGACATTGATGCGCACGTCGATGCGGCCGAGATCGACCGGATCGAGGCTGATGTCGAAGCGGGTCTTGCCGGCGCGCGCGGCGGCTGCGATCTCGATCGGCACGGCGTTGATCGGCACGGCCGTCGAGGTGGCCGCGGTCGCGGTGAGCGTTGCGGTCGAGGCGGTCGCAGTCGAACTCGTATTGGTCAGCGGCGCCTGCACGGCGGAGGCGGCCTGCGCGCTGGTGTCGGTCGTGGTGACGGGGCCTTGCGCATTCGCATGGGCGTGCGTGGCCGGTGCGCCGGGCGCTGCATCGGCGGCGCGGTCGGCGGGACCTGCCTTCGCGTCGGTCGCGCCGGCCTCGTCTTGCGGCTTGGCCGCTTGCGGATGCGCGGCGGCGCCCGTCGCGGTCGCCGGAGTTTGCGTGGTTGCGGCGTCCGCCTTGCCCTGGCCGATATTGGAGACGTCGCTCGCGCCTTGCGCGGTGGCGGCGGCCTTGAACGAGGTCTTTGGCGTGCCCTGGTCCACTGCGGCGATCAGTCCGCCATTGGTCTTGGCGTCGGTCGCGGTGCCGGTCGCAGCATCGGCGAGCGTCGCCGAGGTGTCGGCATCGACCTTGGCGCCCGCGGCCCTGGCGCTCTTGTCGCCCGCCGTCGCCGTATCGGTCTTGGTGCCGGCGATCTGCGCCGCGGTGGAGGCGCTGGCGGCGATGCCGGCGGCGGCGATCGTCAGCGGCGAGGCGGCGGCATCGCTGGCCTGGTTCGCCGCAGCGTTCGGATCGAGAGGCACGACCGGCGCGGCCACCACGACGCTGGGATCAGGCACGGCGGTCTGCGTCGCGTCCACTTGCGCGGCCGCTGCGGCATCGACGGCGGCGGCGAGCCCGTCGGTGCCGTCGGCCTTGTCGCCCTTGGTCTCGTCGGACTTGTCCGCCGATATGGCGTCGGACGCCTCCGGCTTGTCCTTGGTCTTGCCGGTCTTGGTTGGATCCTTGGCCGGATCGTCCGTCGCCTCGCTCCTGCCGGGCGCGGAAGTGCCGGTGTCGTCGCTCGCCTTGCTCTGCGAGGAGGGGTCGGTCGAGGAGGTGTCGCGCGGGCTCTTGTCGGAGGCGGACGACGCCAAGTCGGTCCGCCGCGGCGGGCTGTCCTGCGCCTGCGAGGCCGCGTTGTTGCTGATCGCCTGGGTGTTGCTGTCGACCAGCGAGCCGAAGGAGTCATTCGTCGACGTGTCCTTCGGCCCTTGCGAGCGCGCAGTCTTTTGCTGCGCGCTCGGAACCGGCACGCTCGCAGCTACATCTGACGTCCGACCGACCACAGGCGACCTCTTGAAAACATCTTCGGCACAGGGGTAGCAAGGAGCGGGCCAGCCCCGCGCGACGAAATTTACATAGTAAAATCAATATCTTGATGGATCGACGCTGCCGC
This sequence comes from Bradyrhizobium sp. cf659, assembly GCF_900113725.1. NCBI lineage: Bacteria > Pseudomonadati > Pseudomonadota > Alphaproteobacteria > Hyphomicrobiales > Nitrobacteraceae > Bradyrhizobium > Bradyrhizobium sp. cf659. The sequence goes on from NZ_FOQJ01000003.1 coordinate 998,115, forward strand.
CGCAGGGCCCTCCGTGACCCCGCCATTTCTGCCGCCCCGGCAAGAATTGCCCTAAGCCGGCCTCCCCCGTGATTGCTTCACCGGAATGCCCCCTATATTAAAGAGATCGCTCTCAGCCGCTTTCGACTGGGGAAATCGCGCCCCTGCGGGAATCGAAGTTCCCCGGGACCGCCGATGTCCCGGCCAAGGCACATCGCGGATCGTCGAACGCCGCCGTCACACCTTAAGAACCCATGCTCAACAGTCTGGATCTCGAAGGCCGTCCGCAGGACACCAGGGTCGTCGTCGCCATGTCGGGCGGCGTCGATTCCTCGACGACGGCTGCGCTGCTCAAGGCTGAAGGCTACGACGTCGTCGGCATCACGCTCCAGCTCTACGACCATGGCGCGGCGACCCATCGCAAGGGCGCCTGCTGCGCCGGCCAGGACATCCACGACGCCCGCGACGTCGCCGCCAAGCTCGGCATCCCCCATTACGTGCTCGACTACGAGGACCGCTTTCGCGAATCCGTCATCGACAACTTTGCCGACTCTTACGCGCTCGGCGAGACGCCGGTGCCGTGCATCGAGTGCAACCGCTCGGTCAAGTTTCGCGACCTCCTCAAGACCGCGCGCGAGCTCGGCGCCCAGGCGCTCGCCACCGGCCACTACGTTGCCTCGCGCCATCTTGACGACGGCTCGCGTGCGCTGGTGTGCGCCGCCGATGCCGATCGCGACCAGAGCTATTTCCTGTTCGCGACCACGCGCGACCAGCTCGATTTCCTGCGCTTCCCGCTCGGCGACATGACCAAGCCGCAGACGCGCGAGCTCGCGCGCCGCTTTGGTCTTGCGGTCGCCGACAAGCACGACAGCCAGGACATCTGCTTCGTGCCGACCGGCCGCTACACCGACATCATCACCCGCCTGCGTCCGAACGCGATGGACCCCGGCGACATCGTCGATCTCGACGGCCGCGTGCTCGGCCAGCACAACGGCATCGCCAATTTCACCGTCGGCCAGCGCCGCGGCCTCGGCATCGCCGCCCACGCACCGCTGTTCGTGGTGCGGCTCGACGCGGCGAACCGCCGCGTCGTCGTCGGCCCGCGCGATGCGCTCAAGATGCACCGCATCGTGCTGCGCGACGTCAACTGGATCGGCGACGGCGACATCGACCGCGCCATCGGCGCTGGCCTCGAAATGTTCGTGCGCGTGCGCTCGACCCGCAGCCCGCAGCCGGCGTGGCTGCGCGGCGGCAATGGCCATTACGAGGTCGAGCTCGTCGCCGGCGAGGAGGGCGTCTCGCCGGGACAAGCCTGCGTGTTCTACGACGCAGCCAGCGGCCAGGCCCGCGTGCTCGGCGGCGGCTTCATTCAAAGCGCCGCGGCCAAGGTCGCGAGCCACGCAGCGAGGCCGCTGGTGGAAGCGGTGCGCGGCTGAGGATGATGAGATTTAGCGCAACTGGTTGGGCTGGGTTTACCTCTCCCCAGCGGGGAGAGGTCGGATTGCTATGGCGCGCAATTGCGCGCCTGAGCAATCCGGGTGAGGGGCCGCAGCTACTATTGAGATCGCAACCCCTCACCCGGATCGCATCTTTCGATGCGATCCGACCTCTCCCTACGGGAGAGGTGTAGTAAGGGTAGGGGGCATGGCAGCAGACATCTCGCGGGCCGGGGTCGAGAAGGCCTATGGCCGCTGGGCGCCGGTCTACGATCTCGTGTTCGGCAAGGTGTTCGACGCCGGAAGGCAGTCGACTATCGCGGAGGCCGATCGCATCGGCGGCCGCATCCTCGACGTCGGCGTCGGCACCGGGCTCTCGCTCTCTGATTATTCGCGCACCACGAAGATCTGCGGCGTGGACATCTCCGAGCCGATGCTGCGCAAGGCGCAGGCGCGCGTGCGCGCGATGCGGCTCAGCAATGTCGAGGTGCTCTCGGTGATGGACGCCAAGAACCTCGCTTTCCCGGAAAACTTCTTCGACGCGGTGGTCGCGCAATATGTCATCACCGCCGTGCCCGATCCCGAAGGCACGCTCGACGAGTTCGTGCGCGTGCTCAAGCCCGGCGGCGAGCTGATCCTCGTCAACCACATCGGCGCCGAGAGTGGTCCGCGAAAACTGTTCGAGCTCGCCTTTGCCCCCGTCGCCCGCCGCCTCGGCTGGCGCCCGGAATTCCCGTGGCAGCGCCTGGTCGACTGGGCCGCGAAACACGGCGGCATCACGCTCGCCGAGCGCCGCCCGATGCCGCCGATGGGGCACTTTTCGCTGATCCGCTACGTCAAATCGTGATCGGGATGAGCCTGGCGCGCCGCCAAGCCGGCAGTGCGCCCCCCTCCCGCGTGCGGGAGAGGGTTGGGGAGAGGGCTCTTTCCACCCGCGATATCTCGCGAGTTACTCCGTCATTGCGAGCGAAGCGAAGCAATCCAGACTGTTTCCGCGGAGGGATTCTGGATTGCTTCGCTTCGCTCGCAATGACGATGCGGAAACCTGAGGGGATCCAAACCCCGATCACATCGCGCTTTGGCCTGGAACAGGCGGCGAGCCCCGCGCGTTTCCCTCCCATGCGCACGACATCAAAACTCATCTTTGCGGGCCTCGTCGTCGCCGCCTCAGGCGCCGCGATCGCGCAGGCCCCGCCGCTACCTGCGACGCCGCCGCAAGCGACTGCGCCGCCATCGGCGCAGCATGCCGCCAACTGCATGCCCCAGGACCGCCTGAACCGCCAGGCCGACGGCACCACCACCGGCCAGTCCCGGGAACCGCTCGGTGACAGGCTGGCCAAATCCGACGGCGTGCTCTGCCCGCCCGCGGGCGTCGACCCCGACATGCACGCCCCGGCCCCCGAAACCGGCGGCAAGACCCCCGTCATCCCGCCTCCCGGCAGCCCCGGCGGCGACCCGACGGTCCGGCCGAAATAGGCCCGTTCCGCATCCCCAATCTCGTCGTCATGCCCGGGCTTGTCCCGGGCATCCACGTTCTTGGGCCGGCGAAGGAAGGCGTGGATGGCCGGGACAAACCCGGCCATGACGGATTCGGCGCAAAAAGGGCCCAAATTCACCCGCGAACATGTCCCGCCGAAGCTTTAGCGAAGGCGAAATCCTTGGCGAAGCGGAAGCTTTCGCAAACGCGGATTGACAGCCCGCCGCCCCCTTCCTTATATGCCGCGCGTTCGCGAGATCGGCCTTGTTCGGCCCCCGCGAGCCCTGTGGCGGGGTAGCTCAGCTGGTTAGAGCACGGGAATCATAATCCTGGGGTCGGGGGTTCGAGTCCCTCTCCCGCTACCATCTTTCCCCACACCCCTTTGACTTGGTTTGGGAAAGCTTTTTCCCCCAACAGGGCGTTTAACCGGCCTGATATCTCCACCGTTACGCCACCGAGGCGTGTTGGATCTCGGAAGACCGTGACCGTGTCGATCAGGTCTCTGATGGCTTCGGCCGCCTCTCCGTCGCCCGAACGAATACCCTTCGTTAGCGCCTCCTCGAGCCGACCTAGCTGTTCTTCATATCGCTTGAGAATAGCTGGATGCAGCGCGACCTCTTTTGCGGCCGGCGGTTCACTCCGCAACTCTTCAGATATCCGCTTTCGTTTGACATCCAGGGCAGTCGATTGCGGACCGAGAACGGATGGATCGCCGTGCCCTTTTGCAATCGCGTCCACTAACCGTTCGATTTCCCGATTCAACTGCGCGAGCTGCTGTTCTAGACGCTGCCTCTTTGCATTCGATGTGATTGCGAGGCGTTTTCGCTCTTCGAGGTAAGTACGCACGTACTCCGCAATAACTTTCGGCGCACGCAACTCGGCCTGCAGCCCTGTGAGAACAGCGCTCTCAACCGTGTCAAGATAGAAGGTCTTTGCGTCCGGGCACGTGCCGCTCTCCGTCGCTGCTGAGCAGCGAATGCGAACACGCCCCGATTTGTCTCGCCCATTGGTTGACATGCCCGCACCGCACGAACCGCAACGGAGCAGACCAGACAGCATCCCCACCATGGAAGCCACCGCCGCCGCCACCGCCGCCTCTGGCATATGCCGCGACCGAAAGGAAGATCGCGCAAGCGAGCACGGCAGCGCATGCGGTGAATTTCGACCTGAGATTCAACATGGATAGCGTCATGGCACCCCCTCCCACGCAACCAAGGTGCCTCATCGGCTCCCAACCGGAGCCAGTTATCTCAATTCAACCAGAGACAGATTGTTTTGTTCCAGTTGCTCCATCGAACGCCGCTATAGACGGCTGCCCGTCAACTTCCGATATGCTTTGTTAGCGACCGAGATCGCGCGGCGGTGCAATATGTCGCGAAGGGTCATTAGCGTTGTTTTGAAGGTCGGCTTGTCATTTCCGGTCTACCGTCAACTTCAGACATGTCGCTGCGCTGGCCGACGTTATGTGCCAACAACTGACCTTCGTTTTGATTTGCGTTACGCAAGTCCCGCGATGATCTTGTCAACGTCCGCTTCCGGGAACACCTTGACCGACGTCGTCCGTACATTCCCGATGGCGGCCAGCGACAAGAGAAACTTGGCCATGGCCTCATCGTCGGTGGCCTCGGTGTGGATGATGAGGTCATATGTTCCCATGGCGAGATAGCCGGCCTTGATGTCAACGCCAAACTTTTTGCCCAACTCCCTGGCGGCCGCTCGACGCTGCGGCATTTCCTTGATGGTCCGAACACCTTGCTCGGTGAAATTGCAGAGAAGCATGTACGTGGACATGGCGATTCTCCTTTGACAAAGAAGCAATGGACTTAACGGGTCCACGTCGTGGATTATGCCACACTGCCTGACCCCGCCCAACCACCAAGATCCCCTCAGGGCGGCTCGAAGTGGCGGGGTCATTCTCGACCGAATTGGGCTATCCGCGTGGCGTCCGGTTTAGCGCCGTTAGCAGCCAAAGTGCGGACTGCCCTCAACTTCGGAAATATTCAGACGTCGCGCAAACCGTCGTTTAGGGCCAAAAGGCGACGTCACCGAAAAAGCCGGCCACGCCAGATCAGGCCGATCTGTCAGCCGCTTTCGAATATTTCACGGGCGACGAACGGGTTTGCGCCGGCCTAATCAGGTCTGGCGCTGCGGCTGATAGTGCGGTCGACGTCGGCAACCGCCCTGTAGAGGCGCTGCCGCGAGAGCCAATGAAGGTCGTCCATGCGTTGCACGATTCCTACCACAACCGGCACGTGGTGGCGTCGCGCAAGCTGCTCAAGCGAGAAAACGGACCACCAGGCGCGAAAAGCGACTCGCGTCCAAGCGCGCGCGTCCCAGCCGAGCAGGAGGACATCCGGCGCATACCTGCGCACCGCACGATTCAGGTTCCACGGGTACATGACGATGATGCCCAGGCGCACCGGTCGCGCACCCTCCCACGGAAAGGATCTTGCGACGGCGGCAAAGGCAAATACGACTGAGCGACGGGCCACATTGCTGGCAACCAGCCTCTCGATGACTCTAGAGACAAGTCCCGTCTCCTTCACCTCCACAAACAGTTCAAGGTCAGTTGGTGAAAGAAGCGACAGTGCCGCATCCAGGGTAAGCGCATTCTCGACATGACGCGGCGGGTCGTGTGACACCACCAATGTGTCGGAATCCGCTGCAAGGCAGACGTCGAATTCGACACCAGATATTCTGCCGTCACGGGCGGCACGTGCGAACGCGGCGAGCGAGTTTTCACCCGGACCCGCGGACCATCCACGATGCGCAATAAGCTTCATGACGAGTCCGTAAAGCCAAGCTGCGCGCGCCATGCAATCTCCCCGTAGAATGTTCGCGCCGCTTCGTCGATTACCTCATCCAACAGAAGGAGCCGTCATTCGCTCTGTTGCTCGTCCAGAGCGGCAGCGTGCCAAAGGCTATTGAGTTCATCCTGCCCCGCAGCCGACGTGGCTCCCGCGTGATCTAAGCTTGTCGAGACGCTCGAGATAGGCGGCGCGCTGGGCAGTAGGTAGGCTCGATACAAATTCGAGGGACCGTCCATACATGCGGATCAGAGCAGCAAAGTAGCTTTCATCTTCCATGCTGCAGGATTCTAGAAAGCCGAATGCCTCTTCGCAATAAAATATCGACAGCTCCGCCATCCCCTCCGGGCGACCAATCGCTTTCTTGTAGTCCGCAATCGCCTTCTTGGCTTTTGAAACCGACACGGACTGGTTGTTCATTAAGTCTGGGCATATCCAGGTAGTAATATTTGCTTTGAAGGGCTGGAGCTGATCATGACCCAAGCCCAAGCGGGCGTGCAAGAATGCTCGGTTGTCTTTGCTCGCAGTGTAGAGGTCTTGCACCAGTTCCCGAAGGCCTGCGCGATCGAAGTCTAAGAGCACGGTCCTAACATCGTTCCAAGTTGGCGAGGCATTTTTGCTTCGGACCACGGCCACCAACCTTTCAATGACGGTTTTATGAGCGAGCTTTTCGGCTCGTTCAAGATACACGACTTCGGCAAAGGAGTAGATTGGTCGGATCAACGATGCCGGCGGGCAAGCCCCTTAATTTGGTCCAGCGCGCTTGACGGCTTCGGCGCCAGGGCAAATCCTGGCGCGCCAGCCAGGCGCGAGGCGGGACACTTGACGTCAACCGAGATACCTAAGCGAACTGGCCAACGATAGCCATGAACGCCGGCGAGTTTGGGCGGGCGAACCGATCGGACCACCATGTCCTCTAGCTCCAACGCCAGTATCGCCAAGAAAGCTCGCACGAAGGCCGAGGCGGATTTTGCCACTTGGCTCATGATGGCCAAGCTCGGTGGTTTCGATGACCTTCCGTCAAACGCACAGGGCTTTCTGACCAACTATCGAACCCGACTCGAGACGATGAGCGAAGCCGAGTCCACGGCCCTGGCCGTTCGCGAGGTCTACAGCGCTTATTACAGCGAGATGGGAGGCGTGGGCGCGGCGCCGGAACCAAAGGCCCGCGCACCAACGACAGAAGGCAAAGTCGTGCGCTTCCAGAGACGGCCTAAACCTCAGTCCGCTCCATCGGCTGCGCGCCATCCGACGAGGCCAATGATCCGAAAATCCCTCTCGGCACTGCTGATTTTCGCGAGCATGGTGGCTCTGATTGTCGCATATAGATATCTGACGCAGTAAAGCCGCCCGCGGATTGTGTGCGGGAAGAAATGCGCTCACAGCAACCGCGCGGAACCTGGGCGGCTCGCCAAGCTTCTCTACCGCGCCCGCCACGGCACCTCTAGCAGCGGCCCGCCTCGCATGACCTCCGCATCTACAAAAACGCGATGTCCGCGACGTCCGCTTTTCCTGATAGCGACCAAATAGCGGACATCGCGCACTTCGCATCTGTGCCAACAGCGGTCATTCCGCAACCGCGTAGATGAGTGCTGCCCTCAACGGGAAGCGAGGCGGCGCGTCGGGTGGAGCGGGCATAAACGCCGCAAGCTATTTGAAGCGCCTCGCCTTTACGTTTTCGGTACACGGGCTTGACCTTGACGCCCGCGCGTCGCAGGTTTCGGGGCGCCGCGCGCGGCTCGCGCGCCCACCAGACAGGATCCATCTTTCATGGCATTCGTGCAGTTCACGCAACCGGACGATCAGCCCATCGTCATCAACACGGATAGGATCGTGACCGCCACGCCACTGCCCGACGGACAAGGCACGCGCATCACCCTCAACAACGGTGGCCATCAGGACGTGAAGCAACTCATCGCTGACGTGCTGCGGCAGTTGAACATTAGCGGGTAGGCTCAGGACATCGCCGCCTGGGCGAACCATTCCGCCGATCAAGTGAGGTCATACACTTTCTTGAGTGCTGCCCAATGTCGCAGATGGGTCAAAAACGGTCGTGGCGCCCCTGAAATGGGATGTCTGTATTACCCCCGAAGGCAGACATCGGTCGGCTACGCTGCCGACTGTCGACGTCATCGTCTGCTACGGCAACGTCAAGCCCGCCGACACGCACCTTGCCAGCGTGATCCATTGCATCGATGGCGAAATCGCAAAATGGCTGGAGCGCCGTGAGCAACGGCGTAGGGGGAAGCAGCCACCGTCACGTTGCAGAGCGATAGATAATCCAAATTACGACGAGAGCCACCAGAACGACTATCCAATTGGAAATTTGGATACCCGCTATCGATGTTTTCCGGCTAAACCATTCCATGGCCCTTCCTCCCAGCTAGACCAGCCTCACTTGGGCGGCCTCACACGCTTTCAACACCCCAACGATATCACCGATTTCCAAACTCGCTCCGGTTACTCTGGCCACACGCAAAAAGCCGCCAAGGTTTCCCTCGACGGCTCGTGCCGTTGCGTTTGCGTAGAGGTACTGCGTCGAGCGGTGCTCGAACGCAGCCCGTGCTCGCTCTTATTTGGACGCACACGACCTTCAATGAGGTCGGTGGGTGCGTTGCCACTGTGTCGGGTCAACGATCCCCGATCCTTATCACATGTGACTGGCGGCGATGCTCTTCAAGCCAGCGATGCTGTCCCATTCGATAGAATGGCAAACGCAGGTTTTCAATTGAGCGCCCTTTCGATCATCATCAGCGATCAAGATCACAACTGATCCACCACAACGCCCGAGGGCAAAGCTCTCAAAGAGCAGTATCAGGGGGACGCGAGAGCACAGTGGAAAGGGAAGCCCCCTTAAGGGCGAGATAGATCGACGTTAGTTCGCCAGCTTGATGCGATCATTGACACCAAGGAGAGATCGTCGCCAATCATCTGGAGAAACTGAAGGCTGCGGTCTCGATGGGCACGTTCGACCCCGAAAAATTCGAGGATCACTACGAGACCGCGCTCGTTGACCTGATCAACCAGAAGCGCGCAGGCAAGGCCATCCGCCCGAAGGAGCGGCCCAAAGGCGAAAACGTGGTCGATCTGATGGAGGCGCTGCGGCAGAGCGTCGGTCGGGAGGCTGCGCCGGCGAAGGCAGCAAAGCCCGCCAAGAAGCCGCGCAGGGCGGCGGCGGGCCAGAAAGAGATGTTGATGCCGATCCAAGGCAAGAAGCCGGCGAAGGAAGCAGTGGCGAAGAAACCCGCGACGGGCCAGCGGCGGAAGTCGGCTTAGGCGGTTGATGTCCGGGGCAACGCGGTGCATCAGGAAGCCGCAGCGCAACGCGCGATAAAGTGCTTCAACCGGACACTTCGATGACCTTCACCATCGGCATCATCTCGGATACGCACGGCCTGCTCAGGCCGGAGGCTCTTCGCATGCTGGCCCATGTCGACCACATCATTCACGGCGGCGACATCGGCGATCCCGAGATCATTACCGCGCTGCGGAGAATTGCTCCCGTCACGGCGATCAGAGGGAACGTGGACACGGGCGATTGGGCCACCGAATTTGCCGAAACCGAGTTCGTGCGGCTCGCCGGACGGCAGTTCTACGTTCTGCACGACCTCAACACTCTGCAGGTCGACCCCGTAGCTGAAGGCATCGATGTCATTGTTTCCGGCCACTCCCACGTGCCGAAGATCAACACCGTAGACGGCTTGCTCTACCTGAATCCCGGCAGTGCTGGGCGCCGACGCTTCAAGCTACCGATCACGCTTGCGCGCCTCGAAATCACGCCCGACGGTCTGAAACCGATCATCCACGATCTTGAAGTTGGATAGGCCGCGCCGCCGCACGTCCAGTCAGGCGAAACTTTCGGCGCCGTTTCGGCCACTGAGCCACGGGCCGCGCCCATAGGCAGCGCCAGATGGGGAGATCGAGCTGAGGCTCGACATCGTCGTTCCCCAGCGTTTGCAGCGACGACAGTGACACGCCCAGAAGGCGAGCCGACTTCGGAAAGGGCATCTCGGCCTGCAGCAGGGCTATCGCCAAACTCTCCAAGTTGTCCCGGCTCGATACGGAATTTGGGACCGACCGGCTCCGCGTGATGCGGGACGTTGGATGTCATCAAGGTTGCGTCGATATGAGGTGCTGTTGGTGTCCCAAGTCGGCAGGCAGACTTCGAACGCGGTGCGCATGATGCACAGACAGGGATCGTCTCTCAAAGGAAAGGGCCGCCTCGTCGGCCCCGTCCTTCGATGCTGTGATTGAGGTGGTCGAGCAACTCGGCTCGGAAATCCTGCTCGATATGAAGGTCGGCGAGAGCATCATGGTGGCGAGCGTCGAGCCGACCGCGAGGGTGAGCGTGGGCGACAAGCTGCGCGTTGCCATGCGGCCCTCTAGGCTTCACGTTCTCGACGGGCAGACCGAGGCGGCCATCTAACGGCGGCAATTGGCCAATTCCACTGGCGAGGGGAATTCTCTCAGAACCGGTGACCTCCCTGTCACCAGCTTCGATGACGCCCGGAGAGTGCGAAGGCACTTGGCCTAACCATTCCCGAGCCCTTTCTGCTGCGCGCTGATAAGGCGAACATTGCGCTGGTGAGTGCAAAGACCCGGAAATGGCAAGGGGCTCGCAATCCGCGAGCCCCGCTGTGCGCTCGGCAATTTCAGGCCTTGTGATGGACAGTCTGCAGGCCGTAGACCGGCGTCGGGATGCTCTCGTAGCGCGCCTTCAACTGCAGGGAAAGGAATTGCGAGTAATGTCGCGACTGATGCAGATTGCCGCCGTGGAACCATAAGCCTTCCTGCTGCGTCGGCTTCCACATGTTGCGCTGCTCACCTTCCCATGGGCCGGGGTCCTTTGTCGTATTCGAGCCGAGGCCCCAGACCTTGCCGACTTTGTCGGCCATTTCCGGATTCACGAGATCGGCGACAAAGCCGTTCATCGAGCTATAGCCGGTGGCATAGACGATTACGTCCGCTGGCAATTCCTTGCCGTTGTCGAGCCTGACGCCGTTGGGCGTGATTTCCTCGACCTGTCCAGCAAACAGTTTGATTTTTCCGTCAATGATAAGCTGTGAGGCGCCGACGTCGATGTAATAGCCCGAGCCGCGGCGCAGATATTTCATGAATAGCCCGGAATCGTCGTCACCGAAGTCGAGCCTGAAGCCGGCCTTCTCCAGCCCGGCATAGAAAGCGGCGTCGTCCTGACGGATCTTGTCGTAGACCGGCTTTTGAAACTGATTCAAGATCCGGTAGGGCAGTGAAGCGAAGATCAGATCGGCCTTTGCCGTGGTCATTCCGCTGCGGACGGCACGTTCGGAATAAAGATCACCGAGGGTCGCCATCAGCGAATCCGAGCGCACAATGTGGGTCGTCGAGCGCTGCACCATCGTTACGTCGATGCCGGCCTCGTACAGCGCGGCGCAGATGTCATGGGCCGAATTGTTCGAGCCGATCACCACCACCTTCTTGCCTTTGTAGCCGCCGGAGCCGGGATGGCGTGAGGAATGGTGTTGCTCGCCCTTAAACGCTTCCATGCCTTTGATTTTCGGCATGTTCGGCTTGGCCGACATGCCGGTCGCGAACACAAGCTGCCTGGGCCGCAGAGTAATCTCCTTGCCGTCGCGTTCGACGATGACGGTCCATTCCTTGTTGGTGTCGTCCCAACTGGCGCGTTTGGCCGTGGTGTTCGACCAGTAGTTCAGCTCCATGACCTTGGTGTACATTTCCAGCCAATCGCCGATTTTGTCCTTGGGCGAGAACACAGGCCAGTTCTTGGGGAAATCGATGTAGGGCAGGTGATCGTACCAGACGGGGTCGTGCAGGCAGAGCGACTTGTAGCGGTTGCGCCAGGAATCGCCGGCGCGTGCGTTCTTTTCGACGATGATCGTCGGCACACCGAGTTGGCGCAGCCGGGCCCCGAGCGCAATGCCTCCCTGTCCGCCGCCGATGACAAGCACGTAGGGCTGGGTCTTGAAGCCAAGTTGCTCGACTTCCTCGTCACGCAGTTCCTTCCAGGTCTTGGCGCCGGGATTGACGCCATGCCTGGCGCCGAGCGGTCGGCTGAAGCCAGCCTTTTCCTCATGGGCCTTCAGTTCGGCCATGGTTGTCAAGAGCGTCCAGATCTGACTGTTCTGCAGGCGGATGAGTCCATATCCGCGCGCGACCTCGGTCTCGAACGTGATCCAAGATTCGGTCACGCCGCCGGCCTCGGTTGGCGTTTCACCCTCGGCGATTTTCCAGTTGCGCGGCTTCACATGCGCGAGGCAATGCGCGAGCATGTCGCGGACCTGATCGCGGCCTTCCATCGTCTTGATGTTCCAGGTGAAGGCAACGAGGTCGCGCCAGTAGCATTCCGGAGCGAACATTCCTACGGCGGAGTCGAGATCGCCTGCCGCAAGCGCAGCTTCAAACTTGTCGAGGGAAACCTGGACGCGCGCACTAAGCGTGGTGTCGAGCATCACTTCCTCCCGGGTGTTGTTTGCAATTTTTCTACGCAGGCAGCGTAACCTTACCCCAACCATCGCGGGAATCCAGCCTCGCGCGGCAGGGTTCCCGGTCGGCTTCAGCGATCTCAGCGCTCGCCTGCAACAACGCCGCTGAGCCCACCGACGATGGGGTAGACTAAGAGCTCTATTTGCTGCGGTGCATGCGTCCGGAATTGGCCCTTAGAGGACGTGATTGCCGTCATGGCTGACTTCCGCTTTACCGGAGATGGCCGACATCATCGCCAACGGCAGAGACTGCTTCAGCTATCGTCGTTGATCGCAGGCTGATAGAGAGAGTACAGGAAACCTGTCGGTTGGCCTCATCTGAGCGGGCTAAATACCCAGTCTCTGGATTCCGAGTTCGGACTTTGATCCATTGGAAGGTCACTCCGGAGCCCTGAAACTAAGCCTCGGCGTGAAGCGCCCCATAGCCGTTCTTTTGCCGCCAGCGATATTCACTCTCGGATCAAGAAGCCGGCATGGAAGCGCCTGCCTCCCGTCAGCCCTTCTCCGTTGACCGAAAAGGCGATGATCGTGGATGCACTGTCGTATCCACTCATCAGCACGCGAGCTTGCCCGACGCCTTCCGCGAACTTGCGCACGAACGAAAAGTGCACGTATCTGGTGCGGTTTCTGGTGCGCTCATTGCGGTGGGGGCAACGGAGGCCAAGTAAGATACTGATATTCTTGGTGGGCCCGGCAGGACTCGAACCTGCAACCAGACCGTTATGAGCGGCGGGATATGGTGCAGCTTCGTTGATCTTGCTGTGCCTTTGTTCGGGTTCGATCGCGTTCGTTGCATTTTGGCGCGGTCGTTTCTGGTGCGAAACTGGTGCGGTGCGCGTGGTGGTTGGTGGGAACGGCGATTGCGTCGATCTCCGTAAGCGAGCAGCAAGAGCTGCGTCGCGGTACGGAGCGCTGTCGACCTCGCCTTGCGGACAAGGGAAAACGACCCCGCATCAACCATCTGCAACGCCGGCTCACGGCCGTCCTTGTGGCAGAGGTGGTTAGCTACCTGTCGGCGCAGCCCCAGATCACGCGTCCCGCCTCAATTCAATGTCGGCGCCACTGCTCGCCATTTTTTGTGATGCGACAGGTAGGCTTGGGTGCTAAATTGTTCTTCAGGCGTCTATTTGGAAGTCTCGGCAAGCGGTGCTCACAGTCCGGCTCGAGGCGGTGCGATGCCCAAGATCCTGCTGGTCGAAGACAACGAGATGAACCGCGATATGCTCTCGCGACGCCTCGTGCGCGGTGGGTACGAGGTCATCATTGCCGAGGACGGAGCGCGCGGCGTCGCGATCGCGACGAGCGACAGGCCAGATCTCATTTTGATGGACATGAGCCTACCGGTGATCGACGGTTGGGAGGCGACGCGCCAGATCAAGGCGACGCCCGAACTGCGCAAGATCCCTATCATCGCGCTCACGGCGCACGCCATGGCGACCGACCGGGACAAGGCCCTCAAGGCCGGCTGTGACGACTACGACACAAAACCGATCGAGCTGCAGAGGCTGTTGGGCAAGATCGAGACGCTGCTCGCAGCTACGGGACAATGGAGGAGCTAGAAATTCCGGACAGATGACAAGCTAGCTACACGGCTTCAGGAGGTTGTCGTCGCCATATTGCGGCCGGCGTAAGAACACGCAAAATGGCCGCTCGCCGCGCTCCAGATGGGATGGACTCTGGCCAGGCGGTGGGTGCAGTCCTGCGAATTTCATCGCCGGCACCGGCGATCAGCTACCCTGCTCAGGCGGACGTCCTGACCGGGGCAGAGGCCCGATCGGGGCGGAGAGTTTGTCTTTGTGATGGAGACGACTCATGAAAACAGCGCAGTACAAGTGGTCCAAAAGTGACGGGTGGCGGCCGAATTTGCCAACTGGCGAAGTCGGACGTCAGAGTGTCGTGTTTGTTTTCGGTGCTAGGTCGTTGGTGCAGGCAGGCAGCCTCGTGGGCGAGTTGCGCGACCACTTCAAAGGGGCCGCCATGCTTGGTTGCTCGACTTCCGGCGAGATTCTCGGCGACGTGGTCGTCGACGACTCTGTGAGTGCCACCCTTGTCGACTTCGAACATACGCGACTGCGGTTCGCCTCCGCTACGATTGGTGACGCAAAGGCAAGCTACAACGTCGGCAAGGAGCTCGCGCAGCAGTTGAACGACGCCTCGTTGCGCCACGTGTTCGTGCTTTCGGACGGCTTGCACGTCAACGGCTCCGACCTGGCGCGCGGTCTCGCGAGCGGCGTCTCGGAAGGCGTGTCGATCACTGGCGGCCTTTCCGGAGATGGAACCAACTTCGCCGAGACTTGGGTCATTGCCGACGGTGGCGCTGGCCCTCAGCGCGTGGCGGCGGTCGGTCTGTATGGCGACGATTTGCGCATTGGCTACGGATCGATGGGCGGCTGGCAGGCATTTGGGCCCCTGCGCACCATCACACGGGCCGAAGGCAACATCCTCTATGAGCTGGATGAGCGTTCGGCGCTCGATCTCTATAAATCGTACCTGGGCCCCCACGCCGACCAGTTGCCAAGCTCTGCCTTGCTTTTTCCCATCCTGGTTACCGAGGCAAAGGGCGGCCAGGGTGTCGTCCGAACCGTCCTGTCTGTGGACGAGCAGAAAAAGTCAATGACGTTCGCGGGCGACATCCCACAGGGCGGAACGGCGCAGTTGATGAAGACCAATGTCGACGATCTGGTCGACGGCGCGACCGCTGCCGCCAACGCCAGTCTCAGCGGGCTCGGCGGCAGGCGACCGGACCTTGCAATTCTAGTGAGCTGCGTCGGTCGTAAGCTCGTGATGAAGCAGCGCACCGAGGAAGAAATCGAAGCAATTCGAAATGTCTTCGGGGCGGATGCGAAGATTTCCGGGTTCTACTCGTACGGCGAGCTTTGCCCCTTCACGCATGGCGGCGACTGCCGCCTGCACAATCAAACCATGACAATTACAACTTTCGCCGAGGACTGAACGGTCACAGGGCACAGATGCACAGGCTGCTACGACGCCAGCTCAGAAAGCACCTCGGTGTGGAGGGCGAAGTACCGGCTGCGTTGCAGTCTTTCGTGGCGGCCGTCGATTCCGCATACACCGATTTCGATAGCGATCGGGCGATGGTCGAGCGCTCGCAAGAGCTGAGCTCGAAGGAGCTGTCGGAGGCACGCGACAAGGCAACAGAGGCGCAGCGCCGGTTGGTCGACGCGATCGAGAGCATCTCCGAGGGTTTCTCGCTCTACGATGCCGACGACAAGCTGGTTATATACAACCGGCGGTACCGGGACATGCACGGCACCGCCAGCATCAATGTCGTGAATCAGGGCGTATCGTTCGAGACAATCCTCCGCAACGCGACCGCGAGCGGCGAGATCCGCGACGCGGAGGGGCGCGTCGAAGCCTGGATCGAGCAACGCCTCGCTCAGCATCGCGATCCCAAGGGCACGCATGTGCAACGCCGCTCCGACGGGCGCTGGATCCAGATCAACGAGCGCAAAACCGACGACGGCGGCACCGTGGCGACCTACACCGACATCACCGACGTGAAGAAGGCGGAGCAGGCGATCCAAGAGAGCGAACAGCGGCTGCGCGTCATCGCCGAGGCCGCGCCTATGGCGGTGGCGATCGTAACCTTTGATGACGGGATCATCCGGTATGCCAATCGGCGCTTCAGCGAGATGTTCGAGCTCGAAGGTTCGTCTGCCCTGGGCCTGCAAGCGAAAACCCTCTACGCAGACCCGCAACATCGCGAGCGCTTCATCGGCGCGCTCACCGAGCACGGCCATGTGGAGGGCATGGAGATGCTGCTCAAGCGGGTTGGAGGCGAGGAGTTCTGGGCGCTCATAGCTTCTCAGCGCGTCGAGTTCGAAGGGCGCCCGGCGATGATCAACGGCCTCGCCGACATCAGCGACCGCAAGCGCATGGAAGGCGAGCTGCACAAGGCGATCTGGGCGAGCGAGCAGGCGACACGCGCGAAGTCGGACTTCGTAGCCAACATGAGTCATGAACTGCGCACACCCTTGAACGCGATCATCGGTTACAGTGAGATCCTGTTCGAGGACGCCCAGAGCGCCGGCCGCGAATCGGAGATGGCGGACCTGCGCAAGATTCAGGATGCCGGCAAGCATCTGCTCGGCCTGATCGACAACATCCTCGATCTTTCCAAGATCGAGGCTGGCAAGATGACGCTCTATCTCGAGACCTTCGAGCTCCGCCCCATGATCGATAGCGTCGCGGCGACCGTCACCCCGCTGGCCAAGAAGACCGGCAACGCTCTGGTGGCGAACTGTGCTGACGAGATCGGCACGATCCACAGCGATCTGACCAAGGTGCGGCAGACCCTGTTCAACCTTCTCAGCAATGCCTGCAAGTTCACGCGGAACGGGACGATAACGCTGACCGCGCTGCGTGACACGAATGCGGCTGGCGAATGGATCGAGTTCCAGGTGCGCGATACCGGCATCGGCATGACGCCAGATCAGCAGGCCAAGGTGTTCGAGGCCTTTACTCAGGCGGACGACTCGACGACCCGCGTCTATGGTGGTACGGGGCTGGGCCTCGCCATCACCAAGAGCTTCTGCCGGCTGATGGGTGGCGACGTGACGCTGACGAGCGAAGCCGGCAAGGGGACGGCGTTTGTAGTTCGTCTGCCGGCGGTAACACGCGCTGCATCGGACACTACAGTCTCGGCGGCAGAAAAGCGTTCCGAGGGTCCGCAGGCTGCCGAGCCCGAGCATGCGCCGATCGTTCTCGTGGTCGACGATGATCCCAATGCGCGTGAGCTGCTGCGCCGACACCTGCAGCGCGGCGGTTACGCCGTTCGCGTGGCTGCCAATGGCGAGGAGGCGATGCAACTCGCCCGCACGCTGCACCCCGATGTCGTCACGCTCGACGCCCTGATGCCGCAGATGGATGGCTGGGCCGTGCTCAGCGCCATGAAAGAAGATGCGATACTCGCGGAAATTCCTGTGATCATGGTCACGATCGTCGACAACCAGGGCATTGGCTTCTCGCTCGGTGCCGCCGATTACCTGGTCAAGCCGATTGATCGCGACAGACTGGTCAGCGCGGTGGATAAGTGCTGCCCAAGGGGCGCGCCGCGACACGTGCTGATAGTCGAGGATGACGCGTCGGCCAGCGAGCTGATGGGGCGCGCCTTGCGGCAGATCGATTGCATGGTGACGCAAGCAGAGAATGGTCGGATTGGTCTTGAGCGTTTGAATGAGGCTTCACCCGATGCAATTCTGCTCGATCTGATGATGCCGGAGATGGACGGGTTCGAGTTCATCGCACGGGTGCGAGCCGAGTCCCGCTGGCGGAGCATCCCGGTCATCGTCGTCACCGCAAAGACGCTGACCGTTGAGGATCGCTCGCGCCTCAACGGCCAGGTACAGCATTTGGTGCACAAGGGCGAATACAGCGGCAAGGCCGTGCTGGCGGCGCTTGACGAGCTGGTACCCCTGCACGCCCGGCGCGCGCGCGCGGATCGGCCATGAGTATCATTGACACCGACAGCGCGCGCGCTTGGCGCATTCAGCTTGCCCATCTTCGCCAGGAACTGCAGTCCCCGGTCAACGCCTTGCTCGGCTACGCAGAGATCCTGCACGAAGAGGCGTCCCGGAACGGGCGTTCGGACATCCTCCCCGATATGAACCGTATCCTCGGCGCAGCCCGGGATCTCGCCGGCAAGGTCGACCGGCTGATGGACGGCGATCGCGCCAAGAGCCCGCCCGGCTCAGCGGCCGCCACGCAAGAACAGGATCTTCGTCACGAGCTGCGCACGCCGCTCAACGCGATCAAGGGCTATGGTGAGATGCTGCGCGAGGATGCAGCCAGTTTCTCAAGCGACTCCCTGCGGGCGGATTTCGATCGCCTGCTGGCTGCGGCCACCGACCTGTTGCTGCGCCTCGATCGCATCGTGCGATTCTCGGTTGATGTCGAGGAGACGAGCTTGGCTCCCGATCAGACCGGCGCGGTCATGGTTAGCGACCTGATGCGCAGCCTCGGGCCGGTCCGGCAGTATGCTGCCACCGAAACCGGTTCTATTCTCGTCGTGGACGATATCGAGGCCAATCGCGACCTCCTGTCGCGCCGACTGACCCGCGACGGCCATCGCGTCTCTTCGGTGGCCGGCGGCCAGCAGGCGCTGCAGGCGCTCGCCAACGATGAGTTCGACCTCGTCCTGCTCGATTTGATGATGCCCGATATCAACGGGCTTGATGTGCTGGTGCGCATGAAGGCGGATGAGCGGCTGCGCCGCATTCCGGTGATCATGATCACGGCCTTGGCGGAGACCGAGAGCGCCGTCCGCTGCATCGAGGCCGGGGCCGAGGACTATCTGCCGAAGCCGTTTGATCCGATCCTGCTGCGCGCGCGGATCAATGCTTGCTTGCACAAGAAGCGCTGGCGCGACCGCGAGCAGAAGTATCTTCGCCGCATCGAGGAGGAGACCGCAAAGTTTGAGCGGCTGCTGCTGACAATCCTGCCAAGACAGGTGATTGGCCGTCTGAACCACGGCGAAGCCATGATTGCCGACCGCTTCGAGGGTGTGAGCGTTCTGTTCGCCGATCTGGTGGGCTTCACCGAGCATTCGTCACGGGTCACGCCTGCAGCGATGGTCGAGTACTTGAACCGGTTGTTCTCGGAATTCGACGCGCTTGCCCGTGAGCTCGGTGTCGAGAAGATCAAGACCATCGGCGACGCCTACATGGCCGTCGCCGCTTTGCCCGATCCGAACCCCGATGCGATCGCAGCGATCGCGAAAATGGCACTTGGCATGATCGATCGACTGGGACGCGTCAACAGCCATTTCGGCTGGCCGTTGCAAATCCGGATCGGCATACATTCGGGCCCCGTGGTTGCCGGCATCATCGGCGTACACCGCTTCATCTACGACGTGTGGGGCGATACCGTAAATGTCGCCAGCCGGCTCGAGGCCTACTCTCTGCCCAATCGAATCCATGTGTCCCGGGATATCGCCCGCCACCTCGTCGGTCGCTTCGCGCTGGAGCCACGCGGCAGCATTGACGTGAAGGGCAAGGGCAAATTGGAGACTTTTTTCTTGAGCCGGATTTAGGCTCGGCGTGGCTGCGCCACGCGTAGTCCGACGAAGGGCGAAGCGTGGTGGGCCCGGCAGGACTCGAACCTGCAACCAGACCGTTATGAGCGGGAGGATATCGGTCGGCTTCGTTGATTTTACAGCGGCTTCGCCAGCGTTCGATCGCGTTCGTTGCGTTTTGATGAGGTCGCTTCTGGTGCGAAACTGGTGCGGATGCCCGGTTGGCCATTCGGACGATGCGCGATCGCCTCGCGCCGCCAAGCTGCCAAGTTGTCGCGAGCAATCCGGAATGTCGGCAGGTGACCGCAGCGGATTTTGAACTGGCGCGGCAAAATGAAATTGCCTTGAGATTGGAGCGCCAGCGGGCCGCGCGAATTGATACCGCCGCTTATAGCGTCTGAGCTAATCGCTTTGTGAGTTTTGTCCGGCTGCCACAAGCTTGCAGGGAAACCACGATAAGGGACGCTGGCTTGGGATCCGGCTCATTTCAAGCCCACATAGCGCCTGGCGGCGACAACTCGCTTGCAATGTTTAGTAAATGGTGTTTCACTAAACAAATCGAGCTTCGCCGGTCCTTAAGAATCCGGGAAAGCGCGAGGAAACGCTAGTTTAGTGAATCACACCGTCACGGACTGTGTCGCACTGCTCGAAGCATTCGAGCGGGCAGGAACGCCGCGCTATGTCGATGGCCGGCTTAACGGAGGGAGATGCGCATGAACCATCGTATGAAGGTGCTTTTTGCTGCATGCGGCGCCTTTGCCGCTGCGCTCGGCGTCGGAGCGGCCACCACGCCCGCTCAAGCGCAGGGCAAGACCATCACGCTTTGTTGGGCCGCATGGGACCCGGCCAACGCGCTGGTCGAACTGTCGAAGGATTTTACCGCCAAGACCGGGATCGGCATGAAGTTCGAATTCGTGCCCTGGACCAATTATGCCGATCGCTTTCTGAACGAACTCAATTCACGGGGGTCGCTGTGCGATCTCATCATCGGCGATTCACAGTGGATCGGCGGCGCCGCGGAGAACGGCCAGTACGTCAAGCTGAACGATTTCTTCAAGAAGGAAGGGATCAGCATGGACGACTACATGCCGGCCACCGTGGTCGGTTATTCGCAGTGGCCGAAGAACACGCCGAACTATTGGGCGCTGCCGGCCATGGGCGATGCGGTGGGCTGGACCTATCGCAAGGATTGGTTTGCGCGCCCCGACGTACAGAAAGATTTCAAGGCCAAATATGGCCGCGATCTCGCTGTGCCGAAGACGCTCGATGAGCTGCGCGACATCGCACAGTTCTTCCAGGGGCGCGAGATCGACGGCAAGAAGGTCTATGGTGCATCGATCTATACCGAGCGCGGTTCGGAAGGCATCACCATGGGCGTTTCGAACTATCTCTACGACTATGGCTTCAAATATCAGGACCCCAACAAGCCGTATGCAATGGATGGCTTTGTCAACTCGGCGGGTGCCGTCAAGGGGCTCGAAGCCTACAAGGAACTCTACAAGTGCTGCACGCCCCCCGGTGCTTCCAATTCCTACATGTCGGAAGGTCTTGATGCGTTCAAGTCCGGCCAGGTGGCGTTGCAAATGAACTTCTTCGCCTTCTTCCCGGGTCTCTACAAGGATCCGAATGTCGGCGGCGACAAGATCGGCTTCTTCTCCAACCCGGCCGCCACTATCCAGGCAACCCAGCTCGGCGGTCAGGGAATCTCCGTGGTTTCCTATTCCAAGAACCAGGGCGAAGCGCTGCAATACATCAAATGGTTCTCCGGCGGCGATGTGCAGAAGAAGTGGTGGGCGCTGGGCGGCTATTCCTGCGCCAAATCCGTGCTGAACGACCCGAGCTTCCCGGACAGCGCCCCCTTCGCCAAGGAGTTCCTGAAGTCGATGGGCATGGTGGTCGACTTCTGGGCCGAGCCCTCCTACGCCCAGCTCCTGCAAGCCGAGCAGAAGCGCGTGCATGACTACGTGGTCGCCGACAAGGGGACGGCGCAGGAAGCGCTCGACGGCCTGGTGAAAGACTGGAAAGCCATCTTCAAGGAAGAGGGCAAGAAGTTCTAGGATAGCGGCCTGGAGCGCGGTTCGTTCGCGCTCCAGGCCATTCTTTCGGCAATACCAGGACTCGCTTCCGAAGCCGACAATCGCGGCGCATCAGGACCACCCGACGCCATGAATGATTTGAGTGCCTCATCGCGGATTACCTACGGCGCCGTGCCCGTACAGCCGGCCGTGGTGCGCCGTATCCGGGGCCTGTCCGACAAGGCGCTCGCATGGCTCTTCATCACCCCGACGATCGTGCTGCTGCTGGCGATCAATATCTTCCCGCTGGTCTGGACGATCTATCTGTCGTTCACCAACTATCGCGCCAACCGGGCCAATGCCCCGGTGAAATGGCTGGGGATCGATTGGTACCAGACCATACTGACCGATCCGGACGTCTGGGCGGCGATGCAGGTGACGGCCCATTTCGTGATCTGGACCGTCGTCATCGAGACCGTGGTTGGGTTCGGTCTTGCCTTCCTGATCGACAAGAAATTCCGTGGCCACGGCATGTGGACCACCATCATCCTGCTGCCGATGATGCTTTCGCCGGCCGTGGTCGGTAATTTCTGGACGTTCCTCTACCAGCCGCAAATCGGACTGTTCAAC
This sequence comes from Bradyrhizobium sp. cf659, assembly GCF_900113725.1. Classification (NCBI taxonomy): domain Bacteria; kingdom Pseudomonadati; phylum Pseudomonadota; class Alphaproteobacteria; order Hyphomicrobiales; family Nitrobacteraceae; genus Bradyrhizobium; species Bradyrhizobium sp. cf659. The sequence goes on from NZ_FOQJ01000003.1 coordinate 1,019,974, forward strand.
TATGTGGTCGCCTTCCTCACAGGCCGCTCCGCATCGTCGTTCCAGATGCTGGGCGACGTGACGCTCAGTCCCTGGGCGATCGTCATCGTCGACGCCTGGATGTGGACGCCTTATGTGATGCTGATCTGCCTTGCCGGCCTGCGATCGATTCCAGACTACATCTATGAGGCGGCGGAGGTCGACCGCGCATCAAAATGGCGGCAATTCTGGTCGATCACGCTGCCGATGGCGTTGCCATTCATCATGCTCGCCGTGCTGTTCCGCGGCATCGAGAACTTCAAGATGTTCGACATGGTCAACCTGCTCACTGGTGGCGGGCCGGGGTCGACCACCGAGGTTGCCTCGATCACGCTCAAGCGGGCGGCCTTCGAGAGCTGGCGGACGGGCTATTCCTCGGCCTTTGCGATCATTCTGTTCGTGACGGTGTTTGGCCTGGCCAACATCTATGTCAAGGCGCTGAACCGGGTGAAGAGCCGATGAGCATCGCCAACACAGCCCATTCCGTCGTCGAGCCATCGCCCGGCACCCGGCGACTCGCGGGTTCACTCGTGGTTCTCTACGCCGTGATCACCATGATTCCGCTGGTCTGGATCGTTCTCACCTCGTTCAAGTCACCGGACGATGCGATCTCCTATCCACCCAAGGTCGTCTTCACCCCGTCGCTCGAAGGTTTCTGCAATCTCTTCACCACGCGCTCGCGCCAGACGCCGGAATTCATCCGCACGCTTGGACCGCCTCAGGGGCTTTGCGATGAAATTGCGCGCGGCCGCAACATGGTGGTCGCCGGTCCGTCGAATTATGTGCCGCGTTTTGTCAATTCGCTGATCATCGCGTTCGGTTCGACCGTGCTCGCTGTCGTCCTCGGGACGTTGGCGGCCTACGGCTTCTCGCGATTCCGGGTGCCGCTGAAGGACGATTTGCTGTTCTTCATCCTGTCGACGCGGATGATGCCGCCGATCGCGGTCGCGATCCCGATCTACCTGATGTACCGCACCATCGGGCTGTCGGACACAAGGCTCGGCATGATCCTTCTCTACACCTCGGTCAACGTCTCGCTCGCGGTCTGGCTCCTCAAGGGGTTTATCGACGAGATCCCGCGCGAGTACGAGGAAGCGGCCATGATCGACGGCTACACCCGTTTTCAGGCCTTCGTGAAGGTGGTGCTGCCGCAGGCGACAACCGGTATTGCGGCAACCGCGATCTTCTGCCTGATCTTCGCCTGGAACGAATACGCCTTCGCGGTGCTCTTGACCTCCGGCAATGCGCAGACGGCGCCACCCTTCATCCCGATCATCATCGGCGAGGGCGGGCAGGACTGGCCTGCGGTCGCCGCCGGCACGACGCTGTTCCTGGTGCCGATCGTCGTATTCACAGTGCTCTTGCGCAAGCATCTGCTGCGGGGGATCACCTTTGGAGCCGTTCGCAAATGAGCCTCGAAGCAAATTCCTCGATGCCGGGCCGCAGCTTTGCGGACAGAATTCTTCGACGCGGCCCGCTGGAAGCCATCGCGACGGCGATCATTGCCGCTGGTGTCGTCATGCTGATGCAGCCGTTTTCGCTGACGCTCTATTCCTGGTCGTTTGCCACCACGCTGTTCGGCACAGTGATGTTCATCATTGTCTCGAAGGTCAGGGAGTAGAGCGTAATGGCACAGATCAGGGTCGAAGCGCTCGACAAATCCTTCGGGGACTTCCATGCCGTCAAGGCTGCCAGCTTCACTGTGGAGGACGGCGAGTTCCTCTGTCTGCTGGGTCCTTCCGGCTGTGGCAAGACGACGACGCTGCGCATGATCGCGGGGCTTGAACTGCCGACAGCGGGCACCATTCGGCTCGACGACGAGGACGTGACGATGAACCGCGCCTCAGCCCGTGATATCGCTTTCGTGTTCCAGCTCTTCGCCCTCTATCCGCATATGAATGTCCGGCGAAATATCGGTTTCCCCCTGAAATGCGAGGGCATCGGCGCAGCCGAGTCAGACCGGCGGGTGGTGGAGGCCGCGCGCATCCTGCGCATTTCGCATCTTCTCGACCGGCCGGTGTCGGGTCTTGCCGGCGGCGATCGTCAGCGCGTCGCGCTCGGACGGGCGATCGTGCGCAAGCCAAAATGCTTCCTGATGGACGAGCCGCTGGGAGCGCTTGATACCGAAATGCGCGAGGCGATGATCCGTGAATTGCGCGCGCTGCATGACCGGCTCGGCGCGACTACGGTCTACGTCACGCACGACCAGCTCGAGGCCATGGCGATGGCCGATATGATCGCAGTGATGAACAACGGCGTCGTCGAGCAGGTCGCGAGCCCGCGCGACATCTATGACCGGCCGGCGTCGCTCTTCGTTGCAGACTTCATCGGCTCGCCGCCGATGAACTTCCTGCCGTTTCGCGGCAGCCTGCAGGCCGGCGCGCAGGCGATCCGGCTCGGCGAGCGCGAAGTTGCCATTCCCGCGGCGCGCGAGGGGCTGCCGGAAAGCGATCTCGTTCTCGGGGTTCGGCCCGAACACGTGCGTTTCGCCGATCGCGGCGCCGTGCGGGGCGAGGTCTATGGAGCCGAATATCTCGGCACAACGCAGATCGTCACCGTGACGACGCGCTATGGCGCACTCAAGGCCCGGTCGCCCGCCAGCGTGTCGTTCCGGACCGGAGAGAATGTCGGGCTCGACTTCCGCCCCGATACGCTGTCGATCTTCGACAAGGCGTCGGGCCGGGCGATCCGCACCGTATTGCATGAGGGAGGCGTGCATGGCTGAGGTCGAGATCAGGGCAGTCTCCAAAGCCTTCAAGAAGGCGCAGGCCGTCAACGATCTGTCGTTGACCATCGGCGATGGCGAATTCGTTGCCTTGCTCGGGCCAACGGGTGCCGGCAAGACGACGACGTTGCGTCTGATCGCCGGACTGGAGATGCCCGACCGTGGTTCGATCCGAATCGGCGGACGCGACGTGAGCGGCGACGCGCCGGCCGATCGCGATGTCGCTTTTGTCTTTCAGCAATATTCGTTGTATCCGCATCTGACCGTGTTCGAGAACATGGCTTTTGCGTTACGCGCGCCGATCCGCCGCGTACCGGAGGCCGAGATCCGCGCCAAGGTGCGGGAAGTCGCGCGCCTTCTCCACATCGAAACCAAGCTGGACAACAAGGCAACGCAGTTGTCGGGCGGACAGATGCAGCGGGTCGCGATCGGCCGGGCCCTGGTGCGCTCGCCCGCGATCTATCTGATGGACGAGCCGCTCTCATCGCTGGATGCCAAGCTGCGCGGTGAAATGCGGCTTGAACTGAAGCGTATCCAGACCGATCTCGGCGCGACCATACTCTATGTCACCCATGATCAGACCGAAGCGATGACCATGGCTTCGCGCATCGGTGTCATCGAGGCCGGGCGGCTGTTGCAGATAGGTACCCCACGTGAGATCTACGAGAACCCGATCAACGCTCATGTCGCCGCGCGGCTTGGCCAACCAGCAATCAATCTGCTGCCAGCGGCTCTGTTTGCCGGCGCGCCACGCGGGGCCATGACCATCGGCGCGCGCACCGAGCACCTGACGATCGCGCGCGGCGGCGGCGACGTACAAGCGACCGTCAAGCGGATCGAGCATCTCGGTGACCAGAGCCACCTCCATCTCGACCTTGGCGGCCACCCCCTCGTGACGTTGTCCGATCCTGAGGCCAGGCTTGGCGCCGGGGATATTGTCTCGCTTCGCCTCAATAAGCCGCTGTTCTTTGATGCGGATGGCGGGAGGGTCGCGGCATGAGTCTCGATCGGGCAGCCAGGGAAAGACTGGTGCGGGCGCTCGCAGCGTCGATGATCGAACACGCCGAAGAACTGACCAGCCTGGATCAGGCAATCGGCGACGGCGATCACGGATTGAACATGAAGCGCGGTTTTGAGGCCGTGCTCGCCACACTGCCCGGCTTGGCGGACAAATCGTTGTCGGAGATGCTGAAGGCAATTGGAATGACGCTGGTCATGAAGGTCGGCGGCGCTTCCGGACCACTGGTCGGCACCTTCTTCATGGAGCTTGGCAAGGCGCTTCCGGAGCAGCCGGCGCGCGCCGATCTCGTCGCGGCGGCTGGCAAGGCGATCGACGCTGTCAAGGCGCGCGGGCGATCGGAGGCGGGGCAGAAAACCTTGCTGGATGTTCTGGTGCCGGTGCAGGCCGTATTTGCAGGGGGCGGTGACGCCAGGGCGATTGCGACCGAGGCGGTGCAAGCCGCCGATCGCACGACACCGATGCTTGCAACCCGCGGCCGGGCATCCTTCCTCGGCGAAAGATCCATCGGCCATATGGACCCGGGGTCTCGCTCGGCGTCCCTTTTGATCAGCGCAGCAATTGCTGCACTGGAATTCGAGGCAACTTCATGAGCAATTCACGTTCCGGCAATGTCGGCATCGTCATCGTTTCGCATTCCTCCAAAATCGCGGAAGGCGCGGCGGACATGGTGCGCCAGATGGTAGGCAATGCCGTGCCGCTCGCCTGGACCGGCGGCGACACCGATGGAGGGCTCGGCACCAATGTCGCCGGCATCCTGGAGGCAATCGAGGCGGCCTGGTCGCCGGCCGGCGTGGCGGTCCTGGTCGATCTCGGTGGCGCGGAGACGAATTCGGAGATGGCGGTAGAGATGCTGGTTGAAGAACGGCGTGCGCGCGTCGTTGTCTGCAATGCGCCGGTGGTTGAAGGCGCTGTGATCGCAGCGACCGAATCCTCGGGTGGATCGTCGCTTGCTGCCGTCAAGCGTAGCGCGGAGGAATTCTATGCATGATGTCAACGCCAGCCGGGGGGCTAACGCCTTCGCGCCGCTGACGGCCTCGGCGGTTCTCGTCAACGCCGTCGGTCTTCATGCGCGGCCTTCGGTCAAGCTCACGCAGTGCGCGAAACGCTTCGCAGCGAAGATCGAATTTGCGCTTGCGCCGGACGGGCCCTGGACCGATGCGAAGAGTCCGGTGAAGGTGATGCGCTTGAAGGCACCGCAGGGAGCGACGCTGCATTTCCGCGTCGCCGGCCCCGATGGCAAGGCAGCGCTTGCTGCTGTACTTGCGCTGGTGCATGACGGTTTCGGCGAGGCCTGATCGCGATGGCGGAGATTCATCTCATCGGCCGTGCTGCCTCGCCGGGTCTCGCGATCGGACCAGTCACCATGCTGACTGCGGCTGTGGCCAGGCGGACGGCGAGCGACGATCCCGCGCAGGAGGCGGCGGCACTGCGGGCGGCAATCGAAGGCGCGAGGGCGGAGATCGCCGAGCAGATCAAGACGATTCAGGGCGAGGTGGCCGACATTCTGGAATTCCAGGTCGCCATGCTTGAAGATGATGCGCTGGCGCATGCGGCATATGAGGTCATCTCGGAGGGGATCACGGCCCACCATGCCTGGCGCATGGCACTCGACGTGGAGATAGCTGGCTATCGCGCTGCTGAAGATGAATATTTCCGGGCCCGTGCCGCCGATATCGTCGACATCCGCGATCGCGTGCTCGCGCATTTGAGTGGTGTGGACACGATCGCCAGGATTGCCGGTGGCTCGATCGTGGCGGCTGACGACATCACGCCTTCCGCTTTTCTTGCCGCCGACTGGTCGCACGGCGGCGCCATCGCGCTGGCCGAAGGCTCGCCTTCCTCGCATGTCGCAATGTTGGCGCGGGCGCGCGGGGCGCCCATGGTCGTCGGGCTCGGTCCGTTGTCGTGGAACGGGCAGCCGCCGGCGTTGGCACTGGTCGATGGCGATGCAGGAAGCGTGATCTTCGATCCCGAGCCGGAGACGCGTCGGCTGTTCGAGCAGCGCATGGCGGCTGCGAACGCTGCGCTGGCCGCCGCCGAGGCCGCGAGCCTTGCGCCTGCCTATACGGCCGATGGCCGGCGGATCGCGGTTCTGCTCAATATTGCTGCCCCTGAAGACCTTGCGGGCCTCGATCCCGCGATTTGTGACGGCATCGGTCTCGTGCGCACGGAATTCCTGTTCGAGGCGTCTCACGGCCTGCCGGACGAGGACACGCAATATGCAGCCTACCGGCGCATTCTTGAGTGGGCTCAGGGAAGGCCGGTAACGATCCGCACCCTCGATGCCGGCGGCGACAAGCCGATCGCCGGCTTGACAGTTGACGGCGAGAGCAATCCGTTTCTCGGCCTTCGCGGCATCCGCCTCTCGCTGGCGCGGCCGGAGGTGTTCCGCGTGCAACTGCGGGCGCTGGCACGTGCGGCCGTGCACGGGGTGTTGAAAGTAATGCTGCCGATGATCGCGGTTCCCTCGGAACTCGATCGCGCCGGTGGCATGCTTGACGCCGAGGTCGCAGCACTGAAGGCGAAAGGGGTCGCCTGTGCCCGCCCGCCACTCGGTATCATGATCGAGGTTCCGGCGGCGGCGCTCTGCGCCGAGGATTTCGGCGCCGCGTTCTATTCGATCGGCTCGAACGACCTGACGCAGTACACAATGGCCGCGGCGCGAGATATCGGCGCGGTGGCCGACCTCAACGATGCAGGCAATCCGGCGGTGCTGGCGCTGATCGTCCGCACCGTGGAGGCTGCCCACAAGCGCAGTGTCGAGGTTTCGCTGTGTGGCGACGCGGCGGCCGACACCCGCCTCACGACGGCGCTGCTTGCGACCGGCTTGCGGAACCTCTCGGTGGCGCCGTTGACCGTAGCGCGGCTCAAGACCGCGATCGCAAAGGTAGGTTCATGACGGACGAAGCAGACGAGGACACGCGTGCGCCGGGCGACAGCAATGTTGCTGACTACAAGGCCATCCTGCGGCGGGTGCTCGACAACCGGCCGTCGGGGACCAGGCTCAGGCTTGCGGCGGCGCTGGGCAAGAACCGCTCCTTCGTGACCCAGATTACCAATCCGGCTTATCTGGTGCCGATTCCGGCGAAGCATGTCCCGATCATCTTCGAAGTCTGCCATGTGTCCGGCGCCGAGCGCGCGGCCTTCCTGGAAGCCTACGGACGCGCGCATCCCGGCCGGCTGCGCCCATCCCATCGCGAAGCGCGCACGCGCACCATCGCGGTAACGGTGCCCGATCTCGGCGACGACAAGAAGAACCGCGCGCTCGAACAACTCGTCATCGATTTTGCGGCGCAGCTCGCGCGCTACGCCGAGAGCGTCGGCTGACGGATTTTTTCGAACCGCAAGTGAACCATCGGGAGGGCGTTTATGAAAAAGCTGATCAACGGCGCCGAGACGGTACTCGAGGAAAGTCTTGACGGCTTTGCGGCCGCGCATGCGGATATCCTGCTTCTTGGTGCCGAGCGAAAATTCGTGCGCCGTCGGTCGTTGAAGCCGGGCAAGGTCGCACTGATTTCAGGTGGAGGTTCGGGGCATGAGCCGCTGCATGCGGGCTTTGTCGGTCGCGGTATGCTCGATGCCGCCTGTCCCGGCCAGGTCTTCACCTCGCCGACGCCGGACCAGATGGTCGAGGCCGCCGAGGCCGTCGACACCGGTGCAGGCGTTCTCTTCATCGTCAAGAACTATGAAGGCGATGTGATGAACTTCACCATGGCTGCCGAGATGGCCGGCCGGGAAGTGGCGAGCGTGGTGACGAACGACGACGTGGCGGTCGAGAAGTCGACCTACACGACCGGTCGCCGCGGTGTCGCGGGGACACTGATCGTGGAAAAGATGGTCGGCGCGGCGGCCGAGACCGGAATGCCGTTGGCGGCCCTCAAGGCGCTCGGCGACGACGTCAACCAGCGCACCCGCTCGATGGGCGTGGCGCTCATGCCGTGCACCGTGCCGGCGGCGGGACGGCCGAATTTCACGCTGGCCGACAATGAAATGGAAATGGGCGTCGGCATTCATGGCGAGCCCGGACGGCGCAGGGTCGCGCTCGTTCCCGCCGATGCGATCGCGGCAGAGCTGGGCGAGGCAATCCTCAGGGATCTTGCGCCGAAGCCGGGCAGTGAAGTGCTGCTGCTCGTCAACGGGTTCGGCGCAACGCCGCTGATCGAACTCTATCTGATGGTCAACAGTGCGAGGCGAATTCTGGACGGTGCGGGCCTCAAAGTGACACGTTTCCTGACCGGGTCCTACGTAACATCACTCGACATGGCCGGCGCCTCGGTCACGGTATCCGTGCTCGACGATCAGGCAAAGGAGTTATGGGATGCGCCGGTGCACACCGCAGCGCTCCGCTGGGGAGGTTGATCCGATCTCCCGGCCATTGACTTCAGTCATTTTGGCTCATGATGTTTTCGCAGGGCAACGCGTCCCTGCCGGCGACTGCCGGCTACTTTGCATGGGGTTGTTTTTCGATATTTTGGTTGGGGCATGGCTTGCCGAGCCGTAGCTCAGCGGGCTGAGCGGCCCGCCTTCGCCGTTGGCTTCGGTGCGGCAGCCTTTACTCGCTTCGCGAGCGAAGGCTGGTGGGCCCGGCAGGACTCGAACCTGCAACCAGACCGTTATGAGCGGCAGGATAATCGCCGCCGTCGTTGATTTTCCTGCGCTTTTGCAGGAAACCGGCTGCGCTCATTTCGCTTCGTGCGGGTTGATTCTGGTGCGGAACGGGTGCGGTTCGTTCGCAATCGAAACTTAGACTCAGAGCTTGTGCCTGCTGTTGGTAATGAAGTGAGAACGCAAGTCAATCCGAACGGTCCCGACGACCAGCGAATTCTGTGTCATCGTGCCGGCTGATCGCGGCGGCCTGTCAAGGTCAACGTCCACCCGGGGCTTGCAACGCGCTCTCGGAAGCCAGCCAAAGACGTTCTTGGGAAAACAGGCCAGGAGAAAAGATCGTGAGTTTCTTCCAGCGTCTAAAGACAGAAGCATCTCTCGAGTGGCGGGCTTACACCGAGCATCCCTTCACGGACCGGTTGGCTGATGGCTCGCTCCCCGAAGCGGCGTTTCGTCACTACCTCGCTCAGGACTACCTGTTCCTCATCGAGTTTGCTCGCGCCTACGCGCTTTCGGTCTACAAGTCGCCCAAGCTTGCCGACATGCATGAAGGGGCGGCCGGCCTCGCGGCGATCCTCGACGTCGAGATGAACCTCCATGTGAAGCTCTGCGCCGGTTGGGGGCTGTCCCCGAGAGACCTCGAACAAACCCCTCCGGCGGTCGAGATGCTGGCTTATACACGCTATGTGCTCGACGCGGGAATGCGCGGTGATCTGCTGGCACTCAAGGTTGCGCTTGCCCCCCTGCGTGATCGGCTACGCGGAGATCGCAACGCGGCTCGCCTCGCGACCCGACGCGGATGCTGCGACGAACCCATATCGCGTTTGGATCGCCGAGTATGCCGGCATGCCATACCAGGAGGTCGCGGCGAAAGCGCGGGCGCACCTGGAGCGTCTCGCCGATCGCTACTCCACGCCAGCCCGCGAGGTAGAGCTGATCGCGGTATTCAAGGAAGCCACCCGGCTCGAGGCCGACTTCTGGGAAATGGGCTGGCGCGCGGGCCAGCGTGTTGAATAGTCATTTCGGCAATCGTCAGGCTCATAACCTGAAGGTCATAGGTTCAAATCCTATCCCCGATTTGAACCTACCGTTAGACAAGGTTCTGAACTTAGGCGGATGATCGGAGGAAATAGCGCAGATCTGCGTCGTGTGGGGAAAGGCGGTGGCGGTCCGCCGCTACCAGTGAAATCAATGACTTACGACCCTCCTCATTCTGGCAATTTCTTCGCACCACGTCTCGCGCCACGTTTTCGATTCCATACGTGCGCCTAAGCCATGTTGCGCGCTGCGATGCGGTTGAAATGAGAGTGGCCTTGCCGTTTCGTCGGGGGGGCCGTTCTCTTGTCTTCTTATCGCGCCGAAACTTGCTTTGTCCGGTGAGAGCACGACGGATGCATCCGTCAGATTTTTCATCCGCCGCCGTTGACGACGAGTAGGAATACCCTCATCGGAGAGCGCCCGCGCCCTTAGGGCTTGGCTTCGGTCCGAAGGTGTACGCGGCTGGTCCGGACATCGGATCCTAATTCGCGGGAAATTCAATCGAGGCTAGAGCGGCGCCAACCCGCTGGCGTCTTCTCAGTGATGCGTTTGAATACTGTTGAAAAATGCGCCTGCGTACAAAAACCCGCAGCGAGCGCGATTTCGGCCAATGGCATTTCACTGCCCGATAGCAGCGACTTTGCGTACTCGATTCGCTCACGGGCCAAATATTCGCGTGGCCGGTATCCCGTCGCTGCACGAAACTGCGCTGCAAAATGCATGCGCGATAAGCCCGCGACCGCGGCAAGCTCGAATAGAGTAATAGGGTGGTTAAAGTGATCCTTGATATAGTCCTCTACTCGCCTTAGCCGCCACTTCGGTAAAGCGCCGACGCTAACCCGTGGGATCTCTTGACGGGCAAGATGCATCGCCAAGGTTTGTCCGATACAACAGGTGAACGTCTCATCAGCGATACCCTTATGCTCGATCAATATCTTTGCAATTTGTTCAGCAAAACGATCGCGTAGCAGAACGAGATCATTTAGATCATCTGTCAGAGAGAGTTGCGCCGAAGACCGCCAAATACGAAACTCGGTCGATCGAACATAGAGGTGAAGAAAATCGCACGGCGCATTGAGCTGTGCGCTGAGACGGCTCGATGGAGTGCCGATATAGAGCGAGCCAACGGGCATGATGCCGTCAAAGATTGTTCGACGTCCTCTGACTAATGCTAGTCGCGTCGGCTTCAGGGCTACGCCGATGAGGTATCGATCAGGTGGTGTGATCGCCTCCTCAGAGCGGGGCGTAGTCCGAAGATCCAGCCAGCGGGAAATTAGAATGTTATCACTGGCGCAAACGGCATGCTTCTCCGGATGACACCACTTTCGCTCGCGGTGGAACGAGTGGGCAGCCTGCTTCTGCGCCCCCGTATCAGGTTCAATGCAGCGCCAAGTGCGGCCCGAGTGCGTACCATCCCGCATTGTCCATTCCTCTTCCAAGCGTTCGGGTTGAACTCGTCGACACCGCAAGTTACCTCGGCGCGGTTCATGACGTGCGTTATCGAACGTAAGAAGTTGCAAAGGAATGTAGTGCGACCCGCTGCCGCATGCAGGGAAGTCGCCTAGGAGAGACGCCATCTAGGTACGAGCAGGGCAACCAGCTATGGTAGGCTAACGAGTTTCATTCTGCATCAAATCCGAGCAGAGGCCGATTATGTGAGGCGGCGCACCCGCTTTCGAGAGTTCCGACGCGGTAATATCTTTTGGCCGCTTCCAGCTGGACCGCCGGCGCCGACTGCTCCTGAAGGATCGCGACCGGGTTCGGATAGGTTCGCGGAGCCTAGAGATACTTATCGCTTTGACCGATCGAGCGGGTGAAATTATCACTAAACGCGATCTGCTCGCGTCTGTGTGGAAGGGCATTGTAGTTGACGAAGCCAGCTTGAGGGTACACATGGCTTCCCTCCGGCGGACTTTAGGCGATGGCCAGGACGGTGCTCGCTACATTGTTAATATCTCGGGGCGTGGATATAGTTTTGTTGCTCCGATCGAGCGTAACGGCACCGATACGCGCCTATCATCCAGCCTAATTTCGGTGCCGCAGCCTGGACGTCAATTCCCATCACGTCCGAGGCTGTTTGTTGGCCGTGACGAAACCATCGAAAGTCTCAGCACTCTGCTCATGCAACGGCGGTTTGTCAGCATTGTTGGGGCTGGCGGCATTGGCAAGACGGCCGTCGCGGCCGCCATTGTCTCTCGACTTCTGACCGAATTTGGTGATGATAACGTCGCTTTTGTCGATTTGGGCGCCGTTTCTGAACCAGGCTTGGTTCCTGGAGCCATTATTTCGGCGGTCGGCTGCGCGCTTGCAGGGACCGATCCGGCTGCGGAACTGCTGAGCTTCATTGCCGGCAAGCGTTTGCTGATCGTGCTGGACAGTTGCGAACATCTGCTCGATGTAACGTCAGTTTTAGCCAGCCGACTCTTTCAGCATTCACAAGGCATCCATCTGCTTGTTACGTCGCGGGAGTCGCTCCGCGTCGAAGGCGAGACCGTGCACTTGTTAAGCTCGCTAGCCTGTCCCGTCGCTGACGTTCCTAGTGCCGAGGACGCCATGGCGGCTCCGGCAGTGCAATTGTTCATGGATAGGGCCTCACTCGGTGGATTCGAGAGAGTGCTGGACGATGCTGATGCGCCGGTTGTTTCGGAGATCTGCCGCCGCACTGACGGAATTGCGCTCGCGATTCAGCTGGTTGCCAGCCGCGTTGGAGCCCATGGAATTCAAGGTGTGGCGAACCTGCTGGCCAACGAGATGGAGCTGTCATTGGACGGCCAGCGTAATGTCGCTCCACGACATCGTACACTCCAGGCGATGCTCGACTGGAGCTTCAAACTACTTTCCGAGAACGAACAGAAGATTCTCTCCCGCCTCTCGATGTTAGTTGGTCTCTTCACGATGGAGGCGGCGTGTTCGATTGCTGGAGACGGGGAGAGCAGGAGTGCCACGGTCGCCACGACGATAGCGAGACTCGTCGACAAGTCCCTCGTCTGGGTGCATCCGGTCGGCGAAACAGTATTCTATCGTCTGCCTGATACAACACGCGTCTATGCAGCCGCAAAGTTGGAGGAGATCAAGGAGTTTGACCAGATTGCACAACGTCACGCAGTCTTTTTCTCATCGTTTTTCAACGCGACTGCGCTCGAGCACGGCGCGTACGCAGACATTGGACGTTATGCACCCCACATCGGAAATGTACGAAAAGCGCTGAAGTGGAGCTTTTCCGCAAAGGAGAACAGAGCGACCGGGGTCGAGCTTGCGGCTGATGCCGCACCTCTATTTCTCGGCTTATGGCTGCTGGTGGAGTGTCGGCATTGGTCGGGATTGGCATTAAGCGCAATCAAAGAATCTGGCGAGCTACCGCATCGAGAAGCGCGGCTGCAGGAAGCATATGCAGTCTCCTCAATGCACACCTCAGGCAACACGCCAGTCGTCCGAAATGCTATACAGCGTGGGTTAGAGCTTTATGAAGCTTATGAGCAAGCATTGCCGCAGCTCCGTCTTTTGGCCGGCCTCAATCTCTTCCTCACAAGACACGGCGACTTCGAGGGGGGGTTGGCCGCCGCAACGAAATGCAGGGATATCGCGGAGCGAAGCGGCTCACTGAGCAACCGGATCATCGCCGAATGGATGCTTGCGGCGGCCCATCACCTAGCTGGCGATCAAGCTACGGCGGTTCTATATTGTGAGCGCGGCTTCGAGCTTGAAGCGACAATAGGCCGGCTAGACATCAATTTGTTCGGATATGACCATCATCTGCGTGCGGAGATCGCTCTGGCGCGATCCCTTTGGCTGCTTGGCTCTCCTCAGCGCGGTTGCAGGCTGGCTCTGGAGGCGATGGATGAAGCCGCTCGGCTACCGCCTCCAGGCAATTATTGCATGGCGGTGGTTCACGCCGCCCCTGTGTTGCTCTGGAGCGGGAACGCCCAGGACGCGGCCGAACACATCGAGCGCGCAATCACACAGGCTGAGAAGCATTCTCTGCGCGGTCTTGCGGCCGCCGCACTGGCGCTAAAGGGCGAATGGCTCTCCATGACCGGCCGGCCCGCAGCTGCAGTCTTGGCGCTGCGACAAGCACTCAAAAGCCTCTACCGCGAGCAGTTTCTCATGACCATACCGGCTGTGTCCCGGGCTCTCGCTGACGGACTATCAAGAAGCGGCAGACACGACGAGGCACGCACGGTTATTCGTTCCACGATTTCTTCGGCCGAGCGAATGGGGCAAAAGTTTTGGATGCCGAATTTGCTGCGCACCCAGGCGGAAATCGTCTTGACGAACCCAAACTCCGACTACGAGGCGGCGACGTTTAGTCTTCGGAAATCAATTGATCATGCACAGGATCTTGCTGCAGTGGGGTGGAAGTTAAAGGCGGCGGTCCCCTTGGCGCGGCTGCTTAAGGGGCGGGGCCGAGGCGAGGAGGCGCGAGCGCTCCTTCAACCCATTCTCGATGAGCATACCGAAAAGTCAGGCTCTGTGGAGCTCGCGGACGCACAGCTCATTATGGATGCCGCGATCAATTGATGTGAGCTTGCGAAGAAATGCGGGCGACGCGCACTTTGCAAATCCTTGCGAATCATAGCGCGCAAGTTCCTTGAAATGCGCCCACTGTATTCTCCGTATGTGCAGGACGATTGGGAGCATGCAATGGAACGAGTGAAGAAGATTGCCGTGGTGACCGGCGGGAGCCGCGGCCTCGGACGAAACACCGTGCTTAGTCTTGCCCGGCAAGGCGTCGATACGATCTTTACCTATAACTCGGCCTTGGTCGATGCCGACGCAGTAGCGGGAGATGTCGAGGGGCTCGGACGAAGGGCTATTCCGGTGCAGCTGGATGTCGGACAAATAAGCACGTTCGACGCTTTTGTTGCCAAACTTAGAGTGTCGCTGTCGGATTTCGGGGAGACCCGTTTCGATTATCTTGTCAACAACGCCGGAATTTCCCACCACAACAGTCTTGAGCAAACAACCGAGGCTGAACTCGATGCGGTTTATCGGGTGAATTTCAAGGGTCCTTTTTTTTCTGACCCAAAAGTTGCTTCCATTGATGAATGACGGAGGTCGTATTGTTAATGTGTCCAGCGGCCTCGCTAGGATCGTGATCCCCGGTAGTGGCCCGTACGGCGCATTGAAAGCTGCAATCGAGGTGCTCACGAGGTACCAAGCAAAGGAGTTCGGATCTCGGCGGATAACAGTCAACGCGGTGGCTCCAGGAGCGATTCAAACCGACTTCAGTGGTGGCATGGTCCGCGACAATGCCGAACTGAAAAAGCAAATCGCTGACATGACGGCGCTCGGTCGGGCGGGAGTGCCCGACGACATCGGCCCGATGATTGCTTCTCTACTGTCAGATGACAATCGCTGGATCAATGCTCAGCGCATCGAGGTTTCCGGCGGGATGGCAATCTGAAAATGGTGCTGCGCCGCAAGCCATGTCCGTTGATGGCCTGGCACGGAAGTGCTTTCAGAATGGCTTCGCGGGTATCTGCGATCATGCCGGGCAAAGTCAACCCGACGCAGGTCGAAGCGCTGACGATGATCGCCGTACAGGTGATGGCGAACGATGTCGCCGTCGGGTTCGGCGGCGCCGGCGGCTACCTGGAGATGAACGTCTACAAGCCGCTGATCATCCACAACATCGCGCAATCGGTCACCATCCTCACCGACGGCTGCACGAATTTCCGCACCTTCCTGGTCGAGGGTACCGAGCCGAACCGCAAGAAGATCAAGGAGTATGTCGAGCGGTCGCTGATGCTCGTGACCGCCCTGGCGCCGGTGATCGGCTACGACAAGGCATCGCGGATCGCGCATTACGCGATGGACAACGATCTCACGCTGAAGTCGGCTGCGCTGAAGCTCGGCTTCGTGACCGAGCCGGAGTTCGACCGCATCGTGGATCCCGCCAAGATGGTCAAGCCCTACGTTGCCGAGATCAAGGTACCGCTCGCTATCGGCGCGAAAGCCGGTTGAAGGGAGAGACACGATGATCAGTTGTGTGCGTCTATGGACCGGAGAGGACAACAGCTCGCATTTCGAGGAAGGCTTCATCGAGCTGGAGCCGGGCCAGCGTGGCGATTTCCTGACCGGCAAGATCGATGCCGTCAGCGTCTCCTTCCAGGAGACGGAATCAGGCGGGGCTTTCGCCTGGCACACCGCGCCGATCCGGCAGCTCGTGATCACGCTGAGCGGAACGCTTGATTTCCAGACGCGTGACGGCCACCACTTCCTGATTCACCCCGGCAACGTCCTGCTTGCCGAAGACACCGCCGGCTCGGGGCACAGCTGGAAATTGACCGACGATTCGTCCTGGCGCCGTGCCTACGTGATCCTGCGGCCGGGAGCAGAGGTGCCGTTCCGCGCCAAGGCGCGGCAATCGGTGCGGGCTTGATCGAGCCATCCGGAACAGCAGCACCCAACGAAGGAAAAAAACATGTCAGCAGCTTCCGATCGCGAAACCGACGTCGTCCTCATTGGCGCAGGCGATCCACGGCAGAGGGAAGCTGAGGAAGACGCCCCAACAGCAGCAGGGATGCGTGCGCTTCAGGACGACGGCGAGCGACGGACGCGATGTCGGTGCGAGATCGAAGATTCTGAACGTTTCATCCGACCAGAAGAGCTCTCCGGTCACGACGTTCCAGCCGAAGCTGCCGGCCTGCCCTAGCTTCTGCGCCTCGGCGAGATAGGCGGCCGGATGGCCATGCTCGCCTGACCACCTGGTCAGACTGATCGCCGCGAGCGAAGTCGCGAGAAGGGTGGCGAAAGCGATCGTGGTGGAATTGAAGCCGAGCAGTGACCAGGCGAAGGACAGCAGGTAAAGTGCAACGCTGCTCCAGGCCCACAATGGAGTGCGATCCTGTTTGGCCCAGTCTTGGAGCAGACGGCGCCACCATCGCTGGAGCTGTACGAAATTAGGGCCATCCAGGCGTTCGAGCGTCATGCGGGAGGTCTACCGCGCCGCCGAAGAGCGGTCTTTTGGTTTTCGCAGGCGCTTTGTCAAAACGCACGAAGCCGCGATCGGGCTGCCTGCCGCCTGCGATCCTAGGCCATCTCAGCGGCGGGCTTCGTCACGCCGAACCGCCGCTCGAATTCGGCGACATCGACAACACCGCGCCGGTGGCTGCCGTCGCCGATCTTGCGGCCGCCGTCCCAGGCCTCGACTTCGAACAGGACACTCCTGGCTTCGACTGCGACGACCCGCGCGATCGCACGCACCGCGCGGCCGACCGGGGTTGCCGCCAGGTGGCGGATATTGACTTATCATCCCGACGCTGACATGGCCCGTCGGCAGGAATGGTTGAACGGCCGATCCCGCGGCTATCTCCATGTGCAGGATCATCATCGGCGTGCCGTAGACGGCTGGCATTCCCGGCACCACATGGCGAACCGTCATCTCGGACGTGACGGTCACCAGTTTCTCCGCTGTCATGCCGGCGGTCAGCTTCTCAAGCGGATTCATGGCTCAATTTCGCATCTGCCTTGGTCGTGGATGGAGTGGGTGTCGCGGCCGCCCGCTGTTTGCGCTCGGTCAGCCAGTTGCTGAGCTGGTCGAGATAGAGATAGACGACGGGCGTGGTGTAGAGCGTCAGGATCTGCGAGAGCATCAGGCCGCCGACGATCGTGTAGCCGAGCGGCTGGCGCAGCTCCGCGCCGGTACCGGAACCGATCATCAGCGGCACGCCGCCGAGCAGCGCCGCCATCGTCGTCATCAGGATCGGGCGGAAGCGCAGCGTGCAGGCCTGGTAGATCGCCTCTTCCGGGCTGAGCCCGTGTTGGCGCTCCACCTCGAGAGCGAAATCGACCAGCATGATGCCGTTCTTCTTGACGATGCCGATCAGCAGGATGATGCCGATGATGGCGATGACGCTGAGATCCATGTGGACCGCCAGCAGCAGCAGCAGTGCGCCGATGCCGGCCGACGGCAGCGTCGACAGGATCGTGATCGGATGGATCAGGCTCTCATAAAGCACGCCGAGGATGATGTAGATCACGATCAGCGCCGCCCCGATCAGCAGCGGTGTGCCTCGCAGGGAAGACTGGAAGGCCTGTGCGTTGCCCTGGAACGAGGTCGACAGCGAGGCGGGCTTGCCCGTGCTCTTCTCGATGTTCTGGATCGCCGTCACCGCATCGCCGAGCGCGACGCCGGGCCGCAAGTTGAACGAGATCGTGACCGACGGAAACAGGCTCTGGTGGTTGATCAGGATGGGCGCGGGCTTGATGACGCTGTGAACCAGCGTGCTCAGGGGGACCTGCTGTCCGGTAGCCGAGTTCAGGTAGATGTCCTTGAGCGCTTCCGGCCCGTACTGGAAGCGCGGATCGACCTCCATCACGACATGGTACTGGTTCAGCGAGGTGAACATCGTGGAGACGATGCGCTGGCCGAATGCGTCGTCGAGGGCATTGTCGATCGTCGTGGGCAGAATGCCGAAGCTCGATGCAACCTCGCGATTGACGGTGACCTCCAGCCGCGGACCGGCATTGGCCTGGTCGCTCGCGACGTCGGTGATGAGGTCGAGCTCGCGGAGCTTCTTGAGGAAGATCGCCGACCAGTTGGTGAGCTCGTTGGAATCGGCGTCCGCCAGCGTGTACTGGTATTGCGTTTTCGACAGGCGTGCGCCGATGGTGATGTCCTGGGCGGCTTGCATGTAAAGCCTGATGCCCTGGATATGGGCGAGTTGGGGTCCCAGGCGTTCGATGATCTGGTCGGCGCTGGCCTTGCGCCCGGGCTTCGGCTTCAGGACGATGAATATCCGTCCCTGGTTGAGCGTCGCCGTGGGACCTCCCGGACCGATATAGCTCGCCACCGACTGAATTGCCGGATCCTTCGACAGGATCTCCACGATCGCCTGCTGGCGTTCGGACATGGCGGGGAAGGAAATGTCCTGTGCGGCTTCGGTGATGCCGACGATCTGCCCGGTATCCTGTTGCGGGAAGAAGCCCTTCGGAATGATCACGTAGAGATAGCCGGTCAGCGCGATCGTCGAGAGCATCACGAGCAGCGTCACGAAGCGATGGCGCAGCACGATTCGCAGGCCGCTCGCATAAAGCGCAAGCAGGGCGTCGAAACCGCGTTCGAAAGCGATATAGATTCGGCCGTGCTTCTTCCGCGATTTGTCCTTCAGGAGCCGCGCGCACATCATCGGCGTCAGCGTCAGCGAGATGACCAGCGACAGCAGCAGCGAAGCCGTGATCGTGACGGCGAACTCCTGGAACAGCTTGCCGACGTAACCACCCATCAAGAAGAGCGGGATGAACACAGCGATCAGCGACAGGGTGATGGAGACGATCGTGAAGCCGATTTCGCTGGACCCCTTGAGCGCGGCCTCCATCGGCGTCATGCCCTGCTCGAGATGACGTACGATATTTTCGATGACGACGACGGCATCGTCGACCACGAAGCCCACCGCGATCGACAGCGCCATCAGCGAGAGGTTGTCCAGGCTGTAGCCAAGCACGTAGAGGACCGCGAACGTGCCGATCAGCGACAGAGGAACCGTGATCGCCGGGATGATGGTGGCCGAGAAATTCCGCAGGAACAGGAATATGACCATCACCACCAGTGCGACCGTCAGCATCAGCGTGAATTGAACGTCGGAGACTGCGGCGCGAATGGTGGCGGTCCGGTCGGCGGCGATCGTTACCTTGATCGCCGGCGGAACGGAGGCCTGGAGCTGCGGCAGCAGCTTCTTGATGCGGTCGACCGTCTCGATCACGTTGGCGCCGGGAACGCGCTGGACTGCCAGGATGATGGCGGGATCCTTGCCGTACCAGCCGGCCAGGAGGTCGTTCTCCGGCCCCTCGATCGCCGTGCCGATGTCGCGTATCCGCACCGGCGAGCCGTTGCGATAGGCGATGATGAGGTCTTCATAGGCGGAGGGCTTGAGCAATTGATCGTTGGTGTTCAGCGTATAGGTGACGCGCGGGCTGTTGAGCGTGCCCTTGGGCAGGTCGACGTTGGCGCCGGCAATCACGTTGCGGACGTCTTCGAGGCCGATGCCGCGGGCGGCGAGCGCCTGCGGATTGACGCGAATACGGATCGCGGGCTTCTGCTGGCCGCCGATGCCGACGAGACCCACGCCCGGCACCTGCGAGATCTTCGGCAGCAGGATGTTCTCCGCATAGGCGTCGACCCTGGTCAGCGGCAGCGAGTCCGACGTCAACGCGATCAGCATGATCGGCGTCTCCGCCGGATTCACCTTCCTGATCGTCGGCGGGTAGGGGATGTTCGGCGGCAGGAAAGGGCTTGCGGCATTGATCGCGGCCAGCACGTCCACCGCTGCGCTGTCCACCGTGCGCGACAGCTCGAACTGCACTGTGAGCTGGGCCACGCCGAGCGCACTGGACGAGGTGAGCTGCGTGACGCCGGGGATCTGGCTGAGCTGCTGTTCGAGCGGCGTCGCCAGCGACGAGGCGATGGTGCCCGGATCGGCGCCGGGCAGTTGCGCCGAGATCTGGATGGTCGGGTAATTGACGTTCGGCAGCGCGCCGACCGGCAGCAGCGGATAGGCCGCGAGGCCGCACAGCAGCAAGCCCGCCATCAGCAGGGCGGTTGCAATCGGCCGCAGGATGAAGGGCGTGGAGAGGTTCATGGGATCGCATCCTGCACGGCGCTCTGCAGGTCGGCTTCGCGCGCGGCCTTGCCGTGCAGCTCGCGAACGCGGCTGCCTTCCGTGAGTCGGTACTGGCCGTCGATCACGACGACGTCGCCTGATTTCAGTCCCTGGTCGATCAGGGCCTGGCCATCGGTGATCTGTACGACGTGAACGGGACGCAGGGTGGCCGTCTGGCCGTCGGTCACGACATAGACATAGCTGCCGTTCGGTCCCTGCTGCACGGCCGAGCCGGCGACGGTGAGCGCACCCTTCTGGATATCGAGCAGCAGGCGCGCGTTCACCAGTTGGCCCGGCCACAGCCGGTGCTCATGGTTCGGGAACACCGCCTTGAGCTGGACGGTGCCGGTTGTTCCCGCGATCTCGTTGTTGACCAGCAGCAGCGTGCCTTCGTCGAGCTTCGTCTTGTTGTCTTGGCTGTAGGCGATGACCTTCAGTTCGCCCTTCGCGGCATGCTCCTGGATCACGGGCAGATCTGCCTGCGGCAGGGTGAACAGCAGCGAGATCGGTTCGATCTGCGTGACGACGACGAGGCCGTTGGGATCGGTCGGATGAATGACGTTGCCGACATCGATCTGGCGAACGCCGGTGATGCCGGGGACGGCCGACGACAGGCGCGTATAGCTCAGCTGGACGTTGGCCTCGTCGATCTGGGCCTGGTCCGCCTTCACGGCGGCCTTCAGTTGCGCCACCTGCGCCGTCTGCGTCTCGATCAGTTGCGGGGTCGCATAGCCCTTGTCGCCGAGCTGATTGTAGCGGGAGAGGTTGGCCTCGGCATTCGCGAGCTGCGCCTGGTCCCTGTCGCGATTGGCCGTCAGCTGTTCGATCTGCGCCTCGTAGGGGCGCGGATCGATCCGCGCGAGCAGGTCGCCGGCCTTGACGGTCTGTCCCTCGGCGAAGGCGATCTTGATGATCTGTCCCTGAATCTGGCTGCGCACGACGTCGGTGTTGTAGGCGATCACCGTGCCGATGCCGCGCAGATAGATCGGAACGTCCTTGCCGGTGACGCTGGCGGCGACCACCGGCACGGCGGTGGGCACGGGCGCGGCTGCCACGGCCGGCTTCCGGTCGGTGCCGAAGAACCAGAGGCCTGCGCCGATCAGGATCGCAGCGAGAGCAACGAGTGCAATGGTGAGGTTGCGTTTCACGGTGATGATCCTCCTTGATTCAGGGATTGCCGGAGCCGTCGATCGACGTTGCGCCGCTTAAGGACGTGGGGCCGGGCACCGGCACGGTCGGACTGATTCCGGCGCCGCCGATCTCGGTGGAGCCCAGCGGAATTCCGACGCGTCCGACCGTCGATGTCGAGGGCAGGGACGAGGCCGCTGCGGTGGTGCCGGCGCAATCGGTCGATGAGGGGCCGGACAGCCCGCCGCCGTCGAACAAGGCTCCGGAGGATGCGGCATTGCCGGACCCGGCGCAGGCGGTCGTTCTTTGCGCGGGATTGAGCGGAGAGACGCCGGGCGTTGCGATCTCGGTCGATCCCAACGGAATACCGACAGGGCGGGTGGATTGCGGGTTGAGCGGCGATGTCGCAAGCATGCCGGCCGGCATTCCCGGCACCGTTGTCTGGGCGATGGCCGCTGCCGGGACCAGCCACAGCATGCCGGCCGCAAGCATCGCACCGGAGTGGATGATGGAGAACCGGTGCGATCCGGATCCCCGTGCGCCGGCGTCGTTTGATGGATGCTGTTTTCGCATGGAACAAGACTCCGGCTGACTGCGATCGAACAATAGAAAGGTGTCCGAGCGCGGGTATTTCCAGAACGCACGTCCTGCTACCAGGCTGCACGACGACGAGGCGCATCCGGCGCGTCGCGCGTTGCATTCTGTCTCGCGACCACGTCGACGCGTCGGCTCGCCACCGGCCCTGAGGCGGCCGTCGCTATCTCAGGATGGCCCGCGCGTGTGCGATCTCCCGGCTGCACGCGGCGATGTCGCCGCTGCGATTGGCGGTGCGCGCGCGATCGAGGGAATCGAGCGCGTCGGTGAAGTCGACGCCGTTGCCGCCTTCTGCTTGCGCGAGCGAGCGCGGCGTCGGTTGATGGCTGCGCAGCGCGTCGAGGCTCTCCGGCTTCCAGCTGTGGGAGCCCGCGTCCTTCTCTATCGCCAGGTCGAGCTGGGCCTGGGTTTGCGCGATGTCATCCGTGCAGGTCCGGCATGGGCAGGTACTGATGCGCACAGCAGGACGAAGAGGGCGACCTGGCACTTTGCGATGGATGTCATTGTTCGATCCTATGCTTGGATTTCGTGCGATGTCAGGAACATGGTCGTGAATGACAGAGAGCGTATCGATCGTCTTTCGTGTCCGAACGCCGGCCGTTCACGCTTGCGAGGGATCATGTCAAGAATGTCAGTGTGCATGACGCGGGCCCGCCGTTGGAAATGCATCGCTCAACCGGGCCGCGTCCGGAGGATGCTCGAGCAGCGATCGTCGCAGCTCGCGTGTCCCGGCGTGCGAAGTGGCAAGGATAGTTGTTTGCCGAAATACGCAAGCAAGCCTCGAAACTAGTGTCGCCTCATTCCAACCCGGAGTGATCCCGACATGAAACACCTCAACGCCGGCCTCGCCTTTGCCGCAGCTCTCTCCTTGTTCTCAACCGTTGCTCCCGCGCGCGCAGAACCCCTGAAGAACATCGTCCTGGTGCACGGCGCCTGGGTGGATGGGTCCGGCTGGAAGCCGGTCTACGAGATCCTGACCAAGGAAGGCTTCCGCGTCACTATGGTGCAGGAGCCCGAGACCTCGTTCGCCGACGACGTCACGGCGGCCAAGCGCATTCTCGATCTGCAGGATGGCCCGACACTTCTCGTCGGTCACAGTTACGGTGGCTCGATCATCACCGAGGCCGGCGTTCATCCGAGCGTCGTCGGTCTCGTCTACGTCGCCGCACATGCGCCCGACGTCGGAGAGGACGAATCGGCGCTGGGCAAGAAGACGCCGAGCGTGCTCGGCAAGACCGAAGGCGTCATCAAGGTGACGCCCGACAAGTTCACCTATCTCGATCCCGTGCAATTCCCGAAACTGTTCGCGCCCGATCTGCCGCGCGAGCGCGCAGAGTTCGTCGCGCGCTCGCAGGTTCCGGCCGCGACCCAGGTCTTCAGCACGCCGCTGACGGCGGCGGCGTGGAAGACCAAGCCGAGTTGGGGCATCGTCGCCGGCAGCGACCAGATCATCAATCCGGATCTGGAGCGATGGTACTACGAGCGCGCCAAGAGCCAGACAACGGTGATCCCGGGCGCCAGCCACTCGGTCTACGAGTCGCACCCGAAGGAAGTGGCGGCGGTCATCGCCCGCGCGGCGCGCAGCATCCAGCAGCCGGCCACGCGCTGACCACGCTTTCGCCCGCCCTGACGCACGATCGGCAGAAAGAAGGGCGGCGGGAGAGACAGCACTCCCGCCGGCCCGACTATCCCATCCGGAGAATTCCGATGAACGTGATCGAGACGACCAGCACCGCCCTGAGCTGGAAGGTGACGACGGTGAAGCGGGCCGGCCTGAGCCGCGACTTGCCGTCCGGCAATCCGGAGCTGATGTGGGGCGCAAATTCGTCGACGCTGATCTACGGCGAGCGGGATGCGGTTCTCGTCGACACGCTGCTTACCGCCGGGCAGTCGAAGACGCTGCTGGACTGGGTCCCGTCATGTGAGCGAAATCTGACCACGATCTATATCACGCACGGGCCCGGCGATCATTTCTTCGGTCTGGCGCCGCTGCTCGGCCGCTTTCCGCACGCAAAGGCCGTTGCCGTTCCCGAGGTCGTCGACGAGATGAAGGCGCAGCTCTCGCCGGAATCGCTCGACGGCTTCTGGCGCAAGCGTTTTCCGGGAGAGATCGCACAGCGCCTGGTCGCGGCTGAGCCCCTCGAAGGCGAGCTCACGCTCGAGGGACACAAGCTCGTCGTCATCGACATGGGACGAACCGATACGGCGCGCTCAACCGCCCTTCACGTCCCATCTCTCGACCTGATCGTCGCCGGCGACACCGTGTACAACGGTATTCATCCTTACCTGGCCGAAGCCGACACACAGAGCCGGCTGGAATGGATCGCCGCGCTCGGCCGGCTCGAGGCCTTGAAGCCGCGCTTCGTGTTGGCCGGACACAAGAAGCCGGACAATGACGACGATCCACGCAACATCGCGGAGACCCGCCAATACCTGTCCGATTTCAACCGACTCGATAAGACGACGACATCGCCGCGTGAATTCTACGAGGCGATGCTCAAGCTCCATCCCAACCGTGCCAATCCGGGATCGCTCTGGAGCGGGGCCAGCGCCGCAAAGGAGCAGAGGTCATGACGAGCTGGCAGAACAACCGTGCCGCGCGTGATGCCCGCGTTGCCGCCGGGGCTGGCCTTGCCCGCGGCAAGGTCGTTGAAGCACGCGACGTCACGGGCCTGCTGGAGGCCGTGATCCGGCCGGGCGACCGGGTTTGCCTGGAGGGCGACAACCAGAAGCAGGCCGACCTGCTTAGCCACGCGCTGCTGGCGGTGGATCTCTCCAAGGTCAACGATCTGCATATGGTGCAGTCGGGCGTCGTTCTCCCGGAGCATCTGGACCTGTTCGACCGCGGAGTCGCAAAGCGGCTCGACTATGCCTATTCCGGGCCGCAATAGGCGCGCATCGCGCGCATGTTGTTCGGCAGCAAGATCGAGCTGGGCGCGGTTCATACCTATCTCGAACCGTTCGCCCGCTACTTCATCGACCTCACGCCGCACGTCGCGCTGATCGCCGCCGTCAGCGCCGACCGCGAGGGGAATCTCTACACCGGGCCGAACACCGAGGACACCCCGACCGTGGTCGAGGCGACGGCGTTCAAGGACGGCGTCGTGATCGCCCAGGTCAACGAGATCGTCGAGACCGTTCCGCGGGTCGACATCCCGGCGGACCGCGTCCACTTCATCGTCAGGTCCGACAAGCCTTTCTTCGTCGAGCCGCTGTTCACCCGCGATCCGGCCGCGATCACGGAAGGTCAGATCCTGACCGCGATGCTGGCGATCAAGGGCATCTATGCGCCCTATGGCGTGCAGCGGCTCAATCACGGCATCGGCTTCAGCACGGCCGCGATCGAGCTTCTGCTGCCGACATTCGGCGAGAGGCTGGGGCTGAAGGGCAGCGTCGCGGCCCACTTCGCGTTGAATCCGCATCCCGCGCTCATTCCCGCGATCGAGTCCGGCTGGGTGCGGCAGATCCACTCGTTCGGGTCGGAGGTCGGCATGGATGACTACATCCGTGCCCGGTCCGACGTCTACTTCACCGGCCCTGACGGTTCGCTCCGTTCCAACCGCGCCTTCTGCCAGACCGCCGGGCTCTATGCCTGCGACATGTTTATCGGCTCCACGTTGCAGATTGATTTGCAAGGGAATTCGTCGACCGTCACCACCTCGCGCATCGCAGGCTTCGGCGGCGCCCCGAACATGGGAGCGGATGCCCGCGGGCGGCGTCATCCGAGCCAGCCCTGGCTGAAGGCCGGAGTGGAGGCCGATCCCGACGGCTCGGCACTGATGCGCCGTGGCCGCAAGCTGGTGGTGCAGATCGGCGAGACGTTCGGAGACAAGAACGTGCCGCTGTTCGTCGAGAAGCTCGATGCGATCGAGCTCGCCGAGAAGCTGAAGCTCGATCTCGCGCCGGTCATGATCTACGGCGAGGACGTCACGCACATCGTCACCGAGGAGGGCGTCGCGAACCTGTTGCTGTGCCGCACCGCGCAGGAACGCGAACAGGCCATCCGCGGCGTTGCCGGTTACACCGACGTCGGCCGTCGGCGCGACTACGGCATGGTCGCGCGCCTGCGCGAGCGCGGCGTGATCCTCCGGCCGGAGGATCTCGGCATCAATCCGCTCGATGCGGATCGCAGCCTGCTGGCGGCGCGCTCGATCAAGGATCTCGTGCGCTGGTCGGGCGGCTTGTACGCACCCCCGTCGAAATTCAGGAACTGGTGAGGACGCGCCATGGAAGATCTCAGCTTTCGACATCGGGTTCGCGCCCGCGCGGACGGCGCCAGACGAAGCGCGATTGTCGGCGTGGTCGCCTCGGGCAATCTGGAGGTGCTGGTGGAGCGCGTGCTGCCGGATGCCGAATGCGCAGTCGACATCAAGACCGCGGCGGTCGGCTTCGGCGAGGTCTGGAGTGTGGTGATCGACGATTTCGTCGAGCGCTATTCGCCCGGCGGGCTGAAATTCTCGATCAATGACGGCGGCGCGCGTCCCGATACGGTCTCGCTCCGGCTGGCACAGGCGGTGCGATTGATCGCGGAGAACGGCCAATGACCGGGCCGCTCAAGGATCTCACCCCAGCCGCAAGGGCGTACAGCACCAGCTTTTACGAGGCCTCAGCCCGCACGCGGCTGGAACTGCTGCTCGATGCCGGCAGCTTCGTCGAGTTCATCGGACCGGAGCAGCGCCAGGTCAGTCCGCATCTGAGGATATTCGATCTTCCCGAGCAGTTCGACGACGGTATCGTCGTCGGTCACGGCCGCGTTGACGGCTCGCCGGTGTTCGTCGCCGCGCAGGAGGGCCGCTTCATGGGCGGCGCCTTCGGCGAGGTGCACGGTGCCAAGCTGACCGGGCTGCTCCGCGCCGCGCGCGAGATCGGCTCGGTCCCCGTCCTGATCCTGTTCGATACAGGCGGCGTCCGGTTGCAGGAAGCCAATGCCGGCGAGCTTGCCATCGCCGAGATCATGCGCGCCGTGATGGAAGCGCGCGCCGCCGGCGTGAAGGTCATCGGCCTGATCGGCGGCAGGTCCGGATGCTACGGCGGCGGCGGCTTGATCGCGGGCTGTTGCTCCGCGCTCGCCGTCTCGGAGCCGGGGCGCATCGCGGTGTCAGGCCCGGAAGTCATCGAGACCAATCGCGGCGTCGAGGAGTTCGATTCGCGCGATCGCGCCCTGGTCTGGCGGACCATGGGCGGCAAGCACCGCCGTCTGCTCGGCGCCGCCGATGTCTTTGCCGACGACAATATGCAGGATTTTCGCGAGGCTGCGCTGGAGCTGCTCTGCCTGGTCGGACCTTTCGGTCTCGACAGGCTGAAGGCCGAGCAGGGCCGGCTTGCCGGCCGGCTGCGCCGCTTCGATGCCTGCGCGGATGCCGTCGACATCTGGACCGCGGAAGGCATCGCGGACGCTCAAGCCGTGCCCGAGCTGCCGGCCGACCAGTTCATTGCCCTTGCTAACCGGATCGGGAGGACCAGCCATGACGCACGATGATATCATCGCCTCACTCTTTCCCGACGGCCACGAGGTGAGGAGCGACAAGGGCATCATCCTCGGCTCGGCGACGTTGCGATCCGGCTGTCGGATGCTCGTCCTTGGCGTTGCGGACCGGATCGCGCTGGGCGTCGACGAGGTGATCAAATTGTCCGGCCATGTCCTGGAGTCAATCGGCCGGGACTCCGGGCCGATTCTGGTGCTCGTCGACAGCGACAGCCAGCGCATGAGCAAGCGTGACGAGCTGCTCGGGCTGAACGAGTTTCTCGCGCATCTGGCGAAGGTGCTGATCCACGCGGACATGAATGGCCGCCCGACCATCGGCGTTCTGTACGGCCACTCGGCTGCGGGTGCGCTGCTTGCGACAGGCCTTGCAACGCGTGTGCTGGTCGGACTGCCCGGAGCCGATCCCGCAGTGATGGACCTGCCGTCGATGGCGAAGGTGACCAAGCTGCCGATGGAGGCGCTACAGGAAAAGGCGAAGTCGACGCCGGTGTTCGCACCGGGCCTGTCCAATCTCGCGCAAATGGGCGCCGTCCACATGACATGGAGCAATGCCGCTTCGCTCGCCGACCAGTTGGAGGCGTTGCTCGCCGACATGCCGGCCGCGCAGGACCGGCGGGATGCGCTCGGCAAGGAGCGTGGCGGCCGGTTGAAGGCCGCCGAGATCGCGGAGCGTGTTCGTGACCTGGCCCTGCAAGTACGGTGAGCGTCCACCCGGTCGTCACGACCTCGTCTTCGTCAGCCCCGCGGGGTGGCGCGCGATGTTGGATGCGCGCGACGATCTCGCGGCCGATTCCCTTCTCGCGCGCTGGCCCAAAATGCGGTGGCCGACGATCAGCCGGCGCGCTTTGCCACACGAGGCAACCGGCCTCGCGCTGGGCCTTCCTTTGCCGCCTTCTGCCGGCAAGAAACGGGTCTCGCTCCTGGTTGATATCGACCACGTCGCCTCGGTCGCGAGGCCGCCGTCGCTGCAACAGGCGCGGGCTTACGCGCCGCGCAACTGGTGGCCGACGCTCGACCGGCTCGACGGGCTGGCGCTTCGCCATTCGGTGGACGCGCGCGTCTTCGGCAGCCTGGCCTGGCAATCGTTGACCGGGCTCGACTACGTCACCGGCCGTTCCGATCTCGATGTCTTGTTCGAGTTTCGAAGCGAAACCGACATCGATCGCTTCGTCGCCGACGTCGCTGCGATCGAGACCAGCGCGCCGATGCGGCTTGATGGCGAGCTGATGGGCGCCGACGGCGCTGCGGTGAACTGGCGCGAAGTCTACGGCGGCGCGAGCGAGCTTCTGGTCAAGAGCATTGAGCGCGTGGTCCTGCTCGGCAGGCATCAATTCCTTTCGGGGGCCAGGGGATCATGATCACCGCGGCCGCAAGGGGCGTGGAACGGCCGGCGCTGCGCCGGGCGCAGGCGGCGCCTGTCTCCGCAATCGGCACCGTCGCCACCGATTGTCTCGTCAAGGAGCTCGAAACCTGGCCGAAGCCGGGGCTGGTGAGCCATGTCGACAACGGCAGTCACGACGACATGGATGCGGGCACGTTTCGTCGCAGCGCTGCGGCCATCGGGCCTTATCTGCAACGATTGGCCGATGTGGGTGCGCTTGGCTGCGGCATGGGGCGGCTGCGGATCATTGGCCTCGAGGCGGAGCGCGCCATGCTCGCGGCGACGTCGGGAGTCAACACGCACCGTGGCGCGATCTTCGGGCTCGGCCTGCTGTGCGCGGCGGCCGGCGCGAAAGCCGGCGGGTTGGTTGATCCCTGGCTTCCGCTTGGCGATGTCGTGGCGCGCCTCTGGGGCGACAGCATACTCGATGGTCCGTTGCTGCTGCACAGCCATGGCAGCGTGGCCCGCCGCCGCTTTCGCGCGGGTGGTGCGCGTATCGAGGCCGCAAGGGGATTTCCCAGCATCTACGGGATCGGCTTGCCGGCCCTGCGGAGAGCAACTGTCGTTGTGGAGGATACGGAAGCCGCCCGGGTCGAGGCGTGCTTTGCCCTGATCGCTTCCGTCGAAGACACCAACCTCCTGCATCGCGGCGGGCTCGACGGCCTTCGCTTTGCGCATGACGCAGCACGTCGCTTCATCGCTTTAGGCGGCGTCTGCGCGTCCGGCTGGCGTGCGCGGGCGCGATCGATCCACGAAAGCTTCGTCGCTCGCCGTCTCAGCCCGGGTGGATCGGCCGACCTGCTCGCTATGACGCTCTTCGTCGATGCCCATGAAAGGCCGATTCCATGATGTCCAACGCGATCCTGATGGCGCTGGTGCCGGTCTTCTTCGTTCTGTTGCTGGGATACGCCGCCGGAAAATTTCATATCGTCGACAATCTTCACGTCGACGCCCTCAACGCACTGGTGATGGATTTCGCGCTACCGGCGTCCTTGTTCGCCGCGACCGCTTCGGCCTCGCGCCGCGAGATGATCGAACAGGTCCCGCTCTCCATGGTGCTCGGCGTGACGATGCTGTTGCTCTATGTCGCCTGGTATTGCGCCGCGCGCAGGTTCTCGAAGGCGTCCCGGTCCGATGCGTCGCTGCAGGCCTTGACGATCGGCTTTCCGAACC
This sequence comes from Bradyrhizobium sp. cf659, assembly GCF_900113725.1. Lineage (NCBI taxonomy): Bacteria > Pseudomonadati > Pseudomonadota > Alphaproteobacteria > Hyphomicrobiales > Nitrobacteraceae > Bradyrhizobium > Bradyrhizobium sp. cf659. The sequence goes on from NZ_FOQJ01000003.1 coordinate 1,049,743, forward strand.
TTGCCGGCGTCGGACTTCCGATCCTGTCGTCTGTGTTGGGTCCCGCTGGAACCGTCCCGGTTGCGGTCGCATTGGCAACGGGGTCGATTCTCATCAGCCCGCTGACGCTGATCATGGTGGAAATGGGTGCGAGCAGGGCGCAGGGCTCCGAATTGTCGATGCGGCAGATTCTGACGGCAGTCCGGCGCGCGATCACCAAACCGGTCGTACTGGCAGGCATCCTGCTTTCGCTGTCGGACGTGAGCCTTGATGCACTTGCCCATGCATGCCTGGCGTTGATCGGGAGCGCCGCCGCGGGTGTCGCTCTGTTTCTCACGGGGGCGATTCTGTCGGCACAATCGTTCCGGCCGGATTGGAGGATCGTGACCGCAACGGCGGCCTCGGATGTCGTTCGGCCGCTGCTGGCCATTGCGGTCACTCACTTCATTCCGATTGCGCCTGATCCCGCGAAGACTGCCATTCTGCTTGCTGCGGTGCCCTCGGGCTTTTTCGGCATCCTGTTTGCCGTCAACTACCGGCTGGATTCCGCGACAGTGGGATCGATGGTCATCGCCAGCACCGGAGTCAGCGTCGTGACCCTGGCGATTGCGATCGCCATGCTCTTTCCCGGTTAGATCGCGACCGTGACGCTTGCAATCCTTTGCTCGGGACAAGGCGGACAGCATCGGGACATGTTCGCCCTCACGGGCGGCGCGCCGGAAGCCGCGGACCTGTTTGCGCACGCGGCGACATTGCTCGGTGGCAGAGATCCGCGCGATTTCGTCCGCGGCGAACCCGATGAGGCCCTGCACCGCAACCGTACGGGCCAGATTCTCTGCACCTTGCAGCCGCTCGCCGCGGCGCGCGCGCTCGCAGATGTCATTCCACGCGGAGTGATCATTGCCGGCTATAGTGTCGGCGAGGTCGCGGCCTGGGGTATCGGCGGCTTGCTCGATGCGACCGCCACGCTCGATCTCGTGGCACGCCGCGCAGAGGCTATGGATGCGGCCACGCGCGTCGGCGACGGGCTGATCTTCGTCCGCGGTCTTTCGCGAGAGGAAGTCGGTCGCCTTTGCGAGCGTCACGGCGCAGCGATCGCCATCGTCAATCCCGGCGATGCCTTTGTCATCGGCGGTGTCCGTGAGGGGCTGGGCGGGATTGCCGAAGACGCGCGGGCGATGCACGCCGCAAGGATCGTCGCGTTGCCGGTTGAGGTGGCCTCTCACACCAAACGGCTCGCCGCGGCGTCTGCCGTCTTTCGTGAGACCTTGCGCCTGGCGTCGGTGGTGTTCCCGCCGAGGAGTGGAGCGCGCATTCTGAGCGGAATCGATGCCGCTCCGGTCGTCTCGCTCGAGAGCGGTCTCGACAAACTTGCCGCACAGATCTCGCAAACCGTGCAATGGACGGATTGCCTGCAAGCCTGTGTCGAAGCGGGCGCGACGGGGTTTCTCGAACTCGGGCCGGGACAGGCGCTCAGCGGCATGGCTGCGGAAATCGAACCCGCGCTTCCGGCTCGTTCGCTGGATGATTTCAGGAGTCTTCAGGGCGTCCGCGCCTGGGCTGCGCGTCACCTGAGCGACTAGCCTCGCCAAGTTCCGAAGAGGCGATGCCGTCGATCGCGCTGCGCGGTCGAAAAAAGGGCCGTCCTTTGGGGGAGGACGGCCCTAAAATGCTCGTATGCCCAGGGAGGAGGGAGGCTCGAGCTGTGACTTGGGGGTCTCAGTCACCTAACACGCACAGCATTGCCGATCTCGCGGCCAAAGTATTTCGCGAACCCCTTGTGTTTCTCATTTCGCATGATGCACGAGAAGTCCGCGGGCAGCACGTGAGATACGGCCTTGTATGTCGAAGCCGGATCGCCGCCGGAGAGCCTGGACGAAGCCGATGCGTTGCGGCTGGCGCAACGCCAGCGCGCGGGCGTGTCACCCGTGATCCGTTTGAAGACGGTCGAGAAATGCGCTTGGGTGCAGAAGCCGACGGTCAGCGCCACCTCGGCCAGGGCCGTCTCGGAATTGTGATTCGGATAAGAGCCGGCATCGCTTGGTTCGCAGCCGTTCAGATAGCTGAGCGGAGCCAGCCTTAACTGGCCGAATTGCGTTTACGCGGCCGCCGCCCGGCCCGCGTTAGTGATCCGGTATTCGATATCGCCGGATGGAAGCGGCTCGGTTTCCACGAGACCCAGCTCCACCAGCCGTGCCACGATCTCATGGTCGAACATCGGCGGGCTGACCCAGGATTCGCCGAGCAGCTTCCTCAAAAATTCGCGCTCCAGATCGGTCAGCTCCATCCTCGAACTCCACTCATCCAGAACAAGGCCACCGAGGCTTCAGCCAGGAACGGACCCATCGTCCTCCCGTTGACTCCAGAAGACAACATCCGGGAGGTCAACATGGCCATGGAAGATCGCGAGACCTTCAGCCTGATCGCAAGCGAGAGCATTCAGCCAGGCTCTCGGCATGCCCGAAATCGGCCTGGACGAGGTGGTGTTCTGCTCCGACTTTTTGCTGACGGCATGCTCGAGGCACTTCGCGATCCATACGTCGTCAAAGCCGAGATCACCTGCCAAGGTCGCCGCCGTCCGTCGTAGGTCGTGTGGCGTGAGCGGCTTGAGACTCAATAAATCACAGAGCCGCGGCGTCTTGGCCTTGTTCCGGGGCCAAACGCCACTCTTTGCGACGATTGGGCAAATAGCTCCTTGCCGTTACCTACAGTGAGCTTCGTCAGGCAGGATGCGGACGAGCAAGCGCATCCGGTCCTCCACTGGCTCCGGAAACAGGCTAAGGTCGCAGCCCCCATCAGGGTCAAAAGGACAAGCTCAATGACCGCAATCAAGTTCTTGTCGACTGGATTGATCGCGATCACCGTCATTACAACGACCGCCGTAGCTCGCGAGAAATTCGCAGCCGGGCGAACGCGCATCACGGTGCACGGCAAGCCCTGTCATATATTCAATACCGGCCCCGGCGGCTGCTGGATTGTTTGGGAGGGCATTCCAATATGGTTCGGTCCGTCGGTCCGGGGCGTGCCCGGCCGCATTTGCGACGATGGCGACAATGCGAGGATATGTTGAGATGCGGGCACAAAATCAGTCCCAACGATCTGCCGGACCTAGTGACATTTGCGGACATGAGGGACCCGAGCAGCGTGATCGAAGTCGACCGCAACGACCTCCAAGGGTCGCTTGGTACCAACATAACTTGGAACGAAGTCGCAATCGAGAGTACCGACGAGCCGATCACGAGAGGCATTGAGCACGATCTGCCGTGGATACCGACGTATTTCCAAAACAATCTGCGTCTCGACAGGTCTAGTCTGACAGGTGAACAAACAATCGCCAACCGCCTAAGCTGGTGGGACTTTATTCAGTCAAGCGAATTGAAAGGGAACAACTGACAGGCACCTAGCTTTCGACACTCGATCGATGCTCGGGATGTCAGCTTGTGGCCCGTCTCGACAAATGTAGGAGGTCTTGCTGAGGTCTCCTATCGAAGGCAGAGCCGACTTGATTTGCTCACCGCACGGCTCGTGACCCGCAACGGACATTAGGTAGGAGGTCCCGCCCAAGGCATGGGGCGGCGGCCTGATCGGCCCGAAGGATCCCCTATCCAGCACCGTCTTCGCCGACTTCACCGGCCGCGCCGAAGCGGCTACATCGCTCGTTTCATTTACTGCGTCGGCAGAACCAAAACGCGAGATTGGGTTGCATTCATAGAGAAGATCCCCTCGATTTCGAGACGCATGGTGTCGCGGCATTCGCACGCCAGCGCTGCGAGCCGCGAAGGGTCGATCTCGATTTCGCCTCGCCGTTCAGATATGATGGCTCCGGAAGCGCGCAGATTCCGCATCAGGAGCGTCACCGTCGTTCGTCGCACACCCAGTATTTGCGAAAGCGCCTCCTGGGTGAGCGGGAGGACGTCGTGGTCGACGCGGTCGCGAAGATGGAGCAGCCAGCGCGCCATGCGAGCTTGGACTGGATGCAGCGCATTGCAGGCCCCGCCGATTTGTAGCTGTATCAGCATGGCCTTGAAGTGAATCTGGACTGCGTGACGGATCGCGGGGCTCCGGCTGAAAGCGGCGTGGAATCGCGATGCGGGGATCCGCGAGGCGGTGCCCGCGGCACGAACGATGGCGGTAACGGCCGCAGGAGACGGCCCGAGCACGGAAAGAGTGCCTACTGCTCCCTCGCGCCCTATTGCGGCGCTGGCGACCGTCTGCCCGTTCGCCATGTCGATCATCACAGAAATGGCGCCACTATGAGGGAAGAGGACGTGCTCGGTCCGGTCACCCGCCCGCGAGACGACCGCGTCCCGATCGAGCGCGACCATCTCTAGGTCGGGTGCCAGCAGATCGAGATCCGCCGCCGGTAGTGCTGCCAAAAGTCGGTTACCAATCCCGCTGGGAAGCGTCACTGTAGCCCGCCGCGAACCATCCGCCGCATCGCATTTCGAGCGGCATAGGGCGGCAACCTCGAACTTTGTTTGAATCCGCCTACGCTTCGCACCCCGAAATCCAATTCAGCTGCGGAAGCTCTCAATGTCAAAAATTGAACTCCAAACACACGCGATCGCGAGGTGAATTTTTGTCTCGCAGGATCATTGAGGACTTAGATTCCAGCGCTACGCGGCACAATTGCAAAATGCGTATGGGTAACATCATAGGGAGTTCCAATTTCCGGGGCGCGGCAAACGCCGCGGCGATGTCGGAAGAGTGTGCGCGAACTATGCCCCGGACCGCGATCGTCGCGTTCTGCACGATGATGCGCACAAGCTACTGGAAGCTGGCGTCTTGGAATTCCGCCAGCACGCCCCGCCGAGACAGACGATGCGCGACATTCCCCGCGCATGCCGACGAGGTGGTCGTTTGGTCCGAAAGTGGCACCTTTTTTGGACCTCGCGCTATGTCCGCATTGCGTCCGTGATGCGCAGCAAAGCGGACACTCGCGGTCCATTTGATCTCCGCCTTCCCTTGATGGACTGCAGATCAATCCGTCAGCAGATCATAGTCCCGGCGCAAAACAGTTTGGACGTGAACCGCGGCGCGCGCGGCGGTATTGGCATCTGCCGCGCCCGCTACGATCACACAGAGCGACCAGTTATTTTCAGCGTGCTTTGCAACGCGATTGATCGCTATCTCCAGGACGTTATGACAGCCGGGCTGCTTCTCACTTCTAACAACGCTCGACGCTGCAATTCCTGGATTGAAACGCGGATCTTGGGCACAGGGCTCGCTCGGAAATCTTACTGGTTGGGGGCCGCGCCCTATACCTAACAGAACAAGCGCAATTCGGGTTCCACTGGCGAGAGGCACGAACCTTCGATCGCAAGCTTGGCACCCGATATCCTGCTGCAGCTGACACTCGCGATGTCAGCTCATCGGGGTAAAGTGGACTTCGCAAGTACCTTCCAGAGCCGGGGACTGCGGCTCCAAGGAATGTCCGGAGCTGGCCCTTCGCGTCCGTACTGGGCCGTCTGTACCTGGTCTGCTTCTAGGGGCTAAGCAGACTGGTCATCTCGGATGCGGCCGAACGCGGCTGCCGTCGTCGTGAACGGTGTAGTCGTTCGGAGCGATCAGGCACAAGGTCAGCAAGTGGTCAGGTCGACGAAGGCTCAGTGCCGTGTTTGATCGAGCGCCTTGAGCAACGCGTGCAGAAATGCGCTGGCATGGTCGTAGCTCGAACTGCCGTCAGCCACGGCGTGAGCGCGCAGGCAGAGTTGTTCGCCTATAGTTTCAGGACCAGTTGCCTCGGCGCACTCTGACCATAGATCGAGAAGGTCATCAGGAATATATCGGCTGGACATGAACAGGTGGAGCAGCCGAGACGCACCGTTGTGGTTTTCGTTGTGTTGCGCCGCGAATGCAAAGAGCGCGAACAAGCCTTTAAAATCATCACGGGATACTGCTCGCCTAGCCACGGAAATACTCCGACTGGAAACAGCGTTCAGCAAATCAATTGAAGAATACTAGCTGGCTTTGTGCGTCCCAACAACGCAAGGAATCCTGTCGCATCGGACCGGGAAAATATCGCAACCTAAATGCGAAAAGACACGAGGTCTTCAACCCTAAAGGGCTGCCGGGTCGCGCCGCTTGGCAATCGCCAGATATGAAACATCCTTAGTTTGAGACGGACCCGTTGAGGCAGTCTGTTACGGCGACGTGGTTGGGAAAAGATGGCGGATCGGGGCCGGTCGCACCGGTTCACAGAGCTGAGAAGCTGCCCGCGCACGATCGCCGCGATTGGACTCTTCGCAGAGGCGCATCGTCCCAGTAAGATTCTGATTGGCAATCTCTTTATATTGGGCGGCGAGCGTCGGTCGCTGTTTTCGGGAATGGAAGCTCCTCAGAGCCTGACCGAAAAAGGTGAGCGGCTTAAGCGGGCCTGTGATTCCTTCGGATTTGCAAAGATTCGAGGGAGGACACCATGCCGTGGACCAAAGCCGCTCGTATCAAGTATCAGCGCAGTGGACTGCGTTACACAAGTGATCTGACCGATGCAGAGTGGGCGTTGATCTCCCGGAAGATGCCGCCGCGACGGCGATTGGGCCGGCCGCGGGAGGTTAATCTGCGCGAGATCGTGCAGGCGATCTTCTATATTCTGTCGAGCGGCTGCCAGTGGCGAGCCTTGCCGAAGGAGTTCCCGCCATACTCGACGGTTCAGGGCTATTTTTACGCTTGGCGCGACACGGGTAGATGGCAGGAGATC